>CAWFVJ010000001.1:0-224754 GCA_963819175.1 uncultured Acidobacteriota bacterium
GAAATGGAAGTGTGGGCGCTGGAAGCTTACGGCGCGGCTTACATTTTGCAGGAGCTGCTCACGGCGAAATCCGACGACGTTTATGGCCGCACCAAGATTTACGAGGCCATCGTCAAGGGTGAGGCCGCGATCGAGCCCGGTGTGCCGGAATCGTTCAACGTGCTGATTCGCGAGTTGCAGTCGCTTTGCCTTGACGTCGAGCTGATTAAGATCAAGGAACGCGTGCCGCTGCCGGCGCTGCCGGCTGTCGCCGACTAGCCGCCGAAGATGCGAATCCACCAGGGAGCTCCCGCACCATGGCGGATCGAGATCAGGTCAGCGCCGGTGATTGGCACCAGCAACCGCGACTGACGAATTCCGGGAGCCGAGGGCGGCCGCGAGAGGCCGCGACGCCTGGACGCACAACGCGTTCAGGGAGGAGGCACTTTGTACCGCTCAAGCCCATTTGACCGTGAAACAAACATTGCGGATTTCGACGCCATCCGGATCTGTCTCGCCTCAGCCGAAAAGATTCGGAGCTGGTCGCACGGCGAAGTGACCAAGCCGGAGACGATCAACTATCGCACCTTCAAGCCGGAGCGCGACGGCCTGTTCTGCGCCCGGATTTTCGGCCCGGTGACCGATTGGGAGTGCTTGTGCGGCAAGTACAAGCGCATGAAGCACCGCGGCGTCATCTGCGATAAATGCGGAGTCGAGGTCACGCTTTCCAAGGTGCGCCGTGAGCGCCTGGGCCACATCGAACTGGCTTCGCCCTGCTCGCACGTCTGGTTCTTCAAGGGGTTGCCGAGCCGCATCGGCCACATCCTCGACATCTCTCTGCGCGATTTGGAATCAGTGCTGTACTTCGAGGCTTACGTCGTGATCGAGCCGGGCGAAGCTCCGGTCAAAGAGCGCGACATTATCAAGGAAGAGCAGAAATTCCGCGAACTCGACCAGCAGTATCGTCCTTCCGGCTTCAAGGCCCTGATGGGCGCCGAGGCAATCAAGGAGCTGCTGAAACGCATTGACACCGATGCGCTTTCGGGCGAATTGCGGCTGAAGATGCGCGAGGAGACTTCGCTCCAGAAGCGCTTGAAGTATGCCAAGCGGCTCAAGGTGGTCGAGGCCTTCCGCAAGTCAGGCAACAAGCCGCAGTGGATGATCCTGGATGTCATTCCGGTGATTCCGCCGGAGTTGCGTCCGCTGGTTCCACTCGATGGCGGCCGCTTCGCGACTTCGGATCTCAACGATCTCTATCGCCGCGTGATCAACCGCAATAACCGCCTTAAGAAGTTGATGGACCTGCACGCGCCCGAGGTCATCGTGCGTAATGAGAAGCGCATGCTTCAGGAAGCGGTGGACGCGCTCTTCGATAACGGACGCCGCGGCCGCGTGCTGCGCGGCGCCAACAACCGTCCGCTGAAGTCGCTGAGCGATACGCTGAAGGGCAAGCAGGGACGCTTCCGCCAGAACCTGCTGGGCAAACGCGTGGACTACTCGGGCCGCTCCGTCATTGTGGTCGGCCCCGAACTCAAGCTGCATCAGTGCGGCCTGCCGAAGAAGATGGCGCTGGAGTTGTTCAAGCCGTTCATTTACCACCGGCTGGAACAGACCGGGCATTGCACCACCATCAAACAGGCCAAGGAAATGGTCGAGCAGCAGGACCCGATCGTTTGGGACATCCTGGAAGAGGTCATCAAGGACCATCCGGTGCTGTTGAACCGCGCTCCAACCCTGCACCGCCTGGGCATCCAGGCATTTGAACCGGTTCTGGTGGAAGGCAAGGCCATCAAGATTCACCCGCTGGTGTGCACGGCGTTCAACGCCGATTTCGACGGCGACCAGATGGCGGTTCACATTCCGCTATCGCCGGAAGCCCAGGTCGAAGCCAGCGTGCTGATGCTCGCGTCGCACAACATTCTTTCGCCGGCGTCAGGCCAGCCGATCACCGTTCCCACGCAGGACATGGTGCTGGGCATCTACTACCTGACCAAGGCCAAGGTGAACGCGAAGGGCGAAGGCCGCGCTTTCTCGCACCTGGACGAGGTTCTGCTGGCCCGCGAAGCCGGGGAAGTGGAAACGCTCACCCCGATTCGCCTGCGCTATACGGGTGAAGTGATCGACCTGACGACGGCGTACGACGATCAGGAGATCCTGCACACCGAATCGGTTACGCTCAACCGCCAGTTCATTAACACGACGGTGGGCCGCGCCATTCTCAACGATCGCCTGCAGCAAGCCGCTTAGGGCATGCCGTTTATCAATGGCCTGATGAAGAAGAAGGGCGTCGCGCAATTGGTGAATTTCTGCTACCTGCGCTTCGGGCTGGAGACTACCGTCCGCATGCTGGACGAGATCAAGGAACTCGGGTTCCTTGCCGCCACGCGTTCGGGCCTGTCGATCGGCATCGATGACATGGTCATCCCGTCCAGCAAGGGCGCGGTCGTGGCCGATGCGCAAAATCAGGTCATCGGGGTGCAGCAGCAATACCTGGATGGCGCCATTACCAACGGCGAACGCTACAACAAGGTGATCGAAATCTGGTCGGGGGTTACCGAAAAGGTCGCCGACGAGATGTTCAGCGCCATGCAGAAGCGCGACAAGGATGGCGAAATCAATGCCATCTATGTCGCCGCCGATTCCGGCGCTCGCGGATCGAAGCAGCAGATTCGCCAGCTTTCCGGCATGCGCGGTCTGATGGCGAAGCCTTCGGGCGAAATCATCGAGACACCGATCACGGCCAACTTCCGCGAAGGGCTCACCGTGTTGCAGTACTTTATTTCGACGCACGGCGCCCGCAAGGGTCTGGCCGATACGGCACTGAAGACCGCCGACTCGGGCTACCTGACGCGCCGCCTGGTCGACGTGGCGCAGGACGTCATCATCAGCGAGTACGACTGCGGAACCGTGGATGGCATCTACGTCGGATCGATCGTCGAATCGGGCGACATCATCGAGCCGTTGCGCGACCGCATCGTGGGCCGCGTCTCGCTCGAAAGGATCAAGGATTACGAAGCCAACGTCATCGTAGACATCAACCAGGAGATCACGGAAGACCTGGCCAGCGCGATTCAGGCGGCCGGAATCGAGCGCGTCAAGATTCGCTCGGTGCTGACCTGCGAATCGAAGCGCGGTGTTTGCGTGATGTGCTACGGACGCAACCTGGCATCGGGACGCCTGGTCGAGTTGGGCGAGGCCACGGGAGTCATCGCGGCGCAATCCATCGGCGAACCGGGCACGCAGCTTACGATGCGTACCTTCCATATCGGCGGCACGGCTTCGCGAGTCAGCGAGCAGTCGCGCCTGGACGCCAAGAATAACGGTACGGTACGGTTCATTGGCGTGCAGACGGTTAAGGCCAAGGCCGGCGACCTGGTGGTGATGAACCGCAACGGTTCGATTGTGGTGGTCGACGACAAGGGCCGCGAAAAGGAACGCTACGCGCTTGTCTACGGTGCGCACATCAAGGTGCAGGAAGGCAGTCAGGTGAAGCTGGGCCAGGTGATGGCCGAGTGGGATCCTTACACCTTCTCGATCATGACCGAAATCGGCGGCGTCGTTTCCTTCAAGGATCTGCAGGAAGGCCTCACGCTCCACGAAGAGGTGGACGAAGTGACCGGTCTTTCCCGTCTGGTCGTGATGGATTCGGCGGACGAAAAGCGCCAGCCCGCGATTGTCGTCAAGGGCGGCAAGAACAACAAGCGCTACCTCATGCCGTCCCGTTCTCACCTCATGATTCAGGATGGCGACGAGGTCTTCCCCGGCGACGTGCTGGCGAAGATCCCGCGCGAAACCACCAAGACCAAGGACATCACGGGCGGTCTGCCGCGCGTGGTCGAATTGTTCGAAGCCCGCAAGCCGCGCGAAACGGCCGTCATCAGCGAAATCGACGGCACCGTCAAGTTCGGCGAAGTCAGCAAGGGCCAGCGCAAGGTCTACGTGGTGACCGACGACGGCAGCGAGCGCGAATACTCGGTGCCTCGCGGCGTTCACATCAACGTGCAGGAAGGTGAGCGCATCCGGGCCGGCGAGCAATTGATGGACGGACCGCTCAACCCGCACGACATTCTCGCCGTCCTGGGCGAGAAGGAGTTGCAGGCTTACCTGGTGAACGAAATCCAGGAGGTCTACCGGCTGCAGGGCGTGACCATCAGCGATAAGCACATCGAGGTCATCGTCCGGCAGATGATGCGCTGGGTGAAGGTCGAGGAGGTCGGCGACACGCCGTTCCTGCTCGAACAGCAGATCGACAAATTCAAGTTCCGGGAAGAGAACGAGAAGGCCATTGCACAGGGCGGACGCCCTGCCATCGGGCGCCCGTTGCTGCTCGGAATCACGAAGGCATCGCTCTCGACCGAGTCCTTCATCTCTGCCGCATCGTTCCAGGAAACGACGCGCGTGCTCACCGAAGCCGCGATTCAGGGTTCGGTCGACCACCTGCGAGGGCTGAAAGAGAACGTGATCGTGGGACGGTTGATTCCGGCCGGCACCGGCATGGAATTCTACCGCAACGTTTCGCTGGCTCCCGAGCTGGAAGCCGCTGCACACAAAGTGCAGGAGGACATCCAGAAGGAATACGAGGAGCAGGAACGTGCCCTCGAATTGCTGCGGCAGGAAGGCGAGAACGAGACCGAAGAGTTGGCCGCGGAGTAGCTTCGCTCAACCCATCGACAACTGCGGGGGACTTCGGTCCCCCGTTATTTTTTGCGGGCTGCCGGGTGAACATCGGCGACCGGTTCTTTTTGCCAAAAACGCTGCGCCGGTTTACGCTTGTACCGAATCCTATGCTTGAGTTTCTCAAATTGCTGCGGGTTTCATTCCTAAAGGCCTTTGAGCACGATCAGTTCGCGGTCGCGAAGGCTGCGGCCTACTCCGCCATTTTTACCTTATTTCCGGCGGCGCTTCTGCTGGCCTCCATCCTGGTGGCCTCACAGAGCACGGAGGCCTTCATCCGCGAGATCTCTTATGCCATCGGTCGCATCATGCCCCAGGGTACCCGATCCCCGGTCCTCTCCTATTTCGTAGGTGCCAAGCCCCGGCCGATCGGCATGCTTATCATGACTTCGGTGATTACGCTTTGGACTGCGTCGGGCGTAATGATCTCCTGGATTGACGGCTTCCACAAAGCCTATGGCATGCCGCGCAAGATCACCATCGTCAAAGAGCGGCTGACAGCTTTTCTGCTGGTATTTCTGGCCGGCGTTCCGATGGCATTTGCCAGCTTCCTGGTCGCTTTCGGCAACCAGATTGAGCGCTGGATCGTGTACCACGCCGGGCACGACTTTAGTGCCTACATCCTGGGCGTCTCCACGGCGCTGCGGTGGATTATCGCAACCCTGACCAGCATTGCCGTAATCGCATTGATTTACCACCACGGAGTGCCGCGCACTCAGCCTTGGCATCGCGTGTTGCCGGGAGCGATTCTGGCGACCGTAATGTGGTTTCTGGCCACGGTTCTGTTCGGCACCTACCTGAGGCACTTCAGCAATTACACGGTGATTTACGGCTCGGTCGGTACTGCAATCGCCTTGCTGATCTGGCTCTACCTGGTATCGTTTGTCGTGTTGATTGGCGCTGAATTCAATGCCCAGCGGCATCCTCGTTTCATGTTTGGAGCCCACTCCGAGTTGAAGCCGCCCAACGTCACTTCCGAGCGAGTTTGAATCATGAAATTGAGAACGTCCGACTGGGCAGTGGAGGAGGGTTCTGCCCTCAAAATGAAGTCGCGCCGGGCCAAGATCGTCTGCACCATTGGGCCGGCATGCGATTCCGAGGAGATGATCTGCGGATCTCATGCGCTTGGGCATGGATGTGGCGCGCCTGAACTTCTCGCATGGCACTCACCAGCAGCATGCCCGCATCATTGAGCGTTTGCGCAAGGTCGCCCGGCAGCTCAACCGCACCATCTGCATCCTCCAGGATTTGCAAGGGCCGAAGATGCGCACCGGCCCCTTGCGCGATGGCAAGCCTGTCTCGCTGACTGCGGGCCGGCGATTCACCATCACCACCCGCGAGGTGGCGGGCACCTCGGAGCTGGTCTCCACGACCTTCCATGAGCTTTCGCGCGAGGTGCAGCCGGGCAATCGCATACTGCTCTCCGACGGCAAGCTGTCGCTCAAGGTTCTCGAGGTCAAGGGCGAGGAGGTTCTCTGCGAAGTCGTCGATGGCGGAATCCTCGGGGAGCATCAAGGCATCAATTTGCCGGGTGCCGTGCTCAGCGTTCCTTCTTTGACGGAGAAGGATTACGAGGACCTGAAGTTCGGTCTCGATCACTGCGTCGATGCCGTGGCCGTTTCTTTTGTGCGCAGCGCCAACGACGTGCGCATGGCAAAGGCGGCGATTGCGAGCCACGGTGCCGATACCGTTGTCTGTGCCAAGCTGGAAAAGCCGCAGGCAATCGAAAATCTGGATGAAATTCTGGAGATTGCCGATTGGGTCATGGTGGCTCGCGGGGACCTTGGCGTGGAGATGGCGCCGGAGAAAGTCCCGATCATTCAGAAGCACGTCATCGCCCGGGCGGCTGAATATCGGAAGCCGGTGATTACCGCCACGCAAATGCTGGAATCGATGATGCAGAATCCCCGGCCAACGCGCGCCGAGGCCAGCGACGTGGCGAATGCCGTCATCGACGGCACCGACGCGGTGATGTTGTCGGGAGAAACGGCCGCAGGACAGTATCCTCGCGAGGCCGTCCGCATGATGGCGCGTCTGGTGACGGAGACCGAGAAGCATATTTTGCCTTCGGCCGGCTTGCGGCACAGGCGCAACCATGACCAGCAGCTATCGATTTCGGAGGCGGTTTGCGAGTCGACCGCGCACATCGCCGAAGACCTCAACCTTGGCGCCATTGCGATTTACACTGAAAGTGGCACTACGGCCCGGCTGATTTCCAAATACAGACCGCGCGCGGAGGTGTATGCTTTTGCCCATATTCCGGTAGTCTGCAATCGTCTGAATTTGCTTTGGGGGGTTCGCCCTATTGCCGCACCGCCTTTTCACACGGCCGAGGCGATGGTGACAAATACGGAAGATTTTCTTCTGGAAACCGGTGTCGTTCAGGCCGGAGACGTGGTAGGAATTGTAGCGGGCACCCAGAGTACAAGCGGGTCAACCAACTTTATCCGATTGCACCGGGTGGGTGAACACCGCGAAAAGTGATTCTGAAGCCGCTCCAGGTTGCATCTCGATGTTGGCGCGGGCCGTGCAATAATTTTCTTGCAGGAGAAGCAAAGTGATTTTGCCAGGAACAGGCTTTCAACAAAGGCGAACGCTTATGAGCAATGCCGTGCTTTCCCTCGCAATCCTGGAACCCTTGGAAAACAAGGAAGCGGAAACGATCGAGCTTCTTCGCGAGTTTTATCTGTTTATGGCGAGGAAGGGATACAGCCATGACCTGCTCTACCGGGACGGCAAGAATGCCAGCCGGTTTGTGCACCTTCGTATCTGGAAATCCATCGAAATGAGGCGGGAGGCGCAGGAAGATCCCGAGGTTCACCGCTTCTGGGTGCGACTGCCGGAAGTATGCGTGATCACCACTACGCACCAGAACCTGGAACTGCTGTTTTCTTCCGTAGAGTTGGCAGCCGAATGACAGAGGCAGTGCGTCGAACAGATCAACGTTTATGTTTCTCGCCACCGCCGAAGGCGCGGCGATACACGGCGCAAGCCGTGAGTCCACACGGTGATCCATCGCGCAGCGATAGGGTGGAGCTTTGCCTCTGAGGGACCTCTGCCCAGGCTGTCAGTTTTCCTTAGTTGACCCAAGGCGAGCGGGGGCCGCCGCCGTTGTCCTTATCGTCACTGCTCGGGGCCTTAAAGTTGCCGTGCTCGTCGAAGTATTGCGAGGAGGGGTCCTGTTTGCGCATGTAGACTTCGAATTTCTTTGCCGCCCGGCGGCGCTTCCAGCGGTAATAGCTGTTGCGGATGCCGTAAAACCCCTCTGAAGCCTTGACTTGCACTCCCTTCGCTGGCCTGCTCTGCGGCATGAACTTCAGATAGAGCCAGCCGCAGAAAGCGCCTCCGAGATGCGCGATATTGGCCACTCCGCCCGGCCCCTGCAAAGCTCCCACCAAGGCTATGAATATCCATATGCCAACCATGTACCTGGCTTTGATCGCGAACGGCAGGGGGAACATGTAGATCTGGCGGTCGCCGTACAGTATCCCAAAGGCAATCAGCAGGCCGTAGATGCCGCCTGAGGCGCCAACCGTGGGCGTGTTGACCAGGCGCCCGAGACTCGCGAAAAAGCCAAACGAACTCCCTCCGCTGAATGCCAGGCCCAGCATAGCCGACCACGATTGTCGAAATCGCGGCTCCAACTACGCAGAAAAAGTAGAACTCCAGAAATCGCCGCGAACCCCAGTCCATCTCAAATTGTGAGCCGAACATCCACAGCGCAAGCATGTTGAAGAGCAGATGGAACAGGCCCACGTGAAAGAACGAATAGGTCACCAGTTCCCACAGCGCGCCGTGCAAAACGTCGGCTCGGAATCAGCCAGCCGAAACGCAGCACGCGCAGCAGGAACGGCGCGAAGTTCTCCGCCAGCAGCGTGAGCACAAAAACAGAGGTATTGATGATCAGCAGCTTTTTCACGATGTGGGTGAATGGAGGTAAAGCCAGAGACATTCCAGCCCCCGCCGCCGCGATTCATGATTCCAGATCCGCGCATATGTCCTTCTTTCGCCTAACTGCTGCCCGACTGCCGGTATACTTTCGCCAGCGATCCACGGCCACTCCGCCGGGGCCACGGCAGCGGACGCCACATAGCGCCTTTGGCTACAGCAGCGCGGTCCCTACGCAGGGTAAATCAAGTCTCAAATGAGACCCGGTTGCCGTTGCTGGGGTGGAGGCCCGGCCCACACTCCGAAGATTACACCATTCTTCGAAACCCGCGCCCGCTTCCGAGGCGCCATCATTTTCCAAATTCCGGGAATTGATCGGGACCTGCTCCGGCGGTGCCGCCAGAACCGCAAGGATTGACTTGCCGTTTGCACAAACACAACACACCATTCTATTCGATGCTACTTCTTACCCGACGGTTCTGATCTTGATGGTGGAAGTTTCTCGCCATTCCCTAAAAGGAACGGCGCAAAACCCTGTACCGTAATGGAATCCGGCGGGCCGTCCCGCCCCCCGGGTCGCAACCTTTTCCGCGATCGCGGGAGAGTTTTTCTGGCCCAGGCAAAGTTCCTCCAGCAATTTTCGTTTGACCACTTGACGCTATGGGGCGATTCTAAATATAAAGACGAACGACACCCGGATTTCCGGTTCCCCAGGCAATATGAATGAGGACACGGGTCGAAGAGAGGCAATCATGGTTTTATGTCCAGAGTGCGAAACCGATCTCGACGTTGAAGAAGACGAACTCGACGAAGGCGAAATCGTCTCCTGCCTGGAGTGCGGCACAGACTTCGAAGTTGTTGCCACACACCCGCTTGAATTGAACAAGGTGAAGGATGACGAGGACGACGAAGAAGACGAGGACGAGAAGGACGAGTAGCTCCGTGCCGGGCGGCGTCGCGGCCGACATGCTGCCGTGGCGCGGCCATCACGCCCATCGTGAGGAGTCGGCGTTGAAAAAACTTTATCTGACCGGCTTGCTGGTTTTGCTCTGCGTAGCGTTCGCGGGTGCGTTCAGCGTGTCGGCCTTTGCGCAGGGGCGCAGCGGGTATGAGAGCGGGGCCTCGCGATTGCTCCAGGGACAGGTGTTCAATCGCAATGACAAACCCGTGCCCGATGCGATCGTCTACCTCAAGAACACCAAGACGCTCGTGGTGAAAACCTACATCGCCGGACAAGACGGCGGATTTCGTTTTCCGGCGCTTTCGCCCAACGTCGATTACAAAATCTTCGCCGAGCACGCAGGCAAGCGTAGCGGCGTCAAGACTCTCAGCGCATTCGATAGCCGCCGGGAAGCACGCCTCAATCTAAAGATCGACGAGTGACAACCGATCCCAATTCCTGCACTGTTTCCCACGCCTAAAGGCGTGGGCTTCCACAACAAGGCGTGGGCTTCCACAACAGAGCCTAGCTCATCGCGCAAAACGCTAGTCACAAAAACTAGGGCCGCCTCTCGGCGGCCCTGATTCCTGCAATTAAGTTGATCTACTCCTGATGGCGCTTCCAGTCGAGCAATTCGCCGATGGTTGAGGTTCCAGGCGCTGATGGCGGATGCTTGTAAGCCTCTACGTCCGCCCGCGTCGCTTCCGCGCCTACGGCGCGAATGCTCAACCCGACTTTCTTTTCTTCCGGGTTCATCTTGATAACCTTGAACTCGTATTCCTGACTGGGTTCCAGCGTGAGCGCAGCGCCGTGCGCGTCGGCAGCTTCGGAGTTATGGCACAGGCCCTCGACTCCATCGGCAATCTCGACGAATGCGCCAAAGCTGGCGAGCCGCAGAACCTTGCCGTGAATGACATCCCCAACCTGATGCTGTTCGAAGAACGACTCCCACACATCAGGCTGAAGCTGCTTCACCCCGAGCGAGAGACGGCGTTGATCGGGTTCGATCGCCAGCACAGCCGCGCGCACCTTGTCGCCCTTCTTCAACACTTCGGAAGGATGCTTGATGCGCTTGGTCCAACTCAGATTGCTGACGTGCACCAGGCCGTCGATTCCGTCTTCGATCTCGATGAAAGCGCCGAAGTCGGTGAGGTTGCGAACCTTGCCCTCGACAATCGAGCCCACCGGATACTTCTCGTGCAGCGACTCCCAGGGATTCGATTCCAACTGCTTCAGGCCGAGCGAAATGCGGCGCTCCTGCGCGTTCACGTTCAGCACCACGGCTTCGACGTGGTCGCCGACGTTGACGATCTTCGACGGATGCTTCATCCGCTTCGACCAAGTCATCTC
Organism: uncultured Acidobacteriota bacterium; assembly: GCA_963819175.1. Taxonomy (GTDB): domain Bacteria; phylum Acidobacteriota; class Terriglobia; order Terriglobales; family Acidobacteriaceae; genus CAWBRT01. The sequence goes on from CAWFVJ010000001.1 coordinate 10,832, forward strand.
GCTGACATGCACCAAGCCCTCGATGCCCTGCTCGAGCTCGACGAACGCACCGTAATCGGTCACGCTGATGACCCGGCCCTGCACGCGCGCGCCGACCGGATAGCGCTCGGTGGCATCCAGCCAGGGATCGGGCGTGAGCTGCTTGAAGCCCAGAGAAACGCGCTGCTTGTCTTTGTCGAACTTGAGAACCTTTACCTGGATCTGGTCGCCGACCTGCACCAAATCGTGCGGGTGCGTCAGCCGGCCCCAGGACATATCCGTGATGTGCAGCAGGCCGTCGATTCCGCCCAGATCAACGAATGCGCCGTAGTCGGTCAGGTTCTTCACCGTTCCGGTCAGCACAGCGCCCTCGGCAAGCTGCTCCATCGTCTTATCGCGCTTGCTGGTGAGCTCTTCTTCCAGCATCTGCTTCCGGCTGACGACGATGTTGCCGCGCTTCTTGTTCAGTTTGATGACGCGAACGTCGATATCCTGGCCCTTCAGGGAATCGAGGTTGCGGATCGGCCTGGTGTCGACCTGCGAGCCGGGCAAAAATGCGCGCGCCCCCATCACGTCAACCGTGAGGCCGCCCTTGATGCGATCAATGACGCGAACCTTAATGGAAGACTTGTCGTTGTACGCCTTTTCGATCTCGTCCCAGGCGTGGAGACGTTGTGCCTTTTGGTGCGAAAGATTTACGTAGCCCTCTTCGGTGTGACCCTTTTCGATCATCACATCGATTTCGTTGCCGGGCTGGAATTTAACATTACCCTCGTGGTCCTGCACCTCGGCCAGCGGCACGACGCCTTCGGATTTCAGTCCGATGTCCACGACAAGGTAGTTAGGGTTAATACTGATTACGGTGCCCTTGAGGACGCGGTCCTCATTGGCTGCCAGTTCACTTTGTTCTTGTTCGAATGTTTCGAGTGCGGTTGCGAAGTCTTCCGTCATGGTTTCTTTTTCGTTCCGGGTTGAGCCCACTTTGGGCCGCTCGGAACCATTAGCGTTTGGATTTAGGTTCGAGTCGTTCTGTGCCTGGGCGGTTGATGGTTCGGGATGCGAACCGGTTTCCTGGGTCAGTTCATTAGACTGCGTGTCGTCAGACTGGGTGTCGTTGCGGGTGTCGTTAAGGGCCATCGGTGCGCATCGGCTCACCCTCGCTTGGAGGCGAAGATGAGAAGGTTTCCTTACAGACGGCTGGCTTGAGTCTCTTGGGAAGATTAGCCCGGTTTAGGGCATCTTGAACAATCCAGCGGTCGGCTCACACAGTACGAATCCCGCACTGCATGACTCTCTTGACTATACCAACCGCTGTCAAAAAGTGTCAATCCAAGAAATACGATTTATGCGGCAAGTGCGTGAATTCTATGCCACTTCCGATTTTATTGCTTCCAATCGCCCGCCGCCCCCCAGCCCGGCGATAATTGACCCCCAAATGGTTTCTCGTCAAAGCGGCATTCTGGTACTCTCGGCATCATGGACTATCTTTGGACTTCCTGGCGCTACGCGTACGTTACAGGCGCGGACAAAGCTAAAGGTTGTTTGTTTTGCGAAAAGCTGAAGGAACCCGATGACCAGGCAGGAATCGTCTACCGCGGCCGGTACTGCTTCGTCATCTTGAATGCCTTTCCCTATACCAGCGGGCACGTAATGATTGTGCCCTATGAGCACCTCGACCAGCTTCGGAATCTCGCGCCCGAAGCCGCCGTCGAAATGATGATGCTCGCTCAGCGCATGGAAGACATTCTGCGCAGGCTCTATCATGCCCGATGGAATCAACCTGGGCATGAACATCGGAAAGGCCGCCGGAGCCGGGGTGGCCGGGCACATCCACATGCACGTTCTTCCCCGCTGGGTGGCCGACGCCAGTTTCATGAGCGTCGTCGGCGAAACCCGCTTGCTGCCCGAAGATCTCCAGCAGACCTACGTCCGCATCCGGCAGGCTTTCGACGAGCGGTGATCGCCTTGCGCGTCAGACCGGGCTGTCTGAATGAATGTTCTCCGGGTGTGTCATCCTGAGCGAAGCGAAGGATCTGCTGTTTGCCTGTGGTGCCCCACGTCCGCCCGCAGTTGGCTGACGTGGGGTAGTTCGTGGACGACGGCCCACATCTGCTAACTGCGGCAGATATGGCGGCACCGTCAAAGCAGTAGATGTATGCCATTTGCCGAAAAATCTACAGTCTGGTGTCTCTGCCGCATCACCGCTTCAACAGCGCTTCCATTTGCTGCTCGCTGACGACCTCGACCCCGAGTTCGCGAGCCTTGTCCAGCTTTGAGCCGGGATCGGCGCCGGCAACGACGTAGTCGGTTTTCTTGCTGACCGACGCCACGACCTTGCCTCCCGCGTCTTCAATCATGCGCTTGGCTTCGTCGCGGGTGTATTTCGACAAGCGTGCCGGTGAGCACGAAGGTCTTTCCCGCCAGAGTTGTGCCGCGTTCTTTTTTCTTGCCGCTGAACTGCAACCCGGCCTTTCGCAAACGCTCGATGAGTTCCAGGTTTTTCGGCTCTTCGAAAAACTCACGGATGCTGGCGGCAATGCGCGGGCCGACCTCTTCCACCTGCTGCAGTTCGGCCAGGCTTTCTTCGGCATCGGTCTTTGTGGCAGCCTCAATCAGCGCATCCATCGACCCGAAGTGCTGTGCCAGAAATTCCGCCGTGCGCTCGCCCACAAAGCGCATGCCGAGTCCGAACAGCACGCGCTCCAGCGGCAATTTTTTCGATCGCTCGATTTCGTTGAGAACGTTCTGCGCCGACTTGTCTCCCATGCGCTCCAGCGAGAGCAGGTCTGCTTGCTCAGTTTGTAAATGTCGGCCACGTCCTTCACCAAACCGCGATCCACCAGCTGATCCACCAGGGCGTCGCCCATGCCGTCAATGTTCATCACGCCGCGCGAGGCGAAGTGCAGAATGCTCTCGCGCAACTTGGCCGGGCAGTTCGCATTCACGCAGCGGAAGTCGGCTTCGCCTTCGGCGCGCACCACGTGTCCCCCGCATACGGGGCAGTGTTCCGGCATATGGAAATGACGGTCGCCGCGTGCGGATGATCTTTGTCCTCGACGACTTTGACGACCTTGGGAATCACGTCGCCGCCGCGCTCGACCATCACCCAGTCGCCGATCCTGATGCCGAGATTGTCGATGAAATCCATGTTGTGCAGCGTGGCGCGAGAGACCGTTGTGCCTCCAATGGGCACTGGACGCAGCACGGCCACGGGCGTGAGCTTGCCGGTGCGTCCCACCTGCACGGCGATGTCTTCGATCTGCGGTGGTGCCAGAGCGCGCGGCGTATTTGTAGGCGATGGCCCAGCGCGGAGCCTTGCCGGTGAATCCCAGTCGCCGCCAGAGCTCCATGCGGTTCACCTTCACCACAACGCCGTCAATTTCGTAAGGCAGGCTTTCGCGCTGGCTCTCGCATTCGTTCATGAAGTCCCACACCAGAGCGATGCCGCTGCACCAGTTTGCGATGCGGGTTTCACCTTGAAGACCCGCCTTGGCCGAGAGCTTCGAGCGCCTGCCACTGCGCGATCGAACAACATCTGTCCATCCTGCATCAGGAAATAGTAGCGTAGAAAGTCGAGTCGCCGCGCTGTGCCGTGATGTTCGGCTCCAGCACCCGCACCGCGCCCGCCGCCGCATTGCGCGGGTTGGCAAAGCGGGCAAGTCCCTGCCGGTCGCGCTCTTCGTTCATGCGCTCGAAGGCCTCGGCCGGCAGATGACTTCTCCCCGCACCTCGAAATTCTCGGGAAGATCGACTGTTTCAGAAATCGCGGAGGAAACGAGAGCGGAACCGAGTGCACCGTGCGTAGATTGGGCGTAACGTCCTCGCCGAATGGTGCCGTCGCCTCGCGTGATGGCCTGCGTGAAACGGGTTCCAGCCTTGACCGTGATTCGGCGGGGCTAGAGCATAGCGCAATGCCATCGAAGTCCGTCCAGCTTGAGCTCGCACACGAACTCGACCGAGGTGTGTTCCGCCAGCTCATCGACCCGCCGAGCCCAGTCGCGCAAGTCTCCTGCTCGTTGTAGGCGTTATCCAGCGAGAGCATCGGCGTCGAGTGCGGCACCTTAACGAATCCCTCTCGCGGCTTGCCGCCAACGCGCTGCGTCGGCGAATCCGGCGTGACCAGCTCCGGATGCGCCTGCTCGAGCGCCTTCAATTCGTTCATCAGGGCGTCGTAATCGGCGTCGCTGATCTCCGGGTCGTCGAGCACGTAGTAGCGGTGCTCGTGGTGGCGAATCTTTTCGCGCAATCTCATGCGCCCGCTGTTGAATTTCTAGGCTCGCCTGCGGCATAGCTCTGATTATAAGTTGACAGCTGTCCCGAATCGCCACCTGTGGGGGTGTCCTTCCCGGCTCACCCAATTTTTTTCCCGCTACGGACGATTCGTTTCCTCCCACCACCGCCCCCGGTGTTACACTGCGCCCGGATGCCGAATGTCGCAAATTCCGACGGGGGAAACGGACAACGCCACGGGACTCTTTACCTGGTAGGCACTCCCATCGGCAACCTCGAAGATATTTCGCTTCGCGCCCTGCGGATTTTGAAAGAGGTCGACCTCATCGCTTGCGAGGACACGCGCCAGACCCAGAAGCTGCTGAACCATTACGAAATCGAAAAGCGCACCACCAGCTATCACGAGCACAATGAGCTGACGCAAGGCCGCCGAGCTGATCATGCACCTGGAGCAGGGGCAATCGATCGCGCTGGTCACCGATGCCGGCATGCCGGGCATCAGCGATCCGGGTTACCGGCTGGTTGCGCTCGCCATTCGCCATCACATTTCGGTGGTACCCATTCCTGGGGCGTCGGCCTTTCTCTCGGCGCTGGTGGCGAGCGGGCTGCCGACAGACTCTTTCCGCTTTGGGGGATTCCTGCCGGTTAAGAGTGGCCAGCGCCGCGCCATGCTCGAAAGCATCAAGCAATCGCCCCGCACGCAGATCTTCTATGAAGCTCCGCACCGGATCGTCGAGACCCTCGAAGATCTGGTGGACGTCCTCGGGCCGCAACGCCACGTGGTGATTGCCCGCGAGGTGACTAAGATCCACGAGGAGTTCCTGCGCGGCAAAGCCGCCGAGGCGCTCGCCGAGCTGAAGGCGCGGGAGAATATTCGGGGCGAAATAACGCTGCTGATCGGCAAGGCAGAGGAGCAGGGCCAGCCCGCCGTGGAGCAAAAGAACTCCAGAGCACGCGTCCGCGAGCTGATGCAGAAGGAAAAGCTCGACCAGCGCGATGCCATGAAGCGCGTGGCCAAGGAAATGGGCCTCAGCAAGAGCGAGGTCTACCGCGAATTTCAGAAAGACAAGTAGCAACCTGGCTGGGATAGCCGCTCAGTTTGAACTTCTCACACTCAGCTTGAACTTCTCATAACTTCTCACACTCCGTTTGAACTTCTCCTTCTCGCACTCTTTGAACTTCTCATGAAAACGGGTGCCCCACGTTCGCCTTCTTTTGGCTAACGTGGGGTAGTTGCTCGCTGGGGTGATTGAGGGCTGACGTGGGCTTTTCCCCAGCGTAGGGCCGTAATCCCGTCACGACGAATGGTCGTGCACGATTCGCCAACCTTCGGGGAAGCGGCGCAGCATCAGCGTGAACAGTCCTGTCCGGGCTGGGCCATTGGCTGTCTTGAGGCGCCATCGGCCGCGGACCAAAGCCGCCTCCTCGCCGAGCGCTTCGAAGCGTATGTTGCTGAAGTCGAGATGGCCCATCTGGCTCTCGGTTTTCTTGTAGTGCTGCCGATAGCGTTCCAGCGTGGGCTTCCAACCCGCGGTTTCGGTTGCACCGGAGAAGAATGTCAGCTCCCCGGAGTTCCAGTAGCCGCTCATATAGCCTTCTAGGTCGCCCCGGTTCCAGGCTGCCACTTGGGTGTCCAGCAGTTGCCGGACGGCCGCCTCCGCCGTCTTGGCTTCCAGCCCCGAACTTTGCCCGGCGGCAACCGCCGATAGCGATGCCATGCCGCACCACAGGGCCGGCCGCAGGGATCCGGCCGAGGCTGCCTGAGCGTAGCCGCTCAGTGGAATCAGAACGAATGCGATGAACGGCAGGGCGAAACCGACAAGGTTCACGATCTTTACTCCGGACCCAGCCGAGAGGCTTTGGCTGGATCTCCCAACGATTGTGCGCCGGAGGAGCCTGCCTTCCGGCGATCGAATGTCCTTTCCCAAGTGAAAAATTTTCAATCTGGAACTGGAAAACAATAGTGTCTGAATGGGCACGCAAAGGCTCTTGCTAAGTTGCGGTTTGCGCGCTAGTCTTTTCGCGCATGGCTAAAATAGTTCCTATCGGCGCAAGGGGTGTTTCCGAAGAGCGCGTCCAGTTCGAGAACACGCTGACGGCGTTCAACCATAACCTGCCGCCCGTCTACTCCACTCCCGGTCTGGTGCGGCTCATGGAGATTGCCGGCGCGCGTGCGCTGCAACCTTTTTGCGAAAAGGATGAAATCTCCGTCGGAACCGCGATCAACATAGAGCATCGCGCGCCCGCCGGGATCAACGCGGTCATCAAGGCTGAGGCGACCGTTGAGGCCGTCGAGGGCAGGTTTTACCTGATTCGCGTGAGCGCCAAGGTGGACCAACAGGAAATCGGCGGCGGCACCATCAAGCGCGCCATCGTCAACGTGCCGAAGTTCCTTGCCAAGTTCGGAATACCAAAACCGTAGAAGGCAGATTGAACGCCGCGCTACCGCCGGATTCGCGGCCAGGGCTGCGCTACCGTCGCCTGAGCGCCCGCCAAGCGCTGCCAATCGTCGAAATGCCCATCCATTGCGTCAGCAGCAGATAGACCAGGCAATAGGGCACCAGCACGATCATGCCCGTGATCACGGGATGCGTCGCGGGACTCACCCGCCACAGCGCAAGTCCGACGCCCGCGGCGGCCAGCGCGGCCACCCAAAGCTTGGCCGTGCGTGCAATCGAATACGACACAGTGCCGATGCGTCTTTCGAGCGAACGACGCAATAATCCAAATTCGATCCAGCCGGCGATTCCCGCCGAGAGGGTCAGGCCGGCGACTCCCCATTTGCGGTCCAGCCCAAGCAGGGGCGGCAATGGCAGCGCGCACAGATACCCGAGCGCAACCGTGAGCGCCACCCGAATGGTCGCGAACTTCAGCGGGGTGCGGGTGTCGCGCAAGGCATAGAAGGCCGATGAGTAGAGGCGTCCGAAGGTCGAGGCCAGCAGGCCGACGCTGGACCCAGCCAGAACTCCCCAAACGTAGGTCACATCCCTGACACCGAAGAGTCCGGAGCGATACAGGGTCGCGACCACCACGTGCCCAAGAAACACGAATGCAGCAGCCGATGGCACCACAAAGTAAGCGATGTGCTCCAGTCCCCGCGCCAGGCGCTCGCGCAATGCCTGCGAGATTTGCTCGTCGGTGCCGAGCGCGCTCGACATGGCGGGCAACTCGGCGGCCGAGACCGACATGCCGAACAGGCTCACCGGCAGCGTATAGATCGTCTGCGCGTAGGAGAGCGCCGCGACCGCCCCGGTCGGCAGAAAGCTGGCGAGCAGGGAATCGACGTATGCGCTGATCTGCACCACGCCGCGCGAAACAAACACCGGGCCGAAGTTGCGCAGCACCGTGCGAACATGCTCTCGCTGCGCGCCCAGCCGCAGACGCAATGGCCACAGGAAGCGCAGCACGGTCGGCAGTTGCACCGCGAACTGCAAGGCGCTGCCAACCACCGATGCCCAGGCGAGAATCTCGGCCAGCCCGGAAGCGGAAACATGCCCGCCGCGCCAAGCCAGCGCCGCGATCAAAGTAATGTTCCAGATAACGGGCGCGGTGTAGGAAAGGAAAAACCGCCGATGGCTGTTGAGGATTCCCAGGCACCAGGCGCTGAACACCAGCAGGCCGGCTCCCGGAAACAGAATGCGCACCAGGCGAATCGTGAGCTCGCGTTTCTCTCCGTGGAAGCCCGGCGCAATAGCATCGATCAGCCACGGCGTGGCAAAAATGCCAAGCGCAACCAGGATGGTTGTCGCCAGCAACAGCAGCGCGAAGATGGCCTCTGCCAGCTTTCCTGCCTCTTCGTCTTTCTGCTCTGCCCGCAGCCGCGCGTAAACCGGGATGAATGAGGCCGACAGCACTCCTTCGCCGAACAGGTTCTGAAGAAAATTGGGAATGCGGAAAGCGGCGCGAAAGGCGTCGGCGGCATCCGTGTTGCCGAAGTAGTGGGCAAAAACGCGGTCGCGAATCAAGCCGGCGATCCGGCTGAAAAAAATGCCTGCCGCCACCATCGTGGCTGCGCCGCGGCCCGCTGCTCTGCCTTTCGCCTGATTCGCCTCTATCGGGGATGCCATCGACTACGGATTCTACACGCTCGCTCGCATGCGAGCGCGGCATAGTGCGATGGCTCGCACCTCCCAAGCCAATCCCATGCGGAAACAGGTGCCCCACGTTCGCCCGCTTTTGGCTAACGTGCGGTAGTTCTCCGGGCCAATCCTGTGTGGGAATCCAGCATCAAACCATTCGGAGACTTTACGCATGATTCATCCTTGGCACGACATTACTCCCGGCGAGCACCTTCCGGTCGAATTCCTCAGCGTCATCGAGATCCCCTTCGGCTCCAGCGTGAAATACGAGTTGGATAAGCAGAGCGGGCTCATACGGCTGGACCGCGTTCTCTACTCGGCTGCGTACTACCCGGCCAACTATGGATTCATTCCGCAGACCCTCGCCGAAGATGACGATCCGCTCGACGTGCTGGTCTTTTGCCAGGAACCTGTGGTGCCCCTCACGCTGATCCAGGCACGCACCATCGGACTCATGACCATGATCGACTCCGGCAAGAAGGACCACAAGATCATTGCCGTGGCCACCAAGGACCCGGAGTTCAATAGCTATCACGAATTCAGCGAGATGCCGCCCCACCGCCTGGCCATGCTGCGGCGCTTCTTTCAGGATTACAAGCAACTGGAGGGCAAGATAGTGGAAGTAGATGAGTTGGAGCCCGCCAGTAACGCGCACCCCATCATCGAGGATGCGCTACAGCGTTACAGCGAGCAGCGCCGGAAAGGCTTCTACAAGGGACACTGAGCCCGCCTGTACCCCAGGCTATCCCCGCGAATCGTAATGAGACTGCGCCCCGGTGCTATGCTGCCGCTTGACGCGATAACTCAGAGGTGCAGTGACCGCAGCGCCGGGCGTCGATGGGGATCTCCATCAGGCACTCGGTACACTTCTTTGTTGTCGGATCGGCTGGGGGCTCACGGCGCGACCGGCTTACCATCGCGTTGACCGGAACGATTACGAAGAAGTAGACGGCCGCACTGATCAGCAGAAAAGAAATCAGCGCGTTGAGAAACTCGCCGTAGGCAAACTTCGCCCCATTCACGCTGAAGAAGAATGCCGAAAAATCGGGCTTGCCGGCGATTGCGGCAATCAGCGGCGTAAGCAGGTCTTTCACAAATGCAGCAACCACGGCGCCAAACGCCGCGCCAATGACGACGCCAACGGCAAGATCGACCACGTTGCCGCGAAGCAGGAACTGGCGGAAACCTTTGAGCATATTCATGACTCCCGTATGTAAGCAGTACCGGCGAAGTGAAATAAACCTCGCCCAATACTTAGATGCATCCGGCTACAAAGGATTGCTTGCCCGGCTCAAATTATACGAGATTGCCGAAATTAGGCTTGGATGACCCTCTCTAACATCGGAGCCGGAACACTCCAGTCATCTGGATTCAAACTTCCCTTCCAGTCCGTGCCTCAGATCAATTGCGAACAGCCGAAGGTGCCTTGGGACTTCATTCCAGTCGAATGCTATTGAGGTGGGCACCTACGAACAACTCTTGAAAGATCACCGGGCCCACGTTCGCCCCGCTTTGGCTACGTGGGTGTTTCATCGGCCGGTGCCCCATCGTTCCGCCCTGCGTAGGGGACAGCTGTTCGGTCCAGCGTTTGCCGGCGCCGCATTCAAGCGAAGCTGGGGTGGGGCTTTAAGTCCGGCTGTCGCGGCACTGCCGGATGCCCCACGTTCCGCCCGCTGTTGGCCTGGACGTGGCGCTAATAAAATTCGTCGAAGCCACACTGCATGTGGAGTAACATTTTAGACCGGATTCGCGGAAGGTGTATCCGCGGTGCAGCCGGGCTTCTTTCGCCCGGCGGTGATAGCTCCGGATACACCAACTCCGGAACCGCTCTAGTTAGCCGTCTGTAGGAGGTGAGTTATGAAAGGGGCAGCTCTCGCTTCGTTTCTGATAGTGGTAATGGTGTTGGCTGTTTTTTCCGCGCCAGCCGTGGCACAAGTTCGCGGAGGCGCCGGGTTTCACGGCGGCGGACTATGTGGCACTATGGCGGATTCTATGGCGGTTTTTACGGTGGTCCCTGGTGGCCATTGTGGTGGCCCTACTACGCCGCGCCAGCGTACTACGGCTACTACGGTGCCTATGATCCATACTACGCGTATGCACAGGACCCCCCAAACACAACCGTTGCGCCTTCACCGGCGCCTCCGACTCATTGTTATGCTCCGAGGGTTGACCAAAGTGGAAAGCTAGTGCCGATGCCGGACTACTCAAAGCCGGTTCCTTGCCCTTCAACTCAGTAGTTCACTGGCCGGCTATCTTTTCGGCAGAGGGCAACGACGAGCAAAGTCAACGCACTCACCAGCACCGGGAACCATACCTGTGCGACCCAGGGCACAGGAATCAGAAAAAGCACGTCATAATCCTTGAGCGACGACGGCCATCGCAACAGCGCCCATAGCCCAGCGTAGTAGGTTAAGTCCCACACGGCGAATGTCCATAAGAACGAACCCCAACGCTCCCTAGCTTTGGCACCCGCAAGCAGTGAGACAGCGCCAAGCATGATCATCGTTGCAGCCTCGCGAAACACTTCAGTTGTGCGTAGGCCCGAAGGAAACTGAGCCAGAGACGATACTGCTTGCTGATAGGTTGTCGACGAGGATTGCAGTTGGAGAATTGTGTTGGTGTAGTGACCCACTGCGCCGGCGGCAGCACGCAGGTAAACCACAACCGCGGCTTCCACAAAGCCGAAAGATGCGCCAAACAGCGCCAGCAACAAAAGCTTCGGCCAGCTAAGCAGCAGGCCCTTCCGCCGCCAGAGTAGATAGAAAAATACAGGAACGAGCAGCAGTAGATTGACCCACCATGGCTGCGCCCAGATATGGAATCTCTCCATAAGTATAGATAGATTCTAACCCGCCCATTGATCCAGGATCGCGACTCCGGGATATCTCATCTGCCGTTCGCGATCTTGCTTCCGCCCAGGACCCACAAGATTCCAGTCAAGAGCATAGCTGGCGTCGGCGGACATCCCGGTATGTAGCCGTCGACCGGAATCACCGCATCGACGGCGCCGGCAACGGCATAGCTGCCGGCAAAAACTCCGCCAGAGCATCCGCACGTTCCGACGGCGACGACCAGTCTCGGAGCGGGCGTGGCTTCATAAGTGCGCTTCAGCGCTTCCGCCATGTTGCGCGTTACCGGCCCGGTCACCAGCAGCATGTCTGCATGTTTCGGCGAGGCGACAAAATGGATGCCGAAACGCTCGAGATCGTAGTAAGGATTCGTCAAAGCCCCAATCTCGGATTCGCACCCGTTGCAGGAGCCGGCATCGACCTGGCGGATATTCAGCGCCCGGCCAAGCAGCGCCAGAATTTCGCTTGCCAACACCAACTGCGACCGGCTCGTCGGCGAAAATTTCGCTATGGCCGGAAATATCCCAACGGCGAATGAGCGCCCGCTTTGGCGACGCCGCACTGCACGAACCGTTCGGCGACGCGGAACGCTCCCTGACCCACCTGCACGCAATGTCCGCAGCCGGTACATTCCCCGTAATCCATGACGAGGTGGGCGCCGCCATTTGCCTGCTCCAACCGAAGCGCCGAAGTTGGACACGCATCCATCGCGCGCTGCACTCGGCTGATGCTCAACATTGCGGGCTCCACGTCGGGCATTCGGCTGCCGGCGCAATCGCCCAGCAATTCCTCGACCGGGACCAGCGTTCGGTCGCTGGTCAGGCTGCGCGCGACTATGTCGAAGATCATCGGTCACATCCAGAGTATGAAAGATTGAAGCTCTTGTTGATCAGTGGGAAGTCGGCAATGATGTTGCCGGGCATGGCGAGCGGCAGCGCGGGCCAGTTCTGGAACGACGGCGATTTGATGTGGCATCGCCGAACATATCCGTCCTGCACGCGAATCCAGTAAAGCAGCTCTCCACGCGGAGACTCAACCGCGGAGAATCCTTCGGCGCTTTGGTCTCTGGGCACCGATGTTGCGATCGCACCGGCCGGCAGGTTCTCAAGCGTCTCGGCAATCAGGCGCGCCGAAATGGCGGTCTCGTCAATTCGAATGCGCGCGCGGGCCAGCACATCGCCCTGGTGATAATGCGGAACCTCCACGGAAAGCGCGCGGTACCGGCCATAAGGGTGATCGTGCCGGACATCCACCCGGACGCCGCTCGCCCGTGCAACCGGACCCACCACGGCCATGGAGCGCGCAAGCTCGCGCTTCAAGATGCCCGTTGACTCGAAGCGGTTCTGCACCGAAGGCGTGTTGAGAATGATCTCCGCCAACTCGGCGAAGTCGCGCGCCGCACTGGCGATGACACTGCCGAGCGCATGTGTATTCTCAGGCGCTAGATCGCGTTTGACGCCACCGGGTAGCGCCAGGCCTCGCCAGCAGCGCGTTCCGAAAAAGCGGGCGGACGCCTGTAGCAGCAGCTCCTTGAGACGTGCCGTATACGTCGCCGGGACGGCAAAGGCCACGTCACCGCACAACGCCCCGACATCGGCAATATGGGCCAGCATGCGTTCCAACTCAAGCCCTATGAGCCGCACTGCCCGTCCCCGCGGCGGAACTGACACACCGAAGGCATTTTCGATGGCTTGCGAATAGGCAACCGCATGAGCAAAGCAGTTGTCTCCCGACACCGATTCGGCCAGCATCGCTCCGTCCATCATCGGCGTGCCCTCGAAGAGTGCTTCCGTACCTTTATGGGTGTAGAAATGGCGCAATTCAAGGTGAAGTACGGTATCTCCGACAACGCTGAATCGAAAATGCCCAGGCTCGATGATGCCCGCATGAACCGGTCCCACCGGCACCTCGCAGACGCCTTCGCCTTTCACCTTCAAGAAACGATATGGACCGCCAACCAACGGCACACCGGGCTGGCCGGGGCGCGGATGAATGCCGGCGGGCCAACCCTCATGAAACACAATCGGCTGCAGGTTGGGATGCCCGCTAATGTCGACGCCATACAGATCGTGCAGTTCGCGCTCATACCAGGCGGCCGCGGCCGTGATCTGGGTTGCCGACGGAATTGCCCCAACCGCTTCACTGAACTGCCGGTATTCCCGGTTGTCCACGTCAATGATGTAATGCACGCGCCGTGCGCCATTCGGGTCTATGCTGCCGAAAATCGAGACCAGGCGGGAGTTGCCGGCATTCAGCAGCGACAATGCTTCGCTCACGCCGGCTGCGGTTCTGGAGCGGCTTGCGGAGGGGCTCATTGCAGCACCGCCATCGCATTGTGCAGCAGCGCCGTGAACGCCGTTGGGATGCGTAATCCGAGGACCAGCAAGCAAACCCCGCACACGCAGATTGCTGCAATTTCCGTAACCAGCGCCTTTGGCCTCGCCGATAATTGCTTCGGTTCGCCGCTCAGCATGCGTTGACAGTGGTAGAGCAGCGCGCCGAACGCGATCGATATCGCTGCCAGCATCAAGATGGCCACCGCGTACCGGCCCTGCGTAAACGCCGACATCAGGATAATGAATTCGCTGACGAACAACCCGAAGGGCGGCATGCCGGCCACTGCCAAACCGCCGACGACCAGCACGCCGCTGGTGTAGGGCAGAGCACGCGCCATGCCGCGAATGCGGTCCATGCGCAGGGTTCCGAAGGTTTCACGAATGTTGCCCGTAGTAAAGAACAGCAGTGTCTTGGCGAGCGAGTGGTTGAAGCTGTGCAGCAGTGCGCCGTAAAGGCCGAGCGTACCGCCCAGGCCAACTCCGAGGGCAGCGATTCCCATGTGTTCAATGCTGCTGTAGGCCAGCAGGCGTTTCAGGTCGCGCTGCACAATCATCAGGAACGCGGCGACGATTACCGACAGCCCGCCAAACACCAGCAGCAGGGTGTGGCTGAAGCTGTGGCCGATGGCTCGCGAGGTGATGGCCTCCACCCGCAGCAGGGCATACAGAGCGCAGTTCAGCAGTGCAGCCGAGAGCATTGCGCTGATTGGCGCAGGCGCTTCGGCATGTGCGTCGGGCAGCCAACTGTGCATCGGCACAAAGCCGATCTTGGTGCCGTATCCCACAGCCACGAAGACGAAAGCCAGTTTCAGTAGTTCACGTGCGGCACTCATCTGCGGCGCCGCGTCCATCAGCACAGCCCAATCCAGTGCCATCTCCGGCGGCACTCCGCCGCGAACGGCTGCCAGGTAGAGAGCGATGGTGCCGAACAGCGCGAAGGCAATCCCTACGGTACAGACGATCAGGTATTTCCAGCCCGCCTCGATCGCGCCCTCTGTGTTGTAAAAGCCGACCAGCAGCGCCGACGCCAGCGTGGTCGCCTCGATGGCGATCCACATCATTCCCAGATTTGCCGAAAGGTACACGCCCAGCATGGTAAAGAGGAACAAGAACACCAGCGCATAAAACCAGCGCGCCGACGAGAAGCGGCCTTTAGGAATGTGACGCAGATAGCCCACCGAATACGCCAGCACGAGCCCAAAGACAAGCGCAAGGTTGATCAGGAAGAACGACGTGAGCGCGTCGCCGCGCAGGTATCGCCCCTCTTGCAGCACGCCGGCGGCGCGGAGTTTCAACACGCAATTTCCCAGCAATGCGATCTCGGTCGCGCCGATCGCGAGCGCCACGCGAACTGCCGTTCGCGGATTCTTACAACCAAGCACCAGCATGGCGCCGGACAGCGGAACGAGAAGTGGGAGCCATAGTGTCATGCCGTCAGCCCCTCAGCCGCCGCAACTTGGAAACGTCCACGTGCTCGAACGTATCGCGAATGCGAAACACAAATACCCCCATCAACAACACACACATCAGCAGGTCGAAGAAGATACCCATCTCGATCACCAGCGGCATGCCGAACGTAGTGGTCAGCGCCGCCAGGAAAATTCCGTTTTCCAGCACGAGCAGTCCGATGACCTGCATCAATGCCTTCTTGCGACTGACCATGAGAAACGCGCCGGTCAGTACGATGGCGGTCGCGGCGGCCAGCATTTCACCATCCAGCGCGAGCGCGCGGACATAAGGCTGAACCACCAGGAAGGCCAGCAGGATAAGCCCGGCGGCGATGTAGACCGATTGCGCCGGCGTGGTGGAGGCGATTACGCCTCCCGGCACGTTGAGCCGTTTCCTGATGCGAAGCAGCGCGTAGGGAATCGCCAGCACCTTCACCGTGAAGACCATGGCGCCGACCACGAAGGCTTCACCGGAGTGATGCAGCAAAGCCACTGCCATGATCTGCGCGGTGATCACCGCGCACTGCACGCCGAACAGCACGATACAGGTGGAAGTCCGCTTGGCAGCCGCGATTAGCAGCACGGTGATAAACAGGAATACAGCCGAGGACGCCAGCGTCTTGGCCGCCGCAAATTCAATCAACCCCATCGTTCACCTCTTCAGCGCAGTGAATACCACTGCCAGGATCGACAATGCACAAGCCACTCCCAGAAAATCCGGCACCAGGTACATGCGGAGTTTGGCGACGCTGCTCTCCAGCACTGCCAGCAGCACCGCCAGCAACGCCATCTTGAGCGCATACGCCGCCAGCGCAATCGCGAGCCCGTAAAAAGTCGCGGTGGGCGCAATGCCCCAGGGCACAAAAACAGCGACAAGCAGCGACAACATGAGGTTCAGCTTGATGGCGCTCGCCCACTCAATCCACGCCAGGCTTGGTCCGGAATACTCGAGCACCATGGCTTCGTGGATCATCGTCAGCTCCAGGTGTGTGGCTGGATTGTCGATTGGAACCCGTCCGGTTTCGGCGATGGCGACCAGGGTAAAGGCAACGAACGCCAGCGCATGCACCGGAGAAAGATGGAGAAACGGCAGACTGCTTGACCAGCGCACAATCCCCGCCACACTTGTGCTGTGCGCCACTATGGCGACCGCAACCAAGGCAAGCAACAGCGGAGCCTCCACCAGGGTTGAAACCAATGCTTCGCGGCTAGCTCCCATGCCTCCAAACGAGCTGCCGCCATCCATCGCTCCCAGAATCAGGAAGAACCTCGCCAGCGCCAGCAAATACACCAGCAGGATGAAGTCGCCTGCCGCGCCCAGCATCGCGAAGGCGTGCAGTGTGGGCACAAACGCGGCCGCCGCCACCGTCGCCGCAAACAGGATCACCGGAGACAGACGGAACAGCGGGGAAGCGGTCGTAGGAATCAGGTCTTCTTTGCTGAACAGTTTGCGCAGGTCGGCATAGGGCCGCCACACGCTTGCACCGCGCCGGTTCTGAATGCGCGCTTTGATGCGCCCGATGATCCCTCGCAGCAATGGCGCCGTACCGACCAGCAACAGCACCTGCAAAAAGTCGATCGCGAATCTCATGCAAACCTCATCAAGACCAGGTGGCCCACATTTGCCCGCCGTTGGCTAATGTGGGGTAGTTCTGTCTGCTGACCCACATTTGCCTGTGTCTTGTCATACAAACCTCATCAGGACCAGCAGGCCAACCAGTGCCAGGAACATGTAAAGCAGGTACACCTGGATGTTCCCCGTCTGCAGCCGCCTCAGCCGATTGGCCGCCGCGACGACTCCGTCCAGCAGCGGACGGTAGAGCGATCGCTCGAATGACGTGGTGCGCACCGAGCTATAAGAAATCGAAACTGGAAAACATGGCTGGTCGACCGGAAGAATTTCAACCGTACGGTCGGGCTTGTAAACCCGTGAGAACACCTGGCGCAGCGGCTTGGAAAAAGCCGTGGACGTGTATTGCATCCGTTGGTCGAGCCCCGGCTGTCCGCAGGCCCAGGTGGGCGTAATGCGCGAAACGCGGCGCACCAGCATGGTTGCCAAAGCAACGCCGACGACCGCAACTGCAAGCCAGGGGATCACCCACGCCAGCGACATCGCCGCTTGCGGCAGCACAGCGCCGGGGAGCAGTTGCTGAACCACCCCACTCAACGGCCGCAACACGATGCCCGGCGCAACGCCGATGGCGACGCAGGCCGCAGCCAACATCACCATCCCGGCTTGCATGCTCCCTGGTACTTCATGCGCGTCTTCGGCCTCACGGCTGCGCGGCCGGCCCAGAAACGCAACTCCGTAAACTTTGGCAAAGCACGCGGCTGCCAATCCGCCGATCAACGCCAGCACACCCGCCATCAAGGGCAGCACCATCGCCGGCGAGAGACTGGCGAGGGTTGCACCGGCCACAAAGCTGCGAAACGTGAGCCACTCGCTGACGAACCCATTGAACAACGGCAGGCCGACAATCGAGCAACAGGCCACAAGAAAGACGCTTCCGGTCACGCGCATGCGGTTGAATAATCCGCCAAGCTCCTCGATGTCGACCGTGTGGGTAGCGTCTGCGATAGCTCCGGCGCCCAGGAACAACAGGCTCTTAAACAATGCATGATTGAGGCAGTGCAGCAGTGCGCCCATCAGCGCCACTGCGGCCCACGACAAGGCATGGTGCGCCGCGAACACCATCGACGCGCCCAAACCCAGATAGATGATGCCGATGTTCTCCACGCTGTGGTAAGCCAGCAGGCGTTTCAGGTCGTGCTCGGCAATGGCATATAGCACGCCCAGAACACCTGAGACGGCACCAGCCGCCAGTACCAGATATCCCCACCAGCTCGGCCCGCCTCCCATGATGTCGAATACCAGACGCACAAATCCGTAGATGGCCGTCTTCAGCATCACTCCCGACATCAGCGCCGAAACCGGGCTGGGCGCAATCGGATGAGCCTTCGGAAGCCACAGATGCAGAGGCACAATGCCCGCCTTGGTTCCGAAACCGATGAAGGCGAGCAGGAAGATCGCGTTGCGTGCGTTTGCCGGTAGCAAGGACGCCGCCCCCCGCATCGCGCCGAAATCGAGTGTCGCCGAGTGTGGCAGGAAGACAAAGAACGAGGCGGCAACGGCAGCCGCGCCCGCATGCATCATCAGCAGATAGGTGAAGATGTTCTGGCGGCGCTGGCCGTCATCGCCGTCGATCAGGATGAGGCCCGCCGAGAACAGCGTCATCAGCTCCCACCCGAACAGAAAGGCGAAAGCCGTGGAAGCCGTAGCCACCACGATCATCGAAAGCAGGAACAGCGGCAGCAGCGCCCACAGAAAATCCCGCCGCTGGCCGCTGTAATGGCGCTCCACGTATCCCGCCGAAAACAGCGCGACTGGCGCGCCGGCCACACAGATCAACAGCAGAAACCAGGCGCTGAGACGGTCAATGCCGAGCACGAAAGGAAGAGGCGTCAGGCTTGAAAGGTCCAGGCGAACATTGCCGCCTTGGATGAGGTTCAGACTGGCCGCGAGCGCTCCCGCCGCGAGTGCGCCGAACAGCAGCAGCGCCGGCAGCAATTGCGCCTTCTTCCCTCGCGCGGCGAACACCACCGCGGGGAGGACAAACAATACCGACAAAAGCGAGTTGAACAGAAATTCAATCATTAATTTCAATCATTAGAAATGCCCGGCCTTCCACGGAACGGTCATGAATTTCAATCATTAAAATGTCTCGTCCTTCCATTGAACGGTCGTCGTTTACAGTGTGGCTAGTGGCGCATCCCCGGAAGTCCGCGCAACCCTTTGAGGTGTCATTCTGAGCGAGCGCAGCGAACGAAGAATCTATGTAGTGATCTGTAATGCAATATCCTTCGTTCCTCCTCAAACTAAAGAACGTCATTCCGAGCGAGCGGCGCTTCGCGACGCGAGTCGAGGAATCTTTTGTGTTGCTTCGCCTCGGAAAACACAAGATCCCTCCACTCCGGTCGGGATGACGCTTCCGTACCTAACTTACCGGGCGGCAACATCAATCCGGGAACTGCTCTAGCCTTCTGTGTGATTGCCTACCGGCAAGCTTTCAGCCTCACTTGTTTCGCTGAAGACGAAAAATCACTTCTCGCCCGTTGGACCTAATTGCGCCAGAAGGTCCCTGACGTCAATAAGCTGGTTGTTAAAGATCCGCCTGGCAACGTCCAGCAGACGAAAAATTTCCGGATCACGCACCGAGTAATAAACGTTCTGGCCCTCTTTCCGGCCACCCACAATGTTGCTTTTTCGGAGAACGGCGAGCTGCTGAGACAACGTGGTCTGCTCGACGTTCAGGCGGCCGCTGAGTTCGTTGACCCCGACCTCTCCGCCACGCAGAGAGTCCAGTATCTTCACCCTCAGAGGATGTGAGAGGGCTTTGAAGAACTCAGCCGTAAAGTGCGAAAGTTCCGGCATATATAACTACATATCTTTGCATATATCAATCCTTACGTCAATCCGGCAACACTGGAAGCATTTGTTCCGTTTCAGGAAGGGTTCAGGGACAGGAAAGGAGGTTCTTACGCATTATCGGACATACAAAACAGAAAAAACTGTGCAAATTACGTGCAATTTGCGCTCTCTAAATATCGGATTTCCCGGTTAAAACCGTCGCAAAAACCAAAAGGCCCGCGCTGGTTTGCGCAAGCCCATTTGTACAAAACCTGATCCAGAGTTGCTGGACCAGTCTACTGAACTAGTGCGATGCGATTCAGCTCCCGCTGAATGGCCTCGACCGGCCAGCCCGCTACGCCAAAGCGTCGGACTGCCTCGCGAGCGTCGTCGGTGGAGACTCCGTATCCCCTACCCATGAGGAATAGCTGGAGCACTTCGGCGGCGGCGCGCAGATCAAGCACCTCTTGCAGCATGCTGTTCCGCAGCCCAGCCACCTCTGGTGTCGAAAACTTGTAGCTGCTCTCCGTCAAAGTTTCCCGCATGGCTCACCTCCGACCTACTCTGCTATTTGGTTAGACTCACGATCGCCCAAGGACGTTGCACCTAATTTTTTCGCCGAAGGTACTTCTTGCATTCGCCGGCGCGTCTGCAACCCTTAGATGCGACAGACGTTATTTTCTTCTAACGTACCTGTAAACCCGGCCGCAATCTGAGGGTTGCGGTCAGCATACGGCAGCGGCATCACGTTGGGGGTTGATACACTAGATGCGGAGCACACATTCAGGGATTCAGTAAAGGCGGAGAAATGCCAGCCACCGTTCTGGACGGAAACAGAGTTGCCGCTGCCATTAAGGCAGAGGTCGCCGAGCAGGTGAAGAGCCTGAGTATGCGCGGCCTCAAACCAGGCCTCGCCGCCGTACTGGTGGGCCACAATCCGGCTTCGGAGATCTACGTGCGCAGCAAGGTGAAAACCTGCGCAGCGCTGGGATTGTTCAGCGAACAGATAACGCCTTCGGAAAACATCACTACCGAGGAGATGTTGGCCCTGATCGCCGGGCTCAATGCCCGCGACGATATCGACGGCATTCTTGTGCAATTGCCCCTGCCGAAGCAGGTAGATTCCAAGCGTGTGTTGCTGGCGGTCGATCCGGCGAAAGATGTGGACGGCTTTCATCCGGTCAATGTGGGCTACCTTTCGACGGGGCGGCCCGGGCTGGTGCCGTGCACTCCCTCAGGAATCATCGAGATCCTCCGCCGGTCGCAGATTCCCATAGAGGGGCAGGAAGCGGTCGTGGTTGGGCGCAGCGACATCGTGGGCAAGCCGGTGGCGATGCTGCTCACCAACGCCAACGCCACCGTCACCATCTGCCATTCGCGAACCCGCGATTTGCCTGCGGTATGCCGCCGCGGAGACATCCTGATTGCCGCCATAGGAAAGACCGGCATGATCACGCCGGAGTTCGTCAAACCGGGCGCAACCGTCATCGACGTGGGCATTAATCGCATCACCGATCGCGCCGAGTTCGACAAGTATTTTGCCGGCGATGCCAAGCGGGAAGCGGACTTTGCGGCCAAGGGTTCCACCCTCGTCGGCGACGTGCATCCCAAGGTCGCCGAGGTCGCCGGTGCGATCACTCCTGTACCCGGCGGCGTTGGTCCGCTCACGATTGCCATGCTGATGGTGAACACCGTGAAGGCCGCCACCATGCGCCGAGGCAATCGAAGTGGTTTTAAATGAATAGGATAGGCGCATTGCAGCGAAGCCATGTTCGGCCGCGCCGGAGAAATATCGTGCAAGCGGATGAAACAAAATGCCTTACGAGGTTTTTCGCGTATTCATTGCAAGCAAAATAGCGATGTTTTTGCGCACAAATTTTTGTGTTCTATGTCCGATAATGCGCAAACATCTTGAGACGTGAGACGGTTGTACCAAAATTAATTCGACGCGTAGTTTACCAAATGCTAAACGACAACTTTGTTTACTTGATCCTAAACAAAGTTATCAAAATCAGTAACCCTGATCAGGAAAAGTATTTACTCTGCGGATACGGTTCGAAGGCGTTGCGGAGACCGGCACATGTTACGCGTAGGACTTACCGGCGGTGTCGCCTGTGGCAAAACGACGGTAGCGCAGATGCTGCGCGAGCGCGGGGCTTACATTCTGCTTGCGGATAAGTTGGCGCACGAGCTGATGCGACCGGGAGAAATCGTTTATGACCGGGTTGTCGAGCGCTTTGGAAGCAGCATCCTGAACGAGGACGGAAGCATTAACCGTCCGAGGCTGGCGGAGTTGGCTTTTGCCGGGCGCATCCAGGAACTGAATGCCCTTGTGCATCCGGCGGTTCTGCAGGCTGAAGACCGCTGGATGGATGAAGTGGGGCACGGCGATCCGGCGGCGATTACCGTCTGCGAGGCGGCGCTGCTCTTTGAAGCCGGCGGACACGAGCGCTTCGATCGCATGATCGTCGTGACTTGCCCATTAGAAAGCAAGATACAGCGCTTCGCGCAACGCGTGGGCATCACACTGGAGGCCGCTCGCGCCGATGTCGAGCGGCGCATGCGCGCTCAGTGGCCCGATGAGGACAAAGCGGCGCGCGCCGACTACATCATCGACAATTCCGGGGCTCTCGAAGAGACAAAACAACAGGTCGAGAAGATATGGCAGCAACTGCGCGAGGCCGAGCGCATCAGTCGAACTACCCCACGTTAGCCAACCGCGGGCGAACGTGGGGCACCGAGCAACTACCCCACTCAAGCCAACTGCGGGCGAACGTGGGGCACCCGAGCGAATTCGCCCCGTGCGAAGAAACTACCCCACCCTTCGCCAAAAGCAGGCGAAAGGATGGGGCACCCGGCACCCGGCGAGAGGCCGAGCGGCAAGGCATAGATCACCGCTGAAAAGTAATCCGGGAGCGCCGCTGAAACTCGCGTTCGTGTCATCCGTAGATGTGTGACGCAGGCACTCGAACTACCCCATGTTAGCCAACTGCGGGCGAACATGGGGCACCGAGCAACTACCCCACTCAAGCCAACTGCGGGCTTGAATGGGGCACCCGCGCTATGTGGCGGCCATCGCCGGGGACCCCGGCTGCGCTCAGGATGACACCTCAAAAGAAGCTCGCGTTTGACGGTATTCCGGGCCATCTATAATCGTCTGTCGGAAATCTAGTAGTAGGTCAGTTTGGATAATGCTTGGGAAATGGCCCACGTCAGCCCAACAACAGGGCGGGACGTGGGGCACCCGTTCTTCCGAAAAATTCAAAATGACCCATTACCGGAAATCCATTATCGTTTACAAAGAATATGAAACTGCTACGACCGATCGCTATTGGCTTCCTGCTGGCCGCTGCTTTTGTTTACTACACTTCGCATTACCCCGGCACCGTCCCTGTCACGAGCAATCCTGTCACGAGCAATCCTGTCACGAGCAACCCTGTCAGAGCAACCCTGTCACGAGCAACGGCGAACCACCCCAGCCCGGATCAATTCAGGTCACGCAAGCGGCCGGAGCCCCGGCGCTCGACTCCGAGGAGCAGAACAACGTAGAGATTTACAAGCGTGTCTCGCCCTCGGTGGTGAACGTCACGTCGACCCAGATGGCCTTTGATTTCTTCTATGGGCCTGTGCCGCAGGAAGGCGCGGGTTCCGGCTTCATCATCGACAAGGAAGGCCACATCCTTACCAACTACCACGTCGTGGCCAACGCAAACCGGCTTGAGGTGACGCTGGCGAACAAGAAGAAATTCAAGGCGGAGGTGATCGGCCTGGACCGCGCGCACGATATGGCGGTCATACAGATCAAGGCTCCGAATCTGGAGCCGGTGGTGCTCGGCGAGTCGCGCGGATTGCAGGTCGGGCAGAAGGTGTTTGCCATCGGCAATCCGTTCGGCATCTTTGCCGGAACCATGACGCGCGGCATCGTCAGCTCCATTCGTTCGGTGCAGACTCCCGACGGAGCGTTCATCGATGAAGCGATTCAGACCGATGCGGCGATCAATCCCGGCAACTCCGGAGGGCCTCTGCTGAATTCGAAGGGGCAGGTGATCGGCATCAACACGATGATTGCTTCGCAGGTGGGCCAAAGCGCGGGCATCGGCTTTGCCATTCCGATCAATGCCGCCAAGGCGGTGATCAATGACCTGGTGCAGTACGGACGCGTTCGCCGGCCCTCGCTCGGCATCTCTTCGCTGCCCATCGATCCTGAGTTGGCGGAGCAGATCGGTCTGGCGGCAGACCACGGCGCGCTGATCATCTCGGTCGTTCCCGGAGGAGCCGCCGAGCGTGCCGGGCTTCATGGGGGAACTCGCAGGGCATACCTGGGCAACACGCCGATCATGCTGGGCGGTGATTTGATCGTCGCCATCGATGGCCAACCTATCGCGGAGCAGCATGATCTTGCACACGCGATGAACAGCCACAAAACGGGCGACACGATCAACGTCACGATTCTACCGCGGCAAGACGAAGATGGACGTGAAGGTTACATTGCAGGAAGCGCGCGCCCAGCGCGGCCAGGGGGCGTAGCAGTACACTCGCTGTCGCCGGGCATACTCCCAGAGTTGGAACAACGCCAACTCTGGGCCACCCGCGCAATGAACAGCCACAAAACGGGAGACACGATTACCGTCACGATTTATCGCGGCAAGACGAAGATGGACGTGAAGGTTACGTTGCAGGAAGCGCGTGCCCAGCGCGGCCAGGGAGCGTAGCAGCACACTTGCTAGTCGCCGGGCATACTCCCAGAGTTGGAACAACGCCAACTCCGGGCCACCCGCCAGAATCGATCTTGCACACGCGATGAACAGTCACAAGACGGGCGACGTTCTGATAGCGTCACGATTTTCCGCGGCAAGACGAAGATGGATGTGAGAGGTCAACGTTGCAGGAAGCGCGCACCAGCGCGGCCAGGGAGTGTAGCAGTACACTTGCTGTCGCCGGGCATGCTCCCAGAGTTGGAACAACGCCAACTCTGGGCCACCCGCGGTTCGGTTCAATAGGGGCCCTTCGACTCGCTTCGCTCGCTCAGGGTGACACATTGTGGATGATGGTTGGGAGCGGAGGCCGTTGCGCTTGGCGGCCTGAACCGGATGCTACAATCAAGCAGGCTTAGCCGTGCGCGATTGATCGCCTCGCCCTTGTTCTAGAGCAATTCCAGGGTTGGTGTATTCCGATGTTTCAGAGAGCGTCATCCCGACCGAAGCGAAGCGTAGTGGAGGGATCTTGTGTCTTCCGCTGTCTTCCTATGGCAAAACAACCACAAGATTCCTCGACTCGCAACGCAAGGCGTCGCTCGCTCGGAATGACGTTCATCTCTTGGGGTATAGTATCTCTGGAACTACACTAACTGGAGTTCATGGACCGTCAATTCATTCGTAATTTTGCCATCATTGCCCACATCGACCACGGCAAGACGACGCTCTCGGACCGCTTGCTGGAGTTGACCGGCTCGCTCTCGGCGCGCGAGATGCTGGGGCATGACCAGTTTCTGGATGCGATGGAGTTGGAAAAGGAACGCGGCATCACCATTAAAGCTCATGCCGTGCGGATGAATTACCAGGCGAAGGACGGCAACACTTACCAGTTGAACCTGATCGACACTCCGGGGCACGTGGACTTTTCCTACGAGGTCTCCCGGTCGCTGGCCTCGTGCGAGGGCACGCTGCTGGTGGTGGACGCCGCGCAGGGCGT
Organism: uncultured Acidobacteriota bacterium; assembly: GCA_963819175.1. Lineage (GTDB taxonomy): Bacteria > Acidobacteriota > Terriglobia > Terriglobales > Acidobacteriaceae > CAWBRT01. The sequence goes on from CAWFVJ010000001.1 coordinate 35,852, forward strand.
GGAAGCGCAGACGCTGGCGAACGCCTACATCGCCATCAATCACGGGCTGGAGATCATCCCGGTCATCAACAAAATCGATTTGCCAAGTGCGGACATTGAGCGCACCAAGGAAATGATCGAGGGCGCCGTCGGCCTGGATGCCAGCCACGCTCTTCCCATCAGCGCCAAGACCGGACTGGGCGTGCCCGAGGTGCTGGAAAGAATCGTCACCCAGATTCCTCCTCCGAAAGGGGACATCGATGCCCCGCTGCAAGCGCTGATCTTCGATTCCTGGTTCGATTCCTACCGCGGCGTCGGCGTGCTGGCGCGCGTCATCAACGGCCGCATGAAGAAAGGGCAGCAGATCCGGTTGATGTCGAACGGCAAATCCTTCCAGGTGGAGACCATGGGCGTGCTCACGCCCAAGCCGGTCGAGATCGACGAGTTGACGGCCGGTGAGGTCGGTTTCTTTTTCGCCACCCTGAAGAACGTGCAGGACACAAAGATAGGCGACACCGTTACCGACGATAACCGCCCCGCTCCGGAAGCGCTGCCCGGCTTTGAAGAGATCAAGCCGATGGTCTTCGCCGGACTTTATACGGTGGACTCGCACGAGCACGCATTGCTGCGCGATGCGCTCGAAAAACTCAGGCTCAACGATTCCTCGTTTTTTTTCGAGCCGGAAAGCTCCGCCGCTCTCGGCTTCGGTTTTCGCTGCGGATTCCTTGGCCTGCTGCACATGGAGATCATCCAGGAAAGGCTGGAGCGCGAGTTCAACCTCGAACTCATCATCACCGCTCCCAGCGTCCGCTACAAAGTGACACTTACCGACGGCCAGGTGCTTGACGTGGACAATCCCTCCAAATGGCCCGACCAGACGCAGATCGACAAGATTGAGGAGCCGATCATCACCGCCAACATCCTCACCAACGAGGAATACGTGGGGGGAATTTTTAAGCTGGTGGAAGAGAAGCGCGGCAAGCAGAAGAATTTCGAATACGTGAGTTCCAATCGCGTGTTGCTGACTTACGAGTTGCCGCTGAACGAGATTGTGCTCGACTTCTACGATCGGCTGAAAACCATATCGCGCGGTTACGCTTCGCTGGATTATCACCTGTCCGGCTGGTGGGAGTCGCCCATGGTCAAGTTGGACATCCTCGTGGCGGGCGACGCGGTGGATGCGCTCTCGATCATCGTGCACAAAGAATTCGCCTACGAGCGCGGCCGGGCGCTGGTCACCAGAATGCGCAAGTTGATTCCACGGCAGATGTTTGAAGTCGCCATCCAAGCCGCCATAGGGGCCAAGATCATCGCCCGCGAAAGCGTGGCGGCGCTGCGCAAGAACGTATTGGCCAAGTGTTATGGCGGCGACATCAGCCGCAAGCGCAAGCTTCTGGAAAAACAAAAAGAGGGCAAGCGCCGGATGAAACGGGTCGGCAAAGTCGATATTCCCCAGGAAGCCTTCCTGGCGGTGCTAAAGGTTGGCGACGATAGCGACTGAAAACCCGGCAAAAATTAGCCTGCGGCGCTCCGCCCCATTTTGGGGCAAACCGCTGGCACTCCCGGCGTTGGCGGCCCCCCGCCGTAAGGCATTGTCTCTGATGGTTTTAGCGAACCGAGCCGGAAACGGCGGTCGCCCATTAAGGTGATGCATGTGCAAAACTCCATTTTCGAAGCATGACTCTCACCTGAACGTCCATCGGTCAACAAAAAAGTTAAAATTACTCGTAAGTCATTAAATACATAGGACTTTTTTATTAATCAGCCAGTAATATATAGGCGATTTGCGGGCGTGTTTTTGCCCTTCTTTAAGTGCGGCGGCGCTTTTGTCCACAGAATTTTCCACAGCCTTGGCGCTGGATTTGCCTACCGTCTAGGGCCCTCTGAAACTACGTCAGCGGTGCCCTGAGAGTCTCTTCCCAAATAAGGAAGGCCGCCTGGCAGGCGGCCTTGGAAAAGCGGCTCTCGCCGGACTTCTGCGGCGCTGATCGCTTCGGGGCAAGCCCTCTATTTTTTTGGAGCGCGCAGCGCCCTTCGGAGTGATCGCCGGAGCGCCAGAGGTCTTGGGCTGGGCAGGCACACCCGACACGGCGTTATAATCCTCAACCAGGATCTGGGTCACATCCGTCGAGGTTGCGGCCCACAGTACCGGGCTGGCCTGACCGGAGTAATCGAGAATGACGGCATAGCCGTGCTCTTTGGCGTACTTGTCGAGCACCGCCATCATCTTCTGTCCGATGCGGTTGGCAATTTCGTTCTGCTGCCCCTGGAGTTCGTTGTTGGCGTCTTCATAGTTGCGCTGGAGGGTCTTCTGCTTACTATCGATCTGCTTCAGCAGGTTGCCGCGTGCGTCTTCATTGAGCTTGTCACCGGTGGTGCTGAGCTGTTTCTTGAGATCTTCGACGTCGCGGTTGAGCGATTCAAGTTCGCTGCGTTTCGGGTCAATTTCTTTCGCAAGGTCTCGAAATCGCGCTGGCCTTCGTTGCTGCTGATGATTGCTGCCTGAATATTCACGATCCCAACTTTTGAGGGGGTCGCCGACGCTGTTGCCGCCGGGGCTGTTGCTGCCGATGGAGCTGGCGAGGAGGTTGGGGCGGACCCAGTTTGTGCGAACGTGGCGATCGAAAGCACGGCCACAACAACCGGAACGAAACGGAAAGAATGAAGTGTCATCGAGTTGCTTGACTCCTTGGAGTCGCTAAGGATTTAAGACCGAAATTTCACCACAGCAGACCAGCCTAGGCAGCTGTCGAATGGACCAAATCTCTCTAGACGAATACTGTAATTATAGTTTCGAGGGTAGCGGCGGTCAAACACGAGTCTCTGTGGAACCATCTACCCCCACTGCTTCCAATGCACCCAGGCGAAGCCAATCGCGCTGGTTGGGATAAGGATCAGAACGTTGTCGCCACCGTGAAGCGGAACGTGCTGAAAGGTTCTTTCAACCGGTAGCCGACACCATAAGTCGCGATCGCCTGCTGATAGGTATAGTCGCCAGCCCCGCCCGGCGGGAACATGCTTCGGGTGATCGTCTGTTGCGGCAGTTTGGCGATCGTATCCATGCGCATCGGGTTCACCGCGTAATAAATGCGGAACGGCGCATTGATGATCGGCAGAATGACCTGCAATTCCAATCCGGTAGACATGCGCATGATGCCATTCGTGCCCGAGATCGGTCGCAAATCGGCGCCAATTGGCGAGAGCCCGAAACCCGTCAGCGTGTTTCCCTGACAAGCGAAGGATGGAAGTAACCACGGCACAGCCAAAGTTCAAGTTGTTCAAGCCGGTGGTTGGGTCATTCAGGACGTTCGACGAGAGTCGCAACTGCGATTGCCGCAATACCATGTCCCAACCGGTATCAACGAAGGCAGCCATGGTAACGGGGCCGGCAATCGGGACGCGGTATTCCATGTTGGAGATTATGCTGGTATCGCCTCCGGGGAAAACGAGCTGATAAATCGGGATTGGAATGATTGTGTTTCCGCGCCTGGGGTTGTTGGGATCGAGTGGAACCGTGGTACCGTCCGGGTTCTGCAGTGTAATGCTCTGCGAACCCGCCAGGAACGCGACCGGAGATACCGCGCGAACGTCGAAACCGCGCAAGTCTGTATCGCCGCCGAGGAAGAAACGCTCGAAGGGGGAAGCGCCAAGCCCGCCATATCCGGAGATGTGCGATGCCTGGATGCGGAATCCGAATGTCTGCCGTCCCTCGGTGGGGCGCCCGTACTTGGGGATGAATCCCTTCATCGGGATGAACTCTTTGAACTCGGCGATAGGCCGCACGCTCTTCACATTGCCGCCGAGCCCCGAAATATCCGCGCCGACGAAAAAGCTCTTTCCGTTATGCGGACGCAGCGGGTAGTCAATGCGGTTGTAAGTGAAGTTCGGCGTAATTTTGCTGGTTCTGATGCCATTGAGCGCGTTGGGCCCGGAAACATTGCGGAACGTTACGTCCTCGAAATACAGTTGCGAAGCGGTTGTGAACGTCGAGATCGAGGAGACATCGAATCCGTAAGTGACCCCAATGCGCTTGAACGAACGCTTAATGGGATAACTCAACGAAACTGTGGCGCCGGTGCTGGCCTGCGAGTAGTTTTGCAGCGAATTGGCAATTGCCAAGGGCAGGTTCAGGGTGCTGCCATAAGCAAGGCTCGCCTGCTTCGCCTGGTTGTAATCAAAGCGCCGCGCATAAACCGTAAAGCCCATCTGCAAAGGCCGGTCGAAAAGATAGGGCTCGGTGAACCCAAACATGACATTTCGCGAGTATTGACCTATGGTTCCCGAAACCTGGAGAGTCTCGCCAAGGCCAAGAAAGTTGTTGGTGGTGAAGTTAAGGCCAATGAATGTGCCCGACAACCCGCTGACACCGCCGGTGAGTCCGATTGAATTCTTGCCCTTCTCCTTCAACTTGAGCGTGATATCGACGGAGTTGTCGGCGACGTTCTGGTGGACTTCCGAGGCCTGCTCGGGCTTGAGCGGCTCGAAGTAGCTGAGCTGATTCAAGCGCATCAGCGAAAGCTCCCAGAGTTGGCTGTTGTAGAGGTTGCCTTCCTCGATCGCCAGCTCGCGCCGAATCACCTTATCCCGCGTTGTTGTATTGCCCCGGAATTCTATCCGCCTTACGTAAAACTGCTTGCCTTCCTCGATGTCGATTTTCAGCGTGATCAACTTATGTTCTTCGTCCACAGTCGTATCGGGCACGGCGGTGAAATTGATGTATCCGAGCGCCCCATAGACTTTGCGCAGATCCTCAAGGCCTTTGCGCACCATGTCGGCGTTAAAAATGTCGCCGTCTTTCATGCGGAACTGCTTCCGCAGGACCGCCGTGTTGGTGATCGTCTTGTTGCCGGTGAATGTGATCTGCTTGAGGCGGTAGCGCTCGCCTTCCTCCACCGGGACGGTGATATCGACTACTTTGCCGTGACTGAACTTTGAGCGGGTAGTACCAAGTGACGCTAGTCTTGTCGTGAATCTGCGTCTTCGGATCTTGCACAATCGCCTTGTAGTAGCCCAGCGACTGATACTGGTAGCGGACTCGTTCGGCATCTTCACTGAGCTTCGTGGCGTCGTAGGTGCGCGCGAACAGGTTCTCCAGAATGATGCTTTTCGGGATGCCAAGCGGGTGAGTGTTCTTCATCGCCCGCCGCAAGGTGCGGGCTTTGACCCGTTTGTTGCCCACGAAGCTGATCTTTCCGACCTTAACCTTGGGGCCTTCTTTGATGACGAAGGTCACGCTTACGGAAGCTGGAGGAATCGGGCGCACTTCAGTGCGGACGGTGGCAAACTGGCGTCCGTGGGCCGACTCCATCTCCTTGATTACGACCTCCGCCTTCTTGACGCGGGTTGGATCGAACTGGCTCTCCTGGCTGATACCCACTTTCCGTTCCTTGAACTTGTCCAGCAGATCGCTCTGGGAGAAGGAGTTCAGGCCGTCATACTTGATTTCGCGGATGGTGGGCTTTTCCTTGACGAAGACGTAAATGATCCAGCCCTTGGGCGTCTGTTCGCGTTCGAAACGCAGATCGTCGAAGTAGCCGGTATTCCAGAGTGCGTTGAAGTCGCGCTCCATACCCGCCTGGTCGTAGATGTCTCCGCGGCGAGTGGTCATGCGCGACTTGATGGTGTCGGCTGGGATGCGCCGGTTTCCTCTCGGCACAATGTCGGCGATGACACCCTCTTGCGCCAGCGCCATCGAGCACAACAGCAGGAGGACCGCCAAAAGACGAACGATAGAGCAGCGCCCCAAAAGCGCCAGCCGACAATTCCGAGTCACAGAACAGACGTTATGAGTTCCGAAAATGGTAAAACCTCGAGTACAGGAACTTTGGAGCGCGGAATTGTCAATTATACGAGAGTGCAACTCGGAATCCAAAGAATGCTTGCGTGCGCCGGCCAAGAAACACCATTGACCACGAAATTGCGGCCCGCAATGTCCCCAAAGGGCCTAAAAGGGCAGGACGATACGCCCAGCCCCGGCCCGCGGGGTATGGCTCTGGGCTTCGCCTGCGGGCTCCCATCTACGCTCAGCGCCCGCCAGACGGCTCCACTTCCACCAAGGTCGAGTAAAACGTTGGCCCACGGCCGATATCGGTCAGGCGCTGCGAGGTCAGGACATTCACGTTCACGCCGCCCGGGGCGAGCTTGGCCCACCCGAGCCGCGCGACCGCCATCCCCGCCTGAAGCGACGCATCCAGTTTGGCGGGCAGCACGAGCTCTCCCCGGTCGTTATACACCCGCACGGAGGCACCGTCGCCGATGCCGCGCGCTGCGGCGTCCAGCGGGTTCATCTCCAGACAAGGCGCGGGTTCGAGCGCCTGGTGCGACGGCAGATTGCAGAAGGTCGAGTTCAGGCAATTGTCGGGTTTGCGCGGCAGCAACTCCAAAGTGAAACGCTGGTTGCCGGAGTGCCGCGATTCGCGGGGCGCGCGGAAGACCGGCAAAGGATCAACCCCTTCGGCGGCCAATCGTTCGCTGTAAAACTCCGCCTTGCCGCTTGGGGTTTAAAAATTGCCGTCGGCGAAGGGCAGAAAGGGCGCATCGTCCGGTTGAGTTTGGGCCGGCGTCGTCTCCGTTTTCGAAACACCCGCTCTGGCCGCGGCCGCGAAGTTCAAGCGGGCGTGTCCTTCGCGTTCCAGTCGCTGGCGATCAATGCCCGCCAGCCTCGGGTGCTTGGTCGAGAGCGCGAGGTCGATGGCGTCATCGACGGACTCGCGGAAACAGCTCTCGGTGAAACCCATGCGCCGTGCAAGCTCGGCGAAAACATCGAAGTTGCTCCGCGATTCGCCCAGCGGTTCGATGGCTTTCTGCGAAACCTGGAGGAAATAGGTGCCGTAGGAGCCTTGCAGGTCCTTGTGCTCGAAAAACGTCGTCGCGGGCAGAACGATATCCGCGTAGTCGCAGGTGTCGGTCAGGAACTGCTCGTGAACCACGGTGAACAGGTCTGGCCGCGACAGGCCCTTCACCACGGCATTGTGATCGGGGCAGACTGCCGCGGGATTCGAGTTATAGACGAACAGAGCCTTTGACCGGAGGATCGGCAAGTTTCTGCAGGACGCTGCCCAACTCCACCATGTTGACGACGCGGGCTGGGCGCCCAAGCGCCTGCTGCATCAGGTCAGGACGCTGCAGGCCGGCTTTGTCGAGCGGAAACACGGCGCTGGTGGAGAGCTGCAAGCCGCCGCCGACCTCCTTCCACGAGCCGGTCAGGCACGGCAGCATGCAAATTCCCCGGATTGCCTGGCCGCCGTTTTCGCCGCGTTGCACACCGTAGCCGAGGCGGATTGCCGCCGGTCTTGCGGTGGCGTACTCGCGCGCCAACCGCCGGATGTCTTCGGCGGAGATGCCCGTCCAGCGGGCTGCCCACTCGGGCGTGCACGCCTCGACATGCTCCCGCAGCCGGTCAAAGCCGTGGGTGTAGCGGGCAACGTAATCGGAGTCGTGGAGATTCTCGCGAATGATGACATGCATCATCGCCAGCGCCAGCGCCAGGTCGGTGCCCGGATGAATCGGCAGATACCAATCCGCGCAGCGCGCCGTGCGCGTGGGATAGGGATCGACCACGATCAGCTTGCCGCCCTTGCGGCGCGCTTCTTCGATGAAGGGCCAGAGGTGAACATTGTTGGCGTGGACGTTGGTTCCCCACACAAGAATGAATCGCGAGTGGCGGAACTGTTCGGGTTCGGTGCCGATCTTGCCGCCAAGCACCGCGATAAGCCCGGCCTCCCCGGCGGTCGAGCAGATGGTGCGGTCGAGTTGCGATGCGCCCAGACGATGGAAGAAACGGCGATCCATCGAGGCATTGTTCAGCGCTCCCAAGGTGCCGCCGTAAGAGAAGGGAAGAATTGCCTCCGCTCCGAATTCGCGGGCAATCTGGCGGAAGCGCGTAATGATCTCGTCGAGCGCCTCATCCCAGGAGATGCGGACGAACGCATCATCCTGCCCATCAGGCAGAGTGGCGCCAGTTTTTGCCGACGCCCTTCGGCTTGACCCGGCGAAGCGGGTAGAGGACGCGTCCGGGCGAGTAAACGCGGTCGAGGTACTTGGCCACTTTGGCACAGAGAAATCCGCGCGTGACCGGATGGGCCGGATCGCCCTGTATGCGCGTTGCGCGCCCATTCTCAACGGTGATCAGAACGCCGCAGGCGTCCGGGCAGTCGTGCGGGCAGGCAGCATGTACAACCTGTTTCATGACAAAATTATGGCATAAAGTGCCGGGGTCGGGTGGCTTCGAATGGCGCCGGCGTGAACTTTCCAGGCTGCTGAAAACTCGTAGGAGTGTCATCCTGAGAGTTTGCGACTTTATTTAGGGACTTATAACTTTACTGCCCCTGTCTGACATCTCCTAATGTAGTGCGTCATAAATCAGAAGACTGCAAACTGACCCCGCGAAGCGGGGAAAAGATGGTAGCCCATGGCGTCAGCCATGGGTTTTGGAATGGGAAATCTGGAAAGCCCGCAACGCGGGCGGTAGAATCTCGACCGGTTCTGTCGCCCCCTTCGGGGGCTTGCGATCCTGGACGCCCTTGCACCCACGGCTTGCGCCGTGGGCTACCGTCTGCCGCCGCCTTCGGCGGCTGGGAGAAACCTAAACATTGATCTGTTTGTGCGCGCTGAAAGCAAAGCATATCCTTCGGACGTCCGCCCCAACATGCGCAACTACTGCGCATCCCGGAACCCCGCAAAATCGGCGCGACCTCGGGATGACACCTCGGAGAGTAGTTTTTCGGCAGACTCTTTCGCCCGGCGGAACCTATTTGACTTCGCCAATGAATGTCGCGAGCGCCTGGTTGAACTTTCCGGGCTGCTCGTAGAAGAGCAGGTGACCGGCGTCCTCGAATGGGTAGAAGCTGGCGCGAGAGATTTGCGCCGCTATGCTCCGGCCCATCTTGATCCCTTCCTGATAGATGGCTGAATCGGCAGCGAATACCGCCACGGGCAGTTTGATGGTCGGCAGTGCCCGCGCATGATCGCTCATCACGAAGTCGGAATAGATGGCCATCGCGATCCAGGGCGGAGTCTTGGTCAAGCTCGGCGGAGATCCATCGCAGGTCTTCGTCGGAGGCGGTGCCGCCCTTGAACATCTTGCGAGTGAAGGCCGCAGCGAATTGTAATGGGTCTGCCGCATAGGTCGCGAACATCGCATTCAGCGCGTCGTGGTTGTGGTTCTTCAGGCTGTGACTGTTCCATGGGGCGGGACTGAACGGGTAGGGCGCGGTGTCGATCAAGCCCAAAGCCTTGAGGCGGCTGTCGTCCCTGAATTGGTCGTAGTACGAGAGGACAACCGGGCCGCCAAGCGACCAGCCCGCCAGCGTCAGCTCTTCCAGTTGCAGCAGCTCGATGATTTCCCGGACATCGCGCGCGTATTGCGCAATCGTGTGCCCGCCGAGGATCTTCGACGAGTTGCCGTGCCCGCGAAGATCGAGGGTGACGACACGGAACTCTTTCGCCAGTTCGGCAACGTTCTTTTGCCAGAAACGGGATGAGCAAGTCCAGCCGTGCACCAACAGGATCGGCTGTCCCTCTCCCCGGTCTTCGTAATAGATTCTGGCGCCGTCACGCATTCTCGCGACGTGTGCCGCCCGGAAAACTTCATTGCTGCCGCTTGTCATAATCTCTCGCCTTGCACGCCATCGTAGGCCAGCGGACAGCGGAAATCCAGAGTTCACTTGTGGCTTCCTGAAAGAAACTACCCCAGGTTAGCCAACAACGGGCGAACCTGGGGCACCGGCAAAAATCCAGAGTTCACTTGTGGCTTCCTGAAGAGAAACTACCCAGGTTTGCGCAACAACGGGCGAACCTGGGGCACCGGATGTCCGAAGCCATCCGAACGAACAGCAGATCCTTCGCTGCGCTCAGGATGACACTTCGGGGGGCATGATGTAGCGCACCGGCAAAAACTCCCACATCTGCTAACTGCGGCAGATATGGGGCACCGGGCAGAAATCCAGAGTCACTTGTGGCTTCCTGAAAGAAACTACCCCAGGTTAGCCAACAACGGGCGAACCTGGGGCACGGCAAAAATCCAGAGTTGGAACATTTCAGATTGAAACATTGCAGATTTCAGATTGGAAGAGCCGAACATTTCAGATTTCAGCAGCCAGAAGTTCCATGCAATCTCAATCTTCAAGATCTGAAATCGCAATGCTGCAAGGGTCAGGCGTGCTGAACCGCCTGCGTCAGTTGCGTCAGCGAAGACTTGGCATCGCCATAAAGCATCGTCGTTACCGGTTTGAAGAACAGAGGATTCTCCAGTCCGGAGAAACCTCGGCCCTGGCCTCGCTTGAGCACGATGACGGATTTGGCGCGATCGACTTCCAGAATCGGCATTCCGGCGATCGGACTCTTTGGATTGTCGCGCGCATCGGGATTGACAACATCGTTGGCCCCGATGACGACCGCGACATCGGTGGAAGGAAATTCCGGATTGATCTGCTCCATCTCGTAGAGCGACGAATACGGGATGTTGGCTTCGGCCAGCAGGACGTTCATGTGTCCCGGCATGCGGCCGGCGACCGGATGAATGGCGTACTTGACGGTGACGCCCCGACCCTCCAGCAGATCCCCAAGTTCGCGTACGGCGTGCTGCGCCTGCGCCGTCGCCAGCCCGTAGCCGGGAACGAAGATGACCCGGTTTGCGTATGCCAGCTGCACCGCTGCGTCCTCCAGGTTGATCTCGCGCATGATGCCGCCCGTCTCGCTGGCGGCCGCCGATACCGCTCCGAAGCCTCCGAACAGAACGTTGCCGATCGACCGGTTCATGGCGCGGCACATCAGGATCGACAGGATAAGGCCCGAGAAGCCGTCGAGCGTGCCGGCGATAATCAGCACATTGTTCGACAGCACAAATCCGGTGGCGGCCGCAGCCAGCCCGGCGTAGGAGTTCAATAACGACATGACCACCGGCATGTCAGCCGAGCCGATCGGGATGACCAGCATCACGCCGAACAGGGTCGCCAGGCCCACCATCAGGTAGAAGGCCATGGCCGCTGCCGGATGCAGCAGCACATAAACAAAGCTCGCGACGGTGGCGCTGAACAACACCAGGTTGAAAATATGCTGGCCCTTGAACTGAATGGGCGTGCCGCGAATAAAGCCTTGCAGCTTGCCGGCTGCGATCAGGCTGCCCGTGGTCGTCAGCGAGCCGAGCATGACTTCCAGACCGAGCGCGCCCAGGGTGACGCTTCCCATGGTTTCGCCGCGAATGGTGTACTCGGCAATGCCCACCAGGGCGGCGGCCAGCGCGCCGAAGGCGTGCGACAACGCGGTCCGCTGCGGCATGGCGGTCATGGGGACCCAGATCGCCATCAGCGCGCCCACAATCGAGCCGATCACCAGGCCGGCGATGATCCATTCGTAACTGACGATCTCGTGATGCATCAGCGTGCCGATGATGGCCGCCAGCATTCCGGCTTCCGCCATGAACATGCCGCGACGCGCGGTTTCGGGATGGCTCATCGCCTTCAGTCCGAGCACGAAAAACACCGAGGCGAGCAGATAGGTGGCTTCGATGAAGTAGTTGGCCGGGCTCACTTGCGCACCGCCTTCTCTTGCTGCCGCTTCTGAAACATCTTCAGCATGCGGTCGGTGATCCCGAAGCCGCCGACCACGTTGACCGTGGAGGCAAAGACCGCAACGAAGCCCAGCATGGTGCTGAGCTGCGTATGATGCGCTCCGGCGATCACGATCGAGCCGATCAGCGAAATGCCGGAGATGGCATTGGTGGCCGACATCAGCGGCGTGTGCAGCAACGGGGGAACACGGGAAATAACCTGATAGCCGAGAAAAGCGGCAAGTACGAAAACATAGAGCGAAGCGATGAGTACCGCGGGATTCACGTGCTGCCTCCAGTTTCCCGGTTACGGGAGAGGTGATGCCTGCCGCCGGTTTTGCGAAAGGCGTACGGCTCTAAGCGCGCGCATGCAAGGCTTCGGCAACTCGCTTGTTGACGATTTCGCCCTTGTGCGCAACGCAGGAATCGCGAATGATTTCGTCGTTCATGTCGATGTTCAGCGCGCCATCGCGAACCAGCAGTTGCAGGAAATTGCTGATGTTCTTCGAATAGAGCTGGCTGGCGTGCACGGGAACGGTTGCGGGAAGGTTCAGCGGACCGATGATGGTGACGCCGTTGTGATGAATCTCCTCCCCCGGCTGGGTCAATTCGCAGTTTCCGCCGGCGGGCGCGGCCAGATCGACGATCACCGAGCCCAGCCGCATGCCCTCGATGGCGGCGCGATCCATCAGCCGGGGAGCGCGCCGTCCGGGCACCTGCGCGGTCGTGATCACCACGTCGGAGGTGCGTGCGGTCTTGGCGATTAATTCCCGGCCGCGCGCCAGCGCCTCTTCCGTGAGTTCCTTCGCGTAGCCGCCCTTGTCTTCGGTTTCTATGCCGCCAAGGTCAACTTCCAGAAACTTGGCGCCCAGGGATCGCACCTGCTCGCCGGCAGCGGCCCTGACGTCATAACCGAGAACGACGGCTCCGAGCCGGCGCGCGGTCGCAATCGCCTGCAAGCCGGCGACTCCGGCTCCAAGCACCAGCACGTGCGCGGGCGGCACCGTTCCAGCCGCCGTCATCAGCAGAGGAAACATACGCGGCAGGCGAGCGGCTGCCAGAATGGTGGCCTTGTAACCGGCGACGGTTGCCATGGAGGAAAGTGCATCCATGGCCTGGGCTCGCGTGATGCGCGGCACCAGCTCCACGGCGAACAGGGTGGCGCCCCGCTCAATGGCCGGTTGCAACGGCAAGGGATCGTCAAGCGGACGCAGGAATCCGATAATCACCGCGCCGGGCTTGAGCAATCCGAGATCGCTGCTGTCGGGGCAGTTCACCACCGGAATGACGTCGGCGGAGGCCATCAGCAAATTTCGGTCGGAGGTAACGGTCGCTCCGGCCTGGGCGTAATCTTCGTCGGCAGAGCCGGCCACGATTCCGCTGCCGCCCTCGACCATCACCTCGATTCCCTTCGAGACCAAGGCACGAACGGCATCGGGCAGCAAAGCCACCCGGCTCTCACCTGGAGAGGTCTCCCGCAGGATCGCGATTCGCAAGGCATCCCTCCTGTCTATTCATAGAGATGCACGTCAGCGCCCAAAGAGCTACTCTCATTTGCTCTCAGAAGCCGCTATGCTGTTGCGTTTTGGGAATCTTTGCCCCGTGGCGGGGATTGGGCCAGGGCTCTGAGGGGAAGCCAATTTCCCCAGGTCGGCCAAAATGCGGGCGGGACGTGAGGCACCCGACTGTCACCGGTGAATCGAAGTCGCAGTCCCACATCTGCTAACTGCGGCAGATATGGGGACCGGCACAATCTGTTGCTTTTCTGAGATCCTTCGCATCTGCTGAGGATTGTCATAATCAGCGGAACGAACTACCCACGTCAGCCTGCGGCGCACGTGGGGCACCTCGATGTCACCTGATCGAAGCTAGCCCCACGTCAGCCAACTGCGGGCGGGACGTGGGGCACCCGGCACCCGAAAACAGTCCACGAAATGGTGGTGGCACGCGGGCGGAGGTCAGGCGCTGAGCGCTTTCATCTCCGCGTAGAGATCGGCTTTGCCTTCAAAGCCGATGCCCGGCAGCTCCGGCATCAGAATGCAGCCGTTCTCCACTTTCACGCCATCCGGGAAGCCGCCGTAGGGCTGGAACAGGTCCGGATACGACTCATTTCCGCCAAGGCCCAAGCCGGCCGCAATGTTCAAGGACATCTGGTGTCCGCCATGAGGAATGCAACGGGAAGGCGACCAGCCGTGCTCGCGCAGCATCTCCAGGGTGCGCAGATACTCCACCAGCCCGTAGCTGAGGGCGCAGTCGAATTGCAGCCAGTCGCGGTCGCGGCGCATGCCGCCATAGCGAATCAGGTTGCGGGCATCCTGCATGGAAAACAGATTTTCGCCGGTGGCCATAGCGCCCGCGTAGTGCTTGCCCAACTCGGCCTGGAGCTGGTAATCAAGCGGATCGCCGGGCTCCTCGTACCAGAAGAGGTTGTACTTGGAAAGCGCTTCGCCATACTGGATGGCGGTTTTGCAGGTCGAAGCGGCCATTGGCATCGACCGCCAATCTCTGCCCAGGCTTGAGGACGCCGAGAACGGCTTCAATGCGGCGCAGATCTTCGTCGAGCGTGGCTCCGCCGATCTTCTGCTTCACCACGGTGTAACCCCGATCGATGTACTTCAGCATCTCCTGCTTGAGAGCCTCGAGATCCTTCCCCGGGTAGTAGTAGCCCCCGGCGGCGTAGACGAAGACGCGGCGGTTCGGTTTGCCGTCGCCATAGCGGTCGGCGAGAAGCTGGAACAGCGGCTTGCCTTCGATTTTGGCGACCGCGTCCCAGACCGCCATGTCGATGGTGCCGACGGCAACGGAGCGTTCGCCGTGTCCGCCGGGCTTCTCGTTGGTCATCATGCAGGCCCAGACCTTGGCGGGGTCAAGATTGTTACCGCTGTTGTCCAGCAGGCTCTCGGGCTTGGCCTCGAGCACCCGCGGGCGGAAGCGCTCGCGAATCAACGCTCCCTGTCCGTATCGTCCATTGGAATTGAAGCCGTAACCGACGACCGGCTTGCCGTCGCGAATCACATCGGTGATGACCGCGACCAGGCTCAGCGTCATCTTGGAGAAATCAATGTAGGCATTGCGAATCTTCGATTTGATGGGCTTGTTTTCTTCGCGTATGTCGACGATCTTCATCCGACTTCCTCCACTGTCATTCGTAGGCCAGCGCGTCGATGGGGTCTTTCTGCGCCGCCTTGTAGGCGGGGTAAATTGCGCCCAGCAGTGCGCCGCAGATGGCAATGCCAGCCGCACGCAGTATCCAGAGGCCATCCATCATGACCCTCATCTGCGGGAAGCGTTGCAGGATGCCGGCTCGCGCGGCGTAACTGATCACGATTCCAAGAACGATTCCAGCCAAGGCCAGAACCAGCGTCTCGCGAATGATTACGCTGACAATATAAGCCTTGTTTGCGCCGAGGGATTTCAGAATTCCGATTTCGCGGGTGCGCTCCATCACCGCCGTGTACATCGACTGGAAGATCACGATGAACCCGATGACCACGGCTACGCCGATCACTATGTTGATGAAGGTCGAGAATCCGGGCAGGTTTGCCGGTGTCATCAGCGACATATATTCGCGGATTGAGCGCACCGAATACCGCTCCATTCCCGGAATTTTCTTGACAGCCGCGACTACGGCGTCGGCATTCGACGGATGATCCAGCCGCACATAGAACATGGAAGCCTTACCTTGGCTGCCGGTCAGATCCTGAAGGGTTTTGATGGGGAGAAACTTGCGTGCGCCCTTGCCGTGTTCCACGATTCCGCTCACCCGGAACTGGTGGTTCAGCAACTCCAGCTTCTGGCCGACGTGAACGTCCTGCTGGGCAGCGAAATAGTCGTCCACCAGCATGTCATCGGGCCCTTTGAATGGGCCACCGGCCAGGTAATTAAACGGCGACCCCACGTTGTTATAGCTGTTCGGTGAGCCGGGCGTCAGGTCGATGCCGTAAATCACCTCGAGAGCACCTGCGGTGTTCACCTGCATAACCACCGGGGCCACGGCGGTTACGTGCTGAACCGTACGCAGCACGTCGGCCACCTTGATGGAAACTGGAGCGCCGGTAATCCCGGTCAGAAACGAAGAACCGGGAGGCGAAACCATCACGTCGGCGCCAATTCCCCTGGTGCGCTCGGCACTGTCGCGCAGTATGCCGATCGAAAGCCCCACGATCAGCAGGATGAGAGTAACTTCGATCGCAATCGCCACGATGCTGATTGCCGACCGTACCGGACGGTGTACCAGGTTGGAAATTACAAGTTTATTCATTCGTTTTGAGGATAAAGCAACGGTTGCCACGCCGTCACGTTGGCGAAAGAGACCCTAGCGCGGCGTCTCCATGAAACGCGTTGCCGAACTCGATGCCTTCGCCTGGCTTCCGTCCAAGCGCACGACCTGCGCTCCGGGGGGTTGAGCCAACTGGAACTGATCTGGCGTGAAAGGTTTGTTCAGAGTGAGCTTGATGATCGTGAGGCCGATCGTGTACTCCTCCTCCGGCCGGTGGATCAGGATATGCGTCGGGAAATGGAATGCCTTGGAAATCCTTGAAGTTGCCGTAGTGTGCGTCGGTTGCGATGTCTCCTCGCTTGTCAAAGAGAAGCTGGCGGTAGGGCAACAGGTTGGTGCGGTTGAAATAGATCTTGCGCGAAAGATACCACTGCCCTGATTCCGGGTCTTTGCCGACCACATCGAGGATATAGTTCGGCTGGGCAAGCCTTCTCTTGTCGTCTTTTCCTCTTTGGAATTCTCCTCCACAACTTCCTGAGCTCTTGCCTCCAGCACCGCGATCTCATCGGCTTGTACCGCGCGGAACAAAATCGCATCCATGATGATCTGCGGGCGAAGATTTTCCAGGGTGTTCGGAGAGGGCTTGATCACCTCGCTGGGACCGATGACAAACCGGTTCTTGGCCGGAATCCATAATTCGAATCCTTGCGCGTTGCTCACCATGTCAAAGGCCCGGTTCTTCACGATGGGAAATTGCCCGATCATGCGCAGCATCGACGGCTTCTGGGCCAGGACATAGCCGGTGATGTTCGAATACTCGGTGACCGTGCCTTTCTTGGCTCCGCCCACGGAGGTGGCAATCGCGACCGTGGCACTCATCGTTTGGACTGCGTTGGCAGTCGCGTTCAGCTTGTCCACCAGTTGCGTCTGGCTCGCCGTTTGCAAGGGCGCATGGCTGATGTTCGACTGGACTTTATGAGACCGGAAGAGACAGCCGGTAGAGGTCAGCGAAAAAGCCAGCACGGCAATCGTAAGCATTCGAAAACGCAGCTTCATGGCCTGTCCGGGTTCGTAATTTGTACAGACGGTGCCCTTTCAGTATAAACGGCCAAGTGTAAATCGCCGAACGAGAGCTGCCGTGGGCGCAGTCTGAACGTGCGTGCGAAGGCTGAAAACGGGCGCCCGCTCGAAATCACCGCTTCACGCTCTGCCGTTGCAGATGCCGCAGGGCAGCCACGTTGCGAGTATGCTCCTCGTAATTGCTGGAAAACCTGTGTCCACCCTGCCCGTCGGCGACGAAGTAGAGATAATCCGTGTGCGCCGGATTCATCGCGGCCTTGAGCGATGCGACTCCGGGATTGGCAACCGGCCCAGGTGGCAAGCCGGGATGCTTGTAGGTGTTGTAAGCGGAATCGAACTGAAGATCGCTCTGGTATATGGCGCCGCGATACCGTTGATTCAGCAACGCCGCATAGACGACGGTGGGGTCGGCCCCGAGTGCCATGTGGCGTTGCAGCCGGTTGTAGTAAACGCCGGCCACCAGCGGGCGTTCGGAGTCAATCGCCGTTTCCTTTTCGACGATGGACGCCATCGTGACCACCGCGTGAACGTTTTCGTGCAACCCAATCTGCCGCGATTCCTGCTCGAAACGCCGTACCATCACCTGCATCATGTCATGCATGCTCTGCGTGCGCGTGAACTGATAGGTGTCCGGAAACAGGTAGCCTTCCAGCGATGTAGCCTGCGGGTCAAAGCCGTGCACCAGCCCTACCTCTGCCCGCGTGGCCGCCAGGAAATCGTCCGCCGTTCCCAGCCCCGCCTGTTGCATGGCCTGCGCCACATCAAAGATATTGAAGCCCTCCGGTATGACGACCGTGTGGGTGTAAATTTCGCCCCGCGCCAGCTTGCCGAACACCTGGACCGCATTCTGAGGCGTGTCGAATCGGTACTCGCCCGCCTTCAGCGTGCGCGAACGCTGGCAGTAATGAAGCAGCAGAAAAGTCCGCCAGCTGCGAATGGCGCCACTGGCCTCGAGCCGTCGCGCAATTTGCCTGGTGGGCAGGCCCGGAGGCAGAAGGACGAATGTTTCGTGCGCCGGAGCCAGCGGCACAAGGAACGTCCATCCGAGCCAGGCGGCGAAGCCTAAAATCACCAGCACAACCAGCTTAAGAAAGCGCATGTTTCAGTCTACGAATATCCTCGCGGAGCAACTGCGGCCCCAAAGTGAGTCTAGAACAGGTTGCATAAATGCATTTTGGAAAAATCAACAATTCCCTCAGGGGCTAAAGCCCGCGCCCCTTCAAAGAAATATTCACGCAACCAGTTCTAGCGTGTCTCACAAATTCGAGCAATAATTCGTTGAAGTGTCATCCTGAGTGAGCATAGCGAGCGAAAAATCTATGTATTTGATTCACAATGCATAGATCCTTCGCTTCGCTCAGGATGACATCCTGAAATTTATGCCGCAAGCTTACGGGACAGCACACTAATCGTCTTTGATCTCCCGCCGGGTTGATGCCGACAGGCGGTTCTCCATGAAATTCTGCAAAATCAAAACCGCCGCCAGCCGGTCGACCGCTCCGGCGCGCTTGCGGATCGAAATTTCCGACGCTTTCAGGATGCGATTGGCTTCAGCCGAGGTCAATCGCTCGTCCCATAGGTGCACCGGCAGTTTGAATTTTTCTCGAAGCTCTTCGGCAAAGGCGCTGACCTTTTCCGCTTGCGTCCCCGCTTTGCCGCTGAGCCTCAGCGGCAGCCCAACCACCAGCTCGGTCACGCCGAGGCGGCGGATCACCGAATGCAGCGCGGCTAGGTCAAAGCGCTTGTTCCTGCGCCGAATCGTATCCATCCCTTGAGCGGTGATGCCGAGCGCGTCGCTGACCGCCAGACCGATCGTCTTGGAGCCGACATCGAGTGCAAGGATGCGGCCGGGAGCGGTGGTTTCTGCTGCCATGAATTCAGTATAGAGGCACCGGCACCCGCCGCAACGCGGAGTCTCAAGTTTGGCGGGTAATCGCCGTCGCGGTACCTATGAACGCAAAGGTCGGTAGGGCCCGCCGGGCGGGGACTGCGGTGTGGATTAGAGCAGTTAATCGGCGCCTTGCGACGCGAGTCGAGGAATCTCTTATGTTGCCTCGCTGCGGAAAAACACAAGATCCCTCCACTCCGTTTCACTTCGGTCGGGATGACGCTTCCGAGTCGACCTTACCGTGCGGCTACACAATCCGGGAGTGCGCGGTATGGATTAGAAATCAATGTCCGCGTGCGTCATGCCGAGCGCGGCGGCCTGCTGAGGGGTGACCTCCAGATCATCGAGCGTGACCTTCCCAGAGCTCGTCAGGGTTGTCCAGGCGCTATCCACGGAGGAAGGCTCCAATCCCAGCTCAAGCAGGAAATTGCGGAGTTCGTGGTGCGAGCCGAAGACTTTGGCAAATGTGCTGCCTGTCGTGGTGTAGTTAAGCTGGTAGATTTCGCCTCCGTTGGCGATGCGGCGTCGAAAGATGTGCAGCGTCCCGCTCATGATGCAGTTGGATTCGATTGGCTGGAGAGAGGTTTGCGAGATCGGGATAAGGAGGGGATGAACAGCGGTTCAGGCTTCGGTGAGTGAAGCCTCTGGAAAGCGCAGCTTTGATTTGGCGAGCACCCGGCGGAGTTCGTCCTCGACTTCCGTTTCCTCCCAATTCCGGGCCATGGCCAGTTCGCTGACCAGCAGGTAACGGGCGCGCTCCAGCATCTTCTTTTCGCGGAAGCTGAGCGGTTTCTGCTGCCCCAACTGCAGCAGACTTTTCAGGACCGCCGCCACATCCATCAGGCAGCCGGTACGCATTTTGTCGGAGTTTTCCTTGAAGCGGTACTTCCAGTCGCTGTGGTTTTCGCACTTGCCGTCGGTCAAATATTCGAGGATCTTCTGGATTTCGCCGTTCTTGACCACCCGGCGCAGGCCGACGCTGGCGACGTTATGGAAGGGAACCATCACCTTCAGACTGCTGGACTTAATGCGGAGCAGATAGAATCTTTCAACGGTGGCGCCCATGGTGCGGCTGCTGATCTGTTCAATGATTCCCACACCGTGATTGGGGTAAACGACCTTGTCGCCGATACCGAAATTTAAGGAATTCATGCCTGCCCAACGTGACGCCCAGGAAAAGTAGCGCCTGAACACACGTAAACATCTTTAAGTATACGGGAACGCTGTGAATGCGGTCAATGCATTCCCTGCGGTGGAAATAATCGTATTACGATGTAATCCGCCTTCATTCGCCGAAAGCTGTGTCTCCACGATGGAGACCGCCGAGGCGGTATAATAAGTCAGATTAAGAGCGAGTCTGACAGGATGCCAGAGCACATAAAGAAAAAGCTCCAAGAGGAGATTCAGGTCCTCGAACACGAGCTGAACGTGGAATTGCCAAGGGAATTGAAGAAAGCGGTCGCGATGGGCGATCTGAGCGAGAATGCCGAATATCACATGGCCAAACAGCGGCAGGAGTTCGTCCGCGCCCGTCTTGGCCAGCTCAAGAAACGCGTTTCCGATCTTTCCATGATCAACATGAACAATATTCCTCGCGACCGGGCTGCACTTGGCTCGACGGTATTGGTCTTCGATGCCACCAAAGGCGAGGAAATCGAATACAAACTGGTCACCAGTGAGGAATCCGACGTAACGAAGGGACTCATCTCGACTTCTTCCCCGATCGGACGGGCGATGATGGGCAAGAAAGTCGGCGATACGGCGAGCGTGGTCACTCCGGCA
Organism: uncultured Acidobacteriota bacterium; assembly: GCA_963819175.1. Lineage (GTDB taxonomy): Bacteria > Acidobacteriota > Terriglobia > Terriglobales > Acidobacteriaceae > CAWBRT01. Next base: position 56,348 of record CAWFVJ010000001.1, read on the forward strand.
GGGAACCGCGAGCTGGAGATTCTGAAGCTGGCCACCATTCACGACGAGGCCGAATGACCTGGACGAGTGCTTTTGGACGCGCCTGCGGAGTAGTGCTCTACAAGATCGTCGACGGTCTGGCGCTGACGCGAATCTCGCCGAATGTGCTCACGTTTATTGGCTTGGTCATCAACGTTGGAGCGGCGTTGCTCTTTGGTTTTGCCAGCGCCGATAACAACCAGCCGCTGCTGTTTCGCTGGGCGGGCGTCGTGGTGATCGGGGCCGGCATCTTCGACATGGTGGACGGCCGCGTAGCCCGAGCCACCAACCAGGTGACCGAGTTCGGCGGGTTTTTCGACTCCGTGGTCGACCGTTATAGCGATGTGGTCTTGTTTTTCGGGCTGCTGGTTTACTACGCCAGGGCTCATCGATTCTTCTACCTGGTGATGGTGGCATTTGTCATGACCAGCTCGGTGATGGTGAGCTACACCCGGGCGCGGGCCGAATGCATGATCGAAAAGTGTAAGGTCGGCTTCATGGAGCGGCCGGAACGGATCGTGCTGATCATCATCGGCGCCCTGTTCAACCGCATGGCGCCGGTCCTGTGGGTGCTTGCCGTGCTGTCGACGATCACCGTGATCCACCGCATCCGCTACACCTACGCGCAAACCACGCTGAGAGAGCGTGCGGAAAAGGCGGCCGCGGGACCGCCGCTCACAACCACGTCTGAATCAGAATTGTCATCCCGTTAGACCGGAAATTTCAAAAAAGCTGTACCCCGAACGAAAACGTCATTCCGAGCGAGCGAGGCTTTCCGGTCGCGAGTCGAGGAATCTTTTGTGTTGCTTTACTACGGAAAAACACAAGATCCCTCCACTCCGCGCCCGAACAGCTTCTTGCTTATCGAGTGTAAAGTCGGGTACGCAGCTTGGCTGCTCCGGCCTGCGGGCGCTCGGCACTTCGGTCGGGATGACGCTTCCAAATTTACATTACTGGGCGGCTGCACCAATCCAGGAACTGCTCTAATTCGCGCCGAGTGGCCAGCCAGAAGGGGGTAGCGAAGAGCGGCGATTTCGGCCCGGCATGCTGATCGAGAGATTTACCTCGCGCTTGTCCCGGACGATCGTGAGCGCGGTTGGACCGGAGCGGCCGCGGGTGGCGCGCAGCCAGTCGCGGATGTCCGCCACCGCGTCTTTTTCGACGCGAACGACCACATCTCCGGCTTTCAGTCCGGCGGCCGCCGCCGGGCTACCGCTCTCGACCGAACGCACCAGCACGCCACCGCGTCCGTTTTTGACTCCGAAGAATTCGCAGAGCTGAGGGGTCAGGTTCTCCAGCACGGCTCCCGTCGGGCCAAGGTGCACGGTGTTGGTGAAGGGTACTTCGAAGTCCGGCACGGGAGGAACCCGCGGGAAGGCGGGGGGCGCCGAAGGCGCCTCATGCGCGAGCCTCGGATTGGAGGATTGCGCGCGATCGGCCAGCGTGACTTGCACGTTGATGGCTTGTCCGTCGCGCATGACGCCGAGCGTCACCGCAGTCCCAGGCGGTGTCTGGCGAACAAAATTACGGAGTTGGTCTCTGTCTTGGACCGGGTTGCCGTTGAAGCCGACAACCACGTCGTGCTCTCTCATGCCGACTTTTCCGGCCGGTGCATCCTGGTCGACCATCGTCACCTCAGCTCCCGAAGCACTTTTTAGCTTCAGGGGCTGCACGCGGTCAGGGGAGATGTTGCGAATATTGAGCCCCAGATAAGCGCCATGCCTCGGAGGGGGTTCAGGCCAGCCTTGGCCTGCCGCCGCCGAAGCCAGCAAACCGACCAGCAGAATCAACAGGAGATGGAATCGATGCTTCATAGTTCCTTATTGGTCTCGACGGATATCGATTTGCCCGATCGAAGTGCGGAGATTCAGCCGCGGACCACCACCGCTCAGCAATCCTTCGGCGTACATCATCTTTGGCCCCCAACCTCCGTTTTCGGCAGCGACCTTCAGCTCAGGGAAATCCGACCTGATGCCTTGTCCGGCGGCTATATCCGTGGTTGCGCGCACGGTTAACGGCACACCGGTTTTCACATAGACCACGATGTCGCCGGCTCCGGTGTGCAGACGTGGATTGGACGGCGACGGAAGAGGCGAGAAACTCGGCCTGAATTCTTCCCACCCCACTGCGCGCATCGGCTCCGCGCGCCAGTTTCGACAGTGCGATGTTTCCCCCGCCGGTTCTGGCGACGACCGGGCCCTTGCTGGAGCCTACGCGGATGTTGCCGCCACGGGTGCTGACCGTCACCGGCCCGTCGGCCTCATCGACGGTAATGTCGCCCCCGCCGTTGCCGATATTGAGAGATCCGATACATCGTTGCAGCGTCACGTTGCCGCCATCGTTTTGTATCACCCCGCTGCCGATCACCCCGAGGTCGATATTGCCGCCGAGGGTTTGAGCCTCGAGGCGGTGGCCCAGCAAGGAGCCGAGAGTAATGTTTCCGCCTCCGGTCCGTGCCAGCAGATCGCCGTTGAGTTGTCCAAACTTGAGATTGCCGCCCTTCGTCAGCGCGCGTACCGCGCCGTTGACCTTATCCACGGCAATGTCGCCGGCCCGGGTGTTGAGATCGAGCCGCGAGGTTATGTCGGTGACCGTAATATCTCCATTCCCAGTCGCGATCCGGACCCATTCCATCCTCGCCGGGATGTGAAGTTCGAACTCGGCATCGAAGCGTCCCCGCGTATGCGACTCGTCGTTGACCTCCAGAATCGAGCCTTCAGCATTGCGGGAAGTGTTCACCCGGAAGCGTGCGAACTCGCGTTTTGCCTCCTCCTCAGTGCCGGCGAAGAAGCGCTTGCGCACGGTCCAGTGCAGGCCGCCACCGTCGCCCTCCACTTTCACGCTGCCCAGCGGGGTATTCACCCGCAGAGCATGGGAGGACGGCAGCTTGCCGCTGCTTTCCTCCACCCAGGATTGCCCATCGCGATAGACGCGCGCTGACTGTGCGCTGGCCGCCCCCGCCAGTAACAGCAGCACCAAGCCGAAGGCAAAACTGCCAAGGCTTCCGCGCCCAATCCGGGCGGCCCGAATACCGAGTTTGCTAATACCGATCAATCCCGATCTCTCCCTGACGAACCGCACACTTCAATCGATCTCCGGCATGGAAGCCAGCATCTTCCGCGACTCCGTCCGGATGTAAGGAAGGGGGTCATCCTTGGCCAACTGCTGCAACGCCTGGCGCACGCTGGTGTCGGCGCGGCTACCTTCCAGGGCGCGCAAAGCTCCCATGCGGAGGCCGGGGTTGTTGTCATTCAGCAGGGTTTCGACAACCGCGTTGCGCACGCGGATATCTTCGCGCACGTAGGGCGTAACCGCCTCCAGCGCCTTGAGCCGGACGCCGGGGTTGCTGTCATATCGCAAGGCAAAGACCAGCCCTTCGCGAATACGTTCATCCTGGGGCTTCTGCCGGAGCACATCGATGGAGTCCATGCGCAGCCCGGAGTTGTAATTGTTGCGCGTCGCGTAAAGCAACAACTGCTGGATTTCCGGATCGCTCAATGAGCCCTGCACCTGCTCCGGGGTGGTCGTGTCGTACTGAATCTTGATCCGGTTGGTGCCGGCCTCCTGCTGAATAGTGCGTATGCCGGAGATGGAAGCCTCGGCGCGAGGCTGTGGGCTCGCCGGACTCACGATGGCGCCGCCGCGAACACCGCCCACCACGCGATACATGGTGCCCAGCCCCGAGCCAAAGCCCACGATGAAGATCACGGCCGCCAGTGCGGGCGAGAATTGCCAGCGGCGCAGCCAGGCGACCGGGTCCAGGACGAATCGCCGCCAGCCCTGCAACTGCTCCGCCGTCTCCAGCCGTTCCTGAAGTGCCATGCGGGCCGAAGCCAGCAGGTTCGGCGTTACCTCCAGCTTCGGCAAGGCGTTGAGCTGCCCGTGCAAGCCCTTGAACTCGCCGACGACAGCCGCGCATTCCGGGCAGCGCTTGGCGTGCTGCTCCAACTCGAAGCGCGCATCGTCAGGCAGCTCGTCGTAGAGGTAAAGCGTTACGTTTTGTTGCACCCACTCGCAGTTCATGACTTCCTCTTTCTCTTTTCGTCCGTAGCCATCACCGCGCGTTTACCAGCGCGGCGCGCAGCTTCTGGGTCGCACGGAATAGCGTGTTCTTGACGGTCTCTTCGGTGGTGTTCAGTGTCTCCCCAATCGTGCGCAATCGCAGGCCCTCGTAGTGCTTCATCTCAAAGACAATGCGCTCGCGCGGCGTCAATTTTTCGAGCGCCAAGGCAATGCGAGCGGCAAGTTCGCCGCGCATCAGGTTGCGTTCGGGACTGGCGCCCGGACGTTCGTCGGCCACCTGTTCGAGCAGGTTGAGTTCCTGGCCGTCGGCGTCGTGCGCCACCGGCGGTTCCTCTTTGCGCACCTGCTTGCGGCGCAGATGGTCGAGGCAGAGATTGGTGACGATGCGGTAAATCCAGGTGTAAAAAGAGCATTCGAAGCGAAAGCTGGCAAGATTGCGGTAAGCCTTGAGAAACGCTTCCTGGTATATGTCTTTGGCATCATGCTCGGAGCCGGTGAGGTGGAGCGCGAGCCTGAGCACAGCCTGATCGTACTGGCGAACCAATTCCTCGAAGGCGGCGCGATTACCGCGCTGCGCTTCGCGAATCAGTTCCGCGTCGTTGACCCGGCTGGCATTCTGCCCGAGCATAGCTCCCGTTCGCTGGGGGGTAACAATTCCTGAGATTTCTTGCGTGCCCTCTCTTCCATCGTAATGTGCAAATGGAAAAGCCGCCATCATCGCCTCGGCTGACATGGCTATGGCAAAACCAGGGATGCTATATTCCTTTTCGTTTCGTTCAAAGTCGCCGCTCCCTGAGGGTCGCGTCGACCGGAGTATTCGACTTCGGGGTACCCATCCCTGGTTTTGCTATACCCGCCACCTAATCTCTCGTTACCCCTGCCACGGGGCGATCCACTGTTCTGTTGGACGAGAGAAAGGGTGATTGGTTAGCAGATACCTCTCGCGAATCCGGTTGACGGGTTGGCGCCCCTGGGGGAAGGGGCGCAGCTCCCAATGCGTGGTGGCGACTTGGGCGAGATTCGCGGAAGGTATGTTCCGCGAAGGAGCGTTCAGTCCAGTTCCAGAGATGCTGTATCCCAAATTGGTGAACGTCATTCCGAGCGAGCGTGGCTCCGCAGGGACAGCGGGAAGACACAAGATCCCTCCACTCCGCTCCCCACCCCATCAAACGCAACAACGGCGTTTGTCGGGGCCCCGGCTTCGCTTCGGTCGGGATGACGTTTCTCAAATATCCGGATATACCAACTCTGGAATTGCCGCAGCCCGGCGGTGCCAGACTGGGTGCACCAACCGGGAGCTGCCCTATCTGGTCAGGATCAGGCCTGCGGCTCTTCGGCCTCGACCTCTTCCTTTTCCTTCGCGATGGTCACCTTGATGGTGGTAGTGACCTCGCGATGCAGCTTGATGGGAACCGTGAACTCACCCAGAGCCTTGAGCGGCTCATCGAGCTGCAACTTGCGGCGATCGACGTTGAAGCCGCGATGCTCCAGCTCGTGCGCAATGTCGGCCGATGTGACCGAGCCGAACAACTGGTCGTTTTCGCCCGAGCGGCGGGTGAAGCTCAAGTTGACCCCATCGAATTGCTTGGCCAGCAATTCGGCATCAGACTTCTCTTTGACGCCACGGCGCAGGGAAGCGGCCTTCATCTGCTCGATGACGGACTTGTTGGCCGCACTGGCTTCAATGGCGAGCTTGTGGGGCAGCAGATAGTTGCGTCCGTACCCTTCGGCGACCTTCACCACGTCGCCGCGGGAGCCCAGCTTCGGGACATCTTCTTTCAAAATGACTTCCATCGTAAAAACTCCCTAAGAATTCCTGAATGGCCGGAATGCCGCAGCCGGGGTTGAACAGGATGCGCCCCGGCGGAATCCCGCCCGATTGCTTAACGACGAGCGGCGAACGGCAGCAGCGCTATGTTGCGCGCCTGCTTGATGGCTTCCGTTACCCGGCGCTGATGTGGAGTGCACACTCCGGTCAGGCGGCGCGGAACGATCTTTCCGCTCTCGGCAACAAACTGCGAAAGCAGCCGCACGTCCTTGTAGTTGATATTGTCGATCTTCTCGGTACAGAACTTGCACACCTTCTTGCGGCGAAAGAACTTGCGTCCGCCGCCTTCGCGTCCGCCGCCGGGGCCGCCCGGACGTTGTCCGGTACGTGGACCGCCGCCGGGGCGTCCGCCCGGACGTGGACCTGGACCTGAGCCTGAGCTCGGGCTTGGGCTCGGACTCGAACTCGGCTCCGGAGAACTCTCAGAAGCTGCCTTATTGGTATTCTCGTCTGCCATGACTCTCCTTCACTCACTGCGATTCCGCTCAGTGACCTGTCTGCCACTCGTCAGCACAGGGCCAGCAGAGCACTCGCGCGATAAAAACTGCTGGACCGGATACCCGGTCGTATGCGTCTGCGGCGACCTTGCAGGGTAGCGCCGCGCAAAGCACTGGTGGGTTAGGCCTCGAGCGAGGCGGGCTCCGCGCCCGGACTCGGTTCGTTGGCGCCGGCGGCTTCCGCGGCCTGCCTGCCCTGTCCCCTGCGGTGCGATTCGCGAATCTGGCGAACCTTCTCCAGCCGCTTACCTTCCTGGTCGGTGCGAACGGTGATGAACTTGATCACCTGCTCGGCCACGCGCAGGCGGCGTTCGACTTCTTTCACCACGCCCCCGGCGCCTTCGACGTTGAACAGAATGTAATTGCCATCGTTAAACTTGCGGACCGCGTAGGCCATGCGCCGCTTGCCCATGCGCTGAGTGCCGGTAACGGTGCCGCCGGCGGTGGTGATGTTGGTCTCCATCGTCGCCACCAACTTGTCGACATCCTCGTCGGCCAGGTCAGGACGAACAATGAACATGATTTCGTAAGTACGCTGCATTGTGTTCTCCGAACTCTTTTTGTCACTCCGGCGAACTCAAAGTCCGCCGGGCATCCCGGCTTTCGCCCATCCAGCCCAACCACGGCATTCGATGGAAACCGGTGACGAAAGCGCAATCGCTTTCGCCGCGGGCTTCGACCCGCAAATCACTCTTCCTTACGCGGCTGCTCCGCTTCCTCCGGCGGTGTCGCTTTGCGGTTGAAGCGGGTCATCGCCGCTCCCGGACCTTGCCGCAGGATGATCTCCACTGCATCGGCAGCCGCATCCAGCATCTCGTCGACCGCCGGGTCCAGCTTCGACCTCCACGGCGAGAGCACGTATTCCTTGCCGCTCGAGATCGCGTGTTCCGGCGCGATTCCCAACCGGATCCGCAGAAACTCCTGCATCCCCAAGGCGCCGACCACCGACTTCATACCGTTATGACTGCCGGCGCTGCCACGCTCGCGAACCCGAACACTCCCGAAGGGCAAGTCGAGATCGTCGTAAATCACGATCAGGTCTTTCTCCGGGTCCGCCTCGTATTCCTGAACCAAGGCGACGACCGACATGCCGCTCAGGTTCATGTACGTTTCCGGCTTTGCCAGCAAAACCGGAACCTCTGCAATACGGGCCCGAGCTGTCGAGGCCCTACAATGCCGGTTGTCGACCCTCACTCCGCAGCGCTCGGCCAACCGGTCGATCGCCAAAAAGCCCATATTGTGCGGCGTGAACTGGTACTCGATGCCCGGATTTCCGAGCCCGACAATCAGTTTCACCAGTTCCTCGTTCTGTGGTTGTTCGCTGTCGCAAGGTGCCGCCACGGGCCGCATCGTCTCCCTCGGGAAGCCCGACGGCGGCCAACAACGGCCATCGAACAACTACTTCTTGCTTTCCTTGGTCTTGCTTTCCTTGGTCTCTTTCTTGACTTCCTTGCCTTCCTTGGCCTCTGTCCCCTCGCCTTCGGCTTCGCCCTTGCCCTTCTTGATGACCTCGGGCTCGGCCGGTCCGGCAGCCGCTTCTTCGGCGGCGGCTTCCACGGTCGGCGCAACCTCTTCCTTCACCGAGACCACGTGTGCGACCAGGAAAGTCGAATCGGTCAAGAACTTGATCTTCTCGGGATGCGGGAGATCGGCAACCCGGATGGGTTTTCCAAACACCAAAGCGCTGATGTCGCACTCGATGTGGCTGGGAATATCTCCCGGCAGGCACTCGATCTCGATCTCGCGAAGGACGAGATCCAGGACGCCGCCCTCTGTCTTGATGCCGATCGATTCGCCCTTCAACAGAATAGGCACACTGATCTGCAGCACCTTATCCATGGCGATACGTTTCAGGTCGACATGGAGCAGGTGGCCCTTGATGGGCTCGTGCTGCCAGTCGACGATCATCGCCTTGGCCTGCTCGCCATCGAGCGAAACGTCGATGATGGTGTTGTGGCCCGACTCGGAGTGCAGGATCTTGGTGATCTGCTTGGGATCGACCGCAATCGCTCTCGGCTGGCCCCCGGCGCCATACAAAACGGCCGGAATCGATCCGGTGCGGCGTAGACGACGGGCGGCGTTTTTGTCGCCGGCCTCGCGCGGCTTGGCTTCCACTAAATTGGCTGCTGTAGACATAATTCCGTTTCCTCTACGTCCTGGCTCGGCACGGTGCTTCCGGAAACCCGGATTCGGCACCCGCCGGCGAATCGGTTAAGTGAACAATCTGCTGACCGAAGTTTCCTCGTGAATCGACTGAATGGCACGCGCAATCAGGCCGGCGATGGACAATACCCTGATCTTCGGCTCGTTGCGGGCCGCCTCGGAGAGCGGAATGGTGTTGGTGACAACCAGCTCGGTCAGAGATGATTGCGAAATTCTTTGGATGGCCTGTCCCGACAGCACCGGATGCGAAGCACAGGCGTAAACCTGGCGTGCACCGGCTTCGAGCAAGGCAGCGACGGTTTTGACCAGCGTGCCCGCCGTGTCGATGATGTCGTCGATAATGAGACACGAGCGCCCTTCGACGTCGCCGATGACATGCATTACCTCGGTGACGTTCATATCCGTGCGGCGCTTATCAACGATGGCCAATGCCGCATTCATTTTCTTAGCGAAGAAGCGGGCGCGCTCCACGCCGCCGGCATCGGGTGAGACCACCGTCAGATCCGGCAGATTCAGCTTGCGGAAGTGATCCACCAGCACTGGCGAAGCGAACAGGTGATCGACCGGAATATTGAAAAATCCCTGAATCTGCGGCGCGTGCAGATCGACGATCAGCGCGCGGTCTGCGCCTGCCGTCGTCAGCAGGTCGGCCACCAGCTTCGAGGAAATGGGAACACGCGGCTTATCCTTGCGGTCCTGGCGGGCGTATCCAAAGTATGAAATGACAACCGTGATGCGGCGCGCTGAAGCCCGCTTGAGGGCATCGATCATCAGCAATAGCTGGATCAGGTTGTGCGCCACCGGATCGGAGGTAGGCTGCACGATGAATACATCGGAGCCGCGAACATTTTCCTGGATCTGCACATAGATTTCGCCGTCGGAGAACTGCGTGTGGTGACACTGACCGAGAGGCATTCCGAGAAAATCGCAGATTTCTTTGGCAAGCGCCGGGTTGGAGGTTCCGGAGAAGATCTTGAACTTGTCGTCCTGACGGGCGCGGATGGGCTTACGCTCCGTCTTCGGCTCCAGCGCCTTCTTGTCGCTCGTCGCTGTCGCCGTGCCCGGCGAATTAGCGAGTTCCGGACGCGGTTCCGGCGCAATCGTCGAGGGCTGCAACGAGCTTGTCTTTGTCGCTGAATCCATCCGTTTTTGCCTCCCGGAAGACTGAATTCCCAGCACCCGCTCGAACACCGCACTTACCTTGAACCGAGCCCAGCCCACGTCAGTCCAAAAGCAGGACGGGACGTGGGGCACCCGGCGAAGGACCTGCTACAACGCTTGCAACCCTCGAACCAAATCACTGGCTGGGCGGCTAGGATTCGAACCTAGACAAAGTGCTCCAAAGGCACTTGACCTACCATTAGTCGACCGCCCAACACCCGGATAGCGGGCCCGACCTACCTTCGACCACACCTTGCTAGACGAACCGCTGTTCCAGATAAAGACCGCGTCCGAGCGTTACGGTTGCCTGCGCGGAAGTGCCCGCCTTGCGCAACTCTGCGGCCGCTTCTTCGGCTTGCTCCGGCTTCGGTATACAAACCGTAAAGCGTCGCACCGGAGCCCGATAGAGACGCATAGCTCGAATTGCTTCGCTTTCCAGCAGACGCTTGACTTCGCGAAGTTCGGGATGCACAGGGAAGACGACGCGTTCAAAGTCGTTTTCGATCCCGGCTCGGACGAGGTCGAGAAGCAGCGTCTCGGCCCGGTCCCCGCTCACGGCGGGAACACCGGATAAGGTTCCGTACTCAGCCACTCAAAAGCCGAACGGCTGAACTCAATAATTGTAGTGGACGAAACTTGCGGCGTCAATTTGCCTTCCTGTCGAACGAAGTTCGTCCCAACGCCGAAAGGCTTCCGGCGTCGATACGCCGATCTCGGGAGTCGCAATGACGCATGCGACGGGGGGAAGATCGGGCAGCGGATAAACCTCTTCGCCGCGACCGCACCCCAGCACCGTGCCTCCCACCAGGAACAGCGGAAGATCGGAGCCGAATCTCGGCGGCGATGCGCAACCGCTCGCGCGGCGGCAACTGCGACTTTCATCGCCCGCTCCAGCGCGAACAGGGTGGCCACGGCATTGGAGGACCCGCCGCCGAGGCCGCCCTGCACAGGGAGATTCTTTTCGATGGTGATGACCACCTTGCCGCGTTGCTTTCAGCGTCGCATCACCCGCTCGGCAACGCGCTAGCAGGTGTTGCTCTCATCGCAGGGAACGCGCGCGTCCTTGCACCGGATTTCGATGCCCGAGCCACGGCTGACATCGACACGGATGACATCGTGCAAGGCGAGGGTCTGGTAAATGGTGCGCAACTCATGGAAGCCGTCGTCGCGCTTGGCCCCAATCGCCAGTCCCAAATTTATTTTTGCGAACGATCGCACGGAAACAGGCATCGCAGAGCCATTCTACTGCACTGGCGGGAGCGCACTCGGAAAGGGGAAGAAGATTTCCCGCCCGGCCCTGGGGGGATCAGCCGGGCGGGAGTTTGACAGCTCAACGTTCGAACAGAATCGTAGAGTTGGCAACAGCCGGCTGAGCGAGACGGGGGGACCACTCCCGCTCTGCCGGAAATTCGTGTAATCGTGCCGGCAACTGGCGGATCAGTTCCGGCCATCCTTCCATGTCTTCGTTTAACTCGGTTTCCCAATCGCCGTCGCTGATGGAAAAGCACAATTGATCGGCGGCCAGGCAGTCACGTTTGTAGGCGACAATCCGGCGAATCTCGTTCCAGCGGAAAGCGACCGCCTCCCTGCTCCTGCTGATGCACAACGATTCATCGTCGATCTCGATCGTGATCCGGGGTCGTGTCATGGGGGAACCCTTCCGCGGACGCCGCGTATGTCAGCAGCTCCTGCTTCCTTTGATCGGACAGGAACGAGGCGCGGAACGAATTGCGCGCCAACTGCCGTAATTCCTCGTCCGAAAAGGCAAAGCCATCTTGCGCTATTTCGTACTCCCGCGAAAGTGACGTAAGGAACATAGCCGGGTCGTCCGAATTCAGAACCACACATGCACCTGCGTCATAGTACCTTCGGAGGGGATGGCTGCCCAGCGAAGCGCAACAGCCCGTGCGCAGGTTGCTGCTGAGGCAGATTTCGAGAGGCACCTGGCGCTCAACGATTTCGCGCAGCAGACCTTCGTCGTCGATCAGCGTGAGGGCGTGTCCGAGGCGTTCGCTGCCGATCGCGAGCGCACCGCGTATGGACTCCGGCCCGGCGCTCTCGCCGGCATGGCAGGTGAGGCGCAGACCATGGTCGCGCGCCAACCGGTAGACATCGCGAAACAATTCGGGAGCGGCACGCCGCTCATCGCCGCCAATACCGAAGCCGACGACGCTGTGCCCCTGGCACTCGATGGCTTTCTCCACCACCTTGCGCGCCTCTTCGGGACCGAAGTGGCGCACCGCATCGAAGATCCAGCGGAGAGACATGCCAAAGTCACGCTCGCCGCGCTCGCGACCGCGTTCCATACCCGCAAATAGCGGTTCGAAGGTCTGCCCGCGCCAGAAGATGACTCCCACCGAGACGAAGACCTCGGCATGGAGCACGTGCTGCGCAGCCAGCTTTTGCATGAGCCGATAAGTAATCAGCTCGTAGTCTTCAGGCGTGCGCAGCCGCTCGGTCACCGCCTTGAAGGCCAGCAGAAAGCCGGTGAAGTCCCGGTAATCGTAGAGCGCGCGCGCCTCTTCGACGGAGAGCTGGCGTCCGCTGTCCTCGATATTGCGGTAGCGATTATTAGTCGTCGGCAGCGGCGTGTTGTGACGCCGGCTGAGTTCGGAAAGCGTCTCGGGATCAACCGAACCCTCGAGATGAAGGTGCAGCTCGGCTTTGGGGAGAGAGAGAATGAAGTTTGCGCTGTTCACATTTATGGCATGTTCAGAAATGGTCATACCCGAAACGAACGTCATTCCGAGCGAGCGCCGTGTTTAATCGGCGCGAGTCGAGGAATCTTGTGTTGCCCTAGGGTGCAAAACACAAGATCCCTCCGCTTCGCGCCCGAATACGCCATTTGCTGTCGAATGTAATGCCGGGTTCGCAGCTAGGCTGCTCCGGCCACAGGCGCCCGGCGCTCCGGTCGGGATGACGCCTCATGGGAGTGCCGATATACGCCTACTGTTGATTTCCCTAAGCAGTGTTTGCGAATCAAACCCGCCTAGCGCTTCGACTGGCCGCGAGCCATCTTCTTCACTTTGCGTTTGGCCTCGCCGCGAGCATGGGTGCGTTTGGGTTTTGGTTTGGCCGCTTCGGCCTTCTTGCGCATGACGCGCTTCACTTTTTTGCGTTCAATCTTATCGGTAGTTGTTTTTGTATTTGCCATTCCTCATCCTGACTGAAATTGAAATCTTGTCGGTCGCGCCGGTCTCGTGGGCAAAGTTACGCCTTTTGCAGTTGGGCGTATTTTTCGACCAGCTTTTTCAAACCGAAGCGAGAAAATTGTACAGTAATCTTCGCCTCTTCACCTTCTCCTTCGCGAAGATAAACGATCCCTTCGCCATATTTCGGATGTTTGACGCGGTCGCCTTTGCGAAAACCGCGCTTGCCTGTGGGCTCCGGGGCGGCGATTTTCGGCAAGGAGAACCTTTTGCCGCGCGAGGCAAAGAATTCGGCAATGTTCTCGATCGAGTTGTAGGTTTGTCCCTGGTAGGCGGTTTTTCCGCCGCCATAACCGCCGCGCGAGCCTTTGCCCCAGGCGGCGGACTGGTCCTCGTTCTCGTAATCGTAGTGTGCCCTTCCGGAATCGTCCGCGTAAGAGCCGCCAAACTTTGTCTTTTGCCGATGCCCGGGCGAACCCAGATCCTCCAGCAGCTCCGGCGGAATCTCCTCCAGGAATCGCGACGGCGTCGTCGGCTCCGGCATATCGGTTCCGTAGCGGCGGCGGAGACGCGCCCGCGAAAGCACCAGCGTGTCCATGGCGCGCGTCATGCCCACGTAGCAAAGTCGGCGCTCCTCCTCGATGTCGTCCGGGGCCAGCAGTGTGCGCGAGTGCGGAAACAGGCCTTCCTCCATGCCGACGAGAAAGACCAGCGGAAACTCCAACCCCTTGGCCGCGTGCAGAGTCATGAGCGTGATCTGCTGCGCGGCGTCGTACTGGTCGGCATCGCTCACCAGCGCCGCGTGATCGAGGAAGTCGTTCACGCTCTCGCCGCGGTCGCGCGAGTCGAGGGCGGCATTGATCAGCTCGCGCAGGTTTTCCATGCGCTGCTCGGCCTCCGGCGTGTCCTCTTGCTCCAACTGGCGCATGTAGCCGGTGCGGTCGAGAAGGAACTTGAGCAACTCGGCAGTGCTCGCCTGCGAAGCGGATTGCGAAGGCGTGAAACTCGCGTCTTCGTCCGCTTGCTCCCCTTGCTGTTGATCGGCGTCGGTCGGCGACGGCACCGCTGTCTCTGTCGCAGCGTCATCGAACGTCTCGGGAGCAAAGGTAACGTCGGAGCCGAACTCCAGCCCGTGCTGATCACCGGGCTCGGGCTCCGGTTCGGGCACTCGGATCGCCGCCGGAGCAGGTGCGGCGGTCACTTCCGCCTCGCCGCGCGCGCTTTCCGTAAGGCGCTCGGCGTAGCTTCCGCTCATCATGGCGCGGGCGTCCTCGATAATGTCGCGAAAACTTTTCAGGGCGGCGGTGGCGCGCTGCGGCAGCAACTTGCGCTCGATCGCCTCGGCGATGGCGTCCCACAGCGAGATGCCGGTTTCCAGCGCAATGCGCTCGACGGTCTCCATGGTGGTCTTGCCGATGCCGCGCGTGGGAGTGTTGATCACGCGCATCAGCCCCACCGAATCCGCCGGGTTGAGGATGAGTTTCAGGTAGGAGATCATGTCCTTGATCTCCGCCCGGTCGTAAAACGAGAAGCCGCCCACGACGTGATAGCTGAGTCCGTAGCGGCGCAGGGCTTCTTCAAACAGGCGCGACTGCGAGTTGGTCCGGTAGAGCACGGCCGCGCGCCCGCTGCCGCCCTCGGCGACGCGTTGCTGCATGTACTTGGAGATGAAGTCGGCGGCAAACAGCGCTTCGTTCTCGCCGTCGGGAGCCTCGTAGTAGCCGATGCGGGCGCCGCCCTGCCGCGCGGTCCATAGCCGTTTGCCCTTGCGCTTGACGTTGTTGGCCACCACCGCCGAGGCTGCCTGCAAAATGCTTTCCGTGGAGCGGTAGTTCTGCTCCAGGCGGATGATCTTCGCCTCCGGGAAGTCCTGCTCGAACTCGAGGATGTTGCGAATGTCGGCGCCGCGCCAGGAGTAGATCGACTGGTCCTCATCGCCCACCGCGCAAACGTTGTGGCGCTCCCCGGCCAGCAGCCGCATGATCTCGTATTGCGGACGGTTGGTGTCCTGGTACTCGTCCACCAGCAGGTAGTGCCAGCGGCGCTGGTATTTGGCGCGGACCTCGCCCACGCCCTTCAGCAGGCGCTGCGCCTCCAGCAGCAGATCGTCGAAGTCGAGCGCGTTCGCCTTGAGCAGCTCCTGGCGATAAATCTTGTAGACCTGCGCAACCTTTTCGGTCTTGGGATCGGCCGAGCTCAGGTAATAATCCTGCGGGTCAAGCATGTGGTTCTTGGCCCACGAAATGTGCGAAAGAATCGCGCGCGGAGTCAGCTTCTTGTCGTCCAGCCCAAGACGGCGGACCGCCGACTTGACGAGCAGCTCCTGGTCTTTTTCGTCGTAGATGACGAAATCCTTGTGCACGCCCTGTCCATTCACCAAGAGCGCCTCGATGTCGCGCCGCAGGATGCGCACGCAAAGCGAATGAAAGGTCGAGATCAGGGGCTTGGCGAAGGTCGTGTGCCCAACCAGTTGCTCGACCCGTTCGGCCATTTCGCTGGCCGCCTTGTTGGTGAAGGTGACGGCGAGAATCGAATCCGGGGCTACGCCGGCGCTTTCGATGAGGTGGGCGATGCGATAGGTAATGACGCGCGTCTTGCCGCTGCCGGCTCCGGCCAGAATCAACACCGGCCCTTCAACGGTTTCAACCGCCTTGCGCTGCTCTGGGTTCAGTTTGTCGAGAAGATGCTGCAAAGGAAATCGCTGTGAGCTCCGTACGGTTTTAGATTACAAGGAATACGCGGTAGCCGCACCGCCCAGTTTCGGACAACCCCTAATCCTAATTCGGTTTGCGGCTGTCGTGCTCGGCCATATCATCGGCCAGCCCGCCGGTCGATTCGCGCTTCATCTTGCATTCCGGACAGGGGCAAATCTCGCGCAGGTAGGTCCAGGTGTAAATGCCATGCTCATGGCCGTCGTTCCATACGAAACGCATGGCGTAGCGGCCAACCGGCGTCACTTCGGTCGGCCTCGCCAGGGCCTTGAACATGGGCAACTGTCCGGCGACGGCTTTCAGCGGATCGCCCGGGTGACGGCCGTCCTTGATGCGCTCTTCATTGCACAGCGCGCAGGGGCAGGCGTCGCGCAGGTAGGTGAAAAGATAGGAGCTGTGATGGCCATCCTTCCACTCGATTTCCATGCCTGTGCCGGCAGTCTTGTTCACCTTGACTGATTTTGGATCATCTGCGAGGGACATAGTTTTAGTATCGCATAGTGAGGCAACAGGCTTACTCCCAACTCGCCTTCATCTGCCGGGTCTTGTTGCACGGTGTTTGTTTGCTCTCCGCGCCTCGCTTCCGCTACAATAATGCTTTGGCCTGCCAGCCGTTTTGCGGTCAGCACGCTTATTCCATTAAAGTTCTGGAGCGATCATGTCACGGGTTTGTGAAGTCTGCGGCAAAGGCCCGCAATTTGGCAACAATGTCTCGCACGCGCACAACATCACCAAGCGTCGCTGGAATGTAAATCTGCACCCGGTGAAGGCCAAGGTGCAGGGCGCCGGTGGCAACAGCAAGAAGATGCGCGTCTGCACCAGCTGCCTGCGCTCGAGCAAGCTCACAAAAAAGGCATAGCGTGGCGGTTGGGATCTGTCCTTGAGCTCGATTCCGGGTTGGACAAATCCGCGCCATAGAGTTGCGTACAAAACTCCAACACAGAAAGCCTCCTTTTGGGAGGTTTTTTTGTTGTGGTCACCTGTCGCAGGGAATGCCTCAGAGTTGAACAGGCGAGGAAGTTCAGGCCAAGCAAGCTACTGCCGGACGGGTCCCATGCTTCTCGTGCGAAACCAGAACGGGCGAAAAAAACGATAGTCGCACGCACGACAGCGGTAGGGACGCATGAGTGTGAAAATCGTCAGCACTTTTTCATGGAACGACCGCTGGGACCTTCTGACCTTTTTGCCTCCGCAATTTGGACAAATAGTTACCATAGTTCAGTGTCCCTTGAGTACGGGAATGATGTCACAAAAGGATCTACTCTGCAAGAGATGATGCTCTGAGCAGCTCCTTGAAGGTGCAGGGCCCCAATCCCGTGTGTCCAAAAGTCTTACGAGGTTAACTGCTTATGAATTGTCCTGGAGCGGTTCCCGGATTGGTGTAGCCGCGCGGCAAGGTAGGGTGGCGTCATCCCGACCGAAGTGAAACGGAGTGGAGGGATCTTGTGTTTTTCCGCGGCGAAGCAACACAAAAGATTCCTCGACTCGCGGGCCGGAGAGCGATGTGCTGTTTGCTGCACTGCTCGCGAGCGCATTGCAGCAGCGCAGCTTAAGGCTCTCAAAGGCGAGGCGTCGCTCCCTCGGAATGACGTTCATCTCCTGGGATATACCATCCCTGGTTTTGCCTTAGAACAACCGTTCCTGCCGACGCAGATTGCCGAAGGTTCCGATGTTGGCCAGGGTAAGAGCGAAGCGGAACTCGTTCTCGTTGCGAATCGATCCGATCGAGGTTGAACCAAGCTGGAAGCGGCGGTATTCGAAGCTGAGCCCGCAGCAGTCCCAGTTGTAGCTGGTCTGCGCGGCTGCATACTGCAAATAATTGAAGTGTTGATCGATTCCGATGCTGGCGCCTGCGCTCGGGCCCCGCTTGTTGGGGTGTCCGTATCCGAGAAGGACGCGGTACTGGTTGAAATCCGGCGGCGGAGTGACGCCGGAAGAATCAGGCGTAAGAATGCCCGGCACGCGGAAATAGACGTGGCTGGCGCCGATGAAAATGTCTCCGATGCGGTAATCGGCGAATGCGGTGCTGGCGTTGATTGCTCCAGCGCGGGTGTCGTAGTCGAGTTCCCATTGAACATCGGTGTTGGGTGTCGGCTGCACGCGGAGCTTGGAGACGATTGGGGACCAGTTTCTCGGTCCGGTAAGGAACGAGAAGCCGGTAAATTCAGCGCTGCTGGCTACTACGTTGCGTTGTCCGGCGACGATTGCGTTTCCGAAGGTCGGATCGAAGAAGTACTTCTGCTTGACCTCCCAGGTGAACAGTTGCCGGGTAATCGATCCCGGTTCCTCGCACTTGGGCACTGCGATGGCGACGCCGGGCAGCGGCTCGACCGGGGGCTTCCCCGGCAGCGTGCCGGGTTTGGAGACAGGTGGCAGCGGTTGGCAGCCTCGCTCCGTTTTGGTTACCGTTCGCTTGCCGTAAACGCGATTGATCAGCCCGACCTCAACTTCGTTGGTGTCGCTAAGAATGTCGCGGGCGTCGAAGCGGATGACATTCTGGAAGTTATCCAGGCCGGCAACCCGGTTGTAAGTGACATGCGGCTCGATAACGTGCTTGATCTTGCGTCCGAGCATTTCCCGGTCGAAGACGCGCATCAGAGGGGGCAGCCGGAGGTCAACCGTGATTTCCAGGTCTTTCCGGTTCAACCCCTGATCGATGGGATTTCCGATCGTTCCGTTCATTGTGGGCTGCAACTGCTGTGTGTAGTAAGTATCGCGAACCGCAAACTCAGTCAGCAATCCCCAGCCGGAAAAGTGGAGAGGAAGCTCGACCCTGGGGCGCAGGTCAAAGCGGCCGACCAGGGTATTGGTTTCAAACCCCGGCTCTGTCCGGGAAATGCCTTCCGCGCTGGAGTCAAATCCCCAGGTGAAAGGCGTCGACGGCAGGGCGCGGTCGACGGTGGAAAACCCGAACGAAGGCACGTGCAGAATCTTGATTTCATCCCCATTGTTAATGCTCTGGAAATTCTGGTAGCGCCCGACCAGCGCGCCGAACGAGTAGCCATTGACGTTGTTGGAGAGGAAGGCGTTGGAGTGAACCTCGGAGTCGATGGCCTGGGTAAAGGTCGGCGCCCAGGCAAGCCGGAAAAGAAATGAGCTTAGATAATTGAGGCTAGTCACTCCCCGCCAGCCGCCATGCACCCACTCGCCGTTGAGCTTTACGTCTTCTCCACTCTGGTTCTGACCGGTGGAGGGATCGCCGCGGTCAAGCACGCCGAAATAGTGCAGGTCCACCGCGCTGTTCTCCGAGGGCCGGGTGCGAAATTCACCGGTCTGCGACCAGCCGCGCGCGGAAAAATACTCCGCCCCGACGGTGAGATCGGTGCTGCGATTGACCGCCCAGTAAAAGGAGTCGCCCAAGATGAAGCCCTTCTTGTTCGACTCGCCGAGCACGGGCAGCAGGAACCCGCTTTGCCGACCCAGATTCTCAACCGAATGAGTCATGAACGGGAAATAGAAAACGGGAAGCCCAAGCAGACGGAAGTCGCTGTGGTACATCTTGGCTTCGGCTCCGGCGACCACATCAATCTTTTCGGCGCCGAAAGTCCATTTGGGACGGGGCAGAGCACAGGAGGTTATGGTGCCGTGGTACACAATGTAACGATCACCGATTTTTTCGACCCTCCGCCCCGTAAGCATGAACGGGTTGGTGGTGGTCAGCACCGCGTTGCGACCGCGATAAACGGCGCCAATAATACCGATAACGTCGTAAAAGACTCCAGATTCACTGTTGACGTTGTAGTGGCCGTGGGTGGCGGTGAGGTGCTCATCGCGCGGCCCGCCATCGAAAGTGACTCCTCCTTGAGCCTCCAGGTCGCCTGTTGCGGAGTTGTAGGTGACCTCTACGGCGCGCACCGTGTAGCGGCGGTAGGTGACCTCGACATCCCCCCGGAGTTTGTAAATGTCGCCCACTTTCTCTTGCTCCCGTGCGCGGATGACGACCTCGTCGGATGGAACGGCGGTGGAAGTAGTGATGCGGCTCGATGAAGGTTTCGGCTGGTCGGCGGCCCCGGCGGGAACCGGTGGCAACTGGCTGGTTACTAGCGGAGTGAGCAGAATCAGATGACTTGCGACCGCCAGTGTGATAATCAATCGGATGCGAGAAGTCATTGAGCGCCCGTTTCGTCAGGTAACCCGGGTTCAGAAAGCTGAATATTTAAAGAATCCCGAATTCGCAAGGTAGCATGCCTTCGGGGTTTCAGGCCAGCCTATCTAACGGCCGGGTTGGCGTTCAGGCTTCACGCTAGCTCTGGATTCTCCAATTCGGCCTCTTCACCGCGGCGCCCGCGAGCCGGAGGTGTCCGCTTGCCTGTCGCGGCGCGTCGGGCGGATACTTGCGGGTTCTTGCCTCCTTTCCTCACAGCAGTCGTGGCACGCCGGGAGTGTATTGCAAGCTATCCCGGCAGGTTGTTGAACCCCGGGGAATGGCCCATGTATTCGGCGGATGACAACTCTTTAAGCGAAAGCGAACGCGAGCAGATGGAGGAGCAATGGCGTCGCGAAGTCGCCTCGCGTTTGGATCGCTATCGAGGCCGCCGAAAAAGGAAGGCTGCCCCCCAGACTTCTTTGCCCTTCGACTTCGAGCAAACTGAGCAGAGCGTTGCGCCTCAGACCCGCGCGGCCAAGGCCGTTGCCGAAAAATTTCAGTCATCCGATCTGACTTGCGACACGAACTACTACCGCAGACTGAATGCCGAAGCTGTCGCAGCCACAGTTCCGCAGGCAGAAGAGGCCGCGAGCGCCCCGGCGCCGCCCGACGATTGCCCGGTGGAGACGGCCCCGGAAGAATTGTGGTCACCGGCGATAACCAGCGCGAGTGCCGCCTCGGAGTATGACCCCGATTTTGATTTTGACCGCCCGCGTGATTCTGCCGCTGCGATTGCGCGCGAGGTGGACAACAGGCCCGGCAACCTGATCCACTTCCCCAGATCCTCGATTCGCTTGCCGTTCGAGCCGCCAACCGTGCAGCCCAGGCCGCGCGAGGAGCTAGCCGAGCCAGTTTCGAATCCTCCCAGAATCCTGGACGTGCCGGAGGAAATCATTCCCACCATTCGCGGGCCGCTATTCGCCGAGATTCGGCTGGACGCCGACAGCTCGCAGTCGGAGACGGCCGATGCGCCCGCGCCATCGCCGATCGAATTGCCGCTGCAGGTCGCTGTTTTGTCGCAACGCTTCTTTGCCGCCTTGGTCGATGGGCTGATAGTGCTGGTTGCCTCGGCCATATTTTGCGCATCGGCCTGGCATACACTTCCGGAGCTGCCACATGGCAAACCGGCGATTGCGGCGTTGATCGCCATCCCCGTCCTTTTCTGGACGGTCTACCATTACCTGTTGCTGGTCTATGGCGGCAAGACGGCCGGAATGCAGATGGCGAATCTTGCGCTGCACAGCTTCGACGGAAAAGTTCCCAGTTGGAAGCAACGTAAACAGCGGGTCTACTCGATGCTGTTCTCACTGATTTCCATGGGGCTGGGTTTTGCCTGGGCGATTGTCGATGAAGACTACCTGTGTTGGCACGACCGCATGACACGTACCTTTTTGACATCGTCAAAGTCCTGAGATTGGCTGCCTTCCTTCTGCTACCATTTCCTCATGTCGCAACAGAGTAGCTCCGCAGGCAAGGTTCGCGTCCGTTTTGCGCCTTCACCAACCGGCCAGGTGCACGTTGGCAACGCGCGCACCGCGCTGTTCAACTGGCTTTTCGCCCGGCAGCAGGGCGGCACCATGGTCCTGCGCATAGAGGACACGGACGTCGAGCGCAGTGAGAGCCGTTACGAGCGGCAATTGCTGGAAGACCTGAAATGGCTGGGGCTCGACTGGGACGAGGGGCCCGATCTCGGCGGCCCATTTCCGCCCTATCGCCAGAGCGACAAACTCGCCGTCTATCTCGAGCATGCCGAGCGCCTGGTTTCCGAGGGCAAGGCCTACTACTGCTTCTGCACGCCGGAGGATCTGGAGCACGCCCGCGAGCAGGCAATGAAAGAACATCGTCCTCCGATCTATCCGGGGACCTGCCGCAAACTTGAGCCGGCGGAGGCGCGGCGGCGAAAGCAAGCCGGAGAGCCCTGCGCCATCCGGCTGCACATTCCCGAGCGCCCCATCCGTTTTCATGACCTGGTGCATGGCGCCGTCGAGTTCTCCAACGAGGTGGTGAGCGATCCGATCATCCTGCGCTCCAGCGGCGTCCCGGTTTACAACTACGTGGTGGTGATCGATGACGCCGAGATGAAGATTACCCACGTCATTCGCGGCGACGATCATCTGTCGAACACGCCGAAGCAGGTTGCGCTCTACGAAGCGCTGGGCTGGCCGGTTCCGGAGTTCGCTCACCTGTCGACGATTCTTGGCCCCGACCGCGAGCGGCTCTCCAAGCGCCATGGGGCGACTTCGGTCGCCGCTTTTCGTGAAATGGGCGTGCTGCCCGAAGCTCTCATGAACTACATGGCGCTGCTCGGCTGGGCGCCCACCGGAGGCACCCGCGAAATCTTTTCTCCCGAGGAGCTGGTGAAAGAGTTCGATCTGCGCCGCGTGACGCCCTCTCCGGCCGTGTTCGACTTCGAAAAGCTTTACTGGCTGAACCGGCACTACATCAAGGAGAGGCTTGCCTGGCTTGGCGCTCACGAGCCGGAAGAATGGTTGCACGAAGGCAGGCGGGTCGATCTGCTGTTCACCGCTTTGAGCTTCCTGGCCGTTGCGGGTTACTACGGTGAAGAGGCCAAGGCGACGTTCACTAAGGACGATCCCGATGAGACGGTTTCGCTGCGCAGCCCGCATATCCGCTGGCTGTTGAAGCTGGTTGAGGCGTTCTCTCCCGCCATCAACAAGCTCGACGAACTGCCCGAGCGCGCCGCATTGCTGTTCGGTTTTGACCCATCGGCTGCTATTCGCTCGCCCGAAAATGCGGAGGTCATGCGCTCGCCAAGAACCGCCGCCGTGCTCGCTGCCTTTGCCGCGCGAGTGCTCGTCGAGTCCGCGCCGCTCACCCCCGAGCGCTTCAAGGCCATGATGAAAGACGTGCAGAAAGAGACCGGCGTGAAAGGCAAGGAACTGTTCCACCCCGTCCGCCTGATGTTGACCGGTGCGCACTCGGGGCCGGAGTTCGACAAGTTAATCCCGCTCATGGAAGAGGGAAGCCAGTTGCAACTGCCGCTGCACATCTTGAGCGTGCGCGAGCGCGTCGAGGCCTTCGAGCGGGCGCGTGTGGCGGCAATGAAGCGCATGGGAACGGGCTTTAGAGGCTGCTGAAAAACTCGTAGGAGTGTCATCCTGAGGTCGCGCCTATTTTGCGCCAAGGATCTTTCCTTTCAGCAAACGCAACAGCAGATCCTTCGCTCTGCTCAGGATGACACCTCAGAAAGTGGTTTTTCCGCTGCCTGTTTAGCCCGTCCGTCAGTAACCAACGTTCCGTTTCTCGGTTGTGAAGGTGACTATTGGGATGGCAAAGACTAACGCCTGTCGCATTCTCGACTCGCTGGGCGTGAAGTACGAATTGCGCGAGTACGAAGTCGATCCGGACGATCTGGCCGCAGAGAGCGTCGCCGCCAAGATCGGCTTTCCGCCCGAGCAGGTCTTCAAAACCCTTTGCGTGCGTGGCGACCGCAACGGCGTTTGCTTCGCAGTGATTCCCGGCAGCTACGAACTTGACTTCAAAAAGCTGGCCAAGGCCAGCGGCGACCGCAAGGCCGAGATGGTTACGCTCAAAGAGGTGCAGCCGCTGACCGGCTACATCCGCGGCGGCGTCACCGCCCTGGGCGCAAAAAAAGATTACCCGGTGATTGCCGACGAGACGATTGTGCTCTGGGACACAATCTCCATCTCCGCCGGGCAGCGGGGCTTGCAGATCATCATCGCGCCGGACGACTACGTGCGCGCAACCAAAGCAACCCTGGCCGAAATCTCGCACGAAAAGAAGTAAAGCCCTCAAAGCGGTGGCAGGATGGGGCAACCCGTCCGTCTGAGCCGGGAATCTCCATATCTGGTTCTGAATTGTGTAGAGCCTACCCGATGAATTCGCCTAAGGAGGAGAACCTCTCATGTTTCAAGTCCGTCACTTTCAAGCCCGTTTCGCGATTCTCTTGATGCTGGCCCTGTCTTTTCTGCCGGGAAAGCTGGCAGCCCAGGACTCTGGTGAGTTCCTGATTCTGAGCGCGCAATATGGCACCGCGCGCAGACATGTGGACGTGACCGACCGACTGAAGGAACTGGCGAGAACGGACCGGCGTTTCCGAGTGACCAACAGCCTCTTTGGCACCGATCCAGCCCCGGGCGTCGTTAAGGTGCTACGCATCTATGCGCGTGGTCCGAAAGGACGCGAACGAATGTTTGAATATCGGGAAGGCAGCGTGGTCGACGGCGCACAGTTCCGGGGCTGGGGCCGTGGCGAATGGGGCCGAGGTGGCTGGAGCGGCAAGTGGTAGCAAAGGCCGGTAAGACTCAGAGATAGATCGTGGAGCTTGCATTCAGAGATCCTGAGGCTTCGGAAGTCTTAGCCGCGTGCGCCGCAAACCTGTTCCAGCGCCTCGTCCAATTGCGGATGGGCGAACGGAAAGCCGGCTTTCAGCAGCTTCTCCGGTTGCACGCGCTGGCTGGCCAGCAGAGCTTCATCGGCCATCTCTCCCAGCGCTAGGCGCAGAGCAAACGCCGGGACCGGCAGCAAGGCCGGACGCCTTAGCGCGCGCGCCAGAGCCGCCGTGAACGAGGCATTGGTGACAGGGTTCGGAGAGGTCAGGTTTACCGGGCCGGAGAGCGTTGGGTCATCTAGCGCGAACTCGATGGCCCCTACAGCGTCCTCAAGGGCGATCCAGCTCCAGTATTGACGGCCATTGCCGACGCGTCCGCCGAGGCCGAGCCGGAAGATCGGCAGCAAGCGGGCGAGCGCCCCGCCCTCTCTGCTCAAGACGACTCCCAGGCGCGGCAGCACCAGCCGAACTCCGGCCTGGGCAGCCGGGCTGGCAGCCGCCTCCCAATCGCGGCAGAGTTCGGCGAGAAAACCCGTGCCGCCGGAACTGGATTCGGTGAGCAACTCGCTTCCTCGGTTGCCGTAATACCCAATGGCGGAAGCGCTTACCAGCACGGAGGGTCTGCCGCTGGCGCGAAAAGCGGCGGCCACAGCGTGGGCGATGGTGGCCGTGCCCAGCAGTCGGCTCTCGCGGATTTCGCGCTTCATCTGGGTGTTCCAGCGGCCTGCCAGGTTACGGCCCGCGAGGTGGACCACGGCGTCGAAACCGGAAATCAGTTCTGGATTGAGCAGCTCGCCCGGCTTCCATGGAACATCGAGCAGATCGGTGGCCAAGGTTGTTCGCACCAGGCGGCCCACTTCGCTGCCGTTGCCCTTCAACTTACGGACAAGCGCGCTGCCCACCAGACCAGAGCTGCCGCTAACTAAGACTTTCATAGAGTGAATCGTAATCAGGCGAATTGCCTTCGTGCAATGCCTCGATGGGGTTCCGCGAAGAAACTACCCCACGTCAGCCCTCAGTCACCCCAGCGAGCCGAGCCTCGCCGGGGACCCCGAATCGGGCGGGACGTGGGGCACCGTCGCGTAATCCAATAAATTGCAGGCCGCGACGGAGAACTCCGGACATAGCCTTTGATGCGCATCGTGCTTTGTCCTTCCTCCGAGGCCAGCTATAATCAATTATGGCGACGTTGCGGCAACAGATCGCGACGAATGTTTTGACGGTAACCCGGTTTCGAGACTTGCTCAAAATTGCCCGGGAGAACCGTCCGAACGACGATCTGGACATCGTACGCCGTGCCTACGAGTTCTCGCTGGAGAATCACAGCGGTCAGACGCGCGCGACCGGCGAGCCCTATCTGGTTCACCCCCTCGAAGTAGCCATCATTTTGGCGGAAATGCGGCTGGACACCATCTCCATCGCCGCCGGGTTGCTGCACGACTCGGTGGAAGACACCTCGGTGACCACCGAGCAGATCCAGGAAAAATTTGGCGAGCAGGTGGCGCACATCGTCGAAGGCGTTACCAAGATCAGCCGCATAGACTTTGCCTCGCGCGAGGAGGCGCAGGCGGAGAATGTCCGCAAGATGATGCTGGCGATGGTCGACGACATCCGCGTGGTGCTGATCAAGCTGGCCGACCGCCTGCATAACATGCGCACCCTGCAAGCGCTCTCGCCCGAGCGGCAGGTGAAGATCGCCAAAGAGACGCTGGAGATTTATGCCCCTATTGCGCATCGCCTCGGCATGGGCAAGGTGCGCGGCGAGCTTGAAGACCTGGCGTTCCCCTACGTCGATCCGGTGGGCTACAAGCAGGTTTTCGAGCTGGTCGAGGCTAAGCGCAAGGACGGCGAACGGCTACTGTCGCGGATGGAAGGAACGATCAGCGCCAAGCTGAAGGAAAACAATATTCAGGCGCGCGTGGATTCGCGCATCAAGCGGATGCACTCCATCTACCAGAAGCTGCAACGGCAGAAGATCAACGTCGATCAGATGTATGACCTGCTGGCGCTGAGAATCATCACCCGCTCGGTCAATGACTGCTATGCCGCGCTCGGCATCATTCACAACGCATGGCGTCCGGTTCCCGGCCGCATCAAGGACTTCATCGCCATGCCACGTCCCAACCTCTACCAATCGCTGCACACCACGGTGATCACCGAAGATGGCTACCCCTTCGAGGTGCAGATACGCACCGAAGAGATGCACAAGATGGCGGAGGAGGGAATCGCGGCGCATTGGAAATACAAGGATGGGCCAATTACCGCGCGCGACGAGCAGCGACTGTCCTGGCTGCGGCAGGTGGTCGAGTGGCAGCGCGACATGGTGGACCCGAGCGAGTTTCTTTCGACGCTGAAGATCGACCTCTATCCGGAAGAGGTCTACACCTTCACGCCCAAAGGGAAGGTCGTGATCCTGCCGCGAGAGGCCACGCCTATCGATTTTGCCTACGCGATTCACACCCAGGTGGGCGAACGCTGCGTGGGCGCGAAGGCCAACGGACGCATGGTTCCCTTGCGCTATAAATTGCGCTCCGGCGACATCGTTGAGATTCTGACCCAGCCGGGCCACAACCCCAGCCGCGATTGGCTGGCCGTAGTGAAGTCTTCGCGCGCGCGGCAAAAAATCAAGCATTGGCTCAATATCCATCAGCGCGAACGCGCCATTGAAATTGGCCGCAAGCTGATGGAAAAAGAAGCGCGCCGCTATCGCATCGCCATCAAGGACATCAAGGACGCCGACCTTCAGAAGGTGGCATCCGAGTACGGCCTTTCGCGGGCTGACGACCTGATGGCCGCCCTTGGTTATGGCAAATATTCGGTCAAGACCGTACTGGGCAAGGTCATTCCCGCCGGCACACCGGAGACGGGCGGCGACGGCGATCACCCCGGCACTCTGGCCAGCGTCGTTAAGCGTGTCTTCGGCGGGGACAACTCTTCGCTGAAGGTGCGCGGGCACGACGATCTGCTGGTCTATCGCGCCCGCTGCTGCAATCCTATTCGCGGCGAAGAGATCGTGGGCTACGTTACCCGCGGCAAGGGTGTTGCCGTGCATTCGAAACGCTGCTCCAACGTCGAAAACCTGATGTACGAGCCGGAGCGCCGCATCGATGTCGAGTGGACGGCAAAGGAGCCGCGAATCGCCGGCTCGGCGCCTTCCTATCCGGTGAAGTTGACCGTGACCAGCGACGACCGGGCAGGCATTCTCAAACAGGTAACTGCCGTGATCGGCGACCAGGATACCAACATCCGCCACATCGAGGCAGGCTCCAACGAGAGCACGGACGCCTTCATCGACGTGGTGCTCGATATCGCCGATGTCTCCCATTTGAACCGGATCGTTACCGGGCTGCGTAAAATCCCCGGCGTCCACGAAGTACAACGCATACAGAAGCTGTAGGCATTTCCCTCAATCGCCCTACCGTGTTGTGAACTGTCTCTTCACCGTCAGCAATTCTTTGAACTCCTGATCGCTCAAGCGCAACGCAGCGGCGGCGATATTTTCCTCGACGTGCGTTGGCGATGAAGTTCCCGGAATCGGCAATATGATCGGCGAGCGCTGCAAGGCCCATGCTATGGCGATCTGCCTTGGCGTCGCCTGATGCGCCTTGGCGATCCGGCTCACGACGGAATCGTTCGTCATGCCGAATCCAAGCGGGGCCCAGGGAATGAAGACGATTCCGTTGCGCTCGCAATAGTCGACGACGTAGTCCCACTCCTGATCGGCAAAGCTGTAGCGGTTCTGCACGGAGACAATCGGCACGATCTTGCGGGCGCGCTCGATGTGCTCCTGGGTGACGTTGGAGAGTCCGATGAAGCGGATATTGCCCTGCGAGCGCAGCTCGGCCAGTGCTTCCATCGAAGCCTCGAAACGAGATCGCGTGATCGGGCATATGGAGCTGATATAAATCGATGCGCTCGAGGCGAAGCTTCTTCAGGCTGCCCTCCACCGCCTGGCGCAGATGGCCCTGGCTCGCATCATGAAGCCACTGGCCTGGGCCGACTCGCAGCCAGCCGCCTTTGGTGGCGACCACCACGCCTCGCGGATACGGCGCCAGCGCTTCGGCAATCAGCTCTTCGCTAACGTCAGGCCCATAGGAGTCGGCGGTGTCGATGAAGTTGACGTTCAGCTCGACGGCGCGGCGCAGCGTTGCCAAGGCGGCCGCGCGGTCCTTGGGCGGTCCCCAGATGCCTTGCGCCGGTAATTCGCATCGCGCCGAATCCAAGCCGGTTCACCGTCAGTTCGCCGCCGAATGTTATGGTCCCGGCCGCACCGGCCGTCACTTGCCTTGCGTTGCTCAATGGTGCCTCCCACCAGTCAAATTTGTTTCACGGTTTGGCGCACCGCTTCAGGTAAACTGAGTGCGCCCCGTCAACTGATTTTCTCGTAATCAATAATAATTTCCGGCGGGAGTTGTGGCGAAAATTTCTGCTCCCATTCGTGGGCGGCAGCCTGGAAGGAAGAAACCATGCGTGAATACAAGATCGCCGTTATGCCCGGTGACGGTATCGGCAAAGAAGTGATCCCCGCCGGAGTGACCGTACTGCAGCGGCTGCAAGAGCTGGGCGGAGGCTTTCGGATGAGCTTCGAAAGCTTCCCCTGGGGGTCTGACTACTACCGCAAGACCGGCCTCATGATGCCGGAGGACGCGCTGGACACTCTGAAGAAATTCGATGCGATCCTCTTCGGCGCTGTCGGCGATCCCGATGTCCCCGATCACATCACGTTGTGGGGACTGCGCCTGAAGATCTGCCAGGGCTTCGATCAATACGCTAACGTTCGTCCGACGCGGGTTCTTCCGGGCGTCACCAGCCCTTTGCGCGGCATTAACCCAGGAGATTTCGATTGGGTCATCGTTCGTGAGAACAGCGAAGGCGAATATGCCGGACAGGGCGGCCGCACTCACATCGGGCTGCCGGAAGAGGTTGCGACCGAGACCGCCATCTTCACCCGTACGGGTGTGACCCGCATCATGCGCTTTGCTTTCGAGCTGGCGCGCTCGCGGCCCCGCAAGCTGCTGACGGTGGTTACCAAGTCCAATGCGCAGCGCCACGGCATGGTGCTGTGGGATCAGATTGCCGCTGAAGTTGGCCGCGAGTTCCCGGATGTTAAGGCCGACAAGATGCTGGTCGATGCAGTCACAACCCGCATGGTGGGCAAGCCGAAGTCACTTGATGTGATCGTTGCCACCAATCTGCACGCCGATATCCTCAGCGACCTGGCGGCGGCATTGGCTGGCAGTTTGGGAATTGCGCCCACCGCGAATCTGAATCCGTCGCGGCAGTTCCCGTCCATGTTCGAGCCGATTCATGGTTCGGCGTTCGATATTACCGGCAAGGGAATCGCCAACCCGATTGGCACCTTCTGGACGGTCGTCATGATGCTTGAGCACCTGGGTGAAAAGGAGGCCGCAGCGCGCCTGATGCAGGCTGTCGAGCGTGTGACCGGAGCTGGCGTGGCGCTTACGGCCGACCTCGGCGGCAAAGCCAGCACCAAGCAGGTTACCGAAGCTGTCTGCGACGCGCTCTGAACCATTACGCTCTGGGCGGTGAGTAAACAGCCGCCCAGAGGTTCTTTCCGAAGACGCGCCGCACTTGCGTCAGCGGCTCTCGCCATCTTCCAGCAGCGCTTGCAGGTCCGGCTTGTGCTTCTTGAGGCGTCGCGCCGCCTTTGTCTTGGCATCGGGAACAACCTTGGTCGGCGTGGGCATTCCGAGCAGTTCCCGGGCGGCGGATTTCACCGCCTTGGTTGCGCTGAACACATGCTTCTTTCGCTTCCTTGCCATCTTCTCAATCCTCAAGTCCTGCGATTGTCACGCAGGGCCGCACAATCGTTTGTCGTAGTTTCGCAGCTTATGAGGCTGCTTTATTCATAAACCGGGTGGAGCAGGCCTTCAGGCCTGCAGAAAAGCCGGCAATCATGCGGGCTTTAGCCCCTGAGGCGTTTCCGCTGTTGCCGACAGTATGTACCTCAGCGGCTAAAGCCGCCAATCCAGGCGAGCCGTAAATGCAGGGCTGAAGCCCTGCTTCACCCATCTTTCGACGTACTTCGCTCTGCTCAGGATGACACCTCGGAGAGTAGTTTTCAGCAGCCTGTTATATCCGAAAATAATTCTTATCGCCTAACAAATCTACTCATCTCTCGCCGCCTTGTCTGCCCGCTTGCGACTTCGAATTGTGGGTGCCCGCATCACCGAACGCCAAAGAACGTCATTCCGAGCGAGCGGCGCTTTGCGACGCGAATCGAGGAATCCTTTGTGTTGCTTTGCCGTGGAAAAACACAAGATCCCCCACTCCGTTTCACTTCGGTCGGGATGACGCTTCCATATCCACCTTACCGTGCGGCTACACCAATCCGCCACCGTGCTGGATGCCGCAACCATTGAACCGAGAGCGCTGGAATTGCAGAGCGTTTGGATTGTCGAGTAGAATTCCATCTGCTGTGGGGTGCTTGTTAATGACTTTTGGCGAAAACACGTATTACCGCACGATTCTGGATGCCATTCCTATTCCTGTGTTCGTGGTCGACAGCGACGTGCGGATACGCGACCTGAACGATGTGGCAATCAGCTTCTGCGGCCAGGGGAAGGATGCAATCTATCGGCAACGCGGCGGTGAAGTGCTGCGTTGCATCCATTCGCTGGATGTTCCCGAAGGATGCGGGAGAGCGCCATTTTGCAAGAACTGCGTGATCCGCGGTTCGGTCGCCGCATGTCTACAAGGACAGACAGTCAGCCGCAAGCGGGTGAGGATGGAGTTCGTCGAAGGGCTCTCAAGCAAACCGATGGAGCTGCTGATCACGGCAAGTCCGATGCCGGACAGCGGCGAACCCCTTGCTTTGCTGATGATCGAGGATGTCACCGAGCTTTTGAGCCTGCGGGCGCTTATTCCAATCTGCATGCTGTGCAAGAAAATTCGCGACGACGAGCAGTACTGGCACGAGGTCGAAGCATACTTTCATGATCGGGTAGGAGCTGATTTCTCCCACGGGCTTTGCCCCGCTTGCGTGGTGAAGTTCAAGAACGACAATTACAAGTAGCAGCCGTTGTCAGGGCAGCGTCCGCGATGCCGACGAGATTCTTCGGCTCTTTCGATTCCGCCCGGTGGTTCAGAATGACACGCCAAGTCTGGCAGTTTTCACGGAACCATTCGGAGGCGGACGGCATGGTTGGCCAGGTCGTTGGCTTCGCTGTTGAGCTCGCGGCGGATGTGAGCGATGGAGAACTTCAGGGTGTGGGCCAGTTTGCGGCAAACCCAGTTCAGGGAATAAAGGCGCGGGCTCTGGCAGATGTACTCTCCCGTCATCTGCTTGACGACCACCTCAGAGTCCGAGTAGACGCGAAGCGACTTCGCCTTCACCTCGACGGCGTGTTGCAGCGCTTCGAGCAGGGCTGCGTACTCGGCAACATTGTTGTCGTGGTGGCCGATCCACTTGGCAATCCTGACGGTTTCCCCGGAGGGGTTTTCGATCACCACTCCAATACCGGACGGCCCCGGATTACCGTGAGAGCCGCCGTCCACGTAAGCCACCAGATCCGACATTTGCCTCCGCCATAATCACAATGCGTCAGTAACTCACCTGCGTCAAGAACTTCCTTTGGTTCGATGATGCCGGATACTCCTTACATTTCTGTGAATAACGTGTGAATATCTCGCGATCAGAAGCGCGGGTGTTCAAGAAAACAGCTTGCAATGTGTCGTTTACCTCGCATCGTGCGAGCACCGCAATTAATCTGCATTTGCACCGGTCTTGGGCGTTGACAATTTCGGGTTATCGGCTAGTATCGCGAATGTCGACGGTCGAAAAGGGTTGGCCTCCTAATACGTAGCCGATCTGAAGTAGACTGAGTGATCCGCTCAACGAGGCGACTCGTGGAGCGACCAGACCTGAAAAAACCGACTGCTCTGCGAGGATGCCGCCGGGGTTTGGAACTGCGAAAGCAGTGATCGCATCAAGGGCTGTGACGGTACATGCGTCCACGCTGTTGACTCCCTCGCAGGAGCTGGCGGCTAGACCATAACCAATGTCACAGCCTTTCCTATTGCTTGCGGCTTTCTTGCCTGCGTTGACACCCGAATTTTAAGCTTTTATCTGAAACCTCACATCCAGTGTAGTGTCCCAGAAGTTCGCCAATTCCTTTTGAAGTGTCATTCTGAGCAAGCGCAGCGAGCGAAGAATCTATGTATTTGACTCGTAATGCATCGATCCTTCGCTGCGCTTAGGATGACACTCCTACGAATTTTTCCGCAGCCTCCCATTGCCGGTCGTGCATATGCCAAAAAAGCGGCGAGCATGCGTGCCCGCCGCGGGTGGCCCAGAGTTGGCGGCGTTCCAACTCTGGGGCTGTGCGTAGCATGGATACAGACGAAGCCGCGCCTCCTTCGGTAACAAAATCCCCAGAGTTGAAAAAGAATCAACTCTGGGCCGCCCGGCCAGAGATGCTGTATCCCGAGAGATGAACGTCATTCCGAGCGAGCGACGCCTTGCGTCGCGAGTCGAGGAATCTTGTGGTTGCTTTGCCGTAGGGAGACAGCGACAGACACAAGATCCCTCCACTCCGCTCCCCCACCCCATCAAACGCAACAACGGCGTTTGCTGGGGACCCCGGCTTCGCTTCGGTCGGGATGACGCTCTCTGAGACATCGGGATACACCAACTCTGGAACCGCTGTAGCGGTCCGCTATTAGCGGGGCGCACCACAAAACGGCGGGCATGCGTGCCCGCCGTTTCCATTCGGAATATCCAGTTCGAAAAAGTCAGCCCGCGAATCCATCCGGTTGCTAATCCTAATCGGCGTGTACCTGCTCAGCTACGTATTTGCGTCCGGCTTCCAATGCCTGACGATCGAGTTCGAGCATCTTCGGGTTGTGTACCGTTTCGGTTAGCACGCTCATGACGCTTTCCATCGGCAGGCACTCGGTTTCCTGAAGCATTGCGCCGAGCATAACCACATTGGTCACCTTGGTCGAACCGAGCGAGTCGGCGATTTCCGAGGCGGGCACGCAAATGACGCGCGTGCTTCCCTCGACGGTGAAATCTTCCGGCAGGCGGTCGCGGTTGTAGATGATCAATCCTCCGGGAGCGACTTGCGGACCGAATTTCCGCAACGAGGGCTCGTTCATCGCCAGCAGCACTTCGGGATGCGAGATGACCGGCGAACCGATCCGCTGGTGCGCCAGGCTGACGTGGCAGTGGCAACTGCCGCTGCGCATCTCAGGCCCATAGGAGGGTAGCCAGCTCACTTCCATGTGCTCGCGCAGGCCCATCTCGGCCAGCAGTTGTCCGAGCAGCAGCACGCCCTGTCCGCCGAAACCGGCGACCTTGACCGTGGTTTCGCGGGTGCGCGTCCGACGGCTCTCTTCCTTGGCTTCGAGTGAAATGTCGCTCTCGGCGGTGATGCCGACCACGTCGGCGGCTGATCTACGAGGCGGTTCCTTGCCTGACACGGTTTCGAGCTTCTTGTCGCGATAGACGGCGAGCGGGAACGCCTTGGCGAGGGTTTCGCCAACCCACTTGCGCGCCACCACCGGATCCATCTTGAGGATCGTTGGGCAGGGCGAGAGAATTTCCACCAGTGAAAAACCGAGCCCCATCTTCTGGGTCTCAAGCGCTTTGCGCACCGCGCGGCGTGTCTTGATGATATTTTTGTTGTCGTTGATCGCCACCCGCTCGATGTAGACCGGCGCCTCCAGAGTGCTCAGCAACTCGCTCATATGGATCGGGTATCCGTCGTTGCCGGGCCGCCTTCCCCAAGGCGAGGTCGTGCTGGTCTGGCCGACCAGCGTGGTGGGCGCCATCTGGCCGCCCGTCATGCCGTAGATCGAGTTGTTGACGAAGAACACCGTGATGTTTTCACCGCGATTGGCGGCGTGAATAATCTCCGCCGTGCCGATCGCCGCCAAATCACCATCGCCCTGATAGCTGATGACGATGCTGTCAGGGTGCGCCCGTCTGACGCCGGTTGCGACCGCCGGGGCGCGTCCGTGCGCGGCCTGTATGTTGCCGGTATCGAAGTAGTAGTAGCCAAACACCGAGCACCCTACTGGGGTCACCAGCACGGTGCGGTCCTGCAGCCCGAGGTCGTGCAGGGCTTCGGCAATGAGCTTATGGATAACGCCATGACCGCAGCCGGGACAGTAATGCGTCTGGTGCTGGTTTTCGTCCTTGCGGAGGAAGCGATCGTAGAACACATCCGGTTTTTTATTAACGATTTGTAAGTCGCTCACAAGATTCTTCCTTTCCGCTTAGGCCAACGCCGTCGCGCGCGCCAGCAACTGCACGTAAACTTCTTCGACCGAGGGGACATTGCCGCCGCACCGGCCATAAAATTCGACTGGCACCTTGCCTGCAACCGCCAGTTGGACGTCCTCGACCATTTGACCGGTGCTCATCTCCACGACCATGACCGAACCGCAATTCCTGGCGGCCGCGGCCAAGGCAAGCGAAGGATACGGGAACAGAGAGATGGGACGGAAGAGCCCGACCTTCAGTCCGTTCGCGCGGGCGTGGTCCACCGCGGAACGCAACACACGCGAGACAATGCCATAGCCGACCAGCAGGATATCGGCGTCTTCCGCCATATACGTTTCGTAACGCACTTCTTCTTCCTGCATCCGCTTGTACTTGGCATCGAGCTTGAGGATGTGCTTTTCCATCACATCGAAGGCAAGGTAGATGGAGCTGATGACATTCTTGCGTGTCTCCGCATCTCCTCGAACCGCCCATGGCTTGTCCGGCTGCTTTACGTCAGCCATCTCGAGGTCGATCGGCTCCATCATCTGGCCGACAAAACCGTCGGTGAGCACGACTGCCGGGTTGCGATACTTATCGGCGAGCTCGAAGGCGAGCATGGTCAGCGACGCCATCTCCTGCGCCGAGGAAGGCGCCAGCACAAGATTGCGGTAGCATCCGTGGCCGCCGCCCTTGGTGACCGCGAAGTAGTCGCTCTGCTCCGGGCCGATGTTTCCAAGCCCCGGGCCGGCGCGCATTACATCGACCACCACGCACGGCAGTTCGGCGCCCGCTATATAGGAAATGCCTTCCTGCATCAGGCTCAGTCCGGGTCCGGACGAGGCAGTCATCACCCTTACGCCGGCCGAAGCTGCGCCGTAAACCATATTGATGGCCGAAACTTCGCTCTCCGCTTGTACAAAAGTGCCGCCAACCTGCGGCAGCAGCAGCGAAGCGTACTCGGCGATTTCGCTGGCGGGAGTGATCGGATAACCGTAATACGCCTGGCATCCGGCCATGACGGCCGCTTTGACGATCGCGACGTTGCCCTTACACAATTGCCGCATTCGCCACCTCCGTTGCCGTTGCCACCACTTCGGGCCGGGTCGCTTTCGCCCGGTAAACGGTTATGCCGCCGGGTTCCGGACAGCAGTAGAAGCAAATGCCGCAACCAGTGCAGTTCTCGCCCTTGTATTGCGCCGGATGAACTCCATATTGATTGAGATCCGGCGCCAGCTCCAGGACCTTGGGGGGACACGAGTCCACGCAAAGACCGCAGCCTTTGCATTCCTGCGTGTCGAATTCGACATTACCTCGAACCTGATTTGCCATGACTTCCTCTGGTGAATAGAAAACCGTTACACTCCGGCCGCATATTTACGCGCCGGGCTGGGCCAACTAGCCGGCTTTGGCAGCCGTCGCCATTGCCGGGCCACTCACTTCATTGCGCTGGAACCAGCGCGACTTTACGCAATGCTCGTACAACTGGCTGCGAAACGACGGGTGCGCAATGCCGATGAGCAATTCCGCCCGTTCCCGCACGCTTTTTCCGAATAGATCCACCATACCAAATTCGGTGGCGACAAAGTGCACGTCGGCACGCGTGTCCACCACGCCGGCGCCGGGGTTGAGCATGGGAACAATGCGGGAGATGCTTCCGTTGCGGGCGGTCGCGGGCAATGCAATCACCGGCCTCCCGAACTTGGCGCGGGCCGCGCCGCGAATGAAATCCAGTTGGCCGCCAAAGCCGCTATAAAAACTCTGGCCCACCGAATCGGAGCACACCTGCCCCGTCAGATCCACCTCAAGCGCAGAGTTAACGGCAACCATACGCTCGTTCCGGGCGATAACGAAAGGATCGTTCACATAAAGATGCGAGCGAAATTCAAAAAAAGGATTTTCGTTCACGAAGTCGGTGAACCTTCGCGTTCCCAATCCGAAGCCGACGACGACCTTGTACGGATGCAGGGTCTTTCGCGCTCCGGTAATCACTCCCTGCTCGATGAGCGGAACAATACTGTCGGAGAGAATTTCGCTGTGGACACCCAGGTCCTTGCGATCGTACAGGCAGCCCAGCATCGCATCCGGAACCCCGCCAATGCCGATCTGGATCGTGTCGCCATCCTCGATCAGGTTAGCCACATGCCGCCCAATCGCGTGCTCGCATTCACTGGGTTCACCAGCTTGGAACTCGACCAAGGGCTGCGAACTTTCGACCAGGGCATCGACCTCGCTGACGTGCAAAGAGCTTTCACCGCAGGTACGCGGCACGCGGGAGTTTACTTGCGCAATCACATGCCTGGCCGCACGGGCGGTGCCCAGCGTAATCTCGCCCGCGGCCCCCACGCTCATAAATCCGTATCGGTCCGGAGGCGTAACCTGTATCAGAGCAATGTCGATTGGAAAATCCTTGCGGGTAGTGAGCCGCTCGGTTTCGCCCAGATGTATGGGGACGTAGTCGGCGCGGCCCTCGGCGACGGCGCGGCGCAGATTTCCACCTATGAAAAGGCACCTGTGGCGAAAACTTTCCGCATACTGTACCTGGGCCGTTGGCGCCTCGCTGAAGATGAGCAGGTGCACGATCTCCACGTCACGTAAGGACGGGGCCCGATCCGCCAGCGCATTGACCAAAGCCGTTGGAAACCCACTGCTCGCATGCACGAACACTCGCATGCCGGACTCGACAATCCGCAAAGCTTCCGCCGCGGTTGTCAATTTGTGGGAATACTCATTCTCCCACGACATCCGGTTCACCTCCCTGTGCTTGCGCCTTGAACTTCGAGAACGCCGGCCGCCGCCCGCTCGTAGCCAATGACGGCGAAATACATGGCGCGGTCAAAAAATTGCTCCAGCAACTGCAATATCTGGATCTCGCTGAAGATCTCTGTAATCTGCTCGTCGCTTCCCTCGCGCCGCAGATACTCCCAGAGGTTCTCTTTTACCAGTGAGATACACCAGATGACCTGGCTCAGCGGAACCCGCTGTGCGGCCCGGCGCGCGCCGATGGCCTGGTAACGGTTCTGAATATCTGATTCAGTCCTTCCAAGAAGCCATTCGCCAAGGTGCAGGTAGATTTCCCCGACCACCTGGGCCATCTCCGCGGCTGGGACATTGCGGTATGCGTTGCAACGGCTGCTTTCGTTAATCTTTTGCTGTAAGGAGCGCACCAGGTCCTGCGAGTGCGTCTCAATCAGCCGAACCATCCGGTAGGCGAGAATCATAGTGCACCTCCCAAGGCCCTTTTCGTGTTTCTACTTGTGCTGCACGAAATGCTCCGTGCAACTGGTGCGCATGCCAAGGGCGGAAAGCGAACCAATGGGTAGCGGACAGATGAGTTTTGTCCGGATTCCGCCGCTCCAGCCGTGATTACCATCACCCGTGGAGGTGACTCGTGTCACCCTTATTTCAGGCGCACACGGCAAACTGATTTAATTAGTAATACTTATAGATAGTTTAGCGGAAATTGTGATTCGCTACAAAAAATCCGGCGGGTAGAAACTAAAAACCCGGAGGGTTAGACGCCCTCCGGGTCAGGCCATTCAGTGAGACTACGTCAGGAAGAATTCGCGGGTGATCTTCACATACTCTTCGTTCGGAACCCCCGCCGCCAAGTCGTCGCTGGCGATGCCGCCGTCTTGCGCCAGGGCGAGAGAGCCCATGCTGCCAGGAAGCCGTTTCTGCAATCTGCCGGCGGCCTCTTCCATCCACCAGCGCGCCAGCGCTCCGCCCATCAGGTTGCGGAAGTTGGTCTTTGCATCGGGCGACTGCACGGTTACCAGCCAGCCTTCGCCGTAGGGGTCCTGGGTCGCGGCCGCGGGATTTGCGGCAGCCACTTCGTTGATGTCAGAAACGCTGCCTTCGATCGGGGAGACCATGTCGACCGCTACCCCGTTCCTCTTGAAGCTGAGAATCTTCTGTCCTTGGCGAATCCACTGTCCACGTTGCGGCAGACTCACCGCCTCCACTTTGCCGATAAGCTTCGACGCGAAGTCGTCGATCCCCACTCGGACCAGATTCGGACTCTCGCTCAAAGCCCAGGTATGTCCTGGATGGAACCGGACGTTTTCCGGCACTTGGAACCCATTCACCATATTTGGCAGTAAACGAGGCAGATCAGTTTCTCTGCGTACAGGCCTGTTCTGCGCCGCAAACACCGGAGCCTTTTTACGGCTGAGAAAATAATCAATCGCGAGGAACGTAACGAAAGTGAAAAGTACGAGAATAACTGTCATGGCCTACCCCTATTTAGTCTGCGTATCGCAGGTATGAGTTCCAGTGAGCTTTATTTCGTTTCCGTTGCCTGTCGGCTTCGGATTCCTTTAGGCTCTTGTCGCCATTACTAAATGCAACCGTCGTGCCAATCCAAGTACCTGCCTGGAAGCAACCTGAGGGATCGTCAGTAAGCTGGCCTAGACTTAACGAGTTAGCGGTTCTCTACGAAAAGGAAGCCCTGGTGCCGATGCGATTTGTCACGCCTCGGTGGCCGCTTAGTTTCTTTACACACTGACTTGGATATGCAGCCAAGTTGTTATGTAAGTCGCTTAGACAGAGCAGGTTAGTTGGGCAAAATGAGGACTGTTGCGAAATATAGCTACTGCTGAAAAATGCAGCATCGCACCCGGCACTTCCATAACAAAGCACCACGCGGTGCAAGAAAAATTCTCGTCGAATCGCCCGATAGGCAAGATCGAGCAGGACAAGGTGACAGCAAGTAGAAGAAAGCGATCGAGCCCGCGCAATTATGGCAATGGGTCTGGCAACACCGCACGCATGCGCTGCCACGAGAGTATTTGTCGAAAACAGGAACGTACCGCAAAAATCTTCGAGTGTAAAGCGCTTGCTGAGGCTGTGTATCCATGGCCGACACAAAGCGCTGTGTGCGTGGGGTTTTGCACTATACTCGGTGAACTCGCATGCCACTCACGTTAACCAATTTGCGTGTTCTGCTCTCGGTTGGACGCCAAGGGAGTTTCTCGCGTGCGGCGGAGGAGTTAAATGTCACGCAGCCGTATGTATCCGGGCAAATCGCCGCGCTGGAATCTTACTTGGGTACCAGTCTTTTTCGGCGCGTTGGCCGCCGGGTTTATCTGACGGATGCGGGTCACGCATTGCTCTCGTATGCCGAGCGCATTTTGGAAACCGTGCAACAAGCCGAGCGGGCGGTGGA
The DNA here is from genome assembly GCA_963819175.1 of uncultured Acidobacteriota bacterium. GTDB lineage: Bacteria > Acidobacteriota > Terriglobia > Terriglobales > Acidobacteriaceae > CAWBRT01. The sequence continues at coordinate 95,752 of CAWFVJ010000001.1, forward strand.
CGAGATTCGCGGGCTGGCCAAGGGGAGTGTGGCGGTGGCGGCCAGTTCTACGCCGAGCAGGCATCTGGTGCCGGCGCTGATCGGGCGCTTCTTGGAGGTTCATCCGGGAGTCTCGGTCAGCCTCTCGGCCGGCAACAACTTCTTCGTGGAAAAGGCGGTGATTCAGGGCAAGGCGGACGTCGGAATTGTTGCCTCCGAACCAGCGGACCCCGCAAAATTTGAGATCCACGCCATGGCCGGGGATGAAATCCTAATGGTCGTGTCGCCGCAGCACAAATGGGCGCGGCGGGCCGAGGTCAGCTTCAGCGATGTGGCTGAAGAGCGCCTGATCTGGCGCGAAAAAGGTTCCGGCACGCGCAAGCGCCTCGAACGGGAATTTCAACACGCCGGAGTTTCGCCGCTTCATGTGCTGGAAGTCAGCAGCATTGATGCGCTGAAGAGCATGGTCGTGGCCGGATCGGGCATATCATTCATCTCCAGCAACGCAGTCGAAGAGGAGTTGAGTAGCGGTGCGCTGGTAGCGGTTCCAATTCGAGAAAAACGTTTGCAGCGAACCTGGTGCCTGCTGATTCTCGCCAACGGGACTTTGGCTCCGGCCGCGGCAGCCATGAAGGAGTTTCTTCTCGCCAACGCCGCGGCCGGCAACCCCTCGCAACGGTAGATGCATTTCCGGAAGGCATACCCATGAAGTCCGGCTCTGGAATACACCGATCCTGAAGCCGCCCTGGAGCCAGCCCGTCGAAGGTGCGGAATCCGCTTATGGATTTCATAACACGTCAATCGGAAAAGATGCGAGCCTCGGTTACAGCGCCGCCCGTGTCTGCTATCTTGTATCTTCTTAATCACGATCACGCGAGTTCATGACGCCAAGCCAATCTTCGTTGGGCTAGCGGACGATGGGAGATGTGGTGCCGGAGAGCGCTGTTCAAGCACAAAGCGATGAGGTTGCTGCCGGGAAGAAGTGGCGAGTAATGTTCGCCGGATGTCTGGCGCACATCACGCATGACGGCTTTACCGACATGCTGTATGTGTTTTTTCCCATCTGGCAGCAGACGTTTCTGCTGAGTTTTTTCCAGATAGGACTTTTGAAGACCGCGTTTTCCGGAACGATGTCGCTGCTGCAAATGCCTTCCGGAATGCTGGCGCGCCGGATGGGAATTCTGAAGGTGCTCTGCCTGGGGACGCTGCTGACGGGCGCGGCGGTGAGCACCCTTGGATTTGCCGCCTCTCCGCTGGTGCTCGGCGCGTTGTTGGTGCTGGGCGGAATGGGTTCGAGCACGCAGCACCCGCTGGCTTCGTCGGCGATTTCCAGCGCTTACCAGGGCAAGGCGTCCCGGGTCGCGCTCAGCACCTACAATTTTTCCGGCGACATCGGCAAGCTGATCCTTCCGGCATCGGCCGCGCTGCTGATTGGTTACGCGGGCTGGCGATGGACGCTGCATCTGCTCGGAGTGTTTGGGTTTTTGGCGGCGGCGGCGATTTTGCTTGGACTGCTGCACATCCCGCTGGCGGCTGTCACGGGCAAGAAAACGGTCGGCAGGCGCGAAAAAGGGCAGCTTGTTTGGCGGCGGTTCATTGCCGTTCGCGGCGTTGTCCGCCATCGGTGTACTCGACAGCGCCACGCGCATGGGCTTTCTTACCTATTTGCCGTTTATGCTTCGCGATAAGGGGGCGACGGTTCCCACCATCGGTCTGGCGCTGAGCCTGATCTTTGCTGGTGGAGCGATGGGGAAATTCGTCTGCGGAGTGGCTGCCACGCGCGTGGGCATCCTGGCCTCGGTCGTGGTCACGGAGCTGGCAACTGCGGCTTGCATCATCGGCATGCTGGGGCTATCGCTGAAACCGGCTCTGTTGCTGTGTCCGTTGCTGGGCATTGCGCTGAATGGGACCTCGTCCGTGCTCTACGGGACGGTTCCCGAACTTGTTCCCGATGATCGCAGGAACGAGGCCTTCGCGTTCTTCTACACGTGCACGATTGGCTCGGGCGGAATTTCGCCGCTTATCTACGGAATGATCGGCGACTTCGCGGGAATCAAGTTCGCGGTGGCCGTGGTGGCAGTCACGGTTCTGGCGACCATTCCGCTGACCCTGCCGCTGCGTGGCAGGTTGCAAGACGCAGGCTAGGCCAGGGCCAAAGCATCCCCACGGTTGACCTGAGAACATATTTGAATTTAAAGACTTAACAAAAATTCGCAGACGATATTCGCGGATGGGATCAGGGATGAGGCGCCAAAATTAGGGGTCGATCCTGAAAAAGTTTTTAGGATAAATTAACTGTTTTACTATTAACCAGCATCTCACGCTGAATGAAAGTGCGAGTACTTGCTTGCGGAGCTTCACAATCGAATCAAACCACCCGATACACTAAGGATAACTCTCTTAGATTCAATGCTCTTAAGCCTAATACCCTGTTGCTCACGGCTGCTCTGAATCTGCTGCCGTTGCTGCTCCTGGCCGGTACTTCTGCCGCCCAATGTGCGCTGAATCCGACTTCGCCGTCGGTAACGATTCTGCTCACCTGCAAATGGGGCCACCGTCACCTCTCCTGTCTTGGTGGTTGCCGGCACCACTGACACCGCACACCCGGTTACGGCCATGAAGGTGTACGTGGACAATGTTGGCGTCTATACGATTAATGCGAGTCAGTTGAGCACCAGCCTGAACCTGGCGAGCGGGCAGCACCATATCACCGTAAACGCCTGGGATTCGAGCGGAGCCGTGTTTAAGAGTACGGAGACTATTACCGTATCTTCCACGGCCACGCCGCCAGTTTCGGTCGCCATCTCTCCACTTACGGCGACCCTCGCAGCAGGTCAGGCACAGCAATTCACGACCACGGTGCTGAACACCGCGAACACCGCCGTGAATTGGTCTGTGGATACCGTCGCAGGTGGTAATGCGAGCGTTGGGATCATTTCCAGCAGCGGGTTGTACACGGCCGGAAGCTCGACGGGAATTCATAAGGTTGTCGCCACCAGCCAAGCGGATACAAACATGAGCGCCACTGCGGTCGTTACGGTTTCCGCTGCTTCCGGTGGCGGTCCGTGCACTCCGACTTCAGCTCCGCCGTCGGTGACAATCTGCGATCCTGTCAGCGCTTCGTCCGTAACCAGCCCGGTCAACGTGCAGGCCGTAGCAGCCTCGAACACCGCGGTAAAGAGTTTTCTCCTCTATCTCGATTACACTCTTGTCTACCAGGCACCGAATACCAGCAGCATCAATACCAGCTTGACCATGGCTGCCGGCAGCCATCACCTGACGGCGCAGTTTTACACGGGCACCGCCTGGGTAAAGCAGTCTGAAACTTTCACGGTTTCGGCTACCCCGCCACCAGTGAATGTTGGCATCACTCCAAGCACTGTGAGCCTGCCCGCGAGCGGCACGCAGCAGTTCACGGCGACGGTCCAGAACACGTCTAATACCGCTGTGACTTGGGCGGTGGACGGTACTCCCGGCGGCGGCCCCAGCATGGGAACGATCACCGCAACCGGTGCGACCGCAATCTATACGGCGCCCTCAAGTGCCGGAGTCGCACACGGTGATCTGCGACCAGTGTGGCCGACATCAGCAAGTTCGCGAGCGCCGCGGTGAGCGTGAATTTGCCCTTCCCCAGCTCCAGCCACGTCTTCGTCGTCATGGAGGAGAACCAGAGTTTCTCGCAAGTTTTTCCCTCCGGGATTGCGACTGCGTCCAGCTGCCCTTCCTCCGGCATGCCTTATCTTTGTGGTCTGGCCGCCGCTAATGGCCTGGCGCTGAATTTCTATGCCAACGATCACGGTTCCTTATTGGACTATCTGTACAACACTTCCGGCTCCGACTGGACGGCGAGCCCTTACAACTGCAATAGCAATGCGTGTGCATCGATTGGCGCGGTCACCGGTGACAATATCGTGCGATCCTTGGCTGGCTCGAACCTGACATGGCGAGGATATTTCGAAGATATGCCAGCCCCGGGCGGCTACCTGGGTGGCGACACAGCTAATTACGTGCAGCGCCATAATCCGTTCGTATGGTATTCCGATGTCGCAAACTCGGTGACGCAACAGGACAACATGGTTCCCTTCACCCAGTTTGCCGTGGACGTAGGGAACAACAGTTTTCAGAACTTCAGCTACATCGTTCCCAACCTTCTCGACGATGCACATGGAACTGGCACCCAGACTCCCGCTGCCTTGTTGTCCACGGCGGACTCTTGGCTGCAGACGAATATAGGCCCCTTGCTCGCTGCCCCAAACGGGCCCTTTAAGCCAGGTGGAGACGGAATCCTGATAGTTGTTTTTGATGAGGCCGAGCAAAACGGCATATCGGGCGACACCGCCACCGATAGCTCGTGTTCTCCGACTCAATCCACCGGCTGCGGCGGACACGTCGCGTTAGTGATGATCGGCCCTAATGTGATCTCGGGATCAACCACCAGTAATACCTATCAGAATCAGGATCTACTTCACACGATCATGCATCTGTTGGGCATCCCTGGTTACATCAATGGCGCCAGCGGTGCGGCGGACATCGCCCTGTTGCCAGGAAGTTGAAGGCTGGGGGAGAGCAAATAGTGTAGTGCGTCAAACAGATCAACGTTTAAGCTTCTCCCAGTCGCCGAAGGCGGCGGCAGACGGTAGCCCACGGCGCAAGCCGTGGGTGCAAGGGCGTCCAGGACCGCAAGCCCCCGAATGGGCGACAGAGGCGGTCGAGATTCTGTCGCCCGCGTTGCGGGCTTTCCAGATTTCCCATTCCCAAACCCATGGCTGACGCCATGGGCTACCATCTTTCCCCCGCTTTGCGGGGTCAGTTTGCAGTGTTCTGATTTATGGCGCACTACACTAGAGCGGTTCCTCAGTTGCTTATCCGGGGTTCCCGAAAGGCGTCATCCCGACCGGAGCGCCTAGCGCCCGCAGGCCGGAGCAGCCAAGGCTGCGTACCCGATTGCAGTCGATAAGCAAGAAGCTATTCAAGCGCGGAGTGGAGGGATCTTGTGTTTTTCGGCAAACCACAAGATTTCTCGACTCGCGCCAAAACACGGCGCTCGCTCGAAATGACGTTGATTCCCGGATACAGCATCTCGGGAACCGCTCTAGGTGGCAGGGTGCGCCTGCCACCAAATGCTTTACTACTTCTGGTACGCCAGCTTCGGCGCTTCGACTTCGTCGATGACGAGGGGACGCTCCGGATGCATGGTAAAGCACAGGATTGCACCCGTCGCTATGACGCCCATCGAAAAGAGGAATGGGAAAATCCAGTTTCCGGTCTTGTCCACCACGATGCCGAAGATCAGTGGCGAGACAATTGCGGCCAGCGCCGAGCCGCTATTCATGAGACCGCTGGCGGTTCCGGCGAATTTGGGAGCGATGTCCATGGGGATGGCCCACATCGGCCCGATGGTGAACTCGGCAAAGAAGAAGCCTGCGCTGAGGGATAGGGAAATCACATTGATGTTGCGTGAGAAGATCAGCGGCACCATCGAGAGGCAGCACATAGCCATTGACGCCGCCACCAGGTTGCGGCGGGCAATTTTCAGGTTGTGAGTTTTTTCAAACAGCTTGTCGCTGACAACGCCGCCCAAGGTATCCCCGAAAATGCCGGACACGAACACTCCGGAGGCGAACAGCGCCGAGTGCTTCAGGTCCAGGTGGAACTGATTGGCGAAGAACTGGGGAATCCAGCCGAGAAACATCCAGAGTATCCAGCCGTAGCAGAAGTAAACGACGGTGACCGGGGCCATGTGCTTGATCAGGCGTCCCCAAGGAACCTTTCCTTGTGACTTCTTGACGCCATATGGCGGCAGCTCGGCCAACTCCTCCGGGGTGATAGCTTTGTGCTTGGCGGGTTCGTCGCGGTAAAAGATACCCCAGGCAACCGCCCAGAACATGCTAATGACGCCAAAAATGACGAACGACGCGCGCCATGACATCGCGACGATTATGGTGGCGACCACCCATGGAGTGATCGAATTCCCGAACCGGGAGAATGCGTGCGTCAGGCCCTGGGCAAAGCCGCGCTTGGATCTTGGTACCCAGTAGGACATGGCGCGCGTAGCCGTGGGGAACGTGGCGCCCTCGCCGAAGCCAAGCAGCACGCGAACCGCGATCATGGCTGCCAGTCCATGGACCATGCCGAACATGATGGTTGCGCCGGCCCAGACGACGCCGCAAATGGTGAGCGCCTTGCGCGGACCGAAGTGGTCGGCAACCCAGCCGCCGATGACCTGGAACAGCAAATAGGGATAAGCGAATGCCGAGAACACGAGTCCGACTTGCGTGTTCGTCAGATTCAATTCCTTCCTGAAAACACCTGCTGCCGTACTCACGTTGACACGGTCGACGTAGGTTAGGAAGTACATCATGCAAAGCAGACCGAGGACGACGTTCGTCGCCTTGAAAACACGGGATTTCATCGCGCAGAGGCCTCGATATTCGGGAAGTATTTGGTTGGTGCGGCCCAATCATACCAATTTCCGAGCGCAATTAAACGCATTTTTCACGGCAGCACCGCGGTCTGGCATCGTTGGCGACGGATAAGAGAGCACTTTTGTCCGATAGTTGCGGGCGACTGTGCGAGTTCATCTGAAGCGAGGGACGCTCGTCGAACCGCTCCTCGCCGATTTCGCAAACAGGCCGAATAAATATTAGGATGAAATGAGCACATCATTACGGGAGAGCAAGATGAAACATCGCGCGGGTCGTCATTTTCTTCAAATTCCGGGACCAACCAACGTTCCAGACCGGGTGTTGCGGGCGATTGAGCGTCCCACAATCGACCATCGCGGTCCTGAGTTCGCAGAGCTAGGCAAAGAAATTCTGGAAGGTTGCAAAGCAATCTTCCAGTGCACCGGACCGGTTGTGGTCTTTCCTTCGTCGGGCACGGGAGCCTGGGAAGCTTCGATCGTGAATACGCTTTCGCCCGGCGACCGGGTTCTGATGTACGAGACCGGGCAGTTCGCCGTGCTGTGGCAGCAGATGGCCAAACGCATGGGCCTGAACGTGGAGTTTGTCCCTACCGATTGGCGCCACGGCGTAGACGCTGCGGACGTCGAGCGGCGATTGAGCGAAGATCGCGCGCACTCGTTCAAGGCGGTGATGGTGGTGCACAACGAAACCTCGACAGGGGTTACCAGTCGCATCGGCGAGATCCGCAAAGCCATCGACCGGGCCAAGCACCCGGCGCTGTTTATGGTGGACACGATTTCGTCGCTCGCTTCGATTGATTACCGGCACGACGAGTGGGGCGTGGATGTGACGATCTCCTGCTCGCAAAAGGGGCTGATGCTACCTCCCGGACTGGGTTTCAATGCGCTTTCCGAGAAAGCGCTGGCGGCGTCAAAGGCCGGTGGCATGCCGCGTTCGTACTGGGATTGGACGGAGATGCTGAAGCCCAACGCCAGCGGATTCTTCCCCTATACACCTTCGACAAACCTGCTTTACGGCTTGCGTGAAGCGATTTCGATGCTGCGGGAAGAGGGGCTCGATCAGGTCTTCGCCCGCCACGACCGGCATGCCGCGGCGACGCGCAAGGCAGTCGAAACCTGGGGACTGGAAGTGCTCGCGCTTAATCCCGCCGAATATTCAAGCGTACTGACGGCAGTGCTGATGCCCGCCGGCCACGATGCCGACGAGTTCCGCAAGGTGGCGCTGGACAAGTTCGACATCTCGCTCGGGACCGGCCTGGGCAAGCTAAAGGGAAAGATCTTCCGCATCGGTCACCTGGGCGATTTCAACGATCTGATGCTGATAGGCTCGCTCGGCGGCGTGGAGATGGCCCTGCGGGTCGCCGGCGTTCCGCATCGCGATGGCGGCGTGCAGGCGGCGATGGATGTGCTGAGCAAGGCTGCGGTTTCCAAGTCTCAGCCTGCGATGAGCGGCGCCGGCACACGTTAACGACGACCTCGACGGCATACCCCCAAGTCAGTCCAAACGAGGGCGAACGTGGGGGCACCCGGCACAGCCCCAGAGTTGGAAGAGAACCAACTCTGGGCCACCCGCGCCGGCACACGTTAACGACGCCTCAACGGCATACCCCTGTAGTGCGTCAAACAGATCAACGTTTAAGTTTCCCAGCCGCCGAAGGCGGCGGCAGACGGTAGCCCACGGCGCAAGCCGTGGGTGCAAGGGCGTCCCGGATCGCAAGCCCCCGGAGGGGGCGACATAATCCGGTCGAAATTCTGTCGCCCGCGTTGCGGGCTTTCCAGATTTCCCATTCCAAAACCCATGGCTGACGCCATGGGCTACCATCTTTCCCCCGCTTCGCGGGGTCAGTTTGCAGTGTTCTGATTTATGACGCACTACGCTAGAACACTATTCGTGCGGGAAAAATCTGATAACGCACGACTTCCTTCTCTCTTGGCACACTTCGCCGCCAAAGCGCCGCAGTTTCAAATCGGGACAAAGAATCCTGAATCGGCTGGACGATCCCCGAATCAATACAACGGAATGTAAGTAGCTGCGCATCTCGTTGATTGAGTGTTTGTGTGTAGATGCCTTCATTCATGGTTGTCTAGTTCAGGGGTATGCAGAGCGTGTGTTCCGGAGTGGGCGCGCGCGAGCGGGCCGGGGTCATACTGCGACCCATTTTGAGGAATTCCCAGTTCATGGATAGTCACAGCCTTCCGTTCGGGGCAACGTAAGCGGCCGGCGTCTGCAACGGCTGTGGCAGGAGAGGTCCGGAAGGCGAACCAGAGGCGGATCAGAGCATCGGATAGCGCAAGACAATGGCCCAGATCTTCCATCGCAGTGCCAACACCATCGCCCGCGTCAGCATGTTCGGCGCGGTCTTTCTGATCGCCGGGCTGTTGTGGGGCGCGTTGCAGATGCAGCGCTCGCCTTATTTCACCTACGCCGGCGTAGCGCGGATGCAACCGGTCCCGTTCAGCCACCTGCACCACTACTCCGGACTTGGCATCGATTGCCGTTATTGCCATACCTCGGTCGAGGTATCCGGGTTCGCCGGAATTCCGCCGACCAAGACCTGCATGAACTGCCACTCGCAGATCTGGACCAACGCGCCGATGCTGGAGCCGGTGCGGGAGAGTTACCGTTCGGGGCGTTCGCTGGTGTGGACACGGGCCAACGATCTGCCGGACTTCGTGTATTTCGATCACAGCATTCACATCAACAAGGGCGTGGGCTGCAACACCTGTCATGGCGCGGTCGACAAGATGCCGCTCATGTACAACCAGGCGTCGCTGCAAATGGAGTTCTGCCTCGACTGTCATCGCGACCCGGGAAAGTACATCCGCCCGCACCAGATCAAAGCGCGGCCCGATGATCCCAAGAGCGAAATCGACCAGGTTTTCAACATGACGTACCAGCAGCCGACGTCTCTGAAGCCGGTGACCTTGCCGGACGGCAAGACATTCACCGAGCAGGCGGCGCTGGGCGCGTACCTGGTGCAGCAGTACCACCTGCGCAGCGAACGCGACATAACCAGTTGCAACACTTGTCATCGCTGACCGCCCGTCGTGGCGGCAGCGCGGCCCGAACCGCAGTTGAAATTTTGACGAGCGGAACCGAAGGACAAATGGAGAAAGATCGCAAGCAACCGGCGCTGGACACATGCCCGGGCAAACGCGGCAAACTCGAATTGAGCGAGGTGCGCGAAAAACTGTCCAGCTGCCCGCGGACCGCAGTACTGGCGCAGCCTGGAAGAGTTGGCGCAGACACCCGAGTTCGAGGAGATGCTGCACCGCGAGTTTCCGCGCCATGCCTCGGAATGGGCGGACTCGCCTTCGCGCCGCAACTTCCTGAAGATCATGGGCGCCTCCCTGGCGCTCGCCGGACTGAGCGCCTGCACACGGATGCCGACGCAGCCGATCGTTCCCTACGTGCGCCAGCCGGACAACCTAGTGCTGGGCAAGCCGCTGTTCTTTGCCACCGCGATGCCGTTGGGCGCTTGCGGGCTCCCCATGCTGGTGGAAAGCCATGAGGGGCGACCGACCAAGATCGAAGGCAATCCGCAGCACCCCGCGACGCTTGGCGGCACTGACCCCTTCATGCAGGCCAGCGTCCTCGATTTGTACGATCCGGACCGATCGCAAACCGTCACCTATCTGGGAGACGCCAGCTCCTGGGGACAGTACCTAAACGCGTTGCGCGGGCCGTTGACGGCGCAGAGGGCCTTGAAGGGTGCCGGCATTCGCTTCCTGACGGCGCCCACCAGCTCGCCTACGTTTACCGCGCAGATGGAACAGGTTCTGCGGGTCTTCCCGCAGGCAAAGTGGTACCAGTGGGAGCCGGCGAATCGCGACAACGCGATGGCTGCGGCACAGGCCAGCTTCGGCCAGCCCATGCAGACGCAGTTCAACTTCGAGAAAGCCAAGGTGGTGCTCTCGCTCGACGGCGATTTTCTCTCCGGCGGGTTTCCGGGATTCCATCGTAATGCGAGGCAGTTCGCTGCCCGCCGCCGTCCCGAGCTCAAGCACGAGATGCTGCGCTTCTACGCCGTCGAGAGCACGCCGACCAACACCGGCGGCAAGGCCGATCATAGGTTGCCGCTGCGGGCCAGCGAGATTGAAGCTTTTGCGCGGGCACTGGCGGCGCAGCTTGGGGCAGGTGGCGGCGGACAGCTTCCCGCCGAACAGCAAAAGTTTGCCGCCGCGCTGGCCAAAGATTTGCTCGCCAATCGCGGACGCTCCGTGATCGTCGCGGGCGATAACCAGCCGGTTGCCGTGCACATGCTGGCGCACGCCATGAATCAGGCGCTGGGAAACGTGGGGCAGACGGTTTTCTATACCGATTGGATCGAGTCGCACCCGGTCAACAAGACCGATTCGCTGCGCCAGTTGGCGGGCGAGATGTGGAGCGGCAAGATCGACATGCTGTTTCTCATCGGCGTCAATCCGCTTTATGACGCGCCGCCCGATCTGAACTTCTCCGGGGCCATGCAAAAGGTGGGGCTGCGCGTGCATCACGGGCTCTACCAGGATGAGACAGCGCGCCTCTCTCATTGGCACATCAACGCCACGCACTATTTGGAGCAGTGGGGCGACTGCCGTGCTTTCGACGGGACCATCAGCCTGATCCAGCCGCTGATTGCGCCGCTCTATGGCGGACGCTCGGCATTTGAAGTGCTGGGAGCGCTTGTCGGAGAGCCGGAAACCAATTCGTACGAGATTGTGTACCGGTACTGGCTGAACCAACACAATCACCCCAGCGAGCGGAGCTCGCCGGGGACCCCGAAGAGCGGAGACTTCGACGCCTTCTGGCGCAAGTCGCTGCACGATGGATTCGTGGCCGGCACCACGTTCGCCCCCAAGCAGGTGAGCGTGCGGGCGGCCGGCATTCCCGCATCGCATGCGCAGGCGGGCGGAATGGAAGTCATGTTCCGCTACGATCCGAGTATTTTCGACGGCCGCTTTGCCAACAATGCCTGGCTGCAGGAACTGCCCAAACCGATCACGCAGATAACTTGGGACAATGCCGTCCTGATGAGCGTGCGCACCGGCAAGAAGCTCGGAATCAAAACCGAAGATGTAGTCGAGATCGAAGCTGGCGGCGCCAAGATTCGCGGCGCCGTATGGCTTACGCCCGGACACCCGGACGACTCGGTAACGGTTTCGCTTGGCTACGGGCGCGAGCGCTGTGGACGCGTCGGCTCCGGTGTCGGCTTTAATGCTTACAAGATGCGCGCCAGCGCCGCACCGTGGATTGCCACCGGCAAGCTGACTCGTACGGGCGAGCATTTCGGACTTGCTTCCACCCAGGGACGCCAGGTGATGGAAGGGCGTCCGCTGGCCCGCGCCGCGTCGCTTGAGGACTTCATCAAGAATCCCGGCTTCGCACACGAAATGGCCGAGGCCCCCGCGCCGGGCTTGACCCTCTATAAGCCCTACGACTACAGCAAGGTCAACAAGTGGGGAATGACAATCGACCTCAATGCCTGCGTCGGTTGCAATGCCTGCGTGGCGGCCTGCGTCTCGGAAAACAATATTGCGGTGGTCGGCAAGGAGGAAGTGAAGCGCGGCCGGCACATGCACTGGCTACGCATCGACAATTATTTTGAAGGGTCGCCGGAGAACCCGAAGACCTACTACCAGCCGGTGCCCTGCCAGCAGTGCGAGAACGCGCCCTGCGAGGTGGTGTGCCCGGTGGGGGCTACCGTGCATAGCACGGAGGGTCTCAACGACATGGTCTACAACCGTTGCGTTGGCACTCGCTACTGCTCGAACAACTGTCCCTACAAGGTTCGGCGCTTCAACTTCTTGCTTTACTCCGACTTCAACACCGCGCAACTGAAGTTCGTGCGCAATCCCGAGGTCTCGGTTCGCAGCCGCGGAGTGATGGAGAAGTGCACTTACTGCGTGCAGCGCATCACTCATGGACGAATTCGCGCCGAGGAAGAAGGACGCAACATCCGCGACGGCGAAATTCTGACCGCATGCCAGCAGGCATGTCCGGCGAACGCGATCGTCTTCGGCGACATCAATGATCCCAACAGCCGGGTCGCCAAACTGAAGGCGGAGGAGCGGAATTACGGCTTGCTGGAAGACCTGAATACGCGCCCGCGCACGACGTACCTTGCCGCCGTGCTGAATCCAAATCCTGACTTCGGGTCCGGTGAGGGAGCTTAACGAGGTATGCACGAAGGTCCTGAAGAGACGACGCTGCAAGACGAGCGCTTACTGCCGGGACAACCTGCGGTTCTGACGCCCGGGCACACGTTTGGCAGCCTCACCGACAAGATCACCAACATTGTGCTCCGGCGCCCATTTACTCTGGGCTGGTCGCTCGGCGTTGCGTTTTTCGGCACATTTGCGTTGGTGCTGTTGTTCGCGGCCACCTACCTGTTTATCCGCGGCGTCGGCATTTGGGGCATCACGATTCCGATTGGCTGGGGCTTCGCCATCATCAACTTCGTGTGGTGGATCGGCATCGGTCACGCGGGCACGTTGATTTCGGCGATTCTGCTGCTGTTGAAGCAGAGCTGGCGCAACTCCATCAACCGCTTCGCGGAGGCGATGACGCTGTTCGCGGTGGCCTGCGCGGGCATGTTCCCGGTGCTGCACCTTGGCCGTCCCTGGCTTGCCTACTGGCTGTTTCCTTATCCGAACACGATGGGGGTTTGGCCGCAGTTCCGCAGTCCGTTGGTGTGGGACGTGTTTGCGGTCTCGACCTACGGCACCATTTCGTTCGTCTTCTGGTACGTCGGCCTGATTCCCGACCTGGCGACCATGCGCGACAAGGCTCGCCACCCATGGGCCAAGGCGATGTACGGCATCCTGGCGATGGGATGGCGCGGATCGGTCCGCCACTGGAAGCGCTACGAGAGCGCCTACCTTTTGCTGGCAGGGCTGGCGACCCCACTGGTGCTTTCTGTACACACGGTGGTGAGCTTTGATTTCGCGGTTTCGCTCATTCCGGGTTGGCACACGACAATCTTTCCGCCCTACTTCGTCGCCGGTGCCATCTACTCGGGCTTTGCCATGGTGTTGGTGCTGGCGATCCCCATTCGCCGCTTCTATGGGGTGAAGGACATGATCACCATGCGGCACCTGGACAACGCCGCCAAGGTCATGCTGGCCACCGGATTGATCGTTGCTTACGGCTATGGGATGGAAGTTTTTTACGCCTTTTACAGCGGGAACCCGTGGGAAAAATTCCAGACGATGAACCGCATGTTCGGCCCGTATGGCATCTTCTACTGGCTGCTCATCACCTTCAACATCGTCATTCCGCAAGTGCTGTGGTTCAAGAAGGTGCGCACCAGCCCGATCCTGTTGTTCCTGGTTTCCATCGACGTGCTCATCGGGATGTGGCTGGAGCGTTTCGTGATCGTGGTCGTCAGCCTGTCGCGGGACTTTCTACCATCGTCGTGGGGAATCTACGTGCCGACGCGTTGGGACTTGGCGACGTTCTTCGGCACCATCGGATTCTTCTTCGTCTGCATGTTTATCTTCGTTCGCCTGATGCCGATGATTCCGATCTTCGAAGTGCGCACGCTGCTGCCTGAATCGGCTGTGAAAGAGGAGGTGGCGGCCCATGATTGAGGCGCCTCTTTACGGCATGATGGCCGAGTTCGACAACCCGACCGAGCTGATGAAAGCGGCACGCGCCACCTATGCCGCGGGCTATCGCAATATCGATGCTTACACGCCGTATCCCATCGAGGAATTGGCTGACGTAATCGGCTTCGAGAAGACCCGGGTGCCGCTGGTATGTCTGATTGGAGGCGTTCTGGGCGGGCTCTCCGGATACCTGTTGCAGTACTGGATCAACACCATCAGCTATCCGCTGAACATCGGCGGGCGGCCCTATCACGCGTGGCCGGCCTTCATCATCGTGACCTTCGAGATGACCATCCTGTTCGGCGGGCTTTCGGCTGCAATTGGAATGCTGGGGCTGAATGGGCTGCCGGCTCCCTACCACCCGGTATTCAACAATCCCAGATTCAGCGCGGTCTCGCGCGACCGTTTTTTCCTGTGCATCGAAGCGGCCGATCCACAGTTCGACCCCGAGAGCGCGCGGCAGTTCCTGTCGGCCTTCAACACGGTGGATATCGCGGAGGTCCTGGAGTAGGCGATGAAATCCTTCTTCAAACTCCGGCGGAAATGCGCAAGTCTCACCCGGCCCGCCATGGGCGCAAGACTTGTATGGACGGGTGCATTCGCGCTGCTCGCCATCTTGCTGGCGGGATGCCGGCTCGACATGCACGATCAGCCGAAGTTCAAGCCGCTGCGCGAGAACGATTTTTACTCCGACCTGCGGTCGTCGCGGCCAATCATCGGAGGCACGGTTGCGCGCGGGCAATTGAATCAAGACACCTACCTGCACACCGGATTAGTGAATGGCAAGGAGGGTGACCTCATGCCGTTCCCGGCGACCAGGGAGGTGCTGGAGCGCGGGCGCGACCGCTACAACATTTACTGCTCGCCCTGCCACTCGCAACTCGGCGATGGCAACGGGATGATCGTGCAGCGCGGATTCAAGCGTCCGCCTTCGTACCACATCGACCGGCTGCGTAAAGCGCCGATCGGGCATTTCTTCAACGTCATGACAAACGGCTACGGCGCGATGGCGCGACTACTCTGCGCAGGTTCCGGTCAGCGACCGCTGGGCCATCGCAGCCTACATACGGGCGTTGCAGTTGAGCCAGAACGCGACGCCAAGCGACGTGTCCGGCCGGCGCCACCATAGCCTCTCACGCCACCGCAGGTCAACGCCAACTGGCCGCCGCCAATGGAGAACACGAAGGCCATGCACGGCGAAGGCGCTGGACTGCGCGAAGGGAAGAACGAATGACGGCAGTCGAAATATCGAAGCGAGACCTTGCTCCGCCCGTGGCCATGCTCCGGCGCTGGCGCGGCCGCGCGCTGGCGGCCGGAGATCGTCGGCGGAATCCTCACCATCCTCGGCGCGTTCGTTTCGCCGGACGAGTTGCTGCGCGGCTACCTGATCGGCTTCCTGGTCTGCCTGAGCTTCACCCTGGGTTCGATGGCCTGGCTGATGATAGGCCACATGACGGGCGGCAACTGGTGGATGCTGGGCCGGCGCATCTTTGAGGCCGCCACCAAGACCCTGCCGCTGGTCACCCTGATGTTCATCCCGATTCTGCTGGGCATGCACCGCTTGTACCTGTGGACGCACCCGGATCAGGTTGCGGGCGACAAGGTTCTGATGGCGAAGGCGTTCTACTTGAACACGCCGGGCTGGATTCTGCGCGCGGTGATCTATTTCGCGCTGTGGAATGTTCTCGGCTACCTGCTGACGCGCTGGTCGGCGCGAGCAGGATATAGACGATTCGCCGGAGGTGTGGCGCCGGTTGAAGGGCATTTCCGCGCCGGGCATGGTGCTGTACGCGCTTCAGCGTCAATTTCGCGGCGACCGACTGGGTGATGTCGCTCGACCCGCACTGGTATTCGACCATGTACGGATTCTTGTTTATCGCCCAGCACCTGCTGGCGGCGCATGGCCTTGCTGATCTGCCTGCTGGTGCTGCTGGCGGAGTTTTCGCCAATGAACGAAGTCGTCCGGCCCGACCGCCTGCACGACTGCGGCAAGCTGATGCTGGCGTTGACGATGGTGTGGGCGTATTTCTCGTTTTCGCAATGGCTGATCATCTGGATGGCGAACCTGCCGGAAGAGATCTCCTGGTACCTGGCGCGCATCAACGGCGGTTGGCAGATCGTGGCGCTCATGCTGGTGATCCTGCAGTTCTCGCTGCCCTTTCTGCTGCTGCTTTCGCGCGACCTGAAACGCGACGCGCGCAAGTTGGTTCCGGTTGCGCTGCTGGTGCTGTTCATGCGGTTTGTCGATGCCTACTGGCTGGTCGTGCCCAATCCCATGCCGGGTCCCAAGCACGAACACATTTATCTCCACTGGACTTACATTGTGGCGCCGATCGCGCTGGTCGGACTCTGGTTCGCCTTCTTTGCCTGGAACCTGGCGCGGCAGCCGCTACTGGTTCGAAACGAACCGCAACTTCCAAGACTCTGGGAGAGCAGTCATGCACACTGATCCCGAGCACGCCCATAACCCCGAGGTAGCGTTTGAGAAGCGCGACTTGGGAGCGCGCGGAATCCTGCTGTTTTTTGCGGTGCTGTTCATCTCTTGCGCGGCAATTTACCTGGTGGTGTGGGGGGTCTATGAAGCCTTCGTGAACATAAGCGAGGTGCATCAACCGCCGGTAAGCCCGTTGGCTGTCAAACAGCCGGCGCCGACTCCGGGCGTGCTGCAAAACGCCGGATCGGTAAACTTGAACCTGTTTCCCCAGCCGCGACTGCAAACCGATGAACCAACCGACATGAATCGCTTCCTATGGCAAGAGGGCCAGCTTCTGGAGGCCAAGCCATGGCGCGACCAGACTGGCGCCATACATATTCCTATCGCGGACGCTATGCAGATTGTGGCGCAAAAGGGTTTGCCGACGCGGGGGCCTCAGCAGCAGTCCGCACCGCAGACGGCCAGCCAGTAAAGGGAGAAGCACCGTGATGAACGGAATGACAATAACAAAAAGATGGGCGTCGGCAGCAGCGGTCGTTGTGCTCGTGGCGACTTCGGCGATGGCGCAGCTTTTCAATGAGCCGAGCGTCAAGGGCGTACTGCCTCCGGGGTTGTCGAAGGTCGGAATCGATCAGCGGCTCAACGAGCAGGTGCCGCTCGATTTGCAATTCAAAGACGAGCAGGGCCGCACGGTCAGGCTCGGCGACTACTTTCACCCCGGCCACCCGGTCATCATCTCATTGGTGTACTTCAACTGCCCGATGCTGTGCGGAGAGGTGCTCAACGGCATGAGCGCCGCATTCAAAGTCCTGAAATTTACTCCTGGCAAGGATTACGAAGTGGTGACGCTCAGCATCGATCCGCGTGAAAAACCCGAGCTGGCGGCGGCCAAGAAGCGTTCCCTCATCGAGCACCTGGACCGGCCTGGAGCTGAAGCCGGCTGGCATTTCCTTACCGGCGAGCGTCCGCAGATCGATGCGCTGGCCGACGCCATCGGTTGGCACTACCAATACGATCCTAAGCTCGATCAGTTTGCCCACGCCGCCGGCATCGTGCTGGTGACTCCGCAGGGCCGGATCTCGCAGTACTACTACGGGGTGGAGTTTTCCGGGCGCGACATGCAGCTGGGAATCATACAAGCCTCCGGCAACCGGATCGGGTCTTTGACCGACCAGATATTGCTCTACTGCTACCACTACGATCCACGCACCGGAAAGTATGGCGCCGTGATCTACAACATTGTGCGGCTGGCAGGAGGCGTGACCGTGCTGGTCCTCGGGTCTTTTATGGTCATCATGTTTCGCCGTGAAAAAACCCGCGGCAAAAAGTTAGAGACAGGACGGGCTTAATCGACTATGTGGTCTAATTTGCCACTGTTTCCGCCGGCCGCCTCGAAGATGGCGCACCAGGTTGACTACCTTTACTTTTTCCTGGTCGGCACAACCGCGTTTTTCACCATTCTGATTGTGGCCATGGTGGGTTTCTTCGCCTGGCGCTACCGCAGAACGAAGCATCCGGTCGCTACCCAGATCGAGGGCTCCACCGCACTTGAACTGACTTGGACGCTGATCCCAACGGCCATCGCGATGTTCATTTTTGTGTGGGGAGCGGCGATTTACTTTGCCGAAACCAGGCCGCCCCGCAATTCCATGGAGGTCTATGCCGTCGGCAAGCAGTGGATGTGGAAGTTCCAGCACCAGGAAGGCCAGCGTGAAATCAACGTGCTGCACGTTCCGGCCGGCCGCAATGTGCGCATGATCATGACCTCGCAGGACGTGATTCACAGCTTTTTCGTTCCCGCCTTCCGCATCAAGGCCGATGTCCTGCCCGGACGCTACACCTCGACGTGGTTTAACGCCACCGTGCCGGGGACTTACCACTTGTTCTGCTCGCAATACTGCGGCACGCAACATTCGGGGATGGTTGGTGAAGTTGTGGTGATGGAGCCGGCGGCCTACGAACAGTGGGCGGCGAGTGGCTCCGACGGCTCGCTGGCCTCGGAGGGTGAAAAGGCGTTTATGCAGTACGGCTGCTCGATGTGCCACCGCGCCGACTATCAGGGTCGCGGCCCCAATCTGGTGGGGTTATTCGGCAAGCCGGTGCTGCTGGATGACGGACGGACGGTCATCGCCGACGAGTCGTACCTACGCGAATCGATCATCTACCCTGGAGCGAAGATCGCTTCCGGATTCAAGAACATCATGCCGAATTTCCAGGGGCAGATCAGCGAGGAAGAGCTGATCTCCCTGGTGGCATATATCAAGGGACTCGGCACCGGACAATCGAATCCGCCGGCCACAGTGGCCGAGCCCACGGCAGTTTATCCGGTGGCGCCGCAGCCCGAGAAATCTCAGGTAACACCCAGCGGAAAGTAACCGCCGCACCGGTTGGCGCCGGGCAGGAGCAGACGATAGATGGAAACCGCGGTACAACCCGTCGAACAAACGAATTACCTGAACGCTGATTACGGAATCAAGTCGTGGCTGCTCACCACAGACCACAAGCGCATCGCCATGCTGTACCTGATTTCGATCACGTTTTTCTTCTGGATCGGCGGTTTGTTCGCCATGCTGATCCGCCTGGAGTTGCTGACTCCGGCGGGCGATCTGCTGTCGGCCGACACGTACAACAAGATGTTCAGCATGCACGGCATCACCATGGTGTTCTTTTTCCTGATTCCGTCGGTTCCGGCGGTGCTCGGCAATTTTCTGGTGCCGCTGATGGTCGGTGCCAAAGACCTGGCGTTTCCGCGCATCAACCTGCTGAGCTGGTACATCTACGTGGCCGCCGGATGCCTCTGGCTCTATACGATTCTCACCGGTGGGGTCGATACCGGGTGGACGTTTTACACTCCGCTGAGCACCGCATTCTCCAACACGCACGTCATTACCGGCGCTCTCTCGGTGTTCATCGCCGGCTTCTCCTCGATCTTCACCGGCCTCAACTTCATCGTCACCATTCACCGCATGCGCGCCCCCGGAATGACTTGGCAGCGACTGCCATTGTTCCTATGGGCGAACTATGCGGCTGCGGTCATCATGGTGCTGGGCACCCCGGTGCTGGCCATCACTCTGCTGCTGGTGGCGCTGGAGCGCGCCTTCAACATCGGCGTCTTCAACCCGCAACTGGGCGGCGACCCGCTGCTGTTCCAGCACCTCTTCTGGTTTTACTCGCACCCGGCGGTTTACATCATGATCCTGCCCGGCATGGGCGTGGTCAGCGAAATCGTCACTTGTTTCTCGCGCAAGCGGGTATTTGGCTACAACTTTGTGGCGCTGGCCAGCATTAGCATTGCGGTTCTTGGCTTCCTGGTGTGGGCTCACCATATGTTCGTCGCCGGCATCTCGCTTTATGCCGCGCTGATTTTCTCAATGCTGAGCTTTTTCGTGGCGATTCCGTCCGCCATCAAGGTCTTCAACTGGTCGGCTACGATGTACAAGGGCTCAATCCGCTTCGATACGCCGATGCTGTATGCCATGGGATTTATCGGCCTGTTCACCATCGGCGGTCTCACCGGATTGTTTCTCGCCTGCCTCGGAGTTGACGTGCATGTGCACGACACCTACTTCATCATCGCCCACTTCCACTACATCATGGTGGGAGGCATGGTAATGGCCTACATGGGCGGATTGCACTTCTGGTGGCCCAAGATCAGCGGCAAACTCTACCCGGAGGCGTGGGCGAAGCTGTCGGCCATGTTCGTGTTCTTCGGCTTCAACCTCACGTTCTTCCCGCAGTTCATTCTGGGATACATGGGCATGCCGCGGCGGTATCAGTCGTACCCTCCGGAATTCCAGGTGCTCAACGTGCTCTCGACCGCCGGTGCTTCCGTCCTCGCCGTCGGCTACGTGCTGCCGATGATTTATTTTCTGTGGTCGCTGCGCTACGGCCAGAATGCGCCTCCGAATCCGTGGAACGCCGCCGGATTAGAGTGGATGACGCCGTCGCCGCCGCCGACTTTTAACTTCGAGACGACGCCGGTGGTGACTTGGGAGGCCTACAACTACGACGAGTTGGACAAGCCCCAGGAGGTCCCCATTGCACGCTAGCCAGACGCCGGCCCACGAACTGCGCCACCACTTCGCCGACATGGACCAGCAGCGCGATACGGCGTCCTTCGGCATGTGGATCTTCCTCGTCACCGAAATCATGTTCTTCGGCGGCCTGTTTCTTTCGTACATGTTTACCGATTCCTCTATCCCACGGCTTTCCTGGAAGGAAGCCGGCACATGAATATCACCCTGGGTGCGACCAACACGGCAGTGCTCATCTGCAGCTCTCTGACCATGGTGCTGGCGGTCCGCGCCGCCAAGCTCAATCAGCGCAAGCTGACGGTCATTTTCCTGCTGGTGACCATGTTGCTCGGGCTCGCGTTCATGGGCGTAAAAGCCATCGAGTACCACGAACACTGGGTGGCGAGAGAATTTCCCGGGCCGGCATTTCAGTTCGAGGGCACCGACCCGCGACACACGCAGATTTTCTTTTCCTTGTACTTCGCCATGACCGGGCTGCACGCCCTGCACATGATCATCGGCTGCGGCATGGTGCTGTTCCTGATGTGGAACGCCTGGCGCGGACACTACAACTCGGAGTACTACAACCCCGTCGAGATCGGCGGACTCTACTGGCACTTCGTCGATATCGTCTGGATCTGGCTGTTTCCCCTGCTCTACCTCATCAGCCACCAGCACGTTGGAGGAGGGTTCTGATGTCTGAACCAATCACTTCGGTCAAAACCTTCACCAGCATCTGGATCGCACTGCTGATTCTTACCGGTACCACGGTTGCGGTCGCGTACCTCAACCTGGGGGCCTTCAGCGTGGTGGTGGCGCTCGTCATCGCGACCATCAAGTCCC
Organism: uncultured Acidobacteriota bacterium; assembly: GCA_963819175.1. GTDB lineage: Bacteria > Acidobacteriota > Terriglobia > Terriglobales > Acidobacteriaceae > CAWBRT01. The sequence goes on from CAWFVJ010000001.1 coordinate 117,035, forward strand.
TGCTGGTGGCGCTGTTCTTCATGGAAGTGCGCTATTCGCCCGCAATCACCAAGATCGTGATCGTCGCCGGTATTCTCTGGTTGTCGATTATGCTGCTGCTGAGCCTCACCGATTTCGCCAGCCGCTCATGGTCGCGGGGAATCTGACAGGCCGGTCTTGAAAGAATCGCCGAGCACAAAAAATGAGGACCACCTTGGCGGTGGTCCTCCTGTGTTTCTGAAATCAACTCAGAATTGCTAGCGGACGCTTACTGCGTGCTTGGCTGCGTACGCAGTCTGCTCTTTCTCTCCCACCTCGTCCAGTTCAAGATCCTTGGTCTCCGGCGAGAACAGCAGACTGACCCACGTCATGATGGCGCCGATAGTCAAAATTACAGCCGGCGACAGCCATAGATCCTTCCCCTCAATGGAGGCGATGTACGGGATCGAGTGGGCCAATAGCACATAGATGCTGAACCACGCTCCAATGAGTGCGCCTGCGGAATATCCGAAGCCCACGCCTGTGGCACGCGTCTTGGTTGGGAAGCGCTCACACAGATAAGCGGGAAGCATTCCCCACGCCAGCTTCAGCATGCCCGCCATGCAGCAGCCAAGAACCGCCATTCCCAGGTTGCGGTCAACCGCGGCATGATAGAGGACGTAATAAACCGGCACTGCGAATACCACGAGAAACAGGCAGTACCACTGCGTCAGGATCTTTCGTCCAGTCTTGTCGGAGAGCCAACCATAAAAGTTGTAGCCGAGGAACGACAGGAACAGGGCGAAGCCGTAAATCAAGGCGTATGTCGTAGTATCAAAACCCCGCCCGCCCAGCTTCAAGATGCTGGGCAGATATCCGTAGACCGAATAGTCGGTAAGGAACAGGCCGGTCATGAAGACAAAGACCTGCAAGAAAGCCCACAGTTGCGGTGGCTTGAAAAGAGTCAAGAACGGAGCCTTTTCGACCTTGCCACTTGCTTTAGCTTTCTCGAACTCGGGCGACTCGTGCAGCGAGGTTCGAATATAGAAAGCCAGGAATACGGGAACTATGCCGGTCACGAAGCAAATGCGCCAGCCGTATGAAAGCATGCCGGCATTGCCGGCAAGTTTCGAGATCAAAGCGACGACCAGCGAAGCAAAGACATAGCCCAACGGAAAGCCCGATTGCACGAATCCGCCGATGGCACCGCGCCGACTCCGCGGAGCGTGCTCAATAGCAAAGGTATGGCCTACCGCATATTCACCGCCGAAGAAGCAACCCATTAAGAATCGGAGAATGCTGAAGAGCAAGTAGGCCCATGCGCCGACCGATGCATACGTGGGCAGAAAGCCCGCAAGGAGGGACATGACGCCGACACCCGCGATGGTAAGCATCAAGAGCCAGCGCCTGCCGATCTTGTCGGCATAGTGACCGAAGAAGGCCGATCCTACCGGTCTGGCGGCCATCGTGATCGAATAAAGCAGCAAAACTTTCGTATACTGCCAAGCCGCGCTTCCGCCCGGCGCAATGAATAACTTCGCCAGGATGGGGGCTAGGACCACAACCATTGCCATGTCATAGGCGTCCAACCCAAACCCGAGGAACTGAGAGAACATTGCTTTCTTGGTATCTGCTGAGAGCGGCTGCTGAGCCATTTCCCGTCTCCTTTTTATGATCTTGCGTTGATCAACTGTTGCTTACAGAGAGTATTGCGGTGCACTTCTATACTTTCTTATAAGTATTCGTTTCCGTTATTGGTCGCCCATCGTTACCCGGCGACGGCAATCGAGTGGTTCCGCAATCGCACTCGAATGCAGACAACTGAACCCTATTGGTCGCACAACCGAAACTCCCATGGAGTGAATCTGCTGGTATATATCACAGCATTGTAGCCTCCCTAGTGACGTTAGTCACTACCTCGGGTGACGATTATTCAGAGAACGCCTCAACGTGATGGGCAAACCAGCCGAACGTGACGGGTAGCCGTATCCGACTTTGGGGCGGCACGCACGTGGCGGTGATGACACTCGCCCTCCATTGCTAAGTTTTCCGCCTCAACCAACACGTTTGTGCTACTCAATACAGCACAAAAGTGCCGGTAGAACCTAAGATCACAATAGGCTGTGATTTACGTCATGGCTAGAATGATTTTCAGGGAGCAAAGTAGCTGGTCCCGGTACTAAGGACCAGCTTTGCAAAAGAGGTTTCGTACTCACGAGGTGAAACCCTATCTGTGTCGAAGCTGAAGTTGTTGTTGTTTGGAAAATTCCCCGAAAGGTCTTGGAGAGGAAATGAGGAGAATTATTTCTGTAACGCTCGCACTTACGGTGTTGAGCTCGACTTGGCTGCTTGGCGCTGAAGGGGCCATGAAGGCGAAAAAGGCTGTAAAGAAGGCAGCACCGCCGGCCTCAGCCCAAATGCAGAAGATGCAGGATCAGCTCAATCAGCAGCAGCAACAGATCAACCAACTGCAGGGACAACTTCAACAGAGCAACCAGATGTTGCAGTCAACCCAGACGCAGCTCCAGTCCAATGTCGCGAAAGCGAACCAGGACGCGGCCGCGGCTCAGCAGGCTGCCTCCGCAGCCCAGCAGACTGCTAATAGCCTGAATTCATCGGTCGTCGAACTGAAGGCGTGCTGCACCGATCTGAACAAGTCGGTGACAATGCTCCAGAAGGACGTCAAGGAACTGATGAACCCTCTGGCAATTCGCTACAAGGGCATAACCATCACTCCGCTCGGCTTCTTTGAAGGCTCGGCATTCTATCGCCAGCGGGCACAGGGTGGTACCGCTACGACCAGCTACAGCGCGACTCCGCTGTATGGGACAGCCGCAGCCGGTTTGAGCGAATTCCGCATGACCGCGCAGAACTCGCAGCTCGGCTTTATGTTCCAGGGCAATACTGGCAAAACCAAGCTGACGGGCTTCTGGCAGATTGACTTCAACGGCCCAGTTAGCTCTGGCACCGCCGCCGGTGTCTCCGGGGTAGCCAATCCCGGCATCGTTAACTCGAATAACTTCTATCCGCGCATCCGCCACGCTTGGGGCCGCGCCGAAATGCCGAACGGCTGGACATTCATGGGCGGCCAGTCCTGGTTCCTCGGTATGATGAACCGCAAACTGATCACGCAGCTCACAGAGTGGTATCCGGTGGGTGATGACAACCAGACGTTCCCTGGCTTTAGCCAGCCGAACCGTCCGGTTCAGTTCCGCGTAACCAAGAACTTCGCCAACAACAAGGCCGCCTTCGCCATCGATATGGAAGGCGCTGACCTCAAATACGTCAATGATGGAACCACCCCAGCGAATGTGGTGGGCCAGTCGATAGCGTCAGTCCTACCGTACAACTCAGGATTCACGTTCTCCCCTGACCCTCTTCCGGACTTCTGGGTGAAGTTGGCCGCTGATCCGGGTTGGGGCCACTATGAAATCAAGGGCGTGGCTCGCTTCTTCCGCGACCGCTTGCTCACCGGTGCCCAATCCCTGGCGGTCGGGGCCCCGGCGGCAACTGCCTTGGTTGGCCCGGCCGTGTCGCTCGCGAGCAAGGGCAGCAACAACTACACTGAAGCCGGGGGTGTCGGATTAGGTATGATCCTGCCTCTGACCAAGAAGGTGGACTTCGCGTTTAACGGCATCGCCGGCGCCGGCATCGGCACCTATTGCGGTTCCGTGTCTAACGACGCGACGCTCAACTACAGCAATGAACTGGTTCCGATTAAGGCCGCCTGCTTCACGACCGGAATAGAAATGCATCCGGCGCCGAAGTTTGACGTCAACTTCTACGTTGCCCAGGAGTACTTCGAACGGGCGCAGTACAACACTAAGGAACATCGGAGTTCCCGGAACGACTAAGGGCGGCTTTGGCAGCGTCTATGCCGCACCGGGCACTGACAACAAGACGATCCAGATGGCGATGGCGAGCTTCGTCTATCGCTGGTACCGTGGCCCCTACGGCACGTTCCAGACCCTGTTTGAACCGCAGTTCTTCATGCGCACCACTTGGGCAAGTGCCCTTACTGGGACTGCCAATCCTTATCTTCTCGACAAAGGCACCGCGAAGGGCGGGGACTTCGTCGGTATCCTCTCAATGCGGTACGTTCTGCCGTAAACTTCTGCAAGATTGCAACTCTGGCTGCCGGCAACCCCGGCAGCCTTTTTTGTTGCTGCCGACCTTTACCTCAATCAACGGTGAGCCGTTTGTAATTGAAGGCCCCCAGCCGCGCTTCGCACCGGGCTTCGCAGCCCGCCCCGGGCTTCCGCCGCACGGTAGGGCCGTGCGTCAAACAGCTCAACGTTTAAGTTTCTCCCAGCCGCCGAAGGCGGCGGCAGATGGTAGCCCACGGCGCAAGCCGTGGGTGCAAGGGCGTCCAGGATCGCAAGCCCCCGAAGGGGGCGACAGAACCGGTCGAGATTCTGTCGCCCGCGTTGCGGGCTTTCCAGATTTCCCATTCCCAAACCCATGGCTGACGCCATGGGCTACCATCTTCCCCCCGCTTCGCGGGGTCAGTTTGCAGTGTTCTGATATATGACGCACTACGGTAGACGGTTCCGCCCGACCGTTACCGCAACCCGGTGAGCAGCTTGCGAAGGCCGTGAAGATCAATTAACCTTTTGATGTAGTAAGTGCCTACCATGCAGGCCGGGATGGCGGAACTGGCAGACGCAGCGGACTCAAAATCCGCCGACCGCAAGGTCATGGGGGTTCGACCCCCCCTCCCGGCACCATATAGAATATCGCTTTGCCGCGGGAAGACAGCGGAAGACACAAGATCCCTCCACTTCGCGCCCGAACAGCTTCTTGCTTATCGAGTGCAATGTCGGGTACGCAGCTTGGCTGCTCCGGCCACCGGCGCTAGGCGCTTCGGTCGGGATGACGCTTTCTGAAACATTGGGGTACACCGACTATGGAAGTACAGTAGTGGCGGCGTCCCTGTACGGGCATTGAACCGGTCGGGCCGCTACAGCAAGAAGACACTATGGTAGAAGCTGAACTTATCGTGTTGAACGGAAGGATTTGGACTGGGGAGCCGAGTCCTGCACCTGGCTCCAAGGCCACTCCGGCCACGTTTGCCGAAGCTGCCGCCATTGCCAACGGAAGGTTTGTGGCAGTTGGTTCGAACGAGCAGATCAGGAAATATATCGGCCGGAATACAAAGACACTCGATCTGCACGGACGCATGGCTATGCCGGGTTTCGTCGACAGCCATGTCCACTTCCTCTTGGGAAGCTTGCGGCTGTCTCAGGTGCATTTGAAAGACGCACGCGACGAAGCTGAATTCACCCATCGTATCGCGCAGAAAGCGAAGACGCTTGGTCCGGACAAGTGGATTCTGGGCGGAAACTGGGATGAGACGAATTGGCCCATTCCGAGGCTTCCTACGCGATGGATGATCGATTCCATAACCCCTGAGACCCCTGTGTGCGTTGACCGCTACGACGGGCATGAGTTCCTGGCGAATTCGCTGGCTCTCAAATTGGCGGGAATTACCAGGCATACGCCCGACCCGCCCGGTGGTGTCATTGTCCGCGACGGCAGCACGGGAGAGCCAACCGGAATACTGAAGGACACAGCGGCAGCGGCCATCGAGAGAATCATCCCACGTCCGAGTTGGGATGAGTTCGAGGCGACTCTCAAGGCCGGGTTAGTCGAGGCCCGGAGGTATGGAGTTACGTCGGTACATGATATGTACCTGAGCCGTTTTTGGAGCCCGAACGACAGCTTATCCGACTTGGTCCGATTGCTGCGTCGTGCGGAGTCGGAAGGCTGGCTGACGTGCCGTTTCTATGTTCTCAGTCCGATCGAGGAGTGGGAGCAGCTGGCACAAGCGAGCGCTCTCGGTGCGCCGGTCAGCGATTTCCTGCGGGTCGGAGCAGTTAAAGGCTTCGCCGATGGCTCAACCGGCTCACGCACCAGTTGGTTCCACGAGTATTACACCGATCAGCCGGGGTACTTTGGGGTGCCGCGCCAACGCCGTTGCGAAATGGAGTCGATGGTAAAGAGCGCGGATGCCACAGGTCTTCAGATCGCGGTCCATGCCATAGGGGACCGCGCTAACACGGAAATGCTCGACATCTACGAGCAGGTGGGCGGCCCGGTCGCAGCAGCCCGCAGGTTTCGCATCGAGCACGCACAGCACGTGCGACCGGAAGATTTCGCGAAGTTTGCGGCGCTCGGCGTGGTCGCCTCGATGCAGCCGTACCATGCGGTTGACGACGGCAGGTGGTTGCAAGATCGACTTGGTCTCGAACGGAGCCGCACGAGCTTCGCTTGGCGGTCGATGTTAGAAGCCGGCGTTCCACTGGCGTTTGGCACGGATTGGCCGATTGCGCCGCTGAACCCCCTGCTCGGCGTTTGGGCTGCTGTGACGCGGCAGACCCTCGACAACAAGCACCCTGAGGGCTGGATTCCTGAGCAGCGGCTAACGCTCGAAGAAGCGTTACGTGCGTACACGCAGGGAAGCGCCTATGCCGAGTTCCAGGAAAAGGCAAAAGGAACGATTGCTCCGGAAAAGCTGGCCGATATGGTGGTGCTCTCGGCGGATCTGTTCAGCATCCCCGCGAACCGAATTAAAGACGAAAGAGTAATGGTAACTATTGTCGGAGGTGAGGTGGTGTATCAAGAACCCGAGTAGCAATGCGGTCCTTATGGGAGCGGCGCGCAGGAGCCGAAAAGAAGTTTAGAACTGGTTGCATAATGCATTTTTGGAAAAATCAACAATTCCCTCAGGGGCTAAAGCCCGCGACGTTACTGGCTCTGGGCGGCGCGGCTAAAAGCCGGGCCCCTTCAAAGAAATATTTATGCAACCAGTCCTAGCCACCCTCGACTGGGGCTATCGAGCATCTAAATACCTGTAACGTCAAGCGGTACGACCCCCGCGGTAGATTGCCGCGGCTTGCGGGACGGGCACGGCAACTTTCGAGCGTGTTTGAGGGGCGCGCGATTGGGTTAGGAGCTGACATGCCAGACCAGACGATATTGCCGGAGGCTGCCGAACCATACGTCGTAAGTCAAGACTACGAGAAGTACACCGAAGTCGAACACGGCACTTGGAAATACCTTTACGAATTGCGCATGCAGCAGCTCCGCGAACTTGCATGCAAAGAATATCTCGAAGGCATTGAGGTGCTCGGCATTACCGACGCTCGCATGCCGGTCATTGAGCAGTTGAATGCGATGCTGAAGAAGCGGTCGCATTGGGAGTTGCTGCCGGTGAGCGGTTTTCTTCCGGGGCGCACGTTTTTCGATCTGCTTGCGGCGAGAATTTTTCCCACCACAACTTACATACGCAAACCTGATTCGCTCGACTACACTCCGGCGCCCGACATCTTTCACGACGTGTTTGGGCACGTTCCCATGCACGCGCACAAAGTTTTTGCAGACTACCTTCAAGCCTTTGCGCAAATTGCGTGCAAGGTCGATCAGGACGCCGATCAGGAGCGGCTTGGCCGTCTCTTCTGGTACACGGTCGAGTTCGGCCTTATTCGACAGGGAGAGCACGTTAAGCTCTACGGCAGCGGGGTGATTTCCTCTCAGAAAGAGAGCGCGAACATCGTCGCCGGCGGCTGTAAGGTTCGTGACTTCGACCTCGACGAAGTCCTCGACACCCCCGTGAAAGTGGACGAACTGCAACCTGTTCTGTATGCCATCGATTCCTTCGACCAGATTTACGAAGCCACTCACAAAGCCAGGCGCCTATTTGCAGCCTGACATTCAGGCGCGAACCGCAGCGCTACGGCACCTGAGCCTGGAGTAAAGCGCATGTTGCGCGATGGCGCCGGTCACTGAGAGGAATGGATCGCGTCATCCCTCTTGCCGGGCGGGGCCTATACGTCAATGACAGTGCTTACAAAGGCCGGAATGAACCGATCGCCGAAGCACTCGTAAAGTTTCGCCATCATGGCAAAGCCCGTGCAGTGATTGGCCGCGACAAGCTCAGGACCAAACGAGGCAAGTTGAGCGAGAGTTTTTCCCTGCTGCTCTTTCGACACAGGCCCCAGGTGAGTGCCCCCAATCCAGCCCGCCAATCGCGAGGTGCCTGTGACCTCAAGCCCCCTTCGCACGGTATTGACCAATCCAGCATGCGTACACCCGCCGATTACCACGAGCCCGCGAGGACCGGCGTAGAACAGCGAAGTGTCGTCTTCGAAGGTGTCTTGACAGTCGCAATCGTCTGCCGCACAAGTCACGAGTTTGGGCATCGCCCGTTTCGTAGTCGGTGTTCCGGGGAATAGGTCCGCTCATCCAAAAGCCAGGAATAATTTCAGTCGGCTTATCAACAAGGCGCCACTCGGCACCGAGTGCTCGTCGGGGTCCACGTTGCGCTGGACCGTACCGTCAACCCCACATTCATAGCGGAGCTGCAACCCTCCCGGATTGTCCGAACCGCATACAAAACACGTGGCCTGTGGCTGAGCCTGAAGCGTGTCGCTCTGTAGTAAGCTCAAGTGGTTCACCCTCCACACTCTATCGCCAACTGACGTCTCGCCAAGCGTCGCCATGAGCACACTGCCACGCGTTACGGCGTTAACAGACAATACGTTAGCTTGCCCGACGTGCCTTATAAGTGTAATATACATCTACATGCTTGTTACAACCAAAAATAAATTACCAAAGGAGACGCCGTGAGAATCGCAATACCGCTGTCGGAGGGACGGCTGTGCCAACACTTTGGACATTGTGAAGAGTTTCTGTTCGTCGACGCAGAGCCTGCACACAAAACGTATCTGGGCGGCGGGTGGAGAAGGCCCCGGACCACCAGCCTGGCCTTCTGCCGCTATGGCTGAAGGAGCGCGGAGTCAATGTAGTGATTGCGGGCGGAATCGGTTCGCACGCCAAAGAGTTACTCGCAGCGGCTTCGGTTCAAGTACTTGCCGGCATCTCGGCTTCTGATCCCGAGGTAATTGTCAGTACGTTCTTGAATGGGAAACTCGAGACCGGGATAACCGGTTGTGATCATTCGGGCGGAAGTTGCCAGCACTAACCTGATGTTCGCGGTTTCCCGCAGTGTAGTTACGAATCATTCGGGAGAGCAATTCGATGCCGCACATTGAGTGTCGTCGACACAAGGGCCAATATCCTTGCACATGTGCGATGGGGCACCTCTACCGCTTCGTAGAACCAGTACTCCTGCTGATACTCAAAGAAAAAAAGCATTCGTATGGGTATGATCTTTCCGGCGAGCTTTCCCGATATTCGTTTACTGATTCGGAAATCGAAAACGCTGTCTTGTACCGAACCCTTCGCCGGCTGGAGGCCCACGGTTACGTCATCTCGCACTGGGATGTCGATGAGCCGGGCCCGGCCCGCAGAGTTTACTCGCTGACAAGAGAGGGACATAAGCATCTGCGGGAGTGGGCGCAAGTCCTGGGAAAAGTCGCGAGCTCAATGTCTCGATTTGCGCGTCGGGCTGGTTCGGCGACCAGAACGCCTGAAACAAGATCACCTGTAACGAAGCGAGTGTCTTTTGCATTTATTAAGGTTGTACTGAGGGATATTCTCAACAGGTACCGCGGAGGATGGCAAGCTGTTTAATACGCTCTAATCTTTGACTTTGCCGATCCGCCAAAAAGGAGCAGGATGAACACACGAAAGAGAATTCTTATTGTCGGCGGAGTAGCCGGTGGGGCTTCCTGCGCCGCGCGTGCACGCAGGCTTTCCGAAGACGCTGAGATCATCGTGTTCGAGCGCGGTCCTTACGTTTCCTTTGCGAATTGTGGGTTGCCGTATTACATCGGCGACGTCATTCAGAAGGAAGACAAACTCCTGGTGGCGACAGCCGAACTGTTCAAGAACAGGTTCAACATTGAAGTCCGCACCGAAAGCGAAGTAGTCGCCATCAATCGCGAAGGCCGCGAAATTCAAGTTCATAATCTCCAAACGGGAGCGTCCTACTGGGAGCAATACGATGCGCTGGTGCTGGCCCCGGGAGCCGCGCCTCTTCGTCCGCCTTTGCCCGGCATCGATCTACCCGGCATTTTCACCCTGCGCACGATTCCCGACAGCCGCGATATTCGTCAGTGGATTGCCGAGGGCGGCGCTCAGACAGCGGTTGTCGTGGGCGCGGGATTCATCGGACTCGAAATGACGGAGAACCTGGTGCAGCGTGGTCTGACCGTCACGGTGATCGAGATGATGGATCAGGTGCTGCCGCCACTCGACGCGGAGTTGGCGGAAGCGGTGCGCCAGCGTCTTGTCGACAAGGGTGTTTCTGTTCACCTGAACGATGCGGTGGCGGCATTTGAACGCGAATCGAGCGGCAAACTCGTGGTGACGACGCGATCCGGCGCGAGCATCAGGACCGATCTCGTCGTGCTTGGCCTGGGTGTTCGCCCGGAGACCAAGCTGGCTAAACAGGCTGGACTCGTCATCGGGGAGAAGAACGGAATTCGCGTTGACGAGAGCATGCGAACCAGTGACCCGCATATCTGGGCGGTCGGGGATGCGGTGGAAAGCCGCGATTTTGTGACCGGGGAGTGGTGCGTGGTTCCGCTGGCCGGTCCCGCCAATCGGCAGGGGCGCATCGCCGCCGATTCGATTTGCGGACGCAGCGCCCATTTCCGCGGTGTGCAGGCAACCGCCGTCTGCGGCATGTTCGGCCTGACGGTGGCGATGACTGGCGCGAGCGAAAAGACGCTCAAGCGCAGTGGAATCACTGGTTATGACAAGGTTTACTTGCACCCAAACGACCATGCGGCCTACTACCCCGGAGCCAAGCCGATTCACATGAAGCTGCTCTTTTCCCGCGATGATGGCCGTGTCTTGGGCGCGCAGGCCGTGGGAGAAGAATGGTGTCGAGAAGCGAATCGACGTGATCGCGATGGCAATCCAGAAGGGCGCCACCATCTACGATCTTGAAGAAGCCGAACTCTGCTACGCGCCACAATTCGGTACCGCGAAGGACCCGGTCAATTTCGCCGGCATGATCGCAGCCAATGTTCTGCATGGCGATGTCTCGCTGGCATCCTGGGAAACAGCTGCCCGACACGCAGGCGCTGCTGCTCGACGTGCGCGAGCCCTCCGAATTTAAAGATGGCCACGTGGAAGGAGCACTTAATATTCCTTTGCCGCAGTTGCGAGCCCGCCTTGGCGAACTGCCTGGCGATCGCGAGATCTGGGTGTATTGTGCCGCAGGCCAGCGCTCCTACTATGCGCTGCGCATCCTCCGCCAGCACGGGTATTCCTGCGTCAGGAATCTTTCCGGTGGATTTAGGACTTACAAGCAATTCCAGCCAATTCTGCATAAAGCCCAAGTGGCAGCCGCCGGGAAGGAATGAGCTGAGGGCGTGGTTTCGCGGCAGGTCTTTCGCGGAAGGTGAAGGGATGCAGAACGAAATCAAGCTGCCTATCGTGAATCAACCGGGCTGTAGCGAAGCACGGCAGCGGGTCGAGCCGACATCCGCCCGAAGGCCGCGCAGGGCGTTGTTTATCGTGCCAATCCTCGTATTACTGTGGTGGGTGGTCTATTCTCAGCTTGAGCGTGCAGCAGCGTGGATTACCTCTTCATTGTTTCAACTCGATCGTGGAACGCGCTTGGGTTCGGCGGTGGAGTTCTTCGTTTTTGAGGCGCCGAAGGTCCTGTTATTGCTCACGCTGGTTGTCTTCTGCGTGGGAATTATTCGATCGTTCTTTACGCCGGAACGGACGCGCACGATCTTAGCCGGTAAGCGCGAGTCTGCCGGGAACGTAATGGCTGCTCTGCTGGGCGTCGTCACCCCCTTTTGCTCCTGCTCTGCCGTTCCCTTGTTCATCGGCTTCGTAACGACGGGGGTGCCGCTGGGGGTAACGTTCTCATTTCTGATCTCCGCCCCGATGGTGAACGAAGTTGCTCTGGTTCTGCTGTTCGGTCTTTTCGGCTGGCGCATCGCCGCAATCTATGCCGGGACGGGCCTGCTGATCGCCATTGTGGCCGGATGGACTATCGGTCGCCTGAAATTGGAAAGGTTTGTCGAGCCCTGGGTCTATGCAACGCAACCGGGAGATCACGCCGATCACGATCCGCAGCTAACATGGCCCGAACGCGTGCGATCAGGGAGAGAAGCTGTACGCGATATTGTCGGGAAGGTCTGGCTGTACGTGCTTGCCGGCATAGCTGTTGGCGCCGGAATCCATGGCTACGTTCCGGAGAACTTCATGGCGGCGATCATGGGCAAAGATGCATGGTGGTCGGTTCCGCTAGCGGTGCTGATCGGCGTTCCCATGTACTCCAACGCTGCGGGGATCATCCCCATAGTCCAGGCACTTCTCGGGAAAGGCGCTGCAGTCGGCACCGTATTGGCCTTCATGATGTCGGTGATAGGGCTGTCGCTGCCTGAAACGATCATCCTACGCAAAGTACTTCGGCCGCAGTTGATTGCCGTTTTCGCCGGTGTCGTCGCGGTCGGAATCCTCATAGTTGGTTATGTTTTCAATCTCATCATGTAGCGGGAGGAATCATGCTGAACATTACGGTGTACGGTCCTGGATGTGCCAAGTGTAAAGAAACCGAGCGGCGACTGCGCCACGTCGTCGAGCAGACCGGGGTGGAGGCGGTTGTAACGAAAGCCACGGATTTTGCCGAAATGGCGAAAGCCGGTGTCCTGACCACGCCGGCAGTCGCGGTGGATGGAGTCGTGAAGATTGCCGGCCACATCCCGAGCGAAGACGAAATCCGCGCCTTGCTCAATCGGAATTAGTTGCGGCAGGATCTTTCGGCACCAAAAACTCGCGCCCATGTAAACGCGCGATTCGCATTTTCGTCTATGTACGCAGGGAGCAGTTGGTGGGCGCCCACAAGGAGACAAGCGAATGCGCAGGCGATGGTATGTGGTTTCAATTCTCGCTTTGGCGATTTTTCTGATCGCCCAAGTAGCACTTCAGGCACAATCTGCGAACAGCACCCCAGGATCACAGGCCGCAAGGCCCCACGGGTCAGGATTCCGCCGTTTATGGTCCGGGACCGTTTTGCCCCCGCATGGCGGGATATGGCAGAATGGGCGGGCCCCGCGCAAGTGGCATGTGGGGAAGAGGTTGGCAACAGCAGCGTGATGGGTTTGCCAAGCAATTGAATCTGACCAAGGATCAGAAGGCGAAGTTGGACAGCCTGTTTACGACACAGGGACCGGGATGGGGCGGGTTTGGCCGGGGAATGGGACCCGGGGCGCGTGGGATGTGGCAAAACGGACCTCAATAGCGGGGCCGATGAACTTCCAGCCAGTTCGAACACTTCATTGCACTTCCAGCAAGTGGTGAACGGACCGGATTTGGGGTAGTCGAATCGCAGGCCGCCCTTTTTGCGAAAAACTAGAAAGCTTTCCAACCGAAATAAATAGGCGATGGATGTAAACCTCTGGGCCGAACAATCGTCTGTATCAGTAAGGCCATGGAGCAGATTACAGCAACGGAAATGGCGAATGTGCAAGTGATAACCGGTCGCGCAGTTGCGGACTTTGAGGACTTCGACGCGCTCGTATTGGCCGAGCAGCGGCGCATCTACCGTGTGTTGCTGGCGATGCTCCGCGACCCCGATGCAGCCGACAGCCTCACGCAAGAATGCTTTCTGAAGGCTTATGAGCACCGAAAGCGGTTCCGGGGCGAATGCAGCGTGCGGACGTGGCTGATGCGCATCGCCATCAATCTTGCTCGGGATCACGTGAAGAGCCGCCGCTGGCAGTTCTGGCGAAAGCTTTTCAGCGAACCCGCGGGCTCGGAAGAGGGGATTGATTCGGCCGACACGCTTGAGCCGGTTGATCCGCACGCCTCGCCGGAGCGTAGTTTGTTGGCGCGCGAACGACTCGCTCACGTCTCGGCGGTGGTTGACAATCTGCCGAACCAACAGCGCGCCGTGTTTGTGCTGCGGTTTCTGGAAGAGATGAGCATTGAAGAGATTGCGCAGGCCACGTCTCTGCGGCCCGGGACGGTAAAGACGCACCTGTTTCGTGCGGTCAGCGCGGTCAGAGAGCGTGTTAAGGAGCGGAAGAACCGATGAACGCTCATTTGAACGAACAGCAATTCGGAGAATTGGTCCTCGGTACCGGCAATGCGGAGATCGCAGGGCATATCGAGGCGTGCGATGCGTGCCGCGCTGAGGCCGAAGGCGTCCGCACTGCGATCTCAGACTGCCGGGAATTGGCCCAACAAGCCGCGGAACACGACGAGATATTTTGGGCTCAGGCAAAGACTCGCGATCCGGCAGCGCCTGGCACGTCATCATTTTGTACCGCACCTTCGCTGGGTTGCGACGGCTGCGATGGTTCTGGTGGTTTCGGCGGCATTGCTGCTGACACGCGCGCCTCAACCTGTGCAGCAGGCGAACAACGATGCGGCCGACGACGTTCTCTTGCAGCAAGTGCAGAGTGATATTGGGCGCGACTATCCGGCCGCGCTGGCGCCCGCCGTGCTGATCGATGAGGAGCGTAACTCAGCGCTCTCGGCCAGCGCCAAACGAAGTTCTAATCAATGATTGAAAGGGAGCAATTGCAATGAAGAAGCACGTAGCACAGGTCGTGGTAATCATGTTGGCTTTTGCCTGTATCGCGGTCGCACAAGGCGGCCCTGGTCCGGGATGATGGGTCACGGTTCGCAGATGGGAATGCCCTGCCCGATGGAGGGCGGTGGCCCGGGAATGGGGCACGGCATGGGTCCCGGAATGGGCCATGGCGGAATGGGAATGGGGATGGGCGGCAAGTGGTGGAAGAATTCCGAGCTGGTCAAGAAACTTGGCCTTACCGATTCGCAAGTGCAGCAGATTGAGAAGACTTTTCAGGACCATCGCATGCAGTTGATCGACCTGCGTGCCGCGCTTGAAAAGCAGGAAGTCACCATGCAACCGCTGGTGGATGCCGAGCGTCCGGACGAGGCAAAAGTGACCGCGCAGATCGACCAGGTAGCCCAGGCGCGCGCCGATCTGGAAAAGTCGAACGCCAAAATGTTACTGGCGATCCGGCGGATTCTCACGGTTGAGCAATGGAAACAGCTGCAAGCTCAGGGCATGGGGCCGATGCGCGGCCCAGCGGATGATGGGCGGCAAAACAGGCCCTTCGAGACAGTAGAGCCCGATGGAAATTGCCGTGCAGAATCGGTTGTGTCCCACCATGCCGATTCTGCATGGCGCGTTGTTTGTAGATTCGCTGCGCTTCACCACCTTCACGGCGCCACGATCCATGCCGCCACGTCTCGCCTTCCAGACCAACATGCACTAGAATCTGTAGCACAATCCAAAATGCCTGATGGGAGAACCGCATTGGCCTCGCGCAAGAAACCGCCCATAAAACGCGAATCTCAAGAGGTGATGAGCAAGAGCCGCCGCGATTTTCTGAAGACGGCCGGCGCTGTTACCGGGGGGCTTACGCTCTCACGGTCGCTGTGGGCATCCTCGGCTTTTGGTGCCGGTGCTGCACCTGATGCGTTGCCGCTTAATCCCAACAAGAACGGAGCTGTCTCGATGAGCGAATTTCATGGTGTGTTTCCATACCTGGTTTCTCCAATTGGGCCATCAGGGGAGGTGAGCGCAGAGGTCCTGACCCGGCTGTGCGACGACCTCATCAAGGCTGGGGTGCACGGACTGACACCTCTGGGTTCGACCGGCGAATTTGCTTATCTCACTTGGCCCCAGCGGCGCCGGGTCATTGAAGTCGTGATCAATGCAGCCAAGGGCCGGGTGCCGGTTGTGGCGGGAGTGGCGTCCACGACTATCGCCGATGCCCAGATGCAAGCACGCGAGTACGAACGCCTCGGAGCTAATGGAATTCTCGCCATCCTTGATGCCTACTTTCCTATCCGCGACGAGGGCGTGTTCGCGTACTTCAAGGCGATCGCGGAATCGGTTTCGATTCCGGTTGTGCTTTACACCAACCCCAATTTCCAGCGCTCGGACTTGAGTCTGCCCGTCATTGACCGCCTGAGCCACATACCGAACATAAAGTACATCAAGGATGCTTCCTCCAACACCGGCCGGCTGTTGTCAATTATCAACCGCGTGCAGGGTCGCATGCAGGTCTTCTCCGCCTCGGCGCATATTCCGGCCTGCGTGATGCTGATTGGCGGCGTCGGTTGGATGGCGGGCCCAGCCTGCGTGGCGCCCCGGCAAAGCGTGGAACTCTATGAACTCTGTCGCAAGGGCGATTGGAGCGCAGTCATGGCGCGACAGCGCAAACTGTGGAGCCTGAACGAGGCGTTCGCGAAGTACAACCTTGCCGCCTGCATCAAAGGGGGACTGGTTCTCCAGGGGTACGCCGTCGGCACTCCACTGGCGCCGCAGGAGCCCTTGTCGCCTGAAGGCATCGAAGAAGTTAAACGCGCGCTGGTTGCGATTGGAGCGTTGTAGACAGCGGCAAAGTTCAGCACGTTCATTTTCTTCTGCGCAGGCAAAGATTCTTCTGCACCGGCAAAGAGGCTGGACTAGTGCTGATATGATTCCGTTTCAGTGGAAAAATTACTCCAGAAATCACTGGTCGAGGTTCGGTGCCGATGAGTTGGTTTGGCCTGCTTGCAATTGCCGTGGCGCTGGCCCTGGATGCGTTCGCCGTGGCGGTGGTGGCGGGGCTGAGTTTGAAAATTCTGACCAAGCGACACTTGTTTCGCCTGAGTTTTCACTTTGGTCTTTTCCAGGCGTTGATGCTCGCAGCAGGATGGCTCATCGGGAATGCTGTCTACGCGCTGGTAGCGGCGGCGGCCCATTGGGTTGCATTTGCCCTGCTGCTGCTGGTGGGCGCAAACGTCATTTGGCACGCCTTTTCGGGCACCGACAAGACGCGCACAGCACTGGACCCGACCTCCGGCTGGCATCTTGTTGTTCTTTCCTTCGCCACCAGCCTCGATGCGCTCGCGGTCGGACTCTCGCTGGCCATGATTGGGGCTCCCATTACCCGCTCGGCGTCCGTGGTCGGATTAATGGCCACGGCTCTCACGTTGTTGGGCATGGTGCTGGGCCGCCGCGTCAGCGTTTTTTGGGGCAGGCGGGTTGAAGTTTTCGGCGGGATCATTCTGATCGCGATCGCCTCCAAGATTTTGTGGGATCACCTCAAGGCATAACGGAGGCTTGAGCAGCGCTCTTGCTCATCCGCGCGACTTTAACGGGCGGCACGCCCACCATTGCCTTAGTGCCGAATATAATAGATTCTAGTCCGATGCATTTCGTGTCGGCCTGGCGCGAAAAAGACCGAGGTCAGCCCGCCGGAATTTGGAGTCTCACCCGCCCATGTGGATTGTTGCCCTAGCTCTCCGGCGCCCGTACACATTTATCGTGATGGCATTGGTGATCAGTCTTCTGACGCCGCTGACGATCCTGCGCACGCCTACCGACATATTCCCGGACATCAACATCCCGGTCGTCAGCGTCATCTGGTTCTACACAGGCCTTACGCCCAGCGAAATGGCCAACCGGATGGTTACAAATTGCGAGCGCGGACTCACGCTCACCGTCAATGACATTGAGCATACCGAGTCGCAATCACTGAACGGCATCGGAATCGTCAAGGTATTCTTTCGCCCGCAGGCGAACATTCAGACGGCGCTTGCCCAAGTCACGAGCATAGTTCAGACGATGCTGAAGCAGATGCCGCCCGACGCGACACCCCCACTGGTAGTGAACTACACGGCATCTTCCACGCCGGTCATTCAACTTGGACTGAGCAGCAAGACCATTCCTGAGCATGAGGTCTTCGACCTTGGGCAGAACTTTCTGCGCACTTATATTTCTACCGTGCAAGGCGCGGCTACGCCGTATCCGTACGGCGGCAAGATCCGGCAGGTAGTGGTGGACCTGGACCTGCCGCGATTGCAGGCGAAAGGGCTTTCGCCGATCGATGTCGTAAACGCCATAAACGCCCAGAATCTGACGTTGCCCACGGGCACGGCCAAGATCGGTTCTCTGGAATATAGCGTGGAAATGAACGGCACGCCGGAAACCATTGCCGGGTTGAACGACCTGCCCGTCAAGACCGCAAACGGCGCGACGATTTACATACGGGATGTGGCGCACGTGCGCGATGGCTTCTCCCCGCAGACCAACATCGTGCGGCAGGACGGCAACCGCGGGGCGCTGATGACGATCTCGAAAATCGGCAAAGCGTCCACGCTGGACATCGTTGCAGGCATCAAGAGAATCGTCGGCCTCGCCAGCCAGGACTTGCCCAAGGAGTTGAAAATTACTCCCTTGTTTGACCAGTCGCTGTTCGTGCGCGCCTCGATTCAAGGCGTGCTGCACGAGGCCTTGTTAGCGGCTTGCCTGACGGCGCTGATGATCCTGCTGTTTCTCGGCGACTGGCGGCCGACGTTGATTATCTGCGTTTCCATTCCGCTGTCGATCTTTGTCTCCGTCATTCTGCTCGGCGCTCTGGGTGAGACCTTTAACATCATGACCCTCGGCGGCCTGGCGCTGGCGGTGGGCATATTGGTGGATGATGCGACGGTGGAAATCGAGAACATCGAGCGCAACATCGCCCAGGGCAAGGAATTGAAACGCGCGATTCTCGATGGCGCGCAGCAGATCGCAGTGCCGGCCTTCGTCTCTACGCTTTGCATCTGCATCGTGTTTGTGCCCATGTTCTTTCTGACCGGGGTGGCCAAGTTCCTGTTCGTGCCTCTGGCGGAGGCGGTGGTGTTTGCCATGCTGGCGTCCTACCTGCTTTCGCGAACACTGATTCCCACGCTGGTGATGTACATCATGCGCGGGCACGAGCACAGAGCCGCCGGGCCTAAGACTTTTCTGGGGCGCTTTCAACGCGGCTTCGAGCAGAGCTTCGAAAATTTCCGCCGGGGCTATGAGCGATTGCTGGAACTCACGCTGGAACATCGCAAGCCGTTTGCGATCTGCTTCCTCGCATTTTGCATTCTGTCTCTCGGGCTGGTGTTTGTCCTGGGAGAAGATTTCTTCCCTTCGGTGGATGCCGGCTTGATCCGGTTGCATCTGCGCGGGCGCGCGGGGTTGCGGGTCGAAGAGACGGCTCGGCTCACCGACCAGGTGGAAAACGTCCTGCGTCAGGAAATCCCGAAAGCGGAACTCCAGACCTTGCTGGACAACATCGGAGTGCCCTATTCCGGCCTCAACTTGTCTTACAGCACATCCGGAGTGATCGGCACCAGCGACGCCGAAATTCTGATTGCGCTCAATTCGGAACATCATCATCCCACCGCCGGGTACGTGGAGCGACTGCGGCAAGAGCTGCCGCGCAGGTTCCCCGGGGTGGAATTTTTCTTCCAGCCGGCTGATATCGTCACGCAGATATTGAATTTCGGTCTGCCCTCACCCATCGACATACAGGTGGTGGGCGCAGACTTGCAGAGCAACTACGGCATCGCGCAGCAGATCGCCAACAAGTTGCGGCATGTGCCCGGCACCGCGGATGTTCACGTGCAGCAGTTGATGAGCGAGCCGACCTTGTACATGGATATCGATCGCACGCGAGTGTCGCAGGTGGGATTGAATGCTCGCGACGTTGCCACTGGCGTGCTGCTGTCGCTCAGCGGCAGTGCGCAGACGTCGCCGAACTTCTGGCTGAATCCCAAGAATGGCGTGACGTATCCTCTGGCGGTGCAAACCCCGCAATACCATATGGGTTCGCTGCAAGACCTGATGAACACGCCTATCGCCGGCTCCAATGCGCCCGCGCAGGTGCTTGGAAATCTGGTACAGCTCAGGCCGGTGGTGCGTCCCGTCGTGGTCTCGCATTACGATGTTCAGCCGGTCATCGACGTTTACGCGAGCACCCAGCGGCGGGATTTGGGCAGCGTGGCTTCCGACACGATGAAGGTCCTGAAGGAATTTGAAGGGCACCTGCCGCGCGGCACCCATATTGTGGTCCGGGGGCAAGTGGCGACCATGAGGTCGTCATTCTTCGGTCTGGGCGTGGGCCTGCTGATGGCCATCCTGCTGGTGTATTTCCTGATTGTTGTGAACTTCCAGTCCTGGCTCGACCCATTCATCATCATCGCCGCATTGCCGGCGGCGCTGGCTGGCATTGCCTGGTTTCTTTTGCTGACGCATACGCGGCTTAGTGTGCCGTCGCTTACCGGCGCGGTGATGTGTATGGGGGTGGGCACAGCCAACTCAATTTTGCTGGTGTCGTTTTCGCGAGACCGCATGCGGGCGGGGGTGCCGGCAATCGAAGCTGCGATTGAAGCGGGATATACGCGCATTCGTCCGGTGCTGATGACGGCGCTGGCGATGATCATTGGCATGGTGCCGATGGCGCTAGGTCTTGGCGAGGGCGGCGAACAAAACGCTCCATTGGGGCGGGCCGTGATCGGGGGACTGATGTTTGCCACTGTAGCCACGCTGTTCTTTGTTCCCTCCATTTTCGCCATGGTACACGGGCGGGACAGGAAAGAAGACGGGACAGGCATTCCACTGCAACCCTAGGAAGCCGTTGGGAAAGCGATTCAAGGAGCGGAATTAACCGTATGGATTCGGAAACCGAATTGGGGCAGCCGAAATCGCCGGAAGTTCAAGCGCCACCGCAGATAGATCCGGTGCCCAAGTTGCCTCCGGCCAAGCCGCGCACAGCGATGCTGATTGTCGGCGTGGTGCTGGTGGTCCTGCTGCTGGCTGGCGGACTGACGTTACTCAAGCGAGCCAAGGACGAACGGGTGCTCGCCAAAGAGACCGAAAGCAACTCCGTGCCGAGTGTCGCCGTCATTCGTCCCACGGCAGAAAAACCGAATCAGGAGGTCGTGCTCCCGGGTAGCTTGCAAGCCTACGAAGAATCGCCGATCTATGCCCGCACCAATGGCTATTTGCTGCGCTGGTACAAGGACATCGGCAGCCCCATTAAGCAGGGCGAACTGCTGGCCAAGATCGATACCCCGGAAGTCGACCAGGAATTGCTGCAATCGCGGGCTGCGCGGCAGCAGGTCGCTGCCCAGCTTGAGTTAGCCCGGACCTCCGACGAGCGCTGGCAAAATCTGCGCCAGACCGATTCGGTTTCGCAACAGGAAGCCGACCAGCAGAGCAGCCTCTACCAGCAGAGCAAGGCGAACCTCGCGGCGGCAGACGCCAACGTTCGCCGTCTGGAACAACTGGAATCTTTCAAGAATGTCTATGCGCCATTTTCCGGCGTCCTCACCAAGCGCAACGTCGATCGCGGCGCATTGATCAACGCCGGCGCGGGTGGCCGCGAACTCTTCGACATCGCGAAGGTGGATCCGCTTCGAGTCTATGTGAGTGTGCCGCAAGCATACGCGCAGGATATCAAGATTGGGATGAAAGCATGGGTTACGCTACAGGAATTTCCGGGCCAGAAGTTTCAGGGCTCCGTAGCGCGCACCGCGGAAGCGATCGATATGGCGACCCGGACGCTGCTCACTGAAGTGGACGTGCCCAACAAAGAAAGACGACTGTTGCCGGGCTCGTTTGGAGAGGTGCATTTCTCCGTCGAGAGTAACCTGAACAAGCTCACGGTCCCGATCAATGCTTTGTTGTTCCGCGCTCAGGGAGCGCAGGTTGCCGTGGCGGGAACGGACGGAAAGGCACACCTGCGGCCGGTTTCCATTGGCCGCGACTATGGCGCTACGCTGGAAATCCTCGATGGCTTGCGTCCGGACGACCAGGTGATTGTCAATCCCTCCGACTCGCTCGAAGATGGCCAGCAGGTGCGTGTGGTAACTCCGGAGCAGGGGGGCGGCCAGTGAAAGGGCGGCTTGCCCTCGCGGCATTCGTCATGGCCGGCATATGGCTGGCCGGATGCACGGTGGGACCAAAGTATAACCGCCCGCCGGTTCAGGCGCCGGAGGCTTGGAAGACGACGCCGCCCTGGGCGGTTGCCGTTCCCGGCGATGGGTTGCCGAAGGGCACCTGGTGGACGACCTTCAATGACAACCAGCTCAGCGGCTACGAGCAGCAGTTGCTCACGGCAAATCAGTCGCTTTGGGCAGCAAAGGATCGGCTGGACAGGGCGCGGTCGCTCGCTCGCGTTGCTTCAGCGGCATATTTTCCGCAATTGGCGGTCGATCCTTCGGGCCAGCGCACAAGGGTATCCGGCAATCGCCCCTTGCTCTCTGCCACACCGCCGCTGACTCCCGATACGGAAAATAATTTCACCATTCCTTTTACTCTGAATTACGAGGTGGACTTGTTCGGGCGCGTGCGTCGAAGCCTGGAGGCCGCCAACGCGTCCTTGCAGTCTACGGCGGCAGACTTGGTCAATGTTCAACTGGTGCTGACTTCAGAACTCGCCGCCGACTACTTCAACCTGCGCGAACTCGATGCCGAGATCGGCGTGGTGCAGGAACTGGTGAGTATCGAACAGAAAGGGCTCGAGTTGGTGCAGCGCCGCCACGAGGGCGGTATTGCCAACGGCCTGGAGGTCGCACAACAAGCCGCCTTGCTGGACGCAACCGTAGCCCAGGTATCATTGTTGCAGCAACAGAGGGCGCAGTATGAACACGCGATCGCGGTTCTGACCGGCAACGCGGCGTCCAGCTTCAGCGTGCCGGTTGCCCCTTTGCGGGGAGCGCCGCCACCGGTTCCGATTGGAGTGCCGTCGGATGTGCTCCAGCGCCGGCCTGACATTTCGACCTACGAAAGACTCATGGCGTACCAGAACGCGCAGGTCGGAATTGCCACCACGGCTTTTTATCCGCACATCACGCTGTCTGGATCCGGCGGATGGCAGAGTCGCGACATCGCGACACTGGTCGACGCTCCCAGCGCCTTCTGGTCGCTGGGGAGCGACCTGCTGCAACCGATCTTCAATGGCGGCCGGAACCGGGCGAATCTGGCGGCGGCCAAAGCCGGATACAACGAGGCGGTGGCGAATTACCGTGAGGCGGTGCTGACCGCGTTCCAGCAGGTTGAGGATGGTTTGTCCGGCCTGCAAACCCTGTCGAAAGCGTTGGCCAACCAGAGGACTGCGGTCGAAGACTCGCGGCGCGCCCTGACGTTGGCGAACAATCGGTATACGGGCGGCCTGACAACGTATTTGGATGTGATTACCGCGCAGACCACCTTGCTGAACAATGAGCGCCTGGCCGCGCAACTACTCGGCCAGCAGATGGTCACCTCAGTCTACTTGGTAAAGGCACTGGGAGGAGGCTGGGACAGCTCCGAGATCAAGAAGGAACAAGTACATCCCAAGGCGATTCAGGCCGTTCAGCAGTAAACTTAGAAAAATAAAGGGCGCTTGGCGGCTCAGGAGGCTGCGGAAAAACCACTCTCTGAGGGCGTCATCCTGAGCTAAGCGAAGGATCTGCTATTTGCGCTTGGTGAAAAGAAAGCAGATCCTTCGATCGCGCGCAAAACCGGCGCGACCTCAGGATGACACTCCTACGAGTTTTTCTTATATTTCACCGTCGAGCTGGACGCAGGCTACTTCTCGGGGTATCTCTTCCTCGAATCCGTTCTAAAGCAATTCCCGGGTTGCTATATACCGCCAAAGAACGTCATTCCGAGCGAGCGGCGCCTTGCGACGCGAGTCGGGGAATCTTTTGTGTTGCTTCGCCGCCGAAAAAACACAAGATCCCTCCACTCCGTGCCCGAACAGCTCCATGCTATCGAGTAGCAATGTCGGGTACGCAGCCTAGCTGCTCCGGCCGCAGGCGCTCAGCACTTCGGTCGGGATGACGCTTTCAATCTACCTTATCGTGCGGCTACACCAATCCGGGAACCGCTCTAGTACTTCCTCAAGACAAGGTAAAAGCCGGCCACGGCGCCAAGCCACCCGACCGCCACCAGGAACATGAGTCCCGCCGTGTACGCGCCCGTCGCCGCGATCAGAAATCCAACCACGATAGGCGACAACGAACCGATCAGGTTCGAGGAACCGTTTTGCAGGCCGGCGGCCTGACCAATCATGTTGGCCGGTGTAAATGATTGCAGCAGTGTCCAAGCCATCGGTATCGAAGCACCCTTAAAGAAGAAAGCAAAAGCGATCAGACACGCTCCCAGGTTATTGTTGTGAACAAGAGCCCCGAGGCCGATAAACGTTGCGCATCCCGCAAGTCCTATGCAGTTCATGAGGCCGGCTTTCTTCAGCCGGTCGGCAATTATGCCGGCGGTGATTAAACCGAGGAGGCCAACAAAGAACGGCAGGGAAGCGAAGAATCCCATTTTTGCCCAGGAGAAACCGCGGGCCACTTTCAGATACTGCGGTAGCCACGACATCATTCCCCACCACATGCTCACCGAAGCCCAATACGATAACGTGCAACAGACAAAGTCGGGACTCTTTATCAGAGTGATGTAGTTCTTCAAAGGCGAGCTCGCCTGAATCCCCTTTTCTCTTGGCGTTTTATCAAGCACCTGTCCTTTGAGGATGTGTTCGAGTTCCGCCTTGTTGACGCCCCGATGCTGTCCCGGACGATCGGTGGTGAAGTACCAGATGCACGGGGTCACAATTACGCCCAGTATGGCGCACAGCCAAAATGTGGCACGCCAACCATAGGCGCCGACGATGGCGGCAAACAGGGGCATGGCTATGCCAGGGCCGATCATCTGTCCGAATATCCAACTCGAGTTGGCTTTGCCTCTTTCCTGCAGGGGAAACCAGTTCTTCACGTAGGAACTCTGCATCGGGTAGTGCATGGCTTCGCCGGCTCCCAGCAAGAACCTCGAAGCGTAAAGCACGCTCACGGATCTTGCGACTGCGCCGATGCAACACGGTATCGTCCAGCCAAGCAGGGCAATGGTCATGGCCTTACGCGGTCCCAATCGGTCTCCTACGGGACCAAGCAACACGTTACCGAGCCCGTACGCAACCAGGAAGAAGCTCATCAGCAACCCTTGCCCTACAGGGTTGCCCTTCAATCCCATGTCTTCCAGAAAACGGGGGGAGGCGATCAGCACTGAGACGTTTACCCGATCAAGGTAGGCGACCAGGAGCGTGATTGACAGCAGAGCTGCCAGCCAGACCCGAACCTTGGTTGGAGCTTCAACTGCGGCTGCAAGCGGCGTTATTGGCTTGGTCTCGACCTCAGGTATCTGGCTGCTCATTTCATTTCTCCCGACGTTCGGTTCAGCAACCCGGCCCGCTACTAGCTCACTGCTGGCGACTCGCTGCCGCACAAATAGCAACAGGATGCGCAGTCTGAGAGCTATCATGGCAACTCAAGGCGTTTCGTTTCGAGAGAATTATGAAGTAGCCTTTGCTTAGAAGCAAGGGATATTGCACCGCGAAGCAGGGCGCTGCAGGACGCGGCGGTGATCCGCGCCTACAGCGGCGGGTGCAGGCCGATGCGGGCTCTAGCCCGGATACTCAATAGTTACTGATAACGCCTGTGCGCCGCTGAGCGCGCACGCATTAGCGTCACTGCGTTTGGCCCGTGGTCATGGCGACCTTTGTCATGGGGTGTGTCTCGTCGAGTTGGAGGTTGAGTGTCAGAACATTTACGCGCGGCTCACCGAGAAATCCGAGTTGCCTTCTTTCCGTGTGTCGTGCGACCAACTGCCGGACTGCATCTTCGCTCATGCCGCGCTCACGCGCCACGCGCGGAACTTGAAACTCCGCACCGGCGGGGGAGATATCCGGATCGAGGCCAGACGCAGATGTGGTGAGCAGGTCGATGGGAACGGGTTTACCGGGATTCTCAGCCTGCAATTTGGGAAGATCCTGTTTGAAGCGGTCGACGAGTTTCTGGTTGGTCGGTCCAAGGTTGGAGCCGCCGGAGTTCGCCGCGTCATAGCCATTGCCTGCGGCTGAAGGCCGCGAGTGGAAGTAACCGGGACCGCCAAACGGCTGTCCAATGAGGCGCGAGCCTACGACCTGCCCGTTCCGATGGATGAGCTCTCCATTGGCCTTGTCAGGGAAGATAACCTGGGCGATCCCCGTCACGACAAGGGGATAGATCAACCCCAGAAGAACGGTCGTCGCGATCGTCATCAGTACGGCAATCAGAAGATTCTTTTTCATCGCATTCCTCTCTTACGCAAGGCCCATGCGCGTAATCATCATGTCGATCAGTTTGATCCCGATAAACGGGACGATGATGCCGCCGACGCCATAGATCCAGAGATTGCGGCGCAACAGAGCGGCCGCTCCCATGGGGATGTATTTCACGCCGCGCAGCGCCAGCGGGATCAAGGCAACGATAATCAGGGCGTTGAAGATAACGGCCGACAGAATCGCCGACTGCGGCGTTTTCAGATGCATGATGTTTACCGCATTCAGCACCGGGAAGGTCCCGGCGAACATGGCGGGGATGATCGCGAAATACTTGGCGACATCGTTGGCAATCGAGAAGGTGGTCAGCGAGCCGCGCGTCATCAGCAACTGTTTGCCGATTTCGACTACCTCGATCAGCTTGGTCGGATTCGAATCCAAATCCACCATGTTGCCGGCTTCTTTCGCGGCTTGCGTGCCGGTGTTCATAGCCACGCCCACATCGGCCTGCGCCAGCGCGGGAGCGTCGTTGGTGCCGTCGCCGGTCATGGCGACCAGTTTTCCCGCTGCCTGCTCACGCTTGATGAGGTCCATCTTGTCTTTCGGCGTTGCCTGTGCCAGGAAGTCGTCGACGCCCGCCTCCTGCGCAATCGCGGCCGCGGTCAGGGGATTGTCGCCGGTAATCATTACGGTGCGGATGCCCATGGCGCGGAGCTGATCGAAACGCTCGCGCATGCCGCCCTTGACGATGTCCTTCAGTTCGATAACCCCAAGTACGCCGCGTGTGCGCTCGGCGACCACCAGGGGGGTTCCACCGGAACGGGCGATCTTTTCCACCGTGGCCTGTACCTGCACGGGGAACTCGCCGCCGTTCTGTTTTACGTAGTTGGCGATGGCATCGACGGCGCCTTTGCGAATCTCGAAGCCGTTGAGGTTTACGCCCGACATGCGGGTCGTAGCGCTGAAAGGCACGAACTGAGTCTCATGTTCGGACAACTCGCGTCCCCGCAGACCATACTTTTCTTTCGCCAGCACAACGATCGAGCGGCCCTCGGGGGTTTCGTCGGCCAACGATGAAAGCTGGGCGGCGTCGGCGAGTTCCTGCTGCGCAACTCCGGGCGCCGGGATGAACTCCGACGCCTGGCGATTGCCAAGCGTAATGGTCCCTGTCTTGTCCAGCAGCAGCGTGTTCACGTCACCCGCCGCTTCCACGGCACGTCCGGACATGGCCAGCACGTTGTGCTGAATCAGCCGGTCCATGCCGGCGATGCCAATGGCTGACAACAGGCCGCCGATCGTCGTCGGAATCAGGCAGACCAGCAGCGATACAAGCACAAAGACGGTCTGCGGCGAACCGGCGTAGATGGCGAATGGCTGCAATGTCACAACCGCCAGCAGGAAGATAATCGTCAATCCCGCAAGCAGAATGTTCAGCGCGATCTCGTTCGGTGTCTTCTGCCGCTCGGCGCCTTCGACCAGGGCGATCATGCGGTCAAGAAAAGTCTCGCCCGGATTCGAAGTGATCTTCACTCGAATCTGGTCCGACAAGACGCGGGTCCCGCCGGTCACGGCCGAGCGGTCGCCGCCGGCCTCTCGGATCACGGGTGCGGACTCGCCGGTGATCGCCGACTCGTCGACCGAAGCCACGCCTTCAATGATCTCGCCGTCGGAGGGGATGAAGTCGCCTGCCGAGCAGACCACGAGTCATTTGCGCGTAGATGGGAACTCGGTACCTGTTCGATCTGCCCGCTCGAGAGCACACGGTTCGCAATCGTCTCGGCGCGTGCCTTGCGCAAGGTGTCAGCCTGCGCCTTGCCGCGACCTTCGGCCATTGCCTCCGCGAAGTTTGCGAACAACACGGTGAACCACAGCCACAACGTAATCTGCAGGTTGAACCCGAAGGAAGCATCTCTGCCGCGAAACAACATCAGCGTGGTGATAACGCTTCCGACTTCCACGACGAACATGACGGGGTTGCCCATCATCTTGCGCGGGTTCAGCTTCACGAAAGAATCAACAACCGCGCGGCGGACAATCTTCCATTCCCAAACCTTCTTTGCCTTGGTCTTTGGATACCCTGGCAGGTTCGGCGGTAACTGGGAAACAGGTGGAGCTTTCGGTAGTGTTGCCATAGCAAACCTCAGAACGTCTTACCTGCGCCCATCAGCAGGTGCTCAAGAATTGGTCCCAGGCTAAGTGCCGGGAAGAAGGTCAGTGCGCCCACAATTACAACCACGCCAACCAGCAGCATAGTGAATAACGGTGTAGTGACCGGGAAGGTTCCAAGCGAGGGCGGCACCGACTTCTTGCGCGCCAGATTGCCGGCAATCGCCAGCGCCGGAATCACCATCAGGAACCGCCCGATCAGAGTGTCGAATCCGATCGAGACGTTGTACCAGAGGGTGTTCGCGTTGAGCCCGGCGAAGGCCGAACCATTGTTACCGGCGCCTTCGGTGTATGCGTACAGAATCTCGGAAAAGCCGTGCGGCCCGCCATTGGCCATGCTGGATGTGCCAAACGGATGCAGCACCGAGATGCTGGTAAACGTCAGGATGATGAGCGGGAAAATGAGGGCCACGAGCATGGCCATCTTGACGTCATAGGCCTCAATCTTCTTCCCCATGTACTCCGGCGTTCGTCCCACCATCAGACCGGCGATGAACACGGTCAGGATAATGAAGATGATCATCCCGTACATCCCGGAGCCGACGCCGCCGAAGACCACCTCGCTGAGCATCATGTTGGCCAGCGGCACCATGCCGCCCAGTGGCGTGTACGAGTCGTGCATGCTGTTGACGGCCCCGCAACTGGTATCGGTAGTGACTGTCGCCCACAGCACGGAGTTTGGAATACCGAAGCGTACTTCCTTGCCTTCCATGTTGCCGGTGCCCTGCAGCGCACCGACGGACGCCTGCTGCGTGAGCAGCGGGTTGGCATGGGATTCGGCCCAGTAGGCTGTAGTCACACCCACGATGAACAGAACAGCCATTGCGCCCCAGACCGCCCAGCCGTGGCGTTGCGATCCGACCATGCTCCCCAGCGTGTACGTCAGGCCGGCGCCGATCGCAAAAATCATAAACATCTCGATCAAGTTGGATAACGGGGTCGGGTTTTCGTAAGGGTGCGAGCTGTTGGCGTTGAAGAATCCACCGCCATTGGTGCCGAATTCCTTGATGATCTCCTGCGAGGCCACCGGGCCTTGAGCGATCACCTGATCGGTGACGGTATCCATCACCGGTTTGCCGGCGGCATCTACGACGGGCTTGCCGTTGGCATCGACCTTCTGTACCTGCTGTGGCTCCAGCAGCCTTGCCGTGTCATAGGGCTTCAGGTTCTGCGGAACGCCTTGCGATACCAGCAGCAGTGCGCCAAGAATAGAGATCGGCAGCAAGACCCAAAGGCAGCAGCGAACCATATCGACCCAGAAGTTGCCGATGGTCTGCATCTCCCGGCGGGCAATACCGCGTATGACCGCGATCGCCAGCGCGACACCGGCGGCTGCTGAAACAAAGTTGTGATACGCCAGCCCGGCCATCTGGGTCAGATAGCTCATCGTGGTTTCCGGCGTATAAGCCTGCCAGTTCGTATTGGTCGTGAACGAAGCCGCCGTATTGAACGACAAGTCCGGAGCGACCCCCGCCAGCTTTTGCGGGTTGAACGGCAGGTGTGCCTGCAAGCGCTGCATCACGTAAAGCAGCAGCATGGAGACGCAACTGAAGAGCAGCAGCGAGAACGCATACTCCGTCCAGCGCATCTCGTGATTCTCATCGACGCAGGTGACGCGATAAATCACGCGCTCGATGGGCCGCAACACCGGGTCCAGGAACGTGCGCTCGCGGTTGAACACGCGCGTCATGAAGACGCCGAGCGGCTTGGTGACGGCAAGAACCAGGAGAGCAAAGAACGCGATTTGAAACCACCCATTGGCGGTCATCAGAATTTCTCCGGGCGCAACAGCGCGTACAGCAGGTAAATCCCCATCAAGATACTGACGACGAGCATGGCGAAAGATTCAAAGTGCATGGTGTTACCTCACTTCACTCGATCACAGAAGTGGACGTACCCCAACGAGAGCGCGAAGAACGCAATCGTGATGGCTATGAACACAAGATCCTGCATTGTTTATCCCTCCTGGAGAGTGGTGTTTACTCCAGTTACTGCAAAGAACAGAGCGAATGGCCGTATCTTCCACTCAATCCGCCTGTTCTGATTGGATTCGTCGGCCCATAAAGCCCGCCTAAAAAGTCCATAAAAAGAGCATAAACAGCCCATTTTGGGAATAGGTGTTCCCTCATGGGGTGTACCTTTTGCGAGATGTTCCGAGCTAATCACCGGGTTCAAATCTGTAGCCGACCCAATGTTCGGTGCGTATGTAGCGGGCCGGCCCTTCCGCCTCGATCTTCTTGCGCAAATGCCCCACGAACACGCGCAGAGAATCGATTTGCTCGTTGCTGCTCTCGCTCCAAAGAGCGGAGAGCAGAGCACGATGCGTGATGACCTTGCCGGCGCGTTGCGCGAGATATGCCAGAAGGTCGAATTCCTTCGGAGTGAGATGAACTTCGCGCGACTTGACCATGACCACACGGCGTTGCGAATCGATATGGAAGTCTCCAATCTCAATCACGCTTGACGATGGCTCTCCACGGGCGAGGCCCGCCGCAGAGCGGCCCGTATCCGCGCCATCAATTCGTTAATACCGAAGGGCTTGGTCACATAATCGTCGGCGCCGGCGTCCAGCGCTTCGATCTTTGCCTGGTCCTCGTCTCTCACGGAGAGGACGATAATCGGGACTGTCGACTTGGTTCTGACGCTGCGGCACAATTGCAGTCCATCCATGTTGGGCATCGAGAGATCAGTGATTAACAGGTCCGGCGGCCAGCTACTCATAACCTGGAGCGCCTCATCGCCATCGGCTGCAAGGCGGATATCGTACCCGTGGCTCGTCAGCGTGGTCATCAGCACCCGTGTGATCTGCGGCTCGTCGTCGACAACCAGAATATTGCGTTTCTTGTCCGTCACTGCCATCTCGTAGCACGATGCCGGTGGTTGCAAGTCCCTGCCAGGCTGCCCCGCAAAGTTTCGTTGCAGCAACTCCGCCACCATTCGATTGGATACCGAAACGCGTAAAGTTAAAATAAAACGTGCGTAAATTGTGCATAAAGACAGCATCGGCAGAGGCTTCGCCTTGGATTTGACCAACTGCGGAAAGGGCGAGGAATAGCAGCGCCAACGATTACGTTCCGACGAGCGTCCGGTGTGAAGTGGCGATAAGAGACTCTTCTTAGGTATTCTAAGGAGCAGTCGAATCCGATCGAGACGCTTTAATTTTGAAAGAGACAACGTGCAACATAGTTCCGGGGTAGGGACCCCTGCTCCGCTCCCTGAAAAAATGGCTGGGCATATCAGTCTGAAGCAGCTTTTCTTCGGGTTTCTGAAGGTAGGGCTGCTGGGCTTCGGAGGTCTTGCTCCGGTGGCACATCATGTCATCGTCGAGGATCGCGCCTGGGTCACCGAACAGGAATATGCATCTTTGCTGGGCCTCGGACAGGTCTTGCCGGGCGGCAACATTATCAATCTGGCGGTAATCATGGGGGATCGGTTCCAGGGCATCCGGGGATCGCTAACGGCTCTCGCCGCATTGATGGCAATGCCGCTGGCTATCCTGATGGCGTTGGCGTTGCTCTACGAAAGGTTCGCCGGGCTGGCGATGGTGCGCACCGCCATCGGCGGTTCAGCCGCGGTGGCTGCCGGTTTAGTAATCGGCACGGCGGCCAAGATCCTTTGGAAACTTCGACTGTCCTGGATTGCGCTTTTGTTCGCTGCCATGGCCTTTACCCTGGTCGGGCTGCTGCAACTGTCCCTGGTCCCCGTCATCGTCGTGCTTGCTCCGCTCAGCGTTGGGATCGCCTATATGATGAGGCGCCGTTCATGAACAGCCAGGTGCTATGGCAAATTGCGATGACCTTTGCCTCGTTGTCCCTGGTCGCCATGGGAGGAGCCAATGCTGTCGTTCCCGAAATCCATCGGCAGATTGTGGGTGCGCATGGGTGGATGAATGATGCGACCTTCGCCCAGTTGTTCGCGATTGCACAGGCCGCGCCGGGGCCGAATATTCTGCTGTGCTCTTTGATTGGGTGGCGGGTGGCCGGTATGGCCGGCTTAGCGGTCGCAACCCTGGCAATGATTGTGCCGTCTTCCGTGCTCGCTTTACGGTCGGCCGCCTGGTCCACCGCTTGGGCGATGTTCCCTGGATTAGCGTGATTAAGGCTGGCCTGGTGCCGGTCGCCGTCGGACTGATTATGGCCGGCGGCATGGTTATGGGCCGGGCCGCAGTTCACAGTCTGTTCTCGCTTGCGCTTACTGCCGGAGGGGCAATATTCGTGGTGTTCAGCGATCGCAACCCGCTTTGGGCGATCGCCGGCGGCACCATCATCAGCTTGCTTGGCCTGTGGATTGGCATAGTCAAGTAGAGCTGATGAAGGTGTGCCTTGCGAGATTTAGCTACGCAGTGGCCATTAGCCTCGGCCGATCAAGGGCATCTCGGTTGCCATGATAAGCATGAATTGAACATTGGCTTCGAGAGGAAGAGACGCCATGCAGATGACGGCCCGCGCAACGTCTTTAGGGTCCATCGTGGGCTCGACCGCTCTCGTGCCGTTCGCTTGCGGAACGCCTTTGCTCATGTTGCCGGTCATTTCGGTCGCCGCGTTTCCGATATCGATCTGGCCGCAGGCGATGTTGTACTTCCGACCGTCGAGGGAAGTCGCTTTGGTCAGACCCGTAATGCCGTGTTTGGAAGCCGTATAGGGGGCGGAGTTCGGCCGAGGGCTGTGCGCCCCAACCGAGCCGTTGTTGATGATGCGCCCGCCCTGCGGAGTCCTGGTCCTTCATGATTTTGAAGGCCTGCTGCGTGCAGAGAAGCGTGCCGGTCAGGTTCGTATCGATCACGGCTCTCCAGGTCTTGAACTCGATGTCCTCCAGCAGCACGCCTTTGCCGCCAAAGCCGGCGTTATTGAACAGCAAGTCGAGCCGGCCGAAAGTCTCTTTCGTCTTCGCAAAAAGCTCAGCCACAGAGTCAGGATCGGTGACGTTCGTAGGTACGGCGAGCACCTGGATATCGGGATTGACCTTCTTCACTTCAGCCACAGTCGTTTCCAAGCGCTCCATGCGCCGGCCGGCAAGAACCAGCGAGTACCCGTTCTCAGCGAGCGCGACAGCGACGACCTGTGCCGATCCCGCTACCTGCTCCGGTGATGAGTGCAACCTTCGATGAGCTCATTACTTTCCTCCCTTTACATTTGGTCCGATCTGGGGGCCACGCATCGCTTCGGGCATTTGCCCCTGCCTGTAGACCATGACAATTCGCTTGAATTCGATGACCACTTTCCCGTCCTGCGTGTAACCCGTAGTCTTGAAGGTCACGATACCGATCTCGGGCTTCGACTTCGAGTCCCTCTTCTCGAGAACTTCACTCTGGGAATAGACGGTCTCGCCTTCGAACAAAGGATTCGGCAGACGCACCTCATCCCACCCTAACATCGTCATCGAGTTCAGGGAGATGTCGCTGACTGACTGACCCGTCACCAGCGCAAGTGTGAATGAAGCAACAACAATCGGCCGTCCGAATCTCG
Organism: uncultured Acidobacteriota bacterium; assembly: GCA_963819175.1. Taxonomy (GTDB): domain Bacteria; phylum Acidobacteriota; class Terriglobia; order Terriglobales; family Acidobacteriaceae; genus CAWBRT01. The sequence continues at coordinate 150,414 of CAWFVJ010000001.1, forward strand.
ACTTTGCTGCAACCGCATGGTCGAAGTGGACGGGGTTGTTATTCATTGTGAGATTGGTGAACCAAATATTGTCTGTGGCAGTTACCGTGCGGCCCAGTCGATGACGATAAATGTCGCCGACCTCGAAATCCTCGAAGTACCGGCCTGCCCAACCTTCTTTAATTGCCATGATGAGTCCTCTGTCTTAGTAAGATTTGGATTTGGATCCAGAGCACTTACCGGCCATGGGGTCACGTGTCGGCGCCCGCCAACTTCCTTTGCGCCAAGCGTTAGTTCCCCCAGGGTTGTTGGGATTCTCTTCCGAGAGCCTCAGATCGATATAGTTTTCAAATCTTTGGCGATCCGCAAGTTCGCCTCGGTGACTTTCTGCACCGCCTCCGGAGTGACGCCCGGCGCCACCTCGCGCAGCACCAAACCCTCGGGCGTGACGTCGATGACTGCCAGTTCGGTTACGATCATGTTCACAACTTCGAGACCGGTGAGAGGCAGAGTGCAGGTCTTACGGATCTTAGGCTTCCCATCCTTGCTCGTATGTTCCATCGCGATGATGACGCGCTTGGCGCCGGCAACCAAGTCCATCGCTCCGCCCATCCCCATCAGCTTCTTACCGGGAATGATCCAATTCGCCAGGTTGCCTTTCTCATCGACCTCCATCGCGCCCAGCACGGTCAGGTCCACATGACCGCCTCGGATCATGCCAAACGAGTCCGCGCTTGAAAAAAAGCTCGATCCAGGAAGCTGCGGTAACGGTCTCCTTGCCGGCGTTGATCAGGTCCGGATCTTCTTCACCCTCAAAAGGCGAGGGCCCGATCCCAAGCATGCCGTTCTCCGCTTCCAGGAGAACTTCCATTCCCTTCGGAATATAGTTCGCGACCATGGTGGGTGTGCCGACACCGAGGTTCGCGTAAAAGCCATCACGCATCTCCTGTGCGACGCGACGGGCAATCTTTTCCTTGATACTTCCAGCTTGTGCCATCTTCGGTTCTGCCATCTTTCATCCCCTTCCGCGCGTGCGGTTGAGCGTTACGTGCGTTTGCGCACGATCCTCTTTTCGATCGGCTTTTCGTACTTCTGTCCCTGAAAAATAGCGTTAACGAAAATTCCCGGCGTATGGATGGCATCGGGATCGAGCGATCCCAACTCGACCAGCTCTTCCACTTCCGCAATCACGTAATCCGCCGCCGTTGCCATTACCGGATTAAAGTTCCGCGCCGTCTTCCGATAGACAAGGTTTCCCCAACGGTCGCCTTTCCACGCCTTGATGAAAGCAAAATCGCCGCGCAGGCAGGGCTCCATAAGATACTTCTTCCCGTTGAACTCGCGAACTTCTTTTCCTTCCGCGATCACCGTGCCCACGCCAGTCGGGGTATAGAAGGCCGGAATCCCCGCCCCGCCGGCCCGCATCCGCTCGACCAGGGTTCCCTGCGGATTGAGTTCGATCTCGATCTCGCCGTTCAATAACTGCTGTGCGGCGAATTTGTTCTCGCCGGGATAGCTGCAGATCATCTTGCGAACCTGGCTGCGACTTCAGCAGCAAGCCCAGGCCGAACTCCACCATGCCCGCGTTGTTCGACACGGTTGTAAGATTCTTCGTGCCCTTGCGGAGGAGGGCGGCAATGAGGTTTTCGGGATTACCGCAAGCCCCGAAGCCGCCAACTAGAATTGTCGCCCCATCAAACAGTTTCTCAATCGCCACATCGGCGTTGGCTACGCGTTTATCCATCGATTCCAGCTCCCTGTTGCTTGAGATTTCTCATAAAATCGGCCTATCAGTCCGCCAGTCGACAATGGACCCGACAGGCGTTGACGCCGGCGTTTCTGAAAGTCCTGATGGAAGGTTTGGGTGAAAGACGAATATCACGGTCTTGCCGGAGAGGAATACGCGCAGCATCTTTGCATGCAATGCACTTACTTGTCTGCCCTCACACTCGTCTCCTCGGCGGCAGCGGCAAGTCTTACTCCGGCCAGCCTTGCACGCGGCTGCCCCCGTCCCCTGATCTCCCAAATGACGCGCCATCTATTTCAACCAAGCTTTCATTTACATTTCCAGTACATATCTAATGCGGTGTTCAGTCTGTGACCCGTATCACGGTTAGCCGTTTGTCGCTGCTTCCGTAAGATGATGAGGGCCACGCGAACGTCAGATGAAGGTACGTTCATGCATGGCCCTCGACCCGCTACATTCCCGAGCAATCGCCGCGTGCACTTATCACCTGGCTGCAACTCCCCGGACCAGGTCGGGGAACCAGATAGCGATTCCTGGGAAGACGCAGAGCAACACGACTGCAAATGCCATCAGTGCGACAAAAGGCACCGTGCCCCAGATGACGTCTTTCAATGGAATATCCGGCGCAACGTTTTTGATGACGAAAATATTCAGCCCGACCGGCGGGTGTATAAGCCCCATTTCCATCACGACAGTCATGACTACGCCAAACCAAACCAGATCAAACCCCGCCACCTTCAGCGGGGGCAAAATGATAGGCGCTGTCATCAGGATGATCGAAACCGGCGGCAGGAAGAAACCGAGCACCACGACAAAGACAAGAATTACCGCCAGCAGCACCCACTTCGAGAGCTGCATGGCTACGATCCACTCCGCCGCTGACTGGCTTATGTGGAGATAGCTCATCACGTAGGAATACAGGAGCGACATGCCGATGATGAACATCAGCATCGTCGATTCCTTCAGGGTGCTCATATAAATGAGCTTCGAGTCCCTCGGACGCCAAACCCTGTAGACGACGGCAATCAGGACCAGCGCCAAAATCGCGCCCAGTCCGGCCGTTTCCGATGGGGTAGCGTACCCACCATATAGAGCCACCATTACGCCGGTGAGCAGGATCACGAACGGCAGCACCCTCACCAGCATCTTGGCCTTGTCGGTGGAGGTATAGGTCGTCTCATCGAGATAGGCGGACTTCATGCCACCGCCTTCGTACATCGCGAGAGCGGCCTTGTACTCCCTCTTGTACTTCCAGGCGGCGTAGATCGAGAACAGCGTCACCAGCAGCAGGCCCGGACCGATGCCGGCCAGAAACAGTCGGCCGAGCGATTGTTCCGCGGCCACGGCGTAAAGAATCATCGTGATCGAAGGGGGCAGCAGGATGCCAAGAGTGCCGCCGGCAGCGATAATCCCTGCCGCGAAACTGCCGGAGTAGCCGCGCCGCCGCATCTCGGGAATTCCTGCACTGCCAATGGCCGAGCAGGTTGCCGGACTCGATCCCGCCATCGCGGCGAAAATCGCGCAGGCGAAGACATTCGCGATGCCGAGACCGCCTGGAATTTTGTGCATCCAGGCATGCAGCGCCAAATAAAGATCGGCGCCGGCACGGGATTTCCCGATCGCGGCGCCCTTCAAGATAAAGAGCGGGATCGAGAGCAGCGTAATGCTCGCCATCTCCTCGTAGACGTTCTGCGTGATGGTGTCGAGCGCCGCATGCGGCATGAAGAAATACATGAAGCCGACAGCAACCGCGCCCAGGGAAAAGGCAATCGGCATGCCCGAGAACATTACGATCAGTGTGACAACACCGTACAGGATGCCAATGGCTCCTTCGCTCATGGGGTTTGCCTCTTCCGTGTGAAATGCGCGGCAACCTGCACCAGCAGTTGCAATGACAGGTTCGCCATTCCCAGAGCAAGCAGCCCATAGGGAATCCATAACGGCGGAGCCCAGGTCGATTCGGTCCTGTATCCCCCGGAAAATGCTTCATGGAACATCTGCCACGACTTCCAGGAAAAGAAGGCACAGAACGCAAACGAGGCTATGTCGATGACCGCTCTCCTGACACGATTGACGCTTGCAGGCAAAATGGTCGCAAGCGCCTCGATGCCGACGTGCCCGCGCTGGGACTGCACATAGGCGCCGCACATGAAAATCGAGCCGACGATCAGGAATACCGAAGCTTCATCCTGCCAGTCTGTGGAGACTTTCAGAAAATAGCGGGTAACCACGCCGTAGGTGAGAACCAAGGCTGCGCCCAGCAGGGCGACCCCCGCGATGATCATGATGCCCTGGTTCACACGATCCAGGACTCGCGTAATCGCCGCCAGCACGCCTGCCTTCTCCGGCGCCTTCGCGGGAGCAGTCATGACACTCGACGGCATAATGATGGCTGCCGCCCCCGTGCTGCACATGCTTTGCGGCTCTGCAATAGCGGGGTCCCCCCTAGTTCCTGACTCATAGAAGCTTCTCCGCCGGCCTTAAGCAGACGAGCGCAACGTTCGCTCCTGGCAGCGTAGTCCTTCCATGCGGTATCCCGGGCTATCGCCTGCCATTTCTTTACGGTGGCTGCGGAGAGGTCATAAACCCTGCCTCCGGCCTTCTGATAAACCTTGGCAACAGCCTGGTCGTCGGCCTTGGCGGCGTCGGTACCATACTTCTCCAACTCGGCTCCGACGGTCATCACCACCGTCTGCATATCCTTCGGCAGTTTTTCGAATATTTCGCGCGAGATCAGCAGCGGTTCCAACATGAACCAATAAGCTTTACCGCGGCCGGTGGTCAGGTGTTTGGCGACTTCCTCCAGGCGGAAGGAGATGAGGCTTGTCGATGATGTCATAGCGGCATCGAGCGCACCGCTTTGCACCGATTGATAGATCTCGTTCGAGGGCAGGGAAACCACCGACGCTCCCGCCGCTTTCAGAACCATGTCCATCTCGCGGCTTCCGCCCCGGACTTTAAGCCCTTTGGAGTCCTCCGGTTCGACGATCGCCTTGTTGCGGCTGGCCACGCCTCCGGCCTGCCAAATCCAGCTCACGAACAGCACGCCTTTCTCGTAGAGCACTTCGGAGAGCAGTTTGCCGGCCTCGGCATTCTTCCACGCCATTCCCTGCTCGTAAGAAGTCACGATCCCCGGCATCAACCCGATGTTCAACTCCGGGATCTCGCCGCCCGCGTAGGAAATCGGGAACAGCGACATGTCGAGCGCGCCCCTGCGCACGGCATTCAGCTGCGCATTCGTCTTCATCAGCGACGCAGCCTGGGTAGACAGTTGCGGTGAGTGCGCCGTTGGTTCGCTTCTTGACCTCCTCGGCAAACTTGTGGCAGATGCGGTCGCGGAAATCGCCCTCCATGCCCGTGCTCGCCGGAAACTGGTGCGAAATCTTGAGGTTCTGTCGAGGGCGCTCCGACGGCGTAACGACTGAGCATTGCCGAAGTCGATGTTGCTAGCCCAGCGAGAACAAACCCACGCCTGGTAATTGCCATTAGCCTGTTCCTTTCAGTGTTTGCTTTCTTTCGTGTGATACGTCACGAGGCGAGTGGAATCGCCTCTCTCCCATATCTCGCCCACGCGACAACACGGGGTAATAACCGAGGAGCGGGCCAACCGTTACCTTGCTCTCGCAGCGATCTAAGGCCGTCTCCCTAAATGGAACTATATGCTGCACTTCTTCTCACGTACTGCGGTTAACCCACTAGTCCAAATAGTCGGTTGAACACCTTAGATCCTTATGGCGCGGAGTTTATCGAAGCAGGCGCGCACTGTCTAGCCCTTTTTGTCACAGGTGTATGTGATGTGACGGCAATCATATACCGAAGGTTCAGTCTTGGCAAAAAAAAACTGCGGCGCGGTTTATGACGAATCCAGCATCGCTTGACTGTTCTTAGGCCAGGATAGCAGCGCAACCTCGTGGGTGGCACCAGGTAATGCTAAATACGATTGGTCGCAGTGTCGACTGCCCGTTTCCCGCGCTGCCCGCAAAGTAGACATTTAATATCGCGCGGGTGAGAATCTCAGCATGATCAAGATGGTATCGAGCAGTGTCATTGAAGCAATCGGGAAGACGCCGATGGTGAGCCTGGACCGCATGACAAAAGGGCTGGAAGGAAAGATATTCGCGAAGCTGGAGTATATGAATCCCGGCTTCAGCAAGAAAGACCGGGCCGCGCTGCAGATGATAGTTGAGGCGGAGCAAGCGGGAGCGCTGTCACCGGGGCAAACTGTCGTCGAGCTGACCAGCGGAAACCAGGGCACCGGCCTTTCCATCGTATGCGCCGTCAAGGGCTACCGGTTCGTTGCGGTCATGTCTAAAGGGAACTCCACGGAAAGAGCCCGCATGATGAGAGCGCTTGGCGCCGAGGTGGTGCTGGTGGACCAAGCCCCGAATGGCGTTCCGGGCCAAGTGTCAGGCGAGGACCTCGAACTGGTGGAAGTGGCAGCGCAGAGACTCACGGTTCAGCGAAATGGGTTCCGTGCCGATCAGTTCAGGAACCAGGGAAACGTGCACGCGCATGAGTATCAGACGGCGGAGGAAATGTGGGAGCAGGCCGCCGGGCAGATCGATGCATTCGTCGATTTCGCAGGTTCCGGCGGGACCTTTATGGGCTGTGCCAAAAGGCTTAAAAAACATAAGCCGGGGATCCGTTGCTATCTGATCGAACCAGAGTCTGCCGCGTACCTGGCCGGCAAGACGGTGAGCAATCGATCTCACAAGATACAGGGCGGCGGCTACAGCATGGAGTTGCCGTTCCTGGAGCGCTCCCTGGTGCACGATTATCTCCAGGTTTCCGACGAAGCGGCTACCGATACCACGAGAGAACTTGCCAAAAGAGAAGGCATCTTTGCCGGATTCTCTTCCGGAGCGAATGTTGCCGCTGCGCTGGAGTTACTCCGGGAACGGGAAAAGGGCTCTAATATCGCCCTCACCATCAATGATTCAGGGCTGAAATACCTCAGCACAGAGCTTTTCTAGACCGGATTCGCACAGGAATATCTCGCAAATCCGGTCTATTCACAGGATCACTTCGCAGGCTCTAATCCTGCTGCTCGCAGTACAGGGGTTGCGGCAGGAGAAGACAAAAAGAGAATCAACTGCTTGGCGGCCGCCGGGTTCGCTGCGTTTGCGCCGACTCCGGCGGAGAATACCGTCAGGGTTTGCAGACCCGGAGGCAGTGGACCAACCACTTCCACACCCGGTACGGGCATAAGTTCGCTGATCATCTGCACCGCGATCTCGGCTTCGCCGGAGGCCGCAAGCGCTCCGGAAGAACCGCTGGCTCGGACCAGCTTTGTCTTTGGCTTCAGTTGCTCGGCGATACCGAGCTTCTCCACAACCTTTGCGAAAAGGACTCCGCTTGCGCCGCCACCGGCCGGGTCCGAGTAAGCGATCGACTTGGAGGCGAGCAGAGTTCGCTTGAGGGCCTCGGCCGAGCTGATGTCCGGCCGTGGCGCACCGCGACGAATCGCGATTCCAACGCCAGTCTGAGCAATCGCCGTGCGGCTTTGTTCGACAACTTTGCCCATCCCAATCATTTCATTCAGCGCCGGGGCCGTGAAAATGACCACATCGGCAGCTTCACCATTCTGGATGCGGTTTTTGAGGGCGGCGGTCACGCCATAGCTGATGACAAGTTTGTTTCCGGTCTCACGCTCGAACTGCGGCCCCAACTTGGCCATCGCGTCGGTAAGGGCCCGGGTACACAACACCTTCAGTTCGGAACCAAACGCATTGGACGAAATTGCAAGGCCGGCAATGAGAGCAAATGCAATCACCAACCTGCGCATAGACGAAGATATGGTTCTGATGTGCTTGTGCATGCAATCTCCATGGACCACCAGTCGAATGAGCAGCCGATTATATTCCTTTCATGGGCTAAGGAAAACTGATTAGCAGGATTGGGGCACACTCATCATCAAGTTTTGGTGGATGAGATTAAGCAGGGGCGGTTAGTGCTCAGCTTGCGCCGCAGGCGGCGGTACGAGCGCGGTAGGCAGACTCGGTAAGTGATCCGGTTCGGATTGAGGCAGTTCCGTCCGGGGACCTTCGCCAGTTGGTTGGGGCTTAACCACTTGAGTTATGTCGAGTTCAGAAGCGTTCCGCTTCGGATTGAAGCGTCCTTCCGTAAGGTAAGCCACCGCCAGACCACCGGCAAGCAGCGGGTGCAAGACGGCCAGGGGCACTGAAAACTTCTTGGTCTTGAGGAAACTCTCGGCAACTCCATCGACGGGGTCGCTGCGGTGAATGCTGCCCTTAACTTGCGGGATCACGAATCTGGTAAGTTCCACTTCCGGATGGCGTTTGCTGTAGCTCACGAGCGATTTTGCCACCTGTTTCGGCGCCAACATGCCGGCGTCTGCAATGTAGCTGCGATGCACTGACCCTGGATAATAACTGTTGAGGACTTTGCCGGCGAAGTCCGCACAGTTATGAAACAGGAGATTGAAGTGACTCTTGTTCCGCCGCCGATTGAAATATTGGATCAAGGCATCGTCCTGCTGCTCGCTGGTCTCGATTTGAAAACCGTAAATTTTGCGATCGTAGGAGGCGCCGATTAACTGGATCCACTCGCCCGGCGGCGTCTGTCCTGACGGACCGTTGGGCGCAAGCGCCAGTAAATGGCTTCGTCGATAGGCGTCTCTGAGGTTTTTCACTCCTTCGGCGTCGACGACCTGCGGCATCTTTTGAAGGTCGTCCACGGCATAGAGATATGCAAGAAGCGGGATCGCGATCCAGTCATATCCGGCGATCTTGTGGTATCGACTAATTACAACACCCGTTTCCCCAGTTTCACATCGACGCAGCAGCGTCGGCGATGCAGCGCAGACACGGGTCAGATAAATAGCGGCATGGCCCGTGGGGTTCATGTAGCCAAACTTGCCGTAAGGCTCTTCCAACAAGAGCGCAGCTCCGGCATGTGCTTGAACAATCGCACCGAGGATGAAAGCAAAAAGAATTCGGAGTTTCATCGTTGTGTGCTGCACGAAAATTCTACTTTATCTTTAAACCCCAATAGAAGAAATTAGGTGCTTGGTGGTGCTTTAATTCTAAATTTACTTAATTCCCATTGTTCGAAAATGGATATGTGTCCCGCCTTTGTGCACGCTAATTCAGCCGACTACAGCCTGATTCCACCATTTCGAGAATTTCATCGAGAAAGCACAACAATCCTGGCATTTCCGTGTTGCAATTGCCCAAGAGGTGGGTTACACCCAATTTCGGAAGAATCGTGTCGTCGGATGGACCAGTGCGTAGCCATAACCTTTCAAGGAAGTATCCACGAGATGACTCTAGCCTCTCCATGCGAGTTACACTTCATGCCAATTTCAGAAAGCAGTTCTAAACGCTCAATGCTGCTTTGGGCCGGGCTGGCCGTGCTGGGGTCAATGTTCGTATTGGCGGCTCCTGGCCAGCAGGCGCCCGCGGTTTCAGTGGATGTCAACGCGGTAAACGTGCTGGTCACGGTTCGAGACAAGCACGGTAACATCATCGATAGTCTCTCCCAGAACGACTTTGTCCTGGAGGAAGAGGGCCGTCCGCAGACTATTCGTTACTTCAGCCGTGAGACAGATCTTCCACTCACGCTGGGGCTCCTGATTGACACCGCCTCGAGTCAACGTCAGTTGCTTGAACCGGAACGCTCGGCCAGCGGGCATTTCATCGATCAGGTACTCCGGGAGAATGATCAGGATAAGGCATTTCTGATCCACTTCGATAGCCAAGTTGAACTGCTTCAGGACCTTACGACGTCAAAACAGAAGCTGAATGACGCCCTTGACCTGCTCCAACAACCGCAGTTCAGAAGGAATGATGAGACGACACTTCTTCCAACGGAGAGGGGTATCCCAGGAACTCGGGTCGTTCGCTCATGGGCGGCACGTTGTTATACGACTCAGTCTATCTCGCCTCAAACGAGATGATGTTGAAGCGGCAAGGACACAAGGCAATCGTCGTTCTTTCCGATGGAGTTGATCTGGGCAGCAAAGTGACTCTGGAGCGGGCAATCGAATCCGCCCAGCGGGCCAACACCGTCGTGTATTCGATTCTGCTTCCCAACATGCAAGGCTCGGGCAATGGCGGCGGTTTGGGGCGTGGACCAGGCGGGATGGGTGGACCGATGGGTGGCCCAATGGGGCGCCGTGGGCCAGGGTATCCCCGCTCACCGCAACCGCAGAAAGGCCGCTCCGACGGCAAGAAGATATTGGAGCGCATTTCCAGGGAAACCGGTGGCCGCATGTTCGACGTTTCCAAGGAGAGCTCAAGGAAGGAAGCGCTAAAGGAAACGGTCTACCAGATCTATCAGAGGATTAATGAAGATATTCGGCACCGATACAGCCTCGTTTATGTGCCGGATCGCCTTGGCAGTGCCTCGGAGTACCGCAAGATCCATGTGACCACAACACGGAAAGACCTTGTGGTGCAAACCAGAGATGGATACTACCCGGCCAAGCCACTCGATGCGAAGCAGGAGAAAGAGAAGAACTAGCGTAGCGCGTCACAAGCCGAGTAACTATTTTGCACCCTCACGCTTCGCTCAATCCAATACCGCGGGCCATCATTCGGGCGCCCTCATCGAAGCCGTTGAAACAGTGTGCGCCGGGGCACACCGGTACCTCCCATCCAAAGCCTTCGACCGCCTGGGCAAGCGAGAACGGATGAAATGAGCGCTCCAGTTGCAGTTCCTCGTTTGCAAAAACGAAACGTCCTCGGCCAGTGATGACGGAGTGAGGGCCACCGCGAAGCCCGCATCGCAAGCGCTCTCCGCCGCCGTTCAGGAAACCGGGACTGGTGATGAAGTCGACCGAAGCTACGAAGCGCCTGGGATCGTGAGGCATGGCGATTACCACCCGGTTAGCCAGGCTCGCGATATCATGAGCGCCGCCGCTGCCCACCATCCGCAGCTTAGGTTTGCGGTAGTCGCCAATCACCGTACTGTTCAGGTTTCCGTGCCGGTCAACCTGCGCCGCCGAAAGCAGACCCACATCGATACGGCCGGCCTGAAGATCCCCGAAAACGTCCAGACAATCTCCGATCATGGCGGTATCGGCGGTCACGCTCGGACTGCCGGTGGAGAGAGGAGCGATGGGCGGATTGGCGTCAATGGCGCCGGATTCATAAATCAGCACCAGATTCGGCGCGTGAGTCCGCTTGGCAAGCATCGCGGCCAGCGAAGGCACGCCGATACCGACGAAGCAGGTTTCGTGGTCGGCCAGTTCCAAGGCCGTTGCCAGAATCAGGTTCTCCATCTCCGTCTGAGGGCTCATCGCCGCGCCTCCACGGGGTGGACGCGCTTGGCTATGCCAATCCGCTCAAGAACTCCGGGCTCCAGCGAGTTCAGATAGGCCTCGCGATCGGCAACGTTTCGGACATGGCGATCCAGATAAGCGGATAGCTCATTCGCGCTCCGGGAAACACGATCATAGAGGACGAAATGTTCGTCGTCGCGCGTGTAATAGTCTTGAACGTAGGAAGGGTGAGCGCCTCCGGGCACATGACAAACCGCCGCGGTCCGGTGCGCGGGAACGATCGTCTTCTCGGGAGCGGAGCGGATCATCTCCCGGGGAACAATTTCTTCCACCGTGGCGATCACCAGGCGGCTTGCCAGAGCGCCTTCGCGGGTGTCTCCATCGATCCCCCACATCTGCACATTTCCGTCCTCATCGGCGCGCTGCGCGTGGATCAGCGCAACCTCGGGAAGCAGCGCCGGGATCGCGCTGAGAGATTCGCCCGTAAACGGGCAGGTTATCTTTCGTCGCGTCAGCCGAGGCCTTCGGAATGTCGCCTGCCAGCAGTGCGCGGCTCGGCAGAAAGGGAACCCCGAGGCGCGCGGCGTGCAGACGCAGCAGGAGCGTGAAGTTTGTCCATTCCTCAACTCCCAATGAGCCGGCGTCAACCGCGCGTCGAAACGAGTGGGAGATGCCGACCCCCGGATTCCCCAGGTAGCCGAAAATCACCTTCGCCACGCACCCGGCGCCAATCAGTTGGTCGAAGAGAATGTCCGTTCCGGTGCGGCAAAGTGTCAGTTGCTTTCGACCCTGCCTGATCAGTTCATGGCCGGCCGCGAAGGGAACGCAATGGCCAAACCCGCCAATGAAGATGAGTGCGCCATCCGGCACAAACCGCCGAATAGCGTCGCCAACGCTGAGCAGCTTACTCATTTTTGTGTTCAGTTCCGCAAATCCAGAGTCTGTGATTTGAAAAGCACAGTTAGTCTAGCAGGCTGCTGAAAACCTGCTAGCGTAGTGCGTCATAAATCAGAACAGTGCAAACTGACCCCGCGAAGCGGGGGAAAGATGGTAGCCCATGGCGTCAGCCATGGGTTTGGGAATGGGAAATCTGGAAAGCCCGCAGCGCGGGCGACAGAATCTCGACCGGTTCTGTCGCCCCCTTCGGGGGCTTGCGATCCTGGACGCCCTTGCACCCACGGCTTGCGCCGTGGGCTACCGTCTGCCGCCACCTTCGGCGGCTGGGAGAAACTTAAACGTTGATCTGTTTGACGCACTACACCAGCAGGCTGCTGAAAACCTGCCACACCAGTTCCCGGGTTGCTATATACCGCCAAAGAACGTCATTCCGAGCAAGCGGCGCCTTGCGACGCGAGTCGAGGAATCTTTTGTGTTGCTTTGCCGCGGAAAAACACAAGATCCCTCCACTCCGTTTCACTTCGGTCGGGATGACGCTTCCAATCTACCTTACAGTGCGGCTACACCAATCCGCGAACTTCCCCACACCAGTTTCGCGAAAGGTGTACCGCGAAGAACAGCCGGGCGCTGCGCTGAAAATGCTATTCGACAACCCCAGTCGGAGCCGTCACAATAATCCTCGGTGAGGCTGAACAATGCCCTTCGTCTGGCTGGTCGAATGTAAAACCTGTCTGCTGCGATTTGCCGTCAAGCCGCGTGAGCTTGTCCCGGGCAAGAGCACGGATGCAATTGTTCCCGGCACGGACGCCGGTTCCTTCGAGTGCCCGCACTGTCACGAGTCGCACCCCTACACCACTGACGATTACATTCCCGGCGAGGGCCGCATCTATCGTTGAACGCTACGATGGCGCGGCAGGGAGGCAAAGACCGTTCAGCTAATCATGAGGAGGGCTCGATGCCAGACGCGATATATAAGAGCAGTACCAGAGATACTGTATCCTTCCCTTCGCAGCGGGTGTCATCGTGAGGAGGTTTGCCGCTTTTGCGAACCGACGTGACGATCTATGCATTTCACCGCGCGCAACCCGAAGCCCGAAAAACAAATACATGGACCCTTACGTCGCGTCCTAACGGACGCTCCTCAGGGTGACACACTGAAGAAATTCTTCTTGGGATACACCAACCCCAACACCGGGCTCAGCCGGTTCTGAGCATTAACAGGCGAAAAGTTGCTGCACGGCCGCAAGGAAGGCTCTGGGATTGTCGCCCTTAACGGCGTAGGCGTCTACCGAGCGCAATTCCTCTTTCGGAAGATCCACGTAGGCAGAGAACAAGAGAATCCTTACTGCGGGATCGAGACGCTTGAGGGCAGCAGCGACCTGCGCTCCATTCATTTCCGGCATGGCGTAGTCGAGGACGACAGCAGAGATTCGATGACGAGCGAATAGCGCCAATCCTTCGCGTCCGCTGGTGGCTGTGAGCACCTCGTAACCTTGGCTTTCAAGCAGCATCTTGCGGACCGCCAAGCCCTTCGGCTCGTCATCTATGCACAAAATGGCCCCGGGCCGTGGCTTCGCATTGTCGAGGGATGGGAGCGAGGACTGCACATTGAAATCCTGTGGCAGAGCTTCCGCTGAATTAGCGGACTCCGGCGCCTGCTGGTTGATCGGCGCTTGCGAGAGGTGGTCCATACTGCCTGCCAGGAAAAGCGGAAGCTCCTCTTCCGATCATGGCAGGCGCGGAATGTCGTTGTCTGTCTGGCAACAGACATGCAAGCAGCTAAATAACTCTTCGAGAGCGGCCTCAGGATGGCGCTGCTACGGGAGCAGCCCAAGGCGCTGATATTCATCGCGCACGGTTGCGATAGCACTCGCAAGTGACATCCTCAAGTTTTGGGCGGTTCTTGATGGTCACGTGGCCGCGTGAGTAGTCGATCAGGCCTGCTTCATGCAGCATCCCTGCCGCCAGTGTAACGGTGCTTCTGGGGGAGCCCAGCATCTGGCCCAGGAACTCGTGCGTGAGCGGCATGTGGTCGGACTGGACACGGTCGTGACAGGTAAGAATCCATCGCGACAGACGCTCACTGATTGTGTGCAGCCGGTTGCAAGCCGCATACTGCGCACTCTGGACAAGATTCCCCAGCAGGTATTTTTGCAAGTAGCTTCGTAGCTGGCCCGACCGCTCAAATTCATCTTTCAAGAGCTTTGCATCGATGCGATAGCCGGAGCCCGCAACCTGAATGAACGTTTCTCCAGGCATCGTCAGTGCGCCCAGAAGTACCGGAAGCCCGACGACACCGTCAACGCCGATGACGCCGACCTCGACTGTGGTCCCGTTAGCCAGAGTCAGCACAACGGAGGCAAGCCCCGCTTCCAGAAAATATGCGTGATCGGCATGGCCGTCCATTAGTTGGGTTCGCACTTTCAGAGTGACTGGTGACAGATGTGGCTTCAGGCGGTCAATTTCCGCCTTGGGCAGTGCTGCCAATATTCGATTTTTATACACTTTTGCGGGTGGGTTCATCGCTGCTCCTTCGCCGTACAAAGCCGGCATCTGGGATGCGCAAATGAACCCGCCTCCATTGGCGGGCGAACGTGCGTATGGAGATGTTGTACTTTTAACTGTACGCGCTTATTGCGAATTTCTCATCTTTTATTTCACCTTTTTTTCGCCTTAGGTTACTCGGCAGGGCAACTAGTGTAGTGCGTCACAAGTCGAGTAACTTAATTGGAGGTGTCATTCTGAGCCGGAGCGCCCAACGTCTGTGGCCGGAGCAGCCAAGCTGCGTACCCGAAGTTGCGTTCGACAAGCAAATCGCTGTTCAGGCGGAGGCGAAGAATCCATGTATTTCGGCGCAGGGAAAATGCATAGATCCTTCGCTTCGCTCAGGATGACATCCGAAAGAGGGCAAGCAGCCGCCTTCCAAATAGCGGCCCATCTGTTTGACGCACTACACTCAAGGATTATTATGTCTGGCATCAGACATACAACCGCATACCTGGACTTGGTATCAGAGTTAATAACTATTTAGTAACGAGAAGGTATGGCCCGATGTGACGAGAACCTCCGACAATCCCACCCCGGTTTCAGCAGGTCTTCGGATAGAAGGCAGAAGAGAAAGGCGTTCCGCAGCGCATGCGGCGGAGGGCAAGCTTGCAGCGTCGCTTGCTCACGAGATCAACAACCCTATCGAGTCGGTGCTGAATCTCCTCTACCTCATGCGGTCTGAGTCCACGCTAACCGAGAAGGGACTCGGGTACCTGATGCTCGCTGAGGAAGAAGTGCAGCGAGTTTCCCAAATCGCTCATGGCGCGCTGGAGGGTTTCAGGGAAATGACAGGTCCGAAGAATACGAGTGTGCCGACCCTGGTGAGCTCCGTAGTCGATCTATACCGGTCACGGTTTGAAACTCGCGGTATCTCGATAAACACCCGCTACTGCCCTGACGGACGTCTGCCGGTCTACGCTGGACCGCTACGCCAAGTGCTCTCCAATCTCTTGCTGAATGCCGCTGACGCCACGCCCAAAGGCGGAGCGGTGCATGTCAGGGTGTCATCGGGCCGAGAGTGGGCGGGACAGCAGAGACACGGACTACGGTTGACGTTTGCGGATAATGGCAGCGGCATAACTGCAGATAATTTGCAGAAGATCTTCGAGCCGTTCTTTACCACAAAGGGGTCCAACGGTAGCGGGTTAGGTCTTTCGCTGGTCAAAGATGTCGTACAAAAGCATTGTGGTTCGCTTCACGTTCGCAGCAGCACAAAGCCGGGCCGCAGCGGCAGCATCTTCGCGATCTTCCTGCCTGCGGCGTAGAACCCCGCATATATCGTTAGTTAGAGCGCTTCCCGGGATGCTGTATCCGGAAATCAACGTCATTTCGAGCGAGCGCAGTGTTTTGGCGCGAGTCGAGAAATCTTGTGGTTTGCCGAAAACACAAGATCCCTCCACTGCGCGCTTGCGGGCGCTAGGCGCTCCGGTCGGGATGACGCCTTTCGGGAACACCGGATATAGCAACTGAGGAACCGCTCTAGTGCTTCGAAGTCCGTGCGCCCGGCATCAGTGTTTCTCGTTGACGGGCTTCATCGTTCCACATCGCGGGACAAGGGACTGTCAGCGGTGGCAAGCTCCTCCAGGATGCGCCGCCTCTCGGCGGGATCGGTCACGTTGCGCAGCACTTCTGCTCTGCGACGCGCAACCTGGTCAAGCCAGGCGCCGTATTCTTCGCCAAACTGGGCTTCGAGCTTCTGGCGAAGCCGGCGCGCAAAGGCGGGGCTTACCCCTGAGGTTGAGATCGCAATCTGCAAAGCGCCTCGCCGTACCACCGCGGGATAAAAAAAATCACAGTGTTCGGGATCGTCCACCACATTGCAGAGAACTCCACGACGGCGTGCTTCGTGATGAATCCGATGATTGACTTCGGCCGAGGAGGTGGCAGCCACAATCAGGAAAGCGCCGTTAAGGTCGTCGGGCTCAAATTGCCGCTGGCTGTAGTCGATCAAGCCCTGCTGGGCCCATTGCTGGACCGCGGCCGTTGCCGTTGGCGCCAGCACCACGAGTTTGGCCTTGGTGGCCAGCAAGCCTTGGATTTTGCCTTCGCCTATGGTCCCGGCCCCCACCACGACACATCTGCGTCCGGCCAGGTCCAGCATCATCGGAAACAACTGCCGTTGCTCACTCTTGTCGCTCATCAGGGGCCTTTCTGGCGTCCGTTGACGCCGCCGGCTACGCTCCAGCACTACTCGGAAACAGCCTTCGCGGCTGGCGGAGACGCCAACCCGAGGTAGGCGACCGCGCGCGCCAGCGATTCCTTCAACGGTAAATCGGTGTTGATCGTGAGGTGCTCGAAGGCGATCGGCTCAAAGTTCGCCTGAATGCGCTTGTAAAGCCCGAAAGATCGGTTTCGCGCCATGTGGCCGGCATGTTTCAGCCGGCGTTTGGCGACTTCGTCGGAACACGAACAGTGGAGAATTCGCCACGGTACCGCCAGACGCTCGGCCAAGTCGATGGCGGCCCGAAGCTGGTATTTACGAGAGAAAGTCCGGCCATCGAGATAAACGGGCAACGACGGGTTCGCTCGCAGAAGATATTCGGCGGCGGCAAGCATCATGGAGCCGCAGAGATCATCCTGCTGGCGTGAGTAGTCGGTGTGCGCGCCAAAAACCGCTTGCCGGATAATATCCTTATTCAGCACCGCGCCGGGCGCATACTCCGCCAGTGCATGGCACAATGTGCTCTTACCCGTGCCCGGCAAGCCTGCAAAAATCACCAGCATCGAATCACCCTGAACGTACGAACCAATGCGAACGGCCTGAACCTTCGGCGGCGCCGTCGATCAACACAAAACGCGGTTTCAGTGTAAGTGTATCCCGCTTGGATCGGAATCGCGGAAGGCCGTGAATTGCGCGCGTCCGTCAGGTTACGGGGCGGGTTACCTATGGTTACTTCCGTGACTTTACAGCAGCCGCCAGCCCGCCGAGAATACGAGCTGCAGGCAGTTCTTGGGGGAGGGCTGCCAGGCGCCGGAGACTTAGGTCAATGGCGCTTTTTGCTGCTTGTTTGCTTTCTGGATCACAATCCTGCAGGGGCTCACGGCCTGGGCGAAAGTCACCGGAAAGTCACTGCTCATTTGCGACGGCAAGGGTTAACCTGCGACTCAAGCTTCGACTGGCTTGTCGTAGGCCGGTATTTGGGGCTCGTGTTTGGGAAGGAGGAGCCTGATCCAGGGGTTTCGCGTCGTTCTTTGGCCTGCGGCATCGAATGAAGTGGTACGATACTGAGTTCCGCGTTCGCGGGCGATTTCTCAGTTGGGAGGAAGAATGGCTAGTGACGCAATTTTCGAGGTGACCGACTCTACTTTCGACCAGGAGGTGCTCAAGTCGGACCAGCCTGTTATGGTCGATTTCTGGGCTGCCTGGTGTGGTCCATGCCGTGCCTTGGCGCCACTCGTCGATGAAATTGCCAAGTCGTATCAAGGCAAAATCAGAGTCGCCAAAATGGATGTCGATAAAAATATGGCGACCCCGCAGCGCTATGGCGTGCGCGGGATTCCAACGCTGCTGATTTTCAGGGGCGGCCAGGTGCGCGAACAGATTGTCGGTTATGTCCCAAAGGAAACGATTCAGAAGGCGCTCGACAAGAATCTGGTGGTCACCTAGAGGCCAGCCTCAACGGTCTTCACATCACATCCAAATGACAAAAACAGCCCGGCCAGCTCCGGGCTGTTTGCTTGAATACCAGTTTCGCTAGAGCAATTCCAGAGCTGGTGTACTCCGATGTTTCAGAGAGCGTCATCCCGACCGAAGCGAAGCGAAGTGGAGGGATCTTGTGTCTTCGCGCTGTAAAGCAACACACAAGATTCCTCGACTCGCGACGCAAGGCGTCGCTTGCTCGGAATGACGTTCATCTCTTCGGGGAATAGCATCTCTCGAACTGCTCTAGGAGACGAACCATAAAGCAGTCGCCAAGCGGGCATGTCCTTACTCTGAAACTTCCCCCAAATTTAGTATTTCCGCAGAACTCCTATGACGCGCCCTTGCACTTGCACCTGCGTGGCCGGGACGACAATCGGCTGCATATTCGCATTCGCGGGCTGAAGCCGTATCTGTTTGCCTTCACGATAGAGGCGCTTCAGAGTGGTTTCCGAATCGCCAACCAGCGCAACCACGATTTCTCCATCGCTTGCCGACGGAACCTTTTCGACCAGCACATAGTCGCCATCGACGATGTGCTCGTCCTGCATGGAGTCGCCGGTCACCTGCAACACGAAAACATCGCGTGAGCGCGTCAGGTCCGCGAGCGATATGGTCCCGGGATTCTCCAGTTGTTCCACCGGGCGCCCAGCCGCAATTCGCCCCACCAGCGGCAGTTCCAGTGCGGCCATCGCGGGCGCTTTCGGCCGGGTTTTTACCGGCAGCAAGTCAATTGACCGGCTGCGATTGAAGTCCCGCTTCAGCAGACCTTTTTCTTCGAGGTTGCAGATGTGTTTGTGAACCGTCGCCAGAGAACTGAGCCCCAACCCGGCACCGATCTCTTCAAACGAAGGGGAGTATCTTTGGCGCGCCACAAAATCTGCGATGAAGTCATACACCTGCCGTTGCCGCTTCGTCAGAGCCATCTTTTTCCCGTCCTGGAGGCCAATATGGCGAATAAAAAGCGAAGTGTCAAGCGAAAAAGAATTAGGACAGACATGTACCATCTGGCCCTGCGGTATCGGAACTGACGTTACCTGCTCCCGCAGCTAGATCCGTGGTTAACTTCCAGTTAACAGCAAATCTGTTATTGCAGGTCTTTATGCTGGGTATTCAACATTTCGGCGATTCTTCCGCAGATATCGAGAAGTACGTGCAAAAGGCTGAAAAAGCCATGCAAAGGGGCAGGCTGAAGGCGGCTCTGAGCGAGTATCTCAGGGTGCTTCGGCTTGATCCGGCCAACGCGGGAGCGAAGGAATCGATCGCCGAGGTATATGCCTCTCTGAACCAGCCCGCCCTGGCCGCCGAGCAGCTGAGCGAGGTGTTTCATTTCTATGCGGCAAAGTCGAACCTGTCGAAAGCTACTCTGGTTTATAAGCGCCTGAGCCGCTTGCGCCCCGTGCTTCCAGATGAGGCTCTGCTGTTTGCCCAGCTCAGCGAGCGGACAAACCAGCGTGAAGCAGTGCTCGCTTACGAAGCCGCGCTTAACGGTTATCGGACACTGCGTCGCGAGGAAGAGATCTTCCAGATTTTGGAACGTCTGACTAAACTCGACCCGACCGCCGAGCGCTTCCAGCAGCTTGCCGACGCGGCTATCAAGCAGGGTCGCACGCGGGAGGCCGCCGCCGCATACACCGGGGTGGCGCTGGAGTTTCAGCGCCATGGAGTCGATGGCTCCGGGCAATTTGCCAAGGCTTATGAACTCGATCCGGGAAATGCGGGTGCCGCACTCGGCTATGGCGCCGCGCTGCTGGAGACCGATGCCGCGAAAGCGGTACGAATTCTGGAGCCGCTGGCGAACTATCCCTCCAGTCCGGCGGAAGCGCGCGAACCTTATGGCATTGCGCTGATGCGCGCAGGCCGGCCGATGGAAGCCGAGCCTTACCTTTGGGAGCTTTTCCAGCGCGATCCGCGCACTTGGCTGGAGAAGGTGATCGAACTGATCGGCCACACGATCGATGCCGGCCAGGAGGAGTATGCCGTCGATCTCTCGCTGCGGTTGGAGGAGTTTCAGCGCCGGGTTGGAATGCGCCGCGAGTTTGTGGCGCTTACCAAGCGAATGGCCGGCATGAGGAATCTGGGGCCAGTCTTCCTGGAGTACCTGGCGACTTTGTATGATTCCGCCAATCATGAGACGGACCTGACAGCGACGTTGGCGAAACTTTTCGATCACTATATGTTGACGGGAGATTTCGAACGCGCCACGGGCGCCCTGGAACGCGCCGTCGAGGTCGACGCCTACGAGAGAGGGCATCAGGCGCGTCTGGAGAGCCTGCGCGGCAAGGTCGATTCAGAGCGGCTGGGAGGCCTGCACCATCGTCTGGCCGGAATCAGAACTTCGACGTTGGTCCAGGAAGAGAGCCCGCTCGCCGCGAATCATCTTGCGGTGCTGGACGACCTCATGGTTGAGGTTGAGCTCTTCTGTCGCTACTCGCTCACGGCGCGTGCCGGCGGCGTGCTGGCGAAGATACGGGAGATGTTTCCATACGAGGAGGAGCACAACGAGCGCCTTCGTGAACTTTGCCTTGCACTGGGCGTTAAGCCTCGGGGTGCGCCGGCTGTGGTCGTCCCGGCACCGGCCAGCCACCTGCCTCAGGCATACGGGCTGCTCAAACGCTCATCCTATATCGAAGTATTGCTGGCCGAAATCGGACGCGCAAAGGCACAGAAAAGTCCGCTGACGATTTTACTGATGGAATTTGCTCCCGCGAATTCCGCGCACGATGACCCTCGCGTTTGGCAGGAACTCATGCAAAATGCCGGGGAGACGCTATGCGCGCACTTGCGGCATAGTGATCTGGCTGTACGCTATGGGCCGGCGCAAATTGCCGTTCTGCTGGCAAGCACGCCCGAGAAGGACGCATCGCTGGTGATCGAAGACCTGAGGCGAGCCCTGAAAAGAGCCTCTGGCGATGAACGCGGCGGTGCTGACCGTCGGCGTAGCTGAAGCCAACATCGACGCGCTGTTCGATGCCGCAGACATCGCGACCGAAGTGATCAACCGTGTCGAGGACGCGCTGGAACAAGCTAAATCCGCCGAAGCGGGAGCGGCGGTCGCGCTCGCTTATTCAGTCCCGACTCTCCGCCTCGCCTGATTCCCGCCAGCGCTGATTGCCATTTCTCGGAGGCTGCTGATAGACTCTGCTGGTTTCGTCCGCTGGGGCGGATGAAAGCATTTGAGTCTTCCTGTTTCTTACAAGTCTGTCCAAAGCCTTGATCGCCGGCACGCGCCTGGTGATTACGTTGTCTTACGAACTTGGGCGCCTTGCGCGCCAAGTGAAATCATCGATTCTTTGTACGCAATCTGGAGAGCACACATGGAGATCAAAAAAGTTGGAGTCATCGGTTGCGGACTCATGGGCAGCGGCATTGCGCAGGTAGCTGCCACGGCCGGCTTCGACGTGGTTGTGCTCGAGGCTGAGCAGCGTTTTCTCGACAAAGGCTTCGCCGGGATCGGAAAGTCGCTGGCCAAGTTTGCCGAGAAGGGGACCATCACGGAGACTCCCGAAATTGTGCGCGCCCGCATCAAAGGCACGCTGAAGGCCGAAGATCTCGCCGCCTCCGATATCGTCATCGAGGCGATTATCGAGAACGTCGAAGAGAAGAAGAAAATGTTTGCCCGGCTCGATCAGATCGTGCGGCACGATGCGATCTTGGCGACGAACACGTCATCGATTTCGGTGACCGAGGTCATGACCGCCGCGACGCGCCCAGAGCGATTCATCGGGATGCATTTCTTTAATCCGGTGCCGCTGATGAAGCTGGTCGAGGTCATCCGCACGATTGCGACCGACTCAAGCGTAATGAATGCGGCCATCGCCTTCGCCGAGAAATTGGGGAAGGTTCCGGTGCGCACCAGCGACAAGACAGGCTTTATCGTGAACCGCCTGCTTGTGCCCTACATGCTCGATGCCATTCGGGCATACGAGGAGGGCGTGGGCTCGATTAGCGATATCGATCTGGCGATGAAATTCGGCTGCGGCTATCCAATGGGACCGTTCACGTTGCTGGATTTCGTCGGGCTCGACACCACCTATTACATTACCCACGTGATGTTCGACGAGTTCAAGGAACGGCGTTTTGCCGCGCCGGCGCTGCTCAAGCGGATGGTGTTGGCGGGATGGTATGGCAAGAAGAGCGGCAAGGGTTTCTACGACTGGTCTAACGCCGAAAAGCCAGTGCCCCAGGACGCGGCGCTCAGGGGAGAGCCGTCTAAAGTGCAAGGAGGATAAACATGTCATCGACTGTCGCCCTCGTGCCCTATGAAAATATCAGGGTCGAAAAGAAGGATCAGATCGCCTACGTCACCGTTGTGCGTCCCAAGGTGCTCAATGCGCTCAGCATTGCCACCCTTGAAGAGTTGCGGCAGGCTTTCCACGACCTGAAGAAGGATTCCGAGGTGCGCGTTGCGATTGTCACCGGCGACGGCGACAAGTCATTTGTCGCCGGGGCGGACATTCAGGAGTTGACCGCCGAAACACCGGTCACGGGCAAAGAGTACAGCCGGCGCGGTCACGCCGTTTTCGAACTCATCGAGAATCTTGGCAAGCCGGTGATCGCCGCAGTCAATGGCTTTGCCCTCGGTGGAGGATGCGAACTGGCCATGGCCTGCACGCTCCGCCTCGCCACTCCCAATGCCAAGTTCGGTCAGCCGGAAGTTAAGCTTGGCATCATTCCGGGATTCAACGGCACGCAGCGTCTGCCTCGGATTGTTGGCAAGGGCTTGGCGATGCAGATGCTTTTGACCGGCGACATGATTTCCGCGGAGGAGGCGCACCGCATCGGCCTCGTCAATGAAATTGTCGCGGCGGGTGAGTTGATGGACAGGGCTGAAGCGATTGCGAGAAAGATCATTGCAAATGCTCCGCTCTCGGTGCGCTACGTGATGGAGGCGGTCAACAAAGGACTGGAAGTGACCACGCAGGAAGGATCGGTTATAGAGGCCGGACTATTCGGAATTCTGTGCGCAACCGAGGACAAAGCTGAAGGCATGCGCGCTTTTCTGGAGAAACGCCCGGCGCAGTTCAAGGGCAAGTAGCGGCGGGCGGGCCATAATTCTCTTGCGTGCGCCAACTTGCGTTGGCTCGACGATAGTAGCGACGATTTCTATCCCGGTGTGGTAAAACAAAACTCGGAATGATTAAGTCAATTCATCATCTGTTGCTGTCCGCCAACGCTGAGGACTATCGCGCGCTGGCGGCGTTTTTGGAGGCTCTGGGGTTCGAGCGTGGCGAAAGCTGGGAGCGTCCCCGCAGTCGCGGCATCAAGCTGCAAGCTCCCGAGTCGGGCATCGAGATCGGTATGGGCGAAGGCTTTCCGGATGCGGAATTGGTCCTTGAAGTCGACAACGCCGACATCATCTATGAGCAGGTGCATCGACTCGGATGCACCGTGGTTCAGGAGATTGCCGATTTCGACTGGGGCGCGCGCATGTTCACCGTCGAACTTCCCCAGAAGCATGGGCGGCTCGCGGTTTTCTCCTACAAGGAAGATTGGCGTCAGCCGGCGAAGCAGGGTTCGCTCAATGCCACAGGTCTTCGCTTCGCCACCGTCGTAAGCCGGTTCAACTCCTTCATCACCGAGCGTTTGCTGGCAGGCGCGCTCGATGCCTTGCGGATGTCCGGAGCCAAGAACGAGGATATCGAGGTCGTGCGCGTTCCCGGAACGTTCGAGATACCAGCCGCGGCGCGCATGCTGGCGCAGACAGGCCGCTTCGATGCGATGGTCTGTCTGGGTTGCCTGCTCCGCGGAGACACATTTCATTATGAAGCGATCGCCAACGAAGCGACACGCGGGATCGGGCAGGCAATGCAGGAGACCAACGTCCCGATGGGGTTCGGCGTGCTGACTTGCGATACTCTGACGCAGGCAATCGATCGTGCTGGGCTCAAGGCCGGCAACAAGGGTTTTGAGGCGGCACTGGCCGCCATCGAAATGGCGAACTTAAGAAAGCTGGCTGCGGGGAAGTCCCGCTGACGTCGGCCCCGTCCAGGAAGGTCATGGGAACTCGAAGAAAATCACGCGAGCTTGCATTGCAAATGCTGTTCCAGTCGGACATGGGCCACCAGAGCGTGGACCAGGTCGAGCGCACTTTCTGGGCGGAGCGCAGCGATCTTGAGGACAGCATTCGCGGCTTCGCCGGCGATCTGTTTCGTTTTGCCATGGATCGTTGCGAGCAGATCGACAAGATGATCGAGCAGCACACCGAACATTGGCGCATGGAGCGCATGGCGGCCGTCGATCGCAACATTTTGCGTGCGGGGGTGGCGGAGTTCCTTTGTTTTCCGAAGACGCCGAAACCCGTCGTTATTAACGAAGCATTGGAAATCGCCCGCCGATTCTCATCGCCGGAGTCGGTGCAGTTCATTAACGGCGTGCTGGACAGTGTAGCCAAGGAACTCAACACAACGCCCTGAAAGGGCGATCGTCATCCAGCGTTCACTTCAATTTTTTGATTCGAGGGAATCATGCAATGGTCCGATGAAGCGACGGAGATCCTCGCCGAATTGTTGCGTTGCCTTCCAGCAACCGTCCGCGACGCCGTCGAGGAGAAGGCCGGCCCCAGAGCCGAAGCCATAGCCGAAGAGATGGGGGAGGAAGAGATCGCGATGGAAACCGCGGTTCGCGCCCTGGTGGAATCGACGCCCGAGAGAATGAAGCCCAAACTGCGCGAAGGCTTGACCTATCACGGCCTCGACATGGATGATTTCGAAGCAGACCTTTAGGGCAGTTTCCAACTTGCTGTGTCCTGCTAAAACTGTCATTCCGAGCCGGCGGCCTAGCGCCGTCACCTAGTGTCGAGTTTTTCAGCTAGGGCAGTTCCCGGATTGGTGTAGCCGCACGGTAAGGTAGATTGGAAGCGTCATCCCGACCGAAGTGAAACGGAGTGGAGGGATCTTGTGTTTTTCAGTAGTAAAGCAACACAAAAGATTCCTCGACTCGCGTCGCAAAGCGCCGCTCGCTCGGAATGACGTTCTTTGGCGGTATATAGCAACCCGGGAACTGCTCTAGGGCCACTCATGCCCGGACAGCTTCTTGCGATACGACACACTCGCAAGGAAACCCGCTCTACCGGTTGCGAATGGCGAGCAGGTTGGGCAGCGCGGCGGTTGTTCCATCTGCCTGTACAAGCCCAACCGGGCTTGCACTGACGGTGTCCGTGGCTGTGCTCACGGTTATCTCGTGCAGGAACCCGTCGCTGCCCCCGACAACGAATACGCCGCTACTGGCGGGAATGTCGCCCTTGAACCACAAGCCTGTGGCCGAGTCCTTGAGCGTGGCGCTGTTCGCCAGAGTGACGGTCGACGCCGTCAGCGAGTTCAGGGTCGTAAGGTTAACCAGGACGACGCTGCCGCTAGTGCTGGTGAGCACGGCAATGTTGCTGTCTGGCGTCACCAGGAACTGATTTACCACCGGAGAACCCAGTCCGAGGTTCTGCTTCGTCATGGATTCAAGGCCGCTCAGGGTCGGAGGACATCCGACAAACGGCACCTGCGGGGTGGCAAGTTGTACCACGTCGATTTGGTTAGGCGGGTCCAACGCCAAGATTCCTGAACCGTTGGGCAAGGCGCGGACGTTCGTAGGAGCGGTACCTGTTTGCACGTCTGCAACCGTGGAAGCCGATTGCTGGCCGCCCAAACAGCTCGGGCGCGCCGTGACGTTTGTCGACAAAGTGTCACCCGCGAGATACACAAACGGCCCACCCGCCAGGAATGCCATGTCTTTAACCGGGCTGCTGACCTTGAAAGAAGTTGAACCCACCCCGGGTGTGCCCACCGTGCCTGATGTGTAGACGTAGACGAGATTTCCCGTCGTGCCGTTCACGGCGACCCACAGGTATCGGGAGTCGATCGAGAAATCAGCGGCAGTCGCGGTTCCTGCGACCGGGAAGGTGGCCGTCAATGCGTTCTGGCTAAGATTGATGATGCCGATTGAGTTTTGAATTTGACCCGCAACCTGCCCGAACACCGCCGCCAGTGAACCATCCGGCGATATGCTCAGCACATCTCCGTTGAACGAAAGAGTCGTGAACGGAGCAGTTGTGGAAGTGGAGGTGGACTGGGCGACCGTCGGGTCGAATAAGAACACGCCATTCGCTGATCCGAGCACGGCCTTCGTCCCCTGCCTGTTGAACAGGAACGAGGTTGGCGCGGTAGGAAGTGCATACAGCGCGTACGCTGTGCCCGACCCGAGGTCTATAGGTAACATCTCCGTACTTTGCGAACTGGCAATGTATGCCATGGCGACATTGCTTCCTGCATAGGTGGTGACGAGTGGATTGCTGTACACCGGAAAAAGGTTCTTGTTGCAACTCGGCGGGGTGCAAGAGGCCACAAGCAGTGCAACTCCGTCCGTGACCCGGGTGGCGGTGGCCGTCGCCAAAGGCACGGTTTGGCTGGTGCTGACGCCATTCACCGTCGTCTTGACCGTTTGTGTCTGCGCCGTGGCGGTCGCTGCGTAGAGATCGGTACTCAACCAACTCAGGGCGGGGTAGTTGAGTGCCAAGCTGGTCGAGGTCAGGGCAGGGTAGGTGATGGTCGCGCCGGTTGAATCAATCACGCAGCCGAGAGGGATTGCGATCCAGCGATTGTAAACGGGCCCAAGCCACCATTGGCCGCATTCGGTGCTGTCAGCGTTATCGAGTTGACAGGGCAAGTCGTAAATGGCACTGCCGGACTGTTGACGCCGGCGGTCGAGGCAAAAATGTTCGCCTGCCCCGGACCAATAGGTGTAACCGTCCCGGCAGGCAATGCTGCCGAGGTGCTGACCAAGGTTCCGGAGGAGGAGCTGACCGACGCCGCGGAGGTGGCGATGGTGGCAATGGTGGTATCGCTGCTGGACCATTGGAAGGGAAGCGAATGGTCGACAGTCGCTCCGGTACTCGCAGTCAGGTCGCGAGTGATGTCGCACGGCGCGGCTCCCAACCCGAGGCTTGTGCAAAGAGTCTGGTTGTTGCTATAAGCAGTCGCCTGGAATTGCGGCAGCTGCGACGTGCTGGTAGCTAGCGATAACGAGGTGCAGCTCGCCGGAGACTTGGTAATCACGACGCTGTCCACCTGTTCGTGAACATAAGCCTGAACGCTTGCGGTGATAGTCTGCGCGGTGACGGTAATGGTTGCGGTCGCAGGTACGAGGCTCGCAGGTTTGCTGCAGGTGACGAAGTTGGCGTCCCAAGTGCCGCCGCAGAGCGCTCCAGAGGGAGCTATGGAGACCGCCGATGTGTTGCTGGACGCAAACGCAAAGCTGGTACTCACGGCGGCATTGTTGTTATTGACCGCGGAAGCCGACAGTTGTAGCACTTGGCCATAAGCCACTGAGACCGGCGAGGGTGTCACCGTGATGCTGGCAACTTTGCCGGCGGAGCAACCACAACCTGGCAAAATTGAGACAATACAGGACAGCAGGAGAGCCAAAGAAGCAAATGCCGTTCGCGACCGCCGCATGCATCCTCCCCGCACGGGTTACGTGCGGTTCGTTTTCCACTGGATGAGTCAGTGTAGTGTCTGGCGAAGGTGTTCCGCAAGCCGAAGAGTGTCTGTTTCTGTCCAAGTTGAACTCGACTGCTGCGGCAATCGAAGGCCGGCCGCGCCGCGATGACGAGAGTGCATCCCGCAGGAGATGAAAATCGGTCCGCCGTGCAGTCATTGTCCCAGCACGGCTTTTGAGCCACACCCCGGTTGGTGGTAGAATTCTTTATCCGCGCTTCGGGAGCAAGCACGGTTGACGGCTTTGTCGTGAGTTGCTATAGTGAATTGGTTCTGCGAGTTTGATTGGCTTGCCTGTAGCGGTTCTGGTTGAGCTGTAGAAGTCATGGCCCATGACGCGCTTGCTGCGTCGGTAGAAAAGGGCTCCCTCGCTGAAACGATCTGCGCTGCCTTTCGCCCTATGCGAAGGGGTATGCAGGTCAAGGCTGCGAAACGGAGTATCGGCCCCCTGGGATGCCGCGGTTGTTTGCGGTGGGGATTGGTCTAGGTGCCACCGTCGCTAGCTCGTAAATCTTAAGGAAACTCCACATTCTCCGCGTTGCGGAGAAGTATGACCGGGCTCAAGAGCCAGGTCAGCCCGGATGGTTGTGAACCTCAACAGACGCAAACGGCGTCTGCCGGGGAGCCGGACGCAGAAACGCGAACGCGCTAGATGAGCCGGAGTGCGCTGGTACGGTGTGCGATGGCGGGGCGACGAGCGCTTTCTGATGGCGCGGATTGCGCGCCGGATACAAGGAGCTGCAAGAGTGCCTACGTTTAATCAATTGGTCCGCCAGGGTCGCACGGCGCCGCGGTACAAGACGGCGAGCCCTGCTCTCCAGGCCTGCCCGCAGAAGCGCGGCGTGTGCACTCGCGTGTACACCCAGACGCCCAAGAAGCCGAATTCGGCTCTGCGCAAAGTTGCTCGTGTTCGTTTGACCAACGGGATCGAGGTCACGACCTATATCCCCGGCGTCGGCCACAACCTTCAGGAGCACTCGATTGTGCTGATCCGCGGCGGCCGCGTGAAAGATTTGCCGGGAGTTCGCTATCACGTGATCCGCGGTACGCTCGACTCGGTTGGCGTGGCCAATCGCAAGCAGTCGCGGTCCAAGTATGGGGCGAAGCGTCCCAAGTGACGCTGTTTCGCGGCGTCTGAGCCGCGAGGCGTCATCCCGAGCGTAGCGAGGGATCTGCTGATAGGAAGGCAAGAGCTCGCTGCGGTCATCAGGTTTTCGCGGTGTCTGAGCCGCGAGTCGTCGTCCCGAGCGCAGCAAGGGATGTGTGTTGGATGTTCAGTCGGCGTTAGCGCCGAGCAGCGAAAGAGAGTTTTTTAGGATGCCTAGAAAAGGACATGTTCCGAAGCGTGAACCGATACCCGATCCGGTTTACAACTCCACGCTGGTCAATAAATTTGTCAACTCCATGATGTGGGGTGGCAAGAAAAGCACGGCGCAGGGAATCTTCTATCAGTCCCTGGAAAACCTCCAGCAGAAGGGCGGCGACGAAGCCCTGAAGTTGTTCAAGAAGGCGGTTGAGAACGTGAAACCGCTGCTGGAAGTCAAGACACGCCGCGTCGGCGGCGCGAACTACCAGGTGCCCATCGAGGTGAATCCCGACCGGCGCACTTCGCTGGCAATCCGCTGGCTGCTGACCTACGCGCGCGGGCGCGCGGAAAAGGGCATGGTCGACAAGCTGACCAACGAACTGCTGGATGCGGCCAACGGCAAAGGCGCAGCCATCAAGAAGAAGGAAGACGTACACCGCATGGCCGAGGCCAACAAGGCCTTCGCTCACTACCGCTGGTAACGGCGATAGCGCGCCATTGCGGGCGGAGCGCTAAAACCAGCGCGGGCCTATGTCCCGTGCGATGACAAGTAAGGATTAGAAGGAAGTTTTGTCAAGACAGGTTCCATTAGAGCGTTGCAGGAATATCGGCATCATGGCGCACATCGATGCCGGTAAGACTACGACTACCGAGCGCGTCCTCTTCTATACGGGTCGCACGCACCGTATTGGCGAAGTGCACGAAGGCACGGCGACCATGGATTGGATGGCGCAAGAGCAGGAGCGCGGCATCACGATTACCTCCGCCGCCACGACCTGTTCCTGGCGCGACTACCTCATCAATATCATTGACACGCCGGGGCACGTGGATTTCACCGCCGAGGTAGAGCGCTCGTTGCGTGTGCTCGATGGAGCAGTCGCCGTATTCGACGCCGTACACGGGGTCGAGCCGCAGTCGGAAACTGTCTGGCGCCAAGCCGATAAATACGGTGTGCCCCGCGTTTGCTTCATCAACAAGATGGACAAGATGGGCGCCGATTTCGAGCACGCTATCGACACGATTCGCAAGCGCCTCAACGCCCGTCCAGTGGCGATCCAATATCCGATAGGGCACGAAGACAAATTCAAGGGCTGCATCGATCTGTTTGCCATGAAGGCCATCTTCTGGCACGACGAGACCCTCGGCGCGGAGTATTCGATCGAGGAGATTCCTGCGGAGTTGAAGAAGAAGGCGCAGGCCTATCATCAACTCCTGGTCGAAGCCGTCGTGGAAAACGATGACGGCGAAGAGCTGATGAAGAAGTACATCGAGGGCGAAGAGATCGGCGGGGAAGAGCTGAAGGCTTCGCTTCGCAAGAGCGTCATCGGCCTGAAGCTTTTCCCGGTGATATGCGGCACGGCGTTCAAGAACAAGGGCGTGCAGCCGCTGCTGGATTCGGTTGTTGAATTCCTGCCTTCGCCGCTTGACGTTCCTCCGGTTATGGGCAAGAGCCCGGACACGGGTGAGGAAGAGCTTCGCAAGCCGGACGACCAAGCGCCCTTTGCTGCGCTGGTTTTCAAGATCATGACCGATCCCTTTGTCGGTCAGCTGGCCTTCATCCGTGCCTATTCGGGCGCGCTGAAGAGCGGCGACAGCGTTTATAACCCGCGCAAGCAGCGGAGTGAGCGCATCGGGCGCCTGCTGCGCATGCATGCCAACAAGCGCGAGGAGATTTCAGAAGTTCTGGCCGGAGACATCTGCGCCTGCGTCGGCCTGAAGAACGTGACGACCGGTGACACCATCTCCGACGAAAAGCACCCGATCGTGCTGGAATCGATTGAGTTCCCCGAACCGGTAATCGCCGTTGCCGTGGAGCCCAAGACCAAGAGCGACCAGGAAAAAATGTCGATCGCGCTCAGCAAGCTGGCGCAGGAAGATCCGACCTTCCGGGTTGCAACCGATCAGGACAGTGGCCAGACGATCATCAGCGGCATGGGCGAACTGCACCTGGAGATCATCATCGACCGCATGATGCGCGAATTCAGCGTGGAAGCAAACGTCGGCAAGCCGCAGGTCGCTTATCGAGAGACCATCCGCAAGAAATCCGAAGCCGAGGGCAAGTACATCCGGCAGACCGGCGGCAGCGGGCAATACGGCCACGTCAAGCTTCGTATCGAACCGAGCGGTGCCGGCAAGGGCTTCGTATTCGAAAACGATGTCGTCGGCGGCTCGGTTCCGAAGGAATATATCAAGCCGGTCGAGGCGGGAATCAAGGAAGCGATGGAGGGCGGCGTCTTGGCGGGCTATCCGATGGTTGACATCAAAGCTACGCTCTATGACGGCAGCTACCACGAAGTTGACTCGAACGAACTGGCGTTTAAGATTGCTGCTTCGATGGGCTTCAAAGAGGCTGCCCGCAAGGCCAGCCCGGTTCTGCTGGAGCCGGTGATGTCGGTCGAAGTCGTCGTGCCCATGGAGTATATGGGTACCGTGATCGGCGATCTGAACAGCCGCCGCGGACGCATCGAGGGCATCGAGCATCGTGCCGGCTCCGAGGTTGTCAAGTCGATGGTGCCGCTGGCCGAAATGTTCGGCTATGCCACGCAGATGCGCTCGAACACGCAGGGGCGCGCAACGTTTTCCATGCACTTCTCGCGCTACGAAGAGGCGCCGCGCGCGGTGGCCGAGGAGATCGTGGCCAAGGTGCAGGGCAGGGTTTCGACCAGATAGTTCAGTTTGGCGGGATGCTCAGGCGCATTCCGGGTAATAGTACTTCACAAGGTTTTTCGGTGCGAGCCGAAGCGGCTCGCCGGTGAATTGAGGAGCTTTGAGCAATGGCGAAAGAGAAATTTGACCGCAGCAAGCCGCACGTAAACGTTGGGACGATTGGGCACATTGATCATGGCAAGACGACGCTGACGGCGGCGATCACGAAGGTATTGCAGAAGCACAACCCGAAGATCGTGTTCCGCTCGTTCGACTCGATCGACAATGCGCCGGAAGAGCGCGAGCGCGGGATCACGATTGCGACGGCGCACGTGGAGTATGAGACGGCGAACCGTCACTATGCGCACGTGGATTGTCCTGGTCACGCCGACTACATCAAGAACATGATCACCGGCGCGGCGCAGATGGACGGGGCGATTCTGGTGGTGGCGGCGACCGACGGGCCGATGCCGCAGACCAAGGAGCACGTGCTGCTGGCGCGGCAGGTGGGCGTTCCGTGCGTGGTGGTGTTTTTGAACAAGTGCGACGCGGTGGACGACGCCGAGCTGCTGGACCTGGTGGAGCTGGAAGTACGCGAGCTGCTGACGGGCTACGGCTTTCCGGGGAACGATCTGCCGGTGATCCGGGGCAGCGCCTTGGGGGCGCTGAACGGCGAGGCGGCGTGGGAGGCGAAGATCGACGAGCTGATGGAGGCGGTGGACAAGTACGTGCCGCTGCCGGAACGCTCGGTTGACAAGCCGTTCCTGATGCCGATTGAAGATATCTTCTCGATTCAGGGCCGGGGCACGGTGGTGACGGGACGGATCGAGCGCGGCAAGGTGAAGGTGGGCGAGGAAGCCGAGATTGTGGGCTTCCGGGAGACGCGCAAGACGGTGGTGACGGGCGTCGAGATGTTCAAGAAGCAGTTGGACGAGGGCATGGCCGGGGACAACGCCGGGATGCTGCTGCGCGGGATTGCGAAGGAAGACGTGGAGCGCGGGATGGTGTTGGCGAAGCCGGGCTCGATCACGCCGCACACCAAGTTCAAGGGCGAAGTGTACGTGTTGTCGAAGGAAGAAGGCGGGCGGCACACGCCGTTTTTCAACGGGTATCGGCCGCAGTTCTACTTCCGGACGACGGACGTGACGGGCGTGGCGCATCTGCCGGAAGGCACGGAGATGGTGATGCCTGGGGACAATGTGACGGTGGAGATCGAGCTGATCACGCCGGTGGCGATGGAGAAGGGGTTGCGCTTCGCCATCCGCGAAGGTGGCCGCACGGTCGGCGCCGGCACCATCACGGAAATCGTTGCGTAGGAAGTTCTGAGTGGGCGGGATAAAGCTTCCCGCTCGAGAGGTCAGGCATCCGGCGAAAGGCCGGCCAGGGAAAGATGGACGGGCGTGAAGATCGAGCGCCGGTCCAGCGAAGCAGAGC
Organism: uncultured Acidobacteriota bacterium; assembly: GCA_963819175.1. Taxonomy (GTDB): domain Bacteria; phylum Acidobacteriota; class Terriglobia; order Terriglobales; family Acidobacteriaceae; genus CAWBRT01. The sequence continues at coordinate 183,339 of CAWFVJ010000001.1, forward strand.
AGTGAACTTGCTGAGCCCTGGTAAAACGATCTTTTGAGAGACACCACTGTGATTGGTAAAGAGAGAATTCGGATCCGATTGAAGGCGTACGACTACCGCGTTCTGGATCAGTCGACGGGCGAAATTGTCGAGACGGCGCGCCGCACAGGCGCTCAGATTGCCGGACCGATCCCGTTGCCGACGGTCAAGAATAAATACACGGTTTTGCGCTCACCGCACGTCGACAAAAAATCGCGGGAGCAATTTGAGATCCGCACTCATAAGCGTTTGCTCGACATACTGGAGCCGACGCAGCAGACGGTTGACGCGCTGATGAAGCTGGATTTGCCGGCCGGCGTCGATGTCGAGATCAAGGCGTACGGCAAGGAACATAAATAGAAACCGCTTGAGCGGGCGAGATCCTTCGCTTCGCTCAGGATGCCGGCAGCGGGCTCAGACGCCCGCTAGACGCCGGCACCTACAGTGCCAGCGGCGGTAACGCAGGCATGATGAGGAGAAGAGACAAATGCCACTGAATGGAATTCTTGGGAAGAAGGTCGGGATGACCCAGCTGTTCGACAGCAAGGGCGAGGTTCGTCCCGTGACCATACTGCGAGCCGGTCCCTGCGTCGTGACGCAGTTGAAGACGGCCACGCGCGATGGCTATGAAGCCGCCCAGATCGGGTTGATTGAGTTCGTCAAAGAATCGCGCCTCACGCAGCCGATGAAAGGCCACCTAGGGAAGCACAGCTTGCCGCCGGTGAAGTATCGTGCGGGAGGTGGCGATCATTGCCGACACAGTCGGCGCGGCTGGCCAACCGGCCGGAAGCGATGGCGTGAAGGTCGGCGACAAGGTGTTGGTCGACCTGTTCGAAAGCGAAAAGTTCGTGGATGTTTTGGGCACCAGCAAGGGCCGTGGTTTCGCGGGCGTGGTTCGCCGGCACGGCTTCGGCGGCGGACCTGCGGCTCACGGGCACATGTTTCAGGTGCAAGGCTCGATTGGCGCTTCGTCGTATCCGTCACGGGTGTTCAAAGGAGTTCGCATGTCGGGGCATATGGGAAGCGAGAGCGTGACGACGCGCAATCTGCGCGTGCTCGGAATCGACAAGGAAGAGAATCTGCTGGTGATCGAAGGCGCTGTGCCGGGCCCGAAGGACGGCTACGTACTGATCACCAGGGCGAAGAAGCCGCCGAGAGAGCGTCGTGGTTTCGCCGGCGCCGGCACGGTTGATCCGTTGAAGGCTTCCAAGCGCCAGTCAGCTAAGAAGAAATAAATCTGAAGAGGTGGCGGGCCGAATGGTCCGCGCCGTAATGACCGGTGGAGACTTGATCGCCGGGTAGTTGGAAGAGAAAACCTTATGGCAACCATTGATGTTTTGGATCTGGCCGGCAGTAAAGTGGGCAGCCTCGAGTTGGCCGACGAGGTGTTCGGTGCCATCAATGAGGACTTGCTCTGGGAAGCGGTGAAGCACTACCGCGCCGGATTAAGAGCTGGCACCCACGCCACCAAGAATCGCAAGCTGGTGTCGGGATCGGGCAAGAAGCTGTGGAAGCAGAAGGGGACCGGACGCGCCCGTGTCGGGTCGATTCGTTCGCCTCTTTGGCGTCACGGCGGCACGATTCACGGACCGCAGCCCCGCTCCTACGATTATCAGTTTCCGCGCAAGAAGGTGTTGGGCGCGTTGCGTTCGGCGCTGGCAGCCAAGGCGGCGGATGGCAAGCTGACGGTCGTCGAGGCATTCGACCTGAAGGACGTCAAGAGCAAGGGCATGCGCCAGGCTCTCGGCGCACTGAAGGCCGACAAGACCGTATTGCTGGTCGAAGCGGGCAATCACGAGAACCTCAACCTGGAGTTGAGTTCCCGTAACCTGGCGGGCGTGGAAATGTTGTATGGCCCCGAAGTTCACGCCTATCACTTGCTGCGTTACGACCGCGCAATTTTCTCCCGGCTTGCGCTGGAGAGACTGCAAGACTCGCTGAAGGCATCGGCGCCTAAGCGGGCTCGAAAGGCGGAGGTGGCGTAATGGCGAAGTCTGCGTATGAAATCATCCGCCGTCCGGTAATCACGGAGAAGGGTCTTGGCGCGAAGGAGACCGAGCACACGCTGGTCTTCGAAGTCTCAGTAAGAGCTTCCAAGACGCAGATCAAGGAAGCTGTGCAGTCGATCTTCAAAGTCAAGGTCGATCAAGTCCGTACGGCAACCTTTGAGGGCAAGGAACGTCGCCGGGGAAAGTTCACCGGCTATCGTCCCGACTGGAAGAAGGCCTACGTTCGGCTGAAGGCGGGCGAAAAAATGCCTGAGTACGCCGAAAACGTCTAGGCAGTTCCCAGGGTGTAGACGGGGAACGATTTTGATAGTCGCGTGAAGCACGGCGCGACAAACTGGGCGGGAATACGGTTTTCCGGTATCCGCCTGGAAGAAGAGAAGAGCTATGGCGATCAAGACATATAGACCGGTTACTCCGACGTTGCGTTTTCAGACGACGCTGGTCAACGACGAGTTGACTACGAACCGGCCGCACAAGCCACTCACTGAGCCGAAGATGGAAACCGGCGGTCGCCGTAACCGTGGCGATTTGACCATTTGGCATCGCGGCGGCGGCCACAAGCGCAAACTGCGCATTATCGACTTTAAGCGCGACAAGGCCGGTATTCCGGCGACGGTGGCATCGATCGAGTACGATCCCAACCGCTCGGCCCGCATTGCTCTGTTGAGCTATGCCGATGGCGAGAAGCGCTACATCCTGCATCCCTCCGGCCTGAAGGTTGGCGCCAAGGTGGTCAGCGGTCCCGAGGCCGACATCCTGGTCGGCAACGCCCTACCGCTGCGTAGCATTCCTTCCGGCACGGTGGTGCACAACATCGAACTCAAGCCGGGCAAGGGTGCGCAGATGGCGCGCTCGGCGGGCGCACAGGCGCAGTTGGTGGCCAAGGAAGGCGACTACGCGTTGCTCAAGCTGCCCTCTGGGGAAACCCGCCGCGTTCTGGTCGACTGCATGGCGACGGTGGGACAGGTTGGCAACCTCGATCATGAGAACGTCACGATCGGCAAGGCTGGCCGCACGCGCTGGCTGGGACGCCGTCCGGTCAACCGCGGCGTGGTTATGAACCCGGTCGATCACCCACACGGCGGCGGCGAAGGTAAAACCAGCGGCGGGCGTCATCCGGTGACCCCTTGGGGTCAGCCGACTCGCGGCTACAAGACTCGCAACAACAAACGGACTGACAAGTTCATTGTCAGCCGGCGCAAGAAGTAACGCAGGCTGGCGGGCGCAGGCCCACACGAAACCGAAGGAACTGAGAACTGAGTTTATGGCACGTTCAACCAAAAAGGGTCCGTTCATCGACACCCACCTGTTGACTAAGGTGGAGGGCATGAATGCGCGCAACGAGAAGAAGGTGCTGCGCACCTGGTCGCGCCGTTCGACAATCATCCCGGAAATGCTGGGACACACGTTGGCCGTTCACAACGGCAAGAAGTTCATTCCCGTGTACGTCACCGAGAACATGGTGGGCCATAAGCTGGGTGAGTTCAGCTTCACGCGCACCTTCAAGGGACATTCGGTAAAGGCAGCTGCCGAGAGCACGGCAAGACCGGCGAAGTAAGCGCCAGGGCGCGCGGGAAGTCTCCGCGTGCTGCCCGCGAGCCGCCGAAAGGCAGCAGCGTGGCAAGATTTGAAGGGACAGAGATCATGGAATTCACTGCGAAAGCCATGTTTATGCGCGTTTCGCCGCAGAAGGCCCGCCTGGTGCTGGACCTGATCAAGGGGCTGCGAGTGGAGCAGGCATTGAACACGCTGGCGTTCACCAACAAGCGCGTGGCGCCGCTGGTTCACAAGCTGCTGCGTTCGGCCATTGAGAACGCCAACTACATGAACCAGGAGAAGGGCGTCGAAGTGGACGTCGACCGCCTGTTTGTCAAGCGCGCCGTCGCCAACGAAGGTCCGCGCATGAAGCGAATTCGTCCGGCTCCGATGGGACGCGCGTACCGTTATCAGCGGCGCATGTCGCATCTGGAGATTGCGGTTGCCGAAAAGCCGGGAGCAGTCCCGGCGGCAGGCCAAGCGGCGGCAGCGCCGGCCAAGAAGGCGGTCCGCAAACCACCGGCGAAGAAGGCAGCCGCCAAGAAGGCGCCGGCCAAGAAAGCGCCTGCTAAGAAGCCGGCGAAGAAAAAGAAGTAACAGCCGCGGACGCGGTTGAAGGGCGTATTCCGGGCGGCAGCGCCGCGGGGATTCGCGAGCGAATTGTGACTGAGCGCGGCAGCAATGTCGGCGCGGAGAAGAGAAGGAAATATGGGACAGAAGGTCCATCCATACGGATTCCGCCTCGGCTACACCAAGCCTTGGAAAGCGCGTTGGTACATGGATCGCGACTTCGACAAGTTGCTGATCGAAGACATCAAGCTGAAGGAAGAGCTGAAGGAGAAGCTCAAATCGGCCGGTGTCAGCTCGATCGAGGTGGAGCGTCCCGGCAACAAGCTGCGGGTCATCATCCGCACGGCGCGGCCGGGCATCATCATCGGACGCAAAGGGACTGAAATCGACAAGCTGAAGCTGGAGTTGCAGAAGCGCACCAGTCGCGAGGTGTATGTCGATATCCAGGAAGTGCACAAGCCCGAGCTGGACTCGCAACTGGTGGCCGAATCAATCGCGCTGCAACTGGAAAAGCGCGTTGGATTCCGCCGCGCCATGCGCAAGGCCGTGGATTCGGCGCTGCGCTTCGGCTGCAAGGGCATCAAGGTCCGGGTGAGCGGTCGCCTGAACGGCAATGAAATAGCCCGCTCCGAGTGGTATCTGCAGGGACGATTGCCGCTGCACACCTTGCGTGCCGATATCGACTACGGGTTCGCCGAAGCCAAGACGACGTATGGCGTGATCGGCGTGAAGTGCTGGGTCTACAAGGGAGAAATTCTCGCCCAGCGCCGCCGCGATGCGCAGACAGCGCAGACGGGTTTCTAGGATCAGCCGCCGGTTCGTCTTCGCCAGTGGCGGGTGACAGAAGCGGCGAGCATCACGGCCACTCAGGCGAGGCTGGTTTTGCCTCTGGGGACCGAGAACTGAGAACTACTTTATGTTGATGCCGAAGAAAGTAAAGTACCGCAAGCAGCAGCGTGGGCGCATGGCTGGCAAGGCCTGGCGCGGCGCCGAGCTGTCGTTTGGCGATTACGGCCTGAAGGTGCTTGAGCCGGGCTGGATCACCGACCGCCAGATTGAGGCAAGCCGCGTGGCCATGACCCGCTTTGTCAAGCGTGGCGGAAAGATCTGGGTTCGTTTGTTCCCCGATAAGCCGGTCACGAAGAAGCCGGCCGAAACCCGTATGGGCAAAGGCAAGGGCGCTCCCGATCATTGGGTGGCCGTAGTCCGGCCGGGCAAGATTCTGTTCGAGATGGAAGGTGTCAATCCAGTCGACGCGCAGGAAGCCATGCGGCTGGCTTCGCACAAGCTTCCGCTCAGAACCAAGTTCGTGATGCGCCATACGGCGCACTGATACAGTGCGCGGCGCGAGAAGGAAACGAGATGGATGCGGAAAAGATTCGTAATTTCACCGATGAAGAGCTCCTTCACCAGGAGCATGAACTGAGCGATCAGCTCTTCCGGCTGAAGTTTCAGTTGAACATGGGACAGAGCGAGAGCCTGAAGAAGATCCGCGGCCTGCGCAAGGACATTGCGCGGATCAAGACCGTCCAGCGAGCCAAGATCCTGGCGGCCCCCAAGACCGAAACGGAGAAGAAGTAGCGATGCCTGAGACCACGAATACTGGAAGCGGCTCGCGCCGCAAGTTGTTAATCGGCCAGGTGGTCTCGACCAAGATGGCGAAAACCATCGTAGTCGAGGTCCGCCGCCAGAAGGCTCATCCACTTTATCGTCGCGTGGTGGCGCATACCAAGAAGTTCTATGCGCACGACGAAGAGCAGAGCGCTCATTTGGGCGATTTTGTCCGCATCGAGGAGACGCGTCCCCTCTCGCGCCTGAAGCGCTGGCGCTTGAAGGACATCCTCAGGCGGGCGGCGTTAGTGGCAGGCGAGCCAAAGGAAGAGACCGCGGAGGTCAGTTAACGCGACGGGGGCCCCCAACAAGCGCTGCTTTTCGATTGTTGGGGTAGACAGTTTTCCGGTGCCGGCCGTGTTTGTGACGTGCAGGATCGGCTCGCGACGGGGCTCTGGACCGGAGACTGAGGAGATAGAACCATGGCAGTGATGATGAGAAGCATGATCGAGGTCGCCGACAATTCCGGCGCGCGCAAGCTGCAGATGATTCTGCCGCTTGGCGGCTCCACCGGCCTCAGCGCCGGTTTGGGCGATATTGTGACGGCTGCGGTCAAGGAGGCCTCTCCCGACGGCCAGGTCAAAAAAGGCACCGTGGTCAAGTGTGTCATCGTGCGTACGCGCAAGGAGCACCGCCGCAAGGACGGCACTTACATCCGCTTCGACCAGAACGCCGCCGTGCTGATCGACGCCACCGGCGAGCCGGTGGGGACGCGCGTCTTCGGGCCGGTTGCCCGCGAACTGCGCGAGAAGCGTTTCTTGAAGATTGTTTCGTTGGCGCCGGAAGTGCTCTGAGCGTTCGGGCGGTTAGCGGTTGCCGCGAGTAGTTACCCAGGTCGGCGACGCGGCCTGAAGAGTTAGAGGAGAACAATGTCAGCCATACTTGATATCCGGCGAAACGATACGGTGAAGGTGATCACCGGGCGTGACAAGGGCAAGCAGGGACGCGTGCTGCGCGTTTTTCCCGATAAGAAGAAGGTTCTGGTCGAGCACGTGATGGTGGTCAAGAAGCACGTCCGGCCTAACCCGCAGAAGCAGATCAAGGGCGGAATCGCCGAGCAGGAGAGTCCGATTGCGATCAGCAACGTGATGCTGGTCTGCGGAAGCTGCAACCGTCCGGCGCGAATCGGCCACGAGGAACGTGGCGAGCGCAAGGTGCGGGTCTGCAAGAGCTGCAGCAACACGCTGGAGAAGTGACCGCGTTTAGCGGTCATCCTGAGCGAGCCTGCGCAGCGGGTGAGCCGAAGGATCTCTTGAGGGATTTGAGCGAGCGTAGTTACGAAGGGTCTTGCAGAGCAAATTGAGAACCTCACGAACCCGGCGGCAACCGGAAACCGTGAGAGAAAGTGAAGGAAGCAATGGCGGAAAAGGAAAAGAAGCCACAGACACCGGGCAAAGGCGCAAAGCCGGGAGCTCAGCCAAAGAAGGGCGGCAAGCAGGCCGCCGAGCCTGTAGCAGAGCAGAAGTCAGGCCGTCCAAAGCTGAACAATGCGGCTTCGGCCCGCTTGCGCACACGTTATTTCGAGCAAGTGCGTCCCGCGCTGATGAAGGAACTCAACCTCGCCAACCCGATGGCCGCTCCGAGGCTGGAGAAGGTCGTCGTCAACATGGGAGTGGGCGAAGCGACGCAGAACGCCAAGATCATGGACCCGGCTGTTGCCGAGTTGGCGCAGATCACCGGCCAGAAGCCGATCGTTACCAAGGCGAAGAAGTCGATTGCGGCCTTCAAGGTGCGCGAGGGCATGCCGATCGGAGCCATGGTGACCCTGCGCGGCGACCGCATGTACGAATTTCTCGACCGCCTGATGAATGTGGCGCTGCCGCGCGTGCGGGACTTCCGGGGTGTTTCCACCAAGTCGTTCGACGGACGCGGCAATTACACCCTCGGCGTTCGCGATCAACTGATCTTCCCGGAGATCGATTACTCGAAGGTGGAAAAGATGAAGGGCATGAACATCACCATCGTCACGACGGCAAAGTCCGACGATGAAGCACGGGCGCTGCTGCGCCAGATGGGCATGCCGTTCCGGGCGCAATAAGGTTGGCATGAGGGAAGCGCCCGCAAGGCGCGATTGACTCCGGCATGGCGCCGGAGACGACGGAAAAGGACAAGATGGCCAAGACATCGAGCGTCGCCAAGTCGAACAAGAAACCGAAGTTTTCCACGCGCCAGCACAACCGCTGCAAGCTGTGCGGACGGCCGCGCGCTTACCTGCGCAAGTTTGGCCTTTGCCGCTTGTGCTTCCGCGGATTTGCGCTGCGTGGCGAGATTCCCGGGGTTTGCAAGTCGTCGTGGTGATGAGGAATTTCCCGGCCCTCGCTGAGGTTCCTCAGCGTGGCCGGTGCTGGTAGCGGTTCAAGAGCTGAGCGTCAGCCAGTGAACAAGTACGTCATCGCAGGTTCTTCCAGGGAAGGCCAGGTACAGTTGTCGCCGCAGGTCTTTCCAGAGTGAGTAGATTCGCTTCGCTTTGGGCGCCGGCGAGGCTGACCCAATCGCATGCCGCCAGCGACAGGCGAGAAAGAGAACGGGTGACGATGATCAGGAGAGGCATACGATGAGTTTCACCGATCCGGTGGCAGATTTCCTGACACGGATTCGCAATGGCATTAAGGCGCGCCATCAGAAGGTGGACGTTCCGGCTTCCAAGCTGAAGCTGGAAATGGCCCGCATTCTGAAGGAAGAGGGTTACCTCGCGAACTTCAAGAGCACGGAAGAGAATGGCAAGAAGATTCTTCGTGTGTATCTGAAGTACGGCAGCGACAATCAGGCGTCGATCACAAACGTGTCGCGGATCTCACGTCCGGGATGCCGCGTGTACGTCGGTCATTCCGAGATACCGCGAGTTCTGGGCGGTTTGGGAATTAACATCCTGACCACGCCGAAGGGCGTGATGACTGGCCGGCAGGCGCGGAAGCAGGGTCTGGGCGGAGAGATTCTCTGCGAGATCTACTAGCGCTCGGTCCAGCTGTTTGCGGCGGCTGAAGCCGCGGGATTGTAACCGACAGCATCGCGAACGGCGCGATGCGAGCAGACGAGCCTGAGTCCAAGGACGAAGGCCGGAAGCCCGGGACCGCGAAGGTTCCGGTGTGGAGAACATATGTCGAGAATTGGGAAAAAGCCGATTCCAGTGCCTAAGGGCGTCAGCTTTTGCCGTTGACGGCAATACCGTGACGGTCAAAGGGCCGAAGGGCACGGTGACGAACCACCTGCCCGGCGGTGTGGCCCTGGCGCAGCAGGACGGCCATATCGTGGTCACTCGCGAAGACGAATCCAAACGCGCCATTCATGGCTTGGTGCGCGCTCTGGTCAACAATGCGGTGCTTGGCGTCACTACCGGTTGGACCAGGGATCTGGAGATTGTCGGCATCGGCTACCGCGCCGAAATGAAGGGCAAGGGCACGGTTGTGTTCACGCTGGGCTACTCGCACCCGATCGAGTATCCGCTGCCCTCGGGGATCGAAGTTACGGTCGATGCCAAACAGGCAAAGTTGACGATCAGCGGCATCGACCGGCAGCAGGTCGGGCAGGTTGCGGCGGAGATGCGCTCTTTGCGTAAGCCTGATCCGTATAAGCAAAAGGGCGTTCGCTACGCCGGCGAGAAGCTGAAGAAGAAGGTCGGCAAGACGGGAGCGAAGTAGTGCGCGATATGCGAGCCGTTTGAGGCTCGCAGCGCACTACCCTGAGTGAGCGGAGCGAGCGAAGGGTCTCGCGGGCGTCGCGAGCCCGCTGCGGTTATCCTGAGCCGCATGGCGGCGAAGGAGTCTGGTTTTCGGGAGGAGCGGTCCAAAGACCGTCCTCTCCCCGGTATAGAACCCCGGGACAGAGCCGGAAGGAATCCGGCGAGGACAGCAACGATGATTAGGAAGACTTCAAAGAATGATACGCGGCAGAAGATTCACGACCGCATTCGCAAACGGCTTCAGGGAACGCCGGAGCGGCCGCGGTTGAACATATATCGTTCGGTGGGGCATATTTATGCCCAGGTCATCGACGATTCCAAAGGCGTGACGGTGGTATCGGCCAGCTCACTGGAACTCGGCAAGGCGGCTGATGGCAAGACTCACGTGAGCGGCGGCAACATCGCGGCGGCCAAGCAGGTTGGCAAGTCAATCGCCGAGCGCGCCAAGCAGAGCGGTATCGCCAAGGTCGTCTTCGATCGCGGAGGCTATCTTTATCACGGGCGGGTCAAAGCCTTGGCCGAGGCGGCCCGGGAAGCGGGTCTCGAGTTCTAGAAGTTAAGGCGGCATCGACCGAGTACCCTGGTAAGCCGAACGCGAGCTTGCAGGGAGCCTCGGATGCATGCCAGGAGAAGCGACAGGAATGGCAATCGTTAAGAAGAAAATCGATGCCGGTCAGTTCAACCTCAAGGACCAGGTTGTAAGCATCAACCGCGTCACCAAGGTGGTCAAGGGCGGCAAGAACATGTCTTTCGCCGCGCTGGTGGTGATCGGTGATCCGGCTTCCGCCGTGGTTGGCTATGGTTCCGGCAAGGCGAAGGAAGTTCCGCAGGCGATCCGTAAGGGCATTGAAGCCGCGAAGAAGAACCTCATCCGGGTAAATCTCTCGCAGACCTCGATTCCTCACATCTCGCTCGGCCGTTTCGGCTCCGGCATGGTTCTGCTCAAGCCGGCTCCGGAAGGCACGGGTGTGATCGCCGGCGGCGCGGTTCGCGCGGTCATGACTTCGGCCGGTGTCCAGAACGTGCTGACCAAGTCGATTGGCACGACCAACCCGCACAACGTGGTGAAAGCTACCTTCGATGCTTTGCGCAAGCTGCGCGACCGCAATGAAGTGGCCAGCAATCGCGGCAAGTCCGTCGAGGAGCTCTGATCATGGCGCGCATGCGGAACAAGACGGCGAAACCGCCGGCAGCGGCTGGAACGAGGATTCACTTGAAGTACGTGCGTTCGATGAATAGCTGTCCGGTGAAGCACAGACTGGTGGTCAAAGGACTCGGGTTCACTCGGCTGAATCAGGTTGATCGAGCGTGAGGACACGCTTTCGATTCGCGGCATGGTTGCCAAGGTGCCGCACCTGGTCGAGATCGTCGAGGCGAAGTAAACAGGCCCGCACGGACTCCAGGATCGCGCCGCGCGGCGCTGGCTCCTGGCTCTCTACGGCCTCACCTCCGCGGCCTTGTGCCGCAGTGATGGGATGAGATATGAATCTGTCGAATATTCGTGCACCGAAAGGTTCTTCGGAAAAGCGCAAGCGCGTCGGCCGCGGCATGGGCTCGGGGATGGGCAAGACCTCGGCCCGTGGCCACAAGGGCCAGCGTTCGCGCAGCGGTTCGCGCATGATGCGCGGCTTTGAAGGCGGCCAGATGCCGCTGCATCGCCGTATGCCCAAGCGCGGCTTCACCAACATCTTCAAGAAGGAATACACGGTGGTGAACCTTGCCCGGCTGGTTCAGTTGGAGGCAAGCGATATCACCCCGGAAGTGCTGTTCGAGCGCGGCATTCTGAAGAAGAAAGATGGACTGGTGAAGATCCTTGGGGTTGGCGAACTCAGCAAGGCGCTGAATGTTCGCGCCCATAAGTTCTCGGAGTCGGCTCAGGAGAAGATCACCAAGGCTGGCGGCAAGTTTGAAGTAATCGCCTGAAATCTCCGGAGTGCCGGAGCCGGGTTCCGGTGCGCGCGATTGCGCGTTCGCCGGGCGAAGTGCAGGTTCCCGCGCGCTGGTGATTAGCGGCAGCAAAGAGGCTTTACATCTTATGTTCGAGAAGCTTGCGAACATCTTTCGGATTCCGGACCTGCGTAAGCGTGTACTCTTCACGCTGGCCCTGCTTGCGGTTTATCGCGTCGGCGCTCACTTCCCCACGCCGGGGATCGACACCGCCGCACTGCAGCGTTTGTTCGAGTCGCAACGCGGCTCGATGCTGGGATTCGTCGATCTGTTCAGCGGCGGCAACCTGCGCCGGCTGACGATTTTCGCCCTCGGCATCATGCCGTACATTACGGCGTCGATCATTTTGCAATTGCTGACCGTGGTTTATGAACCGCTGGCGCGCTTGCAGAAGGAAGGCGAACTCGGCCGCAAGAAGATTACCCAGTGGACGCGCTACCTGACGGTGGCGCTCAGCTCCGTGCAGTCACTCGGCATCGCGCTCATGTTGCAGAGGTCCAGCGGAATCGGCGGCGAGCGGCTGGTGCTCACTCCCGGCATCGGCTTCATCCTGATGACAATGCTGACTCTGACGACCGGGATCGGCGTTCATCATGTGGCTGGGTGAGCAGATCACCGAGCGCGGCATCGGCAACGGCATGTCGCTGTTGATCTTTGTGGGCATCGTGGTCGGACTGCCTAGGGCAGTTGCCGACCTGGTGGAAAAGGCCAGAAACAGTGCCTGGGGCGTATTTACCGTGCCGGCGCTGCTGATCCTGATGGCGGTGATGATCGCCGTGGTGGCGTTCATCGTCTTCGTCGAACGCAGCGAGCGGCGTATTCCCGTGCAATACGCCAAGCGCGTCGTAGGACGCAAAGTTATGGGCGGACAATCCACCCACCTGCCGTTGCGAGTGAACTCCGGTGGCGTGATGCCCGTCATTTTTGCTTCGTCGGTGCTGACCTTGCCCCAGACGCTTGGTTATGCCATTAAAGGCAAGAGCGTGCACCTGGACAATTTGATCCAGCAGTTCAACTGGGGCGAGCCGCTCTATACCTTGCTTTACGCCCTGGGGATCATTTTCTTCGCCTACTTCTACGTCTCGATCGTTTTTAACCCGGTGCAAGTGGCCGACGACATGCGCAAGTACGGCGGTTTCATCCCGGGCATACGGCCAGGCAAGCGCACCAGCGATCACATCAACGATATTCTCACCCGGATCACATTGGTGGGCGCGTTCTATTTGATCGTCATCTCGCTGATTCCAGAGTGGATGATTGCAGGCATCCACCTCAACCATTTGCCGTATTGGTTGGGCGGGGCGATGTTTGACAGGCTGCCGTCCTGGATAACGAATGGCTTAGGCGTGACCTTTTACTTTGGCGGTACTTCGCTGCTGATTGTCGTGGGCGTCGCGATGGATACCATCAACCAGATCGAATCGCAGTTGATCATGCGCCATTACGAAGGATTTACGCCTCGCAGCGGACGCATTCGAGGCCGTAGGACTTGGTAAGACGGAACTCGGTAACCGGTTAGCGGACTAGGGCTGAACATGGACTCACAGGCGACGGTTGAGGCAAAAAGCGCTGCAAAGACCACGGGGGCAATCATCCTGGTCGGGGCTCCCGGCTCGGGCAAGGGAACGCAGGCAAAACGGATCGCCGAGGTATTGGGCGTTCCGCAGATTTCGACCGGCGATCTGCTGCGGGACAATGTCTCGCGGGGCACCGAACTGGGCCGCAAAGCCAAGCAGGCGATGGACCGGGGCGAACTGGTTTCCGACCAGTTGGTGTGCGATATGGTGGCCGAAAGGCTGCGGCAGCCCGATTGCGCCAAAGGGTGCATTCTCGACGGCTTTCCGCGCACGGTCAGCCAGGCTGAGTGGCTCGACCGGTACTTGCTGGAAGGCAAGTTCTTCGATGCGGCAGCCGCCGAAGCCGCCAATTGTGATTCAGCTCGGGGTGGAGTATAATTCACTTTTGCAAAGGCTTACCGGACGTCGTACTTGTCCCACCTGTGGGCGAATCTATAACATTTACCTTCAGCCACCTCGCGTCGCCGGCGTCTGTGATATAGATGGCGCCGTTCTGGACACGCGGCGTGATGATCGTGAAGAAGTGATCATTGAACGCCTGAAAGCTTACGAACAGCAGACACTTCCCTTGGCGGACTACTATCGCCGCAGTGGGCGGCTGTTGGAAGTGGATGGCGATTTGGCGCCCGACGACGTGACCGCGGAGGCGTTGAAGGCAATCGAGAATGGCAATCGTCTGTAAGTCTCCCGGCGAGATCGAAAAGATGCGCCGGAGCGGGCATATCGTCCGCCAGGTATTGGAGAGCGTGGAGGCTTTGGTTTCGCCCGGGGTTTCCACCATGGAGTTGGAGAAGGCGGCTGAAAAGCGGATTCGCGAAGCCGGGGCGAAACCTGCGTTCAAGGGGTATTACGACTACCCTTGCGTGCTTTGCACGTCGATCAACCAGGAGGTAGTACACGGCATCCCGTCCAGCGAGCGGGTGCTCGTGGCCGGAGATATCGTCTCCATTGACTGCGGAGTGGTTCTGGACGGTTACTACGGCGACGCCGCGATCACCGTTCCGGTCGGCGATGGCATTTCGCCGGAGCTCGCCAAGTTGATGAAGGTGACGGAGCAGTCGCTGTATCTGGGAATTGAAGCGGCCCGGGTGGGAAACACGATCGGGGATGTCGGTTCAGCCGTGCAGCAACTGGTCGAGTCGAACGGATTCAGCGTCGTCCGGGAGTTTGTGGGACACGGCATCGGCACGCGGTTGCACGAGGACCCGCAGGTTCCGAATTACGGCCTGCCCGGTCACGGACCGAAGCTGCGCGAAGGCATGGTGCTGGCAATCGAACCCATGGTCAACGCCGGTGGTCCGGGGGTGCGGGTGTTGGACGATAAGTGGACGGCAGTCACCGAAGATGGACGCGCGAGCGCGCATTTCGAGCATTGCGTGGCGATCACCAGGAACGGGCCGGTGATCCTGACCGCATAGGTGGCGCCGGCGATAGAGATCGCGGGAAGCAAGCTGGAACGAACATAAGGAGCGCATGAGCAAGGAAGACGCGATTGAAGTGATGGCCGTAGTGGTGGAACCACTGCCGAACGCCATGTTCAAGGTGAAGCTGGAGAACAATCACCAGGTGCTGGCGCATGTCTCCGGCAAGATGCGTAAGAACTTCATTCGTATTCTTCCGGGTGATCGTGTGGCCGTGGAGCTGTCTCCTTATGATCTGACCCGCGGGCGTATCGTGTATCGCTACAAGTGAACGAGCTACAGGCGGCGGCATCCCGGTACGCAACGCGGCTAGAGCGAGACTGGAATTAAAGATTGGAAGCTGGGAACTGGATATGAAGGTACGGGCATCGGTAAAGAAGATTTGCGACAAGTGCAAGGTCATCCGCCGCCACGGCGTGGTGCGGGTGATCTGTGAAAACTCCAAGCACAAGCAGCGCCAGGGCTGAGCTTTTTCCCGGTACGCGCATCGATGGCGCGCACCGGGGCCCCGGCCATGAAGAGCAGGGACGGATTCTCAAGGGAGTAGGGTAGGACTTATGGCACGTATTGCAGGCGTTGATTTGCCGCGCAACAAACAGACACGGATCGCGCTGACTTACATTTTCGGTATTGGCCAGCCGCGGGCGCGGAAAATCGCCGCGACCGCCAACGTGGACGGCTTCAAGAAGATCTCCGACCTGACCGAAGATGAGGTGAACCGCATTCGCCAGGTCATCGAAAATGAAGGCAACGTCGAGGGCGATCTCCGTAAAGACGTCACGATGCACATCAAGCGGCTGATCGAAATCGGCTCGTACCGCGGCTATCGTCATCGCCGCAGCTTGCCGGTTCGCGGGCAGCGCACGCACACCAATGCGCGCACGCGCAAAGGTCCGCGCAAAGGCACGGTCGCCAATAAGAAGAAGACGGCGGCCAAGACTAGTTGCCGGTTGATGAGAGGTTGCAGGACGCCGGTATTGGTCTGCGCGCCGTTCGAGTGGTGCGCTAGCGACGCACCGGTTTCTCCGCGGCGGCGCGGTGCTGGAAGGCTAAGGGTTACAGTATCCAGGCGCCTCGATTTGCGTCTGGTGGAGCGGGAGCGAAGGCAAGGTTCTTATGGCAAAAGCAGGTGGCAGTGCCGGCGCGGCGCCGGAAAAAAAGGGCAAGACAAAGAAGTTCAAGCGCAAGGAGCGTAAGCACGTCCCTCACGGGCTGGTGACCATCAACGCCTCCTTCAACAACACGATCGTCACGATTGCGGATCCGTCCGGCAACGTGATCTCGTGGAAGAGCTCCGGTTCTCTCGGATTCCGCGGATCCCGCAAGGGAACGCCGTTCGCCGCGCAACAGGCCGCAACGAACGCTGCCAACACGGCACGCGAACATGGTCTTCGCAGCGTCGATGTGCGCGTCAGCGGTCCTGGATCGGGCCGCGAGTCGGCAATTCGCGCGCTGGCGGCGGCCGGGTTGGACGTCCGCACCATTAAGGACTCGACGCCGGTTCCGCACAATGGCTGCCGTCCGGCCAAGCGCCGCAGAGTGTAAGGGCAGCTTGAAACGCTAGGAAGTTGCTTGAATCTTAACTATTGATCGGGACGACAGGAGCGCCAACTCCCGTAAACCGATCGACTCACCAGGAGAGGAACATTGGCACGTTATAAGGATGCAGTATGCCGTCTTTGCCGCCGCGAGGGTATCAAGCTGTTTCTGAAGGGCGGAAAGTGTTTTACCGATAAGTGTCCCATCGAGAAGCGCAACTTCGCTCCCGGCCAGCACGGCAAGGATCGTAAGGCAAAGGTTGTCGGGTATGGTCTGCAGCTTCGCGAAAAGCAGAAAGCAAAGCGCATCTATTTCACTCAGGAAGGCCAGTTCCGGAATTATTTCGAAAAGGCGGTTCGCGCCAAGGGCGTGACGGGCGAGATGCTGTTGCAGCAACTCGAGCGCCGTTTGGACAATGTTGTCTACCGTCTGGGATTTGCCGTGGCTCGCCGCCAGGCTCGTCAACTGGTTCGCCATGGACACGTGCAGGTGAACGGACGCAAGGTCGACATTCCGTCCTTCCAGGTGGAATCCGGCGACGAGATTATGATCCGGGAAAACAGCCGCAAACTTCCGGGGCTCGAATTGGCGAAGGAATTCAGCAGTCATCAAACTGCTCCGAGCTGGCTTGAAGTGGACCGCGAGAATTATCGCGGCCGCGTTCTCTCGTTGCCGAAGCGCGAAGATATCAACCTGCCGATCAACGAGCAGCTTATCGTCGAGTTGTACAGCAAGTAGGGACATGCATCAGCGGCCAGCAAGGTTCGGGAGTCGCTTCATGCGAGCCGGATTGGCCGGTCGTTGGGAGGGCCTTTTCGGGTCTCCCTTGGTTGTGCGATCTCGCGAAAACGAGTTTTGAACTATAACCGTGCGGCGTTCATGCCCGTCAAAGACGGCTTGGCCGCCGTACCCCTTATCTCGAGCCAGATCAGCCGGCGTGCTTTACCATTGCCGCTGTGCAGCATGGCGCGAATGATCAGGAGAATGCAAAATGCTCTGGAAGGGTTTTCAGAAACCGAAACGCCTGGCGTTCGACAGTGAATCGCTGACCGACAAGTTCGGTCATTTCTGGGCGCAACCGTTTGAACGCGGCTTTGGAACCACCATCGGCAACGCTCTGCGCCGTGTGCTGCTCTCCTCCATCGAGGGCGCAGCCATCACCGCCGTCAAGATCGAAGGAGTGCTGCACGAGTTCCAGTCGATCCCCGGCGTAGTGGAAGACGCTACCGACATCATTCTTAATTTGAAGCAGATTCCGTTCAAGCTGAACGGGGACGCTCCCAAGGCGATTTACCTGCGGGCCGACCAGCCAGGAGTCGTCACTTCCGGCATGATCGAGGCCGATGCCGATGTCGAGGTTCTCGACAAGGACGTTTACATCGCTACCGTCAGTGAAGGCGGCAAACTCGACATGGAGATGCGCCTCAAGAAGGGCCGCGGTTACGTTTCAGCCGACAAGAACTTCGACGAGGATCTTGGACTGGGATTCATCCCGATCGACTCGGTGCACTCGCCGGTTCGCAAGGTCAACTACTCGGTCGAAGCCGCTCGCCTGGGGCAGATCACGGATTACGACAAGCTGTCGATCGAAATCTGGACGAATGGCTCGGTCAATCCGCAGGATGCGCTGGGACTGGCGGCGAAGTTGCTGAAGGATCACATGAACATCTTCATCAACTTCGAAGAGGAGGTTGAGGCCACTCTCAGCTCCGAGGAGCGCAAGCCGGAGATCCGCAACGAGAACCTGAATCGTTCGGTGGAAGAGCTTGAACTCTCGGTTCGCAGCTATAACTGCCTCAAGAACGCCAACATTCAGACCATCGGCGAACTGGTTCAGAAGAGCGAAGCCGAAATGCTGAAGACGAAAAACTTCGGCCGCAAGTCGCTCAACGAAATCAAGGAAATCCTTTCCTCGATGGGGTTGGGCCTCGGCATGAAGATCGACGAACAGGGCAATGCCGTACCTACGCAGGCAAGCGCCGTCGGCAGCACATCCTCGCCGTTGGGCACGGGCGAAGGTAATTCGTCGTTCTGAGCGGTGCGGCCGCCGGGCAGAGAAGTGGAAAGACATCCCGGCGAGTGTGGCTTGCCGGAGAGCCGAATCTTCCGGCAAAAGGAATAGCTGGCTTGTGAAAGAGCCAGGCGCCTGGGCAGGCCAAACGGCCCGGGGACCCCGATAGTCATAAGGATTAGCGATATGCGTCATCGTGTAGCAGGATGGAAACTGGGTCGGAACACTGAACATCGGCGCGCGCTTTTGCGCAACCTGGTGACCTCGCTTATTGTGGAAGAGCGCATCGAGACTACTGTCACCAAGGCTAAGGCCATGCGCTCTCATGTTGAAAAGATGATCACGCTGGGCAAGCGTGGCGATCTGGCTGCGCGGCGCCTTGCCGCCGCGTATCTCATGACCCGTTCTGCCGTCGACAAGCTCTTTGATACGATTTCGCCCCGCTTCGGCGATCGCGAGGGCGGCTATACTCGCATCGTGCTCGGCGGCTTGCGCAAAGGCGATGGCGGCCAGAAGGCTTTCATCGAACTGCTCGGCAGCGAAAAAACGATCGATGCCAAGCGCGAGAAGCGTGCCGAAGCGCGGGCCAAGCGCGCGGAAGAGACTCGCAAAGCCATGGAAGAGGCGCGCTCCGAACAGCCGCAACCGGCTGAGGGCGGCGGCGAACCGAAGGAGAAAGAGAAGGAGTAAAGCAAACGGATGGCGGTCCCGAGCCGCCGGCGATGCTCCTCAACCTGACGCGCTGATTTCGAATGATTGCTGCCCGACGGAAGCTGCGTTGGGCGGCCAAAAATATTCCAGGCGTACCGGCGATGGCTGGTACGCCTTTTCTATGCTTTGCCGCTCACTTGTGCGTCTCGCCGAGGCAGTTCGGCGCGCGCGGGAGTTTCGCACCGCGAAATAGAAGATCAGAATCTGCGCCAGCAGGCCGGCGCAACTATCGAGCAGGACATCCCGCCAAGTGCCGCTGCGCGACGGAATCGTCATCTGGTGCAACTCGTCCGCCGTTGCCGTCAACGCGGTTACTGCCATGGCCAGCAGCGCCCACGGCAATTGCCAGAGGAAGCGAAAGGCTTGCGGGTGCGGCAATCTCGTCACCCGGGAAGTGCGCCAATCATAGTATCCCGCCAGTGCGCGATAGGTGCCGCGGCAGGCTCGGAAAAAGAGGAAGCTGAGCAGCCCGTATCCGAGAACGTGGCCGCACTTGCGCAGGATCAAATTCGCACTGCTAATCGTTCTCGGGCTCAGGTGAATGGAAAACCAGTCCAGCAAAGCGCGCAGCATTTCGCGCGTGTGAGCGCCGGAAAAGCGGTCGGTGGATTCCATGGCGACGATCGCGAGCATGATCATCGCCGGCAGCCAAAACATCAGAACACTGCGGATGGTTAGTCTCGGCAATCGATCCCTTCGCTATTCGACCCGGTAGTTCGGAGCCTCCCGCGTGATCGTGACATCGTGCACATGGCTCTCGCGCAATCCAGCGTTGCTGATTCGAATGAACCGCGCTTTTTGCTTAAGCTCATTGATGTCCGCGCAGCCAACATACCCCATCCCGCTGCGCAGACCGCCCACCAGTTGCAGAATCATCATGGCAACCGTGCCGCGGTAAGGCACGCGGCCTTCAATGCCCTCCGGGACCAGCTTCGCCAGCCTATTGCCGTCGTTTTCGCCCTCCAGCCGCGTTGTGAAATTTCCTCCCTCGGCGCCGCTGTCCAGGCTCTGAAAATAGCGGTCGCTGGAACCGGCGGCCATCGCCGCAAGCGAGCCCATGCCACGATATGCCTTGAACGTGCGACCCTGATAAAGGATGGTTTCGCCCGGACTCTCCTCGGTTCCGGCCAGCAGCGAGCCAATCATCACCAGATCCGCACCGGCGGCCAGAGCCTTGGTGACGTCGCCGGAATACTTGATGCCGCCGTCGGCGATGATCGGAACGTCGGTGTCGCGCGCGGCGCGGGCGGCCTCGGCGATCGCGGTAATTTGCGGCACTCCGGCGCCGGTCACGACGCGGGTCGTGCAAATCGATCCGGGCCCGATTCCGATCTTTACCGCGTTGGCTCCAGCGGAGATCAAATCGGCGGTTCCCTCGTAAGTGGCGACGTTGCCCGCGATCAGATCAACCTCGGGAAACCTGGCTTTCACGCAGCGCACGGCTTCCAGCACGCGCGTCGAATGGCCATGAGCACTGTCAATGGCAAGCAGGTCAACCTTGTTGCGAACCAACTCCTGCGCGCGCTCCAGAAAGTCTCCGGTAACCCCGATGGCGGCGCCAACCCGCAATCGCCCCTGTGAGTCCTTGGCCGCGCCCGGATACTTCAATTTCTTTTGGATATCTTTGACCGTGATCAGGCCCTTGAGTTCGTACTTGTCGTCCACCACCAGCAGCTTCTCGACCCGATGCTGATGCAGTATCCTTTCGGCCTCCAGCAACGTCGTGCCGACGGCAACCGTGATGAGGTTGTCCTTGGTCATCACCTCGGAAATTGGAATTTCGGTGCGGCTTTCAAAGCGCAGGTCACGATTGGTGAGAATTCCAACCAGCTTGCGATCCTTCGTAATCGGCACGCCGGAAATCCGGTAGCGGCGCATCACTTCCAGCGCATCGGAGATTTTTTCGTCGGGCGACATGGTGATCGGATCGACGATCATGCCGCTCTCGGAGCGCTTTACCTTGTCGACCTCGCCGGCCTGCTGCTCGATGGTGAGGTTGCGGTGAATGATGCCCAGACCTCCCTGTTGCGCCATGGCAATCGCCATGCGCGATTCGGTCACGGTATCCATCGCCGCGCTGATGACGGGGATATTCAGCCCAATCTTCCGGGTCAGTTGGGTTTGCGTATTCACCGATGCCGGCACCACATCAGACTTGGCCGGCAGCAGCAACACATCGTCGAAGGTCAGTGCCTCAGGAACAGGAAACTGTATCATTGCGATTTTCCGTGATTGAGATGGGGCTAAACATCGATTGTAGGAGCGGAAGCCCCGCTAGGCAAACGTCTTAGTTTTTTACTGTGAAACAGGCTCCCCGGCGTCCGTTTGCGTCCGGTGCCGGTGAGGCAAATGGCGGCTGATGTCTGGCCAAAACTCGATGAAAATCGAGCCGATCACGCCTTCAGCCGTAACCGTAAAGGCATTCTGAAACGTCAGTCCGAAGCCACGATCAGCCGCGGGATAGTAAGCATTCGAGATACCCCCCGAGACGATGTTTCCGAGCACGTTGGCATAGTTCGGCCCCCGCGTGCCATTGTCGTTCTTGGTGACTACCACGGTGGAAACGGCATAAAAAAAGCGCTTCTTAAAACCGCCCTTGCCTTTGCGGAAATACCGCGGATCCTCGTGTAACAAAGTGGGCAGAATCGCATTTCCCCACAGGAGCCCGTCGAACTGATCGGCGTACGCCGCGCCGAACCGCTTGGAGTAGCCCTGCGCTCCCTGACCGTAGCCCGGGAAATCGTTATCGGCCTGGTGCCAGCCGGCAACCAGCCCGGAAGCAGCGAACTGGAATGGATCGACGGCGCTCTTGAACATCAAATGAAACTTCTGACCGGGACTAAGCGGGGCTGCGTTCGGATTATCCGTGGTATTGAAATTCGGCACGATTCCCAGAATTCGTTGCTTCTCCTGCTGCTTTAGCTCCTGCGCCGCTCTTTCCCGCTCCGAGAGCTTGTGCCGGCTTGTTTTCGCCGCTTTGCGTGGGCGAAACAGCGGGGGAAGTCACAGCGGGGGGCATGGTTTGCGCCCACACGCCCGTGGCGATACACATGCCAACGATCAATGTCGCGCGCCGTAATGTCGTGGTCGTCAGCGCCAAGTGATCATTCTAGCCTGAATTATTCATGAGTACGGCGAAATATGGGTGGAGCAGGGCTTCAGCCCTGCATTTACGGTCGGCCTGGATTGGCGGCTTTAGAGGCTGCTGAAAAAGTCGTAGGAGTGTCATCCTGAGGTCGCGCCGGTTATGCGCGATCGAAGGATCTGCTTTCTTTTCAGCAAACGCAAACAGCAGATTCTTCGCTTCGCTCAGGATGACACCCTCAAAGAGTAGTTTTTCAGCAGCCACTATAGCCGCTGAGGTACATACCGTCGGCAACAGCGGAATCGCCTCAGGGGCTGAAGCCCGCATGGTTGCTGGCTTTTCTGCAGGCCTAAGGCCTGCTCCACCCCGATTCATGAATAATGGGGCTAGCAGGCTGGCGAAACCAGATTTAGGGCAGTTCGAAGACAAAGCCCGTGGTGTAACGAGCTTGCGACTATTCGGAGCAGATGGAGCCTGCAGTCCACTAGTCCAGAGATGTATCTGTGGTGGGAGGCGATCATGGAATAGCGAGCTGCTGGAAACCCGAGCCTTCTAGCTGCATCCAAATTGTAGGGTAACCTTGGGATCAGCGGTTCGGTTGTTTTTGGCATATTGGCGGCGTATACTAAGCGTTGAGCTGCGCCGGTTAAGCTGGTGATTCGTGCGGTGGGCGAAAGCCCACTTTTTGTTTGTCTCCCCTACATGGAGATTGTCGAACGCAGGTAAAGATTGAGCCTGTCAGGGAACGTTCGCTTGGGTATGGGGGAAAACAAGCACGGGATTGTACCCGGAACGAGTCGGTTGGAACGATGGCTTTCACTCTCGATCGCGTCAAGGAAATTGCGGAACGCGTCGCCTCCTCGAGCGGCTTGGAGCTGGTGGAAGTGGAGCTGCTCGGCGGCGGCAAGGCGCGTCGTTTGCGTGTTTTCATTGATAAGCCGCAGGGCGTTACGCACGAAGATTGTGCCAGTTACAGCCGCGAAATCGGGACGATTCTCGATGTCGAGGATGCCTTACCTGGCGGGTCCTACGTGCTTGAAGTCTCTTCTCCGGGTCTTGACCGCAAGCTGCTGAAACCCGCGGACTTCGAGCGTTTCCAGGGGAGTCTCGTGAAATTCAGCACGCACGAGCCGATCGATGGGAACCGTCACTTTCAAGGGCGGCTGGTTCAGTTTGACGGCGTCCAGTTGACGGTGGATTTGGGAGCTGTAACCAGCAAGAAGAAGGTGCAGCAGCAAGGTTCAGGCATACTGAAGGTTGCCTATTCCAATGTCGAAAAGGCGCAACTGGTCCCAGAGTTTTAGTGCTATAGCAAGCGGGCTGTTCCGTGACGATTTCGTTGTTTGTGGAAGGTGAATTCCTATGGCTAGTGAACTGTATAACGTCATCGACGCTTTAAGTCGGGAGAAGGGAATCGACCCGCAGATCGTCGTCTCGGCCGTGGAGGACGCCATTGTTGTCGCCACCCGCAAGTATTACAAGACTCAGGAGAACCTGAGAGCCGTGTTGGACCGCGAAAGCGGCCATATCCGCGCCTATGCGGTGAAGCAGATTGTCGGTACTCCCGAGGAAGTTCTCGATCCGAATGGCCAGATCACGCTCGACGACGCACGCAAGTTCAACTCCGAAGCCGAAGCCGGCGGCGAGTTGCTGATCGAGAAGCCGACGGACGTTCTCGGACGCATCGCCGCGCAATTGGCGAAGCAGGTCATCTTCCAGAAGGTGCGAGAGGCTGAGCGCGACACGGTTTACAACGAATACATCGGCCGCGTCGCCGAAATTGTCAATGCCACCGTCAAGCGGATCGAAGGGCAGGATTTGATCTTCGATGTCGGCAAAGCGGAAGCCCGCATGTCCAAGAAGGAGCAGTCGCGGCTGGAGTCGTTTGCGCCGGGCGAGCGAGTGCGGGTTGTGATCGTGCGGGTCGAGAAGGCCTCCAAGGGACCGCAGGTGGTGGTTTCGCGTGCGGCGCCCGAACTTGTCACTCATCTGTTTCAAACCGAGGTTCCCGAAATTTACGATGGGACCGTCGTGATCCGGGCAATTGCACGTGAGGCCGGCGAGCGCACCAAGATCGCGGTGATGTCCAAGGACAAGGATGTCGATGCCGTCGGTGCTTGTGTCGGCATGAAGGGAATGCGCGTGCAGTCGATCATCCGCGAATTGCGCGGAGAAAAGATCGACATCATCGAGTATCACGAAGATCCAGTCACGTTCGCTGAAAAGGCTTTACAGCCGGCCAAGGTCAGCCGGGTGAGCGTCGTCGACAGCCAGAGTAAACATCTGGAGGTCATCGTCGACGACAGCCAGCTTTCGCTTGCCATCGGCAAGAAGGGGCAGAACGTCCGCTCTGGCCGCCAAGTTGCTCGGCTGGAAGATCGATATCAAGAGCGAGGAAGAGAAACGTCAGGAAGTGGAGCAGCAAATGAGCGCGCTGGTAGGCACTCCAAGCACTCCGCTGGACAGCCTGGCGGAGGAACTTGGGGCAGGCTTGCTGGAGAAGCTGCAAAGTGCGGGTGTTACGACCATCGAAGAGCTGGCGGATATGCATCCTGAGCAGTTGGAAGCAATTCCGGGCATCGGCCCCAAGACCATGGAAAAGATCTTCTATACAATCAATAATTACTTTTCCAGTCTGGAAGCCGCCGAGGGTGCTGAAACCACGGATGTGGAAGCCGCTCCGCTTGATCAGTCCGAAGCCGGCGTGAGCGACGGACCAGGCGGAGCTCGCTTCACCGGATCAAAGCGGCGAGCCCAGTTCTTTAGATGTCCCGGAGGGCGTCTCGGAGCAGGCTCCGGAGAGCAGTGATGAACCGGTCCAGAGCGGGCAGAATCTGGAAGCGAGTATCATCAGTAGTGGTGGGGTGGAAGACGCCTCTCCGACAGACGAGGCAAAGGCTAACACCGACGAAGCGCATCCGGGCGAGGATCATACAACACCCGAGAAATAGTGGGCTGCAAAACTGGAACCGTGAGGTAGCGATGAAGGCTTAACAGCGGATTCTACGGAGGTAATACACAGGCGGATGAAGATTCGAATCAACGATTTGGCTCGGGAGCTGGAAGTTAAGAGCAGGGAAATTCTAGAAGTCTTGCTGAAAGTGGGAGTGACCGAAAAGAAAACTCACTCCAGCTCCATCGAGGAAGATGAGGCTGCGCGCGTACGCAAGTATGTTCTGGAGCAGCAGGGCTCAGGCCGTGAGGCGCGCCATCGCCCCAGTTCGGATGAACTCCGTCCCAAGATCGACCTCTCAAAGATCTCCAAGCCTGGCGATGCGCTGAAAGCGATCATCGAGCAAAAAGAGCATCCGCCCTCTGCCGTGCGCTCCTCAACTTCCCCTGTGCGTCCGCCGGAGGCGGGGAAATCCCCGGCAGTTCCGCCGCGCGCTGTTGTCACCAAGGCGGTCCCGCACCCCGTCGAGGCGCCCCCAGTCGCCCCGGTGCGGACTGCGACACCAGCGGCGGAGCCGCCGGTCTCCAAACCGCGTTTCATTACACCGTCGACAACGCAGCGTCCTGTATTTACCGCGCCACCCTCCAAAGTTGAGCCGCCGACGGCTCCAGCTCCTCCAAGCATCGCCCCTGAAGAACCCGGGGAGGAAAAAATCGATACCGCTGTTCTTGAACTCGAAGCGCCTCCAGCGCCGCCCTCCGCGGCACCTGTGTCATTTACCGCCCCAGCTGTTGAGGCTGAGCCCGAGGAGGTATTGGCCGAGAAGCTGGAACCGCCAGCGCCTCTCGATGCGATTACGTCGTCCCCGGTGGAACAACCGCAGGTTGGTACTCAACCGGCTTCCCAGGCGCGCGCCGCCACGTCCACAAAACCGTCTCGTCCGCCGCAGACAAATCGTCCAGCAGCGGCACCGTCCGACAAGGCTCCAGCTCGTCACGCGGCCGGGCCTGCGGCACCGCATGCCCCTGCGGCAGGCGGAGCCCACGCCGCCCGACCGGGACAGCCTGGGCAGCAGGGCGTGGTAGGACGTCGCATGATTGTGCCTCAGACCGGCCCGCGTCCGGTTTATCACGCACCTGCGCAGCCTGTGCGTCCGGCGACTCCGCCGACAGCTCGCCCCACTGGCCAGCCGGTTCGTGGGCAGCCGTTGTTCCAACGCCCCCGCCCGCAGCAGGGAGGAATGGCGCCGGCAGCGGGAGCGCCCCCAGGATCGCGTCCGTTGCGTCCCGGTGAGCGTCGTCCCATGCATCCGACGCGCAGCGCAGCGCCGGGTCAGGCTGGGCGTCCCATGGGTGGTCGCCCGATGGGTGTTACCACCGGTGCTCCGCCTCCCACAGGGCGTCCGCCGGGACGTCCCGGTTCTCCGTCGCGCCGACCGGGGCAGCGCTATGTTCCACGCGGGAAGCAAGAAGGTCCGATGAAGGGGTTCGTGCCGCCGCCGCGGCTCTCCCTTTCCACCGAACCTCTGCCGATTACCCGCGAAATCACCATCTCGGAAGGCATCAGCGTCAAGGATCTCGCCGAGAAGCTCGGTATTCGCGCCAAGGACATGATTGCCCGTCTGCTTGCGCGTGGCGTTTTTGCCACCATTAACCAGACGCTCGATGCGGAACTGGCCAATGAAATGGCGCGTCAGTTCGGTGCCAGCACCAACCTCATCAGCTTCGAGGCGCAGGTGCAGCAGGACATGGAGAACCAAGCCCTTGCCGCCAACGACGAGTCGGTCTTTGCCCAGGTCACGCGTCCACCGGTGGTGACCATCATGGGCCATGTCGATCACGGCAAGACCAGCCTTCTCGATGCCATTCGTTCCACCAACGTCGCCGAAGGCGAGGCCGGCGGCATTACGCAGCACATCGGCGCTTACAAGGTGCAGATCACGGACACGAACTCGCCCGCTTATGGCCGGGAGATTGTTTTTCTCGATACGCCGGGTCACGAAGCGTTCACGCGCATGCGTGCCCGTGGATCGAAGGTTACCGACATTGTCGTTCTGGTGGTTGCCGCCGACGACGGCGTGATGCCACAGACGCTGGAAGCTATCGATCACGCAAACGCCGCGAAAGTTCCGATCATCGTGGCCGTAAACAAGATCGACAAGCCGGGCGCACTGCCCGACCGCGTGAAGAAGCAACTGGCCGATCGCGGACTGCTGCCCGAAGACTGGGGCGGCTCGACCGTGTTCGTCGATGTTTCGGCCAAGCAGAAGACCAACCTCAATCTGCTGATGGAAATGGTCTGCCTGGTTGCAGATATGCAGGACCTGAAGGCGGTTCCCGAGCGTGCCGCCACCGGCAGCGTGCTTGAGGCGAAGCTCGACCGCGGACGCGGTCCCGTGGCAACCGTGCTGGTTCAGAACGGTACGCTGCATGCCGGGGATCACTTCGTTGTCGGCAATGTATTCGGCAAAGTGCGCGCCATGCTCGACGATCGTGGACGCGTGCTCGATACCGCGCCCCCGGCGACCCCGGTGGAAATCCTTGGACTCGATGGCTTGCCCCAGGCCGGCGACCAGTTCGTGGTCGTGGCCGATCGCGAAAAGGCCCGTGAAATTGCGGAGTACCGCGAGCAGAAAGCCCGCGAGGCCGCTCTGGCCAAAAGCACGCGAGTTTCTCTCGAAGGACTGGCCGAACAGATCAAGACCGCCGGAGTCAAAGAGCTCCCCATCATTCTCAAGGGCGATGTGCAAGGTTCGGTGGAAGTTCTCTCGGACCTGCTCAACAAGCTTTCGAACGACCAGGTCAAGATCAAGGTGCTGCACGCCTCTGTCGGCGCCATTACCGAAACCGACGTGCTGTTGGCTTCCGCCTCGAATGCCGTCATCATCGGCTTCAACGTGCGGCCCGAGCGCAAGGCGCAGGAGATGGCAGACCAGGAGAAGGTCGACATCCGCCTGCATTCGATCATCTACGAATTGCAGGACGAGATGAAGAAAGCCATGGTCGGCCTGCTCGAGCCTACCATCAAGGAAACCTACCTGGGACGCGCCGAGGTCCACAATACCTTCCGCATCCCGAAGGTCGGCACCGTTGCCGGTTGCGTCGTTGCCGACGGCGCCATCAAGCGCGATTCCGAAATACGTCTGCTTCGCGACAACGTTGTGGTCTTCAAGGGAAAGATCGCTTCGCTGCGCCGTTTCAAGGACGACGCCTCCGAAGTGCGCAATGGGATGGAGTGCGGTATTTCAATCGCCAATTACAATGACGTCAAGATCGGCGACGTTATCGAGGCCTACATCACCGAACGCATCGCGGCGGAGATGATGGCGTAGAGCTGTTGGTCGGTATACTGAAAGCCGGGCTCCGCGAAAGCGGGGCCCTTTCTGCACGGGTCCGTTTCCTCGGATTCCTTGCTTATGCATATTGCCCATCTCACGCTTGAGCTTCGAATGGAAGCTGCGCACTCGCTAAAAGACAAGCGCCAGGTGACGCGCAGCCTGAAGGACCGTTTGCGCGCCAGCTTCAATGTCGCTGTGGCTGAAGTCGAGGTCACGGAGTTGTGGCAGCGGGCCACGATCGCAGTGGTCAGCGTGTCGGAGTCGCGCGACTATCTGGAGGGTCTGATGAAGCACGTCGAATCGGCCGCGACCCGCATTGCCAACAACTGCGGGGCCGAAGTCGTCGACTCTTTTGTGGATTTCGTCGAGTAGAGAAGAGCCCTTGCAGATGCGAGTGTTCCGGCCTTCGCCTGCGACGGCTCGGACATGCCGTTTGCGGGTCGCTCCGGCTCGCTCGAAAACGTGTTAAATTAAGAAGTTTTGCGGTCGTAGTCCACGCCGCCGGAATGGAGCTGAGGTGGAAAGTCGAGGGCAGAAGCATCATAAGCAGCGTCGCATCGAGGCCTTCAAGGAAGAGCTGATCACGATTCTCGGCGGAGAACTCGGCGATCCCCGGATAGGGTTGCTCACCGTCAACGAGGTCGTCATGAACGAGGGAGGCAAGGCGCTCCGCGTCTATGTTGCGGTCGCCGGTTCGGAGGAAGATGTCCGCCAGACCATGCAAGGCCTGCTCTCGGCCACCAGCTTCATCCGCCATGAACTGGCTGAGAATCTGAGCCTGCGCCAGCCGCCTGAGCTGTCGTTTCACATCAGCACCCAGAAGTATGCTGCCCGCATCGAGGAATTGCTGACTCGAATCGAAAAGAAGAAGCACTAGGCAAATTCCCGAGTTGCTGTAATACCCCCCAAAAACGTCATTCCGAGCGAGGCTGAGTCGGTGCTCGCTCCGAAGCGCGATGCAGCAAAACACATCAGCTTTCTCGTCGCGAGTCGAGGAATCTTTTGTGTTGCTTTGCCGCGGAAAACACAAGATCCCTCCACTCCGTGCCCGAACAGCTTCTTGCTATCGAGTAACAATGTCGGGTACGCAGCCTAGCTGCTCCGACCGCAGACGCTCGGCACTTCGGTCGGGATGACGCTTCCAAATTTGCATTGCTTGGCGGCTACGCCAATCGCTGCCCTAGCCAATTCCCGCAAAACCCTTCGAAGCCGGCATAACCCGAACTAGGTCATGGCGAGCGGCTTTGGTACACTGCCCGCAATGGTCAATCGAAGCCGCGTTCTCGAGATAATCGTGGTTTTGGGATTCTGCCTGTTCTTGTTTGCATACGGGCTGGGATCTTTCGGGCTGACGGGCGCGGACGAGCCTCGCTACGCGCAGATTGCACGCGAAATGCTCGCTCGTCACGACTGGGTGACGCCAGTGCTCTACGGCAAGGTCTGGCTGGAGAAACCGATCCTCTACTACTGGCTGGCCATGGCCTCCTACAAGATTTTTGGAGTGAGCGATTGGGCCGCCCGCGTGCCCTCGGCTGTGTTCGCCACGCTCATGGTGATGGGCGTATACCTGTTCAGCTTGCGCATGCGTCGAGGCATGCAGCTCGATGCCGCTCTGATGACAGCCTCCTGTGCGCTCGTGCTTGGGATGGCGCGCGGCGCTTCGACCGATATGCCGCTGGCTGCCTCCTTCGCGGTTGGAATGCTTTGCTGGTACGTATGGTACGAGTCCGGCCGGCGCCGGTTTTTGCTCGCCTTTCACTTCCTGATCGCCCTGGGAATGCTGGCCAAAGGGCCGGTAGCGCCATTTCTGGCCGCGGCTCATCATCGTTGGCTTTTGCCTGTTGGTGCGCGAACCTCGCCAAATCGTCAGGACGTTGTGGATTCCCGGAGTGCTGTTGTTTCTCGCGGTGGCGCTGCCGTGGTACGTCGAGGTACAACTTCGCAACCCGCAATTTCTGCGGGTCTTCATCCTTGAGCACAATCTGGACCGCTTTGGCACCAACATGTTCCGGCACCGGCAGCCCTTCTGGTACTACCTTCCGTTGGCGTTGGCGGCAACGGTTCCATGGAGCGTATTTGTCGTCGCCGGGTTTGTCAGCATCATCCGGCGGTGGCGTGAGTGGGTGGGCAAGCATTCTTTCTCCAACGCGCTCGCGGTGTTTCTGCTGCTCTGGGCCGCTCTTCCAATTCTGTTCTTTTCGTTTTCGCAATCGAAGCTTCCGGCCTACATTCTGCCCTCAATTCCGGCATGCGCGCTGCTCGCCGCGGTTTACATTCATGACAAAGTGAGCAAACGTGAAGCGCCCAGGTTCTGGGTCATAGGTCTACATGCCATACTCTGCGCCGCAGTCGTCACAGGGGCCCTGCTGGTTCCCAATCTCATGCAGAAGACCGTGCCTGGAACGCAGGCGCTGATGGTGGCATCGGTAACGGGTTCGGCTGTGTTCCTGGCGGTCATCTGCGTGTTGTTCATCAGAGGGCTTGCCGTGCTGCGGCCTATCACGTTGTTGCCGGTCCTGCTTGCCCTAGCTTTTCTGATCCGGATAGCCGCGCCG
Source organism: uncultured Acidobacteriota bacterium (assembly GCA_963819175.1). Taxonomy (GTDB): domain Bacteria; phylum Acidobacteriota; class Terriglobia; order Terriglobales; family Acidobacteriaceae; genus CAWBRT01. The sequence goes on from CAWFVJ010000001.1 coordinate 213,838, forward strand.
GCGATCGATGCCACGCAATCCGAGCGGCCGGTGGCAAGGTTCCTACAGGCGCTCGGGGTGGAACCGGATGAACCGGTCGCGCTGTTTCACGCCAAACGCGAGGTCGAGTACGGACTTGCCTTCTACCGCAACCAGCCAATAGCCGTCTATGAGCGGCGACAGCTTCCGCCGACCGGGCACATCGTGGTAGCCGGAGAGGGCTGGGAGCCTCAGTTGCAGGCGATGCTGCCGGGCCGCGAGCTACAGTCGATTGGGTTTTACCGTCCGCAGCACTTGCAGATTTTCGCGGTAAGCCCGGCAAAGTAGGCGCCGTGCCGCGCAATGGTTTGCCTTGAAGCAGATGCTGTCTGGAATCCGCGCGGGGTGGAGGAAGCAGCCGGCAATCTGCGTGGTTTACCTTGAAGCAGCTCACGGCTTACACTACCGTCGAATGGTTTTCGCCTCTGGGTGCGTGTCCTGTGGAGATACTGGATCTTAGGCATTTCGCTTCCGCCGATCTTCGGCCCCTGCTGGAGGAGGAGTCCGCGCTTTGGATGGAATCCCTGGCGTGGGACTACCGCACTTCGGCGGAGATGATCCTGCGCTACCTGGACGCAAAAATTCTCCCCGGCTATGCCGCCATCGAACGCGGACGGCTGCTCGGTTACTGCTTTTTCGTTTACGAGGGCAATAAGGGTGTCATCGGCGACCTCTATGCCTCTCCGTCCGGCGATCACACGGCCAATCCCGCCGCCGAAGTCGAGAGCCAGTTGGTTCAGCATGTCATTGCCACCCTCCAGCAGTCCCCGGGAATTCGTCGCATTGAGGCGCAGTTGCTGATTCACGGTTCCGGGCAGGCCGCTCCTCCTTTTGCCCGGGAAGGCTTCAAGCGTTATCCGCGCATATTTATGAAGATGCCGCTTCAGCAGCCGCTGCCAGACCCAGGGAGACCGCTCCCGGCAGGAATCGAAATCCGCCGTTGGAGCGACCAGGACTACCAGCCCGCCGCCGGACTCATCACCGCCGCCTATCGTGGCCACATCGATTCCGACATCAACGATCAGTACCGCACCACGACCGGGTCGCTCCGGTTTCTCAACAACATCATCCGTTTCCCCGGATGCGGGATATTTGACGAGGCTTCTTCGTTCGTGGCGGTCCACCGTCTCACGCGCGCCAACATCGGCCTCATCCTCTGCTCGCGGGTCAAGGACGATACCGGCCACGTCACGCAGGTTTGCCTCTTGCCCGAATACCGCAGCCTGGGAATCGGCGAGCATCTGATTGCCGCCACCCGCGACGCGCTGCGGCAGCGCGACTTTGCCCTGCTCACTTTGACCGTCACCGAAGCCAACGATCGCGCCGTAGAGCTTTACCTCCGCCTGGGCTTCTCCACCACCGCGTCTTCGATGCCTTCGTCTGGGAAGGGTAAAAGAGCGGTTCGCTGGAATGCAGTTCATGAAGCAAGAGTGCCGGGTGCCCCGTTCTAGCGAAGCTAGGGCTGGTAGTTGACGCTCTTGATCGCAACTGCATGACCATGCGTTCACGTCGGCTGCCGATGATAGCAACGTGAGGGTCGCGGGTTGCAAATGTTGCACAATGCTGTGTCTACGAACGCAAAGTCCCCACCCAAGCTCCGCTTGAAGTCGAAGCCAGATATGTTTGAATCACATTCGCTAGATATGTGCAACGATTTGATTTTTACCTGATCCGCGCGTCGCCACAATGCTTCGTCTACCAAAGGCGAAGTAACGTGCTCATATTTGCCTACGTACCAATCTGGGCGATGAAATTCTCGAAACTGTTCGATCTTGTCAATGAGTTTCACAGGTACATCTTTCGCAGCAAATATGTTCGCAGTCAGTTCAGCATTATCTTCATCTTCGAACCTCACTGGGCCAGAAGTACCCAAGAGCCAAATATCATAGAAATCTCTTGCCCGTGGCTTTTTGGGGTTCCGCAACCCGTACTCTGGCATCTGCTGGCATATAGCACGTAGTTTTCGATCGCTAGCATTGCGGGTGTGTAGGCGTAGATTGTGTAGCTGTCAAACTCTTTTTGGCTCTTGGGTCGACAGTATTCAAATTTGCTTATGTCGACGACGAACGTTCTCATTTGTTCAGGACCAACTACAGAAGCGTTTCGCCGAATGGCCTCTAAATCGCCACCAAGTTTGTCAAACTTGTCCCTTTCGATGATTTTGAATTCTGCTTTATAGCCACCCCAAGTTCGGGGCCAATCAGCCTTGCTCTCTGCTGGTTTTGGTCCAAATCTGGATAATCAAATACCACATAGCCAGCAGCGCTGAATCGGTCCTCAAGAGCGCTGAGTATCCTACGTTTCGCATCCTCTAAATCTGAGAATTCCTCCTCCATCGAAAAATCGACATCAAGGGAACTCCGGTTGCCATAGCCGTATACAAGGCTAATAGCATTCCCTCCTTTCAGAACCAGCTTTTCGAAAAGAATATCGTCGGTGACCATCGCGACGATCACTAGCCTTCGGATTTCGTTGATATCCACAATTACAGATATTATCAGGATAGAGCTTACTGAGTAGCCGCAGCCTACGGGTCTCCCGCGTGCTTTCGTGGGGCGAGGCAGCTCTTTGAATCGGACTATTTGTGCCCGCCCTCCCTACCTCTTAATGATCCACATCACCCAGCCGGCCACGATGACTCCGCCGACGAAGAGCGCGAAACAGTAAGCTCCGTAGCGGAGCATTTCCCTGGTGGTGTTGCGCTGCGTAATTCCGAAGACGATGGACGCGCAGAGCGCGAACAACAAGGCGGCGCTGAAGTGAGAAAGTTGCAGGGTCATTGTTTTTTCCCGCTCGCGATGTGGTAGGCGTCGATGGCGCTCACGAGGTTCAGCAGTCCGGCGACGATCATATACTTTGTTCCGTAATCGGCGGTGGCGCGAGTGGACAGCGCCCTGGCCCCAATCCATGCTCCGTGCCGCCACGTAGAGCGCGCCCGTGCCGAGGTCGCCCAAAGAAGCCGAGGATGTCGAGCAGGTCTCCCGTGTTGAACGCGTACACCTTGCCTTGCATGCCGAGACCGGCAAGGAAGAGAACGACGACGGCGAACATCAGCAGCAGCCCGCGAATCCATCGCTTCTGAATGATGTGACCTGCCCCCGGAACCAGCCAGCCGGCAATCGGCGCGGCGATGGCGATCGCCGTCAACGGTTGCGCCGGGGCGGGAGGAAGTCTTTGCTTTAACTCTCTTTAGCGTTTGCCATTTAGATCAATACAAGCTCTTTCTGTACTCGTCCGGTTACTTCGGCGGCTCCGTTCCGAACCAGCATATCAATTTCGCTGCGTACGCCAAACTCGGGCAAATAGATTCCTGGTTCGATCGAGAACAGGGTATTGGCGATCACCTCGCGTTCGTCGTGCGTTTCCAGGTTATCCATGTTCGCGCCGTTGCCGTGCACTTCCGTCCCAATCGAGTGCCCGGTGCGGTGCAGGAAGCACCCGCCATAACCGGCCTTGGCGATGAATTCGCGGACCGCCGCATCCACTTCCCACCCGCAAATTGTCTTCTTTGCGGCGAGAGCTTCCTGAACCGTGCGGATGCCTACATCGCGGGCGTCACGCACCAGCCCAAAGATTTCGCGGTGCCGCTCGGAAGGCGCGTGCCGGCAAAGCCCGTCCACGTGATGTCATAGTAGACCGCGCCGGGCTTGTCTTTCTTCGCCCACATGTCGATCAGCAGGAAATCTCCCTTGCGGATCGGCTTCGAGCTGTCGGCGGTCGGCAAGTAGTGCGGATTCCCGCTGTTTTCGTTGACCCCTACGATGGGCAGATCGTCGGTGACGAGGTGCTCGCGGCGGAAAGCCTCGGCCGAGCCACTGCTGGACCGCGAATTCGTGCGTGCCTCCGTTGCGGATCTGTTGCCCAACCCATTGGAAGCAGGCTTCCATGATCCGGTCCATCGCGTCGCGCGCTTCAAAATGGGTTGCGATTTGCTCGGGCGACACGGTGGCTTCGAAGCGGGCTACCAGATCGGCCGAGGAAACCACCTCGACGCCGAAACCGCGGACCAACTCCAGCGTTCCGCCGTCCACCAGCGAAACATACATGATCTGGTTCTTCGGCGAGTACTGCATGGCCACGCGCTTGTAAGGGCGTAGCATCTCGCGCAATTGCTCCCACATCTCCTGCCAGGCTCCGTAATGCCGTTGCCGTCCCGGAAGCGAATTCAAATGGCGCGGTTCCACGCGATGATTCAACTTGAGCGGCTCGCCCTGCGCGGGAATCAGGTAATACCAGCGACGCGCTGACGTGCAGATCCGGCGGAAGACCGAGTACGCTGTAAGCGATGGGGTCGCGGCGATGGTGGTCATAGAAGAGCCACGCATCGATTTCGCGCTCGCGCAACGCGGCCTGAATCGCGGCCAGATCCATTCCACTATTGTACTGGACGGTGCCCCACATCTGCCGCAGTTAGCAGATGTGGGACTTGGGCGCCGAGCGGCGCGCGAATCGGACAGTGTCCTGGAATGCTGCATCATCGCAATGAAGGCTCCCGCGCCAGCAGCCGCTCGCATACCGCCTCCGCGCTCAGTCCGGAAACGCGAATCACCTTATTGCGGCTGGTCTCGCCGGCGGCGATTGCAATCGACGAGCGCGACACGCCCAAAAGCCGCGCCAGAAACTCGATGCAGGCCTCGTTGGCGCGTCCTTCGACCGGCGGCGAAGTCAGCGCCAGCTTCAGAGCGTCGCCCAGGGTGCCGGTAATTGCGTTCCGCTTGGCGCGCGGATGCACGCGCACGGCGAAACTGGCTCCTCCGGCAATGTTGCGGATGGGGATCATTGGGCAAAGCCGTTCATAGAATAATCCAGTTCGGCTCGATCATCGGCTTTACATGACTCGCAAGAGGCTATGTGCGAGTTGTATCTGCACTCCGCAGTTTGAAGAGCTCGCTTGGTGTCAGTTCGCTCTGGTGCGGAAGCTCCTTCATCCTAAGGCCACTGGGCACGGTCGACGCTGGGGTCGAGCGCCAAGTTCTGTGTATGGATGCCGCAAGCATCTCTTTCTTGACGCGAATCCCGGCAGTGGAGACATGGCGATTCAGAATATTTTAGCCCTTCTGGCATTACAATCAGTTTGCATGTCGATAGCCGGAAACATTGCTCAAATTCGGCAGCGCATGGCCGCCGCCGCGCTTCGCGCCGGACGCTAACCCGGCGAAATTGCGCTGATGGCGGTTAGCAAGACCATGCCTGCCGATCGCATCCGCGAGGCCTTCGAGGCCGGTCAGCGGTTGTTCGGCGAGAACCGCGTGCAGGAGTTCCAGTCGAAGCATGCGGAGCTGAGTGCGCATTGCTTCAGTCGCCGTCTGCAACGTGTTTACCATCGAGCACGCCCGGTTTCATCTCATCGGGCATCTGCAATCGAATAAGGCCGCCAAGGCCGCTGAATTGTTTCAAGCGGTGGATTCGGTGGATTCGTTGCGCTTGGCGGAGCGGCTTGACGCGGCGGCCGCAAAGCTGGGCAAAACACTGCGCATACTGATCGAGGTCAACATCGGCGGCGAGCAGGCAAAATCAGGAGTCGAGCCCGGCTCCCCGAACTGGTTCGCATGTTTGAGGCCGCGCCGCGTCTTGCGGAATATCGAAATCCGCGGACTGATGACGGTTCCGCCGTTTGCCGAGGACCCGGAAGCATCGCGACCGTACTTTCGGCGTTTGCGCGAGCTGCGCGACCAGTTAACGGCGCAAACCAAGTTGGGCCTGCCTGAGCTTTCCATGGGGATGTCCCACGATTTCGAAGTCGCCATCGAAGAGGGCTCCACCTGCGTGCGAGTTGGCACAGCAATCTTCGGTGCACGCGGCGAGCTCTGAAAGTACCTGATCAGCTTGGCAGCGTGGCCGGCGTATCAATCCCGGCGGTGCAAGCATGGCCATCTGAAGTAGTGTCAGGTTTGCGGAGTCGAAGCGCGCGAGCTGCAAACGCACTGCGCGAATCGCTTAAAGAGTTGCGACGCGGCTGGAACAGTCGAGTGACGCGGTCGCATTCACAACCCTGTAACAATCTTGTCATCTAGAAACTTGTCTTGATATGTGGTGTTTCATTGCGATTTGCGTCCCAGTGAACGTATACTGTTGTATATTCCAGCAGGCGAGCGAGTTCCTCTGGAATCCCCGGTTTTTCAGGGGGAAGGAGGCGTGTCTTCAGCAGTAGTGGAGACAGATCCCGGGCCACCCAAGCTAAGCAGCTAAGCCGGCGGTCTTCTGTGGCCAAATTTGCCGGTGCCGCGCTCGGCAGCATGTTTGCGGCTGTTTTTCCCTCCGATTGCCGTCTCTGCCGTGCTCCGCTTGCGAATCTCTCGCGTCTTCCCGTATGCGACCAGTGCCTGGCGAAAATCATTCCCTTCGATGTCCCTTGCTGCCATCTCTGTGGCGATCCGCTGGCTCCCGATTCCGAGTTCCTGACGGTCGAGATGTGCGCCAACTGTTACATTGAGCGCCCGTTGTTTACGCGTGCGATCAGCTATGGCGCCTACGCGGGTGAGTTGCGCGAACTGATTCACCTTCTCAAGTATCACCAGGTGCGTCCCGCCTCGGGCGTGCTCGGCCGCATGTTGGCGCAAGCCGCCGAACCCTTGATTGCCAGTTTCGAATCGCAGCCGATTTTCGTGATTCCCGTGCCGCTCCATGCCAGCAAGTTTCGCGAGCGGGGATTCAACCAGTCAGAACTGATTGCCCGGTCTGCGATCAGGGAACTGGGCCGCCGGGCGGGCGTCACGAATGGAAACGGGCGCTCTGCTACCAAGCTGGAATTGTTGACGACCGTGCTCCTCCGCCGCCGTGCGACCGAGTCGCAGGTTGGCATGACGCGCGACCAGCGGCGGGAAAATATCCGCGGCGCTTTTGTCGTGGCCGGCAAAGAGCAGGTCGCCGGGCGCGAGGTGCTGCTGGTCGATGACGTTATGACCACGGGTGCAACCGTCTCCGAATGCGCCAGAATGCTTCTGGGCGCTGGGGCGAAGGCCGTTTTTGTCGCAACCGTTGCACGTGCTTTGAATGAGAGTTCGTTGTTCGCATCTTATCGGGAGGGAGCGAAGGAACTGCGCGAGTGAAGGCGCAGTTCCTGCTAACGATATGCCGGGCAAAGGGGAACACCACAGATCGGGACGTGAACTCGCCGAAGCTGTTCTTACGCAAGCGCCATACTCGCCGATGCACGCGCCGGTGCTGGTACTGAACGCTTCCTACGAGCCCATCAATATCTGTGCGGCGCGGCGTGCGATCGTGCTCGTGCTCAAGGGAGTGGCCATCACGGAGGAGATCAATGGCCATCTGCTGCACTCGGCGCGGCTCGCCGTGCGCGTTCCCTCGGTAATCCGATTGCTGGAGTATCGCCGCATTCCCCACCAGACGCGCGCCCTCTCGCGCAAGAACATCCTGTTGCGCGATCGCAACACCTGCCAGTATTGCGGCGTCTTGCTGCCGTCCAGCGAACTGACCCTGGACCACATTGTCCCGCGTTCACGCGGCGGCCAGTCGACTTGGGAGAACCTGGTTGCTTGCTGCCACGCGTGTAACCACAAGAAAGGAAACCATTTACTGCACGAGTGCTCGATGAAGTTGTTGCGTGAACCGCGCACCTTCAACCTGCACACCAGCCGGCATATCATGCGCATGATGGGCGGTTCCGACGCCAAATGGCGCAAGTATCTGTTTTACTAATTTGGCAACTTTGCGATTGGCTCATACGCGTTGCCGATCATCCTTTCTTCCAAAAGATTAAGTATTTAAATTGACGTGCTTTAACTCTCCTGAACGCCTTCGAAATATTGACAAACTAGTTACTTCTTATCAGCATCTCATATGACAATGAGCGGATGCTGGTTAGCCAAGGTGGGCATTGCTGTTCCACTTCGCCTTGGCAGGCTGCCTATCCCGGCGGGATGGTGTTCATTAAGTGACTAGTATTCAATCGTTTACGTATTACGCTGGGGTTTCGCGGTTGGAAGCAAAACTGCACATGCCGTGGGGTGAGAACGTATTTAGCAGTTCCCAATTCAACGCGTTATTTGACAGATTTGCATGGAGTGTCAATGTCCGATAATGCGATGGAGCAGATTGTCAGCACTCTTGCGCCAGGGTGGCGCGTCCTGGTACCCCGAACGCGGCGAAATGCGCAATGTGCGGATCGTGGGGCACACTCCCAAGAGCGACCACTACATTTATGACGCAGTCATGGAATTCGCCGAGGGCGGCGAAAGGCTCGCGATCAAGGTATTTCGCGCCAACAGGTGCGGCGCGCAAGGGGTCAAGAGTCTGGCGGCGCAGGAGTTAAGACACCTCCAGAATGTCTATGCCCTGGTCGAAGCGAAAAAGCTCACAGGAATACCCCGCCCCTTGGGAGACTTTGCCGAGCTGGGGGCAATCGTCAGCGAAAAGCTCGCCGGCATTCCCTTGCAATCGATCATCATGAAGGCGGCTTTGCTTCCCGGTTATGCAGACTGTGGAACGCTGCAATTTGCCGCCAAGCGTACCGGCGAGTGGCTGCGCAAGTTCCACCGGGCGACTGCCGACATGCCTGAGCCATTCGATGCGGCCGGGTTTCTCGCGGATTTGGAGAAACTCTGCGCCGGTTGCAAGAAGGAAGGGTTGGACGATCTTTCCATCAAGAACATCCTGGGCGGCACCAAGGCGATTCTGGCGCGCTCGAGGAAGACCCTGCCGTCTTCGGCGGTGTTGAATAACTTCACGCCGCTGAATGTCGTGATCACGGAAGGCGGAGTCGGGTTCTGCGATTTCGCCAAGATGTCGAAGCGAGGCAATTCCTTCCACGATCTGGCGCTGTTTCTCGCCTCGGTGGAAGCGCTGGAGAAATATCCCTTCTGCGATCGCTCCATCACCTCGGGGGTGCAGAGCAGCTTCCTGGAATCCTACGGCGTCTCGCCTGCCGATCAGCGTTTGCTGCGCGTGCTCAAGATGAAGACCTTGCTGAGCATGCTGGTACAGGGACGCACCATCAGGGAGAGCGCGATGCGCAAGAAAGTGATGTGGGCAAACGTCATGAAGCGGTTCATTCAGCAGGCCGCCGAGCGCGCGCTGGCTCCCACGGGATAACAATGCTAGGTTCGACTCTGCACTAGAATTTATGAAGCGAACCCACGTCAGCCCAAAGGATGGGCGGGACGTGGGGCACCCGCGCACCTACGGAAAACACAAGATCCCTCCGCTTCGGTCGGGATGACGGATGTGAGGGTACGTGCCCAGGGATAGCATTACGGTTCAGGAAGAAACTATCCCGCCCAAGCCAACGGCGGGTGAGCCACCCAATCTCTTCGTCCCACATTAGCCAACTGCGGGCAAATGTGGGCCACCTGTCCAAGTAGGGGTCCTTCGACTGCGTTCGGCTTTGCCGAACTTCGCTCAGGATGACAGCCTAGGAGATTCGCCGCATTTCGCTCAGGAATAGACATCTCAGCGGGATATTGCGCGAACTGCTGGAACACAACGAAACAACCCCAGGTTAGCCAAAAGCGGGCGAACCTGGGCCACCATCGCATGCGGTAGTGGAATGCATCTTTCGCTACGCCGCCTTAGCCGTGCAGCGCGAGGTAGAGGACCCAGCCTCCGACGATGATGCGGTAGACGGCAAAGGGAACGAAGCCGTGTTCGCGCACCCAGACGAGAAACCACTCGACGACGACCAGCGCCACGAAAAACGAAACCACGAAGCCGATGGCCAGCACGATCCAATTATGCCCGGTCATGACCAGAGGCGTGAGCGTGTCTCCGGCGGCGGCGAGGCGAGGGTGCAGGGCCTTGACCAGCGAGTAAGCGGTGGCCGCCAGCATTGTCGGAATCGAGAGCAGGAAGCTGAATTCCAAGGCAGCCGGCCGGCTCATGCCGACGATCTGTCCGGCGGCGATGGTCGACATGGAGCGCGAGGTTCCGGGAATTACCGCCGAAAAGACCTGGCACAGGCCGATCCAAATCGATTGGCCAAGCGACATCTCTTCCAGGTTGGTGGTCGTGGGCTCACTTCGCTCGCTCATGTTGTCCACGATCCACATGATGATGCCGCCAACGATGAGCGCCAGCGCCATTACCTTGAGGCTCTCCAGGTTGTTGCCGATACGCTTGATCAACAGCAGCGAAGGTATGGAGGTGCAGACGAAGGCAATCATGGTCAGCGTAATGGGGTGCGTCAGCGCCGTGTTCTTGCCGCGCTCGCCTTCGGGAAAGGTGCGGAAAAAATTGACGATGCGAGGCAGGAAGAGCAGCAGCAAGGCCAGGATGGCTCCCAACTGGATGACGATGGTGTACATCTTCCAGTAGGGGTCGTCGAGAGAAATGTGCATCAGCCTCTCGCAGATTCGCAGGTGCGCTGTCGAGCTGACGGGCAAGAACTCGGTCAATCCTTCCACGATGCCGAGCAGGACGGATAGTGAATAGTCGTTCAATGAGCCTCCAGCAAAAATGGGCGACTGCGATTCAATCCCACATTAGCCAACAGCGGGCAAATGTGGGCCACCTGCCTCTGCGGGTTCCGCATTATTGGGACTCGGCAAAACTCCCCACTCAAGCCAACAGAAGGCTTGAATGGGCCACCCTGAAATTTATCTTACCTGACAGGGCTACACCAATCCGGAAAATGTCTTAGCCAACAACGGGCAAATGTGGGTCACCACCCGGAGAGCTACTCTTCCTTTGCTTCTCCTTCGGGGTAGATGATTCTGGCCAGCAATTGCGGGTCGGTGTTGCCGCCGCTTACCACGGCGACGATCTTCCGGGCGTGCGGCAGCTTGTCACCGTGCAGCAGGCAAGCCGCAAAAGCGACCGCTCCGCTGGGCTGAGCCAGTATATGCGCCTGGCAAATGAGCGTGCGCATGGCATGGCGAATGTCGTCTTCGCTCACCGTGACCATTTCGTCCACGTATTTTTGCATCAGGTCGAAGGTAATCTCGC
>CAWFVJ010000002.1:0-22647 GCA_963819175.1 uncultured Acidobacteriota bacterium
TCGCGCATTCGCGTGAAAACAATCCGTCGTCGGGGAGTGGCTCAGCCTGGTAGAGCACCTGGTTCGGGACCAGGGGGTCGGAGGTTCAAATCCTCTCTCCCCGACCAATTAAATCAATCACTTACAAGCGAATAGAAGCTGCAAATTGCCCCATTACTGGTGCAGGAGCTCCACTTGGGGTTCCAATTCGGGTAATTTCGCGTCCGCAGTGAACAGCATTGCCTGCGAATCACTTTCCTGCTTGCCGCCCTCAGCTTCGTGCTTATCCGACATCAACATTGCCACCACATCGGACACCGCATCGACGCGCTCTTCCCACCAGCTCTTGCCGTAGATGTTCTGAGTCACGTCGATTTCCGAATGGCCCATGTTGTCGCGGATGACCTCCGCACGCGCGCCAGCCCGGCCCATCAGGCTGGAGTGCATGGTGCGGAAGCTGCGAAAGTCGATTTGCCCCGGAAGCCCAAGCTTCTTGGCCGTCGGCTTGATCTGCCGCTTGAGGATGTTCCGGCGTCCAATCGGCGTGCCATTGCGGCTACAGAAGACGAAATCTTCCGGCTTGTGGAACTTCGACTTGGCCCAGATCCGCGTGACGGCTTCCTGGAGGATCCCCTGACGATCAAACGGCACTTCTCGGTTGCCGCTGTTCGTTTTGGGTTCATCGAGGTCGTTTTCGTAGAGGCGCTCGTCGATGACGATGCGATCGTTCCGAATGTCGTTCCAGCGTAAGGCCAGAGCTTCCCCAACCCGCATGGAAGCAAACACAATGAGGGTGACGATCGAGCGAGCCGGGTCAGGCAGCGTGTTGATCATCGCCCAAATCGCGCGCAGCGGTAAAACGATCGGAGGCTTCACTGCTTTTTTTCGTGGCAGCTTTACCCCGATCGCCGGATTCCGCTCGATCATTCCCCAGGCCACCGCTTGGGTCAGAACCGCGCGCAACGCGGCATGCATGTTCTTAATGGTGTGAGCCGACAGCCGCGGGTGAAACGAATTGAAAAACACTTGTAGCTCCATGGTGTTCAACTCGTCGAGCGGCCTGTCGCCAAGAGTAGGTAGCAGGTAATCCTTGAAGAAGTACTCGTAGTTCATACGGTAGGCTTCTTCAGGTGTGGCCAAGTCAGCTCCAGGCACTTGTCGTACAAACTGGCCACGGTGTTCTCGTTGGAGGAATACAGCGCCGGGTCGTTGTTGCGCACGTTCACTTCTTCCATGAACGCGTCGGCCAGCCGCTGGGCTTCGCGCTGGGTTCTTACCCCGCTCTTTGCCCAGACCTTCGAACGCTTCACGGCTCGCCGGAGCTGTAATCCCAGTACACGATCTTCCATTTCTTCTCAAGGTCCTGAACCTTGGGACGTTGGTGTTTCTCTCGCACCACTTTTACCTTTCCGTGGTGCCTCAGCCGTGGTCTGGTTGTAGCATCGAAGCGGATCATTGCACAAGCTCCGATCCGCCTGTAATGAAGCGTTGGAAAACAGATGGGCGGAAACGTATGTAGCGGCCCAGGTGAAGAACTCCTGGAATCTGGTCAGCATTGGCGTAAACCCATGACTTGGGAACCTTCAGCAGCGCGGCGACCTCTTCAATTTTCAATACACGGTCGAGGCCACCGAGCCACTGCTCGATAGGATTGCCATGAAACCTGTAATAGCTCCCCAAAGGCTCAAATCCGGGATCTCATTCGCATGCTCGCGGATCCAATCCAAGGTCATGGTCAAAATCTCAGCGACTTCTTCATCCGTCAGCAGTGATTGGAACGCCGATATTGATGTCCCGGCGGGCACTTCATGCAACTCTGGCAACTGGATCTCCGTTGGTGCGGGGCAGCTCTTCAATCCTCAATACAGAAGCTGGTTCAACAACTCGTTGTCAATCTGATGGCGAAAAGGGTGCCTCTTCGCCTCGCTAGTCTCTTGCAGTGAATCTCTCTTCAGCATCTTTCCGCGCCAAAGGCATCGACTCATTGGAATGCATCGCGATGTGGGAATCCATACGTCGAGGCTCGTAGCCGGCCGCTCTCGTCGGTTTTGAAACCGTCCACCTTTAGCTGGCCTCAGTCCAGACGGTGTGGTCCTCCAGGAACTTCATGAGGGCACTCAGGCGGTAGCGGATAGCGCCATCCGGATATCGCACGAACTGTGGCCCTTGGCCACGATGACGCCACTTCTTCATCCGGTCATGGCTAACACCCAGGACCTCGGTTGCCTGCCAGGTAGTCGAGCATGGGGTCGACGGGGATTGGAGTCGTCTCCATCGGTATCACCGATGGTGTTCTCGTGCCCGCATGAGAGACGGGCTGGCTGTGGCTGACCGTATTGTCCGGCGTGCGCACCGGCCGGGCCGGAAAGTCGTTGGTCTTACCTGTGCTGCTGGGTTGCAAAATGGTATCCTCCAGGACATGAAATGAGGCAACTGTGCCCATACCTTGATCATGAACGACGTTTTTTGAGTTCCAAAGCCCTCGCGGCAGGTTCTGAATGAAGGTCAAGGGAATCCCGTCGAGAAATTAGTCGGCGGCTAATCTAAGTAGCTGAAAATGCAAGCTTGGCGTCGGGGTTTTTCTTCCAGGGAGATTCTTTGACAGCCAACACTGCGTAGGTAGGCTTTGAAACCACGAAGAAACGTGCTACCGGCCACCGCCAGGGTTCACCGGCTTTCAATTTCGAATACGACCGGAGTACAAGATTGCGGAAAGGGCGTTTCCAAAGACAGGCAGCAAAAATGATGAAACACCCTTAATGATGCTTTGACCAACCGGGAGTTCGTCACGGGCGCATCTGTTCCGGACGTCCTCCAAGCATTTTCTTGGTGAATTGAAGCTCGCTGAAGCCTTTGTGGCTGGCCTGGCGCTACGTTGACCGGACCATCAACTCATTCAAGGCGATGTCGAGAGCCTCTTCTCGTACCCGGGCGTCCGGCATAGCGTGGTACGCCCAGAGGGCGAGCCAGTTGGCATACCGCTCAACGAAGTTCACATCATCAGTGGTGGCGGGAACGGCACGATCGCAATGACGGATAATCTCCGATACCGCCAAGCCGGCTGGGGCTTTTTCTTTCGGCAACCCGTCGCGTTCGGCTTCCCTCAGCTTGCGGCGCGCTTCCAGGACGATCCGCTCGGCGTAAGGGTACGCGATCTTCTCTTCCTTGTTGAACCATTGCAGGATATGGTCAGCGCCTCTGTGGGCGGCTTCCAAGCACGCAAATTCCGCGGCCTGTTCCTTCTTGTTCGCTTTCTCTGTCTTTCGCTTGGCAATTCGGCGCTTCAGTTTCCGTGTGCTGATCTTGCCGAGTCGTGCTAGTCGTTTTTCTTCCGGCAAGGCTTCGGTGAGGGGCTTCAGGTAGCGGATTAACGCTTCACTGCAGTTAAGCGCATTGGCTAACCCGCGGCCGCTCATGCCTGCGGCGAGTATGCGGACAATTGCTTCTGCGCGGTCAACATCTGGAAGATTCTGCCACTTGGATTGGAGGGCAGCTACAGCTTCAAGAACGTGTGGTTTCATGGGTAAGATCTCTTTTCTGAGAAGCCATTTGACCTCTCCCATCTGATTAGTATAGAAGTAACATGGGGTAGTTTAACTAAATTCATACTATTTCTTATCGGTTACTTTCGCGCTGGCCCGATCTCGATCTCCACGTGCCACACACTTTGGCAAAAAAGCTCCGCAAAGAAGCTACGTGCTGCGCGACGAGTCATCTCAACCGAAATCAGTTGGCGGCTGAAGCGTGAACGTCAAATACGAATCGGGGCGCGCAACGGAGCGTGTTCCGAAATCGTCTTCGCCTGTTTCGAAATCTTGTGTTTCCGGGAGCGGCTGATCGGCAGAGCGTCAACCATTCCGCTTCGATCTGGCCGACGTCACCGCTTTCGCCATGACGCAGTTTTTTCCATTTTTCCCCAGAATTCCGTTTGCACTAAGCTGCCCTGAATGCAAAACTTAGCGTTCCCCATTTCATTCGTGCGTCAGGCGTTCCGAGGGCCATGCTTACAGGCGAAATTCGCAATCAAATCGATCGCATCTGGGACGCGTTCTGGTCCGGCGGCATCTCCAATCCCCTCGAAGTGATCGAGCAGATCACCTATCTGCTCTTCCTGCGGCGCCTGGACGACCTGCAGACGCTCGAAGAGAAGAAGGCCGCCCGGCTCAAGCAAGCCGATGGAGCGCGCGCATCTTCCCCAAGGGCAAGGACGCCAAGGGCACGCCCTACGAGGACTTGCGCTGGTCGCGGTTCAAGAACTTCGAGGCCCGCGAGATGTACGACGTCGTCAGCGAGCACGTCTTCCCCTTCCTGCGCACGCTCGGCGGCGACGAATCCACCTACGCGCACCACATGAAGGACGCCCGCTTCACCATTCCCACGCCGGCGCTGCTGGCCAAGGTGGTGGACCTGATCGACGCGATGCCGATGGAGGACCGCGACACCAAGGGCGACCTCTACGAATACATGCTCGGCAAGATCGCCACCGCCGGGCAGAACGGCCAGTTCCGCACGCCGCGCCACATCATCCGCCTGATGGTGGAGATGACCGCGCCCAAGCCCACCGATGTCATCTGCGACCCGGCCTGCGGCACCTGCGGCTTCCTGGTTGCCGTCGGGCGAGTACCTGCGCGAGCGCCACCCGGAGATTCTGCGCGACGCGAAGCTGCAGGCAGCACTTCCACCACGGACTGTTCCACGGCTTCGACTTCGACAACACCATGCTCCGCATCGGCAGCATGAACATGCTGCTGCACGGCGTGGAGAACCCGGACATCCGTCTACCGCGATTCGCTCGCGCAGGACCACGCCGGCGAGGAGGAGAAGTACACGCTGGTGCTGGCGAATCCGCCGTTCGCCGGATCGCTCGATTACGAGAACTGCGCCAAGGACTTGCAGCAGATCGTCAAGACCAAGAAGACCGAGCTGCTCTTCCTCGCGCTCTTCCTGCGGCTGCTCAAGCCCGGCGGCCGCGCGGCGGTCATCGTGCCCGACGGCGTGCTCTTCGGCTCCAGCAACGCGCACAAGACGCTGCGCGAGATGCTGGTGGAGGAGCAGAAGCTGGACGCCGTGATCTCGCTGCCCGGCGGCGTCTTCAAGCCCTACGCCGGGCGTCTCCACGGCCATCCTGCTCTTCACCAAGACCAACTCCGGCGGCACCGAACACGTCTGGTTCTACGACGTGGAGGCCGACGGCTGGTCGCTCGACGACAAGCGTCAGCCGCTGCTTGCCGAAGAACAACTCGGCTGCCGTATCAGGATCATCTCGACGCGCTGCTGCATGAGCCGTCGTTCAGGGCCACGGTGGGCGCTGCGGTTTTCACCAAGGCGGTCGCCATCAAGAAGCTCGGCAACATGGCCGTCCACAGTCACAAACCGGTGATGCAGTTGGACGCCGTGGTATCCGTGCGCGAACTCTTCCACGTCTGCTATTGGCTGGCACATACCTATGCGAAAGGGGCCAAGCCCGCCGATGGCACGGCCTTCGACGCGAACCTGCTGCCCAAGACTTCTCCGGTGCCGCCGCAGACGCTGGCGCAGTTGCAGCAACTGGCTGTCGCCGTTGCCGAGAAGGACGCCAAGCTCACCGAGTTGCTGACCGGCAAGGCCGCGCTCGATGCCGAACTGGAAAAGCTGCGCGCCGAGATTGCGGCGATCAAGCAGAAAAACGCGGCCACGCCCGACCAGCACGACTATTCCGAGGCCGAGACCCGCGATTTCTTTATTGACCTGCTCCTGAAGGAAGCAGGCTGGACGCTGGCGCGTCCGGGGCGCGATACAGAGTTTCCGGTGACCGGCATGCCGAACAAGGCGGGCGAGGGCTTTGTCGATTACGTGCTGTGGGGCGACGACGGCAAGCCTCTGGGGCTGGTGGAAGCCAAGCGAACCAAGCGCAATCCCAAGGAAGGCCAGCGCCAGGCCGAGCTGTATGCCAACTGTCTGGAGGCGAAGTTCGACCAGAGGCCGGTGATCTTCTACAGCAACGGCTATGAGCATTGGATGTGGGACGACCTGCGCTATCCGCCGCGCGAGGTGCAGGGTTTCTACACGAAAGACGAGCTGCAACTGCTGGTGCAGCGCCGCGAAACCCGCAAACCGTTTGCCTCGGTGGAGATCAACAGGGAAATCGTGGAGCGCTACTACCAGGAGCGCGCCATCAAGCGCATCTGCGAAGACTTTGAGCTCAAGAAGCAGCGCAAGGCTCTGCTGGTGATGGCAACCGGCGCAGGCAAGACGCGCACGGTGATCGCGCTGTGCGATGTGCTGATGCGCTGCAACTGGGCGAAGCGGGTGCTGTTCCTCGCCGACCGCGTGGCACTGGTTAGGCAGGCGGTGAACGCCTTTAAGAAGCATCTGCCGAGTTCGTCTCCTGTGAACCTGTGTACGGAGAGAGACACCAAGGGCCGGGTATATGTCGCCACCTACCCCACGATGATGAACTTGATCGAGCAGACCGAGGGCGGCGAGCGCCGCTTTGGCGCCGGGCACTTCGATCTGATCGTCATCGACGAGGCACACCGCTCGGTGTACCAGAAATACCGCGCCATCTTCGAGTACTTCGATTCGCTGCTGATAGGGCTGACGGCAACGCCGAAGGACGAGATCGACCACAACACCTACAGCCTCTTCGAGCTGGAAACCGGCGTGCCGACCGATGTGTACGACCTGGAGACGGCAGTGAAAGACAGATTCCTGGTGCCTCCCAAGTCTATCTCGGTGCCGCTGAAGTTCCAGCGCGAAGGAATCAAGTACGACCAGCTCTCGGAGGAAGAGAAAGAGCGGTGGGACGCCTTGGAATGGGACGAAGCCGGCAGCGTGCCCGACCGCGTGGAGGCCGAGGCGGTCAATCGCTGGTTATTCAATACGGATACCGTCGATAAAGTCCTGAAGCACCTGATGGAGAAAGGACAAAAGGTTGCCGATGGCGACCGGTTGGGGAAGACGATCGTCTTCGCCAAGAACCACGACCATGCGGAGTTCATCGCCGACCGATTTAATGCCAATTATCCGCATCTTGCGGGCCGCTTCGCACGAGTGATCGACTTCAAGGTGGAGTATGCACAGTCGCTGATCGACGACTTCTCAATTTCCGAAAAGAACCCTCACATAGCGATATCCGTGGATATGCTCGATACCGGAATCGACGTGCCGGAGATCGTGAACCTCGTCTTCTTCAAGCTGGTGCGTTCAAAAACGAAATTCTGGCAGATGGTGGGGCGCGGCACGCGGCTGCGGGAAGACCTGTTCGGGCCGGGAAGGCACAAGAAATTCTTCTACGTCTTCGATTACTGCCAGAACCTTGAGTTCTTCAATCAAAACCCGGAAACGACGGACGGCTCCGCTGGGGAGTCACTGGGTAAAAAGTTGTTCGCGACGCGGGTCGAGCTGGTGGCAACGCTCGATAAGTTACTGGCGGATGGGAAGGGCGAAGGCATCGCCGAATTGCGGAGCGATACCGCCGAACTGCTGCGCAGTACCGTGGCAGCAATGAATGTGAACAACTTCGTCGTGCGCCCGCAGCGGAAGCTTGTCGAGCAGTATACCGAAACGAAAGATCATGGGAAAAACTCACGCTGGAGCAGCAGGCGGAACTGGAGAACGTCGCGGGTCTGCCATCGGAGTTGACGGACGAAGACCAGGATGCCAAGCAGTTCGACCTGCTGATGCTTCGGTTGCAACTTGCGCTACTGAATTCCGACAAGAGCTTCCAGCGCATGAGCCAGCAGGTTCGCGACACAGCCGGCCAATTGTCGGAGATGGCAAGCATCCCCATGGTGGCGGCGCAGATGGCGCTGATCCTGGAGGTCCAGACGGATGAGTTCTGGCAGGACGTTACGACGCCGATACTGGAAAATGTCCGCAAGAAACTGCGCGCACTGATGAAGCTGATCGAGAGGAAAAAGCGCAATCAGGTGTACACCGATTTCGAGGACGAGCTTGGCGAAGAGACGGAGATCGAGTTCAAGGGGATCAGCACGGCAGCCGATTATGAGCGATTCAAAGCCAAGGCACTGCAGTTCCTCAAAGCCCACGAGAATGACATCGTCATCCACAAACTGCGCTGGAATGAACCGTTAACGCCAGCCGATCTCGAGAAACTGGAGACAATGCTGGTGGAGGCCGGAACCGGCTCCAACGAAGATTTTGACCGGGCGAAGAAAGAGAGCCTCGGTCTGGGGTTGTTCGTGCGCTCACTCGTTGGGCTGGACCGGGAAGCCGCTAAACAGGCATTCGGCAGTTTCTTGCAAGACAAAGCCCTCAGTGCAAACCAGATCGACTTCATCGACCTGGTCATCGACCATTTGACCCAGCGCGGTTGGATGGACGCCAGCGCGCTCTACGAATCGCCGTTCGTCGACTATAGCAGCAAGGGCGTGGACGGCCTGTTCGACTCAGCACAGGTTGATAGGCTGATGGCGATCCTCACCGAAGTGAGATTGAGGGCTGCCGCGTAATTCAGCTTACGCATGGGTTGCTGATTTGTTCAACTTGCAATCATGGGTGATTGATGGTTGAAGGGTCGGTTATATACAGCTTGAATTTGCTCACGGGAATATATGCCTGCTGGAAATAGACAGGGTCTTTGCGTTCGGAACTGGCCAGTATCTCAAGCAGCATACCCGTTGTCTGCTTGGGCAGTTTCAGAGCGCGAGAAACGGGTTCTGGAAAAGTCACCATTTGCATCGTGTACGACATCTGGGCTAGCAAGACATTGTATTTCCTGTGAAGTATCGTCTTGAAATCCGCCGAATGAAGTTCTTTATTGGGCCGCCTGAGAAAGTCTCCGTATTTATCCGCCGAGACAAAGAACTTGTTGTAAATCAGAAATTCGTCGTCGATGTTTATCCTGCGATCAATTTGAATTAGGCGACCGGTCTTCGGGTTTAGCAACTTAGCCCATCCGGATGAAACGGTAACCTGCTTCTTAGACAATACTTCCGGATAGACTGGCAGCGTAACCTTTCCGTCGCTGCTGCGAAAACGAAAATGCCACGGCTCGGCGAATTTCGGACGACTATACCGTACGAATGTGCCATGGCCTTGGCGGCGTTGTAGTACCCCCTCCGCTTCCAGGGTCTTCAACGCTTTTTGCACCGTTCCCAGGCTGAATGGTGTCAGGCGCGCGATCTCCATCTCAGCAGGAATCTGGTCGCCTTCCTTCCAAAAGCCATCTGAGATGGCCGCACGTATCGTCTCCCGAAGCTCCGCGTATTTGGGCAGGCCATTCAATTCCTGCAGCCGGTATTTGCGATAGAAATCGGTTCTCATGCGAAGTCTTCGGATAGGCATACCGATAGAACTTAATGGAGGGAGCCGGAAGCCTCCTCGGCCATTGTATCCGATCGGCCACGGTTATCAGGCCCACGAAAGGCGCACAACGGGGGCGCAAGAAAAGGATAAAGATAAAACTACATAGCTATATAGTATTCGTTAGCCTTGTCAAGAGCGAAATTGTGTCGATTTGGCGCGGAAATTATGCGGAATACGAGACCTGGAGCGCGAAGCCGTGGTAACATTCGGCCCACTTCACAGCAGATTTGCGGCCGCAATGGGAGAGCTGAGGGCTAGCGCTCCCAGCCATGGTAGGAAGTCAGGTAGCTGTTTGTTATGCCCGCCGATCGATTTCCAGGGTGCGGCGTGTGATTTGTCGCAGGGAATGGTCAGCCTTCAGGAATTGAGTTGGAGGTAATTTCCATGGATTCAGAAAGCGCCTCCGGGAGCGTCCGAGGAAGCGTCGCCTTGAGCGCCCCGACAGTCGGACCGGTCGGGCAAAAGCGGACGAATTTCAGCTGGTCGCTCGCCATCTTTGCCATGCTGATGACGTT
This sequence comes from uncultured Acidobacteriota bacterium, assembly GCA_963819175.1. Taxonomy (GTDB): domain Bacteria; phylum Acidobacteriota; class Terriglobia; order Terriglobales; family Acidobacteriaceae; genus CAWBRT01. Next base: position 9,804 of record CAWFVJ010000002.1, read on the forward strand.
CATGTCATGGGTCGACCGGGTAAATCTGGCGGTCGCCACTCCGGCAATCATCAAGGAATTACATTTCACCAAAGTGCAGATCGGCATGATGCAGACGATATTTTTCGTCTCTTATGCCATTTTCCAGATTCCATCGGGAGCTTTGACCGAGTACTTCGGCCACCGCAAGATTGTTCCTTTAGCGCTCACCTGGTGGTCGGCATTCACTGCGATGACTGGTATGCTTGTAAGAGTTTCTCCAGTTGGATGATAGTGCGTGGCCTGTTTGGAGTTGGAGAGTCGCCGATTTATCCCGGACTGAACGCCGCTTTCATGTATTGGTTCCCCCGCCGCGAGAGGGGCAGGGCGGTCGGGATGATGGTCATGGGTGCAAAGTTCGGGCCAGCCCTGGGGATTCCTGATCTCTACACTCATCATGCTGCATTGGGGCTGGCGAGCGGTTTTTATATTTTCGGGGCAGTTGGCATAGTGATTGCCATCGCCTACTACCTTTTGCTGCGCACCTATCCGCGGGAAAGCAGATTTGTTAATGAGGCCGAGCTGGTCCATATCGCTGATGGACAGTCGGAACCGCCGACGGCAACCAGAGCCATGCCGCCATGGAAACAGTTGCTGGGTTCCGGGCAGGTGTGGGCGGTCGGGGCACAGTTCGCTATGGTGGATTATATCCAATACGTGTTCGTCGCTTGGTTGCCGGTCTATTTGCTCGAGGCGCATCACTTCTCGCTAAAACAGATGGGCATCTGGGGCGGCGTACCGGAATTAGGCTTCGCTTTCGGCACTATCGCCTGCGGCGTCATCGGCGATTACCTGATTGGCAAAAAGCTCGCCGGTTCGGAATCCCGCGCCTGGTTTGGGGGCTTAGGGTTGCTCGTCTGCGCGCTGGCGTTGGGCCTGACCGCGGTTTCTTCACAGAAGTGGACAACTCTGGTCGGACTGACATTTGCCCTCATGGCCTTGGGGTTCACGATCACTTCTTCATGGATAAGTTGTACGGATATTGCCGGCAAGTTCTCGGCCACCGTATCCGGATGGATGAACTTCTGGGGCAATATTGTCGGTGGCCGGGTCCCATCATCACCGCCTGGATCGCTGTGCATTACGGATGGCAGACTGCCATTTTCAACCGCCAGTACTGGCATTGTCGGGGCCATATGTTGGCTTTTCGTCCAGCCTCACAAGCCTTTGCAATACAAGACTGCGGAGGCAAAGTAAGAATCACCGGCCGAGCGAGCTACTTGCTTCCGTGGCAGGCAAGCCTGACCCGGCCAAACACATCATAGCTTGCCAGCGAAAAGGCAGGAGGATATACATGCACCTTAATGACGTAGAACAGGCTATCCGCGACGGCAGCCGAGGCGAAGCGGCACGGCTCTCGCTTGAGCAACAAATAGTGGTTGGAGATTTCTTCGGCGCGGAACGCTTCGTCGAAGTTTCCAACGTCCACATGATGGGCGATTACGAGGTGATGGGCGACGCCGGGTGCAATTACCTCAAATCGCTTCTTGCCCTCGGGGCTCGCGTTTGTGTCCCGACCACCCGCAACGCTCAGTGTATCGAATACGACGTGCGGAACGTTTACGCCAGTCGCCTGACCTTATCGAAGGCGAGAAGAGCGTCCGGCAGCTCTTGGCGCACTCGGCATTTGCTTGTCGATACCTGCATTAGACTATCACTCGATCTATACGCCGCGTTGCACGAGCACATCGCGTGGGGCGATACGGGCACCGTTGCCTACGCGAATTCCGTGCTCGGCGCGCGCACGAATTACGAGTCCGGCCCGGCCGCGATCGCTGCGGCGATAACCGGCCGCACGCCGGCCTATGGCTTTCATCTCGACGCATGCCGTCGAGCCAATGCCCGCTGCATCATAGAAGCTGAACTGCGCGATATCGCCGACTGGGGAGCGGTTGGCGCCGTCGTGGGCGAACGCGTTCGCGGCTACTGGAATGTCCCGCTTCTGGAAATCCGCCGTGGCAAATCCCTCTCCCTAATGACCTTAAGCATCTGGGTGCAAGCCTTGCCAGTTATGGCTCTCTGGCGATGTACCACATCCTGGGGATCACGCCGGAGGCGCCAAGCTTTGAGGCCGCTAACGGCGGCCGTGAGCTGATCGCGGAGTTCACGGTGACACAAGCCGATATCGACGCGGTTTTTGCCCGTGGCACTCCGGACGATGGAAAGGTGAATCTGGTGGTCTTCACCGCGCCTCAATTGTCGCTCGTTGAGTTGGATCGCATCGCCCGTGTAGCCGCCGGGCGGAAGATCCACCCCGGCACGACCCTGCTCATCACCACCAATGCCATGAAAAGGTTGCGGCCGAGCAAACCGGTACGCTCGCGGCCCTGGAGGCGATGGGGGCCACGGTGATCGAAGGCACGTGCTGGTATTTGATGGACCCGCTCGAAATGCAGAAGCAATTCGGGTGGAAGCGAGTGGTGACGCAATTCGGCGAAGTTGGTAAACATCATCAAAGCGCATGGCTATGAGCCGGTCTTCGGCCGACTGACGATTGCGTCGAAACCGCTATTACAGGGAGGCTACCATGAGAGGACAACAGTTTCGTGTCAGCAAGGGCTCGGTGAAATCGTGGAGGCGCCAGCACTGGTCTCGATGTACACCTTCAGTCCGCGCTACGATCTCGACCGCGTGAATGGAACGTTTACGCGTGTCGGGACACCCGTTATTCGGCGAATCCGATTGCCGGCAAGATACTTGTCTGCCCCGGTGTCCAGGGTGGAATCGCCGGCGGGTGGGCATTTCTGATGATGCAAGGACGAGGCGTTGGATTCGCCGGGCTCATCTTTGGCAAAGTAAACCCGGTCATGGTTCAAGGGGCGGCGGCCGCCGGGATTCCCATTGTGCCGGAGTCGATGATGCAATTTTCACTGCGCTGGAAAATCATCAACTCATTCGCCTGGACCCAAAGGCGCGGAAAGTGACGATTCTCGGCCCCAAGGAATAAACGTTTCGTGAGCTGGCCGGCGAGACCGAAACCACCACCGTTGCGGCCATACGGAAACTTAGTCGTTCCCACCTGACCTGCTGTTGCGCAGTCCTTTCGCCAGCGGGTGCGCAACAAAGTAGGCAGCAATCCGGGTGTTGCGCAGACGAAAAACGCGGGGTGCGCAACAAAAGCGGCGAAAGCGAGCCGTTGCGCGGGTAAAACGACCAATCCCGGTTCCTGTCCGGCGAGATTGCGGCGAGCCGGTTCGGGCGGCGCGGTGAAACCCACTAAGCTGGCCAAGGTGCGGTCGGTACCGGTTCCCAACCGACGTGAATAGCCACCAAACGCTGATGAAATCAGGCTGAAAATGTCTATTGATCGCCGGCGGAGGAGCAGCAGCTGAATCGGTGGCGGTTTAGGCAGCGGTCGGCGGCCGAAACAGGGGCCGAAATGATTACCATCTGGTTACCATTCAAACTTTCTGCTGTACCATAATCGGGATTTTGCTCGTGCGAGTCTATATCGGGGGTCATTTCAGCCCTCCCGGGGACGTAAGTGGTGCTTAAGTCATAGTGCTACCCGGGGGAAACCGGGTTCCCCCTCGATCCAGCTACAGAATCTGCGACCGACCTAAACGAGTTATTTTCCGGCCGGCGGCATTGCGCTGCAGTTACTCCGGAGTTACTATCGGCCAACTCTGAGCCAAGGGCTTACTCTAGGTCGTGGCCCGGGGCGAGCGCCGAGAAAACCGCCGGTACGATGCTCAGGCCCTGATGAAACACGGGGCTGCGACAGCGCTGAGCACGGGTTTTTCCAGCGCCGCTTCGCTGTTGATCCCGCCGGCCTGAACGGAGGCCGGCGGCGAAGAACAGGACAGCGAACGTCGAAACATCATCATCTTCTATTCAATCATCACCACTCTGTTCTTCCATCAACACCCATACCTACCAGCCCAATGTTCTCGTCAGAAGACCAAGACCATGATCAGCCCAACCCGGCGATTACCAGCCCGGAGTCGTCGGCGTCACTGCAAACGCCAGTCACCATCGAAAAATGGCCTGAACGGAGCGTCAGCTTCTACCGGAGAAGCCAGCGGCCGTTCGCCAGGCTGAGGCGCGTGTGCGTTTGTTTCTACAACAGACCCTGGCTCCGGCCGGAGCCGCGCCCGCGCGCGAGGCGTTTGCCTGCCCACAGGAAGAAGAGACCTGGTATGTGCTGCAGGCCGTCATGCGAGCCGGCATGACGAACTCGTTCGGACGGATCTTCACGTTCTTGGCGACCGCGATAGCCTGTCCTTCGTTGAGGATGCCGAAGCCGTAGGTCTCTTCGATCGACATGTTCATGATGTTGTACTGGCCGTCTTCCCAGCTCTTCACGTGGGGATCTTCGTCCACGATCAGGGCGCCGAGGTTGCGGCTGTTGAACATCATGATGTCGGTCACCCGGTTCTCGGGGTCGAAGTTGACGAACGGAGACACCAGGATGCGGAAGGGCAGTCCCAGGTAGTTCGGCAGCTGCGGGGCCGAGTTCATGTTCTGGTAGTTGCCGGTCTCAGGGCTTTGGGCCGGAGTTACGTGAGTATATACTCATAATAGTTGCACTGATCCCCGGTTTCCCCTTGACGAGGGAGCCGTTTTGGAGATAATGAGTATATGAGCACTGTTTCCACGCCTCTACTGAAGCATCCGACCCTGTCCACCGCCGCCCAGCCCGCCGATCTTGGCCTGTTGCTAGCCAGCTGTATCCGCCACCGCCGGGAAGAACTCGGCCTTTCGATCGAACGCGCCGCCCAACTGTGCGGGATCGAGCCGTCTCAGTGGCAGGCGCTCGAAGCTGGCTGGGTGCCCGACCTGGAATCCGGACTGCTGGAGGCCATCGCCGGGACACTGGAAGTCTCTTTCCCGTGTGTCCTGTTTGTCGCCGACGTCAGCAGCGCCTTCCGGCCGCTGCCTGTTTAGAAGCTGGCTTCCCCCGGTCCAATCCGGGCTAGCCCCTTTACTCATAACCAGTTATCCTCACCTCTAAGCTAACCAGAAAGGAGGTGAGCTAACTGAAACCGACCCAGCACAAGGTGAAGCGCATGAATATCAACGTCGAAGTCGGCCTGCACAACGCGTTCAAGTCGGCCACGTCCGCCCGCGGCGAGAACATGACCGACATCCTGATGAAGTTCATCGAAGACTACGTCAACAAGTACACGCCGGCTGCCCTGAAACCGGCGAAGAAGGGCCGCTAGCATGAAGCGCGCGGCCCTCTACCTCCGCGTCTCCACCCTGGATCAGCACCCGGAGACGCAGCTTTACGACCTGCGCCAGCTGGCCCAGCAGCGTGGTTACGAGATCGTCGAGGAGTACACCGACAAGATCAGCGGCGCCAAGGCGAAGCGTCCCGGTCTGGACCAGTTGATGGCCGATGCCCGGCATGGCCGGTTCCAGGTTGTCGTGGTCTGGGCGTTCGACCGCTTGGCCCGCTCCGTCCGCCACTTCCTCGAGGTCCTGGACGAACTCAATCATATAAAGGTTGAGTTCGTCAGCTTCCGGGAAAATATCGACACCAGCGGACCGCTGGGCCGGGCGATGGTGGTCATTGTCAGCGCCATCGCCGAGCTGGAACGCAACCTGATCATCGAGCGGGTGCGCGCCGGCATGCGGCGCGCCAAGCTCGAGGGCCAGCATATCGGGCGCCGGCCACTGGACGTCGATCGCGGCGCTGTCATCCGCGACCGCCAGGCTGGACGCAGCCTGAGCGAGGTCGCCCAGCTCCACCGAATCAGCCGGGCCCTGGTCAGCAAAATCCTCCGCGAGGCCGCCGAACCCGGTGGCCACAAAGGGGTCTCGCCAGCCCCTCTGCAACTTCAACAAAACAAGCAGCCGGAAACCGCTGCTTGAGCTAGCCACGAAACTCTGCCTTCGTGAACAGCAGATGAGCCGAACTCTTGTCCAACTCGACATTCGCTGCAAACAGCACCGGGAGTTCACTTCGGACTGCGGCGCTTGTTGCTTCGTTCGCAGGTTTGACGTCGAGTTCGAGTAGCTTCGACAGCGCAGGGCCGAGTTGATTCGGCGACTCTGTGCCAGGCTGCGCTCTGGCGAGGTAGTGCCTCTGGAGATTCTCTAAATGTGGAAAGCCACTGAGTGCTAAGGTCTGGAGCATAGGCGGCAGCCTCTTTGAGCCGCTAAGCGGGATTAGATTGCCCGGCGAACTGCGTCATCGCCGGTAGCCTAGCCTGCCGGCTGCTGCAGCGTGAGAGGCGGTCTATCCGCTTCGGGTCGACTCAGGACATGGATTCCTTGAGCAGCTCCGCAAACTCCTGGGCGGTGGGCTTTCTTGGACTTGTATTGTTGGAGTGGTCGATCAGAGCCTTCCGCATCACCTCTTCAAACATAGAGCTATCGACTCCCAAGGCGCCCATCCCTTGCGGCAAGCCGATTGACTTGTTTTTGGCACTGATCGTCCTGGCCAAATCAGCCTTCTCCGGAAGATTCATCACCCGCCGCAGCTCCGCGTACTTCTCTCCCACATAACCGTCGTTGAACCGCAGCACGGCCGGCAGAAATATCGCATTCAACGTGCCATGATGCAGCTTCGGCTTAGGCAGGGCTCCAAGTGCATGCGACAGCGAGTGCACCGGCCCCAGGCCTTTCTGGAAGGTCAGCCCGCCCTCCAGCGCGGCCATCATCATATTCCAGCGGGCATCCTGGTTCTTCCCATCAGTGACCGCACATTCAATCCACTTCCACGCCCGCGCCACGCCGTCCAGAGCAATCGCGTCTGCCGGCGGATTGACCAGAGGCGAGAGATATGTTTCAACGCAGTGGGTGAAGGCATCCATGCCGGTGGCTGCGGTGAGCAGTGGAGGCAAGTTCAACGTCAGTGCCGGGTCGCAAATTGCGATCTTCGGAAACAGATAGGGGCTGATGAGCCCGAGCTTCAGGCCGTTCTTGAGGACGATCAGGGTGGCGCGTCCGACCTCGCTGCCTGTGCCGGCGGTGGTGGGAACGGCGATCAGCGGCGCCACGCCGGAGGTGATTCTAGCCACGCCGCCGTTGATGGCGGCATACTGCTCCAGCGGCCCGTCGTGGGTTGCGCGCAGGACAACTCCTTTGGCGAGATCAATGGAGGAGCCGCCGCCGACGGCGATTACGCCATCACATTCTTGGCTGCGGTACTGAGCTACCGCCGCGTCGACCGCCTGCTCGGTCGGGTTCTCCGGAGTATCGAGAAAGAGATTTCGCGCCAGCTCCGGAGGGATATCCTGCAATGCCTGCGCCAGCACTCCGGCTTTTTCCAACCCGCGGTCGGAGACGATCAAAGGCCGTTTTATTCCGGTCCGCGTGCGAACCGCCTCCAGAAGCTTTATGCTTCCGAAACCGAACTCCGTCGTCGTCAAATAGCTGATCGTAGCCATGCGAATCTCCTCCGGGGCGAACATGGTAAATCTATGCTCGGCATCCATGGTTGGCGATATGAGTTTGTTTATCGAGCGAGGTTATTTCAAATCGGATGCCACAGGCTTGACCCCAGGCCGGAGCCCGTAACCTGGACAGCAGGCAAACCCATTGAGGTCCTCTTGGTTGTCCCTCCCCAAAGTCACTCTCAAATTTGCGCTTTGCGAATCGCGGCGAGCAACACCGATGGCAATACGTTTCTCCGCCATGAATGCCCACCGCTGCAGCACAAACACCAACGCTAGACGCGAATTGACGGTTCCGCCGGTAGTTCAACGGAAGCTCTTTTGGGCGCCTTCAATGGCTGATCGGGTTTGACAAACAGCCACGCCACTGCTCCGAGCACTGCGACGGCGGATGTGGAGATCAGGGTTACACCCCAGCCAAATCGCGTCGCGATCCAAGCCGCCGTCACCGGCGCGACAACGCCGCCGATATTGCCCCAGCATCCCATCCAGCCGCTGACCGTGCCGGTGAATTTGCCGCCGAGATCGATGCACGCCGGCCACGAGGCGGCGAAGACCGGACCCAACCCGCCGGCAGCCAACGTCAGGAACAGGACGGTGGTCCATTTGTCCTTGGTAAACGCGCCCGCATTCAACCCGATGCAACAGACAACCAGTCCAACAATCCCGAACAACGGACGAACCACATTCTTTCTCATCCCGGCCTTCAGCATCTTGTCGGAGAAATATCCGGTCCCAAGGAGACAAACGGTCAGAGCGATCCACGGCAACGAAGCCGCGAATCCCATCTGCTGCAACGAGAAGCCGTGAGCTTCGATTAGGTAGACGGGAAGCCATGCCAGGAACACATAGGTGACAAAGTCGACGGCGAAGAACTGTGCGGCAATCGCCCAGAATTGCGTGGAGCCGATGAACGTGCTCCACGGAGCGATCTCTTTCTTCTCGACGAACGCTACAGAGCTGCCTTCCGCGATGTGCTCGAGCTCGGCACGATTGACGAAGCGGCTCTGACTGGGGTGGCTGGCGATCAGGAAATAATAGGCAATGGCGACGACGACACCGATGGCGCCGAATAGGTAGAAGACGGGGCGCCAGCCCCATACCGTCATGATGGCGACAACGATTGCCGGGCCAAAGATCGGACCCATATAAGCGCCACCTGCCATCATCGCCGTAGCTTTACCTCGTTCGGTGGTCGGGAACCACTTTTGACAGCCAGTGTTCATCGAAGGAAAAATCGGACTTTCGCCGACTCCAAACGCAAATCTGGCCGCAATGAACATTGTGAAACTGCTGCACAGCCCTGTGATCGCGGTGAAGATCGACCACAAGCCGGTGGCTACGGTGATGACGACACGAGGTCCGAAATACTCGCCCGCCATGCCGCCGGGGATATAGAAGGCAGCGTAAGCCAGGAAGAAAGCAGACTGTATCGCCCCCATGTCGACTTTGGTAAACCCGAACTCCTTCATGATCATGGGAGTTGCTACCGACAGGTTTACCCGGTCCATATAAGAAATGAGCGCCAGGAGCATGAAAAACGAGGCAACAAACCAACGATAATTTGTCTTTTTCATGGTTATCTTCCCCCTCAGGCTTCCGGGTTGATATGGAATCTCCTTTTGAACTCTGAATCAGGGCATTCTACTGCTTGGGGCCTCTTCTGCAACACTAAAATGCCGAATGCAGCTCAGAAGCAAACGGCGCAGCCGTGCCCTTATGAACCAAGAGCACGCAAACAGGCTCCTGCCCAGCCTTACTTGCGGCCGCTGGCGTGTGAGGGAGTTGTCGTCAATTCCGCAGAAACACTTTCAGCTTTCGCTGGCTCAGTACCGCAAGGCAGCTTGGGTGGCATCATTACTAACGCATTACTCCGGACGACGGCAACTCGTAAATACTCTTACCTCCATCTGCTGTTCACGAAGGCAGAGTTTCGTGGCTAGCTCAAGCAGCCGTTTCCGGCTGCTTGTTTTGTTGAAGTTGCAGAGGGGCTGGCGAGACCCCTTTGTGGCTACCGTTTTCGGCGGCCTCGCGGAGGATTTTGCTGACCAGAGCCCGGCTGATTCGGTGGAGCTGGGCGACCTCGCTCAGGCTTCGTCCAGCCTGGCGGTCGCGGATGACAGCGCCGCGATCGACGTCCAGTGGCCGGCGCCCGATATGCTGGCCCTCGAGTTTGGCGCGCCGCATGCCGGCGCGCACCCGCTCGACGATCAGGTTGCGTTCCAGCTCGGCGATAGCACTGACGATGACCACCATCGCCCGGCCCAGTGGGCCGCTCGTGTCGATATTTTCCCGGAAGCTGACGAACTCTACCTTTATATGATTGAGTTCGTCCAGGACTTCGAGAAAGTGGCGGACGGAGCGGGCCAAGCGGTCGAACGCCCAGACCACAACCACCTGGAACCGGCCATGCCGGGCATCAGCCATCAACTGGTCCAGACCAGGACGCTTGGCCTTGGCACCGCTGATCTTGTCGGTGTACTCCTCGACGATCTCGTAACCGCGCTGTTGGGCCAGCTGCCGCAGATCGTAAAGTTGCGTCTCCGGGTGCTGATCGAGAGTGGAGACGCGGAGGTAGAGGGCCGCTCGCTTCATCTAGCGGCCCTTCTTCGCCGGTTTCAGGGCAGCCGGCGTGTACTTGTTGACGTAGTCTTCGATGAACTTCATCAGGATGTCGGTCATGTTCTCACCGCGGGCGGACGTGGCCGACTTGAACGCGTTGTGCAGGCCGACTTCGACATTGATATTCATGCGCTTCACCTTGTGCTGGGTCGGTTTCAGTTAACTCACCTCCTTTCTGGTTAGCTTAGAGGTGAGGATAACTGGTTATGAGTAAAGGGGCTAGCCCGGATTGGACCGGGGAAGCCAGCTTCTAAACCGGCAGCGGCCGGAAGGCGCTGCTGACGTCGGCGACAAACAGGACACACGGGAAAGAGACTTCCAGTGTCCCGGCGATGGCCTCCAGCAGTCCGGATTCCAGGTCGGGCACCCAGCCGGCTTCGAGCGCCTGCCACTGAGACGGCTCGATCCCGCACAGTTGGGCGGCGCGTTCGATCGAAAAGCCGAGTTCTTCCCGGCGGCGGCGGATACAGCTGGCTAGCAACAGGCCAAGATCGGCGGGCTGGGCGGCGGTGGACAGGGTCGGATGCTTCAGTAGAGGCGTGGAAACAGTGCTCATATACTCATTATCTCCAAAACGACTCCCTCGTCAAGGGGAAACCGGGGATCAGTGCAACTATTATGAGTATATACTCACGTAACTCCGGCCCAAAGCCCTGAGACCGGCAACTACCAGAACATGAACTCGGCCCCGCAGCTGCCGAACTACCTGGGACTGCCCTTCCGCATCCTGGTGTCTCCGTTCGTCAACTTCGACCCCGAGAACCGGGTGACCGACATCATGATGTTCAACAGCCGCAATCTCGGCGCCCTGATCGTGGACGAAGATCCCCACGTCAAGAGCTGGGAAGATGGCCAGTACAACATCATGAACATGTCCATCGAAGAGACCTACGGCTTCGGCATCCTCAACGAAGGACAGGCTATCGCGGTCGCCAAGAACGTGAAGATCCGTCCGAACGAGTTCGTCATGCCGGCTCGCATGACGGCCTGCAGCACATACCAGGTCTCTTCTTCCTGTGGGCAGGCAAACGCCTCGCGCGCGGGCGCGGCTCCGGCCGGAGTCAGGGTCTGTTGTAGAAACAAACGCACACGCGCCTCAGCCTGGCGAACGGCCGCTGGCTTCTCCGGTAGAGGCTGACGCTCCGTTCAGGCTGGTTTTCGATGGTGACTGGCGTTTGAGGTGACGCCAACGACTCCGGGCTGGTAATCGCCGGGTTGGGCTGATCATGGTCTTGGTCTTCTGACGAGAACATTGGGCTGGTAGGTATGGGTTGATGGAGAACAGAGTGGTGATGATTGAATAGAAGATATAGAAGATATAGATGATGACGATGTCCTGGCTGTCCTGTTCTTCGCCGCCGGCCCCGTTTAGGCCGGCGGGATCACCAGCGAAGCGGCGCTGGAAAAACCCGTGCTCAGTGCTGTCGCAGCCCCGTGTTTCATCAGGGCTTGAGCATCTTACCGGCGGTTTTCTCGCCGCTCGCCCCGGGCCACGACCTAGCAGAAGTGGGGATTGTAAATCTCGTTTTGGATGCGTGAACCCTCTTTGAAGCTTGACAACAGCGGTAGTCCACCACAAAATCCAAGCTGATTCCTTGTTCCTCTAAACCGATGCCTTGATTGATTTGACCAGTTGTTGGTCAAGCCGTCGCGCCGTTGCCATGAGGGGGCCTATGATCCGCACCATCAGAAGTGTCGCCGCCCTCATTATTTTCCTGATTGTCTTTGGAACTTTCCGTCCCCTGAGCGCCGCCGCCGAGGAACAAAGCAGGCTGGCACCACGCCTGCCCAGGACACGGCAACTCCGGCGATGTTCGTCTGCCAGCGCGGCGGACGATTGTGGCAGAACTGCAACAGGTGGGCACAGGTGACTACAATCCTCGTGCTGTTGAGGTCAGGGTACCTTAATTTTGCAAGCTTAAACAGGGAGAACACCGAGATGAGTTACAGAAGATCGAATGTGTTTGCGTTCATTCCGGTATTGATTCTTCTCGCCGCGGTTTGTCCACTGTGTGCGCAGGATACCGCCGCCTGGGCTGATTTCCAGCAGAAAGCGGCGGCGTGGCGTGCGCTTCCGGTGAAGCCCGCTATCCCTGAAGAAGTACGAGCAGCGCGAGTCCAGGCCGAGAATGCAGTCCACGAGAAGCGACTCAAAGACGCCGTTGCCCACTACGAAGAAGGGTTGAGTATCGATCCGTTGTGGCCGGAAGGCCATTTTAATGCCGCGTTGATTTATGCCGAGCTCGGAGATTACGACAAGGCGATCTGGCACATGCGCGCCTACGTCGAACTTGTTCCCGATGCCCCGGACGCCCGTACAGGCCGAGATCAGCTCTACGTTTGGCAGGATAAGTTGAAGTCGCGGGACGCGGCTGGATGGAGAGACCCGGATACTGGGCTGCTGTGGATGAAGCAGGACAACGGGCATGATGTGACCGATTTTTTGAATGGAGCAAATAATTACTGCCAGAATCTGAACCTCGGCGGCTATTCGGGCTGGCGGGTACCGACAGATGCAGAGCTTGTTACGATTTACGATAAAACGCAAAATGTCAATGGTTGGCACATCAAGGGCGGCATCAAGCTTTCTAGCGGTTGCGTTACGTGCAAACCTGGTGACCAATTTAGTTTCGGCCATAAAATGGGGCCTCATTGCAACCCCATGGTCTGGCACGCGCGTATATTGTGTGTCCGCCATTCGGGAGAATGATGCCTGACGCTGACACGGTTTAGTTGTGGGCTCAGCGATTGCCCGGAAAGGAAACCGAAATGAGTTACAGCAGCTGGAAGGCATTCGCATTTATAGCTCTGTTGGTCCTTATCGCGGCCTATCCACTGCGTGCGCAGGATAACGCCGCGTG
>CAWFVJ010000003.1:0-45686 GCA_963819175.1 uncultured Acidobacteriota bacterium
GACGCATTGGTTATAACTTCAATTCCAAGGGGGTTGTACGCATACAAAAGCCGTCCGTTTCTTGTCGCCTTACCGCCTTTAAGATCAGAGATATATCTTTCTATACGCTCACGATCTGTTCCTTTCGCACGATTCAGCCAACGGACTACGCGGCTCGGTTGATCCGGGTCAGGCTCCCACCCGTATCGCACTGAAGAATCATGTAAATTGTCTGGAACATGTACTCCGGCTCGCAGGAACCATGGAACCTCCGGATTACGGGATTGTCGTTTACTCATAACCCCTCCGTTACGAATACTATATACCATTATAGCACCCGTAACCACAATCCCTCTATATCCATTACGCATACTATGCCACCCATAGCGCCCCGTAATCATATAACCCCTGTCTCTGTTTGCGTCAGCTACGTTATGGGGGGTGAATTTCAGTTCCTAGTCCAAAAAAGACTAGGAGTGGCTCATTCGCCAGTCCGGGGATGAGTCCGTCTCTTCCCCGCATGCGCAGCCCGTAAGGCTGGTGGAGCGCTTTGTGAGGCACGTCCGGCATAACCCGCCTGAAGCTCAACGCTTGGCCGCTGGTCGGGTGCAGGCAACTGGGGCCGCGGCTTTCGGTGTGCCGCCAAAGCATGAGAACCTCAAACACGGAATTCCCGCTTTCTATTGGGATACCCGTGATATCGTTGTCGCCGAGGCAAATTCCGACGAGCCGTCAATCGTGGAGTACGAGAAGATGGCACGCCGGAGGTTTCAAGCTCCCAAGCCCAAACGGGAGGGCAGGTGGTGGTATCTCCTCGTTTGGGAGGACGAGTTCGTTGCTGGTGAGCGGACCCGTAAACGTAAACGCAAAAAAATCGCCCCGGCATCACTACCGGAGCGGGAAGTTAGAAAGATTGCTGCGGAACTGATGAGACCCGTGAATCAGGGCCTCATCACTGTCGGCTCGGCAACGAGGTTCGAGGATTACGTGCAGGGCACATACAAGCCGGTGGTGTTGCCGCTAATGGTAAAGAGCACCCAGGATCGCTATCAGAGCGTGATCAAAAATTATTTGATTCCGACCTTCGGCGCATCTTGTTTGCGTGACGTGACGCCGCTTACGATCCAGAGATACCTGTCTGGCGCGGCGACATCAGGTCTTGCCCACGAGTCCCAGGACAAAATCCGTGATGTTCTGTCGAGCATTCTCGGCTCGGCAATGCAGTATGGGCTCCTGGTGAAGAATCCGGTTGAAGGTCTCCGATTACCACCAGCAAAAAGGGTAAGCGTATTAAGCCCTTCGTTTCTCCGGAACAATTCTCGGCGTTGCTGGCCTGCATCTCCGAGCCATACGCCACGATGGTTTTTGTGGCGATCTACACCGGGCTTCGAGTCAGCGAATTGATCGGGCTGAAGTGGCGCAACGTCCACGAGGACTCGATCACCGTCGAGGAACGTTACTGCCGAGGCGACTGGGGCTGCCCCAAGAGCGAAGCGAGTAACGCCACAATCGCAGTAAATGCAGCCGTAATTGAACGCATTCATTGCCTGAAGGGCTTGACCGTAGAGGTTAGAGCTGGAAGGGCAGTGAGGCGCTACAAAGTTGTAAAGTCAGACGGGCCGGATGATCTGGTGTTTCAGTCGGTGCATAAAAGGGCGACCGATGCGGGATAACACCATTCTCAGTCGGTTCTTAAAACCTGCTGGGCGAAAGGTCGGCATGGACTGGGTCAACTGGCAGGTGCTGCGGAGATCGCACGCAACTTGGCTGAAACTAGTCGGAGCCGATATTAAGGATGCCCAAGCACAGATGCGTCATTCTCGGGCGAGCACAACGCTGGATATCTATCAGCAGTTCGTGCCTGCCTCGCAGCGCAAGGCGGTTGATCGACTGGGACAACTTGTTCCCAAGACCAGCATGCCTGAAGGCGGATCGGGACTGGTGAACTGACTGTTCCAATTCCTGTTCCATTACTGTTCCAATAAACGGGCGGAAAAAGTGGTTGAGATGAAGGCTAAGATGAGCGGGATCAATCAGATAGCAATCGCTGCCTACAGCCCTGAAAAGGCTGGCGTCGGCGGTTCAACTCCGTCCCTGGCCACCATCTTTAACTCTCCCTGTATCAATCGCTTACCGACATCCTGAGTCCAGTCTCTTCCAGCTTGCTACGTCTCGCACACCCGGTTTCACCTGATCCGGCACGCCGACTAACGATGTACTAAAAGCCGTACAGCGTTGCCGGATTGTCGACCAAGATGAGCCTTCGCGTTATTTCCTCCGGAGCCCAGTCCGCCAGCAGGTCTAGCAATGACGCATCGTCAGGCTTCTGCCTTTCTGTCGGATGCGGCCAATCGCTCCCCCATACCAGACGCTCCGGCGCTTGCTGTACATAGGCCTTTGCAACGGTCGAGGTGTCGGCATATGTGGGAGGACCGATCTTGCTGTCGATGTAGATTCCCGAGATCTTCACCCATGCTTTCCCCTCGTAAAGCAGCTCCGCGACGACGGCAAAAGCCGGATCGGCGATTCCCTCCGGCTGCCGCATGTGTGCGAGGTGATCGAACACGATCTGGCAGGGAAAGCGCTTCCACAGATCCCGGGTGGCGACGATATCCACGGCCGAGACATTGACTTGCACATGCCAGTTCAGCCGGGCGATCCTTTGGGCCAGCGGCTCCAGCATCTCCCAAGTGGTAGCTCCCTTCTGCCGCAGGTTGAAGCGAATGCCGCGGACCCCGGCTTCGTGGAGTTTCTGCAACTCCGAATCGCTTACTGAGGTGTTGACCACCGCAATGCCGCGAGTGGATTGCAGGCCGAACTTTTCCAGGGTGCCGAAGAGGGCACGGTTGTCAACGCCATAGGTAGAAGGATGAACGACGACGTTACGCGAAGTGCCGAGCCGGTTCTGCAGCAGCTTGTAGTCGTCGACCGAGGCGTCTTCGGGACGCATCGCGGCCGTGGGATCCGGCGAGAATCGCGAGTCGTAAATATGGTGATGGCAGTCGGTCGCATTCGGCGGAAGCTGGAAACGCGGCGTCAGGGTTCCGGACGACCAGGGCGCGGCTTGAATTCGAGCTAATTCTGGTGGTTGCATCCGGCTTGTCGGTGTTCCTTTCTGAGGCGAACGTCAGATGCGGGCGTTGGCAGCGCACCCGGACCGGCACTGCTACTTCATGAGTTCCGCGCTTCCTGCCTTCGGCAACGTCGCAGGCGCTCCTCCCGCTTGCTGACTCGCGTCCAGGGCAGAAAGCTCCTGATTGCGCGTCTCCGGGAGCAACAGGCAGGCCACAATCGCCAGGCCATTGCTGACCGCGGCCAGGACCCCGATGGCCGTGCCAAGTTTCATGTGGGCCGAGGCGAAGCCGGCGATGGCCGGGACCAGGGCTCCGATAGCGCGGCCGCCGTTGTAGACGAATCCCTGCGCCGATCCGCGAATGGCGGTCGGATAGAGTTCAGTGAGCAGAGCCCCGAGCGGTGTGAACTTCCCTGAATTCATGGCGCCCATCACCACGCCCAGGAACACCATCAGAACGGGAGTGACTGGTAGAACTGTATAGATGTAACTAGCGAAGGCAGAGCCAGCGGCAAACAAAATGATCGTCGGCCGCCGGCCGAGATAATCCGACGTGTGCGCACCGATCAAAAATCCGATCAGAGATCCGGTGAGCACGATCATCGAAAACGTCGTAGTGCCCACAACTGACATGTGCCGTTCGCCCTTCAGGAACTGCGGCAGCCAGATCGCTACCACGTAATAGCTGCCCTGTAGACCCGTAAGCATGATCGACGCCGCAATGGTCCGGAACAATAGGGCGCTCTTGAGGAAGCCGAACATCTCGATGCGTCTCTTTGCCTGGGCGCGGAAGATTTCGGGCTCTTCTATGGCGCGGCGGACATAGATCACCAGGAAGGCCGGCAGTACACCGATCCAGAACAGCGCGCGCCAGGACCACTGGACCGGCATTACTGAAAACACAACGCCATATGCCAGCGCCGCCAGCATATAGCCGATGCCAACCGCGCCCTGCACGATGCCGACCGCCCGCCCGCGGTATTTGGCGCGAATGACCTCGCCCATCAGAACCGCGCCGGCGGTCCACTCGCCGCCGAATCCAAACCCCTGGAGTGTGCGCAGCACGAACAGTTGGTGATAGTTCTGCGCCAGCCCGCAAAACCCCGTAAAGATGGAGAACCAGAGAATTGTCACCTGCAGCATGCGCACGCGGCCATAGCGGTCGCAGAGAATTCCGGTCAGCCATCCACCGACCGATGAAGAGAGCAATGCGGCGGTTGCCAACAGGCCCGCCTGCGCCTTGGTGACCATGTTGACGGCAATCAGGCCGGTGATGACGTAGCTGAAGCCGGTCATGTCAAAGCCATCGAGTAACCAGCCCGCCGCGCAGGCGATCAGGGTTCGTCGTTCCGGCTTCGTGAGATCCTTAATCCACATTTTTCTCCTCCGCCAATTCGATTTCAGTAGTTCACGCTGACAATGGTCAGCGCGGGTTCGTCAATTGCGTTCAGTCCCCCGCCGTTGCCGTTTCGGACTCCGACAGCACAGCCAGCACGTTGCGAGCGGCGGCCGTTCCCATATTTACGTACGCATCGCTTGTGACTCCGCCAACGTGCGGCGTGAGGATGACGTTTGGAACACCGCTGAAGATATGACCCGCAGCCAGGGGTTCGCCCTCAAACGAATCCAATCCGACCGCAGACAGCTTGCGTGACTGCACGGCTTCCAGAAGCGCCTGCTGATCAATCAACCCGCCACGTGCGGTGTTGACCAGAATCGCCCCCTCCTTCATCTGCGCAAGGTTCTCGCGGTTGATCATATGGCGGTTCTCGGGCGTAAGGGGGCAATGAAGGGATACGACATCCGAGCCGGCGAGTACGGCCTTCAGGTCGCAAAGCGTGATCCCGGTCGGCACATGCGAAGCGTAAGGGTCGTATGCAAGGATGCGCATGCCGAAGCCGGCAGCGACTGTGGCCACCCGGCTCCCAATGGCGCCGATTCCGATCAGGCCGAGCGTCCTGTTATTGAGTTCGAGGCTTTTGTGGGTGGCCTTGTCCCAAAAGCCGGCGTGCATGCGTTCGTTCAGTTGTACGATGCTTTTGGCACAGGCAAGAATAAGAGCCCATGTGTGTTCGGTGACTGCGGCGGCATTCGCCCCTGTCGCGGCTCTTACGGCAATTCCGCGCTTCGCGGCCGCATCAATGTCGATCGTGTCGATGCCCACGCCATGCTTTGCAATGACCCGCAGCTTCCGACTCGCGTCCATGACGCGGGCCGGAATCCTGCCGTACCGCACGATAAGCGCCACGGGTTGCAATTCGCCGCACAACCGCGTCAGTCCGTCCTCGTCGGGTGTTTTTCCAGCATAGACGATTTCGAAGCCCCGTAAGAGCTCTAACGCCTGCGGTGCCAGGTCGGCGCCGGTTACGAGCACGACAGGCTTCGATTTGACGGTATTCACAGCGTTTCTCCCGGTTTCAAGACGCCCGCATCGCGCAATGCACTCTCCAACCATGTCGCGCGCAGTTGGGTTCGGGTGCGAATCTCCTCCAGCCGTTTATTTTCGGCGGCAACCTTCTTCTCCGCCAACTCCAGCAGGGATTCAGCCCGGTCGCGCTCAATGACCACGACGCCATCGGCATCGCCCACCACCAGGTCCCCCGGATTGACGGCAATTCCGCCCACGGAGACCGGCCAGTTCAGACGTCCCGACACGGATTTGGTGGGACCGCAGGGGTTTGAGCCGACCGAAAATACCGGGAACCCCAACTCTCGAATTTCCTCTATGTCGCGAACAGCGGCGTCGATCACGAATCCGGCGATGCCGACTGCCTTCGCCTGGTTAGCCATGAGCGCCCCGGTCAATGCGCAGGTCTGGTCCGCTTTGCCGTCGACCACGATCACATCGCCCGGTTGTGCAAGTGCAAGGGCGGCGTGCAGCATCAGGTTGTCGCCGGGCGAACCTCGACGGTAAAAGCGGGACCGGCGACCTTCATGGACGGAGAGAGCGCGGAAATACGTCCGTTAATAGTTCCGCGGCGTCCGGCGACGTCGGCCAGAATCGCCGCGGCAAATTGCGCGGCACGGCTCACAATGTCAGGGGAAACACGCTTGATATCGCGTCGAATATCGGGCAGAGACGTGGAAGCAGCGATCATAATTCTCCTCAGGCCGTGCTCGGACGAGCCTTACTTTTAGACTGCGACTAGCGGGAGATTATGTTCGCCATCACGCATGAAGTCCACTTGAATGTTTTTGACAATTGATAAATGCATTTTATCGAATCGCCTATCAATCGGCGGCGCTTCCCTATGACTCCTCGAACAAAGCTTTGCCGCTGGTACGCAACAGTCCGAGGAGCCGCCGGGCGGCAGGAGGAAGGCAACTATTGCGACGGTAGATGACCTTGGCCCATCGACGCATGGTGGTTTCCGTCAACTCGACTTCTCTCAAGGATGAGCCGCGCTGGCCGGATCGCAGATGACGGCGCGACATAAAACTGAGCAAGTCGGTTTGCGCGATGAGGCGGGGGAGAAGCGCAACCAGGTTGGTTTCGATCTTGACTTTCGGCGCGGGAAGCCCACGGGAAGCAAAGGCCTGGTCGAGCCACTGCCGGCTCTCCACCGAGGTGGATGCGAGCACCCACTCGCGCGCGACCAGGTCACGGAGGTGGGGCCGCTTACGAAAGATTGGGTGCGACCGGCTAGCGGCCACGACGACCATGTCTTCGAATATGGCATGGAACTCCAGGTCTTCGTCGATCCTGGTGTCGTAACTGATGATGAAGTCCAGATCCCCAGCCCGTAGCGAGGATTTGAGCAGGTCGTTCTGCGCAATGACGGTCTTGATGTTGACTCGCTCTGCGGTAGGTAGGAAGGCGCGGATCACGGCCGGCAACAGCAGTTGGGCCAAGGTCGGCGCGGCTCCAATGCGGACCTGGCCGGCATTGCCGCGAGCGACCTCGCCCATCTCGCGAACAGCCTCTTCGGTCGCAATGCGCAAGCTCCGTGCGCGGGCGAGGAGAACTTCACCGGCGCGGGTGAGCTGGATGCCCCGGCCGACACGCTCGAATAAAGGAACGCCGAAGGATTCCTGCAGGCGGCGAACGCAACTGGTCAGCGCCGGCTGACTTAGGTGAAGTTTCTCGGCGGCTTTGCGAAGATGTCCGAGTTCTGCAATTGTCTCGAAGTACTTGAGATCCCGCAGTTCCAATTCATAACTCATGGCTATCAATCCTAGAGAGGTGCCGAAACATTCTAAGATGATTTCATGGAGACGGCCTTAAAAACCAGCATTGCACGTACACGGAGCCGCTGTCGGCCGCCTGCCAGTGGATGGACCCCATCTATAAGGGACAAGCGATTCCGTTCCCGATTACGACAAACTGATTGTTAGGCTCTGATGTACCGAGAACATGCTCCCCGCCGCGTTTCCGCAGTACCGGCGCTTCTTGTGTGCGGATTAGTACCCGTAAACGCCCCAGGGTCTTGGAATCGTCGTGGAGATCGCTCGACGTTTCTGGGTTCCGAGTGTGTTGTCGGCAATTCGGAAGTTGGAATCGCTTCTCAGGTAATTTCCGCCTTGCTCGTAATCCGACCGGAATTGCCTCCGAATGATCCAACCAACTACAGCAACTCAGAATCAGAAGAACGGGACTGGTGCGTCAGGGCTGTGCCATCTCATGGGGCATCTTTTGCTTCAGCCGGGGTGAGTCATCCGCGGAGTGGGCCTGTCGTTCGCGGCAGCCGTATGGCGTGATTTTTCGGCGGCGGATACATTCATCACAGCGATTGCGTTAGTGAACGGTTCACGCATCGGGGTTTATGAAACTGCTTCTAGCGCAAATACCTTGGTCCCGCGTGGATTGGAGGAATTTACACTTCTCACGATGATCCGGCATTGGAAGATCTACGGGTTGCTAATCGTCCTGGCGCTACCGGCGGTTGCGTCTTTGCAGCGGAAGGTTGATCACATCTTGATACTCAAGAAGCAACATAAACTGCTACTGCTGAGTGGCGACCAGATAGTAAAAACCTATTCGGTAGCGCTTGGAAGTGGTGGCTTGGCGCCAAAGCAGCGACAGGGTGACGATAAGACACCGGAAGGGCTATATCAGATTGATTATCGCAATCCGGCAAGCAGGTTTCATCTGGCCTTACATATTTCCTATCCTAACGAAACCGACAAAGAGCAAGCACAAATGCGGGGCGTAAGCCCCGGCGGCGACATCATGATTCATGGCCTTGGTAGCGAGTTCCAGTCATTGGGGGAAAAGCAATATCTTTACGATTGGACGGCCGGTTGCATAGCCGTAACCGATTCAGAAATCGAGGAGATCTGGCGGCTGGTTCCGGACGGAACTCCGGTGTATATTCGCCCCTAATCCGGCGTACCGAAAAGAATCGGCGCCCTGCAGAAGCCGTTCAGCCGAGTACGCTGTTGCGGCTACAGTTAGTGAGTGTTCGACAACCCTTCCCTTACCGCCGCACCTGGCCTTCAGGGATGTGACCTCTCTGACTGGCCGCTCCCCGGCGAGCGCCAGGCGGCCCTGGTCGGGGCGCCTTTTCCTGTAATCGTTCTTGCGATGCACCGACGGGCAAACGGGGGTACAATCCATTTCGGGTGAGGAGAGAATAAGGTGACGCATGCCAAAATCTTGTCCTCGCGGATATTTCGCTATTGCGCCCGAAGGGGATCGCGGATTCGAGGTTGACGCGACGCGCGTACGCTTCGGTCGTGGTTTGCTTGCCGAGACCGGAACAGCGGCGCGAACGCTCGGGATGACAAGGGCCGCTCTCTTGAGCGATGCGACCGTGGCAAAGCTCCCGTTCACGCAGCATGTGCGCGATTCACTCAGCTGCGCCGGCGTGGCTTTTGAAGAGTACAACGATATCGCGATTGAACCCACGGAGCTGTCTTTCCAGCGAGCGATTGAATACGCCAAAGACGGCCGCTTTGACGGCTATATCTCTGTCGGCGGCGGCTCGACAATGGACACGGCGAAGGCCGTAAATCTGTACACGACCTATCCCACGGCCAATTTTGCCGACTATGTCAATGCTCCCATCGGCGGCGGCAAAGCCATCCCGGGGGCGCTCAAGCCACACATCGCGTGTCCTACCACCTCGGGAACAGGCAGCGAATGCACTGGTATCGTGGTCTTTGATTTTGTGGAGAGGAAACTGAAGACGGGCATTGCCGGTCGCGCGCTCAAGCCGTCGCTCGGCATCATCGATGCGGAAGCCACGTCCACGCTTCCCCCCGAGGTGGTGGCTTGCACCGGACTCGACGTGCTCTCGCACGCCCTCGAGTCATATACCGCGCTGCCGTATTCACGGCGCAAGCACGTACCCGGGCAGCCGCGCCCGCTTTCGCAGGGGGCCAATCCATTCAGCGATCTTAGCTGCCTGGAAGCGCTGCGCATCGTTGGAGCATACCTTTTGCGGGCGGTTCAC
The DNA here is from genome assembly GCA_963819175.1 of uncultured Acidobacteriota bacterium. GTDB lineage: Bacteria > Acidobacteriota > Terriglobia > Terriglobales > Acidobacteriaceae > CAWBRT01. The sequence goes on from CAWFVJ010000003.1 coordinate 9,448, forward strand.
GACCCGAATGATGCCGAAGCGCGGGAGCAGATGATGTTTGCCGCGACGCTTGCCGGAATCGGATTCGGCAACGCAGGCACTCATCTGCCGCACGGCATGGCCTATGCTGTTGCGGGTTTGGCCGAGCATTATCATGCTCCCGGATATCCGGACGCGCCGCTGGTGCCGCACGGAATGGCGGTGATCATCAACACCCCGGCTGTCTGCCGTTTCACCGCCGCCGGCTGTCCCGAGCGCCATCTGATTGCCGCTGGTGCGCTTGGAGCCGATGTTTGCAGCGCGGGAACCGATGATGCCGGCGAGGTGCTTGCAGCGCGCATCATCGAGCTGATGCGCGCGACTAACATGCCCAACGGGCTTGCTAGCCTCGGTTACACATCCAGTGACTTGGAGGCGCTTACGAATGGCGCCTTTCCGCAAAAACGCCTGCTGGCCAATGCGCCTCTTCCGGTGAGCCGTAACGATATGCTCCGATTATTCGCCGACGCGCTGAGCTATTGGTAAGTAACCCGCACTGCCAAGCGCATCAACGAGTTGGACAAGCTTTCGGCTCATTTGCTGTACACGAGTGGCTAGCTCAAGCAGCGGTTTCCGGCTGCTCGTTTTGCTCAACTTGCAGCGGGGCTGGCAGACCCCTTTGTGGCTAGGGGGCGTACGCTCCGCAGTACGGTACGTCTAAGTGGGCAATCGATCTTCCACGGATGGCGAGACCAAGCACAGTCTCTCCCGTCTCACCGCAATCCATAAGTTTTAGACAATACTGTACCCAGTATCCAGCGTTGCAAGAGTTAAGTTGACGCAAAACGGGCTTTTCCAAAAGTGCGCAGCTGGGTTGCTATTTTCGGGATGCTGGACGGATTACGAGCTATCCTGAAGTTACCCGACCCAGGTTCGGTCAGCTCGGCAACTTCCGACTTGCTCCAAGCGGGCTGAATGTCACGAAGCCGATTCCAAGCTCCTGGTCGCAAGCGGTCGGCTTGAACTTTCCCTCAGCCGCAGAGTTCTGCTGCGAGATGATTAAGATCGCCCGCCACATGATCCCAATCCTGCTCGGGATGCAAGTCGCTGGTTTGTTCCGGTCCGTGTTCGAATGGACGCGGGATGAAGGCTGCTCTGAATCCGCATTGGCGAGCTGCTGCAAGGTCGCTGTTGTGGGCGGCCACCAGACAGAGCTGTTCAGGCTTCATCATCAACACTTCAGCGGTCCAAAGATACGCCTCCGGCGTTGGCTTATACGCACGCACTACCTCCGCTCCTAGAATCGCGTCCCAGGGAAGCCCGGATCGCTTTGCGATATCCATCATCAGCCGGACGTTGCCATTTGAGAGCGGGGCAATGACATATCGGGATTTTAGTCGCGTAAGCCCTGCCACTGAATCGGGCCAAGGATCCAGACGGTGCCAGGCCAGATTGAGCTCGTCAAGCTCTGGGGCTGGCACAGTTTCAGAATGGATGCCGAATTCTGGCAGTATACGTTCGAGGTTTTCCCGGTGCAGCACGTCGAGTGGCACGAACGAACGCCTTCCACTGCGCACCTCTTCCATGGAGGGTTGGTAGGCACGCCGCCATGCATCAGCAAAGGCAACGGGATCGACTTGCCCCATGCCGTGGCGGACAAGAAAGGGCGCGGCTTCGCGCGCCACACCCGAGCGCCAATCCACCACGGTGCCGAAGACATCAAAGAGCAGTGCTTTTACTTTGTTCATCAATCCTCAACCTCAACCTGATACTGACACGATTGGCGACCTTTCGTCACCTATTGCGTCTTCAAGCCTGTGGGAACGCAATCCTCCGATTTCAAAACGCAGGTATCATCACCCCCGCTCAACCAGCTACCCATGTCACTGACAAACAGTTTCCTAGCCTCAATCTGTACGAAACGATTCAGCACCCTTCCATCGGGTAGACAAATCTCGAACGCCTTGTGCGACCCCTTCGTGGCCAACTCCGGCGCACGCCAATCGCCGAAACACTGTCACAAAAGCTCCGGAACGGGCGACGTCTGAACCCCACCCCAAATACAGTTCTCTCCGACTCGCGCGTGTGACCACAAATCCCTGGGTTTGTGAACACAATCGGACTGACGTAAAGCATGGGCGAGAACTAGTGGGTCTTGAATGTTAAATCTCCTTCGTCCAAAATCGCTGCTGATTCGCATCCGATGGCTGAAACAAACAGATCGGAGCTAACAACAGAAATCTCGGACGAAGGCACGCCTCAATGTCTTTGGATGTGGTAGGACACTCCAAAAGCAGCTAATGGCGTTCCGATGACTGAAGCAGCTCACAGCCCGGCGACCGGCCGTAGCTTTAGGGGCTACGCGGGTCGCCGGCGGTGCCAACTTCTTAGTCTTCTCCCGGAGTACGGCCAGCATCGAACTGCTGTTTTTCATGCCAGCAGCGCGAGCCGCGGTTATCTGCTGCTTGCTAAGAAATTAGTAACTGGCGGTTTCCTGTAATGCGAAAGTGAGAGCCATGCAGTCGGCGACTCCTCCCATCGTCAGGCCGGACGTGCGGTATTCCCTGTTGAGGTCGACCAGCATGGGTTCCGGTGCCTGCTGCTGCTCCAGGAGCCTTTGCAGGCGGGCGCCATCCTGGCGCAGGCGGGACAGGCCTTCGAGCCCACAGCGGTGAATCGCAGTCGTATCCTCTACCCGCTGCATGAGTACCGCCATGAGATAGAAGCCGGCGTGATTCGGATCCCAGCCCGCCTCCAGGGCTTCCCGGTACTTTGGCCACCCATGCTCGAAAACGGCGGGCAGTCCTTGCTCGGCTTCAGCCCGGATGCCGCCTAGCCCATGGCGGCTGCGAATGCCTGCGCCATAAGAATCCGGCGATCCGAAGTGGGCGAAGAAACCTTTAGCGATTTCCGAGATCTCCCGGCGGAGAAGGTGGAACTGCCCGCCGCATCGGCAGGCGGCCATGAGCACGAGACCGGACAGAAAGATGAAACCCTTGTGGGCATTGGATTGGATTTCCCGCATCATGCGGTTTTCGGCATCGATCCCGGCCTGCACAAAATCCCTCAGTGGGCGTTGCTTTTGGTGGCACCGAAGGATGTCTGCGAAGTAGAGGGGCAGCAGTTCGGCGGAGGCGCACATGCTCGCGTAGGAGAGATCCGCGTGTGATCCGCTGTCCTCGCGGTCCACCAGCCCAGGCTTCGGGGTAAGATCCAATTCGCGCAGGACTCCCATCCGTAGGTTGATCGCGAGGGATTCCGGGAGAATACGACGCGGGGATGGCACAAAAGCCCGCAGGAGCGAATCCACCCGTTCCAGGAGTTCGGGGTTGGAATGGCGTCGCAGCAGGATGCACTCGCGCGCGGGTTCGGAACATACTAGGCAGGGTCGCGGCGGAAGCCCCAGACTGGTCCGGTCCACCTGGGAACCATCTGGACGGTAGACATCCACATCCAGCAGGCGCGCGGAGGGGCTTTCGGCCTCGATGCCCACAGCGGCCCTTTTGGCCTCGATGGGTGGCAGGTTGGAAGACGCGATATGGAAGGGCCCCAGGAGATCCCTTCGACTGAGCAGTACCTTCAGCCCGATGCTCCCCTGAAGAGAATCCAGCGCGCCGCGGAGCAGGCGGGCTATGCCGGGGCGATGCTTGTCGCATCCGGGAACATTGGCGCTGATCAAAAGGAACGAAGCCGCATCTTCCGGCCTGGACTGCCCCAGGATACGATCAAGCTCCTGTTGGCGCCCATCCCGTGCCTCGAGGAAATCCGATCTCCCGCTCATTCGCAAACGCGGCGGACCACATCGATGATGGAACCGTCGCGATATTCGATGAGCGCCACCACCTCGTCCGCGAACTCGACGGCTCTCGGCTCGCCGGTGATCCGTGTGATCTCGTCGTGGAACTGGCGGATGTCCTTGAGGGGCAGTCTGCGGCGCAGCAGCTCCTTCTTGAGGTCAACGTGCTTATCGGCCACGCAGATGCCCCGCTCGGTCACGATGACATCCACGGTTTCGCCCGGGCGTGGTGATGGTGGTCACGGCATCGCGGACGATGGGCAGCCTTCCGCGCATCGAGGGCGCCACAATGATAGTCAACTTCGCGCCTGCCGCGGCATCGCAATGGCCTCCCGTATTGTGCAGGAGGTAGCCGTTGGATTCTGTGTTGACGTTGACATTGAAATCGACGTCCACTTCCGTTGCGCCGAGGATCACGCAGTCGAGCATGTTCACTACCTCCCCGCGATTGTAGGGATTGGCGTAGAGACTGGCGCTGATCTCCCGGTGTCCGGGGTTACGGCGCAGGGATTCCACCGCCTTCAGGTCGAAGCACTGAACGTCGAAGAGTGTCTCGAAATACCCCTGCTCCAGCATGTCGACGAAGTAGCCGGTGATCCCTCCGCAGCCGAAGCTGCCCTTGATCTTTCCCAGCGGCCATCTTTCGATGAATAAGGTCGGCCACCGCCAGCGAGGTGCCTCCGGCTCCGGTCTGGAAAGAGAAACCGTCCTTGAGCAATCCCGAGGCCTCGATCACTTCGGCTGCGTATCTAGCGATCAGCAGCGCCGCGGGATCGCGGGCGAGTCTGGTGGTGCTCGAGACGATCTTCTTCGGATCGCCGAGCGATTCGATCTGCACCACGTAATCCACTTCGCTCTGGCCAATGCTGATGGGAAAGGCCGGGAATCGAACCAGATTGTCGGTGACGGCGACGACCTTCCGGGCATAACGGGCATCGGGATGGGCGTAGCCGAGGGAGCCGCAGGCCGAAGGTCCGTGAACCCCGTTCAGATTGCCAGTGATATCACAGCATGGGGCCGCAATGAATGCGGCATCGACCTCCACTTCCCCGGTAGCCAGCGACCGCGCCCGCCCGCCATGGCTGCGGACCACTATGGGGCAGTCCAGTTGGCCCTTGCTGACCATTTCGGCGATAAGGCCGTTCACCCCCGTCTCGATCCGGGTGATTACGCCTTTACGGATGTAGGGAATGATTTCGGCATGAACTGGATGAACCGAGCTGGAGGCGATGCCGATATCACGCAACCCCATGGCATCGAGTTCCTTGACCAGCATGTTCAGCAGCACATCTCCGTTCCGAAGGGCGTGGTGGGTGGAGATGTTCATGCCATTCTTCAGTTCGCACATCTCGATTGCGGCCCGCAGCGAGGGCAGCAGCTTGCTGTCGCCGGGGCGGCAACGCACCAGGGGGCGGGTGGCCCGAAGCACTCCCGGTTGCCGGCTCCACGGATCCAGATAGGGGTCAAGCGAGCGTCCTCTCCACATCGCCGGAATCTCGCGTCCGAGGCTATTTTTCGCCATGGATCACCTCGTCAGAAAGATCGTATTCGAGCAAGCCGAAGGCGACGCCTTCCCGGAGGGTCCTGGCCGCGCGCGCTACCACAGGGGCGTCGACCATCTTCCCCTTCATGGAGATGACGCCCGTGCCCATCTCCCGGGCCCGCTTGATGGCTTCCATGACCTCCAGGGCGTGCTGGATTTCTTCGGCGCGTGGGACGGAACACATCATGGATGATTTCGATCTGCCGGGGATTGACCAGCGACTTGCCGGTGAAGCCCAGAGCGCTTGACCAGCATCGGTCTCGGCCCGCAGGGCTTCCATGTCGCTCACATCCGAGAAGATCGAGTCGATGGCCTGCACTCCGGCGGCCTTGGCGGCCCAGACTACCTGGTTGCGGGCCGAGAACAGTTCCTCGCCCGATTTGGTGCGGTCGATCTCCATCGAGGCGGTGTAGTCCTCCGCCCCGAAGGCGAGGGCCACGAGACGCGAGGAGGCCCGTGCCGTCTCCACGCAATTGAGCACACCCTGGGCGCTCTCGATGGATGGGATGATCTTGAAATGTCCGATATCGAGGCCCAGCTTCTCCTCCTGTTCGGTGAGCAGCGTGTCGAGCCTTTCCACCAGTTCGGGGTTATCGGCCTTGGGCAGGCGGATGCCATCGGGCAGCGCGGGCAGGATTTCCCGAAGATCATCGGCGCCGTACGGCGTGTCGAGCGGGTTGATCCGCACGAACATCTCCTTGTTCCGGTCCCGGTAGAACCGCAGGAAGTTCCGGGTCAGCAGCCGGGCGGCGTCCTTTTCCGCCAGCGGCACCGCGTCTTCCAGGTCGATCATGACGACGTCGGCCTCGAAGACTGGGATGTTTTGCAGCATGCCCGGCATGTTGCCCGGCACGTAGAGCAGCGATCGACGCAGTTTCATGCTTGCGTTCATGGGAGGCTCACCATTGTTCATCGATGTAAATGGTGTCCACTCCGCTGGTGGCGGAGTGGTGAAGCTCGATGCCCTGCACCAGGTACTCGGCCAGCACGATTTCACAGGTAGTGAAGACCTCCGCTTCCACCAGGCGTCCACCCACCACGTCGCCGTTGGACTTGGAGCCGAGGATATAGAACTGCCCGGCGAGCTGTTTCTCGGCGTCGGGGGCGATGTTGCCTTCCAGGGCCATCAATTCGAGGGGACCTTCCAGCCGGTTGGTCTTGAAGCGGGCTTCGGTCATGGGCAGGTGGGCGCCCGCCTGGATGCCCGTGAACTCCACGTCGCGAACCGAGCCGACCGCCGAGACCAGGGAGGCGAACGGAAGCTCTTTCGACGCGCGCGAAATCCAGCAAGGCCTCGGTAATCTTGGTGCCCGGTTCGATCTTAATGATGAATCGCCGTCCAGTAATGCACTCCCGGTACCAGAGTTTTTCCATATTTACTCCTCCGAGGCTCGGCGGATTGCGGTTTCGATCCTCGCTGCGATGGCATAATCGAGCGCGCCGCGGTCCGAGACCTGGATGCGACCCGCGCTAACCTCAAGTTCTTCGAGGGTCGAAGAGATCCGAGCGCGGATCAGGTGTTCGTATTGTTTTTTCACAGTCGATTCGATTTCGACCCGCAGAGTGTCGCTGGGCTCCACCACGACCATCAGGTCGCTGGATTGCATCGTGCCCGCGCTGGCCTTGCGCCGGATTTGCATAAGCTAGGCCTCCTCCATCTCGTTTCGAAGCCGCTCGGCAATGGGACGCGCAGGCGGCGATTGCAGGAATTCAAGTGTGGCCGGTGGTACCAGACATTTGAGTGTCTCAATGTCGTTCGCCGCAAAGGCCTTGCGCACTTGGGTCGCGCTGATGGGCAATCCCCCCGCCTGGATGCGAGGCAGCTCCACCCACTGGATGGCATGCGCTTCCAGAATCTCGGCCATCATCTTATTGTAGGCCGCCGTGGTCGGGCATAGTGGTTCCTGGCCAACGAACCGGCAGGCGATGTGGAAGCGCGGGGCTATGCGCTGGGCGAACAAGCAGCAGATCAATCTGCATCTGCGCCGCCGCAACCTCATCGAGTCGCTTCAGAAAGTACGACGGAAAGGTGCCCGCGCTCACCGCATAGCGGGAGGTGTCCAGAACGGTCACATTCCGGAGATGCGCCGTGGCCTCCTGCGCCAGCCGGAATCTCACGGCAAAGGGAAAGACAGACCGGTCCTCCCGCACCACGAAGAGATAAAGGCGATCCACGCGCTGAGCCGCGCATTCCACCAGGTGCAGATGGCCGAGAGTGAAGGGATTGCCGTTGATGACGACGGCTCCGTTATGTCCCTGGGTGATCTGGGAGGCATGGCTGGCCAGGTAGTCCTCGCAAGCCGGGGCCATGCTCCAACAGCGCAGTATTGCCGTGCGTGACCAGCAGACGGAAATTCAGAGCTTCGAAACTGGCCACGTTCTGGGGCAGGGTGAAGACGAACACGGTGTCGTGACCCGCAGAGATTGCCGACAGGATGAGCTTCGTCACCAATTCGCCCAAGGCGTCTGTGCCTTGGTGGGAGGGTGCAATGGCCAGCATCTTGAGGACGTATCCGGCGCGGGCGCCACACGCAACCAGCCGGCCATTCTCGAACAGGCCGACCAGATCATCGAACTCCGGCTCAAACCGCAACCCTTGGGACTCGATGAGCTCTCGTGCGTCTCTTAAATCGGGTCGATCGCACAAGCTAATGTCCTCCCACGAAATCTTTGGGTAGTGACTGATTCATTTTACGAGAACAGCAGCGAGATCACACTCAACGAGTTGGCGAATTTTAACGCTCGAAATTTTTGCTGTCAGCATCCCGTCGACCCGGACTCAGGGTCAGCCGGCAAATCTGAGAGCTCGGCTCCGTATACGCCGCAACCCTCACCCGTAAGGTAGCGGGCCACAGAGACCGTGCAGATTTAAACGTTGCACTGAACCTTATTTCTTGACCTAATTTCATTAAGAAACTTTGCAACGGTCTTCTGGATACCTGTGGAGTTTGGGCTGCGAAGTTGATACGAACGTGGCAAGTGGAACAGGACCAGGACACCACCGCCCGCGCTGGTGCAAAAACCCTCAGTGACCTCCGTACCAGCCGGCCGCACCGGAACCATGGAGCGAGGGTCGCTCCGCCTGGAATCGGTTCTGGGGGCAAAGTTGAACAATGCCTCCGGTGTGGGGTGGGACTGAATCCCGAACAAAAACGGTCGCCGAGGCGCTAAGCTGCATCTATTCACAATGTTTTTAAAAAAGGAGGCAACGAGTGTCATCGTCCGGAAAAAAACACGCAAGCAGTGGTCCCGTAACCGATCAGCCTTCGATCCCCGAGCCCTCGTTCGCCGAGCGGGCCCGCACCCTGGCGTATTTGGGCCGTATTGGCAGCCTCTCCACCCTCTCCCGCAAACAGCCGGGCTTCCCCTTCGGCTCGGTGATGCCTTACAGTCTCGACGAGCGTGGACGCCCCATCTTCCTCATCAGCACGATGGCCATGCACACCCACAATCTGCTGGCGGACCCGCGTGCCAGCCTGTTGGTAACGCAGCCTGACGCCAGCGGCGATCCCTTGGGTGCTTCCAGGGTCACGTTACTGGGAAATGTTCTGGCGGTGCGCGGACCAGAGGTGGCAGGAATTGCGCAAGCTCTACCTGGCCCGCTACGAAAACAGCAAATACTGGGTGGATTACGAGGACTTCTCTTTCTATCGGATGGACGTGGTGGATGTTTACTACGTGGGTGGATTCGGGGTGATGGGCTGGATCCCCGCTGCAGGTTACGAGGGTGCGCTACCCGACCCGTTGGCGGACGCTGCCGCCGGCATCATGCAGCACATGAATAGCGACCACAAGGAGGAGCTTGTCCTGCTGGCGCGAGTTTTTGCCGGCATCGAGTCGCAGGAGGCGGCCATTACTTCGATCGATCGACTCGGCTTCCACGTTCGACTAAAGACCCAGGAGGGCGTTCGCGGCGGACGCATCGCGTTCATGCGGGAAGTGAGTAGTCCGGCGGAGACCAGAAACGTTCTGGTAGAAATGGTGCAACGGGCACGGCAACCCGATGATCCCGCGCATAAATAACGTGCTCGCCCGTCTTGCGGGGGTGAAATGTTCTCCAGAACTGTTTTGTATGCTCTCCAATTCCCTCTCGTGGCTTTGCTGCTGGTGTCCTTAATTATCGCGCTGCTCAGCTAGAACCGAAGGCGCGAGGCGCTTCCCCCTGGTGAGTCATTCACCGCTCGAAGTGCTTGTACTCGGCTCCGGGGCCCCATGCATGCGGTGTTTGGACAGTCTTAAGAGGCCAAATTTATTAAATTAGCGCACGCACCCCTTATATAAGCCACCATGTATCAACGACTTGGGACCAGCCACGCTTCAGCTCTGGGATCGAGGGAAACGCCTAACAGGGGTAGTGAAACCCCGTGCAAATGCTGTCCAATTCCGTCCCTGGCCACCATTATTTTCAGTACGTTACAGTCGATCGTCCCATCCAAAATTACCCACAGTCTACCCACAGTTGTGGGTGACGTGTGGCACCTCCACCCCGTAGTCACTGTACCGACCTAGTCGCCGACGGCATGGTTTTCAGCATCTCTTCCCCTGCCACCGGTGACAGCTCGCGCTGCAGTTGTTGCCGATCCCGCTCGCGCTCACCTTCCTCGAACAGCAGGTTAAGAAACATTCCCTGCGCCTCCAGCTTGTTGGCGCCAATCGTCTTGGCATACAACTCTACCTTTTTCCTGATTCCGTGGCTGGCGCTTAGCTTATCGTAGGCACGACTTATTTATCGTAAAGCCCGGATTATCAGCGAGACAGCAATCCAGAATGGAAGTGAGAGCAAGGCACCCATAAGCATACCGCGAACAATGCGGAACCCTTCGTCTCCTACGGAAGTTTCAGGTTCAGGGTAGGTTTCCAGCCTCGAGGCGCTGGCGGCTTGCCGGTTATCGCCGTCCGGCGTATTGAATTCGGGAAGCGCAACCGTATCCATCGGAGCAGCGGCACTCATTGTTGGATCCTCCAGGCAACAAGATTGAAACAGCCACATCTGCAATCACATCGGCAGCCAGTGGCAAACTCCTCCCAAAAAGTCTCCGCCTTGCTATCGAAGACAGTAGCCGCGGCTTGTGCTTTGCTTGGCCTCGGTTTGCTCATTGCGTCCTTCTCAACGTGGAGTTTCGATTACCTGTAGGCAATTACTGAGCCAAACCTGACAAGCCTACACTTCGAACTTAACCCACTGATTTATAGCGACAAACTCAAACATCAAAAGGAGTTCTGACCGATGCCTGCAGAATTAGCGTCCAGCTTCCGGGCCAAAATACAAAACCCGGACACGAATTCACTCCGGCGAACGGCACACAATTGAAATGAGTGGATGAACCTGAAGAAGGCCGGATCTCTGCGATGCGAATATTCTGTAGGAAAGTAGACTACGACGTTTTCCGGATTTCGGTTCCTACCGTTCTGACACGATCTAACGTAATCCCGTACTGCTTCAATCTTATATAAAGCGTGCTGCGCGGGATACCGAGGCGAAGCGCAGCTTGGTCCACCAGGCCGTTCTCGTGCTTCAAAATGCTGACAATGTGCTGTCTCTCAAGCTGCTCGAGAGTGAGTTCCCATGGCGGAGCAGCCGCCTGCTGAAGCGACCCAGTGGCGGCCGACAGCGCAAGATCGGCGGAGTGAATCGTCCCCTCTTCCGACAGCAGCGCGGCTCTTTCCAGCACGTTACGGAGTTCGCGGATATTGCCCGGCCAACTGTACGACCTCAGTGCGGCCACCGCGTCTTCCGCCAGCGCCAGTTGAGAGCGTCCAAGGTCGTTTCTTAATTGGCCGATGAAAAAATCGGCCAGCATGGGAATGTCTTCACGCCGTTCGCGCAGAGGCGGCATGAAAAGCGGGATGGTATTGATCCTAAAAAACAAGTCGCTGCGGAATCTCTCTTGCGCGAGTAGCGATCGCAGATCGCGATTAGTTGCCGCCATCAGCCGCACGTCGACGGTACGGTCCTGGACTCCCCCAACGCGGCGAAATCTCTTTTCCTCCAGGACCTTCAGCAGCTTGGGCTGGATCGTTATATCCAAGTCACCGATTTCGTCTAGAAACAGGGTTCCGCGGTTCGCCACCTCCAGCAGACCCACTTTCTGAGCGATCGCTCCGGTGAACGAACCTTTCTCGTGGCCGAACAACTCGCTATCCAGTAGCTCGCGTGACAGCCCGGCGCAGTTCAAGTCCACCATCGGCTCGTCGCATCGCGGGCCGTGCTGGTGAAGCCATTGTGCCAGCACCCCCTTGCCGGTTCCGGTCTCGCCCTGAATCAGGATGGGGCGGTCCGATACCAGAATTCTCTCGACTTCATTCTTCAGCTTCTTGATTGCGGCAGTATTTCCCAGAAATGGATCGCGCTTGTACCGTGCCTGTGTTCTGGTCGATACGAGCTGACGCCGGCGACTGCGCTGATCATCCAGCGCGCGGCTCAATAATTCATACATTACGTCGAGCTCAACCGGCTTGGTGAAGAAATGTTCCGCGCCAAGCTTGATGGCCTTTACCGCCAAGTCAATTGTGCCATGACCGGTCATCACGATCACCGGTATGGTTGCGTCGATGGCTTTCAGCCGCGGGATCAATTGCAGCGCTGTTCCATCCGGTAACTGGTAGTCAACAATCGCGGCGTCGCAGGACTCGGAGCCAAACAGCTTCAGCCCGGTATCCAGCCGGGCAGCTTCTAGAACGTCATACCCCTGCGATTGCAGTGCACTGCTCAGGGCTTCGCGAACAAACTCGTCATCATCAACTATCAAAATCCGTTTTGGCATCAGCAACCCTGATTGAAGACCGTCACCTCTTCGACGTCGTATTTCGCCGGGAGTGGGGCCAGCGAAGTCAAGCCGTGACCGCCTCACGCGCTAAGGGAGCCTCAAGGCTTGCCAGCCTCTGGTCGATCCTGGCTAGTGAAGCTTCCAATTGTCCTTGAGGAGTCTGGCTACAAAAAACCGGGTTGTTAACCCACCAATCCATACCCATCTCCTTCGCCTTGTCCACTGAACATATCACTAAGCGGATCTGTATGGACAGCAATTCAATGTCCACTAGTTTGATCTTGATGTCGCCGGCGATAACAACGCCTTTGTCCAGTACCCGTTCGAGGACATCGGACAGAGTCGAACTCTGCAACGCGTGTGTAACTGCCTGTTGGGGCATATTATAACCTCCTTTGCTAGAAAAGCTTCCCTAAGGGCCCCAGATCGAGATCCAGGTCCTGCTCTTCGAGGCCGAACGCTTTTCGCATCCGATCGATTTCTTCCGCCTGACGCATCAGAGTGAGGCCAAGCTTCTCGATTTGTTGTTCGGTGAGCGACCCAGCGTCGATGCGCCGGAGCGCCTGGCGCTCTAACACTTCGTGCAAAAGCTTGATCAGCGTGAGGACAAGTTGTCCGAGTCCGTTTTTTAGACGGTCCGGGTCCAGATCCAGGCGAGCCCGGCTCGGAGTTACGTTGTGCGGCACCCGCGGTTGGATTCTGCCATCCTGCTGCATCACGAGAGCAAAGTCCCGGATCGATTCAGACTCGACCCGCGTTGTACTGACTGCATCCATTGGTCTTCCCCTCTCCGATCTCAATTGCCAAACCGGCTGCTTGCCCATTCACCAGACTCCCTCGCGCGGTCTCGATGGAGGTCAAGACCAGATTCAGGCCCAAGTACAGAAGATCCACGTCGGCGACCGAAATAGTCACCTCACCTGCCACGACGACGCCCTTGTTGAGCACACGGTCGAGGACCTCGCAGATCGAAACGCGTTCGCTTTCCTCCAGCGCACATAGTTCAGGCTTGAGCACGGATAACCATCTCCTGTATGGCGGACTGGTACAGGCACCGCCCAAACTTCTCCAACTGATCCAGCCCGGCGATCTCCGGACCGCCCCTCTGGAGTCTTACAGGGCTCCACGAAGCCATCGGCCACGGTCTCGAAGTCCGCCGTGCCCATCGCGCGCGACGAACAGGGCATGGCATCACGGAATCGTCTGCCTGAAAGTCAGTTTTTTTGTTCAAGGCCGGGTTCCCACGGTTCGCCGGTAGAGCGAAGCGATCTCGCCCACGATGCCTTTTCTGATGAGCCAGCACCTGCCAATACAACAGCTCTTCACGAGTGATCGTGCGTCGCACCAGACTGCCGTACGCTTCAAGAAACAGTTCGATCTCTGCGATTCCCCCGGCCTCGCGCTCCGGAGCCGCGAAGCGCCCACAGCGCGCCGGTAAACCAACCTAGGTCTTCGCGCGGGTCGCCCCAACGGGCGAACTCCCAGTCCAGCACGCCCGCCAAATAGCCGTCGCGCACAAAGTAATTTCCCGTCCGGTAGTCACGGTGAATTAGACACACGGACCACTGCTTGGGAGCATTCAGTTCACACCAGCGGAGTCCCCACTCCAACGCGGGCCTTGCGATTCCGAGCGCATCCAGATGCTCGCGGCACAGGGCAACCGACTGTAACGCCGGATTGCCCGATAGAACAGGCAGAAACTCCAGTTCGCTCCGGGGAGGAGCGACCACATGAACTAACGCTATTTCGCAGGATTTAGCAGTCCATGCTTGGCTCTCATCCAGTGGCGTACGAGAGCTGAATGTTAATTTAGTGTCCGCGCAGGATCTGACTCAAGAACATCTTCAATCGCTCAGTTTTGGGATCCGCGAACATGCGGTAAGGTGGCCCAGTTTCGACAATCTCGCCATAGTCCATAAAGACCACGCTATCGGCAACTCGCCTCGCAAAACCCATTTCGTGAGTCACACAAACCATCGTCATACCGCTGTCCGCGAGCGTGGTCATCGTGTCCAGGACTTCCTTGATCATTTCAGGATCCAAGGCTGATGTAGGCTCATCAAAGAGCATGACTTTCGGTCTCATGCAGAGGGCGCGCGCGATGGCGACTCGCTGCTGTTGTCCGCCTGAAAGTTGGCTGGGATATTTCTTCGCTTGATCGGCAATTTTGACCCGCTGCAAGTAACTCGTGGCGAGTTCCTCGGCTTCTTTGCGGGACATCTTACGCACGGAAACCGGCGCTAGCGTACAGTTCTCCAGAATGGTCAGATGGGGAAACAGATTGAAAGACTGGAATACCATTCCGACCTCGGTGCGGATGGTATCTCTGGCACGGGGATTCTCCGTGAGTTCGGTGCCGTTAATTACGATGCGGCCCTGCTGGTGCTTCTCCAAGCCATTGAGACAGCGGATCAAGGTGGACTTGCCGGAGCCCGATGGCCCGCACACGACTACCCGTTCGCCCTCGGCAACCGTAAGGGTAACGTCGCGAAGCACATGCAACGCGCCGAACCATTTGTTCACCTTCTCCATGGAGATGGCGATCTTCTTCTGGCTGCCTTGTGCCGCTTGAGCTGCCATTCCCTCAACTTCGCCCATCATTCGTCCCTCGGAGAGCCACGCATTGCCTCCGGACCTCAGGCCGGCACTGTCACAGGCACTTTCGTCGCCCGCTCCGAACCGGGTACGCCCCGGCTAGAGCGTTTCTCCAACTTGCGTTGGAAGAAGCCGTAGACCCACGTCAAGCCGACATACCAAACGCTAACCACGGCCAGCACTTCGAAGTACTTAAAGTTGACGCTAAAGATATTCGTCCCGGTTGCGAAGATCTCCGGCACCGCTATGGTAAACAATAGAGAAGTATTCTTCAGTAGGCTGATGACCTGATTCCCGGTCGGAGGGATCGCCACCCGGACCGCTTGCGGCAGCACGACGCGGAGCATCTTCGTTCTGTAACTTAGTCCCAAGGCATGGGCGGCTTCGAGTTGTCCTTTGTCGACCGACTCAATCCCCGAGCGCACGATCTCGGTCATATAGGCGCCCTCGTTCACACCTAACGCTATCAATCCAGCCGTGATGGCGGACAAACTGATGCGATTCCCAGTAAGCTCGGCCACGCCGTCGTACCAGAAGATGATCTGCACAATGATCGGGGTGCCGCGAAAAATGGTAAGGAAGACCTTCACCATTCCGTGCAGGACTCGCGACTTGGACGTGGCTGCAAGCCCGGCGGTTGTGCCGATCACTATGCCGATTGCCATGGACGCAACGGTAAACCAGACAGCCGTCCACGCCGGGGCGAGGAAGTCGCGGGAAAAGAGCAGCTCAAGAAAATAGCGCCCATCAAAATTCATAAGGTATACCTGCCGTTCAAGGTGAAGAGGTACTCACGGAACCCCCCGTCCTACTCGCTGTCCGCGTACGACGGGGACAAGAGCGACTCGTTTCATTGATTAATTCGATTATTTCTCTTTCGTTACATCGCCCGCCGAGAGATTGAATCTGGCCAGAATCTTCTGATATGTGCCATTCGACTGTAGGAATTTCATTGACTGCTCAATGGCTGTCAGCATCTCCCGGTCGCCCTTGCGCACCACGATTCCATTCCGATGGCGCGGAGTGCCGGGGCCGTCACCACTCAAAACCGGGCTGGCTTCAACGAACATGCCCGGAGCCTGCTGCATGGCATAGGCAGCGATGGGCCAATCGATGAACGCGACCTGCGTGGTCCCCTTGCGGAGTTGCTCCAGGGCCTCGTTATTGCCCGGGAACAGCTTCATTGTCATCGGACGATTCGGCGGGCACTTCTCCTTCACCCGCTCCAGTGCCGCCGATTCCGTCGATCCCGACGGTAAGCTGGTGTTGTAACCGCATACATCTTCTTCACGGTTGAAATACAAATTGCTGCCTTTCTTCGCAATCAGCCGCAACCCGCCCAAAAAATCCGGCACAAAATCGAACGCTTCCTTTCGCTTTTCGGTTACGCCGACACGGGCGCTGATGATGTCGAATTTCTTGGCATTGAGTGCGGGAAACAGGCCCTGGAAAGTCAGGTTCAAAAATTTCGACTGCAGACACATGGTCTCCGCGATCGCCCTGGCAAGCTCGACATCGAAACCCGTTGGGGTGTTACCTGGTCCCATGAAGCCCATTGGCGGACTGTCCAGCGCGGTGCCGACCGTCAACGTTCCCGCCTCAAGCAATCCCGAAGGAGCTTTCACAGGACAATTAGCCGCGGCTGAATCAAGCCCGAAAGAAATTAGCGCGACGACCGCCAGAATTCGCATCCACCGACTATTCATAACGCCTCCGTTTCGTTAATAGAAAAACATGACACGCAACCTGCACGCTGATATCAGACGGCGCACTCCGCCCACAGGAAACGCGCAATCTCTTTGTCCACCAGGTTTACGCCGAGGCCGGGCAGGTCGGGAATAGCCATTCGCCCATCCTTGACGTGGCGCTCGGGAGGATCGTCAATGAATTCCACATACCCAGGCATCGCGGAATAGTAGGGATAAAGCTCCTGAATAACGAAATTCGAGATGCAGGCGTCGATTTGCAATGCCGCCGCCGTTTGCAGCGGGCTGCCACAGATGTGCGGTTGCACGCGCATGTTGTAGGCCTCGGCCATGGCGGCGATCTTCTTCGTCTCCATGATGCCGCCGGTGTTGCCGATATCAGGTTGCACGATGTCGGCCGCGTGCGCCTCAAACACCTTGCGAAAGCCATAGCGCGTGTACAGACGTTCACCAACCGCGACCGGAATATTCACCTGTTCCGAAATCTTCTTGAGTGCACCCACGTCGAAGGGATCGGCAGGCTCTTCGACGAAGAAGATATCCAGGTCCTCCCAGCGCCGGCACAGCCGAATCGTCTCATCCGTGGTAAGCCCGCCGCTCAGGTCCAACATGATGTCGACGTCAGGTCCCACAGCATCGCGCAGAGTTCTTACCCGCTCGACGGCCAAGCGTGTACAGTCGCGATCCAAGGCTCTTCTCGTGGGATGTCGAATGGTCGCCTTCGGATTCGCATCCGGCATGGCCAGCGGATAGCACTTGAGAGCGTCGTATCCCTCGCGGACGGTGCGCTCACCGGCTTTGGCGAACTCCGTTACCGTGCTGCACTGACCGCCCCAACCGTTTGCGTACACCCTCACCTCGTCGCGGACCTTGCCCCCTAGAAATTCATAGACCGGAACGCCAAGCGCCTTGCCCTTAATGTCCCACATGGCCATCTCAATGGCGCTGATGGCGGCGAAAACAATTGCCCCTCCACCCTTGGCCCAGAACGTATGGTCGTACATTTCCGACCACAGCTCCTCGATTCGGAATGCATCTTTGCCAAGGACACAACGGTCGCACAAGTCCTTTAGCATGCCAGCAGCGGCGGTTCCGCCCACGCCGTAAGCAATTGCGGCCTCGCCGATTCCTACGATCCCTTCATCTGTGATCAACTGGATCACGACTGGATGAATCCGGCCACTTTGAACGAGGTAGATCTTCGCCTTCACTATTTTCATTCGTGTCTCCGTTTGATTCACCCGCCGGAAAAGTATCCGAAACCGGATCGCTTCTCCGCCGGCCCCCCATCGCGGCTCGCCTGCACGACGAAACCTCAGCCCCGTCCCGAAATAGAGACATCCCTTTGTTCCGCATGCAAGATGCTCAGGGGACAAGCCATCTGCCTATGGTGGAGATTCTATCGGGAATTTCCTGTTGATTTCGAGAATGGTAAAGATTGTACGCTTAACCCGCCTGCTCCGCCCTTTCAAGTAGGGCGCTTCGAGGCGTTGTTTCACAACCCACACTTCTGGAGACAGGTGCTGATGGGGGAAGTCGGCCCAGTATTTTCAGCCTTTGCTTCAGGTGGGAAGTTTCGATCCCACCAGGTCCACCATTTACGGCAAGAGCTCAGACGGAACGAGCAGTAGATCGCACCTAACCAACGCAGAAATGGGAAGGCGAACTCCAGTATCCGCATGGGTCCAATTGTTGGGTCCGTTTTGGGTCCAATTGGAAACACCAAATCGAGCAGATAAAAAGAGATTAAGGCAATAATTACAGAAGCTTAGGCATGGGCGACGCCGGGCTGTAAACAAAGCGGAGCCCCCGATACAAGCTGGGAGGCTCCGGTCGTTTACAGGTTGTTCAGATCAAGATCGACTATGCCTTGGTTGTGCGGGTTCGTAACCGGCACGGCGTAGTAGACGCGGCCAAGGACGTATACTAGGCTGCATGGCAGCTTCTCACAAGCCCTTGTTCCCCGTTGCAGTGTTGTTGCTTTGGATTGCAATTGCGATGACGGCACAGGCGCAATCTGCGCTCCACGTATTACAGCCTCCCTCAAAGGCAGTGGTTGCCGTCGGAATGGTCGAACCGGATATCAATAGCAGTTCAGCGGCCGGGACCGAACGCCTTGCCAGTATCACTGGATCTGGATTCTTCGTCAGCACGCAGGGGTACGTCGTCACCGCGGGACATGTGGTGCGGGCTGCTGAGCGCGCTCGCGAGCAAATGCAGGGCACCGACAATCGGCTATTCGTCGGACTGCCCGCCAGCCGCAGCTTTGTCCCTGTCCCGGCGGAGGTGATCGAGGTGGATGAGGCGCACGATTTGGCGCTCCTGCGGACTAAGACGCCGACTGCTGCAGTCAACGTTGTGAAATTGTGCTCGGCACGGCCGGCGGACGGCGCTTTAATTGAGGCTGCCGGTCTGCCGACCCTAACTGGATTGGCACCGGTTTACAACACAGGCCACTTAACCAACACGGTGCTGCTGCGAACCGGCGACCGCAGTGTCATTGTGAAGTCTTCTGCGCAAATCGATGTTGCGCGGCTGGGGGAAGTGCGCGAGTTTTATCTCGCTGACTCGAAGGCGGATGAAGGAATGAGCGGGGGACCTGCTTACTTAGTCGATAGCGGCGCTGTTATTGGGGTGGTCCAGGGATATACGCAGGATCCGCGCTTGGCCGTCTTTGTTCCTACACGGTACGTGATCGAACTGCTGAAGAGGCACAACATCGACTATGAGGAATCTCAAGCGGACAACTCTGATTGACGTTCACTGCGGGCATCGGGGGCGTAACTCGCCGAGGTCTCAGCCATGAGCACCAGTGCGCTCGAAGCAGAACTTCGCAATCGATGCATACATCGCTCAATCTTCTTGCCGAGTGTGCGGGGTGAATCGCTCAGGAGACCCATGAATTTTCTGAGCGTTTCCATGTCAGCTAAGGCGCGAACGGTTGTGATGTCTTTGCCCGTCGCATACACGGACAACTGTCCAAGCGTCTGATTCTTATGTCTGTAAATTATTTATTATAGGGTGGCTTAAATGGGGTGGGTGGTGGGATTCGAACCCACGACAGCCGGAGCCACAGTCCGGAGTTCTACCACTGAACTACACCCACCGTGAAGCCCGCCGGGCTGGACGCCTGGCCTTCGCGGGGCACACCTTCCGCAAGTCTGGTCTAAATTATATCAGAGCGAAATCGTCGCGCCTCGCTTGAAACATGGCCGGCGTGTGCAGGTGATGCATGCCAAAACCGCAATTCTTCAGCGCCTCATCGCCTTCGTCCGCAGGCAGATAGGAGCAAGGTCTGTCCACTTCGCGTCGCGCCCGTGCACGAAGCTCAGATTCTCGATGTGCGTGCTGTGCAGTCCCTCGTAGTGGTCCCATCGATCGCGTGCGACCTCATACACGTGGCGCGCTTTCTCGTTTGTCTCCATTTTGGCGATCGTCAGGTGCGGCATGAAAGGCAGTTCTTCGAGACATTCCAGTGGCCCTCCATTCATCTGGTCATGGAGTTCGCGTATCTTGTAAGCCGCGTGCGCCACCCTGATAAACACGGTAGGAGTCGTGGGAATGAAGCTTTCAACGTCTCCCATCACGACGTCGAACGGGTCCACCGTGTTGCATCTCTCCACCAGCCATTCGAGTGCGTCGCCCTCTGTGCCGCGTAACGGACGGGGAGGCAATATGGTGATGTGTGCGGGAAGATGAGCGTGTTCGGGATGGAGTTCGCCCCGGAGGGTTTCAACCCACTCGGCAAGATCTCCTTTTAAGTACGCGACAACAGCGTAGAACATTAGGCCTTCACAATCCATCGCACATGTAGGCTTCTATTATAGCCGCCGACATGGTCACTCAAAGCCGCGCGAACCAGTTGAGGGAACCACCGCCCCGTCTACTTGATATCTTTCATCGCCAGCAGCGTTCCGTAGTCTTGCCCATTCGGCGCCACCGCCCGCACCACAATCGCGCTGAACCCATCGCGCAGCTCAGGATATTTCGCTACCAGGGTCTGCATCAGCCCGGTGTTGTCCTGAAAGGTTTGAGCGGTATTCGAGATATCGGCCGACTGGTACTTCACCACCAGCGCCAGCTGATCGTTGACGACAATTGGAAAGGCTGCCAGCAGCTTGACCGCACGCGTCCCCATGGTGATTGTAACCTGACCGTCGGTCGGCATGTCGGCGGGTTTCACCTGCTCGGCTTCTTCGTAAAGCTTGTCCAGCTTGAGGGTGCTCATGAACGGAACGGGAGCCGCCAGATCCCTGGCCTCCCAAAAGTAGAACCAGGCGTTGCGGAGCTGCCCTTTCTGCTTGAACTCCCGCGCCTTCTGCGCGTACCAGTCCGCATTGTGTCCGGCCACCTGGCCCGACTTGGCGAAGTATCCGGCCAATTTCCACGCCCCGCCAACTTGCTGGAGAATCTCGGACAACATGTACGGGCCCTTGGCTCCATTGATGTCGATCATGACCACCGCATAGCGTCCCGGCGCGAGGTTGGAAAGCACGAAGCCGGCACTATTAGGAGTGTTGCCGTTGGCGCCGAAGACGCCGCAAAAAAACTCGGCGCGGCCGACCGGAGCGGTGCCCGGCACATCTAGCAGGTAAGTCTTACGGATTACCGCAGCGCCCGACAATCCGTCTTTGTTATCGAGAACAGCCTGCTCGATGCCGCCAAAACTTGCCGCCACACTTGGTATGGACGCGGCCCGCAGTCCGGCCACATCGCCGCCGGCCGACATGCTGAGGAAACTCTTCGCCGTGCTTTCAATCGCCGAGCGCGTGGCCGAATCGATTTCGTCCGCTTCTTTACAGGTCTCCGCGATCAGTGGTACGGCAGCTACCAGCAATAAGCAGGCCATCAACCACCGCAACCGCGCCTGAAGAAAATCAAAAGGAAAGCAGTTCATGAGCTCACCTGTGCCAACTCCCGGAACTCTCCTCTCGATTGGATGCACGCCGGCAGTGATGAAGATGTTTGCTGGCCCTTAATCGAGCTTGTGCAACTCGCGATAGCCCCGTGCCATTTCAATGATTTGGATGCCGTACCCGTCGGGATCGCGCAGCAAACCCCAGCGTCCAAAAGGCTCCTCCCGGGGTTCGATTCCGAAGTGACCGCCCCGCCGCTTCAACTCGGAAGTAGCTTTCACAATGTCGTCCACATAAATGCCGAACGTGCAGCCGGAGGTGGGACTAACCTTCACTTCCTCGCCCTCCGGATGCAGGCCGATCAGGATATTTCCGGCGTCGAACTGGCTCCAGTTGCTCTGTTTGAACAGCAGTTCGAGGCCCAGCACGTCGCGATAAAAAGCGACGCTACGCTCCATGTCCTTCACCACAATCATGATCAGTCCGAGTTTGCCAACCTTCATCGAATCTTCTCCCTGGTGTGAACATAGCACTCCGCGTCCGAGCGGCGCTAGCACGCTGCTGAAAAACGCTTCCCCAATATGGAATCAGGGCGTCGCCCTGGGTTCGGCCGCGAGTTGCTGCAAATGCTCCTGCCGCACGTCGTTGTCCGTGAAAAGACTGACGAACGGGGCCGGAAATGCCGCTTTCTCCACCGCACTGCGTCCATGTGCCTCTTCCCGCTCCACCAGGCACAAAACGCCGACCACCTCAAAGCCTCCCTCGCGCGCCGCCTGAATCGCGCCGATCGTGGACGCACCGGTGGTGCAGACATCGTCTACGATGACCGCCCGCGCTCCCTGTTTGCGAAAGCCTTCCAGCCGCTGCCCCATGCCGTGAGTCTTCTCCGCCTTGCGCACCAGAAAGCCGTGAATCAGCCCCAGCCCTGGCGATTGCGGCCTGCCCGCGCCTCGCGATTGCTGTAGTTGTGCGGTCAGCATGGCCACGGCTGTCACGATCGGATCGGCCCCCAGGGTCATTCCCCCAATCGCATCCGGTTGCCAGCCTTGATGCTGAATCTCATCCAAGACGGCGCGGGCAGTGTTGCGCGCGCCTTCGGCATTGAGCGTCGTCAATCGGCAGTCAACGTAATAGTCGCTTGTGCCACCACTGGTCAGCTTGAAGTGACCAAGCTTAAACGAGAGCGATGCAAGAAGTCGCAATAGTTGCTGGCGTGCATTTTCCATGATGAAGAAAACGATACCACGAACCGACTTCCGGGGGGACTCCGACGATGGCTGTTTGCGCCCGCCGGCGATGCCTACTGGCCGAGCCGAGTGAAATCGTGAAATCCGGCGGTACCCACATAGAGCAGCGTGAACAGTGCCAGATTATAGCCCGTGTGAACCAGCACCGAAGCCGCCAGCGAGTGCGCCCTGGCTCTTACGACCGTGAGCACGGCGCCAACCACGAAAAGCATGGTCACGGCCGCCCAGGCATGCGCCAGTTGTGAGGCATGAATGAACGCAAACAATCCGCCGGTGACCACGACGGCGGCGATCATGCCTATGCGGCGCAGGACAATCGGAAATAGCAGCCCGCGGAAGAATAATTCCTCGCAAAACGGCGCCACCAGCGTGCCGAATCCCGCCATCATCCAGGCTCCAGAGGTGGATTGGAAATACTGGTCAATCGGCATCTGCTTCGGAATCGGCAGCTTCACCGAGAGTGCCTGGATCAGCACAGCCAGAATCATGCCGCCGAAAAGAAACATCGGCCATCTGTTTGGAAAGCGCCAGTGAACCGCCTCCAGCAAGCGACTGCGACGCCGCTTGATCACTCTGCCGATGAATGCCACCGTCGCCAGATAGGCGACGCCTTGCGCCGGAACCGCAACCCGAGGGTCCGACGCCAACCCCTGCGCGCTCCGCGAAAGGCCGGGCACGGAACTCGCAATCACCACGGCAAAGCTGTCGGCCATGAATAGCGCCACAAATAGCACCACGACGATGCCCACGAGATCTTTGCCATTCCAAACCGGAAAACTCACGGGCTCAGAGAATCCGGAGCTGTCTTCAGGCGGAGCTGTCATCGGCGGACTGCCGGAGTTATCTATCGGGTCAGCTTCCATCGGCGGCCCATCGGCCTTGTTGGGAGGGTCATCGGAAATGGCCACGGAAACATTGTACCCGGTAAGACTGCATCTCCGAACAGAGGCTCGTTTTTGAAGGGGACGGGTTTAAAAGGGCACGGGTTTTAAAGGGCACGGGCTTCAGCCCGTCCGTCAGCAGCCAACAAAAATGCGGGCTTTAGCCCCCGAGACGACTCGCCGTTGACGTAGATTGGGTCGGCCTGTCTCAAACGAGTGCTCGGCGGCGCGGAGCCGGGCACCATCCAAACTGACCCCTGCCGGATGCTGCCGCCGTAGGCTCTAGGCCCAATAAAGGACGGCACCCGACGAAGATTCCGCGCTCGAAAAAAACCGCGTGGCTCCGCCATCGGCCGCTCAAGAATCCAATGGATCAACCTGAAGACCAGATTCGCTATAATCAATACAGTCGGGGCGTAGCGCAGCCTGGTAGCGCACCTGCCTTGGGCGCAGGGGGTCGTAGGTTCAAATCCTATCGCCCCGACCAATCAAATTTCTCGCAAGCTGGTCCATTTGCCAATTCACAATCCGTTGCGGACAACCGGCGACAACTTCCCTCGCACTCGCTTCGTCCAGCATGCGCCGGCGTGCGGAGTCATTCAATGTTTCGGACAAACGCCGTCGCTTTCGCCGCTGTATTGATCTTCGGGGTACAACTGGCCGTATGTCAGAGCGTCCCGCCCAGTGTGCCGGAAGCAAATCCGGCTCGGCCAACTGTGGCTACTCCGGCAACGCTTACTCCTGTCGGCTACTTGCAGTTTGAAAACGGCATGCTCTACGCTGAGGGCTCAAAGGACTTCTCCGGTCGTTTCGCCCTCAATCAGGTCACGAAGCTGACGGTCCATCCTCGGCTGCAGTTCCTGGTGCAGAGTGAGCCCCTGGTGTACAGCCGGCTTGAACGGCGTCAGAGAAGTGAATCCCGGAGACGTGCTGGCGGGATTTCAGGTCGTTCTGCTGCCGGGACATGAATCACGTCCGACCGTGGCGCTAAGTTATTTCAAGCGCGTATACGCCGGTGCCGCGCCCGATATTGATATAGGATCGCTGGAACACAGCGTAATTCTGCTCATCAGCGTGGATTCCGGCGGATTTCACTTCGACATCAACGGCATGTTCAATGAACAAACCGATCAGGGCGTGCGGCGCGGGCAGTTTGGCCAAACCGTCTCGATATCCCACCCGCTAAAGAAATTCACGATAGCCGGCGAGCTGTGGCACTTCACGCAGCCACTCGTTCGCGCCAACGCCATAGGCAATCTATGGGCACTTTCCTATCCCGTGCGGCCCAACCTTGTGCTCGATGTCGGCTTCAATCGCGGTCTTACAAGCACGTCTACACACTGGGAAACCTTTGCCGGCGTCACCTACGTGCTTCCCCATAGACTGTGGAAAGGCACGGCCGAACCCGAGAAGAAAGCTCCGCCGCCTGTTAACTGACAAGACGTCGCCTCACCACCAGTCGCTCAGACTTCTGGAATGCTTCCGCCTGGCCGTAGCGAAGCGCAGCTCTGAAACTGTGTTGCCATCCAAGCCGCGGCTCGAGTTACAGGGAAATAAACAGGGAAATTGTGCGTTACGCCGGCTCGCTCGCGGGTGGGGCGTGATTTTATGCGGCTATTTGTTGATGACCCAATTCAGCGTGGCGAATATCAGGGAATTAACAGGGAAAAACACTGCCGTAGGGCAGAGACCGCTCCTGAGATCGGCGAAGCGACGAAATAGCTTTTCTTTCAGTTGGGTTATCGGATGACATGAATGCGGATACCGAGTCTTAGATTTCTCCAAACCTGTTCGGTAGTGTAGACAGGTGCCTTGAGCATGGTCGCCAATGCCAGACAGGCGCGGTCTCCTAAAGACAGCCCCCACGGCCGTGTCTTCGCAACGAGAGTACCCGTGATCTTGGCTTGTTCGCTGGTGAATGGCACGGCTTCAGAAATCGGAGCGAGAGCGTCTTTCCATGCTTCATCAGGGTCATCGCCCTCGCGGACGAGTTTGGTTTGCACTTCGGCGAGGTTAACCGTGCTGGCCGTTGCATCCTTTAAGAGTTCGAGCGTCAATTTCTCCGCGCCTGGTTCTTTGAAAAGCAACGCGATGATGGCAGACGCGTCGAGTACGACCTTACTCATGCTTGGCTGCCTCGCGCCGTTCAGCACTCAGTTCATCAGACATCAATCTTCCCGGTTTGGCGAATCGCTGTAGACGCCGCTGGGCTCGCTCGATGCGATTCTTAAGGGTTGAGATTCGGAGTTCATTATCCTCGATTCGCAGATTTACTTCGTCGCCAATCTTGATGCCGAGAGCCGCGCGGAGCGATGCAGGAATGACCAAGCGACCTTTTTCACTGATTCGGGTGCGGGTTTGCTGTGCCATGTGCCCCTCGCATGTATACGTGGCACAATTATACAAAGGTGTCACCTCAGATGCAAGGGACCCCAAGCTACAGACTGCGTTCAGCAATCAGTTTTTGCGGACCGCGCCCAGTGCCAGCAAACTGCACCTCTTGTTCGACTGCTTGCGCGCGGATAGCGCTCTCAGCCTCGACTACGCGGCGGTTGAATTAGCTTGGCAGTCGCGGTCGTCATCATCATCCAACCAGCGACAATGTTTCGGTTCCAGTACAGCGGAAAGACGTGACTACTCAAGTATCAAGCGTACAGTCCGGTGCGCATGGAACTGAAGGCATTGGAGATTTCGCATGTTGCGATTATTCTTTTCCGCTGCCGCTAGGTCGTTTACACTTCACCCCAACTGCCGTGTCGGTTCCGGCGGCGCAGGATAGCGCCCCATCTTCGAATTCCAGTAGGCCCAAGAACGGGGGTCGATGATCCCAGGCGGGGCCTTCTCCAAAGCTTCGAGAAAATCAGTGTCATCCACGTAACGTCGGATTACTTTCATCTCTTCATGAGTGGCGCGCGCCATCGCATAGGCCATGAAGCGCACAGGATCAGCCAAGGCTTCTTCCGGGGATTCGAACCAGACGACGCGGCGGGCGACCAGCTCTATTTCGGTATTGAGCGGAATCGGTTTCATCGGCTCAGCCCCGGTCCGGATTATTCTGACGAGGTGCGAGGGTAATGTCCGGAAGTCGGTCCAGGTCGACCTCACGGGCCGCGCGCACCAAGCGATCCTGTACGACACGTGGTAGGCGAGAGAGGTTGCCATCGCCAAAGAACGACAGTGCCTTGAGCGTGATCTGCGGGTTGAAGCTCGGTCCATAAATGGCTTTGGCACTGGCCAATGCGGTCGGCAAATCAAGCCGGCCGTCCTGCAAGAGGGCATCAATATCGAGGTAGTCCTTAGCCTCCGCGCGTTGCTGCACAACGGCGGCCTTGGTGCCGGCCAGATCAAGCAGTGAAGCAATCTGCAAACCATTGGTCGGGGCGATGTGAGGCGGGCGCAGGCGAGCTATACCGGGAAGGCCAAAGAACGATACCTTGACCGGTCCGTTGCGGTCGATGATAGCGGACAGTGTATTGGGTTCCTGTTGCGTAATCGTGGCACCGGTCAGAAACGAGATTTTGGCGGCGAGCCTGGCCGGATCGAAAGGACGATTGCCGAAGAAATCGTAGTCTACGGACTGCCGGTGTCCGAGATGCAGAGCCAGTGCGGTTCCACCATAGAGTACGAACTCACCAGGCACGGCCTCAAGTTCGTCCCACAACCGGCGCTGCGGTGGCGGAAGGATGCTGAGCTGGAAGTCGGTGGTCATTTTGAAAAAGCCTCTCCGTAAGTCCATGCAACCATAGATTTCAAGATCGAAGCATATCGCACGGCAGTTGGATTGTCGCGTTCTCTGATCAGGCCTCGTCATCACCAGATGACTTCCAACTTGGCCCCATCGTCCGCCAACCTGCTTTACTGAAAGCCTTGACCGCTTCCTTGCCCGAAATATTACCAAGTTTGTTCATTGGAGCGGTTTACACAGCTACGACGATCGGGGTCCGAACCGCTTTCTGATCTTCAGCCCACATCCAGGCGGTAATGGCTTCCTTAATGTTCTCCAGCGCCTCTTTCTCGTCACGTCCCTGCGAGACACATCCCGGAAGAGCCGGACATTCGGTCACAAACCATCCATCTTCGGCCTATGTCGCAAGCAAGCCTGGTCACTTCCCCTCGTTCGTTCTCCTTAGCTTCCGGAACTGATCGATTTCAACCTTACCTTCCGGAAACACGGCAAGAATCTGAAGCGTTCCGCCCATGGCCTTGATCATAGCTTGAAGCGTGCTGACGTACATATCGGCCCTACGCTCCATCTTGGAGACGGCCGCCTGTTTAATCCCGAGCAGCTTTGCAAGGTGCTCCTGGGTCATGGCGCGGGCCTCGCGCACTTCATCCAGAGCCATTTCGGCCATGTCCCTGCGGGCCTTCTCCTGGGCGCGTGCGCGCGCTTCCGGCGACATTTTGGCGCGCAGCGTATTAAAGTTCTTTGCCACGGGATTCCTCCAATTCACGTAAATGTTTGTCGAACAGGTCATCGGCAATGGGCACATACCTGTCGTACCATCCCGGATCGCCGGTTTTGTCGCCTCCGATCAGCAGAATAGCCGTACGCTTCGGGTCGAAAGCGAACAACATCCTCAATTGCCGCTGCTCAACCTTCCCGCGCAGCTCTTTCATGTTGGAATGGCGGGACTGCACAATCACATCTGCATGAGGACGGGGAAGCGTCGGGCCGCACTCTTCAAGCAGGTGGACCTTGCGGTCGATTTCTTCCTGCTCTTCTTCGCTGAGTGTGTTCCACCAACTTTCAAATTCATCGGTGTACTCCACATCCCATGCCATAGATGGAATATAACCTAAAAGGAATTATTTGTCAACCGATCCGGGAACCCGTGAACTGATCATGCCTGACCCCGCCCTATATCATCCCTTGGGCGCAAGCTGCGGCGTTATCTCCGCCGCTGGATCGTAGAGCGCACCAATGCCTGGCTCGGTCAGTTCCGCCGATTGCTGGTTCGTCACGAGCATCTGCTCTCCACCTACTACGCCTTCTTCTATCTTGCCTGCTTCTGGATTACGCTCCGGAGGTGTTTTTGAAACACGCTCTAGCCAGAATTGAGGCTTCGTGTAAGCTGACGTCGATCCAGTCCAACACCAGCAGCTCGTCCACTGCGATCAACATAGAGAGCGGCCGTGCCACAGCCGGCGACGATGCACAGGACCGATGTCAGGTACGTCGTTGCCGGGATCCTCTCACCAATGACTTCAGCCGTTTTTCTCAAAAGACTGAGGTCGCCGGCCCGGAATCGCTCTTCGCGCCGAGCCGATTCCGCGTCCCACGCTGCAGGCTGGTCAGTTTGCTCGGGGACGACTTGGTTGTCGAAAAGCGACTCGTGCTGGGCAGAGCGCTGCGGAATCCGGCTGCGATTTAGTACGGTCTCACAATCGACGCTCGTAACATTTTTAAGAGTATCGCATACCGATATAGTAACCGGAAGGGGTGACATGTAGTAAGGCGGAATTTTTCCTGAAGCGAACCCAAGGAGTACGCCATCCAAAAGCGCTCCCTTCTGAAGTTCAGTGTGCTTCTCCGCAACTCGGTTAAGGATCAGATCCGCAGAATATTCTGGAAATCCTTTGAACCCGTACTCCCCGGTGTCAGACTCCAGCCACTTGAATGACGCCGGGGTCCAGCCTGGCAGGTTTAAGCTCGAAGAAGTCGACGCAACAAGACGAGAAAGTGCGAAGACTTGAGATCAAAAATGAACGCTACGCCCAATCGAATCTCCTGAATCAAACACAACCCGGCCTGCTGCATCTCCAACCTCGGGGCGTTGCGAACGCACTGTGGTGGGCGAACGAGACAGCCGACGGACGTGAGACGCTTGTAAGCTTCCCATGTATATGTGGCCTTTATACTCATATGGAACTCCTAGTTTAATGTTCACGACGTTCACGACATTCACCGTCTGCAGAGGCGTCCTCGGCGCACTCCACACAATCCGGTTGCGGAAGCGTGTCGACGGCATAGTTTCGCGCCAGGCGATGAACGCGCGCGCGGACTCCTGCGTCGATAGTTAGATTCCACCCGTCGTTCATTCGCCGAAGATTTTTAAACCCTAGGGAACGTAGCATCGAGCCAAACCCGCGGGGAGTGAAACGAGGTGCCTCCTCGCGCCCCATCAACAAATCATTTCCCAGTTCCGCGAGTTCGCCCACAAAGATGTTGAGCTTACGCTGATGACAAGCTACGAGGAGCGCTTCGACTGCGATGGCGTGAATGTCCGTGGCCCGCTCAGCCCGCGCCTGTTGATCTTCAGCCTGCAACACTGCGCATATTCTCTCGCGTACCGCTTCATCGTCGACGCAGGCGGTTAAACTCGCTGCCACTAGTTGCATCTCGCTCGTGAACGGCGGTGGCTTTGGATTTGCTTCCCTAACTTGTCGGTAGTGCCCAACGCGATATCGCAATAAATCTGCTTGCAGCGCTGCACTTGCGTTTTCCAAAGTATCGACGCTGCCGGCGAAATGCCGCGCGCTGCCCGGGGGGAAAGCAACCTTCACCAGAGGGATGTCGGTGTCCGCCCAGTCGCTTGAAACAACTCCAACGGCGAAGGATTGATCTAGCGCACGCCCGCTTCGCGGCGCGAAGAACCCGCGGCGAGTGGTAATCGTGAGCACGCGTGCGAAAGAGGGTTTGCTGGCAGCTTCGAACAATAGGGTTGGCTGCAGCTCCGCAGGAATGCCACCAAGCGCGGATGGCGTGCAGCCTGCAAGCAAGACGGGACGCCGGCACACATAGGAGAGGAGTCGCAAGAGGACCCAGCGATCGGTAGCGTCGAGAGCTACTACCCAGAGAGAGGGGACTACCTCAAGAATGTCGGAAAACCACGTAGCAAAAACAAACGCCGCCATCAGTTCTGCCGCCTCCGGTTCGCAGGTGATGCTCGTTGTAAAGAAAGCAGACACGTTCGAAAACAAGTCCGATGTTTTCCGGACCTCGCCAAGACCTTGGGGAAAGCGAATCGCACGCAACCATGAAACATCCAGTTGGATGGGTACGTATTTCTTTGCTCC
Source organism: uncultured Acidobacteriota bacterium (assembly GCA_963819175.1). GTDB lineage: Bacteria > Acidobacteriota > Terriglobia > Terriglobales > Acidobacteriaceae > CAWBRT01. The sequence continues at coordinate 39,814 of CAWFVJ010000003.1, forward strand.
TATTGCAATTTCTTCCATGGGCTTTGAAACTTGTGCGCCGGTGCTGCGAACAAGCTGCAACCGATCCGATCCCGACGGAAGCACAAGCTCGAGGAAGCTGCCATCCTGCAGCTGTCCGCCCGCGGTTTGCATCGGTGATAAATTCGTGCGGGTTTGCAGTGGAGGATCGGTGCGCGAAGCCGTAGTTCTCCGGGTGATCTTCATAAGGCACCTCAGTCGCACATCCATCAATTTGTCGGGAAACTGCTACGCGGTTCGAGGGGATGAGACTTAGTTCGAAGTATTTTTTTTATTATGACCCACACGGACGCAGTCAGTCAAGTTGTTGGTGGATGCCTTCCGCTGCGCCGGGGGATGGGGTGGTATTGTCTCCTGCTCGATCACATAACCAATTGCGGCGTAGCCCTTCAGCCTACGTTCGTACATCCTGGCCAGCATCAGAACGTAGTTGTCCACATAATCGTAGACCTGCACAAAGCGCTTGTTGTCGTGGAGACGATGCAATCGGCCCACATACTGTTGCAGTGTGCCCTTCCAGGAAATCGGCATGGCCAGGAATAGCGTGTCCAGGCGCGCATCGTCAAACCCTTCTCCGATGTAGCTTCCCGTCGCCAGAATCACTCGCGATTCGTTCTCCGGTACCGCCGCCAAAGCTGCCGCTGTTTCCCGACGCTGCTTTTTTCCCATGCCGCCCTTCAAGACGAAGACGTGTTTGGCAATGCGGATCGAATTCCGTGGCAATCGTCAGAGTGTTCCTGAAGAAAACGGAGAAGCCGCCGCGGCGATAGATAGAGCTGGCTTTGTCTCGCGCAAAATCGATTTCATGACGGATGAAGCGGGGAGCGGTGGGGCGCAATTATTCGCCGGGTACAAACGACCTTACAATTAACCGAAACATCTTCACCGCGATCCGCACGACCAGGCAATCGCCCTCAGCGGAAAGCGTCTTTCTGTGATTACGAGTACTCTTCATAAAGCTGTTGCTCCTCTGTGGTTGCTTTCCATAGAGTCACGAGATGGTAGTATTCGCCTTGACCCTGCAGGAACGCCGAAGAGCGAGCAGCCGGAACCACAAACTCCCTTGGGGTGTGCAGGTGAAATGTTCCCGATCCGCACCCACTACGCGACGAAGGTCAGGCCCTTCTGAGCCACCAGATTCAGCAGCTTGAGAGAGGCTCCCTGCGGTCGCTTTTCACCACGCTCCCATTGGCTGATCAGGCCGGTTGACACATTCAGATATCGCGCGAACACCGCCTGGCTCGCTCCCTCCCGCAATCGAAGCTGCCGAATCTTCCTGGGTGGAAGCGGCCGGACAGTTGTTAGGCAAAGGTCGTCAAACTCACGCAGGGTGCGCTTGGACATGACCCCCGCTTTGTGCAGATTTTCGGCGGTCTCATTGATCGAAGCCATTAGGACACTACGATACTTCGTTGCCATTGAATTGCACCTCAACCAAAGCTCCTGAAGCAACCACGGTTGTGAGCTGAGCGTCTGAATACCCGAGCATGATCTTCGCTAATTTTTTCAGAGCCTTCAACTCTTTCGGAGTGACGTTGCCAAGATCTTTCTTCGCAAAGCCATGAACAAAAACAGCCCGGTCTTTTTCTTTGAACAGGACCATCGAGCGGAACCCGCCCGACTTGCCTTCTCCCTTCCGGGCGATACGTTGTTTGATGACGCCCCCGCCAAGATCAGCGTCGATCAGCCCACGCAAGACCTTGCACGGCTTCGCAAAGATCTTCGTCGGAGATATCGTTCCTGTCAGCAAACCGCGAGAACGCCTTATTCTTGAAGACGCGCATATAAACTGCAGTATAACACTGAGTGCTATAGTAGCCGAAGCCTGTCGGCTGCCATTCTGAGAAGAGCGAGCCAGGGTGGCCTTGCAATATCGTTACTTCATAAAGACAACGACGGACCCAGAGTTCTTCGGGTTCAAACCGATAGAAACACACCGGCATCTGCCCTTGATGCTCTGGTTGATGAAGCTTTAAAAAAATTGGGCTCAAAAAAACCGATTCGTCCAAGACCTGCCGACAAGAAAGTCAATCAACTAATATTATGAATTCAATAATCTCTGGCGGTGGAGGGAGATTTGTTCCATGCTGCAGCGTACACCGGAACTGTGTGCGCAGCTGCGCCGCCCCGTTTTGCCAGAGAAAGAAGCTGTTGAGCTGGGCCGCCGATACGAAACCGCCAAAGAGCGGCAGCTTTATAGGGCATTGGACCAACTTGAGCGCAGACAGCGCCAACGACGAGGTGAAGCGGTGCCGCCACCGGTCAATGCTCACCTCCCACTGGAACAATAGGTATTACACCTTATTCGCTGGACCAGTCTAATTGTCTCTCTTGTCGATCTGCATTGGGAAAGAACCCGACGTAATGAAAAAACCGCCCAGGCATTCGGCTTCAGCTTGCTTCGGGAGCCAAATTAGTGGTTCCGAAATTCTATGGAATCGACAACTGGTTTGCCGCCCACAGCCGCACGGATATGACGGGCAGCGTCGCCCGCGCACGAAGACCTATGCGTTTCCTTGGATTACTCAAAAATTGGCGTTAACTTTGCCAACACCTCGTCCACGATCGCATCGGGAACGCTTTCCAGCTTCTTGCCCCTGCGCGCGCCGAGATCGAGCGCACGGGGCTGGTCACAGCGGACAATGCCTGTCGTTTTGGTTCCTGCGCCCGCCAGCGGCACGGCAAAGCCGGCTGTCCGCGCGAAATTTCCGCCGCTCGTTATCGGCAGAACCACCGGCACTTTCGTTACCCGGTTGAACGCCTCCGGCGACACGATCAGGACCGGACGGCGGCCCTTTTGCTCGTGTCCCTGCGTGGGATCGAGCCCGACCAGCCAGATTTCGCCGCGCTTCATCAGATTAGCTCGCCGCCGGTCGGCTTGGCATTGAGCCATTCGCGCTCTTCTTTGCTGCGCCGAGCCTTGGGATTGCATCGTGCGAGCAGCTCGTCCAGGGTATAGCGGGGCCGCTGCTGCGGCTCCACAATCAGCCGTCCGCTTTTGACCGCGATGCCGACCGTGGCGCCCGGCCGCAACTGCAGGATGTCGAGCAGAGCGGGCGGGACGGCCAGCATGACCGAGCCGCCTACCTTGCGCAGATTGGTTGTGTGCATGGCGTTCCCCCCTGGTTATATTTTAGTATAACATATTCTTGGTGATTCTCAAGCGCTGTTCTGTCCTAACCTTGAGAACACCGGGGCCGTCTAACCGAGCTGCATTCTTCATGAACCCGGCGATGGCAATCCACGGCGGTTAGTTAGAGATCCTTCCTCGCCCATGCCTCGGGGGAAAGAACCGTTGACGCCAGACAGCCGCCCACGCATCGGGCGGCTAGATCGTGCTTCAAGAAGGCAAATTGGTGATCAGATCCCCAAGCCCTGCTACCCCGTAGCGGCCCGCATCCCTGAGTTTGGGTTCGTTTCGCAAAATTGAATAATTCGCCCGCCCACCTCGAGGTATGTTGTTGATCAAAAAGTAGTTTCTCATCATTACTGCTATCTAGAATATTTAGCATCTTACTGGCTTTTCTGTTTGCATCCAACCGAGAAGTGAGCTAATGTATATACAAATACGTATAGACTAAGGCTGATGTGCAATTCACCTGGGATGAACGGAAGAACCGGGCCAACGAGCAAAAGCACGGCATCAGCTTTGAAACCGCAGTCCTGGTGTTCGACGATCCTTATCACTTTAGTCTGCAAGATCGGGAAGTGGATAGCGAACCAAGATGGCAGACAATTGGGGTGGTAAACGGTGTCCATGTGCTGCTGGTGGCACACATGGTAAACGAAACGCACGAGGAAACCATAAGAATCATTTCAGCGCGAAAGGCCACGCCTCAAGAGCGGAGGATTTATGCCCAAGGCGGTTCGATCGGCGAAAGTAAAACGTACTGAGGGAAAGCCTCTCACGGCCAAACAGAAGCGGGAACTGGCGGACTTGGCCGCCATGCCGGACGATCAAATCGATACATCAGACATCCCGGAACTTCCGATTGGCGCATGGAAGGATGCGGTAAGGGGCAAGTTCTATCGGCCCATCAAACGAGCTGTCTCCCTGAGGCTTGATGCCGATGTCGTGGCTTGGCTCAAGCGAGAGGGTAGCGGTTATCAGACGCGAGCCAACCGTATCCTTCGGGAACGGATGCTTGCAGAATCTAGAAAGAGAGCCTAACAGTCATGTTTAACCCAGCACTCCCAGGCTTGCGACGCGAGGTGTTATCGATGGCGTCGCTGGTGGGAGGAAGTAAGTATCCCCCGGCAGTGGGGTACCAGACCGTTGGTCTGGACAATAAGGCAAGGAACAGGTGGAGAGCACGGGTGTTTTATGCTGTACGTGTTCCGAGCGTTGGCAGTTAAGACCGCTGGCTCACTGGTGCCTTCGCAAGCCCGTCCGGCAGTGTGGTTCCGGGCCCCGTGCTCAATACAGTGATGACGTCGCCGCTTCGGACGAAGAGGTCGACGATCTCGTTTAGGAGACTACTTTCTTTGCACGGCTCGGGCCGGCGCTTGGGGCAGACAAGGAGAAGTCGTGCCCAAAGAGCGAAGCAAGGTTGGCAGTTTGCCCGTGATCGAGCCCAACGCCGCTGGGATCGACATCGGTGCAACGCAGATATTCGTGGCGGTTCCTGTAGACCGCGACCCGGAGTCAGTTCGGTGTTTCCCAACGTTTACCATCGATTTGGAGAGACTGGCCGACTGGCTTCAGCAATGCCAGATCCGAACCGTGGCGATGGAATCAACCGGCGTGTATTGGATTCCATTGTTTCAGATCCTGGAGAGACGATCTTTCGAGGTGCGGCTGGTCAACGCGCATCACGTCAAGAATGTGCCGGGCAGGAAGACCGATGTTGCAGATTGCCAGTGGATTCAGCACCTGCATTCCGTCGGGCTGTTGCGCGGATCGTTCCGCCCGGATGACGAAATCTGCGCCATCCGCTCGTTGTGGCGTCATCGCGATAATCTCATCCAGTTAGCCACCCTTCATCTCCAGCACATGCAGAAGGCGCTGGACCAGATGAACTTGCAGATTCACCACGTCATCAGCGATCTGGATGGAACGACCGGTCTGGCCATCATGAACGCGATCCGCGTAAACTGGCGCAACTGCGGCACCCGCGCGTTCGTGCCAGCGAAGAAACCATCATGAAGTCGCTGGTCGGCGACTACCGTGAGGAGCACCTGTTCACGCTCTGCCAATCCCTGAAAGCCTACCGGTATTACCAGGAATTGATTCAGGAGGTCGACTTGCGGGTAAAGCAGATGATGCAGCGGCTTCCATCCAAAGTTGGCAAGCCCCGTCCCCGCAAGACTCCCTGGAGGAATGAACCGCCGCAATTGCGTGACGATCTATACCGGGCCTTTGGCGTCGATCTGACCGAGGCGCCCGGAATCAACACGCTGACCGCCCAAATGCTGCTGACCGAAATCGGCCCGGATCTGTTCCGGTTTCCCACCGCAGCCGCCTTTTGCTCCTGGCTACGTCTATGCCCGGACCCGAAGATCAGCGGCGGCCAAGTCTTATCCTCCCGGACGCGTCCGACAAAGAATCGCGCAGCCCTTGCCTTGCGCATGGCTACCCAAGCACTACACCGAAGCGACACATTTCTGGGCGACTACTTCCGCCGCATGAAAGCCAGAATGGGCGTTCCAAAAGCCATGACCGCCACCGCCCATAAACTTGCCAGAATTGTCTACCACATGGTCACAACACGACAGGAGTACGACGCCACCATTTTTCAACAACAGGAGCAGCGCCGTCGGCAGCAGAAATCAACAAGACTTTTCGCCCAAGCAAGAGAACTCGGATTTCACCTGGTCCCCATCAATTCTGTTCCTTAGGAGAGCCGGGGGCTTTA
>CAWFVJ010000004.1:0-168381 GCA_963819175.1 uncultured Acidobacteriota bacterium
GAATGCAGAAAGCGATGGCCATCGCCGCCGCTGGACGCGTACGTATTGCCGAGCGCGCGCAAAGGGTTCGCCAACGCGCCCAGGATTCCGTTCGCCGCCTTCAGGTGGATTTTCCCGGGGACTTCTCACGGGGGTGGTCGCCGAGGACACGGCGGAGTTCGAAGCGTTTGCCAACGATGAGCCCTGTCCGGTGCTGGACCCGGAGACCGGCATGTGCGACCTGTACGAGGCGCGTCCCATGACATGCCGGGTATTCGGGCCTCCAGTGCGCTCCGAAGGCGGGCTCGGCGTTTGCGAGTTGTGTTTTCAGGGGGCAACGCCGGAGCAAATTGCCGCCTGCGAACTCCACGCCGATACAGATCCGTTGGAGACCAAACTCCTCAAGCGTCTGGAACGCGCCACCGGAAAGCGTGGCAACACAATCGTCGCCTTCGCGCTGGGGCGCTGACCACTAGTAGGCTACTGAAAACCCGTAGCAGTGTCATCCTGAGGCCGCGCCGGTTTTGCGCGACCGAAGGATCTGCTTTGCTTCCAACGCGCGCAACAGCAGCGCGTTTGCATTGAGGGGAAACGATGGAGATCGCGGTCACGCGCGCCTTACGTAACCTATGCTGCCTGTTCTCGCCTGCTTGCTTCCTTGGTTTGCGTGTAGACGTTGCCGCCTTCGGCCGCGATTCTCGCCGTTGAGATTTCGAGCAACAGAGTGGCGGAGGCGTGGTTCCAGTTTTGCGTAAACCGTACAATGCTCGAAACCTCTTCCTCACTCATGCCATTCTGCCGCATGGATGCCGATGACAGCTCCACAGGACCCGGCAGCGCATTAGCCAATTCGATCGAGTGCAGCAATAACTGATGTTCGCAGGCGGAAAGAATCGGCGACTGGGCTATTCGTTTCCAAAGCTGCCGGTGCTGACTCAGGAAGGCGGGCCAGGCCGCCAGCGCGCGGAACTCAATCGGCGCCACGCCAAGGCCATACTGTCGTCGGATCTCGTCGAGAATCTTTCTTGTTCCCGGATCGGCGGCTTCTTCCTCGACCAGCATGGGTGCGAAGCTGAATGGCTGAGGCGAGCCTTCTTCGCGGGAGACGAAACGCTGACCGATCGAATTGTCGAAAGCCTCAGCCGCCAGTGACAGCAACAGCAGCAAGGCTCCATCCTGGTAGAGAAACAGCTCCAATGTGGCGGCAAGTTCCGCCGGCGCGGCAAGGCCGAAGCTGCCGGATGCCGCCGGGATCTCAAAATAATTGTGCATGCGGGTGTATGCATCGGCTCGCAGGCGCTGTGCGGCAGTCATGAATGCACGGGTATGCACGACCGGCTTCACAGCCTCCCAGAACTGCGGCAGAAAAGGTCCGCACGAGGCGCACATTTGAAAAAACAAGGGGACTTGTGGGAGGCTTAAGGTCGACTTGATATCGTTGTAGACGTCAGCGATGCTCCCGTTCGCCTCGGACTCGCGAATGGCGTGCATGCGATTGGGCCGTTTCCAAGTCATGTTTTTTCGATGACGGACAAGGGCCGCAGAGATGTAATTCCGAGTTGCTCCGGAAGTTCTTTTTTGCTCTTAGTCAGTGACTTAACAGGCTGCGGAAAACACACTCCGAGGTGTCATCCTGAGCGCAGCGAAGGATATGCTGTTTGCGCGCGTGCTGGAGATAAAGCAGATCCTTCGGTCGCGCAAGACCGGCGCAACCTCAGGATGACACGCCTCCGAGTTTTTCAGCAGCCTGTTCAGGCACGAGGGAGATGTTCATCGATGCCTAGCGATCAACCTTTGTAGCGGAGAATCCGATGCGTGATTTCCAAGTCCTTTTCGATCATGGCGAGCGTTCCGAGCTTCCAGACCCGGTTTATGCCGCCTATGGCGAGCTTGGGTTCCCGGCGCCTCCGCCGGATCGTCCCTGGATTTTCGCCAACTTTGTGCAGACTTTGGACGGCATCGTCTCGCTGCTGGGCGCCGAGGCCTCAGGCTCGGATATTTCGCAATCACCCGAAGATCGCTGGCTGATGGATCTGCTGCGCGCGCATGCCGATGCCATATTGATTGGAATGGGCACTCTCCGCGTCGAAACCGGGCTTGGCCGGCCGGGGCCGCGAGGTCCCGTGTTCCGCATCGTCGATCCGGCGATCCGCAAATTGCGGGAGAAATTGCGACGCGGGCCGGAACGGAATATCTTTCTCACCGGCTCAAGCGACATACAGCTTGACCGCTATGCCGCTTTCGACGGCAAGCAGGTCGACCCTTTCCTGCTCACCACGCCTGACATCGACGAAAAACTTGCTCCGCAACTGCGACAACGGCCCCACGTCGGCGTGATAGTCTGCGGAGAAGGTCAGCGGGTCGATTTGGAAGCAGCTATGTTGGTACTCAGGCACCAATTCGGCATCCGTTATTTGCTTTGCGAAGGCGGGCCCACAATGTACTCGAACCTGCTCGAGCTGGATCTGATCGACGAGAAGTTTCTGACGGTTTCGCCGATCGAAGTGGGATCGCGCTTGCCGCAGCCGGAGGATTCCGGCCTCTGCGATTCGGCCCACCGCTTTTGCCGGAGGACTCTCAAAAGAAGAAGCTGTGCAATGGGAATGGCTGAGTTGCCGCAAGGTCGGGGATCATCAGTTTCACAGGTTCCGCCGCAAAAGAGATAAGAAGAGATAAACAGTGAACACCACACTGATCCATCGAGGTGAGGCGCGCATACCGCGTGGGCGACGGCTGGTTTCCAGTCTGCGGCAGTTGACCCGGCTTCACAAGAGCGCTTGGTTGCTGGTGCTTGAGTTCCGCGATCTTGCAGGTTCTCGTCTTCCCGAAGCCCGGACTTTATTACCTGAGCTGGGTCTGCCTCGCTCCGCTAATCTACGCCATCTTGCGGGCACGCGAAGCCGATGCAGCGGAGTTGCTCGCCGAAGAAACATCCTCTTATCCTTGCGCCCGCGTCTGTTGGCCAGGCATTTGTTTTGGGCTGGGTGTGCGGAACCGTCGTTTACCTCGGTAGCTGTTATTGGGTGTTTTCGGTAATGCACGATTACGGGGGCCTGAGCGGCGCCGTCTCTGCCGTATTGCTGCTGCTTTTTTCCCTGTATATCGGTCTGCACCAGGCGGTCTTCGCCGCGCTGGTTGCCTGGGCCGCCGGCTCGCGCGCGGGTTATAGCCGCCGAGCCCTGTTTTTGGCGCCTTTCCTGTGGGTTGCGGTCGAACTGCTTAGAACTTATCTGGTCGGTTTTCCATGGGATTTGCTGGGGACCACGCAGGTCGCCAACCCCGCGCTTTCGCGGATCGCCACCCTGACCGGGGTCTATGGGCTGTCGTTTGAAATCGCGCTGGTGAACGCCGCTTTCGCGGCCGCTTTCCTGGTGCGTCCTGCGCGCAGGCGGTTCTTGCTGGCTGCCACTCTGGTCGACCGCCGTTTTCCTGCAACTCACCCAGTACATCGACCTCGGCCGCCTTCCAGCCGATAGCTATGCGCTTCTGGTGCAGCAGAATGTTCCGATCCGCGAAAGCTGGGGATCGGCGGATTACAACGAGCTGCTCCAGTCGCTCGGCGATATAAGCAGGATTCCGCCGGGCTCCCCGAAGGTAAACCTGGTTGTCTGGCCGGAGTCGTCGGCGCCGTTCTTCCTGAACGACGATCGATTCGTCTCGACCATTTCAACGATTGCTCGCCGGACGGATGATTTCGTCGTGGCCGGCGGCATCGGTGTGCGCCCGACCTCCGGCGGCGAGAACCTGGTGTACAACTCCGCCGCTCTCGTCAATCCGCAGGGACAAATCACGGGCCGCTACGACAAAGTGCATCTGGTGCCTTTTGGGGAGTACATTCCCTTGCAGCGGCTGTTGAGCTTCGCGCAATCGCTTGACTCGTGCAGGTGGGCACGTTTTCTCGGGGCAGCGGCCGCTGGCCGCTCGATGCCGGCACGCAGAAACTAGGCGTGTTCATCTGTTACGAGTCGCTATTCGCGGGCGAGATGCGTCAGTTTGCCGATCATGGCGCTCAGGTATTCGTCAACATCTCCAATGATGGCTGGTTTGGCAACTCGGGGGCACCCGAGCAGCACCTGAACGTCGCACGCATGCGTGCCATCGAGAACGACCGCTGGTTGCTGCGCGCCACGAACACGGGAATTACCGCTTCCATCGATCCATTCGGCCGCGTGGTGGCGCAAGCGCCCAGCGGGCGTGCGAACCACGCTGCTGGCTCCTTATTCTCTGCGCTCCGATACCACTTTCTACACCCGATACGGCGATTGGTTCCCGTGCCTGTGTGCGATAATTTGCATGGTGGGGCTGCTGATTCGCAGGCGCCCGGGCGCCCACATGACGCAACCGCAGCCGGTTTAGGTCGCTCCGGGGATTCACCGCAGGCCAGATTCGCGGAAGTCAAATCCCAAAGAGTGCCAGGTGTTAGGAGACTGAGGGAAAATTCCTGGAAGTGTCATCCTGAAGTCGTGCCGGTTTTGCACGGCTGAAGGATCTGTTTTATTTTCAGTACACGCGAACAGCATATCCTTCGCTGCGCTCAGGATGACACCTCGGAGTTTTTTTCAGCTCCTGTTGGTGCCAGTGGCGATTATAGGGATTTACCAATTCCGGAATTGCTCTACCGAAACTGTACTAGGAGCCATACACAGCATGCTTGACGAACTCGAACAGCGATACGCTGCCCTGAAGGGGAAGGTTCACGAGCTTCGGGAGTATCTTTGACCCGCCCAAATTGCAAGCGCAACTCGCCGAAATAGAAAAGCTGGTTGCAGATCCGAAATTCTGGTCCGATCCTGACAAGTCTCAGAAGGCAATGCGTGAGCGCAAACGCCTGGAAGACGCGCTTGCAACTGACAGCGATCTTGCGCGACGCACCGGGGATATCTCCGCCTACTTCGAACTCGCCGGCGAAGGCGAGAGCGTGGACGAAGATCTCAAGCGCGAGCTGGATTCGCTGAACGTGACCGTCGAGCGCCTGGAAACTGAAACGCTGCTTTCCGGCGAAACCGACCGCAACAATGCCATCGTGACCATCCATCCCGGTGCCGGCGGCACCGAATCGCAGGACTGGGCCGAGATGCTGATGCGCATGTACCTGCGCTGGTGCGAGCGTCACCACTTCGAGACCGTGCTGAACGATCATCAGCCGGGCGAAGAGGCCGGGATCAAGTCCGCCACCTTCAGTGTCAGCGGGGAGTTCGCATACGGTCTGCTGAGCGGCGAGATCGGAGTGCATCGACTGGTGCGCATCTCGCCATTCGATCAGGCCAAGCGGCGTCACACCTCCTTCGCCAGCGTCTTTGTCTCGCCGGAAATCGACGAGAACATCGAAATCGTGGTCAAGCCGGAAGATGTGCGCGTTGACACCTACCGCTCGGGCGGCGCGGGCGGCCAGCACGTCAACACCACCGACTCAGCCGTGCGCATCGTCCACATTCCGACCGGGATCGTGGTGAGCTGCCAGAACGAGCGCTCGCAGCACAAGAACCGCGAACGGGGCTTCAAGATTCTGCGCTCGAAGCTGTACGAATACGAGTTGGAAAAGAAGCGCGTGACCTCGAAGCAGATCGAAGACTCCAAGCTCGATATCGACTTCGGCTCCCAGATTCGGTCTTACGTTTTGCAGCCCTATCGCATGGTGAAGGATCATCGCACGAAGTTCGAGGTCGGCGATGTTGATCGTGTTCTCGATGGCGACATCGAGGGATTCATCCGCGCCTACCTGCTCATGAGGCGCGCCGAACAGAAGGTGTAAATGCCGCAGCCGGCTTCAGGTTCTTCCGCGGACGCCATCGTTGCCTTGGCCTCGACGCGCGCCGCGGCGTTGCGCAGGGCGCGCCGCCTGGAATACTTCACGCTGGGGTGGAATTCACTGGAAGCCGTGGTTTCGCTCGCTGCCGGACTGCTGTCTGGCAGCATCGCGCTGATCGGTTTCGGCATGGACTCCGTGATCGAAAATGGCTCGGCCGTAGCCCTGCTCTGGCGTCTTCGCAAGGCCAATGAAGCCACCGAGCGGCAGCGCGAGCGCGCCGAGGCCATAGCTTTGCGTGTCGTTGGCTCGCTCTTCCTGCTATTGGCGATCTATATTGCCGTTGATTCGATCCTGATGCTTTTCCGGCATGTCGAGCCCGAGCGGAGCATGGTTGGAATTGTCATGGCGGCGGCAGCGGTTGTGGTGATGCCCATGCTCGCCCGCGCCAAGCGCAGAACGGCCGCGGAGTTGGCTAGCGGGGCGTTGCGGGCCGACTCGCGGCAGAGTGATTTTTGCGCCTATCTGGCCGGCGTCACGCTCGCCGGACTGGCATTGAATGCGCTGTTTGGCTGGTGGTGGGCCGATCCCGTTTCGGCGCTGCTGATCTCCATGATCATTGCCCGCGAGGGCGTCTCGGCGTTGCGCGGACAGACTTGCGGATGCGCCGGTTCCGCAATCGACCCGTGTTGTTCCGCTGGCAAAGACGGCATTCGCCGGGCAGATGGAGCTGAGGAAGAATGGCGAAAAACGAGCTGAAGAATCCGCTTTCGACAAAGTTCGACCAAGCGCTTCAACTGGCGCACGATCTGCATCGCCACCAGCCGCGCAAGAAGTCGGATGTGCCTTACATCGCGCATCTGCTGGCGGTGACCGCCATCGTGCTGGAAAGCGGTGGGGACGAGGAGACCGCCATCGCGGCGCTGCTGCATGATGCGGTCGAAGATCAGGGCGGCCAACCGACACTGGACAGGATTCGGCGCGAGTTCGGTGAAAAAGTTGCCCGTATCGTCTACGAGTGCAGCGATGCCGATGGCGAGCCCAAGCCGCCTTGGCGCTTCCGCAAGGAGCAATATCTCGAGTCGCTTCCGCACAAGTCGGCGGAGGCCCTGCTGGTTTCATTCGGCGACAAGATTCACAACTGCCGCTCCATCGTGCGCGACCTGCGCCGGGATGGAGAATCGGTTTGGAACCGCTTCGAAGGCCGCCGGGAAGGTACCCTTTGGTACTATCGGGAATTGCTTGAGAAGTTTCCCAGGGAGCCGTATGCTTCGCTGTACGACGAATTTGCCGCCACTGTGCGCGCCTTGAACGAGGTGGCAGGTTCGCATTGACATGCCGCGCCTTCTCGACCTCATTCTCGGTTCGTCCGCGCCCCCCACGGTCATGCACAATGCCGCCTGCGGCAAGCTGAATGTCCCGCCGATGGAGCGCCTGGAAATCCTGGTTCATCTTGCATCGCATCCCGAACTGGGCGAACAGGCCCGGACGTCATTGCAGTCGTGGGACGAGCAGGAATTGGCGACCGTCTGCGGCGGAGCGGACATTCCCGCGAGCGTGGCCGAGTTTTTCTTCCACTCGGGCACGGATCGGAAGGCGGTCGATTGCCGCCCTGCTGCGGAACCCGGCGATCGCTGAATCGGTGGTTATAAAGTTTGCCGAGAGGGCCGATTCCGAGCTGGTTCCAGGGATCATCTTTGCTGCCCTCGAACGGCGCAATCGGGCGTTTCTGGCTGCGCTGAGCGCCAATCGCGATTCATTGCGCTTCCGGCACGAGATCGAAGAAGCCCTTCGCGAGATTGAGAAGAACTGGGACGAAGAGGCTGAGGCGCTTGCGCGCTACCAGCAGGAGCACGGCGAAGAAATTGCCGCCCAGCAGCACCTGCCTTTCGAGTTGACGGTAGTTTCTTCCGATGAGAAGGACGAACTTGCCGAACTGCTTCCCTTGGTCAAGAGCGTCCCGGTGGAAGCCGCCATCGAAAAGCAGCTGATCAAGCCGGAGCAGCGCAGCCAGCTCTCCACGCTGCAAAGGATTGCCTCTCTCACCGTGACCGAGCGCGTGCAATTGGCGATGCGTGGCTCCCGCGAGGAGCGCATGATCCTGATTCGCGACGGCGTTCGCGTGGTGGCGGTAGCCGTGCTGGAGTCCCCTAAGGTGAGCGAACAAGAGATGGAGTCATTTGCCAACATGAAGAACGTGCAGGAAGTTGTGCTGCGCGGCATCGCCACGGCGCCGCTTCATGAAGATTTATGGCGTGGTCAAGGCTCTCGTCGCCAATCCGCGTACTCCGCTCGAAATCGCTCTGCCGCTCATCAAGAACCTGCTGCTGACCGATTTGAAGAACCTGGTCAAGAACCGCAGCGTTCCCGACATGGTGCGCCGCATCGCGACCAAGTCGTTTATCGAAAAGAGCAAGACTCATAACCGATGACGGCGGGGTTCGCCTTCAGAGGACGCAATGCCGAACGAAAACGATTCCATCACCGAACTATTGAAGCAGGCCAAAACCATAGCGGTCGTCGGGCTCAGCGACAGCCCGATGAGGATCAGCTACGACGTTTCCGAGTACATGCAGCGCCAGGGATACCGCATCATCCCCGTCAACCCCAGGATTGCAAGCGCGCTGGGCGAGAAATCCTATCCCGCCTTGAGCGATGTCCCCGGCAAGATCGACCTTGTCAATGTCTTCCGCCGCTCCGTTTTCGTGCCCGATATCGTCGATGAAGTGATCCGGCTGAAGCTGCCGGCGCTCTGGTTGCAGGAAGGCGTAATCCACGAAGAGGCAGCGGAAAAAGCGCGGCAAGCGGGGATTTTCGTCGTGATGGACCGCTGCATTCTGAAGGAGCACCGGGCGCGGAAGCGGTAGGGCTATCCCTCGCATTGCTCATGGCGGCGATTGCATTGTGGCCCACTCAACGCGATTTTCGTTGAGTGGGGTAGTTCAGGAAGTGGAAAACACAATGCATCGCTGCGATCATGCAAGCGGAAGCCCCCCACTCAAGCCAACAGAAGGCTTGAATGGGCCACCCGCCGAAGTTGTCGTGAAGTCTAACGTATAGCTGTCGAGAATTCGCTTAGTCGCCACTTTCACTCCTGCCGTTTGCGCCGCGCCGCCTCGCGCTTCTCCCGCAGCATCTGCATGCGCTCCTGAATCCGCTTTTCGACGCCTTCGCCGGTCGGATGGTAGTAGACGCGGTTCTTTAGATTGTCCGGCAGGCACTGCATATCGGCGACCTTGTCGTCCAGGTTGTGCGCGTACTGATATCCCTCGCCATAGCCAAGGTTCTTCATCAGGCTGGTAGGAGCGTTCCGCAGGTGCAGCGGCACGGACTCGGCGGCTGTCTCGGCGACATCGCGCTGCACATTCAGGTAGGCCGTGTACAACGCATTCGACTTCGGCGCCAGCGCCAGGTAGACGGCTGCCTCGGCCAGCGCCAGGTTTCCTTCGGGCATGCCGATGAAGTCCACGGCATCGCGGGCCGCCACCGCAAGTTGCAGTGCGTGCGGATCGGCCAGTCCAATGTCCTCCACCGCCATTCGGACCAATCGCCGGACGACGAAGAGCGGATCTTCCCCGGCCTCCAGCATGCGCCCCAGCCAGTACAGGGCGGCATCCGGGTCGCTGTTGCGTACAGACTTGTGCAGGGCGGAGATGAGGTTGTAGTGCTCCTCGCCGCTCTTGTCATACCGCAGCACGCGCTTCTGCAACGCACTCTCGACGATGGCGGCGGTGATCACGCCGCCGCTGGCGCCCCCGCGTGTGGCTTCCACCGCGAGAGTTGCGGCAACATCCAGCGCATTGTAGGCGCTGCGGGCGTCACCGCTGGAATAAGCGGCGATGCGCTCCAGTCCAGCCGGCTCCACCGTCAGCCGAAGAATTCCAAGTCCACGCTCAACGTCTTCCAGCGCGCGCCGCATCAGCCCGATGAGCTGCTCTTCGGTGAGCGGATTCAGAACATAGACGCGGCAGCGGGAGAGCAGGGCAGAGATGATTTCGAAAGAGGGGTTCTCGGTGGTCGCCCCAATCAGCCGGATGTTTCCTTTTTCCACGTGCGGCAGAAAGGCGTCCTGCTGAGCCTTGTTGAAGCGGTGAATCTCGTCGATGAAGACGATTGTCCGCGTGCCGAAGTTGCGCGCTTTTTCGGCATCGGACATGACCTGCTTGATTTCCTTGATCCCCGTCAGCACGGCCGAAAATTCGACGAACTCCGCCTGGGTGCGGTGAGCGATGATCTGCGCCAGCGTTGTTTTGCCCACGCCCGGCGGCCCCCAAAAAAGAATCGAACCGGTATCGTCGCGTTCTATCTGCACGCGCAGCGGCTTGCCGGGCCCCAGGATGTGTTCCTGGCCGGCGAACTCGTCCAGATCGCGTGGCCGCATGCGGTCGGCCAGCGGCCGCGTCCGGTCGACCGGCTCGTTCGGGTTCGGAGTGGCTCGAAAAAGGCTCATTCGTCCTGAGTCCGTTCGGCTGTCCGGCGTTGCCGGGCTGCTTCGTACAAGATGATGGAGGCCGCAATGCCTGCGTTCAGCGATTCCACTCGCTCCGAATGTGGAATGGCGATCACCTCGTCGGCTTCGGCAATCAGCTCTTTGGAGATGCCCGCGCCTTCGCTGCCGACGAAGATGGCACAAGCCTCCGTCAGGTCGGCTTCGTCCAGCGGAATGCCCTTATGGGAAGACGTGGCCACGATTTTCGCCCCCTGCTCACGAAGCTTCCGCACCGCCTCCGCCGACTCCATTTTCACCACCGGCAAACGGAACAGGGAACCGGCCGAAGCGCGGATGACCTTTGGGTTGATGGCGTTGACCGTCCCCTCCATGGTCAAAACCCCGGATGCGCCCATCGCCTCGGCAGAACGGATGATAGTGCCGAGATTCCCCGGGTCCTGCACCCCGGCAGCTCCCAGGATGAGTGGATTGTTCCCCAGCAGATCGGCAAAGGCAAAAGACTTAAGCTTTACCAGGGCGGCCACTCCCTGCGGGGTCTCGGTGGCGACGGCGCTACGGAAAACCGCGTCCGGCAGCAGCAGAACGTCGGCATGGGTGCTGATCTGCGGCAGCAACCGGTTGGCGCGTTCCCGGGCCGATTGGCTGAAGAAAACAGCCTTAACGCGCAGTCCGCTGCGAAGGGCTTCCTCCAGCAGACGCACGCCTTCGATGGCGCAATACCCGTCCTCGGTGAGCGCAGCCTGGCTAAAGCTGTGCCGAAGCTCCTTGACGAGGACGTTCTCTTTACTGCTAACCTGTCTCAGGCGGTCATTTAAGCCGTTCATGGGTAAGGGGCTGCGCGAATCTGGCTCCAGTTAGTGTCGCCTTCACATCATACGCCGGGGCTGGCAGGCGCCGGGGCAAGGGCAGCTGTTGACGGCTGCTTGCGGCTGAATGTGCATTATGCTACTGTTCGCTCGCCCTGGCAGGGCGCTGGAAGAGTCCGGATTAGCGGCGTATGGGGTTCCGCCGCACCGCATAAGTGCTTTATGATGATTGTCGAGGTTTTCGGCCCGCAAGGGGTTTGCTTTACAGACGCGATTTCGAGTTTTTCGGCAAGCTTGATGCTAGTTCATCGCACGCAAAGGAAGAGCACGGGTGCATCCCGAAATTCTAAAAATCAACGCTCACGAACCCGAGCCGTCGCTGGTTACTTATGCGGCGGAACGTATACGGCAGGGGCAGGTTTTAGGTATGCCCACCGACACGTTTTACGGATTGGCCGCCGATCCGTTCAACCTCCGCGCAGTTGACCGCATTTACGAGATCAAGTCTCGCAACCGCCATAAGCCGCTTTCGCTGTTGATCGAGAGCGTGGAGCAAGCCGAGTACCTCGCGAAACCTCTCCCGGACGAGTTCTATCTCCTGGCCGAAAAATTCTGGCCTGGACCTCTGACGGTGGTGGTTCCGGCGTCTGCGACGCTGCCGCTGAAGGTTACGGCCAATACCGGCAACATTGCCGATTCGCGTTCCCGCATCGGAGATCGCGATTGCCGTCATTCGTGCCGCCGGCGTTCCCGTCACCGCGACCTCCGCCAATTTGCATGGCGCGCCGGAATGCACCAACGCCGAAGCCGTGAGACTGCAATTTGAAGAGGGCGCTTCCGATCATTGTCGACGGCGGTCCATCGCCTTTATCGACGCTGTCGACGATCGTCGGCTTGTTCGACTCCGGGCGGCGCTGGAAGCTCATGCGCGAGGGCGCCATCCCGGCCCAGAAGATTGAGGAGATCCTCGGAGACCAATGAGCGCCGAGGGCAGTATCCGGCCGGCACCGCCATTGCGTTCGCACGAGCCGAAAAGCGCTTCCGTCCGATGGAGGCTGTTGGTCGTTTGGATCATTCTGGGCGTCATCGCCGGCTATTTTCTGCTCATCTGTTTTGAAATCGTCTGGCAGTCCCGCCGTGATGAGGCTCAACCAGCCGACGCCATCATCGTCTTCGGCGCGGCGGAATATTCGGGCCGCCCCTCTCCGGTCTTCCGGGCCAGGCTCGACCATGCGATCACGCTCTACAGCCGGGGTATGGCACCGTATCTGATCATCACGGGCGGGGCGGGACGAGATCCGCAGTTCAGCGAGGGCGGCGTCGGCCGCGATTATCTTGCGACCCGCGGCATCAGCGAGCGGCATCTGATTGCTGAAACACAAGGCGGAGAATTCCGCCGAATCCGCCGAGCGCGTCGCCGTCATCATGCGCGCCAACAATATGCGCACCTGCGTTGTCGTCAGCGACCCTTATCATCTCTTCCGCATCAAGCAGCTGATGCAGCGGCAGGGGATTACGACCTATGCTTCGCCGCGTCCACATGCCTATCGCGGCCTTTGGTTCAGTGTCAGACACGTCATGCGCGAGGCGTTCAGCTATTTGACGCAGAGAGTGCGCCCCGCCTGAGCCCGCCTGCAGGAATGTCCGCATCGATTGTCGATCTCTTCTGTTTGGCGGAAACGGCGCGGGCATTTACCATCAGACTGCTGATCGAACAGAAAACATATATCTTGGGAGTCGACGAATGACTTTTTCACCTGGAACCGAGGCGCCCCAATCGGGCATTTATTGGTGCAGTGTCTGCAAGACCCCTGCGCAGTTCAAGGCCGGTGAGCAACTTCCCACCTGCAAGAACCTGTGCGGCCGCGGCAAATGGGAGTTTGTGAAGGCAGAAGACGCCGGCGAACAGAAGTGACGCGAGTCCGCGACGATTGCAAGGCACGCTACCAGCGCGGTTTCAAAGTGAGTGTGCTCCGGCGAAACCAGTCTGCGGCACCAGCGCCACGATCCGCACCGGCGCGCCCGAGCCATTCTCCAACTTCATCGGCAACACGACGGCCACTGCTCCCGCTGGCGGAACCTGTCCGGGATTCGCCACGTTCTCCAGATGATAGACGCCGCGGGAAGCGCAAAAGCGATGCACCTCATAGTCTCGTGAGGGACCGAAGTCCACGCTCAGGGTGTCGATTCCGAGCCCAACGGCGCTGCCGCGAATCCACCAGCAACTTCGCCGAGTCCAGTGAGTATCCCGGGAAGTGCAGAACCCCCTGCGCGTCGGCATTGCGATAGGCCTCAGGCGGTCTTCCAACGCGCCGCCCATCCCGAATATGCCACCACGACGGCTCCCGGCGGGATCATGCCATGCTGCTCTTCCCAGGTTCCGATATCTTCGTTGCGCAACCGGTAATCGGCATCATCTGGGCTTGTTGGCTGATATCCAGCACCACCAGCGGGCCCACAAGGTGTTCGACCGGAATCTGATCTACCGTGCAGCCTGCTCTTGCCATGTGTGCGGGAGCGTCCATGTGCGTCGAAGTGTGTTCATCGAGCGAGATTCTGCGAACGTAAAAGCCTTCGCGGTCATGGCTGGCCACCACCTCCGCCGTGAGCGCGATTGGCGCGCCTTCCCAGCTCGGAGCGTCTGCCGAAACCGTATGCGTAAGATCGATAATCGCTTTGAACACAATTGGCTCCGTTCGCTGCGCTGCTGCAACTGGAGCAGTACCAAAGATACTGTATCCTTATTTTTCGCCGCGGGGTGTTGCTGGACGAAAAAATGGCGCGGTACGAACCGCGCCCGATGGAGTCCAATTCCAATCACAGGACGGTGGCTTTTCAGCCACCGCTCTTTCCGTGTTGCAGCGTCAGGCTACTGTCGCGCGCCAGTGCGAGATCAGAAAAGCTGAAATCGTTCCATATTCAGAACAACCGGGAAGGGAATGCCGGCCTTCAGCGGGATAAAAATGCGATCAGGATGGCGACAAAAGCCGAAAAAGCGCCGCTGATAAAGTTTACGGAGTTATTGCCCAAGCGTCCGGGGCGCTCGATGGTCGCGCCCAGAATGCTGTCCAGCAGCATGCCGGCAAATCCCGAGAGAGTTGCCAGCCAGAACCAGCGGGGCAGCAGCAGGTCAACCCATTGGCAGACCGCGCAAACCGTGCCGCTGACAATCAATGCCGCCATGCAGCCGGCAAAACTGATTGCCCCGTCCCTGCCGCACTCTACACGTTCCAAGTTCGTTACCAAGTAAGCTTTTCGCGGCGAGAGCACCTGCCCAAGTTCGCTGGAAACCGTATCTGCCGCGGCTTCGGCGATGGCGGCGACAAACCCGGCCAGCAGCACGTGAGACAGCGGACGCCAGAGCAGCAGAGGCGCGACGGTCATCGAGGCCGGCCCCAGATTTGCCAGTACCTGGATGGCGGTTCGCCCGTGTTTCCGCTCCGCGGTTCCTCGGCGTTGTTTTTGCGCATAGCCGAAGCGCGTGGCCAAAAACGTCAGAAGGAACAAAACCAGAATTGCCAGAAAGCCCGGCGGGCCCGCCGCAAGGGTGACGAGGACGGTCAGCAGCAGTCCGGCCAAAGCGCCGCCGAGAGACACTGCGCGCAAGCCCCACGCGCCCAAGGCGAAGGCGCTGGTAAAACCCAGAGCGGGAAGCAGCGGCGCGTGCCGCAGCAGCAGCCAAAATGGCAGGCTCACCTCGCCAGGCAGAATTGCAGTTCCCATCAGAGCCATCGTGCAGAGCGTTTCCGGCGAGATTGCCTCCCGTGCTTGCCCCGCCCATAACTCCCGACTAACCAGAGAGCCTTGGTTTGGCAGGTCGCATTGAATCGCCAGCTTGCCTTCGCCTTGCCAAGCGAGGCAACAGCTTCCTTTGCAGCGCATCCTATCAGAACGAGCCAGTCCAGGGCGAGCGAGCATCGGGGGGAGCGCCCGGAAGCGCATCCCAAGCGCCCCAAATCGCGCCCCTCTTTATCCCGGCGTCGGTGGCAAGAGCAGCAGCCCGTTAGGGCCTGAGCTCGTTTTTCCCTGTATCGCCATCCAGGAGTCTAATTTCATGCCTGCTTCCGTGTGGTCCGGTTATCTCACTTTCGGATTGATTTCCATGCCGGTGCGTCTCTACTCGGGCGCGCGTGGCACGAGCATCTCCTTTAACATGCTTCATCGCGAGGACCTGAGCCGCGTGAAGCAGCAACTGATCTGCTCCGCCGACAACCAGGTGCTCGACCGACGGGACATCGTGAAAGGATACGAGTACCGGAAAGGCGAGTACGTCGTCATCGAGCCCGAGGAGATCAAGAAAATCGAGCCTAAAACCGCCAAGGCGATGGAGATCGTTCAATTCGTGAAGGCCTCCGAGATCGACCCGCTTTACCTGGAGTCCTCTTACTACATGACGCCGGAGGAAGGCGGAAAGCGCCCCTACGCGTTGCTGTCGCGCGCCATGGCCGACAATAACTATTACGCCATCGCCAAGCTGACCATGCACAACCGCGAATATACAGTCTGTTCTGCGTCCCTACCGCGGCGGCCTGATGCTGCACACGATGTACTACCAGGACGAGGTGCGCGCCATGGAAAGCTTCGGGACCGAGGGCGTCGAGATCCGCGAGGCCGAGCTGAAGATTGCCAATCAACTCATCGAGGCCTTGGCCGATAAGCTTCGATCCGACCCGTTTCCACGACACTTTCCAGGAAAATCTGAAAGCGCTCATCAAGGCCCGGCTCGAGGGGCGGCAAGTCACGGCGATCGAGACACCCAAGCCGGCTCCCGTGGTCGACCTGATGGCGGCGCTCAAGCAGAGCCTGGCGCAGATGGGGGAGAAGAAACCGCCCGCCCGGGTCGAGCAGCTGCAGCGTGCCGGCCAGTCCCATGCCCGATCCCCGCGCGCCCGCAATCGCCGGAAATCCGCAGCTCTAGGCGCAGGGCAACCCATTGGGCAGCCGCTCTCGCTTCCGGTACAATAGCTCTTTCCCGTCTCACGTCAGTTCAATATGAGAGTTTCGGGTGGAGTGCGAATGGATTTCCTGCGCAGAGCCGTGGTTGCGACGATTGCATGCTCATGGTTGTTTCTGTCCGGATGCGGCGGCACCTATCGGCCCATTGCCAGCATTCTTCCGCTGGCGGCCGGCAATCCGCAACTGGCTGATACGGTCGCGGTTTTCAATGTGAATCCGAATACGGCTGGTGTTTCCGATGCCACCGGGGCTTTGAGCGTCTTCAACGTAGCCGGCGACTCCAATGTGGGCAATTTCTCGATTGGAGCTAACGATATGCTGGCGACGGTGCCGCCTCCGGTAAACTCCTCTCACGAGCAGACTGATCACCTTTGCCGGCAGCAACTCCTTTGTCGCAACCGCCGATACGCAAAGCGATTCCGTGACCCTCATCAACACACTTGAGGCTCACAACCACGAAAGTTTCGTTGCCACCGGGCTTCGTTCCCGCTTTTATCACGGCGACTGCAACCACGGGTCAAGATCCTGGTGAGCCTGCAATGAGCAGGGCCACCACTCCCAATCCCGAGTTGTCCGGGCGGCAAGGGAGCTATCGGCATCATCGATACCCACTACGGCTACGCTGACCAACACGGTATGCGCCGGCTCAACCCCCGGCTTCATCCTGGTCGCGCAGAGCGATACCGAGGCGTTCATCCTCGACCCGACGGATAACACCGTGAGCGTGCTGAATATTGCCGCCGCCACGCTTCCAGCCACGCCGTTAGCGGTGGGCACGGCACCCGGTATGGGCCACTACCAGCCTGGACGGCAACACGATTTATGTATTGAATCAGGGTAGCGACAATATTTCCGTGATCGATGCTGTCGCGCGAATCGGTCACGACCGCCCTCAATTGCGAGCGCGGCTCTGTCTACTCCCAGCGTCATCATCACGGACCGCAATTCGAACCGGCTTTACATTTCCAACACCGGAACCGTGGCACGGTTTCCGTCCTGGATGCGAGCACGCTGCCACGCTTGCCGCGTTGCAAACCATTCCGGTGGGCGCCAACGCCTGTCGCTCTGGCCGTTACTCCCGGATGGAACCTCGGTCTACGTAGCGAACACCGGCTCTAATTTCGTCAGCGTCATCAACGCCAACAGCTTCAACGTAACCACCCTCACGCCGACAACCGATGCAACCGCGAGAGTTCAGTCGGTGGCAGTTTCCAAAGACGGAACCAAGGCGTTCATGCGGTGACCGTCAGCGGTGATCGCGCGAATGCGAGTCGGGACGAGTGGAATGGCATTTACGTCGTCTGACGAGTAATAACGCGTTCGTGACAAACCGAGCGGCGGCGTCCTCAATATAGCGCCTCCGCAGGACTTGAGTTGCGATGTTACCGAGAGCTGTTCCGGGGTTCCGTTGCAGCGGCCGGTTCAGATCGTGCCTCGCATATAGGCGCACCAACTCGGAATTGCTCTATAGCATTCTCAGTTCCAGAGATGCTGTACCCGGAGAGATGGTGCGTCATTCGAGCGCAAGCGAGCTATGCAGTCGCGAGTCGAGGAATCTGTGTGTTGCTTTGCACGCGGGAAAACAGCGGAAGACACAAGATCCCTCCACTTCGCTGCGCTATCGGTCGGGATGACGCTCTCAGGAGACATTGGCATACATTAACATGGGCAGCGCTTTAGAGACTGCAAAAAAAACGGACGGGAATGCTCCCGTCCGTTTCCCCGAAAAGGTTTTCGTTTACCTGCGCGATGCGTCCTCCTTGCGGCGGCTGCGATATCGCATGGCGATATTCACGTTGACCTGGCCGGCGTCGGTTTCGAAACGCAGGACGATTGCCTCGGTGTCCTCGGAGCCCTTTAGCCCCTCGTGCGAGGAATGGAACTCCGGCGGATGCACCCTGAACTGGAATCCGCGATCGTTCAGCGTAGTCACGGCGTTGCCGATCACCAGGTTCGCCAGTTCGCACACGGTTTCGCGCACCAGGTCGTCGGAGGCGGTCAGTTCCGCGCCGGCGAGCTGATTGGCCACGCGAAGCGCGGTTTCCGGCTCGACGTCGACGATCACGCGCCCTTCGATCTCGCCGGTGATGGCCACCAGCGCGGCCAGCCCTTGGCGTTCGTACGGACGCTCCTCCATGCTGAGGTCGCCGATGTGGGTCGTGCAGTTCAGCGCTTCGGCCAGCACGGCGTCAGCGGAGTTGATGAAAGGTTGGATGAGATCCATTTTCATTTATGCTGATCCTCCGGCTTCGGCCGGGACTCTTTTGCCGATCGTTCCGTCGTCGCCCATTACGTACTTGATCACTTCATACAGCAGCTCCGGTTTCACCGGTTTCTGCACGAAGTGGCGCGCGCCTTTTTGCAGGGCCGCGACGATATTCTCCTGGTAGCCCACGGAGGACACCATGATCACGCGCGCGTCCGGATGCTGGCGCACGATTCGTTCCGCCGCCTCGATGCCCTCCATCTGCGGCATGGTGATGTCCATCAGCACGATATCCGGGATGGTGCGGTCGTATTCGGCAATCGCAGTGCACCCGTCGCCTGCCTCGCCCGCCACGCAGCCGCCGAACAGCTCGATGAGGCGGGAAAGGTTTTTCCGCGCGAACACCGAATCGTCGACGACAAGGTAGCGTACCGGTTTGTGGTCAATCACTCTCAGCAGAGCAGGGAACTGTTCCATAAGTACCTCGCATCTCGTTGCGGGAATGCCCGCAAAACTCAACCGTTCATTTCAAGCGTGCCGCCTCATCCCGGGTTGCACTGCGCCAGCAGCACACCCGGAATGGACTCAAGCGGCAAAACTCTGGACGCATAGCCGCGTTCGATGGCAGCGCGTGGCATGCCGTAGACCACGCAGCTTTCCTCGTTCTGGGCGATCGTCGTTCCTCCGTGCGCCTTGACTTCTCCCATGCCATCGGCTCCGTCTTCGCCCATTCCGGTCATCAGCACCGCCACGCCGTCAGGTCCGAACTCGTGGGCCAGCGAACGGAACAGAACGTCCACCGAAGGCCGGTGTCCTTTCACCGCGGCCATCATCGGTCAGCACGGCGATATTGCCAAGCGGCATGCGGCGAATCTTGATGTGTCTGTTGCCCGGACAGATCAAGACCCGTCCCGAGAGCAGCAGGTCGCCGGACTGCGCTTCTTTCACTTCGAGAGCGCAGCTTTCGTCGAGCCTTCGCGCCAGCGTCTCGGTGAATCCTTCCGGCATGTGCTGCACCACCAGCACCGCCGCCGGAAACTCCGCGGGTAACTGCGACAGCAAGTATCGCAGCGCGTTGGGCCCGCCGGTTGAAAGCCCAATCGCGACCGCCTGTTCCGCGATCCTGTGCTCCAACTTCATCTTCCGCACCGGCGGCGCGGCCTCGGCTGCCGGGACCGGTCTGATCTTCCGGCTTGCGGCGGCGACTCGAATCTTGGTGCTCAGCTCCTGGGCAATGTCCTCCAACTGCGCCGAAAGGACGTCCCGCGGCTTGGCGACAAAGTCGAACGCGCCGATACTCAGCGCCCGGAACGTCGCTGACGCTCCGGCCTTGGTATGCGCGCTGACGATAATCACCGGCAGACCGTAGCGCTTCATGATCTCGCGCAGCGTCTCCATTCCGTCCATCCGCGGCATTTCCAGATCCAGCGTGACCACGTCAGGCCGAAGATCCCCGATCTTCTTCAGGGCGAATTGCCCGTCCATCGCCGTTCCCACAACCTGGATCATGCTGTCCCTCTCCAGGATTTGCGGAATCAGCTTTCGCATCAACGCCGAATCATCCACCACCAGAACCTTGATCATCGTTGCTCTACGCGTTTGCCGCTTGCGCTCTCCCTGAGATTTGTTTCCGCCGCAGCCGGTCGACCACCGCCGCCAGATTCAGAATCAGAACGACCCGTCCGTCGCCAAGCACCGAAGCGCCGCCGACCAGATCCGTCGCCACCAAATGGTCTTCCAAAGCCTTGATGACCAACTCTTCTTCGCCCACCAGCTTTTCGACCACCAGCCCGAACTTGCGTTCCGCCACCGACACCACAACTACGAAGCACTTGCCGCGAGCCTTGGCCGGTGCTGTGTCAACCACCAGATGCGGTTCGCACGCGCTTGCGGGCCTAAGAGGTTCGCCGATCCGGATCAGCGGAACCGCCTCCTCGCGGATGCGCAGCACCTCGCGTCCTTCGACCACGTGGATGTCGCCGGCAAAGGCGCGAGTAATCTCCAGCACGCGTTCCCAGCGGCACCGCGTAGAGCCGGTTCGCGGTGTGAAACAGCAACGCCTTGATAATCGCCAGCGTCAACGGCAGCCGCAACCTGAAGGTGGTGCCGACTCCGCTTTCGGTGTGGATGGAGATGGAGCCCTTCAGCCGGTTGATGACCGCGCTCACGATGTCCATGCCGACACCGCGTCCGGAAATCTCGGTGACTTGCGCGGCAGTGCTGACGTTGGGCTCGAAGATCAGGTTCACCGCATCATGTTCGGTCAGTTGTGCCGCCTGCTCCGGACTGATGACGCCCCTTTGCACCGCTTTCGCCACCACTCCGCGCTTGATCGATGCCGGCGCCGTCGTCGGATACCTCGATGACAATCTGGTTGCCCTGGTGATAGGCGTCCAGCCGGATGGTTCCTTGCGCGGGCTTGCCTGCCTGCCGCCGGGTTTCCGGATCTTCGATGCCGTGGTCGACCGCGTTTCGCACCAGATGCGTCAGCGGTTCGGCGAGTGCGTCCAGGATGCTCTTGTCCAGATCCGTGTTCTCGCCCTGCAAAATCAGTTGCACATCCTTGTTTCCGGACTTGGCTAAATCGCGAACCAACCGCGGAAAACGCCGGAACAGTTGCTCGACCGGCACCATGCGGATCTTCATCACCGAGCGTTGCAGCTTGTACATCACCTGCGATTGCTTAGCCAGCGCGTCGGCAAACCGTGCGCGGACCGGGTCCTTGCCAAACTTCTTTGTGAAATCCACCAGAACCTGCTGCAGCGTGGATCTGGCGATGATGAGTTCTCCCACCAGGTCGAGCACGGTATCGATGCGTTCGGCATCAATGCGGAGCAGGTTCTCGGTCGCGGGCAAAGACCGCTCCGCTTTCGGCTGCTCGGGCTTGGCCTCCGCCGGAGAGGGCGCCGTTTGCTCCGCCTCAGGCTCGACGCCTTCCAGGATTCCGGGAAGAGAACTCGCCGTTCGCTCTGGTCGATCCGCGGCCGTTACGGCGCTTTCGACCGCTTGCACTGCCGCGGCGGCGTAGGGCTCCACGTACACCGCGCTTACAATACCCGGCACGTGGCACTTCCGCCGCAGGTACTCGGCTGATTGCTCCGTCGCCAGCACCGCCTCCACCATCGCAGTCGGCTCCGCGCTGTCGATCTCCGGGTGTGCCACCAGCACGGTGCCCGATTCCCGCAGCACTCGCCAAATCACTTGCAAGGCCGCCGCCGGCATCGCGCAATTCGGGTCGATGACGAGGCCGACGTTCACCACGCCGCAAGCCGGCTCAGCTGGTCTTGGCGATCACCAGACGCTCGTACTCGTTCCACTCAAACAGCGGCACGGGAGAGCGTAGGGCCGCCCGAGTTTCCGGCGTGGATGACGCGCTGCATCATGGCGCGAAGAGCGTCGCCCGAAGGCGGCTGCGTACCGCTCATGTAGGCCGAGAGGAAAGCCTCGAATACATCGGCTGCGCTCAGCACAAGCTCGGCGAGCGCCGCGCCGGACTGTCCCGCGATCTCGGGGGTCAACACATCTTCCAGGGCATGCGCCAACTCGCTCAGTTCGCGGTAGCCGCATGCCGCCGAATCGCCCTTCAAGGTGTGAACCGTGCGCCTGATGTCGCGCACGATCTCCGCATCGGCAGGCGCCTTTTCCAGGCGGAGCCCTTCCTCGTTCAACGCTTGCAGCAACTCCTGCGCGCTTTCAAAGAAGATGGCTCGCAATTCGTTTGCCCGCTCTTCGGAGAAAAAGCTCACGCTGTTCCCTCCATCCGCTTGTAGGCGGTTCCGTTGTTTTCGTGGATCATCTGAAACTGATCGGTCAGTCCGAAAAGGCTTTCGGCATGTCCGACGAACAGGTATCCCTCCGGGTTCAAGCAGCGCCAGAACTTCTCGATCAGCCGCTTCTGTTCCGCCTCATCGAAGTAGATCATCACGTTGCGGCAGAAGATGATGTCGTTGCGCTGGGGCAGGAACTCGGTCTTCAAATTGTGAAAATCGAATTGCACAAGTTCCTTCACCGCGCGCTTCACGGAATACCGGTCGCCGCACTTGTCGAAATAACGAAGCCGGTAGTTGTAGTCGACCGCCTCCATCTGGTGCTCGGAGTAGACAGCCTCTTGCGCCGTGCGAAGCACCGAGTAGCTGATATCGGAGGCGAGAATCTCGACCCGCCACGGCGGCGGGATCAACGGCTTGGTAGCCGGCATTTCAAACGGCAGCGGATTGCGCAAATAGTAGTAAGCCAGCGCGTCGCAAATCAGCATCGCCAGCGTGTACGGCTCCTGGCCGGTGGAGCATCCGGCGCTCCACAGGCGCAATGTCCAGTCTCGCCGCGCCTGCTTGTGTTGCAGCGCCCGTTCCAGGATGACTTTCTGAAACAGCTCCAGTTGCGGCCGGTTGCGAAAGAAGCTGGTTTCGTTGACCGTGAGGTTCTCCAGCAGCGCGTTGAACTCCGTCTTTCCGTCGCGGCTGGTCAGCAGGCGGTAGTAGTTGTAGAACGTGTCCATGTCCGCAGGCGCGCAAACGCCGTTGCAGCCGGTCATGCAGGAAGTGTGCGCGGCGTTCGTCGAAAAACATGCCGCATTCCTGGTAAATCAGGCTTTGCAGTAACTTCAGTTCCGGTTCGGTCAGCTCGATTTGGCCTGAAACACTCCCCATAACAGTGCCGCGTCCACGGCAATCCTTTCGCTAGGCAGCGCCCGTCGGCTGCAAGTCGGTGAGTTCGCTCAGACGGCCCAGTTCGCCGCGGCTCAGTATCTTTTCCACGTCCACCAGGATGATGAGCTTGCCGGCTCGCTTTCCCAGTCCCGTCACGTAGCTCAAATCGTTTTCCTGCAACAGTCTCCGGCGGGGGTTCGATTTCGCCGCGGGCAATCTTGAGCACCTCGCTTGCGGCATCGACGATCAGACCGACAAGGCGGCCCTCCAATTCGGCCACCAGGATGCGGTTTCTCTTGTCAGCCGCGATCCCGGGTTCGCGGAAGCGCTTGCGCAGGTCGATCACCGGAATGATTCGCCCGCGCAGATTGATGACGCCTTCGACGTAGTCGGGAGCATCGGGAACAGCCGTGATTTCCATCATGCGGACGATTTCCCGCACCAGGCCAATCGGTACGCCGAAAGTTCTCCCGGCCAATCCGGAATCCGACCAATTGAATATCCTTGCCCATGGGTGACCTCATCTAGGCGCCTGCCGCCGCCAGCTTCTTGCCGCCGTGCGCACGCTCCAGACTCTTTGCCGTGTGCGACCTCGAAGTCGATCACGAACCGGTCCATCGACTCCAGCATCGAGCGCGCCATCTTCGACATCTGCTCCGCCGAGGCGGCCAGTTCCGTGGAGCCGGACGTCGAGTGCTGCACCAGTTCGCGCATGCGCTCCATCGCACGAACCACTGCCTGCGCTCCTCCCGCCTGTTCTTCCACGGCGGAGGAGATTTCGTGCGTAATCTCATTCAGCCGCGTCGTTGCCTTGGCAATCTGGGTCGAGCCGTGCGACTGCTCGTTGGTCGCCGCGCCGATCTCCTGCGCGAACTTGTAAACCTCCGTTACCACGTTGGAGATTCTGCGCAGCGCCATGCTCAGATCGTCGCCCAAGCTGATTCCTTCGTTCACGATCGACGTGCTCTTGTTCATGTTGTCGACCGCTTTTCTCGCTTCCTTCTGAATGCGGGCGATCAGTTCGGAAATTTCCTTGGTCGATTCGGCCGACTTCTCGGCCAGCTTACGGACCTCGTCGGCCACCACCGCGAAACCCAGGCCGTGTTCGCCCGCTCGCGCCGCTTCAATGGCGGCGTTCAGCGCCAGCAGGTTGGTCTGTTCGGAGATGTCATCGATGACCTCGATGATCTTTCCAATATCGTCGGCTCGTTGTCCCAGGGTGTCGATGATTTCCGACGAGGAGCTGATCGAATCGTTGATGCGGGTGAGGCCGTCGGTCGCCTTCTCCATGGTGGTGAATCCGCTCTGCACCTCTTCGCGCGAGCGGTTGGAGATGTCCAGCAGAACCTTGGCCGTATCGGCCACGCGCTGGATGCTGGCTACCATCTGGTCGATTGAAGCCGAAGTGTCGCTGACATCGGAAGCCTGCATCTGCGTGTTCTTGACCATGTTCTGCACGTTCACGCTCATCTCGTGCATCGTGCTGCTGACCTCGTCGATGGCCGACGCGGACTGCACGCTGATTTTGGCGGACTCCTCGGAGGCATCGGCCACCTGGTTGGAACCGGCCGCCACCTGCGCCGCGGCATCGCGCACCGAACTCACCATCGAGCGCAGCCCCTGCGTCATCTTGGCAAAGGCAAGCGCCAGCGTGTCCTGGTTGGAGCGGGGCTGTATCGCCACCGACAGATCGCCGCCGGCAATCGCTTCGGAAACGGTCGCCATTTCCTTCAGGTACTCGACCAGGTCGCGGTACGCCTGACCGAGTTGGCCGATCTCGTCCGTGGAGGACTTCAGCTCAATCGACTGCTTCAAATCTCCCGTTTCGCTAATCTTGCGGGCCACCTGGCTGAGCTCGCCCAAGGGTTCGCTGATCGATTTGGAGGTCTTGTACGCAATGAATAGGCCCAGCGCGAGCGCCAGCGGAGCACCCAGCGAAAGTGAAAATAGTCGTGCTGAGAAGCGGTGGAATCGTTGGCCTGCTTGCGCTCCTGCATGTATCGTTCGTTCTCGGCTCGCATCTTGTTGACGATGTCGCCCGGAGTATTGACCCACATTTGCGGATTCGATTGCGCGTAGGCCGCCTGCAGTTGTTCCATGCTCAGACTGCCGGCCTCGACGAGCCGCCGCTGTTCCAACATTTTGCTTGCGACGTTGTCGTTCCAGTCGCGCTCACCCTGTTCCAGCTTCGCAACAAAGACCCGGTCTTCTTCGGTGACGGCCTTTGCTTTGAGCTGCCGGAGCATTTCCGCCTAGACCGTTCTGAAGGGTTCGCAGTCTCTCGATTTGGCTTGTATCACCCGTAAGCAGGTAGTTGCTCAAGGCAAACCGGCTCTGCATGATCTGGAAGCGTGCGGCGCCTGCCGCTTGTGACAGCTCCATCGCGTCGATGTCCGCCGG
Organism: uncultured Acidobacteriota bacterium; assembly: GCA_963819175.1. Classification (GTDB taxonomy): domain Bacteria; phylum Acidobacteriota; class Terriglobia; order Terriglobales; family Acidobacteriaceae; genus CAWBRT01. Next base: position 25,193 of record CAWFVJ010000004.1, read on the forward strand.
CTCTGGTGGACCGTTCGCTGCCATGTAGTAATCATGCTGAAAGCGAACGCCACCACCATGATCGCCAGGATCAAACCGAAGTTGATCAGCAGCTTTTTGCGAATCGTAAGGCTCATATTCCGTTCTCCAAGGCACCGCTGTACCGCGGCAACGTCTTTGAGTGCTCAGCTCTCAGCAAACCGCAATGCTCAACCGCCTTCCGCAAATCGCCCGGCAAAGTAATCTCAGCTACGCCGGCCTGGGAGGCTCTGGCAAGAATCAGTGCACCCCGACTGCCAAGCCGAAGCGGCATAGCACGTTGGTAATCTAAGAGCCGCTTAATTCCCTGTTTCCGATGCCGACGCCTCACAGCTGGCTCTCCGGGCAGAAGATTGTGCCGATTCGTCTCACAAAATCCTTGTCAAAAACTCTTAGATTGGTATCATCTTGAGACAAATCAGTTCATGGTGAACTCTAAGGGTACATAAGAGGTACATAAGAGGCTAATTAGCTTGACTCAAATTGAGATTACAGCTTACGTTGGAGCAGTTCAGCCCACAAAGGATTGTGCATGGATCTAAAGACAGGTTCAGCCGATCTCCCCCAGGCTCGCCTTGAACGCGGAAAGGGATGACTGCGGTGTCGACGCACTGATGGCCCTGGCGATGGAAGTCAGCTCCTGCATACGTTTGCCTGAATTGGCTCAATCGGTTACGCGCCGCGCCAGCGAGGTGCTTGGCGGCACCGCTGCTGCTCTGGCGCTGGCACGCGGGCAAAGCCTGGAGACTGTTTACCTGCATCACTGTGCCGTTCCGCAGGGCAATGGCACCTTGAGACGCCTGAATCTCGCGCTCACCGACCTTGCACATGCCAACCGGGGAGTTGATTTGCTCATGGAGCGGCAAGCGATTTCATCGGACAGACCCTCGCCGCCAGTCTGGGCTGGCAGGATCTGACGGCGGTTCGACTCGAGGGAGCCGACGACGAACTGATCGGCCTGCTGCTGGTCGCCAACCGTGGCCGCGAACTCGTCAGGGCAGATCACGAGCTGCTGCAGTCGATCGCAAAGTATGCCGCGGTTGCCCTGCACAATTCCCGTCTTTTCAGCCGGATGGCGCAGTCGAACGCCCAGTGGGTCGAGATTTTCGACGCTATCAGCGACTTTATCGTCGTGCACGACCACGCCGGACACGTTCTGCGGGTCAATCGCAGCATGGCCGAGTTCATCGGCGTGCCCGCCGCCGGAGCTGATTGGACTGAGCATGCGCTCGCTGATCTCGGTAGAGCAGCGCCAGCATCCGGGGTTCTGTCCTTTCTGTGGTGGTGAAGGGCACGGCGAACGTCTGCACGTGGTTCTGGATCGCACCTACCTTGTCTCGACTTCGCACATCAATGCGACGCTCGACGAGGGCACGCAGACCATTCACGTCCTCAAGGACATCACCGATCGGCGCGAGGCCGAAAAGCGCTACCGTGAGCTCTTCGACAATATCCAGGAGGGCCTGTTCTTTTCTACCCCCGAGGGCCGTTTCGTCGAAGTCAATGACGCGCTGGTGCGCATGCTCGGCTATCAAACCCGCGAAGAGCTGCTGGTCATCGACATCTCGACCCAGCTTTGCATTTCGCCCGAGCGCTACCTTGAATTCCGGCGAGCCATACAGAGCGCCGGCACCCTGCGCAACCGCGAGGAGGCGCTGCGCCGGAAAGACGGTTCTCTGGTTCACACCCTCCAAAACGTTGTTGTGGTGCGCGATGCCGACGGCAAGATCATTCAGTACCGCGGTTTGATGCTGGATATTACCGAGCTGAAGTCGTTCCAGTCGGAGCTGCAGCGCCAGCGCGACTTCAACGCCAAGATACTGGAGAACACCCAGAGCCTGATCCTCGTGGTCGACACCGCCGGGCTCGTCAGTTACGCCAACCAGCGCGCTTACGAAGTGGGTCGCTTCCAGGCCGGGCAGTTGGTTGGCTGTCGTATCCGGGAACTGGTGGACCCCAAGCATCAGGAGAAATTCGACCAGGCAATCTTGCGAACGTTGCTTGGCTTGCAGGTCAATAACCTGGAGCTGACGCTGGTGGTGGGGGGAGATCGGACGGCGCACTTCTCGGCCAACCTAAGCCCCATGCGTGACAATCAGGGCCACGTGAACTCGATCGTCGTGGTGATGAGCGATGTTACCGATGAGTTGCTGCTGCAATCGAAGTTGATGCAGACGGAAAAGATGGCCGCGGTCGGCCAACTGGTTTCCGGAGTTGCGCACGAGGTCAACAATCCTCTCACGGCCATCCTGGGCTTCGCCGACCTGCTGGCGCAGCAGCCGGAGATGCCCGACGGCCGCGCGCGGCGAACTCCAGATCATCATTGACGAGGCGCAAAGGACCAAGCAGATCATTCAGAACCTGCTGAGTTTTGCGCGCCAGATGCCGCCTCAGCGCGAGGCCGTGCACATCAACGACCTGGTCCGGCGGACCTTGCTGCTTCGTGCCTACGACTTTGCGCACGGTGGGATTGAGGTGAAGGAAGCCCTGCAGGAGCCATTCCCGGAGATCGTTGCCGACCCGCAGCAGTTGCAGCAGGTCTTCCTGAACGTGTTGAACAACTCCTACGATGCCATCCGTGAGACTGGCGATCCCGGCGTGATCGAAATTGAGACGGCGGTTCGCGACGGCGCTGCCGAGATTAGCTTTATTGACAATGGCGCTGGAATTCGCGAGCCGCAGCGCATTTTCGATCCGTTCTATACGACCAAGGGGGTAGGCAAGGGAACCGGGCTTGGCTTGAGCATCTGTTACGGAATCATTCGTGAACATGGAGGCGAGATCATCGCCGGCAATCGCAGCAACGGCAAAGGCGCCGTCTTCACCGTCCGAATTCCGATGGACCCCAAAGGGCACGCGCCAGAGGCGGAGACGGCAACTCATGAACGCCATCGGAGGAAAAGCCCGGTACTGGTGATCGAAGACGAGGCCTCCGTGCTCGCGTTCGTTCGGGCGGCCCTTGAGCGCGGCGGGTATCCGGTGGTTGGGGCTCGTTCCGGAGTGCTCGGCCTGGAGATGCTCGCTGCCGAAGCGTTCGCCGGGGTGATTTCCGACATGCGTACGCCCGGCGGAGTCAGCGGCCAGGATATCTATCACTGGATCAGTCAGTTCCGGCCCGATCTGGCGAAGCGGGTCATGTTTATCACCGGCGATACGGTGAACCAGCAAACCGTTCAGGCGCTGCGATCGACCGGGGTGCCGTTTATCGAGAAGCCTTTCCGGGTACAGGAGTTGATGGACATGGTGCGGAAGGTGATTGGGGCAGCCCAATGAGCGGTGAATACAAGATCCGTTTCCTGGTTGTCGATGACCAGCAGAGCATTCGCAAGCTTTGCACGACCATTGCTGCCGGCCTGGGTTTTGATTGCAGCGAGGCCGAGAGTGCCGAGAGCTGCGCTCGTAAAGCTGGAAAACGACGCTCCCGACATCGTGCTCGTCGATCTCCGCATGGCCCAGATGTCCGGGCTGGAGTTTCTGGCCGAAGTCAAAAAGATCCTGCCGCGAGCCGAAGTCAGCATCATGACCGGCTATGGCTCGATTGAGACAGCGGTTCAGGCCATGAAGCTCGGCGCCTACGACTACATTACCAAGCCCTTCCGCGTCGAAGAGTTGAAGATGACCTTGCAGCGCATGGCGGAAAAAGTGGGCCTGGTGGCTGAAAACGAGTTCCTGCGTGAGCGCTTTCTGGCCGAGACCGAGGCGCACGGTATTATCGGCACGCACCAGAAGATTCAGGACGTGCTGCGCATGGTGGCCCGTCTGAAGGACACGCGCACGCCCGTGCTCATCACCGGCGAGAGCGGAACGGGCAAGGAACTGGTGGCCCGGGCGATCCATTTCCGCGGAGCGGTTGCCAAGCGTCCATTCGTCGCCGTCGATTGCGGTTCCCTGGTGCCGACACTGATCGAAAGCGAGCTCTTCGGCCATGAGCGAGGCGCGTTTACCGGGGCGCACAAGTCGAAGGAGGGTCTGTTTCAGTCGGCCCAGGGCGGCACAATCCTGCTGGATGAGGTCGGCGAGCTTCCGCCGGAGATGCAAGCGAAGCTGTTGCGCGTGCTTCAGGAAAAAGAGGTTCGTCCGGTCGGCAGCAATCAAAGCGTAAAGGTGGCCGTTCGGGTGATCGCCGCCACCAACCGCGACTTGGAGGCCGCCTACCAGAACGGAACCTTCCGCAAGGATCTCTATTTCCGCCTGAACGTAGTCACCTTGAACCTTCCAGCATTACGTGAGAGGAAGTCCGATATCCCTATGTTGGCGCAGCACTTCCTGGATCATTATTCGTCGTCCGCGCGGATCACGATCAGCAATATGGCGATGGAAGCGCTGATGGCCTATGACTGGCCGGGTAACGTGCGCGAACTGCAGAACTGCATTGAGCGCGCCGTCGCGCTCGGCGATATGGAGACCATCGACGTCGGCGATCTTCCGGCAAATCTTCAGGGTTTGGTCAGGAAATCCTCCGCAATCCGTCTGCCTGCGCCGCCTACTACCGATCTGGACGAGCTGGAGCATGCCACCATTCAGCGCGTGCTCGATCAGGTCAAGGGCGACAAGGCGCTCGCCGGAAAAATGCTTGGCATTTCGCGGGCTACTCTTTACCGCAAGATCAAGCGATACAGCATCGAAACCGGTCCTCGCGTGCGCGGCAGCCGCGAAGGCGGCTTCCGGCGGTCCCAAGGGTGCGGCCGCCAAGGCCGGAGCCTGAGTCGGTTGTCCACGTTGCGGATTTGTTCGCGACGGGAATGTCTGCTTGAGACGGCTTGTCTCATTTTTGAGACGGAGCCGCATCCGCTGATCCAATGCCAGATGCTATGTATTTGAATTATAAGGTGTGCTTATCTGGATGTTTGGCTAGTCTCTTGCACATAAGAATTCGGGATGAAGTCTACGGGAACGGCGAGGGTTATGGATTCTGGCGAAGCCGCGTGAATCTAGCCGGCTGCAAGTGAGCTCGCGATTGCGATTGTTTCGCAGCGAGCCGGAGTTTGCGCGCTCTCTGATGGGTCGCTGGCAGTCGGAACGCGTGGTTCCGGGATTCGTGGTGCTTCCACCCCAACCAGCCCCACAAGCGGGCTTGTCGGGGACCGAGCCGCGATCGGCTTCGACCCGCTGCCCGAGTGTGATCTGGTGGTGGTCGGAGGTGTCCCGGCGGAGCGGCTTCCGCAGTTGCTCAAAATGCTGGACCTGTCGGCGCGCCCCGTGATTTGCGTTACCGCCGCCAGCGAGTACAAGCAGGTTCGCGAATCCTTTCCCCAGTTATTGCTTCTGCGGCAGGACGAATTCTGGGCGGACAATGTGGTTCTGCTCGCGGCGAGTGCATGCGCCGCCGCCATGCGCGTGTTGAGGGCGCACCGGGCCGAACAGATGTTGACCGCCAATCAGGGGCACGTTACGTTGGGCAAATACGTTGTCGAAATGCGTCACAACATCAACAATGCCCTGACTTCAGTGCTGGGGAATGCCGAATTGCTGTTGCTGAACGCGGAGTCTTTCTCCGGCGAAGCGTGCGATCAACTGGAGACGATTCGCAACACAGCTTTACGCCTGCACGAAATCATGCAGCGTTTCTGGTCGCTCGAGGCCGAGATGCAGGCCGCCGAGCGCAGTTCGCCGGAGGCGGAGAAAGCTCCCCGGGCGGTCGGCGCAAGCCGGATTGAGATAGCGCCAGCCGGCTTGGAACTCGAGTTTACGGTTCTTGTGCGGCAGCAGTGAGATGACAGAGGTTAACGAAATCGTGCCAGTACCCAACAAGATCCTGATCGTCGATGATTCGCAAGCGGAAAGCCGTTTGATGCAGTCGTATCTGGAGCAAGCCGGATACTGGGCTGTCTCGCTGGCGGACCCGGCCTTGATCGAGCAGATGCTCGACATCGAACGTCCGAGCCTGATCCTGCTCGACGTAGTCATGCCCGGACGGAACGGATTTCAGGCCTGCCGCGAACTGAAAGCGAATCCCGGATTATGCGCCGATTCCGATCGTGCATGGTTACCTCGAAGGGGACCCCGAGCGACCAGTTCTGGGGACGCGAGCAGGGCGCGCAGGGATACGTCGTCAAACCGTTTACGCGGGAGCAACTGATCGAAGAAGTCGAAAGAGTGCTCGGAAAAGCGCAGTCCACGGCCACGGGAGCGATGCCAGGTCAATGAACTCAGAGAACCAGAACTCGGATCAGCCGCTGGATCTCCGGGGCCGAGACCGCGCCGGTGGTCGAGGCTTTCCGCACCGAAGAGGATGCCGATCTGTTGCCGCGGAAGCAATACTGCGTCTTTCGCGCCGGGCGGGAGCGCTTCTGCTTCGGCGTGCTTGACGTGGAAGAGGTTGTCGAATGGCCCAAGGTGACGGCAGTTCCGCTGGCTCCGCCGTTTCTGATGGGGATATTCAACCTGCGTGGTCTGATCATTCCGGTGATCGACATCGGCCTGACGGAATCGCGGCGGCCGGATCTTTCGCCGAAGTTTGTGGTGGTTGCATGCCTGCGCGGGCAGGATGGCGGCAATGACCTGCGCCTCGGAGTTGCGGCCGACGAAGTGTTCGGCGCCGTAACTACCAGCGAGCCTTTGCTGCTTGAAGAGGCCCCGCGCGATGTCCCTTACTGCTGCGGCATGCTGCGCGACGAGGGGCGGTTGGCGTTGGCGGTGGATTTGAAGAAGTTGACGGAGAATTTTCCGGTTCCGGTGATTTAAGCCGGTTTGTGGTCCGAGTTTTGGCGGATGTCCGCCGCGAGGCGGATCTTGGAGGGTTTATGAAGGGTCGTCTTAATTCGACCATCGGAGTGCTGGTGCTGCTGATGCTGGCCGGCACAATTGCTGCCCTGGTGCTGGGCTTTTCGGCCGGAGCTCTCTCCGGCGGCAAGTCTCTGCTGGATCTGGGATCGCTTCACGCCGATGCCGGCATGCGGCTGTTGGCCGGACTCGGGATTGCGCTGGCGGTGGTCATGGCGGTCTGGTTTACGGTCAGCAACAAGATTGCCGCGCCGGTTCGTGCGCTCGCCACGTTTTCCGAGAAGATTGCCGGAGGCGACTACAAGCAGCGATTCGAAGTGATCCGTGAAGATGATTTCGGCGTGATCGCCAAGAACCTGAATGTCGCGGCCGAAAACGCCTCACGCGCCGTCTTCAACCAGCAGGCCCAGGAGAATCTGCAACGCAGCGTCACCGAGTTTCTGACCATCGTGAGCCAGGTGGCGAAAGGCGACCTGACCCTGCGCGGCAAGGTGACCAACGATGCGCTCGGCAATATCGTCGACTCGGTCAACTACATGCTCGACAACTTTGCGAAGGTGCTCGAGCGGGTGCGCAAGGCCGCCGGCGACGTCAGCAGCAGCGCCGGCCAGATCCTGTTGTCCAGCGAAGAGATGGCCAACGGCGCCACCCAGCAGGACCAGGAAATCACCAACACCTCATCGGCGGTGGAAGAGCTTACGGTTTCGATGAAGCAGGTTTCCAACAACGCCGAAGCCAGCGCGGAGGCTGCGCGGCGCGCGCTTGACGCCGCTGAGCAGGGCAACCGTTCCGTGCGCGACACGCTCGAAGGCATGCAGCGCATTCGCGCTTCCGTGCAAGCCAGCGCCAAGAAGATCAAGTCGCTGGGCGACCGCTCGCTGGAAATCAGCGAGATCGTCAACGTGATCAACGACATTACCGAGCAGACGAACCTGTTGGCGCTGAATGCCGCCATCGAGGCCGCCCGCGCCGGCGAGGCTGGGCGCGGTTTTGCCGTGGTTGCCGACGAGGTGCGTAAACTCGCCGAACACTCGCGAACCGCCACCAAGGATATTGCCGCTCTGATTAAGGCGATCCAGGCCGAGACCAACGAGGCCGTCGTCGTCATGGAAGACGGCACACGCGAGGTGGAAGTCGGCGCCAAGCTGGCCGATCAGGCCGGCAAGGCACTGGATGCGATTTCCACGGTTGTGCGTCAGTCGGCGGAGCTGGTGCAGGAAATTTCGCTCGCTTCCAAGCAGCAGGTGCGCGGCACGGAAGGTGTTGCCAATGCCATGCAGATCATCTCCGGCATTACGCGACAAACGTCGCAGGGATCGCGTCAGTCGGCGCACACGGTGGAGCAGATGGTGAAGCTCTCCGAGCAGTTGAACGAGGCGCTGTCGCAGTTCCGGGTAAACGCCGCTTCGGACAACCGGGAAGCGTCGATGGCAGCAAGCGCGAGGAAATAAAGCGTGAGTCTCAGCGAAGGCAAAGCCGCGTTGTACGGGTTTAGCACGCGGGAGCATGCGGTTGTGCCCGGGTGAGATCGATCCGGCGATCTCCGATCACGAACTGTCGGAGCTTCGCCTGCTCATCGAGCAGCGCACCGGCATTGTGTTCGACGAATCGCGCAGTACATTTTTCCTGAACCGCGTGCGCGAGCACATGCAAGCTCGCCGCGTTGGCTCGGGCGCGGAACTGCTGCGCCTGGTGCGCCCGCCGGGGATCGAATACGAATCCCTGCTGGAGCGCATGCTCACGCAGGAGACGCAGTTCTTCCGCTATCCGGAGACGTTCGAGATCTTCCAGCGCAAGGTGCTTCCCGAACTGCACATGAGAAAGTTCTGGGAAAATCCGCGCATGCTGCGCGTTGTGGAGCGCCGGTTGCTCCACCGGGGAAGAGCCCTACAGCCTGGCGATCAGCATCTGCGACACCTTGGAATTTTCCGACGCCGGAAATATCAATATTCTGGCGACCGATATCAGCCGCGCCGCCCTGCGCCAGGCCGAACGGGCCACTTATGCGCGACGTGCCATTGGTAATCTTTCGCCCCGCCAGCAGGAGATGTACTTTGTCGAGGGGGTGCAGGAGTACACGGTCAAGCCGAAGATCCGCAGCATGGTCAGCTTCGTCCCCATGAATCTGACGGAGTCTGTCTATGTCGGACGCTTCGACTGTATCTTCTGCATGAACGTCTTGATCTACTTCAGCGAGTCGCGGCGAGCCAGCATTATCCAGCGCTTCTATGACTATCTGGAACCGGGGGGCTATCTCTTCCTCGGGCACGCCGAGTCCGTTGCGGGCTTGCAGGTGCGGTTCAAACAGAGCGTGGAGGGCGGCGCCCGTCTGCTGCAGAAGCCGATGAACGTGCCGCCTCTGGCGAGGACAGCCGCGGAGGGAAGCCTATGAGCGGTCCCGGTCAGGAATTCGTCGAGCTCTTCCTCCAGGAAGCATCCGAGCACTTGCAGTTTCTGCGCGAATACTCCGGCGTGCTGCTGGACCCCTATCCGCTGCCCGATGACATCGAGCGCCTCCATATCGCCGCGCACGGCCTGGGCGGAACGGCCGGGACGTATGGCTACAAGTTCTTTTCCGAGGTCACCGGAAAACTCGCCCACATTTTTCAGTACGCGATGAATTCGACGATAGGCCCCGACGCCTGTTCGCCGCTGGTCGAGTTCATCTACGAGGCAATTGCGGTTCTCGAATCCGACCTGCTCATGATCAGCGCCAATGGGGTCGAAGCCGAGGACGACGTCAAGGCTTTCAAGCAGCGCTATCCTTTCGCTTTCCAGCAGCCCGTGGAAGAGCCCGAAGATCAGGCTGTTATGACGCGACCGCAGCCACCGGCTGAGCGCCGCCCGATTGCAGCGCCACCTGCCGAGGAGCCAGAGGCGGAAGCTGCGCTATCATCCGCGACCGCAATGGAAATTCCGGGTGCGGATGCAGTCGCCGACGGACCGGCCAGCGAGCTGGTCGCCGCCGTCGAAGAGCCTCTTCAACTCGAACCGGTTGCGGTGTTCGAAGCGACGCAAAACGAGTTGGAACAGGCGGTCAAACATCAGGATGATGAGTTCGACCTGGAGGCGCAGGCTGCCCAGGCCTTCGCCCCGTCGCTTTTAGACCTGCCCGCCGACGACAACGTTGTCGCCGGAAGTGCTCGAGTTTTTTGTTCCGGAAGTGGAAGAGCATCTGCAATCGATCACCGAGTCGCTGTTGTCGCTGGAGGCGAACCCGAACCCGGAAGACATCAACAAGCTGTTCCGGGCGATGCACACCATCAAGGGCTCCGCTGCGCAGGTAGGGTTTCACCGCCTCTCGACGATCGCTCATCGCGCTGAAGATCTCATTGCGCGTCTCCGCGACGGCGAGCTGAAGCCGAGCGCCAAACATCGTCGATCTCTGTCTCGAGTCGGTCGACATCCTGAAGAAGCAGCTTTATCGCCAGTGGAGCGATGAGCAAAGCTTCCAGGATGCGGCGCTGGCCTACTTCCAGCGTATCGATCAGCTTGAAGACGTGGAAGCCGAGATCCTGGAGCAGGAGGCCGAAGAGGTTGCGGAGAAGGGATTGGCCGACGACGGGCAGGTCGCTGGAAGCCTGCGATTGAAATCGCGGCTGAGCCCATCGCGGAAGTTGAGGTGGAGGCCTCGCGCAACGAGCGCGAGGAAATCGACGCCCTGGCCGCCGGCAGGCGCGAGCCCGCCGGAGTGCCGCAGTCCAAGTCGGTCCGCATTGCACTGGAGCGGCTGGACCGCATGATGAACGCGGTTGGCGAGCTGGTGACGAATCGGACCCGCATGCTGGGCCGGCTGAAAGAGCTGGAGCGGCTGGCCGACGTGCTGAATTTTTCCAAGGCGCGCATGACCGACAAGGTCGGCGAATTCCAGGAGAAATACGAATTCAGCCGCGTGACCTTGGGGCCGCTGTCCGCTCCCGGGCACAGCTTGCCGCGCCGCTCGCCGTTGCCGGAAGAGAAATCGGGCAGCCTGATTCCGTATCCGTTCCGCGGGGGCTACTCGAGCTATTCGCATTCCTTCGACACCGCGCTCGCCGACTTCTCCGAGCTGGAGATGGATCGCTACGACGACTTCGGCATCCTGTCGCGTTCGCTCACGGAAATTTCCGCTGACATTACCGAGGTGCTCACGCAACTCGATGGCTTCGTGCGCCGCGTCGATGGCGACATCGATGAGTTCACCAAGCTGGCGCACCGTTTGCAGGATGAGATCACGCAATCGCGGATGGTGGCGATCGGCAACCTCTACACGCGACTCTCGCGCGCCGTGCGTGACGCCTCCAAGGCGGCCGGCAAGCGGGTGGAACTGGTGCTGGCGGGCGCCGAGACCGAGTTGGACAACAACATCATCCAGCAGATTTCCGATCCTCTGTTGCACCTGGTGCGAAATGCCGTGGCGCATGGCATCGAGCGGGCTGACGAGCGTTACAATGCCGGCAAATCCGACTGCGGCAATATCGCCGTTCGCGCCTATCACCGCGGCAATCACATTTTTATCGAGGTGGAGGACGACGGCCGCGGCATCGATTACGAGAGGATTCGCACGGCCGCCGCCGAACTTGAATTGGTGAACCGCCGAACAGGCGAACTCGTTCTCGCCGAAGGAACTGCTCGACCTGCATGTTCCTTCCGGGCTTCTCGACTGCTCCGCGAAAGACGGAGCTGTCCGGGCGCGGAGTCGGTCTCGACGTGGTTCGCACCAATCTGGACGCGCTGAACGGCGAGATCGAGATCGAAACGCGGAAGGGAATCGGCACGCGCTTCACGCTCAAGGTGCCGCTCACGCTGATCATCTCGCAGGCGCTGTTCGTGCGCGTCGGCAAGCACACCTTTGCGTTTCCGCTGGCGTTTGTCGAGGAGATCCGCCGCGTACGTGCCAGCGATATTGAGGAAGTCGGCGGCAAGCGACTGGCCAAGGTCCGCGATGTCGCTGACCGAAGTGGTGCATCTCGACGCGCAGCTTGGCCTTGACCCGGTGCAACCGATCAACGGCTGGTATCGGCTCGTGGTGATCAACGTTGCCGGCAAACAGGTTGGCATCGTCGTCGAGGAAGTCATTGGAAAAGACGAAATCGTCATCAAGAATCTCGGCGAGTATTTGCGGAACGTGAAAATGTTCCCCGGGGCGACGATCGCTCCCGACGGCAGCCTCATTCTGCTGGTCGATCTCAATCGCCTGGTGGTTGGCGAGGCCATCGAGCGCCGCCCGCTGATGACGGCGGCCAACGCCGCGCGAATTTTCCTGCCTGGGTCGGTTGCGGTTGCCGAGGGCGAAATTCCCGACGAGGCCATCGAGCGGGTCGAGAAGGAGAAGCTGGTCTTGCTGGTTGACGACTCCATCAGCGTTCGCAAGTTTGTTGGCCGCATGCTGGAAAAGGCCGGCTATCGGGTACGGCTCGCCTCCGACGGACTGGAGGCGCTGGAGATCGTTTCGCAGGGCGGGGTCGATCTGGTGGTGACCGACCTGGAGATGCCGCGGACCAACGGCTACGAGTTGATGCTTCACCTCCGGCAAAATCCGGAGACGCGAAGCATTCCCGTCATGGTGGTCACCTCGCGGGCGGGCAGCAAGCACCGTGAGCGCGCCGTGCGCGAAGGAGCCAAGGCTTTCATGGTCAAGCCGGTGCAGGAAGAACAATTGGTGGTGCAGGTCGGCGCTCTGATCGGCAGTTCCGGGCAGGTGGTTTCATCCAAGCTGTTGGCAGGCAAGTAGCGGTTATGGATGCAGGCTCGAAAATCCGCGTGTTGATTGCCGAGGACTCGTCGTTCATGCGGCGAGTGCTGAGGCTGTTGCTCAGCAGCGATCCCGCAGATCGAGGTCGTGGGCGAAGCTCGCGATGGCGTGGAGACGCTGCTGCTCAGCGACGCCCTGAACCCCGACGTGATCACCATGGACATCAACATGCCCAGGAAGAGCGGGTTGGAAGCGACCGAGCAGATCATGGCGACCAAGCCGCGGCCCATCGTGATCGTCAGCTCCGAGGCGGGTGACCGGGCGGGAGCCGTCATTGCGGGCCCTGGAACTCGGCGCTATCGATTTTGTGGCGAAACCCGCCAACGGGGTCGATCTCGACATGGAGAGCGTTCGCGATGAGCTGCTTCGCAAGGTCAAAGTTGCAGCCAAGGTTCGCGTCGTGCGCAATGCCGGGCGTCGTCCGCCGATGACGGCTTCATTCGTCCTGCGCTCAGCTGAGATCCCTGTTCCGCGTGATGCTCACGCGGAGACAGCATCCGCGCCGGCCGCGGTGCCGGGCAATGGGTTGCGAGCGAACGCTGTCGCAAGCGATGGCAGCAAAGATTTCCGGTAGTGGTGCTGGCGGCCTCCACCGGCGGTCCGGCTGCGTTGATGAGTTTCCTTCCGCAACTGCCGGGGAAATTTCCCGGCGCGGTATTGCTGATTCAGCACATGCCGGCGAGCTTCACCTCGCAATTCAGCCGGCAACTGGCGGAAACCTGTGCCATGCGCGTCAAGGAAGCGGAAGCGGGTGAACTCATGCGCGCCGGAACCGTTTACGTCTGTCCCGGCGCCAATCACTTGCGGGTTTCACCGTCGGGGCGGTTGCTTCTCGATGACGGTCCGCGAGTCAACGGACATCGCCCCAGCGCCGATCTTACGTTGGAGTCGGTTGCCGACTATGCGGGGTCGATGGGCATTGCCGTGGTGCTGACCGGCATGGGCAACGACGGCGCCAAGGGCGTCCAGGCGCTCAAGGCTGCCGGTGGACATGTGATCGCGCAGGATGAGTCGACCAGCGTCATCTTCGGCATGCCGTCGGAGGCCATTACGAACCGGCGCGGTCGATGAGGTGCAGCCGATCGAGGCCATCTGTAACGCTATCGAGCAGCGAGTCTCGCTGCTGTTCGGCATGGCGGAGGCTGGAGCTATGAGCCGCCGCGTCAATCCACCGCACTCCAGGCGGGGCGAACCGGTTGTGATCTTCCGGCTTGGAAGCCATCGATTCGTCATCGCATCGGCGGAAGTGGAGGAGGTTCGCGATCTGCATCAAGGGGACCTGCCGCCGGCAATCGCGGCCCGCGGCAATGGCAGGCAGATTCCGGTGATTGCGGCGGATCGAATTTTCGGAGTGCAATCCGCCAAACTGGAGCAGTTGCTGGTGCTGAAGGTTCGCCGTGTCGCGGTTGCCATCGAGCGGATTGAAGGCATGGCGGAGCTTCGCGAAATCGTGGCACTGCCGCGAGGGTTCCGTGGCCAGGAGCGCTCCTGGTATCGCGGGCTGGGGTTAGTGCGGCAGAAGATTATGCCGGTGGTGAATGCGGCGATATTCGCCGAAAGCGCTGCTGCGCTCCCGCCGGAATCGGCTGCAGCGGCAAAGGCGAACTCAGGAATATGACGAGCGAAGAAAAATTCGTTGTCTTTCCCGCCGGGGCGTTGCATTGCGCGGTGCGGGCGGCGTGTGTCGCGGAGCTGACTTTGCCCAAGGAGGTGTTTAGCTTCCCGCACACTTCGCGCGAAATCCTGGGTGTCATTCTGCGGCGCGGCAAGGTGATTCCGCTGTACGATCTCGCCGGACTGCTGAAACTGCCGGAGTTTGCTCCGGCGCATTATCACCTGATCGCCGTCCGTCATACGGCGGAGGCGACCGAATTGGCGGCCATTGCGGTGAGCGGGGAATGCGACCTGGTTTCCGCCGACGTGCTTCCCGCGAAGCATCCGGCGCCGGGCGTGGTTGGCGAACTGATATGGGACGGCAGGAGTTACGAGTTGCTGGATCTGGACAAATTGATTGCGGCGGGGAGTGCGGAATGAGCGCTCCAGTCCAAGGCGTTGCGCAGTCGGCCGGCAGAATCCTGGTCATCGACAGCAATGTGTTCTTCGCCAAGCGCCTGGTGGAAGCGCTCAGGAACGAGTACTTCGAGGTGATCCATGCCACCCAGGCGGCGTATGCCCTCACCATGCTGGAATGGTCGCCGCCCTCGTTGATTCTCTGTTCCACGAGTCTCCGCGGAATCGGCGCTTACGACCTGCCGAAGCTGGTGCACGCCGACAAAACGTCGGCGCATATTCCCATCCTTGCCATGGGCGAAGGTGATCGCCAGGCGCTGATGGTGGCGTTCCGCGCCGGTTGCGACGACTACGTGGACCGCCGCGTGGGACCGGAGAACGTTGCCGCGCACGTGCGCGCCTTCCTGCGCAGCCGCGAAGAAGGTTTTCAGCCGACGCAGATGCTTCACACCTCGGAAACCGCACTCGAGGGCAATCTTTCCCACCTCGATCTGCCGGGCATCATCCAGATGCTGGGGCACTCGCGCCAGTCAGGGGTGCTCTACGTCAATGCCGGTGCCGTTGACGGAATTATTTTCCTGCTCGGCGGCGATGTCATTCACGCCGAGGCCGGCGAGTGCGTCGGCGACGAGGCCGTCGTCCATATCGTCAAGGCCTGCAACGGCGTCGATCAGGGTGTTTACAAGTTTGTTCCCGGCAGACACGGCTTCCACGCGCACGATTCTGCGTTCGGTGACCGAGTTGATGCTGGAGGCGCTGCGCGAAATCGACGAAGAGCGCGAGCAGCAGCAAGAAGAAGGAGGCATTCTCCTATGAGTGCCAGTCCGGTAGTTTATTTCATTGATGACAGTGCGACCATGCGCGAGGTGATCAAGATTGCCTTCCGCCGCGAAAACATCAACGTCATCGCCTGCCATGACGCCGGCAGCGCCATCGGCATGATGGACGAAACCGCGCCCGACGTCGTCATCTCCGACGTGATCATGCCGGAAAAGGATGGCTACGAGGTCTGCCAGTACATCAAGCAGCATCCCAAGATGGGCCAGACGCCGGTCATCCTCATGTCCGGAGTCGTCAACCGGTCGGTCGCCGAGAAAGCGCTTTGCCGTCAAGGCGGACGAACTGATCCGCAAGCCCTTCCAGCCGCAAGACCTGATCGGCCGCGTGCGCCATCTGCTGTCACGGCAAGCCGTCAGCGCGGCAGGAATATTCCCCGGCCGATCCGTTAGCGGCGCAGACGGCTGTGGCGGCTCTGAGCACAATCTTCCAGACCCCGCCCTCGGCACGCCCGCTGGCAAGGGCTTCGCTCGCTGTCATTGCGCGCAATGCGCGGCGCGCGGCCCGTTGACCGCTTCGGCGATAGCCACGGATGAAGTTTCGCAGCCCGCCATCGGAAGCCGCTGCTCCCAAGCCGCGAGTGCCGCGTCCGCCATTGCCCCAACTCGATGCCGCCAAACTGCGGGTTGAAATCATGCGGCTGCAAAGCCAGATCAAGAAGCTCGAAGCTGAACTGCGTGCCGAACGCGAGTACTCTCACGCGCTGGAAGAACACGTCAAGACCCTGCAGGAAACGGATTAGAGCACCCCTTCCTTCGTCGCGGCGACTCCCCCACCGCGAGATTCTTACTTCAGTGCGAAAAGCGTCCCCACCCAGTAGTGCCAAATCGGCCCACGCATATTCCTTTCCCCTCACGCGTAATACAACGAAGATAAAGGCGGTTGCATCGATATGTAAGTTGCTGGAATTCCAAGCAACCGGACTGCCGGTATCGACAGCGGCATCCGGCGAGCAGGAGCACGCACTATGGGTCCTATGAGCGATGCTCAGCAGAAAGTCCGCGAACTTTTCGACGCCCATTTCACGATCAGTGAAATCGTCGAGCGGACAGCACTGGAGATGCAGACGGTGGTCCGGTTGTTGAACGCCCCGCGACCCGTCAAACCGCGTTCCGGCCCACAGGAACCCAGCGAAATCCAATCCCCAAGACCGTTCGGAAAAGTCGCGTAGACCGCCACCTAGTCATCCTGCGATCGTGCCTGTTTTGCGCGAAACAGCAGGTCCTTCGCTACGCTCAGGATGACACCTCGAAATACAGTTTTTCACCAGCCTGCACCGCTTCTGCGGAAGGACAAGTTGCTAATCCTTCCACTCACGCGAAGATAAATTCCTTGGTCTTCAATTCGCGGATCTGGTCGCGCAATTTGGCGGCCAGCTCGAACTCGAAGCGTTTGGCGGCCTCGCGCATATCGCTTTCCAACTTCGACGATATAACGCGTCCAGCTCGTCCTGTCGATTTAAATTCGGGCACGCCTTCGGCGGCTGAGATATGTCGGCGTAATCGGCTTCGATGATCTGCGCCAGCGCCATGTCGACCGGGCGCACGATGCTCTGAGGCGTAATGCCGTTCTCTTCGTTGTAGGCCCGTTGAATTGCCCGGCGGCGCTCGGTTTCGCCGATGGCTTTGCGCATGGAATCCGTCATGCGGTCGGCGTAGAGGACGGCCCGGCCCTCGACGTTGCGCGCGCAGCGTCCGATGGTCTGAATCAGCGAGCCGGCCGAACGCAGAAAGCCCTCCTTGTCGGCATCGAGGATGGCGACCAGCGAAACCTCGGGCAGATCAAGACCTTCGCGCAACAGGTTAATCCCAATCAGCACGTCGAACTCGCCCTTGCGCAGATCGCGCAGGATCTTGATGCGCTCCAGGGTTTCGATCTCCGAGTGCAGGTAGCGGCAGCGCACGCCGACCTCGCTGTAGTATTCGGCGAGGTCTTCGGACATGCGCTTGGTCAAGGTCGTAACCAGCACCCGCTGGCCTTTGCTTACCCGGTCGCGAATCTCGTGCAGAAGGTCGTCGATCTGCCCTTTGACCGGGCGAACCTCGACCTCGGGATCGACCAGGCCGGTGGGGCGGATGATCTGCTCGACCACCACGCCGGCCGATTTGGTCAGCTCGTAAGGCCCTGGTGTTGCAGAAACATAAATCGCTTGGTTCACGCGATTCTCGAACTCTTCAAAGGTCAGCGGGCGGTTGTCCAGCGCGCTCGGCAGGCGGAATCCGTACTCGATCAGCGTCTGTTTGCGCGAGCGGTCGCCGTGCCACATGCCGTGCAGTTGCGGGATGGTCTGGTGAGACTCGTCGATGAAAATCAGGAAGTCGCGGGGAACGTAGTCGAGCAGGGTGGGTGGCGGCTCGCCGGGCAGTCTGCCGGTAAAGTGCCGCGAGTAGTTCTCGATGCCGTGGCAGTAGCCCATCTCCTTGATCATCTCCAGGTCGAAGCGCGTGCGCTGGTGAACGCGCTGCGCCTCGACGATGCGGCCCTGCTTTTCCAGTTCGCTCTCCCACCAGGCAAGCTCCTGAAGAATGGACTCGACCGCGCATTTCTTTGACTCCGGCTTCATCACGTAGTGGGTCTTGGGATAGATGGGCAGGCGGGCATACTTTTGCTTGATGGTCCCGAAGAGCGGATCGATCTGAGAGAGCGATTCGATTTCGTCTCCCCACAGCTCTATGCGGTAGGCGTTGTCGTCGTAGGTGGGAAAAATTTCGATCACGTCGCCGCGCACACGGAAGGTGCCGCGCTTGAATTCGGTGTCGGTGCGCTCGTAGAGGATCTCGACCAGCTTGCTGGTGATGTCCTGACGCCGGATCTTCTGGCCCTTCTCCAGGAAGAGCAGCATTCCGTAATAGGCTTCCGGCGAGCCCAGGCCATAGATGCAGCTTACGGAGGCGACAATGATGCAGTCGCGGCGCTCGAACAGCGACTTGGTGGCCGAAAGCCGCAGCTTGTCGAGCTCGTCGTTGACGGTCGCCTCCTTCTCGATGTAGACGTCGCCGGCCGGAATGTAAGCCTCGGGCTGGTAGTAGTCGTAGTAGGAGACGAAGTACTCGACCGCATTGTGCGGGAAGAAGCTCTTGAACTCGTGATAGAGCTGTGCGGCCAGGGTCTTGTTGTGCGCCAGAATGAGCGCCGGACGGTTGACCTCCTCGATGATCTTGGCCATGGTGAAGGTCTTGCCGGAGCCGGTGACGCCCAGCAGCACCTGGTGCTTCTCGCCCTCAAACAGCCCGCGCGAGAGCTGCGCAAGCGCAGTGATTTGATCGCCTTGCGGCTGATACTTCGATTCCAACTTGAACTGCATAAGTCTCCGGCCCAGCCCGCCGTGAAGGCACACAGAATCGAATCCCGGCGGTCGGGTAACTCTTGATTATAGCTGGTCGGAGCGGTGAGAAAGAGAAACTCGACGGAGCCGGGGCGGTTGGAGTCAAATGGTAGTTCTTACGTGAGCTGCGAGGGCTGGAGTGCCCAACGTAGCACTTGCCAGCTGCGAATGGGGCTAACGTGTTGAGCCCGCATGCGGGCTTAGGCGCAGGGTAGTGAAAAAGGTGCGTTGCCCAGGTACGGATTCCACAAGCCGGCGTCGAAGGATGGGCGGTCAGATAACTGGTCGTACCCTAGCGAGCGGCCAGCATCGCTCCTCGTCGCGCATTGCCGCCTCATTTTGGGCCGCCTAACGCAACCCGCTTTTTGGGCGGTTTCGCCCCGAGCCCGCATAGCGGGCAGAAGATGGTAGCCCCAGGCGTAAGCCTGGGGTAAGGTTAGGGTCTCAGAGCGATAGCCCCGGAGGGGCGTAAGAATGGCGCACACCTTTACCAGCCTGCTCACGCATGTCACCTTCTCCACCCGCGGACGCGCACCGCTGATTGTCGATCTGATTCGGGATGATCTGCACGCCTATCTCGGCGGAATTCTGCGCGAACTTCGCGCGGCGCCTATAGCCATTGGTGGCACCACAGATCACGTTCACCTGTTGACAAGGTTGCCCGCCGATCTCGCCGTCGCGGATTGCCTCCGGGTAATCAAGACGAACTCATCCCGCTGGGTGAAGGAGAAATGGCCGGAGCGGCGGTCCTTCGGCTGGCAAGGGGGATACGGTGCATTCAGCGTGAGCGAGTCTAACCGGGCGAACGTGATTCGCTACATTCAAGGGCAGGCGCAGCATCATCTTAAGATTTCATTCCAAGATGAATTTCTGGGATTGTTGCGAAAACACGGAGTGGAGTTCGACGAACGATACGTTTGGCGGTGATTCTTACGCCCGCTACGCGGGCTGAATTACGCGACCACGCCATCCCCAGGCTTGCGCCTGGGGCTACCGTCTTTTGCCCGCTACGCGGGCTATGACGCAGGGAATTCCTGTTGCGCTGGCTTTCGGCGCAGGGAACCCCCGCTACGCGGGCTGGCGGTGCAGGGAATATTTAATCGAGTGCGTCCCTCAGTGCTTCACGTATCCCGTCAACCCTGCATCGAATGAGCGGCGGTCGAGGCGCGGCAGGTTCTTGGCCAGGCGTGCGGGGAACAAGGGGAAGTGGCTCACCGTGACCAGGTGTTCGGCAATCGCCCAGACTGATTTTTCCGAGGTCATCCAGTCAAGGTGGTCGAAGCGGGAGAGGTTGACCGGGCGCGAGTAGCCTCGCAGGGTGCGCTCGCCGCGCAGGTTGTAATAGCTTTCGAAGTAGCTGAGCGCCAGTTCGCGCAGGCTGCGGTAGATGGGCGCCCGAAAGCGCAGGCCGGCAAAGTTGGACTTGGCGACGGCTCCCCAGAGGCCGTGCTCACGGAATACGGCGATGACGTGGTCGACATCGCGCACTGCTTCGAGATCGAGCACTAGCGGCGGATAGCCATTCACCCGCAAGGCCGCGGCGGCCAGCACCGCGCCCTCCAGACAATGAGCCGTACCTTCGCGCAACGAACGGCGCGGCGACCAAGCGGTGTCGGCCAAGTGGTAAGGCATGCGGTCAAGGAAGACCTGAATTCCGGCAGGAGTCTTTAACCGGCGCAGGGAACGCAGTTCCGAGGGAGTGAAACCGTTGAGATTGGCTTTAGTCGGCAAGTGGCTGGTCCTTCCGGGAACTCGGGGATAGGGCGAATCTCCTCGGGGGCTAAAACCCAAATTCCTGCTGGCTCAAATGAAGTGTCATTCTGAGCGAGCCATGGCGAGCGAAGAATCTATGCATTATCTAGTAAAACTGCATAGATCCTTCGCTCCGCTCAGGATGACATCCTGGAGATCATGCAGCGGACTTATGGGACACTACGCTGGAACGGGCTCAACCCTTCACCCGCGACTCTTATGCCTTGCTTGCCTCTTCCGCCTTCGTCTCCCACACGCCGCTGGTCAAGTAGTCGTGGATCGATTTGGCGGCCTGGCGTCCCGCGCCCATGGCCAGAATAACGGTGGCGCCGCCGGTAACGATGTCGCCGCCGGCGAAGACTCCTCGCTTGGATGTGCGCGTGGTTACGGGATCGGTGACGATGTAGCGCCACTTGTTGGTTTTGAGGTCCGGTGTCGTCGACTGGATCAGCGGGTTCGCGGTCGTTCCCACGGCGATGATGGCCAGCGAGACGGGCGTGACGAACTCCGACCCCGGTATCGGGATTGGGCGACGGCGTCCGGAAGCATCAGGCTCGCCGAGTTCCATGCGGATACACTTGACGGCCGTCAGCCAGCCCTTGTCGTCGCCGATGAGTTCCACGGGGTTTACCAGGAACTGGAAGTTGATGCCTTCGTCCTTGGCGTGATGGACCTCTTCCTTGCGGGCGGGCATCTCGACCTCTGTGCGGCGATAGAAGATCGAGGCCGTGCGCGCGCCCAGGCGCAGCGAGGTGCGGACGGCGTCCATGGCGGTGTTGCCGCCGCCGAAGACCACCACATCCTTGTCGCGGCAGTCGTAAACCGGCTCATCGTATTCCGGAAATTTGTAGGCCCGCATCAGATTCACGCGGGTCAGAAACTCGTTGGCCGAGTACACGCCATTCAGGTGCTCGCCGGGGATGTTCAGGAACTGCGGCAGTCCGGCGCCGGTGCAGATGAAAACCGCGTCGTAGTTTTCGCCGTTCATCAGCTCGTCGATGGTGACGGTCTTGCCGACGACGACATTGGTCTCGAACTCGACGCCCATGCGGCGCAGGTTGTCGACCTCCTGCCGGACGATGGTCTTCGGCAGGCGGAACTCGGGGATGCCGTAGACGAGCACGCCGCCAAGTTCGTGCAACGCCTCAAAGACGCGTACCTTATGACCTTTCTGGATGAGGTCTCCGGCGCAGCTCAGGCCCGCGGGACCGCTGCCGACGATGGCGACTTTCTTGCCGGTCGGCGGGGCGATGGGAGGCATTCCGAATTTGCCGCTGGCCTGCTCGTAGTCGGCGACAAAGCGTTCGAGGTAGCCGATGGCTAGCGGCGACTTGCCGCCTTTCTGGCCTAGCAGACAGCCGCCTTCGCACTGGTCTTCCTGCGGGCAGACCCGGCCGGTGATGGCAGGCAGCGCGTTGTCCTCGCGGATTTTGGCGGCGGCGCCGATGTAGTCTCCGTCAAGAATGAGGTCCAGGAATTCCTTGACCTTGACGCCAACCGGACAGGTTGAAACGCAGGTCGGTTCCTTGCACTCGATGCAGCGCATGGATTCCTGCTTGGCGCACCCCTCGGGCAGGCCAAGGTTTACTTCCAGAAAATTGTGGCCGCGCTGCGCCGCGTCCTGTTCGGGCATCTGCGTACGCAGAATCTTCATGCGGTCGCGAGCGGGAATACGTTTAGACATGGGTCGCCTCCGCGCGCGTCTTCTCTTCCAGTTCACGCAGTTTGCAGGATTCGCGAACCCGCTGCAGTTCGGCTTGCGGGTTGGCCAGGAATTCGTTCAGCGATTTTTGTTCGTTCTCGCGGTACATATTGTTGCGCTGCATAAGGACTTCGAAGTTCACTTTCTGGGCGTCGAACTCGGGACCGTCGACACAGGCAAACTCGCTGCGGTTGCCAACCAGCACGCGGCAGCCGCCGCACATGCCGGTGCCGTCCACCATGATCGAGTTCAGGCTGACGACCGTCTTGATGCCCTTCGGACCGGTGACCTGCGCGACGGCGCGCATCATGGGAACCGGGCCTATGGCGAGGACATAATTGATCTGCGCGTCCGCTGTCGATCAGTTCCTGGAGTTTTTTGGTCACCAGACCCTGCTCGCCAGAGCTGCCATCGTCGGTCATGACGTAAGTTTCGTTGCTGGCCGCCCGCAGTTCGTCTTCCAGGATGAGCAATTCTTTTGTGCGCGAGCCGGTAATGCCGATCACGTGATTGCCGGCCTGCTTCAAGGCCCGCGCCGCCGGCAGCGCGATTGCGGTGCCAACGCTTCCTCCGACAACAACGACGGTGCCGAAGTTCTCGATCTCGGTGGGCTTTCCCAATGGCCCCACGACGTCCAGAATCGCATCGCCCGCTTCGAGCGAGTTCATCAGGTGCGTGGTTTTGCCGATCGATTGAACGACCAGAGTGATGGTGCCTTTATCAGGGTCGGAGCCCTCGATTGTGAGAGGAATTCGCTCGCCATTTTCGTGCAGACGCACGATGACGAACTGCCCTGGACGCTGTTTGCGGGCGATGCGGGGCGCTTCGATCTCAAACTGCTTGATGTTGCGGCCCAGTAATTTTGCTTGCACGATTCGATACATAAGAGCCTTATCAGTCCTCGATGGTATGAATGAGAGATACCCGCCTTAGTGTAATAACTATTTTCCTTTGGAGTGCGCACGAACCAGTGTGAGGCGAATCACACCGATATGTGACGCTTTACCGGACGGCAGTCCGATTCGTGAACCCAAGTCAACCGGCAAAGCCTTGCCCGGAAGGGATTTCCAGCGATTTGCGACTCGATCCGTAGCCCAGCGCCTCGGCCAGTTCGTGGGGGGAGTCGATGAGCACATCGGGGGCAGGGGACTTTAGCGAATCGGGGGAGAATCCATAGGTCACGCCGACGGCCCACATGCCGGAGTTTCGCGCCGTGAGCACATCGTTTTGCGAGTCGCCAATCATCACCGCCTCGCCGGGTTCCGTCGAGGTCTCGCGCAGCAAAGTCAATGCTCCGAGCGGGTCCGGCTTCTTGGTCTCAAAGCTGTTGCCGCCGTAAACGCGGACGAACAAATCCTCCATGCCCAGGCCTTTGACGATTCGCTGCGAAGCGCTTATCGGCTTGTTGGTGAGCACGGCCATGGCTACGTTGCCGTTGGTATGCCGGCGGATGGCACGCAGGGCGTCGATCATGCCGTCGTATGCATGGGTATTGTCGAGCGTGTGTTCGCGGTAGTGCTTGATGAAAAGGTCGAAGGCTTCGCGGACGAAGTTCTCATCCGCCGGATCGCCAAGGGCGCGGCGGACCAGCATATTCGCGCCATCTCCGATGTAGCTGGCGATCAGGCTGACGGGAAGCTCCGGGCGCTGGAGCTTGCGCAACATGGCGTTCACGGCGTTTGCCAAGTCCACTTGGCTGTCAACCAGGGTGCCGTCCAGGTCAAAAACCAGCAGTTTGATGTTTTCTATGGGAATCGCTTTATTCTTGCGGATCATCCATCTAAGTATATGACGAGGGAGGCTTTGGCCCATAACCGGGGTGCCGGGGTCGGGCGAGCACTGCGGATCGGAATTGCGCTTATTTTGGCAGTTTTACAGGTGACAACGTGGGTTGCTATGTCCGATAACGATATACGTCCGATAACGGGCGCTTGTCTCAAAAACCGGGGCGAATAGCCTCAGGGGCTGAAGCCCGGGTTCTTGTTGGCTATGTGACGGCGTGGCTAAAGAGGCTGCTGAAAAACTCGTTGGAGTGG
The DNA here is from genome assembly GCA_963819175.1 of uncultured Acidobacteriota bacterium. Lineage (GTDB taxonomy): Bacteria > Acidobacteriota > Terriglobia > Terriglobales > Acidobacteriaceae > CAWBRT01. Next base: position 49,330 of record CAWFVJ010000004.1, read on the forward strand.
CATCCTGAGGGCGAGCCGATTTTGCGCGTCCGAAAGATCTGCTTTGCTTTAAGCACGCGCAAACAGCAGATCCTCGCCGGCGCTCAGGATGACACCTCAGAAACTCAAGATGACGTGGCAGGGAAGAATCCAGGGTGCAGGGTACTTCGCTGGAACCGGCGTTTTTGGGTCAATAGATTCGTCGCCGGGGTGAGATGCCGGTGCATCAAAAGCGTTAGAGGTTGAGGAACCGAATGGCAACGATCAAGGCTGAATTGAGAACCACATCGGCCTACGAAGGTTTAACGACCAACCAACTGATCGATATCTACCGGCTGATGTATCTCTCGCGCCGCATTGACGATCGTGAAATCGTGCTCAAGCGCCAGCAAAAAGTTTTTTTTCAGATTTCAGGAGCCGGCCACGAAGCGTTGCTGGTGGCGGCCGGATTGGCGCTGAAGCCGGGTCACGACTGGTTCTATCCCTATTACCGCGACCGCGCGCTGTGCCTCACTCTGGGGATGACGGCGCTCGAACAGCTCCTGGGCGCGGTGGGCGCGGCGGACGACCCAAGCTCCGGCGGGCGGCAGATGCCTTCGCACTGGGGCAGCGCGCGGTTGAACATTGTGACGGGGTCATCTCCCACGGGAACACAATTCTTGCAGGCTGTGGGCTGCGCCGATGCCGGCAGGTACTTCAACCGGAATCCGCAGGCGGCGGAGAGGGCCACGGGGGACTATCGCGAGTTCAAGGAAGTGGTGCACCACTCCGACGAGGTGGTGTACGTCTCCGGCGGCGAGGGCACAACCTCGGAGGGAGAATTCTGGGAGGCGATGAACGCCGCCTCGAATCTTCGGCTGCCCATGCTGTTCATGATCGAGGACAACGAGTACGCCATTTCGGTGCCCGTCGAGGTGCAGACCGCGGGCGGCAGCATCAGCCGGCTGGTGGCGAACTTTCCAAATTTTCACTTCGAAGAGTGCGACGGATGCGACCCGCTGGCAAGCTACGCGGCGGTGAGGCGTGCGGTTGAACACATTCGCGCGGGCAACGGGCCTGCGATGGTACACGGGCACGTCATACGTCCATACTCGCATTCGCTGTCGGACGATGAGAAGTTGTACCGGCCCGAGGCCGAGCGCCGCACCCAGGTGGAACGCGATCCGATCACGCGCTTTCAGCTTTTTCTGATTCGTGAAGGCATTCTCGACGAGCAATCGATTGGCGAGCTGGAGAAAAGCGTCGATGAGGAGGTGCAGCACGCCGCCGATCAGGCGTTGAGCGCCGCCATTCCCGCCGCCGACAGCTACAAGCAGCACGTGTACTCCGCCGTACTCGATCCGACTTCATCCGCCTTCGAGACGAAGCCGCACTATGAACCCGCAGCCGAAACAAATTTGCGCAGCGGCACGGAAAAGACGATGGCGGACCTCATCAACACTTGCCTGCGCGACGAGATGGCACGCGATCCGCGCATCATCGTCTTTGGAGAAGACATCGCCGACTGCTCGCGCTGCCGCTACCTGGAAGAAAAGCTGGTCAAGGGCAAGGGAGGAGTTTTCAAGCTCACCGCGAACTTGCAGTGCACCTATGGCCCGGAGCGCGTCTTCAACACTCCGCTGGCAGAGGCCAGCATCGTGGGGCGCGCCATCGGCATGGCGACACGCGGGTTGAAGCCGGTGGTCGAGATACAGTTCTTCGACTACATCTGGCCGGCAATGCAGCAACTGCGGAACGAGATGCCGCTGATTCGCTGGCGCTCCAACGGCGCTTTCTCGTGTCCGGCGGTAGTGCGGGTGGCAATCGGCGGCTACCTGACCGGCGGCTCGATCTATCACTCGCAGAGCGGCGAGAGCATCTTTACCCACACCCCCGGCATGCGCGTGGTCTTTCCCTCAAATGCGCTGGACGCCGCCGGATTGCTGCGCACGGCAATGCGTTGCGATGACCCTGTGCTGTTCCTGGAGCACAAGCGCTTGTACCGCGAGGCCTACGGGCGCGCGATGTATCCCGGCCCGGACTACATGGTTCCGTTCGGCAAGGCGAAGGTGGTGAGAGAAGGCGCCGACTTGACGGTGGTGACCTACGGAGCGACTCTGCCGCGCGCTTTGCAGGCCGCGCAGGCACTCGAACGCGACGAGGGAGCGAAGGCGGAAGTGATCGATCTGCGCAGCTTGAGCCCGTACGATTGGGACGCCATTGCGACCTCGGTGAGCAAAACCAGCCGCGCGCTGGTGGTACACGAGGACATGCTGAGCTGGGGCTATGGAGCGGAGATCGCCGCGCGAATCGGGGATGAATTGTTTGACCAGCTCGACGCGCCGGTGCGGCGCGTGGCGGCGAAAGATAGCTTCGTGGGCTATCAGCCGATTATGGAAGATGCGATTCTGCCGCAGATGAATGACATCCTTCAGGGCATGCGGGAGCTTGTGCGGTACTGAAGTTCGATTGATCCCCACATTAGCCAACTGCGGCAAATGTGGGCCACCACGGAGAAGAGGAAACTACCCCATGTTAGCCAAAAGCGGGCGAACATGGGGCACCGGGCATGCGCGAGCTTGTGCGGTACTGAAATGATCGAATGTATCCCACGTCAGTACCAAAAGCGGGACGGGACCGGGCTTGTGCGGCATCGAAGCGATTGATCCCCACATGAGCAACGCAGCAGAGTGGGCACCACGGAGAGAAATATCATGCTAGCAGCGGCAGATGTGGGGCACCGCGCAAATGTGGGCCACCATACCTTTACTGAATGGTTGGACTGGTGGCAGTGGCAGCGGACCCATTGTTAAAGTGAATCATGGCAGTGCCGTCGGTGTAGAAAAATTTGTTTCCCGTTGAACCGACGTGATGCGGTTGTCCGGTCAGCGTGTAGCCCACGTTTGCATCGGCTGTGTAAGTGAAATAGTAGCCACTCTTGCCGGAGCTGGCAGCAGAAGTTGCGGCTCCGAGCGTGGCGTCGATCAGGCAGGCGCCTGCCGATGTCGGGCTGGTGCAAGCGGAACCCGCCAAAGAGGGCAGGTCTGCCGAATAACCAGTTGACGGATAAGTTGTTATGTACGTGATCTCGGCGGTGTTGATCGTGCGCAGCGAACCGACTGCGGATGCCTCGTTTGCCGCAATACGAGAGCGGAGCAAGTTCGGAATGGCAATGGCGGCGATGATCAGAATGATCGCCACAACGATCAACAGCTCAATTAGCGAGAAACCCTTTTGTTTTTGGTTATGTTCCATGATCGACACTCTTTTTGCCATTTGACCTTCAATATCCGGGAATTTGAGAGCAGTTAGGATGCCGAAGGACACTAGCCCTTTAGTGTTGTGAATGAAATCTCTGCAAACGGTTGAATCTAAAAAGAAATACCTCGGAAAAGATCAGCGATTGCCAATGACGATATAGTTACCATGACAAAAATCGTCAAACGTCTTAGACGTATTTTGTCATTTATCGCGCTATCTCCTGCTCGTGGTGGAGGTTATCAGACACGGCTAAAGGACTCTCTGATTGGCAATCAGGATTACTAAACGATCAACATTTAGCTGGGGTACCCACGAAAGCAACTACCCCACGTTAGCCCAACAGCGGGGCGGAACGTGGGGCACCTGTGCGGTTGTCGCCAACAGCTCGCTTACGCTAATCCTGACGGGATGGATTCATTTGTAAGGGTCTCGCAGAGTGGGGTACCGGCGGCAGAAGAAACTACCCCAGGTTAGCCAAAAACGGGCGAACCTGGGGCACCCGCGATTCCAATCCCACATTAGCCAACTGCGGGCAAATGTGGGCCACCAGTTATTTCTTGATGGTCGATTCAGGGCGGCCTTTGGGGGCCAGGTCGATGGCCTGGCGCAGGGCTTCCAGCATGCTACGTTCGTCGGCTTTGCCGGTGCCCGCGATGTCGAAAGCGGTGCCGTGATCGACGGAGGTGCGCACCACGGGGAGTCCGACCGTGATGTTTACACCGGCCTCTATGCCCAGCACCTTGATCGGTCCGTGACCCTGGTCGTGGTACATGGCGACGACGCAATCGAAGTCTCCGCGCGCGGCCCGGAAGAAGAGCGTATCGGCCGGCAAAGGACCTTCCACCTGCCATCCGCGCTCTAGGCATTGGCGAATTGCCGGTTCGATTTTCTCTTCCTCTTCACCGTGTCCAAAAAGGCCGTGTTCGCCGGCGTGCGGATTGATGGCGCAGACGCCAATACGCGGGGTCTTGATGCCGGCTTTGACCAGGGTTTCCTGTGCCCGCTCGATGGTGCGCTCCACCAAGCCGGGGTTGATGGCGGCGATGGCATCGATCAGACCGATGTGGGTGGTGACATGGATGACCCGGAGTTTGGGCGCTACCAGCAGCATGCTGACTTCCTTGGTGCCGGTGAGATGGGCGAGCATCTCGGTGTGTCCGGGGAAGATGTGTCCTGCCATGTGCAGGGCTTCCTTGTTGAGCGGGGCGGTGCAGATGGCGTCCGCTTCTTTGGCAAGGGCCAGGCGGGCGGCGCATTCGATAAAACGGTAGGCGGCTTCTCCGCCGGCGGGCGACAGTTTTCCGAAGGCAAGATCTGGCGGCACCACGGCGATGTCGATCACGTCGACCGTGCCGGGCTTGTACTTGCCGTCGGCGGGCGTGGCGACAGCATTGAGGGCGAGGTTGACGCCAGCGATCTTGCCGGCTTGACGCAGCCGTCCGAGGTCGCCAATGACCAGAGGGCGGCAGCGGTCAAACAGATCCGCGTGGGCAAGGCTCTTCATGATGATTTCAGGTCCGACCCCGGCGGGATCGCCCATGGTAATCGCAATAATTGGACGTGACATAAGTTGATCCTAACGCAGTACGATAAACGTAGATCGCATAAATACGTTTGGAAAAAACGGCAATCCCCTCAGGGGCTAAAGCCCGGGCTTTTTCTGAGTTTGGACGGCATGGCTAAAGCCATGCCCCTTCAAAGAACTTTCATGAAACATGCCTATGCGAAATACATAGATTCTTCGCCTCTGGCTCAGAATGACACCTTCATCAGGTTATCCGACTGGTGACGCGCTGTTCTAGCGGTGCAGCCTCTCCAGGCAGCGGCGCAAACTCTGAGCATCGCCGAAGGCTCCGGCTTTGGTGACCAGCGGTATCGACGCGGCACCGACCGTGATCCCCAGGGCCACGCCGGGCTCGACTTCATCGAGCAGCCGAATGGCATGGACTCCCAACTTCGTGAGCAGCGCGTTGACCGTGTCGCCGCCGGTGGCAACCAGTCCGGCGAAGGCATTGCCGGCGCTTGCAACGAATGCGGCCAGCCTCTCGGAGAGCACATCGCCACGCGAGAGATCGGGGTTGGCCGCCTTCTCCAACTCCAACAGGACATCCTGTTGAGCGGCGAAAAGCCGAGCAAGCTCCTTGGACTTCTGTTGCCAGAGAGGCGAGGACGGGCCGGCATAAAGCGCGTCTGAAGAAATGAGCAGATGACGCACGAGCCCCGACTCGACGAGAGTTTTTGCCTGCAAGCGCGAGGCTTCAGCGAGAGTGCCGACAACGACCAGCACGTTCTTTTGCCCAGGCATGAGAGGCGGTGTCTTCGCGGGCTTCGCGGAGCCGGTCTCCACCATGGCCAGCGCGGCAGCCAGTCCTGCGGAACCAACCCAGATAACGTCGTCGGCAATGGGTAGCGAGCCTTCGGCCACCGCTTCCAGGTCCGCTTCGGTTTTGGCGTCACAGACAACCGCCGCCAAACCGCGCGAGCGGGCGCCGAATAAGCGAGCCAGAACCTTCTCGGGATTGTGGCCGAGGTCATCGAGCGGCAGAACTTCGGCGCTGAGGCCGGCGCTGCCCAAGATCTCCACCAGGTTGGCGCTGGCATAGGTGTGCTCACGCGCCCACAAAGGAGTCTGCTCCAGCGGAACTCCCTGGACGACGATGCTGCCGTTGACGGTGACGCGTCCGGTGCCGGGGAAAGCGGGAGCCACGATGGCGACCCGCGAACGGCCTTCAGATTGGGCGGGTGCATAAGCCAAAAGGGCCGCCAATTCAGCAGCCGGCTGGCCTCTGACGGTCGAATCAATCTTCTTATAGAGGCGCAGCCCAGGCCGGTAATGGGCGGCGAGTACGTCGACCTGCGCTTTGGCTGCTTGCGCGGGAGGCAATCGGCGCGTGGCGGCATCAACCGAGAGCACCTGCACGGCACCGGCATCGGTGTGTTTCGCCCAGGCAACGACAGATTCAAGACCGTGCTTGGCGAAAGCGATGGCGCAATCGGCGGCGCCGGTCAGATCATCGGCAATAATGAGCCAAGGGGACGTCATGCAGCCCTCCATAGCTTCTCGGGTGAGTATCGGTACGAGAATAGCAGTAACCACTACGGGCGCGGCTATAAGAATTGTGCCCGGGGACTTGACTCCGGCCGCCAAAGTACGCATTATTCCTGTCACCAACTGCGCCACATTTGCCAGCGGACGGCAAATATGGGCGGCCTACCAACTGCGGGATGTGAGCCACCTGTCCTTATCGATTTCGTGTCTCACGCCAGGGTTTACTTGAGCGTACCAGAGCAAAGCAGGCGAACGTGGGACCTGTACCTGGCAAATGTGGTCGACCAAAGAGGGGCGGGACGTGGGGCACCTGTACCTGGCAAATGTGGGCGACCAAAGAGGGGCGGGACGTGGGGCACCCGAAGGCAACCGTTGTGGCACATTCTGGAATTTAAGAGGTGAGCATGAAGACTCTGAGCTATGTGAGTGGGGCCAGCAGCCATCCGCTGATTGGCGAAACCATTGGCAACTGCTTCGACAGAAGCGCCGAAAAGTGGAGCGAGCGCGAGGCGCTGGTTGTGCGCCAGCAGAACGTTCGCTACACCTACGCCGAGTTGAAACAAAGGGTCGACGCCCTCGCCATAGGGCTGCTCAAGCTGGGACTTCAGCGGGGAGACCGCATCGGCATCTGGTCGCCGAATAACACCGAGTGGGTGCTCTTGCAGTTTGCCAGCGCGAAGATCGGACTCATCCTGGTGTGCATCAATCCCGCTTACCGCTCCTACGAGCTCTCCTACGCGCTGAAAAAGGTGGGGTGCAAGGCACTGGTAATGACCTCGCGCTTCCGGTCGACCGACTACGTCAAGATGATGTATGAACTGGCGCCGGAGCTGGAACGGGATGAAATCGGTTCGCTGCTCGCGGTCGGACTGCCGGAGCTGCGCTACGTCATCCTGATCGGCGGCGAGCGCTGGACAGGCATGATTCCCTTCGACGAGGTGTGTACGCTCGGCGGAGCGGCGGAGCGCATCCGCATGGAAGAGCTGGCGGAGTCTTTGCAGTTCGACGACGCCATCAATATACAGTTCACCAGCGGAACCACGGGCTCTCCCAAGGGCGCCACGCTGACGCATCACAACCTGCTGAACAACGGCTTTTTTGTCGGCGAAGCGATGCGCATGACCGAGCAGGACCGGCTCTGCATTCCGGTGCCGCTGTACCACTGCTTCGGGTTGACGATGTCGAACCTGAACTGCGTCATTCATGGCTCGACCATGGTCTTTCCCAGCGAGTGGTTCGATCCGCTGGCCGTGCTTGAATGCGTGGAGGCGGAGCGTTGCACGGCGATCCAGGGGGTTCCGGCGATGTTTATCGCGGAGCTTGAACATCCGCAGTTCAGGCGCTTCAACCTGAAATCGCTGCGAACGGGAATCATGGCCGGCGCGCCGTGTCCCATAGAGGTGATGCGGCGCTGCGTCGAGCAGATGAGTCTGCGCGAAATCACCATCGCCTACGGCATGACCGAGACCAGCCCGGTCAGCTTCCAGAGCGCGGTCGACGATCCCATGGAGCGCCGCGTCAGCACCGTGGGACGCATTCAACCGCACATCGAGGTGAAGCTCATCGACCGGGACGGCCGGGTGGTGCCGCGCGGAACCGCCGGGGAGATTCTGACGCGCGGCTACTGCGTCATGCTCGGCTACTGGGGCGATCCGCAGCTCACCTCCGAGGTCGTCGATGCGGCGGGCTGGATGCACACGGGCGACATGGGCGTGATCGATGAAGAAGGTTTCTGCAACATCGTGGGACGAATCAAGGACATGGTGATTCGCGGCGGAGAAAATATCTACCCGCGCGAGATCGAGGAATTTCTGTACTCGCATCCGGCGGTCGAGTCGGTGCAGGTCTTCGGCGTCCCCGATCCGAAATACGGCGAAGTGCTCTGCGCCTGGATCAAGAAACGCGCCGGCTCAACAGTGGACGAAGAGGGAATCAAGAGCTACTGCAAGGAAAGAATCGCCCACTACAAAGTTCCGCGCTACGTCATGTTCGTCGAAGATTTTCCGATGACGGTTACCGGCAAGGCGCAAAAGTATCTCATGCGCAAACAGGTGATGGAGAAGCTGGGACTCGCGGCCCAGGAAACAGCGTAGGGGTATTGTGATGAGGGGGGAAAGCCCCACCCAAGCTTCGCTTGAATGGGGCACCCGCCGAAGAAACTACCCCAGGTTAGCGCCGGACTGCGCGGCGCGGAACCTGGGGCACCCGGGGGTATTGTGATGAGGGGGGAAAAGCCCCACCCCAGCTTCGCTTGAATGGGGCACCCGCACAAAAAACTACCCCAGGTTAGCGTCGAACTGCGCGACGCGGAACCTGGGGCACCCGGCACCCGCCAGGTTCCGTAAAAAGAAACTACCCCACCCTTCGCCAAAACCGGGCGAAAGGGTGGACCCGGCTCCCGGTGGTGAGCAATACTCATGCCGGCGTGGATAAGCTGCAAAGGCGTTGCAGCTCAACCTGCTGGGCAGGAGTTATATCAAGGAAAGCGAAGCCGTAAGTGCCAGTCTTGCGATAGCGCACCTGAGCACGCGGCTCCAATTGTCTCTCCAGTCGCGAATCGTTAATTCGAAGTTGCACGCACTCGCCGGGAACCAGGTTCCCATCGACTCTGCCGCCGATTCCGCCTGCTCCCAAAGATGTGCAGACCCCGGGTATAACCCTCAAGCCGTCAGAGCGGTCCACCATCACGCCGAATGGAAACTGCACACGGTGCCGGGTGTGTTGGCGAATCGCCTGCGATTCTGTTTGTAGCAGTCGCTGAAGGGCGGTAAGGAGAGGGCGCGGACCCTCGCCCTCTGCAACGATCGCATCCACATACGTCAACATGCTTGATGGAACGTCCAGTGATCCTGAGAACATAATGATCGGAGTCTGTGGACGAACCCGCTTCATCTCCTGTGCAACCGCGCTGTCGGCCATTGAACAGAGAACAACCGCGTCCAGCCGACGTTTGGATATTTGGCTCGTCGCTCTGGCCCCGTCATTCATTGCTAGAACCGCATAGCCGTTCGTCATCAAAACGGTTTGCAGCACAGAGAGCAGGCCGTCGTCTTCGACGCAAAGCATGATCGTGCGCATCGGTGTAGTTTGCATGGCTATCTTGCACCTGACATGTAACTGGGCGAATACATAGTCAGGCTTATTTCGGCATAGCGGTACATAACAAAGGTGCAGGCATCGCATAGCCGGTGTACATGTACCAATCGCTTTGCATTCCTGATCATCGAGCCAGAAGACTAAAGCCCCACCCAAGCTTCGCTTGAATGGGGCACCCGCCGACAACCCCACATTAGCTACGCCTGCGGCTCCGCAAATGTGGGCCACCCGATAGCCCCACCCGCCGAACTACCCCACTCAAGCCAACAGCAGGCTTGAATGGGCCACTCGCACCCGCGACAACCCCACATTAGCTACGCCTGCGGCTCCGCAAATGTGGGCCACCCGATAGCCCCACCCGCCGAACTACCCCACTCAAGCCAACAGCGGGCTTGAATGGGCCACCCGCCTGCTGCTTTCAGCGGCGCAAACAGCAGATCCTTCGCTTCGCTCAGGATGACACTCCTTGGGGTTGGGTATATCGCCATCAACCCGGGAGCGGGTCAAGACGATGGCGCGGGCAGCCGATATTTACTTGTAGCGAGTAGTCCGCCACAGCTACCCGTGTCGGTGGCGTGGATGTTCTTGTGGCTGTTTTGGTTTAGACCCGTGACTGCGCGAGAGTGAAGCCAGCCGGCAGGGGAGGAGCTGTCGCCTAAATGTTTGCGATCATCGGAATTCTCGTGGTGCTCGGTGCGGTCGTCGGGGGCTACCTGATGGAGCACGGGCATCTCACGGTTCTCATGCAACCGGCCGAGCTGCTGATTATTGGCGGCGCGTCGATTGGAACCGTGCTGATCGGCAACCCGATGCACATCCTGAAGAATATTGCGGGCGGGCTGACGGGGGTTTTTACCGGGTCGAAATTTACCAAGCAGCGCTATCTGGACACCCTGAAGATGATGTTCGAGATGCTGAACAAGGCGCGCCGCGAAGGACTGCCCGCAGTCGAGTCGGATATCGAAGACCCGGAGCAGAGCAAGATATTTTCGCAATACCCGGCCTTCATGAAGAGTCACCACCTGCGCAACTTTGTGTGCGACACCATGCGCATGGCCATCTCCGGCGGCATCGATCCATTTGACCTCGACCAGATGATGGAGGTGGACATGGACATCATGCATCACGACGCCAGCGAGCCGGTTGCCGCGCTTTCCACCATGGCCGACGCGTTGCCGGGACTGGGCATCGTTGCCGCCGTGCTCGGCGTGGTGATTACCATGGGCGCGCTCGGCGGCCCACCGGAGGAGATTGGACACAAGGTCGCCGCGGCGCTGGTCGGAACCTTTCTTGGCGTGCTGCTCTGCTACGGATTCGTGGGGCCGGTGGCGACGGGAATGGCGAAGCTGGCCGAGGACGAACGAGCCTACTGTCACGTGCTGCGAGTGGTGATGATCGCTTTCATCAAGGGCAATGCTCCTATCCTGGCCGTGGAGATCGGACGGCGTGCGATTCCCGGTCATCTGCGGCCTACGTTTGTAGAGGCAGAAGAGGCGTGCCGCGGGACCTCGCAGGTCGTCGTCGCCGCCGCAGCGACTTCCGGAGAATAAATGGGCGTGCAGCCAATCATCATCAAGCGCAAGGCAGCTCACAGCGGTCATCACGGTGGCGCGTGGAAGGTGGCTTACGCCGATTTTGTCACCGCCATGATGGCCCTGTTTATCGTGCTGTGGCTGGTGAGCTCCAGCAAGCAGGTGCAGGACGCCGTGGGCGGGTACTTCCGCGATCCCAAGGGAAGCGCCAATAAGATCGGGACGAATCTCAGCGGGGCGGGCGAAAATTTCACCCTCGCCAAGCAGGATATGTCCAAGCTGAAGGAGCAGTTGCAAAGCGCGATCCGGCGCGCCGTTGAACTCGACAAGCTGAAGAACCAGATTGAGATGACGGTAACCGCGGAAGGGCTGCGCATAGAATTGCTGGAGTCCGACGCGGGCACGTTTTTTGAAACCGGCAACTCCCAACCGACGCCTAAGGGCAGGGAACTCCTGGAAATGCTCGCTCAGGAATTGGGCAAGCTGCCGAACAAGATCTCCATCGAGGGCCACACCGATTCCAAGCCCTTCGCCGCTGGAGTGGCGTACGGGAATTGGGAGCTCTCCGCCGACCGCGCCAATGCGGCGCGCCGCCTTATGCAGCAGAATAGTCTTGCGGTTGACCAGGTCTCACAGGTGCGAGGCTTTGCCGACCAGAGACTGCGCAAACCCAACCAACCGTTCGACTCATCGAATCGCAGGGTTTCGCTGATTGTGCAATACCTGCCCGCCGAGAACCCCGCGGAGCAGCCCTCGCCGCCGGCAACCGCCAAGGCGGAGGAAAAGTCAGCACCCGCACAAGGGCACCACTAGGGAAACTCTGAACAAGCCTTACTAGGCAGAACCGAGATCCCTCAGAGGCTAAAGCCTCATTGGTTTTGCTGGTCTTGCGTACGGGCTGGAAGCCCGTACCCTTCAAAACCTTGAGTTGTTCAGACCTTCCCTGGCAGGCGGCTGAAAAGCGCTTCTTCCAGGGTGAATGCTGGTAGGTTGTCGCAATTTCGCAGCCGTCTGGCTCTTCCGTGGGGCATATATTTCATGAATCTAGCAAGATAGCGGCCCAATATTGGGAAAACGGCAAGCAGGCCCAATATTGGGCTTGCCAAAAGTCTGACTTCGCGATAAAAAACCCACAGACACTCTGAGAGGCTGTGACTAAATCAACCTCGAAGGCTTGGCGCCCCATGTCACGCCCGCAGTTGGCTGACGCGGGGTAGTTCGTTGGCCCAAGTCCCACATCTGCTAACTGCGGCAGATATGGGGCACCGTCGGAAAAGCGCTAACTGCGGCAGATGTGGGGCGCCGTCGGAAAAGTCACAAGCTTTGAGATGGAGGCTTCGTTTTGGGTCAGTTTGACGGCCATCCCGACGCCGCGAAGGCGGAGCTTCTGCCGCGATCCGCACGAACGCTCTGGGACTCAGGGATTCGCTACAAGCTGCTGCTCGACGTCAACAACGCAATCATCAACCAGACCACCCGCGAAGAACTTTTCCACACCCTAGCCAGGGAAATCCGCAAGATCGTGGCCTACGACCGCTTCAGCATCAACATTTATGACTCCGCGTCGAAACTGCTGCGGTGGTTTGCCAGCGCCGAAGGCGTCTCCGTCAAGAGCATGGATGACAGTCCGCGCTCGCTCGAAGAGGGGCCGGTTGCACGGGCGGTCATTACCTCCCGCCAACCTGTGATCATTCCGGATATGGCGGCGTACTCGCACTGGCACACGATCAGGTTGATGAAGGCCGCCGGTCTGGGCGCAACCATGGCATTCCCGTTGATCGTGCGCAGCAATGTGCTCGGGCTCGCTGCACTTTTCCTTCCGGGAAGCGCCTGAAAACCTGGAGGAGCTCAAGGAGTTTCTGGTCGAGCTTTCCGGCCAGGTGGCGGTGGCGGTCGATAACATGATGGCGCACACCAAACTGGTGGAGGTGAATGCCAGTCTGCAGCAGCAAAAGGATTACCTGCTGAAACATGCGGACACGCGCTATCGGCCGGCGGACTTTTTCTACTGCAGCCCGGCGATGCGCAAGATCATGCGCGAGATCGAAGTGGTTGCCGACAGCGACGCAAGCGTGCTGCTGACGGGGGAAACCGGCACCGGGAAGGACTACATCGCGCGCTACATTCATCACCTGAGCTCGCGGCGCAATGCGTTATTCGTGAAGGTCAACTGCCCGTCGCTGGCGGCTACGCTGTTTGAAAGCGAATTGTTCGGCCATAACAAAGGGGCGTTCACCGGAGCGGACGCCAAGCGCGTGGGACGCTTCGAAATGGCGGCCGGCGGCACGGTTTTTCTGGATGAGATTGGGGAGTTGCCGCCGCAGCTCCAGGCCAAACTGTTGCACGTGTTGCAGGATAGACGCTTCGAGCGAGTTGGCGATAGTCACCCGATCGAGGCGGATTTCAGAGTGATCGCGGCCACCAATAGCGATCTGAAGAAGGCCATCAGCGAAAAGAATTTTCGTTCCGATCTGCTTTATCGCCTCAACGCAATTTCGTTCCATATCCCTCCGCTGCGCGAGCGCGCGGAGGAGATCGAACCGCTGGTACATCGGCTGACCGAAGCCGAAGCGCTGTCCACGCATCGGGTGCCGCCGGTGATCACCGCCGAGGCCATTGCGGCGCTCAAGCAACACTCCTGGCCTGGAAATGTCAGGGAGCTGCGCAACGTGATGATCCGGCTGGTGATTGTTTACAGCGGCAAGCAGGTAACCAGGCACGACATAGAACCACTGCTCGATATAGGCCAAGTCGAGGCGCCGCAGACTGCCACGGCGCTCGCCGACATGGAACGCAATCATCTGATTAAGGTGCTCACGATGAGCAGGGGCGTTGTGGGCGGGCGAAAAGGGGCCGCAGCGGTGTTGAACGTTCCTAAGTCAACCTTGCAGTACAAACTCCACAAGCACGGGTTGAATCCGCAGGACTACCGGTAGGGCGATCCCAGGTCAGCGCCGAACTGCGCGGCGCGGGACCTGGGGCACCTGTGCTTTGTCTTGGGAGTGAAAAGGCGGGTGGCCCACCCTTTCGCGAAGCGAAGGGTGGGGCAAGTTGGGTCGCGAATTAATCAGTGTGCTTTAATGTGATTCCGATGCGCTCTCTTTGCCGCGCGGTCCATTCCGATTCGATTTCGACAATGCCCTCCGCGCCGGTTGCATAATGGCGGAAGCTGCTCCAGGGAAAATCTTGCGGCTTTTCAACCAAGCCACACTTTACCGGATTGCGGTGCATATAGCGAAGTTTCTCAATCCGCTTGCTTTCACTCCAGACATTAAAGTCGTAATACCGCTTTTCCCAAAATCGGTCGTCAGTGGCTCCGCCAAGCTTGCGCGCGACGATTTGTTTCAGCATCTGGATCACAGTTGATAGTTGACTGCGTGCCGGTTCGCTCATAAGCAGATGAACATGGTCGGGCATCACCACATAGCCGCTGACGCAAAAGGAATACCAGCGGCGAACACGCTCCAAGGTTTCTTCAAACGTGTGAGCTGCCTCGGGAGTGTTCAGTAGCGGAACGCGCCGATGACAAGTGAAGGTGACGAAGTGCAAGTGGCGCGTCCGTTGAAATCGTTTGAGTCCCCAAGGCATGACGGGAAGTGTATCTCTGGACCTTTTGGATCTCAATGGGATTCGTCGAACTGCCCCACCCTTCGCCAACTGCGGGCGAAAGGGTGGGCCACCCGCCGCGTTACGATTCAGAAAAAAACTACCCCAAGTTAGCCCAGTCACCCCAACGAGCCGAGCCTCGTTGGGGACCCCGACACGGGCGAACCTGGGGCACCCGCCACCCGCAAGTAAAAACGAAAGAAAAAAATACCCCACCCTTCGCCAACTGCGGGCGAAAGGATGGGGCACCCAGTTTTCAAAACAACACTTGCTCTATCGACGAGCACCCGCTTAACGCGGGGCCGTCAGGTAGTTACGAACTTTCGTAGATGCGGGTGAGGACGAACTCGCGATGTCCCAGCGCCTCGGCCGAGGTGAGGCGGCCTTTGGTGGTGTGGAACATGCAGTCCAGCAGTTTGTCGCCAGCCTGATCGAGACTCATTTCACGGCGCAAGATGCCCGAGACATCGACATCGATGTGCTCGTTCATGGTGCGCACGGTGCGCGGATTGGCTCCGAGTTTAATCACCGGCAGAATCGGGTTGCCGATGATGTTTCCCTGGCCTGTCGGGAAGAGGTGAGCCACAAAGCCGGCGGCAGCCATCAGGGTAACGAACTCGGCGGCAGCCGATGAGGAGTCGATGAACCACAAGCCCGGTCCGGTGGGGGCCTCGTGCTTGTCGAGCGCGCCGATTACCTTGCACTTCTTGCCGATCTTCTGGATGTTGCCCAGGGCCTTCTCTTCGATGGTCGTCAGGCCACCCTCGATGTTGCCCTTGGTCGGCTGCGAGTCGCACAGGTCATCGACCTTGTGGTCCTCGACCAGCTTGGCGTAACGGTCAAAGAAGAACTGGAACTTCTTGCGCACCGCGGGAGTGGCGCAACGGTCGGCCACAAGGTTCTCGCCGCCGGTGATCTCCGTCGTCTCGCCGAAGGCCAGGGTGCAGCCGGCAGCTTCCAGTTTGTCGAAGGCGTTGCCGACCGTCGGATTCGAGGCCAGCCCGGAGGTGGTGTCGCTCTCGCCGCACTTGCAGGAGACCCACAGGTCTTTGATTGGGCACTCTTCGCGCTGCAACTCGGTGGCCCACTGCACGAACTCCTTGGCCTTGCGCGATGCGGCGCAGATGGTGTTCAGATCGCCATTCTTTTCAATCGAGAATCCGGCTACAGGCTTGCCGGTCTTGGCGATGCCGTCAACGATCCGGGCGGTCCAGACCGGTTCGATTCCGATGACCACCACGGCGGCGACGTTGGGGTTGCTTCCGGTGCCGATGAGGGTGGCAAAATGCAGATCCAGATCATAGCCGAACTGCAGCCGGCCGTAAGGATGCGGAATCGCCATCGTGCCCTTGATGTTGTTGGCGACTGACTCGCAGGCCGCGTTGGAAAGATCATCCAATGGCAGGATGATTACATGATTGCGAATGCCCACGCGTCCGTTCTCGCGACGATATCCCGAAAATGTTTTCTGCATGGTTACCACCTCCTCGTCTTGAGATTGTGCACGTGCACGTGCTCGCCCTTCTTGATGGGGGCAACTACCTTGCCAATGTTGACGCCATACTTGATCACGCTGCCGCCTACCTTGAGATCGGTGAGGGCGACTTTGTGTCCGATGGGAATATCGTTGAGAACCTTCATGGTGATGGTGCGGTCCTGAGCCATAATCCAGCCAGTCATTTCGGTTCCGGCCTTGAGCCCTTCAATGACGATGACCCCTACGGAATCGCCGTCTTCATGTACCAGGAAGTCTGGCGCCTTCTGCCCCGGCTTGGTGGAGCCGGCATGTTGCGCCGCGGATTGACCAGTCATAGAAACCTTCTTTCGCAAGATGAATTTACATCTGTCCGGTTCAGCCATCGCCGACCCTCGGCCGTGGCCGCCCTCCCGAACTATTCGACCCCGGGCGGGGCAGTGACGGTAACTAAAGCGTGTTTCAAAAATAGCTGTAGGGCCGAAATGCAGATCCGTCGACTCTGGCTGCGACCACACCAAATGCAGGTGCGGGTGAGAATCGTCGCGGCCTCCGCTCAGGATTATGCCATTTATGAAACATGCTCAAGCTCCAAAAAAAACTCGAATCGCCGGTACTCAATTACACCAGCTGCGGGGCTCGTCGGAAACCCCGCAAAAACGTATCGACACTCGACCGACCTACCATCGCGGATCGGGAACCAGATAGATCGGGCTCGACCAGCTACGATGGCCATCTTCGGTGGTAAGCCGAATGTAAATCGGATTGTCGACGTCAGGCTCGATCGAAACCGTTTGCTTCAAGCTGACGCTGCGGCACTCGTTGCGGTCGGGAAGGCGGTAGGCCATGATGCGCTTATCCAACCCGCCAAGATCGACAAAAGTGCTCTCCAACCCGATTTGATTTACCGGCAGCTCCAGTTGTCCCGAAGCGGTCTTTACCTTTAAGCTGCCAGCTTCCGAATCCTCCAGCACCGCCTCGAAGCCCGCGAAATTGCCGGTCGTTACCGATTGCCATGCCAACTCCCGAGGGCTCACCATTCGAAGCTGCCTGTCGGGGTTGAAAAAATTGATGGGAGCGGCAGATGTAAAAGCATTGCCGTCCAACTTGGCGACGCCGTCCCAGGTGCTCATGCGGAAACGGCCGCGATACTCTGCTCCGCACCAGATGACGCGGATGCGGCGTCCCAATTCCGCCGGTCCATAGGGACGCCAGGTTTTAATCAGCCGCTTGCCATTAAAAATATCCAGCGACTCGATGGCGGATGCGCTGGCTGCCTCGACGTGCAGCAACAATTCAGGTTCCGGAGAATGAACGATATCTCCCATGATAGCGCTTTCCGTGAAAACGTTCCTGCAAGGTCCGCGAGCAGGATCTTCGAAGAAGCGCACTACAGAGGAGTCCAGGAAGTGAGCCTTGACCTGCAAATGAAGGCGGTTGCCCGTGGTGGCATAGTGACGCCGATCGCGAAGGCAAGCGAATACGGCTTCTCTGGTCAGCTTGGGCATGAGCAGGCCGGTCAGCCCTCCCAGGGCGCCGAACATCGAAGCGCCGGGCCAAGATGCTCCGGGGCGCGCTTTGTGGTCATCGCTTCCGGCGACAACTCCGACTCTGAGCCCAAGCTCAAAGGCATCGTGCAGCAGCCACTCGAAGGTGCCCCAACTGGAGTGGATTTCAATGGATGTCTCAAGCGCGGCGTCGTGCGCGGCGGCGAGGTTTGCGTAGCGCCCGCCGCAATGAGCGACGACCAGGGCATCTTCACCATCTCTGGCGAGCGCGGAAAATAATTCGGTCGCGGTGCGGCAATCCGTCGCAAGATCAGAATGGTCGGGCACGAGTGCATGGGACGAGCGCCGGATGGGGCGGTCTTCGCGCATGAAATAAACATTGCGGTCGCCGCCGAGCGAGGTGTTGCCGGACCACTCATATCCGGGCATGGTTACGAACTGTTCCGGAACATTGAAGCGTGAGCTGAGTTGGCCCAACTCGCGCCAGAACTCCTGCGTGATCTGGAAATCATTGCCCTGGTGCCCACTCACGTCCAGAAATGCCTTGTCGCGCGCGAAGGAAAAATAATCGGCGGCGGTGCCGGTGCCAATCGTCTCAGCGCTTTGGCCGTGCATGTCGGCCCAGTAAGGACGGAGCTTGATGGCTTCAGAGGTCAGACGAAGCGCATTCGAGACAGTGGCGATTGCGCCGTCTGGAGTCGACAGCGTGATCAGCAGATCGCCGGGCGTGCTGCACGACAAGCCTTCGATCACCGCAGTCGCTTCGCCGTCGGCAAGCACGATTTCGGCGGGCAGGCCGGTGAGAGGAAGATTGGCCGACAGGGCAAAGCGCGCTTCACCTTTTCCGCTGGGGTTTCCCCACTTATCTTCGGTCTTGAGACATAGGCGGAAGCGATCGCCTGCTTTCCTGAAGGTCGGCAGAACAGCCTGCGCCCTTGCACGAGGGACCAGCGACGATGGCAATGGTTGGCTCCTCCGGCAGGCGTGCAAAGTGATAACAGGCGATGGGGTCGGCCAACATTCGGAACTCATACGCGGGGTCGGCGAAGGTCTGTACCCGCATTCCGGGAGAGCCGAAGCGAGTGTCACCCAACCGGATGACGATGGTTTCGCCCTCGGCCATGCATCCGTTCACCACCTTGATATGCACGGTACGGTCCCAGGGACGGACGTTCTGCTTGTAGTCGAAACGGCAACTCAGGGTTGCACCGTTGGAGGCTTCGGCGGTGAGATAGCCGGGTGCTTTGGGATCGGTCGTCTGGGGAGTGGTTTGATCGGAAGCGAAACGGAAGACGAGTTTGAGACTGGCGGTATCGTCCATGCCGTACGGGCCGGCAGTGTAGGTCAAGGTGAAGCTCTGCCAGGAGCCGGCCTCAACATCTTCTGAGGGGCTCAATTCGCAGTGACCGGCAAACTCCGCAGGGAATCGGCGGAGGCCCAGGATAAAAGTTCTCCGCCGGCTTCACGCGGGAAGCGCTTGCTTTAGTTTGCATCGGAGCAACTAACGCCATCTTTGAATTCTCCGCCTATCCGATCGAGTAACCATCCCGCGTCAGTCCAACAGCGGGACGGGACTTGGGGTAGAAGAGCCTCATCAATCCCACATTAGCCAACTGCGGGCAAATGTGGGCCACCTGACGGGCCTCCAGCCGGAAACTACCCCACTCTAGCCAACTGCGGGCTAGAATGGGCCACCCGGCGCTAGAGGAAGAGCGAGATTCCTCGGGGGCTGAAGCCCGCATTCCTGTTGATTCTGAACGGCGCGGCTGAAGCCGCGCCCCTTCAAAGAATCCACAAGGATTTCAGTGACTGGGCTTGCCCACCTTTGGAGCACTGAAGCCGATCAGATAGAAGCCGACTGCAACGACGACTATGCCAATCAGAACTTCGCCGGGAAAAGCGCTTTTGTACATCCACCTGAGCTCCTTCAGTCCCAACATTGCCTGTGGCGACACAAGCATCCAGGAGCCAACCAAGGCTACGATTATTCCTAAAATCCTACGCATATTGGGCTCTCCTTGAGAGTCATTCCACAGTCGCGAATCCGGTTATCCCGCGTGTGCGGCCACCACGGCATCCCCGCTTCTGGCCTTGCCAATGAGACGCGGGAAACAATCCTGCAACAAAGCGCCCACGACGCCATCGTCGGTGGTGTTGCCGGCGGTGCTGAACATCGGGACCAATCCGCTGAAGCAGGCGACGAAGGTCGTGATCCACACGGCTTGATCGGGGACATTCAACATGACGGCGATGATCGGCGACATGAAGAAACCGGCGCCGCCGGGAATGCCGGGAGATTCCAGTCCGAGAATCATCACCGGCGGAATCAGCATGAGTATCTCTGACAGGGAAAGCGGGATATTCAGCAGCTTGGCGCAGATGATGGTCACGATCAAGACCGACATGGTGCTGCAGTTCTTGTTGAGAACCGTGCCGAAGACAATTGAGACCTCAGCGACATCCGGGTCGAGGCCAAGATCCTGCTCGGCCGAGATGATATTGACCGCCAGCGTGTCATAAGAACCGCCGGTGCCGAAGCCGGTAGGCCAGACCGCGCCGTAGTAGGAAAGGATCTGCTTCCAGGTTCGCTTGGTGAAGATTTTGCAGGTGAGCATCATAAGAGCTACCCAGACGCAGGTAACAATCATGACCCACAACACACCTTTGCCGTACAGAGCGATGCCTTTTGCGCCAAACTTCAGCGGGATGCCAATCGCCAGGCAGCCGATCATGATCGGGTAGTACCACAGCAGTTTCTTAAAGAACGTCAGTATCCAGTCGCCCGCGGTGATGAACCCATACGCGATGGGGCGCAGCGCGGAGACTTTGGCGGACATCCATCCGATCAGCATGGCGCCAACCAGGGCTTGCAGCAATGGCTGTTGGGAGAGGACGTGGGCGAAGGTGTGTCCAACTTGCGCCACCCAAGCGCCTACGCCGGGCACCTTTTGCCCAGGCAGGGCGAATGGTATGTCCGACAGCACCGTAATCCAAGCAGTAGCGTAGACCAGCGAGATCCCTCCCATCACGACGTATATGGTCAGGATCAGGCCGAACATCTTGCCGGCCCTCTCCTTATGGAACAGGATCAGCTTGGCCATCGCCGAGGCCAACAGGAAAAAAATAAAAAACGCAGCGAAGGTGACGACTGTTTTTGGAAAATAGGTGCCGCTGATGTAGAGGCCCTTAACAATTGCGTTTTTAGGAAACGCTAAACCAAGACAGAGACCAACGATCAGCAATCCGACTACCCTGATAGGGAGCGGAATATTGAAGCGCGACCAACCCTTTGCCATACTTCCCCCACGTGAAGCAAAATGATTAGGGCCCGCCGTTCCCGGCTTCTGCCCCAACACGTGTAATAACCGCGCGTGTCGGGGAGCGGCAGAGTCTTTCGCCGCACCGCCAGGAACGGATACAACGTTCAAACGCCTACGAGGTGCTTTGATGTAAGCATACAGGCAGCGTAGCTGTCTGACGCACACATTCCGTAGCGCGTCTTTTAGCAACCTAGTCGCTTGTAGATCTCCGGGAGCCGCTTAACCGCTTCGGCCTTAACCTCTTCATAGAGATGGCGGCCGTGGCTGTCCATGGCCACCGTGAGCGGGCCGAAATTCTTCACTCGGAATTGGTACAGCGCCTCGGGGTGAAGGTGCTCCCAGTACACCGCTTCGACCTCCTCGATGCTGCTTGGTTTCAAGCGCCGCGGAGCCGCCGATGATGGCCAGGTAGACGGCGCCGAACTTCTGCATGGCCTCCAGGCTGCCCTGGTACAAACCGCCTTTGCCAATGATGGCGCGCACTCCGTACTTCTCGATCAGAGGCGGGGTAAAGCGATCCATGCGCGTGCTGGTGGTGGTGCCGACGCAGATTTTCTCCCACTTGTCGCCCACCTTGCGAAGACTCGGCGCAGTGTGGATGCAGGGTGCGCCGGCCAAACTGACGGGAGGCTCGTGGTTCTGGTCGAACATATAGATTTGAGTGAGGTCGCGGATTCCGAACAGCAGCCCGTCGAAGTAAACGATGTCTCCGCACGCGCAGTTGCCGGATCTCGGCTTCAGTAAACGGAGATTTCAGATGATATTCCGCCATGGTGATCTCCTCTTATTAGTAGCCATACTCGACACGGCCGTCGGGATGAATGATGGCCCGCGAGCGTCGCGCCGGCCAGCACTGGGTGTTAACGGCAACAGGATTCTGGGTGATGTGCGTGTAAGCCATCTCGATATGAACCGCCAGAGTCGAGACATCTCCGCCTAATCCCATGGGGCCGCGCCCGGTGGAATTGATGGCCTCTTCGAGTTCCACTTCCATCTTGGCGATCTCCGGGTCGGGGTTGCGCTGCCCGACCGGCCGCAGGATCGCGTCCTTGGCGAGCTTCGCGACCAGATCGGCGGTGCCGCCGATGCCCACGCCGATAATGCCGGGAGGACACGGATTGCCGCCGCTTTCGATGACCGTGTCCAACGACGAATTTCTTCAGCGCCTTGACGCCATGCGACGGGTAGTACATCTGCATCTTGCTCATGTTTTCCGAGCCCGAGCCCTTGGGCGCCATCAGGATGTCGAGCGTGTCGGTTTCGTCCGTGAAGTCGAAATAGATCACCGGCAGACCCGGGCCGACCGAGGTCTGCGGATTCACCCGGGTGAGCGGGTGGGTGGAGCTGCCGCGAAACGGAAACTCCAGGGTGGCGCGTTTGGCGCCCTCGGCAAGCCGGTTCTTGATCTCGAAGCCGTTCCAGCGGAAATTTCGAGCCGATCTTGAGCTTATAGATGGGCAGGCCGGTGTCCTGGCAGATGAGGGTCTTGTTCGCGGTCGGCGATCTCGATAGTCTTGAAGATGGCATCGAATGCGGCTCGCGCGCCGTGGCTGCTTCTCCCGGGCGTAAGCCTTCTTCAGCGCTTCGCGGACGTCTGGCGGCAGATCGCAAAGGGCGCGTATGTAAGTCTGTTTGGCCGCCTCTTCCACGATTCCGTAATCGAAGTCGGTGGCGATTCTCGCTGCTTCGTGCATGGTGGTCACTGTCTCCTTCCGTCGTCCAACTGCCCGGCAGGTATCACACTTGCCTGGGTTGGGTCACTCTTTGGCCCTGACAAGCTAACAGCGGGCTTCCACCCCAGCGCTTCAAAAGCCGAAGCGCCGGGGGCCCCGGCCTTGTCGGGGAACTTTGCAAAATCTCCCCGTCTCAGAATTTTCTGCTGGTACCTGCTGAAATCCAGCGCCAGCACGAAATCGGCCAGGACCTGCAGGTCGGCGTCCGGAAGGTTGTACTTGGGCATGATCGAGTGCGGCTGACCGCTTGCGGGTTCTTGATGTACCTGGCCAGAGTAATCCTTGGTTCTGTGGCGGCCACATGTTGGCCAGGTCGGGTCCGGTGCGGTGTCCGCCTTGGCCGCTGGATCTGGTGGCAGTAGGCGCACTCCCGGTCGGCGAAAAGATAGAGGCCGCGTTGCTTCGCTGGCCGTGAGGGGCGGTCGGGCACGGGAATGATCTGCCCGTAGGGCCGTGCGCCTTCGAAGCCCATGAGGGTCAGATAGACGATGGCGACGATGCAGCTTACGCCCACGCCTACGGCCAGTGGGCGATCCGCCGCGCGGCTGGCCGACCCTTGCCAGGAAGGGCACAGCGAACAGAAGCGCAATCCCCGCCGTCGGAATGGCCAGACTGCCGACCGTCTCCCAGCTCCGGAGAAGAAGGTCAGCAGCTGGAAGAGCCACATGAAGTACCACTCGGGCCGGGGCAGGTAGGATTCGCTGAACGTGCCGGCGATTTGCTTCGCGCGGGATCGTGCCGAAAATCGCCAGCCCGACAATCACCAGAAAGACGACGGCGAACACCAGAGCGCTGCGGAATGCGTGCTCGGGAAAGAAGCGATAACCGGTTTTTCGTGTGCCACGGCGGCATCGGGTTTCGCTTCGCCGGTTCAGCCAGACCGTGGATGCGCACCAGGTAGATGTGTATGCGGTGAACACCGCCAGCAGCGCCGGCAGCAGCAGCATGTGAATGGCGTAGAAGCGCGTGAGGGTCAGACCCGAAACGGTTTCCCCGCCGCGAATCAGCCGGGTAATGAAATCGCCGATCACCGGAATATCCCTGGGGATGTTGGAGCTGACCACGGTGGCCCAGTAAGCCTTCATGTCCCAGGGCAGAAGATAGCCCGTGAACCCCAGCCCCAGCGTGACCAGAAACAGACAGACGCCGACGATCCAGGTCGCCTCCCGCGGCGCTTTGTAGGTGCCCGAAAAGAAGTTGGCCAGCAGGTGGATGAATACCAGCAGAACCATGGCGCCCGCGCCCCAGTGATGGATGCCGCGCAGCAGCGCGCCCATCGGCACGTCCTTCATGATGTAGTCGATGGACTGGTAGGCCTTGTCCGGCGAGGGATTGTAGTACATCGCCAGAAAGATGCCGGTGACCGCCATGACGCCGAACAGGAGCGCGCACAGAGTTCCCAGGGTCGCGGACCAGCCGGTGCCGGGCAGGCAGATCCTTGTAAAGGAAGGGCCGCAGGTATTCTTTCCAGCCGAGGCGCTCGCGCAAGTCTTGCGCGACATTAGCCCACCTCCACGAGCAGGTGGCCCGAATCCACCTTGAAGGCGTAGCGGTCGAGCGGCCGGGGCGGCGGACCGGCGAGGACGTTGCCGTCGCGGTCGAAGTTGCCGCCATGGCAGGCGCAGCGGAAGCGGCCGGAGAGCGCGTCCCACCTCACGATGCAGCCCAGGTGCGTGCAGGCAGCGTTAAAGCAGATGATCTCGTTTCCGGTGCGCGAGACCAGGACGGGCACGGAGACCTGCTGCGGTGTAGAAGCCGCTCTTGATTTCGTACTTCATCAGCACGGTGGTGACGTCGCCGGGCTTGGATGTTGCTCCAGGGCGCCACGGGAACCCATTGTTTGGGCGTTTTGGACAGGGCTGGACCCACCGCGGTACCGGTGGCGACAGCGCCCAGCACAAGCGCCGAGCCGACGCCCAGAACGCCCACCCCCATCTGCGTGAGGAAGGTGCGGCGATCGACCGCAGGCGCCAGGAGCGGCGGCGCTTCCGGCACGACTATCTTTGCCGGCTCGGGCTCATGTCGCAAGGTGCTTGAGCGCCAGGCGCTGGATGTACTTGATGGCGCGCGTTCCGCTGATATCTTTGGGGCAAACCTCCGTGCAGTTGAATTCGGTCCGGCAGTTGTAGCAGGACTCCAGCGCGCGGTCGAGCCGTCGGCTGAAACAGTCCGTCGCGGCTGTCGGCCAGCAGGGTGAAGGCGCGGTTCAGGGCCGCGGGGCCGGCGTAGTCCTTCGTGGTAGTGGCACATGGTGCAACTGGAGACGCAGCAGCCACAGGCGATGCACTCGGTCGCCAAGCCAATGTCCTGGCGCTCCTGCGAATCGGGCCGGATCATGCGCCGGCTCCAGATAGTCTTCCTTGGGCTCGTAGAAGGGCAGGGTCTCTTCGTACTTCTGGAAGAACGGCTCCATGTCCACCACGAGGTCGCTTAATCACCGGAAAGTGATTCAGCGGCCGGAGGGTGATTTCCTTGCCTGCGGGGATGTCCGAGACATTGGTCTTGCAGGCCAATGCCTCCTTGCCGTTGATGACCATGCCGCAGGAGCCGCACATGTTGACCCGGCAGGCGTAGCGGAAAGCCACGTGGGGTCCTGCTCGCGTTGCAGGCGCAGCAAAACGTCCAGAATCGTCGTCGTCGTCTCGTCGGGAATCTCCAGCGTATAGCTGTCGAAATGACCCTCATCCGCGTTGGCTGGGTCGTATCGAAAAATCTTTACTTCCCTGGTGCTTGACTGCGCCATGCTTTCCTCTTCACTCAACTGCAGGTTCCGCGTCGGCTGCACGTTTCACGTTTCGCGTTTCACCTCGGGCCGAGCGTTTCGCCGCTAATGGATCGAGAACCAGATCGTTGCCACCACCACCACGCCCAAGGTCATCAGCCCCCAGATCAAAGCGCGCTGATACTTGACGTCCACGAGATTGAAGTCGAGCAGGATCACGCGGAGGCCAAGAGCGGCATGGAAGGAGACCACCAGCAGGAGCAGGAACTGAATGAACAGCTTGTAGGTCAGGGTGATGTGGAGAGCAAGCAGAACCACGATGGCGAGAGCGGAGATCCGCTGCCATATCCAGGCCCACATGCCGATCTTGGCGTTTTCTCTGCGATGCGGGTCGAGTTCGCCCCACTGCAACGGTTTGCGGTAGTCGATGGCTGGTTGTCCACAGTTTCTTCCTTACAGCATTCTTTGCTACTGGTTAAAGTCGTCATGGCTTCCTGTATTTTTGGCAGTCTTCAAGCGATTTGTACTTGAAAACCACCGGTTTCTTTTCAATGACGGGCCTCCCATCGGCGCCGCGATGCAGGAAGGTGTTAAAGAGTCCGTAGTCGTCGCGTTGTTTGGGAAAATCCTGCCGGAAGTGCGCGCCCCTGGTTTCTTCGCGCACCCGCGCGGAGGCGGCAACCATCCGCGAGACATCGATCATGCTGCGCAGATCGAGGGCGGTGTTGAACATCATGTTGAAGAACGGAGAACCGGTCACCTTCAGCGCAGAGACCTCTTCCGCCAGGGACTCGATCTCGCTGATTCCCTCAGTGAGCGCAGTCGCTGTCCTGGCCACGCCGACCTTGTTCCAGTTGAGTTCCTGGATCTGTTTGCGCACATCGAAGGGGCTCGGGCCGGTGGAGCGCTTCAGCGGGCGGGTGAGGACTTCGATCGCTTCTTCCACCTGGCCGCGCCTGGTTTCCTTGATGGTGCGGTTTCCGTTCGACAGGTATTTGCCGACGGACTTGCCGCACAGCCGCCCGTAGACGCACGAATCGCAGATGCCGTTTCCGCCAAGCCGATTGGCGCCGTGGACTCCGCCGGCATCTTCGCCGGCAACGAAGAGCTTCTCCAGAGAGGCCTTGCCGTCGGTGTCGATCACCGCCCCGCCCATGAAGAAGTGGGCCGAGGGCGCGACGGGAACCCGGCCGCGCGGCAAGATCGTAATTGAACTGGCGGCAGCGCTCGGCCATGCCGGGGAAGTTTTTCAGAACGAAATCGGCGCCCAGATGAGAGGCGTCAATTTGCACGCCGCCTTCGGGGCAGGCGCGTCCATTGATCATCTCAAGATACGAGGAGCGGCTAACCACGTCGCGGGTGGCGCGCTCGCCGACTTCGGGCGCGTAGTTCAGCATGTAGCGCTCGCCTAAGCCGTTGTAGAGATAGGCGCCGGCGCCGCGCAGTCCTTCTTCGAGAAGCGACCCAGCCACCACGCTACCGGCGACAATGAGGCCGGTGGGGTGGAACTGGAGCATCTCCATGTCCTTCATGATGGCGCCGGCGCGGTAGAGCATGGCGATGCCGTCGACGGACTTTTCCGGGCCGGGAGCGTGAAACCGGTAGTGCGTGGGACCGCCGCCGGTGGCGACCAGGGTGGCGGCCGCCTCGGCCACAATGAACTCACCGCGCCGCATATCGAACAGAAGCGCGCCGGTGACCATCTTGCCGGATTCGTCCAGGAGCAGTTCGACGGCGCGGCACTCCTCCATCACGGGGATCTGCCGCTTGATCACCTGCTCGGTGAGCCGGCTGAGAATCTCGATGCCCGTCAGGTCGCCCTTGTGTACGGTGCGATCAAAGGACTGGCCGGCAAAAGGCTTCTGGTGGACCGATCCGTCCGGGTTGCGGTCGAAGAAGCAGCCGAACTTGGTTTCCATCTCCTTGATGGTGGGTGTGGCCTGCTCGACCAGCGTCTTGGCCAACTCCTGGTCGTTGATGTACTGGCCGCCCTTGAGGGTGTCCATCAAGTGCTTCTCGTGGGAGTCCCCTGAAGGTTGAGCACGACGTTGAAGCCGCCCTGAACCATGCGACTGCACCCGCCTTTGCCCTTCACGGCTTTGGTCACGATGAGGATCTTGAGTTCCGGATTGGCTTCGTGGGCATAGAGCGCGCACATTTGCGCCGCTGCACCCATCCCCACGATGAGCAGGTCAGCTCTCACCTTACGAACCATTCAGTCTCCCTTGCGCGGCAAACGTACAGCATTTGACGTATTTCTGTCTGTGTCCCAATCTCAAAATCTGTTTGTTGTGAGCTGCATGTCTATGTATGCAAGCGAGTTGCCAAGCTGACACTTTGAATAAAAGCCCTGTATTCGAGGATTTTGGCGGGGCGCTGGAGTTTGGCAGGCCGATATTTGGGCCCGAGAGACCAATCTTCGGCCCGTTTTGGGGTCATTAAGACTCCTCATTGGCACGAAGAAACTACCCCACCCTTCGCCAAAAGCAGGCGAAAGGGTAGGGCACCCGGCTTGAGACGCAAAAGCCCCACCCAAGCTTCGCTTGAATGGGGCACCCGGCAACTACCCCACGTCAGCCCTCAGTCACCCCAGCGAGCCGAGCCTCGCCGGGGACCCCGAGTCGGGGCGGGACGTGGGGCACCCTATCGAGCACGAATCGCCCGACTGCTTGCTTCGGCAAAACTGTTTTAGACTTGACTGACTCCGGCGGGCGCGCCTTGCGCCTGCGCCGGACGTGAGCTCTTCCTATGAGAAAGACTTTACTGCTGTTCGCCTCGATGGTGGTGCTGAGCGCGTGCTGTGCGGCGCAATCGCCCGCTGCAACTCCTTCCACCGCCGCCACGCCGAAGGAGACTCCGTTACAGGCATTGCCCTACACGCCCGGCCTCAACGTCGATGACATGGATCGCTCGGTCGACCCGTGCATGGATTTCTACACCTATTCATGCGGCGGGTGGATGAAGAAGAACCCGATTCCGCCGGACCAGGCGTCGTGGAGCGTCTACGGCAAACTGACCGATGAGAACCAGCGCTTTCTTTGGGGAATTCTCGAAGACGCCGCGCGTCCTGTGGCGAAGCGCAGACGCGATTCAGCAGAAGATCGGAGATTTCTTCTCCTCCTGCATGGACGAAGCGGCCATTGAAAAGGCCGGGGCCGCGCCGCTGGAACCCGCGTTGCGGGAGCTGGCCGGCGTCAAGGACGTGAGTGGCCTTGCGCCCTGGGTTGCCGGGCAGCACCTGGTGACGCTTTGGCTACACCAGCATGATGTTCGGCTTCGGCTCCTCGCAGGATCTGGCGGATTCGACACAGGTGATTGCGTTTGCCAGTGCCGGGGGACTCGGGCTGCCCGACCGCGATTATTACCTGAAGACCGACGAGCGGATGGAAGAGACCCGCAAGCGCTATGTGGCTCACGTTCAGCAGATGTTCGAGTTGCTGGGCGACTCGCCAACGCAGGCCGCGCAGGAGTCGCAAACGGTGATGCGGATCGAAACCGCGATGGCCAAGGCCTCGCTGACCCGCGTCGAGCTGCGCGATCCTTACAAGATTTTCCACAAGATGAACCGCGCCGAATTGCAGGCGCTGACGCCTTCGTTCAACTGGAATGCCTATCTCGCAACGTCGGGGGTTCCCGGCCTGCAAACGTTCAACGTTACGGAGCCGGAGTTCTTTAAGGCGCTGGAGACGCTGCTGAAATCCGAGTCGCTGGAGAACTGGAAGACTTACTTCCGCTGGCAGGTCGTCCGGCAGAACGCGCCTTACCTGTCGACGCCGTTCGTGATGGCGAATTTCGATTTCTATCGCAAGTACCTGCAAGGGGCGGAGCAGATCAGGCCGCGGTGGAAGCGTTGCGTTCAACTGGTGGATTATCAGCTCGGCGAAGCTGTCGGCCAGGCATACGTGGCAAGAACATTCAGCCCCGAGCTGAAGGCCCGCACGCTCAAAATGACGAAGGAAATTGAAGCCGCGATGGAGCAGGAGATCAAGGCTCTCGATTGGATGGGAGCTGAGACGAAGCAGCGCGCGCTTGAGAAGCTGCACGCCGTGGTGAACAAGATCGGCTATCCCGACCGGTGGCGCGACTACAGCCCGGTGAACGTCGTGCGCGGCGATTTCTTCGGGAACTTTCAGCGGGCCACGGAGTTCGAATCGAGACGTCAATTGAACAAAATCGGCAAGCCGGTGGATCACGGCGAGTGGCAGATCCCGCCCGCGACGGTCAACGCCTACTACGATCAGCAGATGAACGACATCAACTTTCCCGCCGGCGTGCTGCAACCGCCGCTGTTCGATCCCAAGATGGACGATGCGCCGAACTACGGCAACACGGGATCGACGATTGGCCATGAACTGACGCACGGCTTTGACGACGCGGGCACGGCAGTTCGATGCGCAGGGCAACTTGCGCGACTGGTGGACCAAGCAGGATGCCGCGGCATTCGAAAAGCACGCCGAGTGCGTGGTGGATCAATATGCGCAGTACGTCGTGGTCGATGACATCCACATCAACAGCAAACTGACGGAAGGCGAAGACGTTGCGGATCTCGGGGGAAGCGTGCTGGCGTATCTGGCATGGTTCAACGAGACAAAGGAGCAGAAGCTGAAGCCCATCGGCGGATTCACGCCCGGCGCAGCGTTTCTTTATCGGCTTTGCCCAGTGGGCTTGCGAGAACGAGCGTCCGGAGAATCTTCGGATGAGCGCCATTACCGATCCGCACTCACCCGGCAAGTATCGCATCAACGGCGTGGTCACCAACATGCCGGAGTTTCAGCAGGCGTTTCAGTGCAAGGCGGGCCAGCCCATGGTGCGGGAGCATCGCTGCAAGGTGTGGTAAGCGGCAGCGATGGCGCCGGGTGCCCCATATCTGCCTGATGTTGGCAGATGTGGGTAAGTTAGAATCCCATATCTGCGAAAGGCGCGCAGATATGGGGCACCAGCAAACAGCAGATCTTTCGCTTTGCTCAGGATGACACCTCAAAGAGTTTTTCCGCAGCCTGTAAAGCTTGGCAGTGGACGGCGCGGCTGAAGCCGCGCCACTGCGAAACGAACTACCCCACGTTAGCCAAAGGAGGGCGAACGTGGGGCACCAAGACTTCGAGGTTGATTTGGTCACAGCCTCTCGCCCGTTTCCTTCAATGAAATTTACTCGATGGCGAAGACGGCGTACACGGTTGCGCTGCGGTGAATCAATTGTCGTGAAACCTCGAATTGAAGTTCCGCCGGGCTGGCAGCTCCGGAGGCGACCTTGTGCAAGGCGTCTTCAACGCATGACGCAGGCTGATTCCGCCGCGCGCCGTCGGAGCCAGCACGGGATTCGAGTTGCTGAGGTAGATTATTTTGCCGAGCTTTGCGCCCATGTCGTTGGCCATCTGCTCGGCGATAGCGCGTGCGCGTCTCAGGGCGGCCGCGTTGGCTTTTGCATAAGCCTGATTCGGGTCAGCAAGTTCCCACGAGACTCCCTGAAAGGTGTTGGCTCCGCCGCTGCGGGCAATGCCGGTGACAAGAGAGGCATCGGCGGCCTTGACGCGCACGCGCCAATTTTCGTGCGCGGTAAAGTCGCGCTGCTTGCGCACCTCCGGCGGTGTCTGCGGATCGAAGTAAGTTGTGCGTCCAACTTCGAGCGCCGAGGTTTCGATCGCCTTGGGGTCGATCGCCGCGTTCACCAGGGCTTTGGCGATCTGCTTGGACTTTTGGCTTAGATCGTTCATTGCCGCCTGTTGGTCGGGGCCAAACGTCTGGTAGCCAAAGTTGATGAGCGCAATATCAGGTTCCAGCGTAACCTCGTCTTCCGTCGTGACGTAGATCGTGCGGTTGTTCGGTGTAATTTGCAACTCCTGCGCGGCAAGCACGCCGCTCGCAAGAATCAGCGCGCAGCAAATAGTGATCACACGGCTTGGCATGGTCATATTTCCCTCCATTGCTTCCAGGGTGTAGCGGATTTGGAGTAGTGGGTCAATTTGGAGAATGGCCCACGTCAGCCCAAAAGCGGGGCGGGACGTGGGGCACCCCGTTGTTCTTGCAAAAAATTCAAAACGACCCACTACCAAAACTGGGCGGCCCTTTGCGGAGAACGGGCTCGGGCGAATACAATAGTGCGTCTCTCATCGGAGATGTTCAAGGCGGGTTAGCCGTTGAGAGCTCACGTGTTTGGAGTATCGCATTGGTCGGCGTGCTGCCTCCAGGGGCTCCCGTTATCCGAACAGTTATTCATGGGCGAAACGCCTTGCGCAGCGCAGGCTCGCGCGGGGATGGTTCGTTCACAACAGAACCGATTGCAATCGCGAAGCCGGCGTCCCGGACGAGCACGGTTGTGCGCTAAGGACAGTCAGGCTCGAAGCAAATGACACCATGAAAATTCACGAGTACCAGGCAAAAGCAATTCTGTCGAAATACGGAGTGGCGGTGCCGCGCGGGGAGATGGTCACCACGCGCGAGGAAGCCGAAGCTGCCGCCAAAAAACTGATGAGCAGCGGAGCCAAGGGCGTGGTCGTCAAGGCGCAGATCCATGCGGGCGGACGCGGCAAAGGCGGCGGCGTCAAGATCGCAAAATCGGTCGAAGAGGCCGTTCAACTCGCCGGGAAAATTCTCGGCATGCAATTGGTGACGCACCAGACCGGTCCCGAGGGCAAGAAAGTACAGCGGCTGCTGATCGAAGAAACGTTGCCGATCGCCAGGGAACTGTATCTCGGCATCGTGCTGGACCGCACCGTCTCGCGCCCGGTGTTCATGGCGTCGGCGGCCGGAGGAATGGAAATCGAAGAGGTGGCGGCCCGCGACCCGAACGCGATTATCAAGGAATACGTCGATCCGGCATTCGGCTTCGAGCCGTTCCAGGCGCGCAAAATCGCCTTTCGGCTGGGGCTGGCTCCCGAGTTTATCAGCCCCGCCGTCAAGTTCATGCAAGCCCTCTACAAGGCTTACGAAGACACGGATGCATCGCTGTTCGAGATCAATCCTTTCATCACCACCACCGACGGGCGCGTCTTCGCCTGGATGCCAAGGTGAATATCGACGACAACGCGCTCTATCGGCACAAGGATCTGAGCGAACTTCGCGACATCAGCGAGGAAGATGCGCTGGAGGTGGAGGCCAGCAAGTACGGCCTCAACTACATCAAGCTGGACGGCAACGTGGGCTGCATGGTGAACGGCGCCGGGCTGGCGATGGCCACCATGGACATCATCAAGTTCGCGGGCGGCATGCCGGCAAACTTTCTCGACGTGGGCGGCGGAGCCAGTTCCGACCAGGTGACCCATGCGTTCGAAATCCTGCTGGTGGACAAGAATGTGAAGGCCGTGCTGATCAACATCTTCGGCGGCATTCTGCGGGTCGACACCCTGGCCAATGGCGTTGTCGAAGCGGCTAACAAGACCCACATTCAGCTTCCCATCGTGCTGCGACTGGAGGGCACCAACGTCGAGCAGGGGCGCGAAATTTTGAAGCGGAGCGGCCTGAACTTTATCGTCGCTGAAACCATGAAGGACGCTGCCGAAAAGGTCGTCGCGGCAGCGGGTGGGAGGAGCTAGCCATGAGCATCCTGGTCAACGAAAAAACTCGACTCGTCGTGCAGGGCCTCACCGGCCGCGAAGGCACGTTCCACGCCAAGGGCAGCGCCGAATACGGCACCAAGGTCGTCGGAGGCGTTACCCCGGGCAAGGGCGGCACCACGCACGAAGGCTGGCCCATCTTCAACACGGTTGGCGAAGCGATGGAGAAGACCGGCGCGAACGCAACCGTCATCTTCGTTCCGCCTCCGTTTGCGGCGGACGCCATCATGGAAGCCGTCGATGCCGGAATGCCGCTGATCGTCTGCATCACCGAAGGCATTCCGACGCGCGACATGGTCAAGGTATGGCGCTTCATGGAGGGCCGCAACTCGCGCCTGATCGGGCCGAACTGCCCCGGCATCCTCTCGCCCGGCAAGTGCAAAATCGGCATTATGCCGGCCAGAATTTTTCTGCCCGGCAGGGTAGGCATCGTCTCGCGCTCGGGGACGCTGACCTATGAGGCGGTCTACCAGTTGACGGTGCGCGGCATCGGCCAGTCGACGGCGATCGGCATCGGCGGCGATCCGATCATCGGCACGAACTTCGTCGACACGCTCAAACTGTTCAACGAAGACCCGGAAACGGACGCGATCATTCTGAGCGGCGAGATCGGCGGCAACGCCGAGGAAACCGCTGCCGAGTACGTC
Source organism: uncultured Acidobacteriota bacterium (assembly GCA_963819175.1). Classification (GTDB taxonomy): domain Bacteria; phylum Acidobacteriota; class Terriglobia; order Terriglobales; family Acidobacteriaceae; genus CAWBRT01. Next base: position 82,786 of record CAWFVJ010000004.1, read on the forward strand.
AAGCAGCATGTCAAAAAGCCGGTGGTGGCGTTCATCGCCGGACAGACAGCGCCTCCGGGACGCCGCATGGGTCACGCCGGCGCGATCATCTCCGGCGGCAAGGGCACTGCCGTCGAGAAGATCAAGGCACTGGAAGCGGCGGGCATCAGAGTGGCCAGTTCACCGGCCGCGATTGGTGAAACGCTGGCGCAGGCCCTTGGCGTCGAAGAAATAAGTTTCGAGTTTCGGGTTTCAAGTTCGAAAGGGGTGCATGCCCTATTTTGGGTGTCATGCTTGAGCGAAGGATCTCTGTGTGCATTGTGGATCAAATACATAGATTCTTCGCTCGCCTGAATAGCTATTAGCTTGTCGAACGCGACGTCGGGTGCGCAGCTTGGCTGCTCCGGCCACAGACGCTCGGCGCTCACTCAGAATGACACTTCGACAAATTATTGCGCGAATTTGTGGGACACTACACTAGCAGTACGAGACACTGCTTAATTCGAATATAGGAAAACATGAAGACCTTGCAACGCACTCTTGCCATCATCAAGCCCGACGCGGTTTCCAAGAACGTCGCCGGAGACATCATCAAGACAATTCAGGATAACGGCTTCCGCATCGTCGGCATGAAGATGCTGCACCTGAAGAAAGCCCAGGCCTCCGGGTTCTATGCGGTGCACGTGGGAAAGCCGTTTTACGACTCGCTGGTAAAGTTCATGACCGAGGGGCCGGTGGTCGTCATGGCGCTGGAAAAAGAAGACGCCATCGCCGACTGGCGCAAGATCATGGGCGCCACCAATCCGGAGAAGGCCGATGCGGGGACGATCCGCAAGAAGCACGCCCAGAATATCGAGCGCAATGCCGTCCACGGCTCCGACGCGGATGATACCGCACGCTTCGAGATAAGCTTCTTCTTTGCCGGGTACGAATTGGCGAACTAATCGGAACCTCTAACCTGGATAAGGCGCAAGGTCTTCTCTGCGCCTTTTTCTCGTCAGCGGGTGTTTATCGTTTCGCGTTGCGCCACCGCGTTATTTGACTCCCACCAATTCGCCGATGCGTTGCGTGGCTTTCAGTCCGCTTCCGGTGAGCACGACCACGGTCGTTTCGTTCTGGCGTGATGATTTCGGCTGCCAGCAGTTTGGTCAAGGCCGCAGCCGCGATTGCGCTCGTCGGTTCGGCGTAGAGGCCCGTCGAGGCCAATTCGCGTACCGCCGCAATGATCTCTTGCTCGCTGACCGTGACCGTAGCGCCCTGGGATCGGCGGATCGCCTCCAGAACCTGCTTCAGCCGAACCGGATGGGTGATCGAGGTGCCCTCGGCGATGGTGGGCTTGGCCTCCACGGGCACCAGTTGATCGCCGCCCGTCGCGAAGCTGGCGTGAATGGGCGCGCAGTTCTCCGGCTGCACGGCAAAAATCTTCGGCAGGCGCTCAATCTCCCGATGCCGCAAAAGCTCGCCAAAACCGATGTCGCAGCCCAGCACGTTGCTGCCCGCGCCGGTGGGGATGATGACGTTGTCCGGGGCGCGAAAGCCGAGGTCTTCCCACAGTTCATAGGCGAGCGTCTTTGTGCCCTGGAGAAAAAATGCCTGCCAATTGTGGCTGGCGTAGAAAATATGCTTTGCCTGTCGCGCGGCCTCCTCGGCGGTGTTCTGCCGTGTGCCCGGCACCAGTTCCACTTCGGCGCCGTAGGCTCGCATTTGAATCGTCTTTGCCGGTTGAGTATAGGCGGGCACAAGGATCTTCGCCCGAATGCCGGCAGCCGCGGCGTAACCGGCGATGGCGGCTCCGCCGTTGCCGGAGCTGTCCTCCAGGATGCGCTCGATGCCTTGCTGCCGCAGGACGGAAACCATCACCGAGGCACCGCGATCTTTGAAGCTGCCGGTGGGCGCGAACCATTCCAGTTTGAACAGCGCCGAAGCTCCGCGCCAGTTGCGTCGCACCAGAGGCGTGCATCCCTCGCCGAGCGTAACCGGAGTCGAGAGCGCCAGCGGCAACGCCGCCGCGTAACGCCATAACGAGCGAACCTCGCGCTCGATTTGCTCGCGGCCGATGCCGGGCAGATCGGTGATCATCAAGGGAGCGCCGCCGTCCGAGCACCAGCGAGGCACGTCCAGCGGATAAATGGTTCCGGTGGAGGGATCGACATATGCCGCCTGCGCAGTCATACCACTCCTTTCAAAAAATGACGAGAGAGTCCGTTCCGAAGCGTTTAGATGAAACTACCCCAGGTCAGCGCCGAACCGAAGAAGCGTTTTGCTAGAGGCGACATAGCCTGCCCGGCTGCGCGATTGTCTCAAAGGAGTATATCGGCGGCGGCGGGAACCTGGGGCACCACGTAACCTCTCATGTTCTGATCGCCTAGTGTGATGCGTCGTCAGCCATGGGTGTTGGGGATGGCTGGAAGAGCCCGCGCGGACGCGATCCGGCGGCACTCGCGCAAGTCTGCGTTTTGTCGGTCTCGCGAAACGCAGTATTAGCTAATGGGTCCGCAAAGCATGCGATCGCGGTTGACGACGAATTGACTCATGCGCTTCTCGACGTACTCCTTGAAGTACGGCGAAGCCCGATGCGCCTCCAGCGCCGCCTCGTCCTTGTACTGCTCGTAAAACGCAAGCAGCGTGGGATCGTCCGCCGACTGGTGGGCAACGTACATCAGGCAGCCCGGCTCCTTGCGCGTTTCCTTTTCCATCGCGCGCATGCAAGTCTTGCATTCTTCCTCGGTTCCGGGCTTCACTCGCAATTTCACAATTAATACGATCATGGCTTCTCCTGGCGCTTGATTGCCTTGGTGAACTCGTCGATCCAGATGATTTGGTTGCGCTCCGGCCCAGTCGAAATCATGCCGATCTTGGCCTGCGTTTCCTTCTGCAGGAAGCGCATGTACTCCTGAGCTTTCTTCGGCAGCTTGTCGTGCTGAGTGATTCCGACGGTCGATTCGTGCCAGCCCGGCATTTTGGTGAAGATGGGTTCGATCTTCTTGAAGCCGCAATCCTGGGGAGGAACCTCCTCGATCGGCTTGCCGTCGATTTTGTATCCGACGCAAACCGGAATCTCCGGCAGTTCGTCCAGCACGTCAAGCTTGGTCACCACCAGCCACTCGGTGCTGTTGACGAAGTTCGAGTAGCGCAGCAGTGGCAGATCGATCCAGCCGCAGCGCCGCGGACGGCCGGTGACAGCGCCGTATTCGTTGCCGCGCTTGCGAATTTCCTCGCCAAGCGCATCGTGCAACTCGCTGGGGAACGGCCCTTCGCCAACGCGCGTGCAGTATGCCTTGGTGACGCCGACTACGGTGCCGATGGCCAGCGGACCAACTCCGGTGCCCGTCATCGCGCCGCCGGCCGTGGAGTTGGAAGAGGTCACGAAGGGATAGGACCCGTGGTCGATGTCCAGCATCGTTCCCTGCGCGCCCTCGAACATCACCGACTTGCCGTCGCGAATGGACAGGTTCAGCAGGCGCATGGTGTCGGCCACAAACGGCGCGATTTCATCGGCGATCTGGGCAAACTCGTCGTACATCTTCTCAGCATCGAGCGGTTCGGAGTTGAACAGCGCATGCGCAATGGTGTTCTTCTCGTGGCAGGCGTTCACGATGTGCTTTTTGAGCAGCTGCTTGTCGAGCAGGTCTGCAATCCGCAGCCCTCGGCGCCCCATCTTGTCTTCATAGGTCGGGCCGATGCCGCGCGAGGTGGTGCCGATCTTCACTCGTCCAGGAGCATTTTCGGAAGCCAACTCGATCATGCGATGGTAGGGAAGAATGACGTGTGCGCGGTTGCTCACGAACAGGTTGGGTTGCGAACTCGTGCCCGAGCCCTCGACGCGAACACCTGCCGCGCGCAAAGCCTTGATTTCCTTCATCAAGGCCATCGGGTCCAGCACCAGGCCATTGCCGATGACGGCCTTGCAGCCTGCACGCAAAATGCCGCACGGAATCAGTTGCAGAATGAACTTCGTTTTCCCGATCGCAACCGTGTGACCGGCATTGTGGCCGCCGCCGTAGCGGGCCACCAGATCGAAATTGTCCGAGAGCACATCGACAATCTTGCCCTTGCCCTCGTCGCCCCACTGAGCTCCTACTATGATCGCAGTCTTAGCTTTGTTCACTTTATCTCCGCGCATCTGGCGGCATATGGCTGCCGCGCTGCCAGGAATTCGCACACAGAGAACCCGTACTTGTGCCGAGCCTGTATAGAAGGGGGATCGCGAAACGGAACTGTGTACGGAAAATTCTACCTTGATTCAGCCGCGAGGGAAAGCAGTGAATTGCGCCCACGGTTCTGCCCGTCGCCTAAGGAAACTCTGAACAAACAGCAGATCCTTCGCTCTGCTCAGGATGACACCTCGGAGAGTAATATTTCAGCAGCCTGTGAAGTCCGTATCCTTCAAAACCTTCACTTGTTCAGCTCTTCCTTAAGTGCTTCTTGGGACGGGCCAATACGCAGGGCGATTTTTTGCGCGTCTTCGTGGATGTTCGCCGCATCGACTATGAGAATGGAGGGTCATATGTACGTTGTCACTGGTGCAACCGGCAATACGGGAAGCGTAGTTGCCAACGAGTTGCTGGCAAAGGGCCAGCAAGTGCGCGTAATCGGCAGAAATGAAAGCCGTTTGCGACCTTTCGCGGAGAAGGGAGCCGAGCCGTTTGTGGCTGACCTCGCGGACCAGGCGGCGCTGCGTCGTGCTTTCAGCGGAGCAAAAGCAGTGTATGCGATGATTCCGCCGGAGATGAGTCAGCCGGATATTCTCTGCCTATCAGAGCCGCATCAGCGAGGCCATTGCCGGCGCGTTGGAGCAGGCGGGGGTCCAATATGCCGTCTCACTCAGCAGTATTGGCGCCGACAAGCCCGACCGGACTGGTCCCGTCGTGGGCCTGCACCGCTTCGAGCAGAGGCTGAACCGGATCCCTGGCCTGAACGTGCTCCATCTGCGTCCCGGATATTTCATGGAGAACACGCTTGCTCAGATCGGTCCGGTTCAGGCCCTCGGCATAGCCGCCGGGCCGCTCGATCCCGACCTGAAACTTCCCATGATCTGCACTGGCGATATCGGCATGGCCGCCGCCGGTTTCCTGCTCGGGTGGAATTCACGGGCCAGCAGACGCGCGAACTGCTGGGCCAGCGCGATCTCACGATGACCGAGGCCGCCGAGATCATCGGAAGAGCCCTGGAGTTCAATAAACTCGTATACCGCCAGATGTCCGCCGAGCAGATCAGGCCGAGCTTTTTGGAGATGGGCATGTCGCCCGACATGGCGGATTTGCTGCTCGAAATGTCGGACTCACTGAATTCGGGTTACATGCGGGCGCTGGAACCGAGGTCCGCTCGTAACACGACTCCGACATCTTATGAGACTTTCGTCGCGAAGGAGTTTGTGCCTCGCTGTCAAAAACGCCCATCCGCGGCGTGAAACTACCCCACCCTTCGCCAAAAGAAGGCGAAAGGATGGGGCACCTGGCGAACGTGGGGTAGTTCGGCTGGGTCCGAGTCCCACATCTGCTAACTGCGGCAGATGTGGGGCACCGTCCGACACCGTCCAACACTCCTACGAGTCTTGCAGCAGCCCGTTTAACTGCCCTTTTGTTCCAACTCTGCCCAGCGTGCGAAGAGGTCATCCACGACTTTTTGCGCGGCGATCATCTCGGCCTCCGCAGCCAGCAGGCGTGATGCATCGAAGGAAATTGCCGGGTCCTCAAAGGCGCTGCGCTTGGCCGCCAGCGCCTGCTCGGCCTCGGCGAGGCGTTGCTCGATGGTCGCAAACTCACGTGCTTCCAGATAGGAAAGTTTCCTCTTTCCGGATGCGGCCTCGACGCGCGCGGGTTGAGTGATATCCCGGCGACGTGACTCAGCGACCATCGACTGCTTGCGTGCTCTCTGCCATGCGTCCCATTGCGAGTAGTCGGCGAAGCGCTCGGCCGCACCCATGCCGTCCAGTCCCAGCACCACGGTGGAAACGCGGTCCAGCAGGTAGCGATCATGCGTCACCATCACCAGCGCGCCGCGATACTCAAGCAGGCTTTCTTCCAGAATTTCCAGCGTTTGTATATCGAGGTCGTTGGTGGGCTCATCCAGCAGGAGCACGTCGGCCGGCTCAAGCATCAGCTTCGCGATGAGAATTCGGGCGCGCTCGCCACCGGAGAGGCGCGACACCGGCTGGTTGAGTTGTTCGGCGTTGAACAGAAAGCGCGCCGCCCACGAGGCGACGTGAATCACCCGCTCGCCATAGACAACGGAGTCGCTGTCGGGCGCCAGCGCGCGCGCCAGCGTCAGGGTCGGGATCGATCTCGCGGTTCTGATCGAAGTGCACGATGCGCAGCGAGTCGGCACGGCGAATCTCTCCCGTTGATGGCAGAAGGTCGCCTTGCAAGAGGCGCAGCAAGGTGGTCTTCCCGCTCCCGTTTGGCCCGACCAACCCAACGCGCATGCCCGCGGTGACGACGAAATCGAGGTTTTCGAAGAGCGTGCGTTCGCCGATTCGAAAGCTCACCTTCCGCATTTCGATCAGGCGTTTGGTCTTGCGATCGGTGGCGGAGAAATCGATCTTGGCGGAGGCGCTGCGTGCCCGCGCATCCATGTCCGCCAGTTCGCGGATGAGATCCTGCGCTTTGTCTATGCGGGCCTTCGACTTCGAGGTGCGTGCCTTGGCGCCGTGCCGCAACCACTCGATCTCATTGCGCACGCGGTTTTCCAGGGCTTCCTGCCGCTTCGCCTGCGCCTCCAGGAATTCTTCCTTCTTCTCCAGAAAGGCGCTGTAGTTTCCGTCGACGCGAAAAATACCCTCCGGATAAAGGCGGTTCAGCTCGACCATAGAGGTCGCGGCGTTTTCCAGAAAATAACGGTCGTGACTGACGACGACGCAGGCGAACCTGGCGCTTTGCAGCAGGCCTTCAAGCCACTCGATGCCGGCCAGGTCGAGATGGTTCGTCGGCTCGTCCAGCAGCAGAACGTCGGGCTGCTGCGCCAGGGCTTCGGCAATCACCAGGCGCTTGCGCCAGCCACCAGAGAGCGTTGTGGCGTCCACGTCGAAGTCGTCAAATCCCACGCGGCCGAGCGTCTCGGCAACGCGGCCCTCCCACTCGGCGGGGGGCACGCCGGAGGCCTCCAGCGCGCGTTGGATGATCGAACGGACGCTATCGCCCGGGGCAAATTCCGACTCCTGCGCAACGTAGCTGAGGCGGGCAAGTTTGCGGACGGCGATCTCACCGCTATCCGGCGGCACGCGCCCGATCAGGATTTGCAGCAGCGTCGATTTACCGGAGCCATTCGGCCCGATCAGGCCAATGCGATCGCCTTCGGCGATGGTGAAGCAGACGTTCTGGAACAGAGGCGCTGCTCCGAATGCCTTCGAGACGCACTGAGCATTGAGGATGGGAGGCAAAGGAAACCGTAATCTCCAAATGGACTTCGTAAAAAGAATAGCAGGGTAGGGCACCGGCCTCGGAGCGCATGCGGGAATGGCCCACGTCAGCCCAACAGCGGGCGGGACGTGGGCACCTGTGATTTTCAAGACGTTGTTCCCTTTTTTGGAAGCTGAGCCGGGCAGTAGTGGGCGGTGGAAAGTGGAAATTACTGGTAAGTATTTCCAAGGCGCGGGTTTATGCGCCGTCTTTTGCACCGCCCCGTAGACCGAAAAGCATGTTGCGTCCCGCTTCGCTAGAGGTACAACGTCTTGATAATCTACAGGCACCCATTTGATTTTGGTAGATGTGGCTAAGTTAGAATCCCACATCTGCTAACTGCGGCAGATATGGGGCACCCATTTTGATGGGGGTTCAAACCGAAAACGCGTAGGCGGCGTATGATGCTTGATGGACCCTGAGGCCGGGCGTCTCGGTGTGTACGGGATGCGCGGACTCGGGCCGAGTGTCAGGAGAAAGGATCGGTATGCAGCGAATTGGCAGCGCACACTGGCAGGGCGGACTGAAAGACGGCAAAGGCACGGTTTCATCCGCCAGCGGAGTTCTGAAAGACACGCAGTACTCATTCGCCACACGTTTTGAAAACGGCATAGGCACCAATCCCGAGGAGTTGCTGGCGGCGGCGCATGCGGGCTGTTTTTCCATGGCGCTCTCGGCGCAGCTTGACGCGGCCGGGATGAAAGCCCAGAGCATCGATACCCGGGCGACCGTTTCGCTGGAAAAAGGTGGAGAACGGGTTCGCAATCACCGCAATTCAGCTTGACCTGACGGCGAAGATTCCCGGCGCGGTGAAGGAAAAATTCGAGCAGGCGGCCAACAACGCGAAAGCGGGCTGCCCGGTTTCGAAGCTGTTTGCCAACAACGCCAAGATCACGCTGACAACGCATTTGGAATCGCTAGACGCCCGCTGGGCGCAGGAGAGGCCATCCTTCGGGATGGCCTTTTCGTTTCAGCAGCAGCTTGAGTTGCCGGCACTCCCCAAATGGTTGCAGGTCCGGGCGATCCACATCCCGGAGTGATCCGGATTTGGCGGCAAACACAACCTCACTGTCATACATCACAGGTAAGTACGTCAGTTCCGGCCAGTTCCGGCGAGCTGCCGGACGAATATCGACGAGGAAAGTGGATGGACGGTGGGTTGTGAAGATCACGATTTTCGGGCTGACGCTCTCTTCCTCGTGGGGCAACGGACACGCAACGCCTTACCGCGCGGTGCTTGCGAGCACTGGCGCGGCATGGCCACACGATTACGTTTTTCGAGAAGGACGCCGAGTACTACGCGCTGCGGCGTGACTTCAATTCGTGTGGCTACTGCGATCTCGTTATCTATGGCGAGTGGGAGGAGATCCGCCGCCGGGCTTTGAAGGAAGCCGCCGAATCGGACGTGGTCATCACCGCTAGCTATCTGTCCCGAAGGCGCGCGGATCAACGACGCCGTGCTGGCACTGGAGCGCCCGCTGCGCGTCTTTTACGATCTCGATACGCCGGTGACTCTCGGTAAACTGCACGGCGGCGATCTGGATTACCTGCGAGCCGGGCAGATTCCGGAATTTGATTTGGTGCTCTCCTGGACCGGCGGCCGCTCACTGGTGGAGCTGGAAACGGTGTGGAAGGCGGCGCTGGCGAGGCCGCTGTTCGGCTGCGTCGATCCTGACATCTACGTGGGCGCGCCGCGTGACGCGCGCTTTGAATGCGCCCTGAGCTACATGGGAACCTACGCGGCCGACCGCCAGGAGAAACTCGATCGGTTGTTTCTGGAATCCGCGCGGCGTCGTCCGGAGCTGGCGTTTTTGCTGGCCGGGACGCTCTACCCGTGGCACTGGCAGTGGCCGGCTAACGTCAAGCGTTTCGATCACGTCTCGCCGTTCGAGCACCCCGCACTGTATTCCTCGTCGCGGCTGACGCTGAATTTAACGCGCGCCGAGATGGCGGCGTGCGGCTATTGTCCGTCGGGCAGATTTTTTGAAGCGGCGGCCTGCGGCACCCCCATCGTGAGCGACTGGTTCGAGGGACTCGACACTTTCTTCCGGCCTGGCGAAGAAGTTCTGATTGCCTCCAGCGCCGAGGATGCGCTTCAGGCCCTCGACCTCGGCGACGGCGAGTTGGCGCGAATCAGCGCGCGCGCGCGTCAGCGTACGCTCGACGAGCACACGGGAGAGCATCGCGCGCGCCAGATGTTGGAATACTTCGAAGAGGCTTTCGCGGCGCGGCGCGGGAAGGCGGCACGCTGCGTTGAAGACGCCATACCAACCAGAGCATGTGCGGGTTCCCGCTGACGCGGGCATTCACGCGCAGTGGGGTAGAGGGGGCTACATCGTGATCGGAATCATTCCGGCGGCCGGTGCCGGACAGCGCATTCAGCCGCTTGGTTGCTCGAAGGAACTGCTGCCGGTCGGCTCGCGCGTGGTCGATGGCGTCGAGCGGCCCAAGGCCGTTTCCGAGTACCTGGTCGAGCGCATGATCGCAGCCGGAGCCACGCAGATCTGCGTGGTGATTTCGGCCGAAAAGAGCGACATCGTGCGGTACTTCGCCGAACGCGACTATGCGGCGGAGATTTTTTACGTTGTGCAGCAGCAGCCGCGCGGCCTGTGTGACGCGCTGTTCCGCGCCGAGCCTTTCGTTCGCGACGATCAGGCGGTGCTCATCGGATTGCCCGATACCATCTGGTTTCCGGAGAATGCCTACACGCCGGCGATCAACCAAAATGCCGGACGTCAACCTGGTGTTGTTTCCGGTGCTGAACCCATCGGCGTTCGATGCGGTCGTATGCGATGAACTCGGCTACGTGGAGCGCGTGGAAGTGAAGCTGCCGGACGCGCACTCGCACTGGATATGGGGCGCGGTCACGGCCCGCGGAAGCGCATTCAGGGCACTCAAGCGATTGTGGGACGCGCGCCATCGCGAGGACGAATTCCTCGGTCATTTGCTGAACGCATACATGGCCGCCGGCAACGTCGTGCGCGCCACTTCTTCAGGCGAACACTACATGGACGTGGGAACCCTGGAAGGCTATCACGCAGCGCAGGACTACCTGCGCGCACAGAAGCTTCGGGGCCGCATTCTGGCGGCCTGATCCTCTCATCTTTATTCACTGAATCGGAGCTCGCAACCACAGGCCGACCGCTGCCGATGTGCAGCACGGATTGACCATGGCGCGCCGATGCCGTTACAATCTTGTTGCATGCCTGAGTGATCGGCCGGCCCGCGGGGGCCGCGCCCAATGCAATACCCCAGTGGAAGCGATCGGTTGCTGCCGGGGTTCCTGAAATGCCGAAGTGGCGGAATTGGCAGACGCGCATGGTTCAGGTCCATGTACTCGCAAGGGTGTGGGGGTTCGAGTCCCCCCTTCGGCACCAAATATCAATTTGCATTCTCCGTGGGTTGTTGTAATAGTTACCCGTATGGAAGAAGAAAAAGACCTCCAGCCCACCGGGCCTGACGATGCCACCCAACCGCAGGGGGAGAGTGCGGAAGAACAGCGCATTGCGCGGATTATGCACCGCGTCGCCATGGGAGACACTTCCGTGACCTCGGAGGTGTACTGGATGCAGATGATTGAGAGCTTCGCCAAGAAGAACCGTTAGGGGCCGCTCGCGCAATCGCTAGTCAGGCGCAGATCAGGGGCACTTTCCCCTTCGGCACCAAAAGCTTTGAGCCTGAAGCCCTGCTGAAAAGCGGGGCTTTTGTTTGTCTGACTGAACTCCCACATCGCTAATTGCGTCAGATGTGGGGCACCGTTAAGAGAGAAGAATAGAGATGCGGGCCACACACCAGAACGACGCGCGACGCGGCTACCCGTCCTCAAACAAAAGTGTTGTGACGTTGCCGCTTCTTGTGTGACAGTCTTGAGAGTCCAGAGGAGATGAAAGATGAGGCTTTTGATTCTTGCAGTCATGCTTTGCGCGTGTGCCATTGGGGCAGCCGGCTCAGAATTGAGCGTGTACGCGCCCGGAGGCGTGAGGTCTGCGTTGCAGGGCGCCGCAGCGGCCTTCGAGCGCGAGACCCATCACACCATCAAGTTTACGTTCGGGACAGGAGGAGGCATACAGAAGCAGGTGGCTGCTGGTGCGCCGGCTGACGTTACGGTAATTCCATCCGCCGGAGTTACTGAGCTCGAACGTAAAGGACTGGTTGCGCCAAACTCGCGGCAGGAGGTCGGTAGCGTCGGGGTGGGAGTCGGAATCAAAGCGGGCGCGCCTCGGCCCAAGATCGATACGCCTGACGAGTTTCGGGAGACGCTGCTTGCGGCAAAGTCAATCACATATGCCGATCCCGCGCGTGGCGGCACATCCGGTACATATTTCGCCACAGTGGTGCTTCCACGCCTTGGCATCGTAGAACAGATGCGGAGCAAGTCTGCGCTCGCGGGCGTAGGTGAAGAAGCAGTGCAAAGAGTAGCCAACGGGCAATCCGAGATCGTGGTTGTCCAATCGAGCGAGATCACGGCTATTCCGGGTGCGGAGTTGGTTGGTCCCTTACCCAAAAGTCTGCAAAGCGAAATTCCGTATGCCGCCGTCGTGCTCAAGACCAGCAAGGCTCCAGAGGTGGCACGCGCGTTCGTCAAATTTCTGGATTCGCCGTCCGGGAGAGCGGCATTTAAGGCCGCTGGGTTTGGACCACCCCCTGAACGCTAAGACGCAACAAGTCCAAGGGACGACCTTGAGAGTCGGCGACAGCGACTACCCAACCAGAGAGTTCTCAACAATGTCGAATCAGAGTGACAAAACATTCCAGCAGATTTGGAAGCACATGGACCGCGAGCGGCGCCGGCAAACCGCCACGGCGTTTTTTTCCAGTACCGAAGCCGCAGGTGAGCTGCGGAGGGTTTCGGGATTCATTGCGATGAAGCTGAACCTGCGCCCGCAGAAAGCCGCGAAGCTTCCCGCCGACAAGGCGGCAGCATACCTCGCGGCCATTGAGTCGATTGATGAGCCGCTTGCCGCTTTGCTCGTGCGCACGTATCTGTTTGCGCATCATGCGCCGATGCTGATCATGTTTCTGGACGAACTCCAGATCCCGCACCAGAACGGCGTGATTGCCGACGACAGCACCACTGTCCCGAGCGCCGATGCGCTTCGCACAGCCGCCGATCACCTCCGCGCCGCATTCCCGGCGGAAGACGTGCAGTTCTATTTGTCGGCGCTTCTGGCGAGCGACGCGGTGGCGTGGGCCAATCTGGGCGCCGCATTTATAGACGCCGCAATTACTGACAAAGAGGCGTGATACCCGCCCAACCAGCAGCAGAAGTCGAGTCCAGGGTAGTGGGTCAATTTGAAAGGTGTTTGGGAATGGCCTCCCACGTCAGCCCAACTACAGTCACCCCAGCGATCGGGGCTCGCAGGGGACCCCGACATGGGCGGAACGTGGGGCACCCGTTCTCATGGAAAATTCAAAATGACCCACTACCGAGTCCAGCTCGACATTGACTGGCCGGCAGATTTGCTGCATAATCCGCAGCGCTTTCAAGCGGGCGGAAACTTCCACCAGGGTGAACAATGATCAGGTTCAAAGGTTATCGCCGTCCAGACGGAGCTGCCGGCATTCGTAATCATGTGCTGGTCATTCCTTCTGTCGTGTGCGCAAACCGGGTAGCTCGCGGAATCGCACAGCAGGTTTCGGGAGCCACCTGGATCGAGCATCAGCATGGCTGCACGCAGTTGGGAGCCGATGCCGAATTGACCGCGCAGGTGCTCATCGCGCACGGCGCTCATCCGAACGTGTTTGGCGCGGTGGTGGTTGGCTTGGGGTGCGAGACCATTCGCGCGCAGGATATCGCCGCGGCGATCAAAGCGAAGTGCCCGTACAAGCCCGTATGTCTCGTCATTATTCAGGATGAAGGCGGCTCCGTAAAGGCGACCGCTGTCGGGGTGACGGCGGCACACCAGATGGTGACCGAGGCTTCCTGCCAGGAGCGCGAATTCGTGGATGCTTCTGCGCTCATTCTTGGCACCGAGTGCGGCGGGTCCGATGCGTGTTCCGGCATTTCGGCGAACCCGGCTCTGGGGGCGGCCAGCGACATGCTCATCGACGCCGGCGGCAGCGTCATCCTGGCGGAAACGACCGAACTGATCGGCGCTGAGCATCTGGTTGCCGCACGCGCGGTAAATCAAAGCGTTGCCCGGCGTTGCTATGAGGTAATCGAGCGCTGTGAGGCCAGCGCCACTGCGATGGGAGTGGACATGCGCGGTGGCCAACCGACGCCCGGCAACATCGAAGGCGGCCTCTCATCCATCGAGGAGAAATCGCTCGGCTGCATCTACAAGGCGGGCACCAGGCCGTTGCAGGATGTGATCGAATACGCAGCGCCGGTCACGCAAAAGGGACTGGTTTGGATGGATACCCCGGGCCAGGATATCGAGCAGATCACTGGCATGGTGGCCGGGGGATGTCAGTTGGTTGTCTTTACCACCGGCCGTGGCACTCCGTGCGGCTCACCGATTGCCCCAACCATTAAGATAGCCACCAATACCGCGATGTTCGAAAGGATGAATGACAACATGGATCTCAATGCCGGCACCATTATCAGCGGCGACGAGACCGTCGATGAGGTTGGCGTGCGCATTTTTCAGGAAATGCTCGAGGTGGCTTCCGGCAAGCTGACCAAGGCGGAGGCGCTGGGATTCAACGATTTTGCCATTAAGCGCATCGGGCCGACCATGTAGCCGGAGTGGAGGGGATCATGAGCAAGATCAAGGTAATCGTCATGAAATCATCCGACAACGTCTGCACGGTTGTCGAGAATATCGAAGCCGGAAGCGTAATTGCCGTTCAAGACAACGGACAGGAGATCGGCATTACGGTCGGCGAGAAGATTCCGTTCGGACATAAGTTTGCGATCCGCCCAATCGGGCGAGGCGATCCGATCATCAAGTACGGCGAGGTGATCGGCGTCGCCACCAGTGAGATCGCACCGGGCCAGCATGTCCACGTTCACAACCTGGAAAGCCGCCGGGGCCGGGGAGATAAGTAGCTCCCCAAGTCCCACATCTGCTAATTGCGGCAGATGTGGGGCACCGTCCGATGACACTCCTCTGTGTTTCCTCCGCAGGCTGTGAAGCCGCGCCTCTTCAAAGACGGACACCTATTCTGGTTTTGCTCTAGTACCACGGTCCACGTCTTCCAAATACGACCACACCCGGCGGGTAAGGATAAGGGTACGGGTATGCATACGGATATGGATATGGATATGGAGCAACGCGTGGATAGGCGCTATTCTGGCGCTGGTTTCGCACATGGCACCACTCATCGAAACTGTCGGGCACGGGATCCTTATGGCGTTCATAAGCAGCCGCGGTTCCGGATATCCGAACCTGCTCGTGTCCCTTCACGCGCAACGCTGAATGCTCTGCGGTGACGCTGCCCTCGCCCTTCCAAACGGTAATCGTGGTAGTGTCAGCCGCCGGGTCGGCGTCAACGCGGTAATCACCCGACTTCAGAACGGTGAAGGCGCCGTGGTCGCTATCCACCTCATAAATTTCACCATCAAAGAGGTGGTGCACGTGCAGATACAAGGTTCCCTGGTGCAGCCGCACCTGGACCGTGTGGCGACTGACGTTGACAATGGTCAGGCTCGTCTCCGCATTCAGTTGCATCAAGCCGGTTCCGACGTTCAGCTCTGCCCGAGAAGCCTTGTCGGTCCACACGATGTCCGTGGCGCGTAGCGGATCATTGGCCGAAGCTGCAACCCAACTTCCTTTTCCGTGCGGCTGGATCGAGACAGTTCCATTGATGTACTGCAAGACAGCAAGACGCCCAACAGGAGCGGCGGTTGCGAGCGCCGCCCCAAAAAGTAATGGCATTAGTGCGACCCAATATTTACGAGCAAGTATGTTCATGCCGAATCCTCCCGGAGTAGATAACCCGCAACCACCCGCACCCGTTTGCGTACCCGCGCGCGTCAGTCAGCTTTCCGTTTACGAAGGGTACCCTGAGATGCTGTAGATGTGCAACGACTTCGATCCGGGCGGACCTTCGGGGTAAAGCACAAAATTCCCGATTTGAGGTGGCGGTCGCCAAGGTCCCGAAGACGTAGCACGTTCCTGCTACGATTTTTAGATAAGCACGTATGTTTCTATTAAATCAAAAGACTTAGGTGTTAGAAAATAAAGAGTTCCCACCGTTTATTCTCCTTCCGTAATGCGCGGAAATTGGAGTACTATCCAGCTCTGCAATCAATACGACATAATCCGGGTCGTTCGTTGGCCGCGAAGAGATGGTTTCGGCGGTGCACGGCTCTCCCTGTTCTGTTTTCTTATAGCAAGCTATTTAGGCGGCGCAGAATATAGTGACATTTTGAGGTGCCGAGAGGCCCATTTGGAGGGTGGTTTCAGGTCGGCGATTGTCACTATATTGTGCTTTTCTCAATAGTGCAAAAGCACGTAAGAGAGGATCTATGCGAAGGGTAGTTTACTTGATTGTTGCTGCTCTATTAATGGGTGCGGCGCCGTGGATACACGGTGAGGATGCAGAATGGAAGGCAGACATCCAGAAGAAGCTGGACTCGCAGTTGGTCCTGACGAAACTGACAGCGGATAAAAGCGATATTGCCACCGCCGGCAGCATTTTGGTTTTGCAGAAGAATGGCTTTCAGATGTGTACCATCGCCGTTCCTCCGCAGACGAGCAACTATAAGGATGGTAATATCTCGACGAATTTCGGCAACACCATGAGTTGGGTGGCAAGGCTGCCAACCGGCACGAGGCCTGACACGGTTCCAAAGCGTAGGTTTAGGGCTGGAGAAAAATTCTGGGTAACCGGCTTTGAAGTCCAGGACGACGGCGTCGTTTTCCAGTTCTATAGTGATCCGTATGCGGATGTTCGCTATTGGGGCAAACTGAAAATTGGATTTCCCAAAAAGTCCATTCCCACAGCCGATGGCCTTTTGAAGACCGTCGCTGAAGTTGTAACGGTCCAGCCCAACGACGCCGCGGAAGAAGATGCGTCGCAAAAGGAACCGGAACCGGCGCAAGAGCAGGCGTTGGCGCCAGTTGCTCCGCCTCCGCCGCCGGCCGACACACCCCCCGCACCACCAAAGACGATTTCAGTGGGCCAGACGAAGGACGAGGTTATAGCGATCTTCGGGCAGCCGCAGAAGGTGGTCAAACTGCAAACCAAAGAGATGCTGTACTATCCGGATATGAAGGTGACATTGGTCAAAGCAAAAGTTACCAATGTCGAATAGCTGAGGGATGGTTAGCGCCGGATAGATCAAGAATCGAAACCGGCGAAGAGAAAAAAGGAGAAAGTCATGCACGCGTCGCGCACTCAGAAGGGAAGTTGGGCTCGCTTTACAGCGCAGATATTCATCATACTGTGCTCGCTCGTATGGTTAGCCCAAGCGGATAATAAGAAGCCGGCAAGCTCGGCTCCCAGGGCAGCCCCTGCTAAAGCTGCACCATCCAGGCCCGCGGCAACCCGTCCCGCTCCCGCGAGCAGACCGACAACGTCCAGGCCTGCTGCCAACAAGCCGACAACGTCCAGGCCTGCCCCCACTGCGAACAAGCCGACAACAACAACGTCCAAACCGACGACCACAACGTCCAAGCCTACGACAACAACGACTAAGCCGACGACAACAACTAGTCCCCGGGCCGACCACGACTGAGCCACCACGACCAGGGCCGACCACGGACTAGCCACCCGACGGGCCGACCACGGCGAGCCACCACCACGACGGCCGACTACCGGCGGAGCCACGACCACGCACGGACCGACCACCGGCGGAGCCGACCACCACCACGCACGGGCCGACCACCGGCGGAGCCACTACCACGCACGGGCCGACGACCACGACTGGTCACCCGACTACGACCACGACTGGTCACCCGACTACGACCACGACTGGAAGAACACCGGGCGCGAACACGGCTCACCCCACCACGCATACGACCAATGCGAGCGTTTCGGGAGGAAGGCCTGTTCCCAAGGGTAGCCAGCAGACTCATTTGCAGAACGGCAGCGCGGTACAACGGCGCCCCAATGGCAGAGTCAGCGATGTGCATGATGCCAAGCGCGGTATGGATGTTCACCGCAATCTGAACGGGAGCCGGCGCGTTTCGGTCGAGCGCCCGGACCACTCCAGAGTCGTTGCCGAGCGAGGACGTCCGGGGTATGTTCAGCGCCCCTACTCGTACCATGGGCACGATTTCGCGCGACGCACCTACTACCACAACGGGCGTGCGTATGACCGTTACTATCGCGGCTACAGCTACCATGGCGTCTATATGAATGTGTATGCTCCCGCACGCTATTACCCGTTGGGATTTTATGGCTGGGCGTATAACCCGTGGTACTCGCCGGTGGCCTATGGCTGGGGCTGGGGTGCCAGTCCCTGGTACGGCTATTACGGCTACTACTTCACGCCCTACCCCACGTATGCGAGCCCTGCGTTTTGGTTGACGGACTATTTGATCGCAGCTAGTTTGACGTCTGCATACGAGGCCCGCCAAGAGGCAAGGGCGGAGAGGGCTGCTGCCGCCGCTGAAGGAGCTGCGCCGCTGACGCCTGACGTGAAGCAGATGATCGCCGACGAGGTGAAGGCGCAGATTGCTCTGACCAACGACGAGGCGAAGCAGGTTGCCGCGAAGCAGGAAGTCGATCCAGCGTCCAGCAGCATTGCCAGGTTGCTGGCGGATAACAGGCCTCACGTGTTCGTTGCCGCTAGCTCGCTGGATGTGGTCGACTCTTCCGGAGCAGAGTGCGCCCTCAGCGATGGTGATGTGTTGAAACTGGTAGCGCCGCCGGGGCCCTCTGCCACGGATGCGAATCTGATGGTGTTGTCGAGCAAGGGCGGTCTGGAGTGCCGGAAGTCTGCCGTGGTCACGGTCGCTTTGGCCGATTTGCAGGATATGCAAAACCATCTGCGGGAGACGATTGATCTGGGCCTGCAGGAGCTTCAGGAGAAGCAGGGCAAGGGCGGGTTGCCAGCGGCTCCGCCGTCTGCCAAGGGCGCACCGATCAATACGGACTTTGCGCAGAATGCTCCACCGCCGGAAGCCAATGGCATTGCCGCGATCAACCAAGAGCTAAAGGACGCCGACCTGGCGGAAAAGGAAGTAGTTAGCCAGGCGCAACTGGAACCTGGAGCAGCTCCGCCAATTACGGCTGCTGCCCCAAAGACCATCTCGAAGGGACAGACCGACGACGAAGTGAGATCTATACTTGGGCCGCCTGAAACGGTGGTGGATCTTGGCCGCAAGAAGATCTACAAGTACAAAAACCTGAAGGTCAGCTTCAAAGATGGCAAAGTCTCCGATGTGGAGTAATGTCACCACTTGAATGGTCTTGATCGTTCGGTCCCGGTCTGGATTAGCTTCCAGACCGGGACAAATTAGTGTCGTGTCCCACAAATTCGCGCAATAATTTGTTGAAGCGTCATTCTGAGTGAGCGCCGAGCGCCTGTGGCCGGAGCAGCCAAACTGCGTACCCGACGTTGCGGTCGACAAGCAAGAAGCTATTCAGGCAGCGAGCGAAGAATCTATGTATTGCGGCGCGGGAAAAAATGCATAGATCCTTCGCTTCGCTCAGGATGACATCCTGAAACTTATTCAGCGAACTTCCGGGACAGCGCACTAGTACAACCAAGAGAAATTTTATTTTTTGAAACCCTGCTGAAAAGCAGGGCTTTGTTTTTCCCTGACAAACTTCAATCTCAGCTTACCGCGGAAGTGGGACAACCGGCGGGAAGTGGCACTCTCGGGCTACGCGCGTGACCCCGGATATGCATCCGGCCCGAATCTTGCCTGATACTGCTTCCTTGCTGGACTCGGCAGGCAGGCAGCACGTATTCTAATGCTTCCCAGTAGTTCCACGACTTTCGATACCTCGTGCAACCTGCAATAGGCGCGGAGAATGGAGTGGAGTGTCGCTATGTGTCAGATAACAGAACAGAACCTGCGAGAGGGCTCGGGAGCAGAGATGCTCAGCGCAACCCACCGTAAATCGCGGTTGGTTCACATTCTCCGGTCAAACTACCTCCTGTTCGCTGTTCTGGCCATTGCCGCCGCCTGTATTGCGCACAGAATCTCGCTCGGCGAATTTCATCTCAACTTCGACGAGAGCTTGCATGCCATGAGCGGGTATTTCTTTCTGGACTTTGCCCGCGACCTCCCGCTCTCGCATCCGGTACGCTACGCTCAGCTCTACTATGCTCATTACCCTGCGCTCAGCGGGCTTATTCATTGGCCTCCGTTCTTCTATCTTTGCGAGGCGTTGAGCTTCCGGGTTTTCGGCCCCTCGGTGGAAAGCGCACGCTTCACGGTTCTTTGCTTTTCGCTTCTCGGAATTTCTTTCTGGTTCGGCTTGGTGAAGAAGTTTCTGGGCCAATGGCCCGCAGCCTTCTCGGTTCTGATGGGTTCACTCGTGCCGTCGATGTTGTTATACGAGAAATCGGTGATGTTGGAAGTTCCAGCCTTGGCGATCTCCTCGGTCGTCATTTACTACTGGGTCCGATATTGCCAAGACGAGAGCGTGCGGGATCTCTACATCGTTGCTGTCTTCATGGCGTTGTCTGCTCTCCTCAAGTACACGACGGTTTGCCTTGTGCCGTTTTGCCTGCTTACGGCGCTCGCACTGAGGAAATGGCGCCTGGTGCTGCGCTGGCACATATTGTTCGCCGCCGTGCTCGTCGCATGCGCAATCGGTTATTACTACTACCTGCTGTATACGCTGCACTGGGCAAGCATAATATTTTATGCGCATGTGGGGCATAGCAACGTCCTCGCTGGATTTTCCTATTACCTGATTGTCGCGCGGGAGCAGTTGGGTTGGCCGTTGTTTTTGTTGTCGATCGCAGGCATGCTCAGCTCGTACTGGTGGGACAAGAGTGACGGTTCCAAAGTCATGTTCAGCTGGATCGTCGCCTGCTATTTAACTTTTTCATTGTTGTCGTGGAAGGAGGGACGCCACGTGCTCTTCTGGGTGCCGGCGTTCTTTTACTTCTCCGGCGGATTCCTTCTGAGCGACCGCTGGCCCAAGCCGATGCGATTGGCGGGGCGGTCGGCCGCCATTCTCCTCACTTGCTGGGTCGTACTGGCCGGTTGGACGTATCAGCGTCCGTATGTGCAGGGATATGCCGAGGTCGCGCAGAAGATCGCTTCCGTCAGTGATCGCGGTGTAATCCTGTACGATGCAAACGTTCCCGGCACTTTCACCTTCTTCCTCCACCAGCACGATCCCCAAAGGCATTTTGTCGTACTACGCAAGCTGCTGTACGTCTCCCGCACAAAAGAAGAGGGTGGCAGTGTTGAACTGCTCCATACCCGCGAGGAGGTACTTGCGAGCCTGAAGCATTATGGTGTCCGCTACATCATTGTCTCGGAAGATTCGGAGCCGGAGGTTCCGATCCAGCAGACGCTGCGCGAGTTGCTAACCGGGCCGGCGTTTCGACTGATTGCCCGAGTCCCCATCCAGAGCAACGACAAGAACTGGCGCGACACTGTGGCAGTGTACGAAAATACCGCGCTTCAGATTCCGCAGGATCAACAGCTCAAAATTCCGATGTACACCCTGCCCTACGACATCGTTGTACCGTTGAACGACCTGAATGCCTGGTAGCACCTGTGGCGGGCGAGCCCGAGGCGCACCACGTTCGGGCCAGGTCCGCACGTAGTTTGAACATCGCTCCTATAAAATCCTGCGATTCACTTTCCATAAATTTTGGCGGCACCGGCAGGCCGCTAACTTTCTGCTCGCCAGATGGCTCCGAGTGGAAGATAATTTTCTGCAAGCAACGTATTCAGCCTTTTCATGGTCTTCTGCCGGCGCGGGAAAGGACCGGGAATCGCTCGCGTTGACGGGCCGACCTCGGGGGGCAATTCCGCCGCCGGGCAAATTAAAGGATCTTATGAGGAGGCAGGGCAATGTTGGAGCAGTCGCAGCAGCGTGAGCCGTATCTGCAGGTGGACACGCGTACCTTGGGAATTCTCGCTTTTTCGGCGACGGCGGGAGTGTTGGTCGAGTTCTACGACTTTTTTATCTATGGATATGCCGCGGCCAGCGCATTTCCACATCTGTTCTTTCCCAATCTGTCGCCCACCGTGGCCCTGGTGTTCTCGTACCTGGCCTTTGGGGCCGGGTTTCCTGCCCGTATTCTCGGGGCATTTATTTTCGGCCACTATGGCGACCGTTCGGGCCGTAAGTTTGCCTTCCTTATCAACATCATAATCGTGGGTGCCGCCACCTGCCTGGTGGGCCTCCTGCCAGGCTATGCAACGCTGGGCGTCGCGGCCCCTCTGCTGCTGTTGCTCCTGCGTGTTATCCAGGGCATAGGGCTGGGTGGCGAGTTTGGCGGCGCGTCGTCGCTGCTCGCGGAATTCGGCTCGCACCGCAAGCACCGGGCCTTCTGGATGTCGCTCGCTAACATGGGCATTCCGCTGGGCGCCATCGCTGCCAGCGCCGTGATGTTCATGCTGAGCAAGAGCTTCAAGACGGGCGGCTGGCGCGTGGCCATGCTGCTCTCGCTGGTGATTGTGCTCCCGGCGCTGCTGGCGCGCTACAAGCTTGCCGACTCTCCCTTGTTCGAGCGGCTCAAGCAAAAGGACCAGCTCGCCAAGATGCCGAGCTTCTCGGTTTTCAAGAAATACTCCCGGCCTATCTTCCTTCTTGCCCTGGTATCGGCCTTCCAGCAGATGGACGGATATGTGAGTGGAACCTACATCATCACTTTCCATCACCTGGCCGGCATCCCCTTGGCCACCACGGCCATTATCATGATGTCCAGCCGCATCGGTGACATTGGGGGCGTGGGGCTCTCCGGGCCGCTGGCCGACCTGCTCAAGCGCCGCAAAGTCGCTTACCTGGCCATTGCCGCCACGTTCCTCATTTCGTATCCGCTGGTGCAGGCGATTTTGGCCAAGAACATTTTCATGTGCATCGTCACCCAGCTGCTGATCACCTTCTTCGGCGTTGGGATATTGCACGGACTGGCTCCCATCCTGACGGCGGAGAGCTTCCCGACGAAGTTCAGATACTCGGGCACGGGCATCTCGTATAGCATCTCGGCCGTTATGGGCGGCATGATTGCGCCGCCGCTTTTAGCGGGATTGATCGGTCAGGATGCCATGCACAATTGGCACTGGGTGCTCATTGTCTATGGCATCTATGCCGTGATCGCAATGGTGGCGTTGGTGTTCATTCGGGAGACGCGGGATCTCAGCCTGGAGGAACTCGATCACGAAGAGGACTCACGCGCCGTGGAGAAAGCGAAGGCGTAGGGATTGGCCGGCGAATGCGAGGAGGATTGCACCATCACGCACAAATCCTCCATCCGCGCCGCTCAAGTCCACCCGCAGGAAATACCCCAGAGTTAGCCAAAGGTGGGGCAGATACCTGGGGCACCAGCGCGCTAATGATGACATCTTTGAGAGTTCTGGTATTCACCAATTGGGGGAACGCCATCCTAGCCGGAGGTCGAGATCAGGTATTCCTCGAAGTCGAGTCCCGCCACGCGGACGTAGTCCGGGCGAACCTCCAGCAGGTTCACCAGCGGGACGTGATTGCCCGGAACGCCAAAGTGGGCGAGAACCAGTTCGACTGGAATCGCGCCTTCCACGGCTGCGACCTTCACCACGTGCTGCCCCGTCGATCCTGCTTGCGCGAGGCGGTCCGTAAATCCGTGCTTGAGCTTCAGACCCTGTGGAGAGAAGGAAGTCCAGGACGAGGCGGGCTGCCCGAAAGCCCGCCAGTTCACCGTGGCGGTCTTTAGTATCTTCGGGACCCAGAGCAAGCCAATCGGTCAGCAGCCGATAGGTGAAACCCCACAGCGGCATGCCGTCCACATCAATTGCGGGAAACAACATTTCACCCGGACGATGCGGCACCGGGCGCAGGCAGTGCTGAGCGGGGTCGCACAGCAGGCTGCGCGGAATCCATACGGCTGCCGCCGCTTCGCGCGGATCGAGAACGGTGGGCAGCTTGGCCTTCACTCCAAAGACGAAGGGAGCGACGTGCAGGAATGGCCCGGTTCTGCGCCGCGCCACCACGATTGGCAACGCCGCCTCCATCTGCTCCCGGTCGAGGCGGATGCCGCACTCTTCCTCGAGTTCGCGGAGAGCCGTGTGCAGGGGATCGGCGTCCTGCGGATCGCGCCGGCCTCCGGGAAACGACCAGTGCCCGGACCAGGAATCTTCCTCCCTCTCCGAGCGCCGGATGAACAGAATGGATTCGTCTTGCCCGCGGGTGCGCACAATCGCGACTGCTGCTTCAGCTTCCGTAAAAATCATCCTTCTGCCTTGGTCGAGAGTCCGCGTCAGTCCCAACCGTCACTTTATCCCGTCGATCAGCTTGCTGCCCGGTATTCATGGCGCAGAGTGCGCTTCAGCACCGGGTCGATCATCTCCAGTTCATAGGAATCCGCGTAGATCAGTTGCTTGCCGACCGTGTTGATGGTGCCGGAAAAGAAGACGCAATTATTCAGGTTCTCGATTCCCAGTTTTTTGAAGATTGGCTTCCACTCTTCCGGAGTCATCAAGGCCGCCAGCGTGGCTTCCTGGTAGAGCGAACGCTTGCCGTCCTTGGTTACCCAGCATTTCAGTTGAATCTCGTCCCAGTGATCTTTCACTTCGTCGTAAAGCCAAACCTGTTGCGGAATCATATTCGGACAGGCTTGTTTCGATTTGGCGACGCTGAAGTTTTCCAGCAAGCGGTCGGTGTGGTCGCTGCCCACGGTCACGTAAGCGATGCCTGCCTGCCACAGAATCGCGTATTCGATTTCGCCGCTGGTCTCGGCGTTCTGCACTTGCAGATACCTGCCCGTGGTCAGGTTGTAGTTCGCCAGCGGATACAGCGTAGGGGTCGTTGTCGGCGCGGGCACCCCCACCTTCGCCAGCTCCTCGATGTGCTCGCGAACGTGTTGCTGATTGCGTGCCGCATAACCGCCGTTGAAGATGTTCCACACCACCATGCCGATTTTGTCTTTGCTGCCGTTCTTGTAAAGCACTTCCAACTCAAGTACGTTTCTCATCGAATCCTCTCCTCCCTAATGCTCTGGGTATTGCGGTAACAGGCTAGTGTAATGCGTCAAACGAATGGACTGTTATTTGAATGCGGCTTCTTGCCCTCTTCCGGATGTCATCCTGAGCGCAGCCGGGGTCCCCAGCGGCGGCCGATTTTGCCGTTGCTGGGGTGGAGGAGCGAAGGATCTATGTATTTTTCCTGTGCCGAAATACATAGATTCTTCGCCTCCGCTACGCTTCGTCTCAGAATGACATCCCCACTAAGTTATTCGACCTGTGACACACCACGCTTTGCCGATGGAGCCATTCCGTATCTTCCTGCAAAAACAATAAATGATCGCCGCTGAATAAAAAATGTGTTTTACATCCTATTGTTCAGATCATCGGTCTGTGCCCCACTTCTGGAGAGCAAGCTGCCGAGACGTAACCGATCGGAAACTCATCGGAAACATGAGCACTAGACAACTCTCGTGACTAGAAATATGAAGACGGTGCCGAGCACGGTCAAGCCGAGCATGGACCACGAGGAATGCTTGCTGTGCGCCTCGGGAAGCAGATCGCTGGCTCCGATGTAGAGCAAAAATCCGGCGAAGAAACCGAGATAAAGCACCAGCCAGGATTCAGGGAATCGGAAAACATAAGTAGAGGCAACCCCAATCACCGGCGTCGTGGCGTCGAGAAGAAGCAAAAAGATGGTCTTGCGCGTTGTATTTTTGTGAGCGAACATCAGGGCGACGGTGTTCAAGCCATCGGAGAAATCATGGGCGATGACGGCAATGGCTATTAAAATACCCACCGCCGGACTTACCTGGAATCCGACCCCTATGCCAACGCCGTCCAAATAGCTGTGGAAGGATAGACCGAAAGCACCGAAAAGACCTACCGAAGGATGCTTGTGGTCAGCGTATTCGGCTTCGTGCGAGTGGTGAATGAGAATTGCCTTTTCAAGAATGTGAAAAACGATGAACCCGGTCACGAGTGCGACCAGCATTGGGGTCGGTCCGATCGCCAACGAAGTAGTTATGCGAAAGGCCTCCGGCAAGATGTCAAAGAAACAAACTCCCAAGAGCACCCCGGCCGTGAAGCTCTCTATGTAATGCAGTTGTTCGCGCTGTTTTATGCCGAACAACCCTCCGGCCAGAGTGGAAAAGAAAGTGAGAACCGAAAATAGGATTGCTTCCACTGCATGTGCCTTTCAATACGGCTGTCTTATTTGCGCTCAACATCTATTTTCGTTACTACACACACTCACCGGAACGTCGGTACCGGCACAAAGAGACTTTCAATTCAGACCGATTTAGCCGTTGGTCCTGACTTATATTTCCAGCAAGGAGTCTTTTGACGGGGAAGCGGTCGGCCGTGACTGCCCTCCCCGGTTGCCGTGCACTTTTTCGTAGGTCTTAATATACTCGCGAGCCGACATCGCCCAGGAGAAGTCGCGGCTCATGCCATTGCGCATCAGCTTTTGCCATGCAGGCCGATCCTTGAACACGTCGATGGCGGCGCGCACCGTCTCCAGCAGCGCCTCGCCGCTGTGCTCGGAGAACTTGAACCCGGTGCCTTTGGCGGTGACCGGATCCCACGGTTCGATGGTGTCGTCGAGGCCGCCGGTGGCGCGGGCGACCGGGACGGTTCCGTAGCGAAGGCTGTAGATCTGGTTCAGCCCGCAGGGTTCGTACCGCGAGGGCATCAGGAACATATCGGCGCCCGCTTCGATCTTGTGCGCCAGCGCTTCGTCGTATGCGATCTTGACCAGGAACTTCTTGGGGAACTGCCGATTGAGACGGCGGAACATTTCCTCATACGGCTTGTCGCCGCTTCCGAGGACCACCATGATGAGGTCCTCGTGCGCCAGCCGATCTGCGACGTTGGAGATCAGGTCAAATCCCTTTTGCGCGGCAAAGCGCGAGACGATGCCGATGACGGGCAGATCGGTGGCTGCCGCCGCGCCGAACTGGGTCAGCAAATCACGTTTGCAAACGGCCTTCTTTTCCAGAGAGTCGGCGGTGTAGCGCTCGACGATGTACGCGTCTTTCTCCGGATTCCACTGCTCGTAATCGACGCCGTTCAGAATGCCCACAAGGCTGTTCGCACGAGTGTGCAATACGCCTTCCAGACCGAACCCGTATTCGGCGGTTTGAATTTCCTGGGCATATCTTCGGCTGACGGTGGTGATGAAATCGGAATAGACCAGTGCGCCCTTCAGCAGGTTCACCTTGCCATAGAATTCCAGCTTGGAAATGGTGAACAGATCCCAGGGAAGCATCAGCAGCGGCAGCGTGTCCGGCGGAAATAATCCCTGATAGCCGATGTTGTGGATGGTGAACACGGTGGTAACGTTGCGAAACGCCGGATCGTCGTTATACAGCGAACTCAGCAGGATAGGGAGAAGCGCCGACTGCCAGTCGTGACAATGGAAAATGTCGGGCACGCCGAGAATCTTGGAGCCCTCAATGACGGCGCGGCAGAATAGCGCGAAGCGCTCGGCATTATCGTGGTAGTCGCCCAGCGCCGTGCCGTAGAGTCCTTCGCGGTCGAAAAATGGCGGATAATCAATAAAGTAATATTGAACGTTGTTGTGTACGCCGCCGTCGAGTATGGAACAGAAACGATAGCGGTCGTCGAAGGGAACCGTAATGCTGCGCACCACGCAGGGGGCCTTTTCGAGCTTGGTTTGGCGGTACTTGGGAAGAAAAACGCTGACCTTCTGTCCCATGGCGGCGAGCGCCCCCGGGAGCGCTCCCACCACATCGGCGAGGCCTCCGGTCTTGGAAAATGGAACGCACTCCGATGCTACGAACGCAACGTGCATGTCTACCCTCTCCTGCGGAACTCAGCGCAGCGATGACTGCTCACGGCCGTCCGTGCCCCGAGTTGGCGCCCCGGCACTTCCTTCTAACAGCCTTGTTGAGTGTAAAAGCAGCGGCAAGGACGGTCAAACATGTCTAGCGGAGCATCTCACGACGGCGCAAAACCCACGGGGCGAAAACCGAAGCTTGGGCAGAATTTCCTGATCGACCACGGCGCGATGCGCAGGATCGTGGACGCCCTCGGCGATGTGTCGCAGCGTACGGTCATCGAGATCGGCGCCGGCAACGGCGCCCTGACGAGTCTGCTGGTTCCGCGGGCCGGCCATCTGGTTGCCGTGGAACTGGACCGCGTGCTGGCGGCACAGTTGCGCATGGAATACTCTCGTGAGCCGCACGTCGAGATCATCGAGGCAGACATCCTGACGGTCGATATCCGAACCATGATCGGCAACCGGACCGGGCCGCTGCGGGACTTGCGGCCGAGCGAGCCGCCAAAGGCAAGAGTGGTTGGCAACCTGCCTTACTACATCACTTCCGACATTCTGCTGCGCTTGTTCGCCGAGCACGGCTTTTTCGACCGCCTGGTGATCACGGTGCAGTTGGAGGTGGCCGATCGCCTTGCCGCCTCGCCGGGTACGCGCGACTACGGCCTGCTGTCAGCCACGGCCAATCTCTACGGACGCGTTGAAAAACTGTTTGAGCTGCCGCCGGGAGCTTTCTCTCCGCCGCCCCAGGTGCATTCCGCGGCGCTGCGGATCGATATCGCTCCCCGGTTCGAGGAGCTGCGAGTCGACGAGCACGGGTTCATCGAGTTTCTCAAGCGCAGCTTCGCTCAGAAGCGCAAAATGCTGGCGAACAATTTGCGCGGGTATTTCACTCCGGCAGTCATACGACAATCGTTGGAGCAGGCCGGCATCGCGCGTGGAATAAGGGCCGAGGCCGTTGCGCTTGACCAGATGGCCGCTTTGTATCGCATCTTAACTGAATCGGCGAAGGCTGACAGCCCTGGAGGTGAATGAGCCATGAATGCTCCTGTACGGCATCCCGCCGTGGCGGGTCAGTTCTATCCCTCTAATCCCAATAAGCTGCGGCAGGAGATCGAAACCTTTGTCCAGCCCGGGCGGGAGAAGCTAAGCGCTCTCGGCTGCGTGGTGCCCCACGCCGGTTACATGTATTCCGGACATGTGGCGGGTGCCGTTTATGCGCGGCTGGAATTGCCGCGCCGCTTCATTATTCTCTGTCCCAATCACACCGGAGCAGGGCAGCCGCTCGCCATCATGAGCCAAGGGCGCTGGCTGACCCCATTGGGAGAGGTCGCCATCGACGAACCACTGGCGGAGGAACTCAAGCGCGAATTTTCGTCGTTGCGGGAGGATGACGTCGCGCACTCCCGCGAGCACGCCCTGGAAGTTCAGCTTCCGTTCTTGCAACAGATTGTCCACGAATTTGCTTTCGTGCCGATTGTGGTCGGTACCGGTCGGCTGGAAGTTCTGACGGAACTCGGATCGAGCCTGGCGCGGGTATTGAAACGACTCGTCCCGTCCCCGGCTGGATCGAAGCACGACGTGCTGGTAATTGCTTCCAGCGACATGAATCACTACGAAGGCGACGAGCGCACCCGCGTCAAGGATCGCATGGCAATCGATCAAGTGCTGGCGCTCGATCCCGCAGGCCTTTGGCAAACGGTGCAGCGCGAACAAATCAGCATGTGCGGATATGGACCGGCGGTGGCGATGTTGACGGCAGCCCGGGAGCTGGGCGCAACCAAGGCGGAGCTGGTGAAGTACGCCACCTCCGGCGACGTCTCGGGCGACCGCGACTGGGTGGTCGGCTATGCGGGCATGATCGTGAGCTGAGAGCAGCGAAAACGCGGGGAACCGGCGAAGCAGTCCATCTCGACCGGTTCTGCCGCCCCCTTCGGGGGCTTGCGATCCTGGACGCCCTTGCACCCACGGCTTGCGCCGTGGGCTACCGTCTGCTGCCGCCTTCAGCGGCTGGGAGAAACTTAAACGTTGATCTGTTTGACGCACTACACTAGGGGCGTACTTTAACGTACTTTCTTAGCCGAGGGCTTACTAGTAGTGGCGCCCAGCTTCTTCAGGCGTTCACGCGCCTGCGTGGCCTCAATCGAACGTGGATAGCGCTGAATGAGGCTGTTCAACTCACGCACTCCCGCGTCACGCTGCCCAAGCTCAAGCAGCGCATAACCTTTCTTGAGCTGCGAAGCCGGTGCTTTGTTTCCACCCGGAAACTGTTCCAGAACCTTATCGTAATCGCGCACGGCCTCTTCGAAATTCCCCTGGCGATATTCGATCTCCGCCAGATAGAACTGAGCGTTTCCGGCCAAATCCGTGTTCGAGTAAAACTTCAGGTAGTCGCCGAATTGCTGTGAGGCCAAGTCGTAGCGGCCGGCATTATAGTCGCGCAATGCGTTGTTATAGAGCACGTCCGGCGGAGGCGCCTGCGGCGCGGGTGGCTGTACGGCTGCCGGCTGTACCGGTGTCAGGTTCTGGCGCTGCGACGCTCATGGCGTCCAGTTGCTGGCTGACCTTGGTCAGGCGGGCCTTCAGTTCGTCGAGCGAATCGTGCAGCGACTGTATCTGCCCCGAGAGCTGATCGACGCGGCCCTGCGTGTCGCCACTCTGCTGTTGCGTCGATTTCTGCACCGCCTCCAGGCTGGAGGCCAGCTTGTTCATGCTGTCGGTGCTTTGCTCGATCAGGTTGCGCATCACGCCCATGCGCTCGTCGAAACTTTGCTGCATGCGTGACATCTGGTCAGTGAGGGCTTGCACCTGCGTTTGCAGTTGAATCATCTCCTTGCTGACGGCAAAGCTAGGTGTGATCGAGCCTAGAACGAGGACGGCAATGGCGAGAATGGGTGCAAACTTATGGAGTCTCATAGGAGTCCCCGCGCCTTCCATGCTTGATTTTGATGACCGCTGAACGACTTTCCGAAACCTGCCAACTGATCCCGATTGTATGCCTCGGCCGAAGTTTTCGTTCAAGGGCGTAGCCTCTTTGCCAATAGCACACAACGGGCAGGCGCAACCAGCCAGAGGCCGTTGTTACAGCCCTGGCTGGTCACGGTTATGGTTATTGACCGAGGACGAAATGTCCGCGGCGATTCTGCTGCCAGCAGGCTTCAGTGTGCTGGCTACACGCCGGCCTTTCCTTGCCGTAGCTGATGGTCTTGATGGACCCGGATGGAATGCCGAGGTTTATCAGCCCCTGCTTGACGGCGTTAGCGCGGTTCTCGCCAAGCGCCAGGTTATATTCGGTGGAGCCACGCTCGTCGCAATGGCCCTCGACGGTGAAGCGCATGTTCGGGTGACTCTTGAGGAACGCCGCGTCGGATTGCAATGTCGACTGGTTGGCCGGCGTCAGTTGGTAGCTGTCGTAGTCGAAGTAGATGTCCTTGATGCTACGCGCAAACAACTCCTGATCGCTCGCCGAGAGGGCGGTAGACACCGGCGGCAGGCGCCGCAGTGACGGTTACCCGCGCGGTCGCCTCCTGGCTTCCACCCTCACCCTTAGCGGTCAGCCGATACGTCGTCGAAGTCGTGGGCGTCACCAACTGCGTGCCCGACGGGCCGACGTTGCCGATTCCCTCTAGCGTGACTTCGGTGGCGTCCTGCGTCTTCCACGTGAGCGTGCTTGATCCGCCAGCCTCGATCGTCGCCGGATTTGCGGTCAACGATGCGGTCGGCGCAGCGCCGGAGCGGGCGGTGGC
The DNA here is from genome assembly GCA_963819175.1 of uncultured Acidobacteriota bacterium. GTDB lineage: Bacteria > Acidobacteriota > Terriglobia > Terriglobales > Acidobacteriaceae > CAWBRT01. Next base: position 113,675 of record CAWFVJ010000004.1, read on the forward strand.
GGAGGCGGAGCGGGCGCAACCTTCTTATTGCAGGCGGTGACCATGAGCATCGCGGCCAGTGCCAACACGACTAAGACAAGAAACCACTTCTATTACCTTGATTCACTGCATCCTCCATGCGAGAGACCTCGCGATGAAGCGGCCGATGCCCGCGGGCAGCGCACGCGCTTCAGTAGTTAAGAAAGCGCAAAGAGCGAGCAATCGCCTCTGCGAACAAACCCAACCTGCTCAGCCCCAAGGCTGAGCACAACGGGTTGGACAAACGTACTGGGATGGTCCCCGACAGACGCCGTTTTCGCGGCTGTTGGGGTGTCCATCAGCGTGAGCCCCAGTTTGGCTGAGAATTTCTTCCGCTGGTCGTCAACTGCCGTTGCTGGGTTCCATCGGCAAGCATAGTCCATATCTGTTCGGAACCGCTGCGGTTCGACTGGAACACGATATGCCTGCCATCGGGAGCCCACGACGGAAAATCGTTGCGTCCGCCATCGTGCGTCAACTGTACCCACTGATGGCTGGCGATGTCCATGATGTAGATGTCATCTCCGCCCGGCGCGCCCGGGCCGTAGCGACGAATCCAGGAGAACAGCAGGAACTGTCCGTTCGGCGACCATGACGGCGACACCGCATAGCCGGTGTCCGTAATCCGCTGCACGTTCGACCCGTCCGAATCCATCACGTAGATCTGCGGCAGACCGGTCCGGCCGCTGACAAATGCGATCTGGGCGCCGGTTTTGGGATTCCACACCGGGGAAACGTCCGGCCCTTTCACCGCTGTCAGCCGCTTCAGGTTTCCGCCGTTTGCGTCACAAGTGTAGATCTCCGGATCGCCCGTGCGCGAGGACGACAGCGCCAGCCTGGTCCCGTCGCCCGACCACGCCGGAGAAAGATTCGTTCCCCCGAAAATAGGAAATGAGACGAGCCGGTTGAGGTCGTTGGAGTACATCAGGATGTTCCAGTTGCCGTGGAAGATTCCCGAGAACGCAATGCGAGAGCCATCAGGCGACAGCGTGAGGCGAGAGCGCGATCGATCGCAGGTGCGTCAACTGCTGCTGGTTGGCGCCATCATAATCCATGGCCCAGATCTCTTTCTGGCCGCTGCGTGAGCTGACAAAATAAATGCGGCTTTCGGCAATGCCCGGCAGGCCGCCGCCGAGACGGAGAATGATTTCGTTGGCGAAGCGGTGAGCAATGATGCGTGCGCTTTGTAGCGACGCGGCTTCGTTGTACTGTTTGCCGAGCACCTGCGGCGACTGCTGGTTCTTGACGTCGAAGAGCCAGCCCTGCACGAGCACGCGGCCGCCGCTGATGCCCAGGTTGCCGAACGCCACCATGCCCGCATTCGGGGGCGGATTGCTCCAGGCGTCGAGCTTGATCGCCGCCGGCGCGTTGAACGAGCCAATCGGATAGAAGCTCTTGGAGACCATATCGAAAATGCCGGCTTGCTGGAGGTCGTTCCAGAGCGTGTCGTTGAAGGTCCGCGACAGGTCGCCGGCTTGCGGGTCCGCCGACGCGGGAACAAACTCGGGAACGGCAAGGCGAATTTTCTCCATGCCGAGTCCGGTGCCGGTGCGAATCCAGTCTTGCGCGGTCGCGGTTGCGGCCACCAACAGCAGCAGAACAGCCACAACTGCAATCCTTCTGGTCATCCTTATCGTCCTTATCATCCTTATGGTTGAGTGCAATATCACCTCACAGATCCTCGCAAATATCCTGCTCGCTCCACCAGATCGCGGAAGGTGTACCCGCGTAGCGCATTAGTACAGTTCCAGAGATGATGCTGTATACAGCGATGAACGTCATTCCGAGCGAGCGACCCACGGTCGCGAGTCGAGGAATCTTTTGTGTTGCTTGGTTGTGTGAAAACAGCGGAAGACACAAGATCCCTCCACTCCGCGCCCGAACAGCTTCTTGCTTATCGAGTGCAATGTCGGGTACGCAGCGTGGCTGCTCCGGCGGCGGGCGCCAGACGCTCCGGTCGGGATGACGTTTCTTTAACATCCGTGCCAATTCTAGAATCGCATTAGTACCGGGTACATCTACCCCAAAACTGCTTCATCTGCCCCGAACCGGCGGATCGAACCAGAACTCGACCGATACACGGTTGCCGGAATACTCGGGCGGCAAAGGTCCGAAGGTATCGATTCGCTGTAGCGCGCGAAGCGCCGATTGATCGAGCGACGGAATGCCGCTGGACTGTTCGATTCTGATATTGGCCGGAGCTCCGGGGCGAGTGATCTCGAAATAGATGTAGACTCGCCGCGTGGTCGACAGGCTCGGATCGATCTCATACTTCATCCAGTTCTCGGAGACCTTCCGTCGAACCGCATCGACATACCATCCGAAGCGCGTGCCGAAGTCGCCGCCGCCGTTGAATCCGAAGCCGCCCTTGGCGCCTGCCGCGCTGAACATGTCCATAGGGACCGCTCACCGGCCCGCCCTGCCCGAAGGGGACAACATTGGAAACCGTGGCTACCTCGCGCGGCTTTTCGTGCGTGGGCGTAACCGCGGGCTGCTTCTGCGGCTTGATCTTGATCTTTGTCTTAGCGTGACGGTCGGGAATCGGAATCGCCGTCGTGTCTTTTTCCACCGGCTTGGGGACTGACTGCGACACGACCCTTGGACTCGTTTGCCAGCACGTTCTCCGGCTGCGCCTGCGGGTTCGCTGGGCAGGGGAATGTTGTTGACCAGGGTTGCGCTCATGGCGCTGCCGGTGCCGTCGCCCGCGTTTCCCCAACTGCCGCCCGATCCGCCCGCGAAGAACACGGCGTAGAAGATCATCGAGCCAAACAGCGCCGCGTGCAACACCGCCGAGATCGCCAGCGGTCCTCGCCAGGTCTCACGCTCTTCGAAGATGTCAGCGTTTGCCGCCATTTTCACTCAAGGGTTGGGTCACAATGCTTACGTTGGAAATACCGGAGGACTTAACCGCATCCATCACGGTTGCAAAAGCGCCGAAGGGAACATTTTCGTCCGCGCGAACAAAAATCGACTGGCCCTGCGGGTCGCGAATCTTCTGCCGGAGCTTGGTGCCGATTTCGTTGATATTGACCGGGTCGTTGCCGAAATAGACGCGCTGCTGCTTATCGATGGTGATTACCAGCCGCTCTTCGGTGATTTCCTTCACGGTCCGGGTCTTGGGAACCGCAACTTCGATTCCGGATTGCAGGATGGGAGCGGTCACCATGAAGATGATCAGCAGCACCAGCACGACATCGACGAACGGAGTGATGTTGATCTCCGAAAGCGAGGTTTGGGTGCGTCCCTGTTGGTTGGTGAAAGCCATCTAACGCTGCTCCACGTAGGTTGTCGGCTGGGTTTGGGGCGCCGCCTGCGCGCGCTCGACCGTGTTCAGCAATTCCAGGCCAAAGTCGTCCATGCGCGCGCCAAACTGCCGGATATCCTGCATGAAAAAATTGTAGGCGATGACCGCGGGAATGGCCGCGAACAGGCCGGCAGCGGTGGTGATGAGCGCCTCCGAGATGCCGGGAGCGACCGCGCGCAAGGTGGCCGCGCCGGAGATGCCGAGACCATGGAAGGCATCGATGATGCCCCAAACCGTGCCGAAGAGTCCGATGAACGGCGTCACCGCGCCGGTCGTAGCCAGCCAGGGAAGACGCCGCTCCAGGCGCGTCAGCTCCTCGGAAGCCGCAATCTGTATGGCCCGCTGAACGGCGACGATGCGGGTTCCGCCGGGCTGCCGCCGCAACTCGTCGAAGGCTGCCTCGAAAACCGGAACCAGCGGACTGGGCTTGAACTGCTCGGAGACCGCCGCTATCTCCTGCATGCGTCCGCTCTTGCGGAAGGCCCGCAGAAACCTTGAACTCTGCACGACGGCGCGCCGGAACGCGCCCCACTTGGCGGCAATAATCGCCCAGGAAAAGAGGCTGAATACCAGAAGAATGACCAATACCAACTTGGCGACAAACCCGGTCTGTTGAACCAGATCGGCAATCTCGCCGCCAATTGCAAATGCCATGAAACAGATTCGGTCCATTTTTACTCGTTCTACTCGGTTCCGTATGTTTGCAGTGAGCGCAAATATCATTATAGACACCCGCAGAGATGCGGAGTTTCAGAAATTCCCCTGAGAGGTGCCCTTTTGTAGACCTCAGAGGTACCTGTCCTATAACGTTAGCGATCCTGCTGTTAGGCTTGTTGGGGCGGAGTAAATCCGTGCTATGCTTCGCCGGAGTGAATTCGCGATTGGGCAGGACTGCCGGTGCTGATCGAGCTCAGAGTTGAAAACTACGCGGTGATCGATTCGGTGGTGGTTCCGTTCGGCGCGGGACTGAATCTGCTGACCGGCGAAACTGGCGCCGGCAAGTCGATTCTGATCGACGCCCTCTCGCTGCTGCTTGGTGAAAAAGCGTCCAGCGATATCGTTCGCCACGGAACCGAGAAGGCGGTCGTCTCGGCGGTTTTCGAGGCCGCCTCCGAGTCGGTGGCCAAAGTGCTCGAAGCCAACGGCATCGACGGCGACGAGACGCAGATCATCGTTCGCCGTGAAATCGCCGCCAACGGCAAGAGCCGCGTTTTTGTCAATAACCAGCCCGCCACGGTAGCCGTTCTCAAGCAGCTTGCTCCGCACCTGGCTGTCATCCACGCACAGAACGAATCGGTGCTCGCCTTCGATCCTCCGGCGCGGCTCGCGCTTCTGGATTCTGCCGCCGGGCTCGACCCCGAGCCGGTGGCGCAGGCTTATCAGTCCTGGCTCGACGTGCGGCAACGCATTGGCGAACTCGAGCGCGACGAGCAGGACAGGTTGCGGATGCTCGATCTGTGGAATTTCCAGGCCAAAGAAATCGAATCGGCGAGGCCCGAGCCCGGAGAAGACCAGAAACTCGAAGCCGAAAAGCGCGTGCTGGCCAATGCCGAGCGGCTTTTTCAAGCGGCTATGGCGGGTTACGACGCTCTTTACGAAGGCGCCGCGTCCGCCATCTCCAGCCTGCGCGCCGCGATGAAGCAGATAGAGGAGCTGGCGCGCTTTGATCCCAAGTTCCAGCAGTCTCTGGGCGAGCTCGATTCGGCGCGGATCACCGTGGAAGACCTTGCCGAAACGCTTCGCGGCTATGCCCAGGGGATCGACGCTTCGCCGGAACGGCTGGCCGAGGTCGAGGACCGGTTGGCGGCTTTAGATCGCCTGCGCCGAAAATATGGAAAATCGATCGACGACGTGCTCGTCTATGGCGAGGAAATCCGTTCGAAGATCAATCAGATGGAGAACAAAGACCAGCTTCTGCACGAACTGAAGCGGGAGCTGGCGGCCAAAGCATCCGGTTATCTCGATCTGGCCCGCGGACTCTCCCGCAAGCGCTTCGCGGCTGCCCGCAAACTGGAGAAGATTGTCGAGTCTGAGATCAATGACCTTGCGATGAAGGCGCGTTTCCAGATCGAGGTGAGCGGCTCCGATGAGGAAGAGTACTGGACCGGCACGGGTTTCGATCTGGTGCGATACCTGATCTCGGCAAATCCCGGCGAACCGCTTGGGCCGGTCGAGGAAATCGCCTCGGGTGGCGAACTTTCGCGCGTGATGCTGGCGCTGAAAGCCAGCGTCGAGGCCAGCGCCATCGCTCCGGCTGGAAACGGACGGAAGGGAAGAGAGCAGCGCGGCAGCGGACCCTGGTTTTCGACGAAATCGATGCCGGCATCGGTGGCCGTGCGGCGGAGGCGGTTGGCAGGAAGCTGAAGGCGCTGGCGCATAGCAAGCAGGTGCTTTGCGTGACTCATCTGCCGCAAATCGCGTCTTTCGCCGATCAGCACTTCCTGATCGAAAAGCGGGAAAGCGCGGGCCGCGCACAGACCAAGATTCGCCAACTGGCCGCCGAAGAAAGAAAGCAGGAAATCGCCCGCATGTTGAGCGGAGCCAAGATCACCGAAGCCTCCTTGAAGAATGCCGAACAGATGCTGAAAGTGAACGCCTGATTCCCGCGAAAGAGCCGAAAGTGAATGTCTGATTCGGCTGAACGCCTGACCCACGGAAGTGTTGCCTTTTCAATTACGTCGATTCCATTCCGGAACTCACTGCAACACTGCTACAATAATCGGAAGGTACTCCGCTCCGAATGATTCCGGTTGCTTTTTAGGCGGGCAAATCGCTGTTCGCTGTGAGAATCATACTGGAGGATGCTAATTCCATCCCTTTCTATGTGTTACGTTCGCAAAGAGGGGACGGAACGGCTAGGCTATAGAGTGAGGATTGCGGTTTGGAGCTGTCCGAAGAGCGCATCGGCTTGGCGCCCAAATCGGCGATTGAGATCATCATGACTGCGAACACCGAAGCCAAAACCCTGTTCTTGTTGAAGCCGCGCGGCTTCTGTGCCGGCGTCGTGCGCGCCATTGATATTGTGCGCATCGCCCTGGAAACCTTCGGTCCGCCCATCTACGTGCGCAAGGAGATCGTTCACAACCGCTACGTGGTGGAGGAGTTGCAGGCCAAAGGCGCCGTCTTTGTCGACGATGTCAGCGAAGTTCCGCCGGGCGAGAGGGTGATCTACAGCGCCCACGGCGTTGCGCCGCAGGTGCGCGAAGCGAGCCGCGAACGCAAACTTCGGGTGATCGACGCCACTTGCCCGCTGGTGACGAAGGTTCACGTCGAGGCGGTGAAGTTCGCGCGCGATGGTTATTCGCTGATTCTGATCGGTCACCTCAATCACGATGAGATCATCGGAACCCTGGGCGAAGCTCCGCAGGTGACCACGGTGGTCAACAGCGTCGAGCAGGTCAAGGCGCTGAAGGTTCCCGATCCGGACAGGGTGGCTTACCTGACGCAGACCACGCTCAGCTTGGACGAAGCCAGAGATATCATCGTCGCCCTCAAAGAGCGTTTCCCGAACATCAAGGGGCCGCACGCGCAGGATATTTGTTACGCCACGGAAAACCGCCAGGTGGCGGTGAAGGACGTCGCCCGCAAGTCCGACCTCGTGCTGGTTGTGGGTTCGCCGAACAGCTCGAATTCGAACCGGCTGGTCGAGGTGGCGAGAAACCTGGGTACCAGCGCCTATCTGATCGATACCTATCGCGACATCGATCAGGCAATGGCTCAAAGGCGTGAGGACGATCGCGCTCACGGCGGGCGCCTCCGCGCCCGAGGTCCTGGTGCAGGAGGCGATCGACTTTCTCATGCAGCATGGGTTTTCCAAGCTGGAAGAGATTGAATTGATGCCCGAGAACGTGCGTTTTGCGCTGCCGCCGGAAATCGTTGAGGCCATTGGCGCGGCGCCGGCCCTGCAGCCCAACGCGGCCGAATAGACAGTATGGAAATCGTTCCCCAATCGGCGAGTATGCATTTCGGCAGAATAGACGGGATAGGGGACCGTCTGCGATCGGCGATCCAGGCGGCTCGCGAGTACCTGTTCTCCACGCAGGATGCCGAGGGCTACTGGTGCGGGGAGCTCGAAGCCGACACCACCCTGGAATCGGATTACATCTTCCTGCATACGCTGCTTGGCACCCGCAACGAAGAGCGCTTCCAAAAAGCGATTCGCGAGATCGCCCGCCACCAGAACGAGGACGGCGGTTGGCCCATCTACCAGGGCGGGCCCTCCAACATCAGCGCGGCGGTCAAGGCCTATTTTGCCTTCAAGCTCTGCGGACACCACGCCGATGAACCTGCGCTGGCCAAAGCCCGCACTTACATTCTGGAGCACGGGGGCGTTCCGGCGGTCAATACCTTTACCAAAATCTATCTTTGCGCGCTCGGGCAGTACGACTATGACGCCGTGCCGGCGATTCCGCCCGAGATCGTGCTGTTTCCGAACTGGTTTTGGTTCAACATCTACGAGATATCGTCGTGGTCGCGCGCCATCCTCATTCCGCTCTCGATCTGCTACGCCAAGAAGCCGTTTCGCAAGATTGCGCCAGAGCAGGGTATTGACGAGTTGTTCCCGAACGGCCGGCTCAGGTCGCAACTGCGGCTCAAGTGGGACGACAAGCTGATCAGTTGGCGTAACTTCTTCCTGGTTTTGGACCGCATGACGCACATGTTCGAGAGTGTGCACGTGCGCCCGTTGCGCTGGCTCGCTCTGAAAAGAGCAGAGAAATGGATGCTGCAGCGGCTCGAGATGAGCGACGGCCTGGGCGCGATCTACCCGGCAATTCTCAACTCGATCATTGCTTTGCGCTGCCTGGGATACTCGTTGGACGATCCGCAGGTGATTCGCGCCATCGACGAGTTCGAGAAACTTGGCATCGAGGAAGAAGACACATTCCGCATGCAGCCTTGCATGTCGCCGGTGTGGGACACGGCTTACGCCCTGTTCGCCCTCGGCGAAAGCGGAGTGAGCCGCGAGGACCCGCGCATGGTGGGCGCTGCCGAGTGGATATTGAAGAAGCAGATTCGCAACAAGGGCGACTGGTCGATTAAGAACCCGAAGACGCCGCCGGGCGGCTGGTACTTCGAGTTTAACAATGAGTTTTACCCTGATGTCGATGATTCGGCGATGGTTATGCTTGGGCTTAGCCACGTCAGATACGCCCAATCAGCGCTACCAGTCGGAATCGATAAAGCGCGCCATCGACTGGGTGCTCTCCATGCAGTGCAAGAACGGCGGTTGGGCCTCTTTCGACAAGGACAACAACCGCATGGTTTTCCAGTACGTGCCCTTCGCCGACCACAACGCCATGCTCGATCCGCCGACAGTGGATATTACGGGAAGGGTGCTGGAGTGTCTGGCGACCTACGGATTTACGCTGAATGACAAAGCCGGTGAAGCGGGCCATCAAGTTTATTCGCTCCCAACAGGAGCCGGATGGCTCGTGGTTCGGTCGCTGGGGCGTGAACTACCTTTACGGAACCATGTGCGTGTTGCGCGGCTTGGACGCACTCGGCTTCGATAACCATGAAGCCATGGTGCAGCAGGCAGCCGAGTGGATCCGCATGATGCAGAACCCGGACGGCGGTTGGGGCGAAAGCTGCGATTCCTATGACGACCCGAACAGGAAGGGAACCGGTCCGAGCACTTGCTCGCAAACCGCGTGGGCTTTGCTCGGTTTGATGGCTGCGGGAGATTTCCACAGCGATTCGGTCGCCCACGGCATTGCGTACCTGCTCGGAGAGCAAAAGGCGGACGGTTCGTGGTTCGAAGTGCCATACACGGGTACGGGATTCCCGCGCGTTTTTTATCTTAAAGTATCACATGTATTTTCAGTATTTTCCGTTGCTGGCTCTAACGCAATACGCGAAGTTTATCGCGTCCGGGGCTGGAGTTGTGGAAGAGGCTGAAGCGGGCGCTTAGGCAGAGTTTTCAACAGCCTGTCAGGCACCGTGAAATGAGTTGGAAGGATTTTGAACAAACAATGCGTCATCCGCTGAGACTTCAAGCTGACATGGCGAAATACATCATCCGGCAAAAGGCCAAAGGGGTGAAACGCTTTCCCCTGGTGATGATGCTGGAACCGTTGCACGCGTGCAATTTAACCTGCACCGGCTGCGGGCGCATCCGTGAGTACGAGGACACGATCAAGGAAGTGGTGCCCATGGAGAAGTGCCTGGCGGCGGTGGAGGAGTGCGGCGCTCCGATGGTTGCCATCTGCGGCGGTGAACCGCTGCTCTACAAGGACATCGGCAAACTCACTCGCACGCTGCTGGAGCAGAAGAAACATGTCATCGTCTGCACGAACGGCATGTTCATCGCCAAGAAGATCGGGGAATTTACGCCTGACATTCGCTTTCTCTGGAACGTCCATCTCGACGGGCTGAAGAAATCGCACGATTTAGCGGTCGAACGCGAGGGCGTCTTCGACCAGGCGGTGGAGGGAATCAAGCTGGCCAAATCCAAGGGCTTCCGGGTGATGACCAACACCACCGTCTACGAAGAGACGGACATGAACGAGGTGGAGGCGCTGCTGGAGTACCTCAAGGGACTCGGAGTGGATTCGCACGTTGTCTCTCCCGGCTATTCGTATTCGGCGGTGCACACCAAAGAGATCTTCCTGGACCGCCGGGCGATCCGCGAAAAGTTCAAAGATATCAAGCGTTTGGCCAGGAAATATCCGATTGCCGATTCGCCTATTTATCTGGAATTTTTGGCGGGCAGCCGCGAGCTTTCATGCACGGCGTGGGGCAATCCGACCTACAACACGAAGGGTTGGAAGGGCCCCTGCTATCTGATAACCGATCAGCATCACGAGACCTTCGAGGGGCTCATCAACGATACGCCTTGGCAGCGGTACGGGCACGGTCGCGACCCACGCTGCGAGGATTGCCTTGTGCACTCCGGTTACGAGGCCAGCGCGGCCACAGCCAGCGGATTCGCCGACACCTGGAAACTGCTTGCCTGGTCACTTTTCAGCTAGAGAGCTGCGGGCAGACTGCTCTCGCGAGCGTCAGCTGAAAGGCTGTCTAAATCCCTGAGAACTTGGCCACGTCGACGCCTTTGCTAACGTGAGGAGTTCGACTGGTGCCCAGTCTCACCTGCCAACGCGGCAAATGTGGGTACGTCCGAATTTGGCTGATATGAAAGCATTTGTTACCGGAGCAACTGGTTTTGTCGGGAGTCACGTGGCGCGCCTGCTGGGTGAGCAGGGCGCGGATTTGCGTCTGCTGGTTCGCCCCGACAGCCGGCGGGATAACGTCGAAAAGCTCAATGCCGAGCTTGTCACCGGGGATTTAACGGATGCCGATTCGTTGCGCATGGGAATGCAGGGGTGCGATGTGGTTTTCCACGTTGCAGCCGACTATCGGTTGTGGACGCGCGATCCGAAGCCGATGTATGCGGCCAATGTGGGCGGCACCGAGCAGGTGATTCGCAGCGCGCAAGCCGCCGGCATTCGCCGCATTGTGTACACCAGCAGCGTGGCGACCATGGGATTCCACCATGAGCCGGAGGCGGTCGACGAGCAGTCGCCGGTGCGTGAAAGCGACATGATCGGCCACTACAAACGCTCCAAGTTCATGGCCGAACAGGTGGCTGCTCAAACTGGCGAAGGAGGGCGCTCCGGTAGTCGTGGTCAATCCCAGCACGCCGATCGGGGAGCAGGACATCAAGCCGACGCCGACCGGCCGCATTGTGGTCGATTTCCTGAAGAAGAAATTCCCGGCTTACGTCGAGACCGGTCTGAACCTGGTGGACGTCGTCGACGTGGCGCGGGGGCACTTGTTGGCCTGCGAGCGGGGCCGGATTGGCGAGCGGTACATTCTGGGCGGGGAGAACCTTACGTTGAAGCAGATTCTCGATACCCTGGCTTCGATCACCGGCTTGCCTTCGCCTTCCATCAAGCTGCCGTATGCGGCGGCGTTCGTCAGCGGGGTATTCGATACGTTTTTCACCGGCGTTCTGATGAATCGCGAACCTCGCGTCACGCTTGATTCCGTGCGCATGGGGCGAAAGATGATGTGGGTTTCCTCCGCCAAGGCGGAGAATGAATTGGGGTATCAGGGCCGGTCCGGTGCGCGAGGCGCTGCGGCGGGCGGCGGAATGGTTCGTGGCGCATGGCTACGCCGCGGAGTACCGGCAGGTCTGCGAGTTGGCATGAGTGAGCAGATAAAGACCGTTTTTATAGTGGCGATGGAGAGAGAAGTTCAACCTCTGCTTGAAGAATGCGAGCCGATAACGGTAGACGATTTCCTGAGCGTCCAGGACTCGGCGAACACGCTCCGTCATCCGCAATCGGTTTATCGGTGGGAGAACGGCATCGTGGTCTGCTCGGGGCCGGGCTACAAGAATGCTGCCAGCGCGGCCAGGCAGGCCATTGACAGGTTTTCTCCCGAGATGGTGGTCTCGATCGGGTTTGCCGGTGCGCTTGCGCCGGGGATGAAAGTGGGCGACATCTTCGTGCCGCGGCATATTGTTTCCGAGCGAACCGGTTCCGCGTTCACGTCGCCGCGTGGCAAGGGCTCGCTGGTGACGGCCGATACGGTTGCGGGCGAAGATCGCAAGCGCGTTCTTTTCGCACGCTTCCGTGCTCAGGCCGTGGATATGGAAGCTGCCGCCGTGGCTGCGGTTGCGGCCTCACGAGACTGCGAATTTCTGGCGCTGAAGGTCATTTCCGACGAACTGGACACGCCGGATCGACTTTGTCGAGCCTTTCATCAGGCCTGAGGGCTTCCGTCGTTGCGAGCTTTTCTGGCGCATCTCTCGATTCGTCCCTGGTTGTGGCCGACGGTTTTTTGTTTACGGCGGGATAGTTGCCGCGCGGCGAAGAATCTTTGTGGCGCGATTCGGGTTTTAATCACCCAGGGGAGAGGTGCGCTGGAAGCGCTTTATGGCACCGGCCGGTGCTGGAAGCAGAATTGAAAGGGAGCTAACTAGACGGATTCAATGCGAGCTTGCCACTCATACTTCTTCATCTTCCTCTGCGCGCGCCAAGGGAAATTCCTACCAAGATGCAGGCGGTTGTCTATCGCGGACAGAACGACGTAAGGCTGGAAACCGTTCCGGTGCCCGAAATCGGTCCCGGCGAGCTACTGGTTCGGGTACACACCTGCGGCATCTGCGGCACGGACCTGAAGAAGATCGCCACCGGTTCTCATTCCGCTCCGCGCATCTTCGGTCACGAGACTGCGGGACAGGTGGTCGCCGCAGGGGAGGGAGTGAAGGAGTTTAAAGCCGGCGACCGGGTGGTGGTCTTCCATCATATCCCCTGTGGCCGGTGCTATTACTGCCGTCACAAGGTGTTTGCCCAGTGCGAAGTTTATAAGAAGGTGGGAGCGACCGCCGGATTCGATCCCAGCGGCGGCGGGTTTTCCGAGTATGTGCGGGTCATGGACTGGATTGTCCGCACAGGGGGAGTGGTCCGCATTCCGGATGGGGTGTCCTACGAGCAGGCGTCCTTCATCGAGCCCGTCAACACCTGCTGGAAAGGCGTCGATTCGATGGCGCTCCAGCCTGGGGATACAGTGCTGGTGATGGGACAGGGGCCAATCGGAATCATTCTGGCGATGTTGGCCAAGCGGACCGGTGCACTAGTGATTACTTCCGATTTGTTTCCCCAGAGGCTTACAATAGCCCAGAGTTTCGGGCTGACATGTAATATTGACGCTTCCAGCGTTGACACGGTCGAACGAATCCGGGAACTGACCGAGGGGCGGGGGCGGATGCCGTAATCCTTGCCGTCGGTAGTAACGCCCTGATCGGGTCTGCGATTGATGCCGCGCGTCCTGGCGGAAAGATCATGCTGTTTGCGCAGACCCAGCACAGCACGGCCACGATTGATCCCGCGGCTGTTTGCGTCGATGAAAAGACGCTGATGGGTTCCTATAGCGCCTCCGTGGATTTGCAGGACGAGGCAGCACGTTTCGTGCTGAGCCGTGAAATGAATCTGGAGGCCCTCTATAGCCATCGCTTTCCTTTGAGTGGAGCGATTGAGGCTTTGAATTTGGCTGCCCACCCTCAGCCGGCGACGATGAAGATTGCTATTCAGCCGGGTAGCACGTGGGAAGGACTAGCAGAGTGAATGGACAGATGACCGCCGCTGTCCTCTACGGTAAAGAGGACATAAAGATTGAGAAGGTCCCGATTCCGGCCGTCGGTGAAGGTGAAGTACTGATCAAGGTGCAGGTGGCGCTCACCTGCGGCACCGATCTCAAGGTCTACCAGCGCGGATATCACGCCCGGATGATCGTTCCGCCCGCACTGTTCGGGCACGAGCTGGCGGGCATCGTTCAGGAAACCGGCGCGAACGTGCGCGGCTTCCGCAAGGGAACGCGGGTGGTGGCGCTGAATTCGGCGCCGTGCCAGCAGTGCTTCTACTGCTCTAAACACCAGGAAAACCTCTGCGAAGACCTGCTGTTCAACAACGGCGCGTACGCGGAATACATTCGCATCCCCAAGCGGATCGTCGAGGCGAACCTGCTGGCGATCCCGAACGACGTGACGTTTGAAGAGGCTGCGTTGACCGAACCGTTGGCCTGCGTGCTGCGTGGATTGCACGAGACGGGGGTCGAGATCGGCGACACGGTTACGGTCATCGGCGCCGGCACCATCGGGCTGATGTTCATCCATGTGGCCAAGCTGATTGGTTGCAACGTGATTGCCGTGGTCAAGCGCGATGAGCAGGTAACGGCGGCGAAAAAGGCCGGGGCTCACGACGTGGTGCAGATTACGAAGGTTTCCGACCCCGTCGAGGCGGTGCGCGCGGTAACGCCCATGCGCCGCGGCTCCGACGTGGCGATCGAGTGCGTGGGCCGTCCGGAGGCGTGGGAGTGGGCCATTGACATGGTTCGCAAGGGCGGGACGGTAAACCTGTTCGGCGGCTGCGCCAGCGGAACCAAGGTCCAGCTCGACACGCAGCGCCTGCACTATTCGGAGATCACGCTGAAAGCGACTTTCCACCATACCCCGGAATCTGTTCGGCGGGCCTTTGCATTGATTACGGAACGCAAGATCAAGAGCGCCGACTACATCACGGGGGAGGCTCCCCTTTCACGGTTGCAGCAGGTATTGCGGCATATGTTGAACCGCAACGGGCAGATCAAGACGGCAATTATTCCTGGGCACTGAGCCAATCACCCCAAAGCGCACGCACGTGGCTCGCTCGCCCCAGCGAGCAAGCTCGCCGGGGACCCCGGTCGGTCGGAGCTGAGAGATGAACGGTTCGGTGAGTACAGGTTCTCCGCAGAATCGATCCACGGACGACCTGCTTTCGCAGGGCTGGGCGCACCTTCCGGCAGCTTATCGTATCCCCCAGCAGGCTCCCGACATCGCCGAGGCGCGCGCTTACTGTGCGCGGCTGGCGCGGGGACACTACGAGAATTTTTCGGTCGCAAGCTGGTTCCTGCCCAAGCGGCTGCATCAGCATTTTTTCAATGTTTACGCCTATTGCCGCATCTCCGACGATCTCGGCGACGAGGTCGGCGACACACAGGTAGCCCTGGCGCTGCTCGAACGCTGGGAAGAAGAACTGCGCGCCATGTATCGCAGGCTGGAGACGCCGGGGACCGCGGGCGGCGAGGGTGGCCCGACGCATCCGGTTTTTGTCGCGCTGGCCGAAACCGTCCGGGAGTTCGGAATTCCCCAGCATGAGTTTTCCAATCTGCTGACGGCGTTCCGCCAGGACCAGACGGTCTCCCGCTACGAGAGCTTCGACGATCTGCTCGGATATTGCCGCAATTCGGCCAATCCGGTCGGCCATCTGGTGCTGTATCTGTGCGGCTATGCCGATCAGGAGCGCCAGCAGCTTTCCGATTACACGTGTACGGCGTTGCAACTGGCGAACTTCTGGCAGGATGTCGCGGTCGACTTCCGCAAGGGACGTATCTACATTCCGCTGGAAGACATGCGCGGGTATGGCGTTGCCGAACAGGTGATCGCCGAGGGCAAAGCGACAGCCGGGTTCCTGGACGTGATGTGCTATGAAGTGGCGAGGGCGCGCGAATGGTTTGCCCGGGGGCTTCCGCTGGAAGGCAAGGTGAGCGCTGAACTGGCGCTCGATATCGAGCTGTTTACGCGCGGCGGCCAGGCAATCCTGAACGCGATAGAGGGCCAGGGCTATGACGTGCTGAAGAGGCGCCCCACGATTTCGAAGGCGCGCAAGTTCGCGCTGCTGGCGCGGGCGCTGGTGCGCCGCGTGACGGGAGCCGCGCGATGAGTGCCGTACGCCACGCCGAGCGCACCGACGCTGCCCGCGTCGCGCAGCATCATCCGTTGCAGCTTCACACGGCATACGGTATTTGCCGGCACGTGGCGCGCACGGCGGCCAAGAATTTCTACTACGGATTCATGGTGCTGCCCCGACGCAAGCGCAATGCGTTGTCGGCGGTGTATGCCTTTATGCGTCACGCCGACGACATCTGCGATGACCCCGGGATGACGATTCCCGAGCGCCGGGTGAAATTGCACGCTTGGCTGGAAGGCTATCATCGCGTGGCGGAAGGAGAGCCGACCGACGATCCGGTTTTTTTGGCGCTTCGCGATTCGCAGCAGCATTTCGGCATTCCCATCGAACTGCTCGACCTGCTGGTGCACGGAACCGGAATGGATCTGCAGAAACCCCAGCGAGCCCAAAGCGGGCGAAGAACCCGCCGGGGAGCCAAACGCACAACCGGTGGTGGCTTACCAGAGTTTCACTGAGCTGTACGAGTACTGCTATCACGTGGCCTCGGTGGTGGGCCTGGTGTGCATTCGCATCTTCGGATACCGCGACCGGGACGCCGAGCCCCTCGCCGAACATGTCGGCATTGCCTTCCAGTTGACCAACATTCTGCGCGACATTAAGGAAGACGCGCAGATGGGGCGGATCTATCTGCCTCGGGAAGACCTGGCGCAGCACGGAATCACCCCGGAGGAGCTGGCCAGCGGAGCGGATCTGAATCGGCTGCGTCCGCTGCTGCAAATGGAAGCGCGGCGGGCCCGCGACTTTTACGCGGCCGCCGAGCAGTTGCTTCCGTTGATCGATGACGACGCTCAGCCGGCGCTTTGGGCGCTGGTGGAGATCTACCGGCGGCTGCTGGAGAGAATCGAGCAGCGCAACTATGATGTCTTCAGCGAGCGCATCCGGCTCAGCGTGGCCGAAAAGGTAGGCGTGCTGTGCAGGGGATGGATACGCCGCCTCACGTGACTCTCAAGCAAGCAAAACACGTGGCCGGCAAGAGCCCGCAAGCGGCGAAGGCGACCGTGGGCATCGTCGGTGGCGGCCTGGCGGGACTGGCGGCGGGCTGCGCGCTCTCACAAGCCGGATACAAAGTTACGCTCTTCGAGCGCCGGCCCTATCTGGGTGGGCGGGCTTCTTCCTATGTGCATCCAGGCACGGGCGAGGTGGTCGATAACTGCCAGCACGTGCTGCTCGGCTGCTGCACCAACCTGCTCGATCTGTACCGGCGGCTGGGGGTGGAAGAGCGCATCCGCTGGTATGATCGCCTGACCTACATCGAGCCGGGAGGCCGCCGGGGAACCATGGAGCCTTCGGGTTTGCCCGC
Organism: uncultured Acidobacteriota bacterium; assembly: GCA_963819175.1. Taxonomy (GTDB): domain Bacteria; phylum Acidobacteriota; class Terriglobia; order Terriglobales; family Acidobacteriaceae; genus CAWBRT01. Next base: position 130,527 of record CAWFVJ010000004.1, read on the forward strand.
GCCGTTGCACGCTTTGCCCGCATTCTTCAGGTTTCCACTGCTCTCTTTGCGCGACAAACTTTCGATTGCGGTGGGGATGCTGTCGCTGATCGAGGGCGCTCCCGCCGATGACGGTAGCTCTTTTTTGCAGTGGCTTAAGCGGCACGGGCAAACGGATCGCGCCGTCCGTCGTTTCTGGTCGCCGGTGCTGGTCAGCGCCCTGAATGAAGAGTTGGGCAATGTTTCCATCCATTATGGCGCAATGGTTTTTCGCGATGCGTTTCTGAAATCGGCGCAGGCAGGGCGCATGGGACTTCCCTCGGTACCGCTTTCGCAGCTCTATGGCGTTGCGGCGGATTACATTAGCGAGCGCGGCGGCGAGGTAGTGCTGCGGGCATCAGTCGAGAGTCTGGGCGCTAGCAACCGGCGCGCCTGGGTTGCGGTTCGCGGCGACCAGGTTGCGGCCGTGGAAGGCGAGAGACGCGAATTCGATTACCTGATCTCCGCCGTGCCGTTCCAGGTGCTGGCGAAACTCATGCCAACGGCGATGCAATCCGATGCCTTGCGGGAGAATCTGGCGCAACTGCGGACCTCTCCGATCACGGGCATTCATTTCTGGTTCGACCGCGAGGTGACGGAGTTGGATCATGCCGTCCTGCTCGACCGCACGATTCAATGGATGTTCCAGAAGTCGAAGATTCTAGCAGGGCAAGCCCAATCGGCAGATGCGCCTCCGGCCGGCAGCTACCTGGAATTGGTCGTCAGCTCGTCGAAGACACTGGTGGAGAAGTCGCGGCAAGAGGTGCTTGACCTGGCGCTGAAGGAATTGGGCGAGTTTTTTCCGGCAGTGAAGACGGCGCGGGTGCTCAAGGCAACCGTGATCAAAGAGATTCATGCGACGTTTACGCCAGTTCCGGGAGTGGACCGCTATCGCCCGTTGCAGCTAGGGCCGTGGCCGAGAATCATTCTGAGCGGCGATTGGACGGCAACAGGCTGGCCGGCAACGATGGAAGGGGCGGTGCGCGCCGGTTATGCCGCCGCCGAAGCCCTGACGATAGCGCACGGCGAACGCGAGCATTTCCTGTTTCCCGATCTGCCGCCGCAGGGATGGATGCGGTTGTTCACATCGCGTTCCGGCGGCTAGAGCGATTCCCGAGTTGGCGGAAAAACACAAGATCCCTCCACTTCGTGCGCGAGCAGCTTCTTGCTATCCGCAGTCGCTCGGCACTTCGGTCGGGATGACGATTCCAAATCTAGCTTACGGGGCGGTTAGACGATCTTGAAATTGTTTAGGCGTTTCACTGGGCGATCAGCAAAACTCCGGCTGCTACAAAGACGGTGGCAAACCAGCGTCGCCGGTCAACGTTCTCCTTGAGGAAGACTCGCGCGGCAACCGCATTCGTGACGAACGTAAGCGAGGCCGCAGCGGGACCTACCAGGCTCACATCAGCCCAGGAGAGTCCGACCAGCAGGCTGAAAAACGCCAGCGTCATAAAGAACAACGCCAGCAGAAACATCGCGCTGCCAAGCACACGGGCAGCTACGGCAAAGATGCCTTTTTGCTGACGGAGCAGGCCGAGATCGCCGATCTCCCGCATGGCCTTGGCCAGCAGGATGTCACCCGCTGTGGAAGCGGTGACCACCATGAAGATTGCGGACCAGGTGTAGAGCGGCTTCATTTGGGCGCCTTCACGAACTTCGGATCAGCCGGTTCCGGCGCCGGTTGTGGGGTGTGCGAGGGGCCTCCCGCCACGAACCCTACTCCAGCCACGATCAGCATGATCCCGCACCAGCGTTGCACGCTGACGCGCTCGTGGAGCAGGATATGCGCCAGCAGCGCCATCACCACGTAGCTGAAAGCGGTGGCGGGCAAGACGAAGGTAAGGTCGGCCCATGAGAGCGCCGTCAGATAAGAGGCAAAGAAGATAATCAGAAAACAGATGCCGAGCAAGACCCAGAAATTTCCGAGGGCAGAGAAGATGTTGCCGAGCTTCGTCAGATGTATTTCGCCAATCTGCTTCATGCCGCGAGATAGCATGACGTCGCCGGCTGCACTGAACAGCACTACCGAAAGCAAAACCATATACTTGCGGAAATTCAAATCAGCCCTTTCGCCGGCATACGCGGAATCTTCATTCTAGTGTAGTGCGTCACAAGTCGAGTAATTTAATTGGAGGTGTCATTCTGAGCCGGAGCGCAGCGGAGGCGAAGAACCTATGCATTTCGGCGCAGGGAAAATGCATAGATCCTTCGCTTCGCTCAGGATGACACCTTTGGAGAACTGTTTCGCGAGCCTTGCTAAAGCGTCGTTTCCGCAAGTGAAAAGCCCACTCGGCGGGAGTGGGCTCAGTTCTTCGTCATGGGCTACCGGTTATACTTCGGCCGTCTCGGCATCTGGATTTGGCGGTTGCTGTTGCTGCGCGCGGGCATCTTTTACGGCCTTGTTGCGGGCGGCGCGAAGCTTCAAGAAATCCTTTGCTTCTTTGTAAAGCCGGCGGCGCTCATCGCCTTTCCACATGGCCTTGAATACGATGGGAACCCACACCTTCGGACGGAAATAATATTCGTCGTAGAAGCGATGGATCATCTCCATGATGTAATCGGCGGGCAATCCGGGATACTCGATATGCGCTAACTGATGTCCGCCGGAGTCGACCATCTCCTGCCGGTTGGTGATAAATCCCTTCGCATTGGCCCACTCGTACAGCTCCGTGCCGGGATACGCGTGGGCGATGGAAACCTGAATGGTTTCGACGTTGAGTTCCTTGGCGAAATCGATGGTCTTGCGAATGGTTTCTTTCGTCTCACCGGGAAGGCCGAGGATGAAATCGCCATGAATGGCAAGTCCGAGTTTTTTGCAATCCTTGGCGAACTGGAGCGCCCGCTCTACGGTTGCGCCCTTCTTGATGTTCTTGAGGATCTGCTGATCACCGGATTCGAAGCCGACGATCAGCAAGCGGCAGCCCGCATCCTTCATGGCCCGCAGGGTTTCAAAGTCAGTCGTAACCCGCGAAGTGCAGGACCACGTCAAATGGAGCGGCTTCAGCGCGGCGCAAAGTTCGATAGTGCGAGCCTTTTGGATATTGAAAGTGTCGTCATCGAAAAAGAACTCCTTGACGTTGGGCCAGTACTCCTTGGCTTTCGCCATCTCCGCGGCAACGTTCTGGGCCGAACGCTTGCGCCAAGGATGTCCGCTCAAGGTCTGCGGCCAGAGGCAGAAGGTGCACTGCGCCGGGCATCCGCGGCTGGTATAAAGCGCGACGTAAGGGTGCATCAGAAAGGGTACATTGTAGCGGGTTACATCCAGGTCACGCTTATAGACGTCGGTAACGTTTGGCAGAGCATCCAGGTCGGCCAGAGCCGGACGGTCGGGATTATGGACGACGCCGCCATCATTGCGATACGAGGCGCCGAGTATTTCTTCCAATGGCTTGCCATTGGCAAATTCCACCACCGCGCATTCAAACTCGCGCCGGACTATGAAGTCGATGGCATGCCCGTCGCGCAGCGATTGCTCAGGCAAGGTGGTAACCGGCGGGCCGACAAACGCAATCTTGAGCCTCGAATTAGCGGCCTTCATTGCCGCAGCGAGCTTGCAGTCACCGCCGAATCCCGGGGTGGAAGTGAACAGCACGAGGAACTCATATTCCTTACCGATCTCGATTGTTTGCTCTGCGCTAATGTGGTGCGACGGAGCATCGAGCAAGCGTGAACCTTCCAGCATGCCGGCAGGATAGGCCAGCCAGACGGGGTACCAGTAGGATTCAACTTCGCGGGTTGCCGGCCAACGGGAACCGGCGCCTCCATCGAAATTTTCAAAAGAAGGAGGGTTCAGAAATAGTGTCTTTAGAGGCATGGTACGTGATCTTCATAGTAACATCCGGGCGCTGGGTCAAACGATTGAAATCGAAGCGGAAAGCCAAGAATAACGGGCGGATGGTGTCTTTTAGGGGTCGAACGGGAGTCCGGCAGAGCAGGTTATTCTGTTATATTTTGAAAACGAGCTATCACCATGATCAGCAGTGAAACCTGGGGCGTGGCGATCGATGCACTGCGAGCCAACAAGGTAAAGGCCGCGCTGACCATGTTGGGCGTCATTATTGGCAGCGCCTGCATTGTGCTGGTCGTGACCATCGCGCTGATTGGCAAGAATTACGTTATCGCCCAAATCGAAGGTGTGGGCTCCAACCTGGTCTATGCCTACCACGTCGGCGGCAGCGCCCATGCGCTTGCCGACGAGATATCACTGGGCGACTTGAACGCCGTACGCGAACTCCCGCACGTGGTCGAGGTTGCAGGTACGCACGACTCTTCTAATTCCAACATCGTGGTAAATGGCAAGGAGAAACCGATCGCTCTGATCGGCGTCACCCAAGGATTTCAAAAGATTCGCAACCTGCTCATCCTGAAGGGCCGGTTCTTTGACGATGTCGACATGCAAACCGCCGCGAAGGCATGTCTGATCACGCAAGAACTGGCGAATCAGTATCACCAGGACATGATCGGCAAAGATATCCGCGTCGGGGAGTTGCGGTTGACGGTGATCGCCATCTTCCGGGAGCGTGTGGCGACCTTTGGCCAGTCCGAGATTGCTTCGGAGTCGGTGCTGATTCCGTTCGAGTTGATGAAGACCTACAGGGGACAGGACTACGTGCGCACGCTGTACGCGCAGGCGGACTCTCCCGAAAACGTTCTTCTGGTGACGGACGAGGTGCGGCAATTATTGCAGTCGAGACATCGCGCGGGCGTGGTCTACACGGTGCAGAATCTGTCGTCCATCCTGGACGCGGCTCACAGGATTTCCATGGCGCTGACGGCGGTCCTGTTGATGGTTGGTTTCGTGGCGCTCGTCGTCAGCGGCGTTGGAATCATGAACATCATGCTGGTGACGGTCACGGAGCGCACCCGGGAGATAGGGGTACGGAAAGCCGTGGGCGCCAAGCGTAGCGAAATTCTTTACCAGTTTCTGATTGAAGCGTTTCTGATCAGCGGCATCGGGGCAATGGTCGGGATACTGATCGCTGTCGGCGTCAAGATTGTCGTTGAGCCGTTGCTGCCGGTCGAGTACAACATACGGATTCCGATCTCGCTTGCCTCGATTGTGGTTTCGTTCGTTGTGTCGTGCGGCACCGGTGTGTTGTTTGGCTATTTGCCGGCGAACCGGGCGTCCAAGTTGCAGCCTACAGAGTCGCTGCACGAGTAAGGTTCCGCCCTGCTTTGCTCACGGCTTTCTCAGCGCCCAGCCCTCGAGATCACCTGTTTGCCGCATGACTTGCAGAGTCGCGCGCGTAAGCTGCAATTGAGAATCCAGGTAGGAGGAATATCGGGCGCTGGAGTCGAGCAGTGCGTTCTCCTGGTCGCGTGCGTTTGCCTGGCCCGAGGCAAGTTTGGCGCGGACTGCGTCGATTCCCGCTTGCGCCACCTCGTATTCCAATCGCGCCACATCGCTTGCGGCCGCAAGTTGCCGCAGGCTGCGCTGCACCTGCAAGGTATTCTCCGCCACCTGGTCGCTCGCCATCTGCGCTTCCTGCCTGGCCCGCAGCAGGTCGGCGGCCGCGGCATTTGCCTTGGCGTGCTGCGCGAAATCGGTTATCGGAAAGCGGATTGACAGGCCAATGGCAAAACTGTTCGGTTTGAATTCCTTATAAAACTGCGCGTAATTGTTGATGGTGCTGCTGAGCCGCTCATACTGGCTGGCGAGATCGATCGAGGGATACAGGACACGGGCTTCCCCGCGGGCGCGGAATTCGGCGGTTACAACCTTCTGCCGAGCCAATTGCACCGCAGGATTATTCTGGGCGGCCCGGGCAGGGAGTTCCTCGTCCTGTGAGATATGCGGAGCCGAGGGGATGGACTCGCTGACGGTTTCGATCGATTCGGCGGGCAGGCCCGTGAGTCGCGCGAGGTGTTGGCGGGCGACATCGGCGGTAGCTTGCGCCTCGGCCACGCGGACATTCACCCTGGCGATGCCGAGCTGCGCTTTCTTCAGATCGAGTTGGCTGTCGAGGCCCTCTTTCAGACGTTGCGTGGTGATGAACTCGGCGCGGCTGGCGGCTTCCGCCGCTTCGCTGAGAGCCTTGAGTTTGCGGAGCGCGGTATCGAGTTCAAGATAGGTGGTCGCGGCGTCCAGCAGGACCGCGTTGCGCTTGTCGGAAACGTCGAAGTGCGTCGCTTGCAGCTCATTTTTGGCGGCACGCACGAAGTCGCGCTGGGCAAAGTTCAACAGCGCCTGCTGCGAGACAACATTGAAAATCGAAGGCGCGCTTCCCTCCAGAGAAGGCGGAATTCCAGCGGAATATCCCAGCCCCGAACCGAATATGATGGTGGGCAGATAGGCCGCACGCGCTTGTTGATAGGCGTCGCGGGCCTTCCGCTGGCTGGCGGCCGAGATGACAAGCTGGCCGCTGTGTTCCAGCGCCAAGTCAAGAGCCTTGTCAAAGGGAACAGGTTCAGCCATGCAGGGCAGGCTGAAAGCCAGCAACGCCGTCACTGCAAGCGAAAGCGAGGCCTTTCTCAAGTGCGAAACCTTCATCGAGGCGCTTCCTTTCGCGTGGCGGGAGATCATACGCCGAGGCGGCGAAGAGCGTCTTGCGCCGGATGATAGCCGCTTGCCAGCGCGAGCGAGAAGCGGTATTCGCCAATGGCTCCCTGGCGGTCGCCCTGTTTTTCCAGTACTTGCCCGAGCAGGTAATGTGCGCGGAACGCGGTGGCATGCTCATCGAAGGTGTCGCCCCCTAAATAGAGCCGAAGCACTTCGGCGGCTTGCGGCAGCATACGGCCAACGCCACCGAGCATTTCACCCATGTCGAAGACGTCTTCGGGAGTCTTTTTCGGCGCACTCAAGGCGTGTCGGACCGCATCGTCAAACTCATCCCAGCGATCGCCGTGGCGATAGAAGCGAGCCAGTTCCAGCCAGGGGCGCGCGGCTCCGTCGCTGCGCTCGACCGCGATCTTGTATTGATGCTCGGCTTCAGCCATGTCCTTCTTGTTGAGGGCGGCCATGGCGCGGATGAGGCTTGCTCCCGCCGAGTCCCTGCTTTGGGTGCGATTCGCCAGCCGTTGGGCCTTATACTCGCCGCCCCCGACCACCATCGGAGCCTGCACGTAAAAATCAGCCAGATCGCGGCGAGCGCTCCAATCGTCGGGGTCGAGCTCGTTGGCTCGCTCGAATTCCCTTACCACCTTGCGAGCAAGTACGAAGGCGCTCACCAGGGTCACAGTCTCGGCCTTGCGGCCATAAGCGCGGCCGAGCCAGAGATGATAAGAGCCCACATAGGGATTGAGTCGCACCGCATGCTCGCCGTTGGCGATGGCATTGTCCCAATTATCCAACTGGTAGTAAACACGGCAGAGCAGGGAATATGCTTCAGCATTATTCGGATTGGAATTCAGCTGCTGGTTCAGCCGGTGGATTTCTTCATCGGTGCGGCTGACCGCCGGCGTTTCCGTGGGCGAAGCGACCGAAAGCATGGTGCTGAGCACAAAAAGCACAAAGCCGGCGCTCACGAACTTGCGAAACAGATTCATGATCAACTCAAAACGATCAGCCTAGTGTAGTGCGTCAAACACATCAACGTTTAAGTTTCTCCCAGCCGCCGAAGGCGGCGGCAGACGGTAGCCCACGGCGCAAGCCGTGGGTGCAAGGGCGTCCAGGATCGCAAGCCCCCGAAGGGGGCGACAGAACCGGTGGAGATTCTGTCGCCCGCGTTGCGGGCTTTCCAGATTTCCCATTCCCAAACCCATGGCTGACGCCATGGGCTACCATCTTTCCCCCGCTTCGCGGGGTCAGTTTGCAGTGTTCTGATTTATGACGCACTACACTAGCTCGAGAAAATGCCCGCCCGGTCCCAATCGCAACACTCGCGATTGCCCTCATGGATTCTCGACGATCTTAACGCTGACGCCATTGGATAAAGGCGAGGGACTCAGCGAGGCCAACGCCACAGTGTCATTTTCGGAAAGTCCCTTGGTAATTTCAATACGCGTGAGATTTGCAACCCCGGTCTGGACGGGACGGCCAACCAGCCGTCCATCTTCGACGACGTAAACGATGTTGCGGTTGCCTTCCTGGTGCAACGCCTCGCGCGGCAGCGTCAGGGCATTTGCCTTGTCGGCGGTCACGATCGCGACGTTGACGTTTACATTCGGCAGCAGTTTCCTGTCCTGGTTGTCGATCGCGCAAAGAGCCTCGCCGATCATGCGGCTGCCGTGGCTAACGATGTTGGTCGGCAGCGCGGAAACCTTGCCGGTCCAAGTACCGGCCAGGCATTCCGTCCCAGGTGATCTTGACGGTCTGACCCATTTGCAGACGGCCAATATCAGGTTCATCGATGAAGGCCCGGACCTGCACCTGCGCGAGATCCGCCACTTGCACGAGCAAGTCACCGGAATTGACGTAAGCGCCCTGGCGAACCGGCAGGGAATAAACAGTACCGGCGAACGGCGCTTGCACATTACTCTTGGCGATGAGCTCTTGCGCGGCCTTGACCGCGGCCTCCGCATTGGCCAGATCAGCCTGAGCTTTTTCCTGGTCGTAGCGGGAAGAACGCCGGCTACCCTTCTGCTGCAAAAACTCCAAGTCTGCTTCGGCACGACTCAAGCGGTCGCGGGCCGCGGCCACCTCCTGCGGAGAAGCAGCGCCCTCCTTCTCCAGCCGTGCGAGGGCTTGCAGGTTCCGGCTGGCTATGTCGTATTCGCCTTTTGCCTTGGTCAAACTTGCCTGCCGATTGAGCAGCTCTTCCTGTGAGCCGCCCGCCTGCAAAGCCGCTTGGCTGGCCTGGGCCGCCCTGAGCTGGGCAGTCGCCTTGGCAAGCCCGGCGCGCGCGGACGAATCGTCGAGCTGCAGCAGCAACTGACCTGACCTGACGTGATCTCCTTCGCGAACCAGGACGCGCTTCACCGTGGATGGCGCGGGAGAGTGCGCCTCGAAGTTCTGGCGAGGCTCCACTTTGCCGTTGGTTGTGATCACGCTCAGAATATCCTGCCGTTGCGGCCTGATGGTCTGGATGCGAATTCTCCGGGGACGCAGCGACAGGTAAGCGCTCGCGGCGAGCACTATCACGACAACCCCAGCCAGAATTGCCCAATTCCGGCGGGCGCTACCCGCTGCTGTACCGTTCGTTCCGTTAGCCATTCATTAATAACGAGGAAAATTCAATTATAGATCAGTGTGCCTCATCCACCGTCAGAGTAGGGCGCAGAACTACACCTTGGCCGTCTTCGGGAGTACCCAAAGAGAGAACACTGGACCCGGCTTTGGGGTTCGCAGCCTGTAAGACCCGATAAGCGATATTCGGCGCAAGCCCAGCCATCTCACTGAAAATTCTCATCTAACTACGCGAATCATTACTGGATCATGCGAGGGCATGCTTCCGGGAGAATCTGCGATGGGTCTCAAGAACGGCAAACGCGCTTTGGCGAACACGTTTCGCGACATCGGCCGCAATCACCTGGGGGCTTTTGCCGCCGGACTTGCTTACTACTTCGTCTTGAGCCTGTTCCCCGGGCTCATCCTGCTTGCCGCCACACTGGCACTCTTGCCAATCCCGGGCTTGTTCCCTCGAATTCTGGACATGATTTCGGGAATAGTCCCGAGCGAGAGCATGGGTCTGGTGCGGCAGATTACCGCTTCCATGATTTCGTCGCACGGCGGCGTACTGGTCTCCTTCGGGCTTGTCGGAGTGCTCTGGAGCGTGAGCACCGGCTTTGCGGCCCTGATCGAGGCGCTTAACGTTGCTTACGATGTGCCCGAAACACGGCCGTTCTGGAAGAAGCGCAGCGTGGCGCTGCTGATGGCGTTTGGGGTCGGAGCATTGTTTCTGGTAGCGCTCGCGGTTCAAATCGTGGGACCGGATTTCGGACGTTGGCTGGCCGATAAAGTTGGCATGGGGCCGCTGCTCCGAATCGTGTGGCCTTATCTCCGCTGGGGCGTGACGTTGGCATTCACCGGGGGAGCCATCATGGCGACCTACAAGGTGGCCCCGAACATTCGCCAGCGGACCATGCAGATCCTGCCCGGAACCATCGTCGCGACCGGCTTCTGGATTTTGCTTTCGTACGGGCTGGGTATCTACTTTCGCAGCTTTGCCCATTTCAACAAAACGTATGGCACATTGGGCGCTGCCGTGGCGTTGATGGTGTGGGTTTACTACACCGGTTTTGTGATTCTGACAGGGGCGCAACTGAACTCGGAACTCATTCAGCTATCGGGCGATGGACGCCTTGAGCTGAAGCAGCCGCTTCCCGTCACGGAGAAGCCGCAGCCCGCCGCCGGGTCAGAACCTGGCGTGGCCGCCTGAACCGTCGGCGAGCCGCACAACCGTGCTTCCCAACGACCGGAATCGCGACACGTGCCGGGTTGGTACAATGCGAGCATGCCGAAAGCGAAAGCCGCAAGGTCAGGATATACAGCCGAACATGCCAAGGCTGGTCTGGATGTGAAGTTCCCCGCGATCGAGACTTGGCCGAACCAGTTTCCAGGCTACGAAATCGAGATCGATATTCCCGAGTTCACCTCGGTTTGCCCGAAGACCGGCTTGCCCGATTTCGGCACAATTTGGATTCGGTATATGCCCGACAAATTGTGCCTGGAGCTGAAATCGCTGAAGGAATACATCAACACCTATCGCAATCTCGGTATTTTTCAGGAGAACGTGGTTAATCGCGTGCTGGAAGACGTGGTGCGCGCGTCGAAACCTGTTTGGGCCGAAGTGCGCGGCCAGTTTCATCCGCGCGGCGGCCTGGGAACGGTGGTTGAGGCGAGCTGGCCGAGACCGCGCCGCAAGTAATCTGCTCACCAAGCGCTCTCGGAAGCTACACTTTGAAAGCGAACGGCAAAAGCGCAATCGCAGTGCTGTCGGTTCTGACGGCGCTCAACTTCGTCAACTACATCGACCGCTCGGTGCTGTTCGCGGTGCAGCCGCTGATCCAGCATGAATTTCCGCGCGATGACGCGGCATTCGGACTGCTCACTTCCGCATTTTTCATTTTCTACATGTGTACCGCTCCGGTGATCGGCCCGCTGGCTGACCGTTACCCGAGGCGTCTGATCATGATTATTGGCGCCATCGTATGGAGCGCAGCTACGCTGCTGACGGCCGTGACCCACGATTTCGCCACGCTGCTGATTCGCCACACGCTGGTGGGTGTGGGCGAGGCGACCTTCGTGACCATTGCTCCGGCCTACATCGCGGATTTCTATGGCGAGCAGCATAGAGGGCGGGTGCTCTCCATTTTCTATCTCGCGATTCCGTGCGGAACCGCCCTGGGATATATTCTCGGCGGCTATCTGGGCGGCCAGTATGGATGGCGTGCGCCATTCTATGTGGGAGCGATTCCGGGGTTCGTGTTGGCGCTGCTGATGTTTGCCCTGCCGGAGCCCGAACGCGGCGGGGCCGACCGCATGGCCGGAACTCTCGAACGCAGCACCTTCGCCGGCCTCTTCCGCAATAAGGCTTTCTGGAGTTGCAGCCTGGGAATGGCAATGTTGACCTTTGCCATCGGCGGCATGCAGGTATGGATGCCGACTTTTCTTACCCGCATGCGCGGCGTTCCGCTGGCGGATGCTAACCGGACCTTCGGTCTGATGACACTGGCGAGCGGAATTCTGGCGACGTTGATCGGCGGCTGGCTTGGCGACCGGATGTTGCGTTTCACGCGCGGCGGCTACTACCTGGTTTCGGCGGTTGCCGCCGTGGTGACGTTGCCGGCCATTGTTGTGGCCGTCAGTGTGACCGGAGCAGCGATGTATCCGGCGATATTCGTGGCCGAGTTTTTTCTGCTGATCAACACCGCGCCGCTGAACGCAGCGCTGGTTAATTCCGTGAGTGCCAAAATTCGCGCCACGGCGATCGCCGTGAATCTATTCACCATTCACATACTGGGCGATGCCTTTTCTCCCACGCTGATGGGCTACATATCCGACCGCACGAATCTGCGGATAGCGTTTCTTGCGGCTTCGGCAGCGGTAGGGATTTCCGCCATCATCCTGTTCTACGGCATGCGCTTTGCGCCGGAGTTGGAAGTTGAGACTGCTAGGCCGAAATCCTGAGCGAAGCGAAGGAACTTAAACTCCGGCCGCTTACTTCTTCCTGGCGGATTTTCCCTCGTCGAGGGCAACCTGGAGTTGCTCGGGTTTGCGCCAGAGCATCTCAGCCCTGCGTCCCTTGCTGGTGACCTTGCCGGTAATGCGAATTTCCCGTCCTTGCAAAACACGGACATCGCGCAGACGGCGTGCATCGCCGGCGAGCACGACGACCGAAAAATTACAGTCACGATAGTCGCGGCAGAAATTGAGGTATGTGACCCCGGTCTTTATCGTGTGGACCTCAACCACTTTGCCGGTGACGCAGGCGATTTCGCCGACCTTTTCGAGGGCCTGGGTGAAGGGTACGCACTCCGCATCGTCGGTATCCGCGCTGGTTGCGGGAGATTGCAATTCCCCGGCGTTGGCGACAATGCCTGCGGCCAGCAAGCAAGCCAGCATGATGCGGAGCGCGAATTTCACTTGGTGGGTTCCATTTTCAGCACGTCGTTGAAGCGGTTGAAATAATTGAACAAGCCGATGGCCGCGGCCAATTCGATGATTTCGCCTTCCGAGTAATGGCTGCGCAACTCCGCCCAAAACTCGTCATCGACCGACTGCGGATGCAGCGTTTCGCGTTCGGCCAACTCGAGCGCCGCCTTTTCGGCGGCAGTGAAATCGTCGCGATCGCGGAACTTGGCCAGGTGCTGAATCTGATCCTTCGTCCATCCATACCGCTCTGCCAGAGCGGTGTGCGAGCTCAGTCAATACTCGCAGCCATTGACCTGGGAGGTGCGTACGATGACCAGCTCCTTCAGCTTTGGCGTCAGGGTTCCGGTCTCCATAACGGCGCGGAAATGAGCGATCATGGTGCGCAGAATTTCCGGTCTGTGCGCGACCGTGCGGAACATGTTAGGCACGTTTCCGCGTTGCTTTTGAAAGTGGTCAAAAATCGTTTGTGTTGGCTCGTCCACTTGCGAGCGTTCCAGCCGTGGAATGCGCATAATGCGTCCTCGATGAGGCCGGTAAGGAGCCGGTCGGCCGGACCTCATTGTTTCGTAATTTTTGAATTTCCGATCTACCGCAACAGAGATGCCCATTGTGCGGCACGGGAGCGCGACTGTCCAGCAGTGTTGTGCGCCACAAGCGGGCTAGTTCGAAGGAACTAACTCACACGAATTAAGTAAAAATAGATTGCAGACCTCCCGACCTGAGCTGCGTCTAAATGGTAATACAGGTGCTACGATTTTCGGCAGCAGGTCCGTTATCAATTGGGAACACCGCCACGTCGCTAAGGCAAAAGCAGCCGCGACAGGGCGAATTGCTCTGAATTGAGCTAAGAAGCGGGAAACCGGTGGTGGTAGCGGTGAGCCATCAATCGGAACCGCATTGCAAAGAACAATACCGCGCGTTCACTTGAGGGAGTAGTTGGAATGAAATGGTGGAAGGCAATTCTGCTCGCGTGCTTTGCCGCCGGGGCATTGGCTGCCGAACATGGGCAGTTTTCCGCGGCGAATCCAGCGATACACATTGCCGGAACAGTCGCCGCGCAGAACTCCCTGCTTCGCATCCTGAGTCCCGTGCCAAGCCAGCGACTCAGCACAAGCTACGTGGATGTGAATTTCGAGCTTGTGAACCCTGGTATCAGCGGGGGATCGCCGGAGTTTCAAGTACAACTGGACGGGCGTGATCCAGTCTCAACCCAAGATACGACTTGCACGTTTACGGGGCTCACTCCCGGTGAACACACGGTGGTCGTTCAACTTGTGGATGCCAATGGGACGCCGGTCACGGGCGGACGTTCGACGGTGGTGTTTTTCGTAATCTCGGGGGGATCGCAGCAGCAGGGTACGCGCGCGCCGGGCATGACGAGCTACAGTGGCGAACCACCGCCGGATCTCGCTCCGGCATCGAGCGCATTGCCGTTGCTCTCGATCATTGGATTTGGAGTTCTGGTGGGCGGCGTAGCCTCCGCCATGCGGACCCGCGGATAGGCTGCTCTAGCAGGCATTATTCATGAACCGGGTGGAGCAGGCCTTCAGGCCTGCAGAAAAGCTGGCAACCATGAGGGCTTTAGCCCCTGAGGCGATTCCACTGTTGCCGACGGTATGTACCTCAGCGGCTAAAGCCGCCAATCCAGGCGGGCCGTAAATGCAGGGCTGAAGCCCTGCTCCACCCATATTTCGCCGTACTCAGTAGAGTCGAGATGTGGCGCGGTGGTTTAGGTTGGTCTATCTGTTTCCGGCCCTTTCGTCTGCCGGTGCCTCATTATCCAGACCGTGCTCCGTTTCCACATCCCGCTCATCGAACCGGACAGGCGCTACTCACGCATCCGGCTCTCGGAGGAAATATCACGCTCTCGCCCACGGAAAGCTGGCCGTCCGCTGTGCGAGCCGGACCAAGCCAAACTCGGCGTACAGAACTTCATCTGAGAATCGTGTGATCCTCCCTGCCTGTAGCTTGTGTTTGATGCTCAGCCACCGGCGTAGCCTGTCGACTGTATGTTTATCAATAGCCCGATAGGCCTGGCTGACGGGACCCAGGCAGAAGTAGTTCGACCAACCGAGAAGCTTTTGGTTGATTTTCGTGACCACTTCCTGTGCATCCCGCTGGACGAAGCGAGCTTGTGTCACTTCGCTGATTTCACGGCAGATGCGTTGTACTCGTTTCTTGGACGGCGTGGTGCCCAGATAGGCTTTGCCCGTCTGCGTCGAGTAGCATCGGCCGATACGATACCCCAGGAAATCGAAGCTCTCTTCCGGCAAGCGGCAGACCCGCGTCTTGGCCTCGTTGATCCTCAGCTTCAGCTTCGTCATGATCTGCCGTGCCGCAGTCAGAGCTTGCCCTGCGCCTTGGCCACAGCAGATAACGAAATCGTCCGCATAGGACACGATCCGGGCCTGCAGACGCTCTTCGTATCCGAGATGCTTCCATCCCAACACGAAGCGGCGCATGTAGAGGTTGCTGAACAGCGGTGAGATCGGCGAGCCTTGCGGCGTTCCTTTCCCTTCGTCCCGATTGCGCGTACTGCGATGGCGGTGTCCATGGTCGTCGCGTTCTTCAACCGACACTTCCAGCCACATCTTCAGCAGATGCAGCATGGCGCCGTCCGTGATGCGGCGGCGGAGCGATTGGAGAAGTTCGGTGTGTGGAACCTCATCGAAGTAGCTGGACAAGTCCGCGTCAACAATCTCGCGATGTCCCGTATTGACCAGTTGATGGACGCGCCTTATCGCGTCCAGCGCACTGCGGTCCTTGCGATAGCCATACTGCTCCAGCGGCAGATCGGCCTCGAAGATCGGTTCGAGAGCCAACATGGCCGCCGTCTGCGCCACCCGGTCCCGGATGGCCGGTATGCCTAATGGCCGCTTACTCTTGCCGTCTGCTTTGAGTATGTACACTCGCCGCACAGGCAAGGGCCGGTAGTTTCGACTCTTCAGCTCTTGCGCCAGTTCGTCCAGCCAGCGCTCCTCGCCGTACGCCTGGATATCCTCGAACCTCTGGCTGTCCACTCCTGCGGCGCCGTCGTTGGCCTTGCAGCAGAAGTAGGCGTGAGTCAGAATGTCCTTCCGATACACCTTGTCGTACAGAGCATGGAAGCGGTAGCCGGGCGATCCCTTCGCTTTTGCGTGTAACGCCGTCTGCAATTTCTGAACACTTGCCGGAGTTGTTAGGCTCACCGCCAATCTCCTTTCCGCTTTGCTTGTTGCGTTGGTTTCCAACTGAGGCCCCTTCCCTCCACCGGCATTACCCGGCTTCAACGGTACGATACGGGCCTCTCCGCCACCCCATACGGCCCGGCCCGACTCTCGCGAGTTGCCGGTTGGTGTCTCTCGCCACCACCGCTGGGGCTTCCCGTGTTGTGTCTGATCCCCTGTGCGCACATGCCATCGCCATTACCCCGGCAGGAACAACGAAGCCTGTCTCGCTCGTGCTGCTCCGTTGTCTTCGGCCTTCCCCGAAATTCAGGCGGGTCGGCTCCTGCGTCACCCTTTTCGAGGCCTGCTCGGCGTTCACTCACGTTACGGCCTGCACGCTTGCCGAGTCGCCAATGCGACCCTCTACATCGAAGGCTTCGTCGAGTTCGTTACCTCCATCGACGCTCCGATTGCTACCGGGTGGAGCGAACCAGCTCCCGGGCGGGTCTAACTCCCGCTGTGGATCAGCACCTTTGCACGGCGCACTGAATAATCCAGGCTAGGTATTTCGGCGCGGAGGGCGGGACCGCGATTTCTTCCGCGACGTTTTCTTCAAACTTGCAGCTCTTTGATGTTTGCGCATTTCCTTTTTTGAATACATCGTTCCGCGACAATTTGGAGTGCCGCAGGTGCAGGGCGCATCGCCTTCTCCGTCATATAGAAAATAGTCGTAAGTCAGCTCTTCGCCGGCGTCGATGTCGCGCATCGCGGAAATCCAGACGCGCCCTTCCTCATCTTCCTCGGTCTCGCAGTTCGCATCGCAGCAGTGATTCACGTACATGGCCATTCCATAGCCATCGATAACCTCGGAACCGTCACCGAATCCGAACAGGTAGGTGTAGGGGCGGTGCTTGTAAAACTCATCGGCGGCCTCGTGCGCCATGCGCTCGCCTGTGTACTCCAGGATTTTGGTTCCCTTACGAACATTCTTGAGGGTGAACACTCCTGCTGCGTGGATAAGAGAAGATCGGACGATGAGTCGCATGGGTTGATTTCGCTTAGGCGCAAGCGCGGAGCGCCGCACGGGTGCTAAAAACGAATCTAGCACATTGCGTCTCAGGTGTTGAAGGCCGGTTGCGACTGAAGCCCTGCCGAGGAGCAGAGTTAAACTGGCTGGGGGAGGCTAATGCGGGGCAGCTTCTGGCAGGCGAGGCGGAGTTCCTCCAGACGGGCAGGTTCTACGCTGACGAACTCAAAACCGTAGTGCGAACCTGATCGCCGGCGAACGGTGGCCAGGGACGTCAAGTCAAATTCATCGCCGGGCATGCGAAAACTCAGTCTGACAAGTTCTCCGGGTACGAGATTCTCAGCCAACTCCGCACCCAATCCGAGCTCGCTGATATCCGTAATTCTGCCTTGCATGTTGATGGAAAGGCCGGAGCGACGAAGCAATATCGAAAGCGGCGCGTCAAAAGTGTAGCGTGCCGCCAGTCTTGCCAGTGGCCATCGAAACTGATTGGCCGCGCCAATCATTTCCTCCACCATGGTTAGCAACTCGTGCCGGGAATTGGATTTGTTTATGAATCCGTCTGCCTGGTTGAGCAGAGTTTCAGGAATCCGCCCTGGGTTATTGCTGAGCAGCATGATCCGTGTACGAGGCGAATTCTGGCGCACGAAGCTGATGAAATCCTCCGGCTCGTTGTCTCCTGATTGAACATCCACGATAAGCAGGTCGAAGGCCGACTCCTGGAAGACTGCCATCCCCTGGTGCCAGTCTGTGTGGCACACGAGTTCGTAACCGGCGGTCTCAAGGTGAGAGCGCTCCAAGGCCTGCTCTGACGGGTAGGCCTCGATGCACAGAATGCGTTTGCGAGTGTGTCCGCCCACCTCGACGCAGCGCAGTCCGATCTGCCCTCCGAGGTCGGTATCTGGCCCGCCCACCCACAAGACCTGAAAGCGCGTGCGCCGGTCGCCTTGCTGCACGGCCAGAATGAATCCCGGGGTGACTTCCGAGCTGAGACCTGTGAGCCGGGCGCCTGCAATGGAGATATCCAGCGTCTGGGCCTGCTCCATGAAGGCGCGTCCCGAGCGGTCGTAGCCAAACACCATGATAGGCATCTGCAAGGGAAACCTTGGTTCTCGCCGACCCGCTCTGATGGATTCTTGTCGCATCATTTACGCTGCAATCAATGTATCAACGTTTGCGTGAAAAAATAGGCTTTATTTGCCTTTCAAGGTAACTAAAGAGGTGACGGGAGGCGATGTACCGGCAGCGGTGCGCTAAGATGTTTGTCAACCTTTATGGCGCGTATCCTGCCAGTTATTATCCTCGCTCTTGCGCTTGCGCTTCCTCATGCGGGCAGCTACCTGGTGGTTGATCGCCCGTTGCCCTCCGATGCCGCTGTGGTGCTTGCGGGCGATTGGGGCGATAGCCGCTTGAACCGTGGCCTGCAAGTGCTGAAGACGGGGGTTGTCCACGAACTCGTTCTCGATGCCGACGACCGCAGCCCGGTATTCGGCAGAACGCTGACGCAGATTGCCCAAGCCTATCTGCAAACGCTGCCACCGGAGGAGGCCGCCCGCATTCACGTCTGCCCCCTTACGGCGAGATCAACGGTCGCGGAGTCGTCAGAGGTGGCGCGATGCCTCTTGCCGCTGCATCCGCGCCGTGTGTTGATCGTGACTTCCGACTTTCATACCCGGCGGGCGCTCTCGGTTTTCCAGCGAAGACTACCGCAATACGAGTGGTCGGTCACAGCGGCGCACGATGAAGCCGAGTTCCGGCAGGATTACTGGAACAATCGGGAATGGATCAAGACAACGCTGCAGGAATGGCAAAAACTTGTCTACTGGGAAGTGGTGGAGCGCTGGACAAGCCCGGGTGCTCGCCTGGCAGCAAGCGCCCGCTGAAGCAGTTTCCGGGATGTAGTGTAGTGTCCCGGAAATACTTGCCATAACCAACTTCCCCGGAGTGTCATGTTGAGCGTAGCGAAACATCCCATGAAAACTGGCCCAATCCGTGCTGCCCAGAGCTTTCGAGTTCCTTCGCTTCGCTCAGGATTTCGGCAGGCGGCTCATACGCCGCCTCATCGCCTCAACTTCGCTTCGCTCAGAATGACATCTTTGGAGAACAGTTCGTCAGCAGCCTGCTACGTCTCGCAAATCAGTTGCCGTGGGGCTGAATTGTCTTTGGCGCGCTCAGGTAGCCGCTCACCGAATCCTTGTCGACCTTGAAGATGACAACCTCGCAAAGGCTGCGATCGCGACCGGTGTAGAACTGAAGTGGTTCGTTGGCGGTGCGGTCCTTCTTCTCGATAATGCGGTCATCGGCGATGACGTTGAGCGTAAATTTCGACTTCTTTGGGTCTGTCTTCTTCAGTTGCATGCTGATGGTTGAAACCGGCTGGCGCTGGCTTTTGCGCAGCGTGAACTCGAAGTAGTTGCGATCACCCTTGTGCTTGAGCAGTTCGAGTTCGCCGTGGTTGCGGGCGACGAGGCCGCTCTGGACCCCTAGGTCGCCGATAGCCTTTTCCAACTTGGCCTTGGTTGCATCAAGATCGGAGCGCGTGCTGGCGATATCCTGTTTGGCGCCTCCCAGATCGGTCCTTACGCCGGTCACATCACCGGAAACCTGCGAAACCTGTTGCTGGGTTTTTCTCTGCTCCGCCGTCAGCTTGGCCTCAGCCTGCTGCTGTTGCCGGTGCAGTTCCGCGGTGCGGCGCTCGATATCCTCCTGCGTCATGCCGACCTTAGAGCCAAGAGCTTGCACAGACTCCGACATCGTCTTGCTTGTCATGTGCAATTTGTCGCGGAGTTCCTTGTTGGAGGCCTCGATCGTTTGCTGCTTCTGCTCCAAGCCTTGCACACGGCTGCGCAGGTTAAACAGCAGGAAAAGCGATACAACCACATAGATAGCGGCAACTCCGATCAGCACGTTGCGCCACATGGTGTCGTTTTTCGCGGCCTGTTCCGACGCTGTTTCCTCTCCTAACATGGGATAACTCCTTCGTTTATCAGTATTCTAGGATTGTTCCAGCAGCATCATCGAGTGTCAATCAGAGAAAGAGCCGGGATTTGCCCTTAGGGGTTACTCGTGGCGCTGGACTTGCGAGACAGCGTACATCTCTTTCGCGATGCGGATCGACAAGCCGCCCTCGTAGAGGTCGAAGTGGTTGCGGCCGGGGAGATAGGTGATCGCCGCATCCGCCCCAAGGCTCTTCAGTTGTTGTTCGAGCAGGCCCACGGATGCCTCCAAGTGGAAGCTATCGGCCGTTCCGACAACGATATGGATCTTGCCTTTCAGCTTCGGGCCGAGCGTCGCCCAGTGCTCGCGCAGAATGCGGGATATGTCGTACTTCTCCCATGCACGCGCGACCGTGGGATCGATTTCGCCGGTAACGCGATCGAACAACTGCAACGGCCTGCCGTCACCGCCGCGCGGGCTGAAGACCCATTCAAAAGAGGACATCTGGCCGCCGTAGTCTCCGAGCACACGCTCCTGTTGGGCGTAGTCGCGAAACGACTCGACATCTTTGCCATGCATCCGGACGAGCATCCACGGCGAGCCATCGGGCTTCAGGTACATGTTGCTTCCGGGCTTTGCGCCTGCGATGTCGGGTCCGGTGAAGTTGCGGAAGTCAACCGGGTCGGGCGAAGTGGCCCAGGTGCCGCCGAAAAAGTCCGGATGCGTGATTTGCAGCCACAGCGCGGCCCAGCCTCCCGATGAATGTCCGGTAACAAAGCGCCCTTCAGGCTTGGCCTCCATGCGATACTTCGCCTCCAGCCAGGGAATCAGTTCGCTCACCAGGGCAGTTCCCCAAGGTCCATTGTTGACCGAGTCGGCGAACTCGTGAGTGCCCGTGGGCAGAGATTCGTCAAGCAGCACGTAGATCATCTCCGGCGTGCGCCGGTCGGACATTTCGTTCAGGAGTTCGTCGCCGAAGGAGCTGGGGAGATCGTCTGCCGTCGAACCAAAGCCGGGGATGAGATACACGGTTGGAAAGCGGCGGGATTTGTCGGTATAGCTTGGCGGCAGCACGACGACGGCACGCATGTGAATCGGGCGTCCATAGAAGCCGGAGAGCAGGGGACTGGTGAAGTCGACCCACTCCATTCCCGGCGGAAGCGCGACCGTCTTTTGCTGCGGCACACGTTCGTCCAGCGTGAGCCGCACGCTGCCGGCTTTAGCTGGATTGAAAGGCCCGAGCGCGACGGCCTTCATCCGGAGATCGCCAGCGGTGAAGAACCGATAGGCGGCATTATGATCGACGTCCAACATTGCCATGGCGTAGTATTCGCCCGGTGGCGCGGTGGAGAGCGGAGCCGGAAACGCTAATTCGTCGGCATCGACCGTTACGGTCTGCCCAGGCAACACGCCATCGATCTCACGCGCCGCAATCCAGGTTTTGCGGGCTGTGGCGCCGAATCCAGGTGTAAGAAAGCTCCACTGAGGCTCACGTTTGCTGAGCAATACGAGCAATCGTCCCGAGACAGGAGCAGTTCCCAGCGCGCGCGAAATTGTGACTTCAAAACGTAAAGGGTGCGGCGCCGCCTGCTGACCGACGGCGGCCAGCGACAGAAGCAGCAGAACGATAACTGCGCGCGGCGCGAAGCGTTTCATCGCCAGCTATTCTAAAGCAGTACCAGAGATGCTGCCCGACTGCGTGGCGCGCTCAACGCCTGCTGCTCAACACCTGTTCGACGGTTACGATATCGACCAGCCCCAAGCAGCCGTAGATCGCCGGAAGGACGCGCTCGGGAGGATACTTTCGCCGCAATTCGGCCACCCTTTCAGTGCCGGAGCGGTACGCCGGCAGGTACATGCGTCCGAGCAGGGGATGCCGTCCCCAGGCACCCGAGAGCTTATCGGCACGCTCTTCGCTGACCAGAAAATCGCGGCGCAAAATCGTTGCTACCTCTTCTTTCTTCCGGCCTTCGCCCCAGGTCAGAAACGACGACTGATTCTTGGCGTCGTCCTGAAGCAGGGCGAGAAGCACCCCGATCTGCAAATCTTCATCGGGCAACTGTTCGATTTCGGTTACGCCGTGCGCGATCAGGATGGCGTTGTTGGCCAAGCCCTCGAAGAGGGTGGCGGCGCGCGTATTCATGGTCAGGACGGTTGCCTCGAAGCCCGCCAATCCGCGCACGTACAGATTTTGCAGATAGGCGAAGGTGGTCACGTGCCCAGGCACGACTTCGTGACTGATCAGCTGCTCGAACTCCGGCACGGAGATTTGAAGGGAAGCATTGATCTCGTAGCTGGCTTCGTACTTTGGGCTGCCATCCGGGTTGCGGGCCCGCCCGACATAGTTCATCGAACCGGAAAACCAGGCGTCCTTTATCGGCAGGAATTCGATGTTGGCCCGAGGAACGTGCGCCAGCTCCGCAGGCAGGTACGGCAGCAGATTGGCAACGGTCAAGCTGTCGAAGTGAGAGATGACGGCGGCCCCCAGGGCGCGAACGGACGCCATGGGGATCACTCGCTCTCGACGCCAGGCGTCGACGGCCTTCAGCAAGCCATCAGCCCCGGCGGTGGAGTGACCGGCCTTGCCGAGCAGCTCGGCCAGACGTGCACGCTTACTCTCCGGCTGCGAAGACTGGGGCGGTCTTCCGGTCGAGGCCTCGACGCAGCGCTCATAGGGCACAGGATCGCCTTTGCCAAGCATCTCCATTGCCAGATCCCACATGGTTTGCAGGCAAACGGCGAGCCCCCCGAGAAAGAGGTCGCGCTCAGGCGCGGATGTGGAGGTGCGTACGCCGGCAATGGCCGTCGGAATGTCAACTTGGCGCAGATAACTGTCAACGGCTTCGCGATCGACCCGCGGACCGCAGACGCCGCCCGTCTCCCGCAATCGCGCGGCGGCGGAAGCAGTGTAAGCATGCGGCAGCGGCTCATCGGCGAACCACGAGTCGGCGATAAATCGCCCGGCTCCGGAGGAGCACATGACATCGCCGCCCCAAAGTGTGTCGATACCGATGATGGCTTCGGCAATCGAACGTCCGAGTTCGTCCATGGATGCCTCTCAGTGCGTTCCGCCGGAGGGCTCGACCAGCGCCTGGTATTGCTGGTTCCGGCGAATATACGCGGCAGCATAGGAGCAGAGTGGAACGACCGTGAGGCCCGACTCGCGGGCATACTCCAGGGCTGCTTTGACCAGTTGTGCTCCCACCCCACGGCCTGCAAACTCCGGCGGCACTTCCGTGTGCACAAGCACCATCGTACGGTTTTTGAGACGGTAATCGAGCCGCGCCATTGATTCGCCCGAATGAAACTCGAATCGATGGGCGCTCGTGTTGTTCAAGACCTCGGGAGGTTCAGCGTCGTTCATCATGTCACCTTTACCGGGATTCGCGGGCTGCGGAAAAACGCTATGTCCCCGACATGCGCTGCGGTTGCGCGCGTTGGGGAGAATTTGCACCAGTGCGGGCGGCATGTAGGATGGTGTGGTTATGAAACCGCCCTCGATTTCTCCGCAAGAGATTTTAACGCTGAGTCCCGCCTGTCTGAAAATGACGGTGCCCGAATCATACCGCGATGAAAACGGACACATGAATATGCGCTGGTACTTCGCAATCTTTGACGATGCGGGAGACGCTCTGCACGACCAAATCGGACTGACCCGCGAATACCACAGCCGGCATCGGACCGGCACCTTCGACCTGGAACATCATATGCACTTTCTAAGCGAGGTAAATCCGGGCGAAGATGTTGCCGTTTATATGAGATTTGTTGCGCGCTCGGCTAAGCGCCTGCACTACCTGATGTTCATGGTGAACGTAACGCAAGGCAAGCTGTCAGCCATCTTTGAGTGCATGAACGCATTCGCCGACCTCCGGGTGCGCAAGACAGCGCCGTTTCCAGATGAGATAGCCCGGAAGATCGACGAGATCCTCGCGCGTCACGAAAAACTAACTTGGCCTCCACCGCTGAGCGGCGCGATGCAGGTGTAAAACTGGTTGAATAGGTTCTTATTCGAAGGGACGCGTATTCAGCGCGCTACAAAGGCACGAGAAAGGCAACAGCGAGCGTGATTGCGTTGTTGCGCGGTTGACGCACTCTGCCGCCGCATTTATGATTGAAAAGTCTTATCCAGCGCCTGATTTTCATCGACGGCGCAGTTCTCTCGCTTGCCCCCTCGTTCAACGGCAGGACAGCTGACTCTGGATCAGCATATCGGGGTTCGAATCCCTGGGGGGCAGCCAATTAGAATCAATAACTTCCGTCGACTCCTCCCTTAGCTCTACATCTTCTGGTTGCGCCTGGGTTGCGGTTGGTTGCGGACTTGTTTTCGTGTCTAGCCGGTCCACCCATGAAATATCTGCTCCTGGAATCAGGTGCCCGTAGGTATCCACGGTGATCTGAATCGAGCTGTGGCCCATCTGGTCCTTCACATAGGCCAGAGACGCACCGTCCTGGATTAGAAGGCTTCCGAACGTGTGCCGTTAATCGTGGAACCGGAAGTGTCGTAGGCCAGCCTTGTCCAAGGCGGGTTGCATGTACCGCACGGCAATGTTGTCGGGCTTCAGTGGGTCGGTTCCGCTCCCATGCAGCCACACTTTCTCGTTTTCGTCCCATGTACTACAGGGGAATACCAGATCGTCGGCGATGCTGGTATCGCATTCCATAAAAGCCCGCAATAGGCGTTCCTCCCGAACCTGAAGCAGCACTTTCCGCAATTGGCGCGAAAGGTCCACGCGCCTAGATTTTTTGCTCTTCGGCGTTGTGAACCCGTTACACGCCCAATTGCGCTGAACCAGAATGTATCGGTTCGAATCGTCCTCGCCGACGCATTCGCCAAATCATACGATGAAGGCAAGCGCCGTTGGCGTGATGGAGATAGTCAGAAATACGAAGAGGCAGCTACTTTAAAGAAGCAGGTTGACAGCAAGCTCAGGCAATTGCAGGCCATGGGGTTCTCTGAGTGACGGCAGCTCGGAAAGTAAAATCTGAGATGGCTGCCGCTCAGAATTCGATTTGCGTCTTGTGCATTCCATCGAGACTTTTCCATGTCGGCGGGGCATCCTGCTCCTAAAATTCCCGGTACCTTTAGAAAGTTTTCTCGGAAATGCCCGATTACCCCGCTGACATATACCCGCGAAATGTGAAGACTCGAAAGCCCCCTTACGCACGGACTCGCGTGGCATTACCCCCTCCAAGCTGCCGAGAAGAACGCCAAAAGCCAGCGCCAATTCGTTGCACTCGCGCTTTGATCAGTGAGCCATACTGGACCGGCTTTGAACAGTACATGCGAGTCGAGAAGTTTGTGTTCGCACACCGCCATGGGCATTTCTGTTTCATGGCACGTCCAACTAGCCATCTGTCGCTGGACAGCCTTCGCGTTATGCCACTTCTCTTTTGTCACCAGACACGCGTACCTGCACCAGATCCTCAAAAAGAGAGCGATAGTGGATCATCGCCGTCCTTAGATCTTCGGTGCTTGCTTCATTTCTGCCAAGTCGCAGTGCGATTACGTGCGCGGACCATAGTTATTGACTACCAGCGGATGGTCGACAGAGATGTCGGCTGCGCGCTGATCAAAATCGGCCACGGGATACCCGCGCGCCAGCATTAGCGAAGACACCAGCTCATCAGCTTCTGTCACTGCACCCTTTCGGAAAATCGACAAAGCGTGATTGCACCACTTGCCACTGGCCCACAAAGCGTTCACGTTCGGTCGGATCAAGATCGCGAATCTTCAGTTTTTCAACTCGCGTCTCGCGATCCGCCAGTTTCGTTTCCGCCAGGCGTGCGGAACCATGCGTTTGCACTGCCCGCTCGTACTCCGGGCCAAACCGCTTTCGCAGTTCAGCCGTGGCATTTCTGCGTTTCCGCAGGTACAGCCAAACAAAAAGCGCCGTGATAACCAGAGTCACCACGACGGCAATCGTAATCAGGATGGGATTCATCAGTTGTTGTAGATCCATGGGAAATCCTTGCACCAACGTAAGGCGACAGCTCAGAAGTAATCATCTCGCACGCCGAAAGGGCCGCGGCTTAACGCGAGATTCACATCTCTGCAATCCCGTTAACATCACTATCTATTGCTTGCGCTCTAGAGTCTGGTCAATACGGCTCAGGTGTGCTAAGAAAAATCCGACAACCCTGAGAAAAGAGAGTTCCCGGCGGGCGGCTCGCTATGAGTGGTAAATAGAGTTGTATGTGTATCGTTGATCTGTTTTCGGGTGGATGTGGCCGATTGATAACGGAGCGACTGGGGCGGCATGAACTCCAGACGCGAACGACCGCAATTCATCTTTCCGTTTCGGTAAAAGCCGCGGTTAATTCCAGAGATGGTCAATTCCGCTCAGACGCCCGAAAGCGAGGCACTACCCGATTAGACGGCTGTCCAATGAACATCGGGTTGAAAGTAGGGTTGAAGGGGTCGATCTTCGCGGGTCTGAAAACGGCATTAATTGCTTTAGAATTAATTTGGTGGACCTGGTCGGGATCGAACTATCCGGGGTCATCGGAATGTAAGTTACAGATTCTACGATGTCGATAGTTGCAAGAGTTGCAGGGCTTGCCGGGAAGTTTCCACAAAGTTTCCACACGGACACAGCCTGTTCTGCACCGGGTTGCGCCCATGATGCACGACAATCAGGTAGCAACAGCCATACCCCACCAATCATTCGATAGTGCGCGGAAAACAGCAGCCTGGCAAAATTCGCATTCTACGAGTCCCTGCGTTTGAGGCTCGGATGAGTCTTACCGATCCAGTTTCGACGAGCCGGTAAAACTCGTGGGCTCTCTCCACCAGTTCTTCCGCTTCGGAGTCGGTTGCTACGTCAGCGTGTCCGTAGTCGATCCGATTCCGCTTACGGCGACAGGTATCGAAATAATCAGCGTATGGCCTGGACGCCGGAATTGCGATCGTTGTCGCCTCACGTGCTTTGATGATTGCCCAATCCGCTGGAGACACGATAGCCGGCACAAGCGATTGCCATCTTCGAGATTTGCAGGACTGCGTTGTAGGCAGTCGCGAAACGGCGATCGGCCGATACGCCTGTCACGCCTGCATCCGCAAGATCCCGCGCAATCAATCGGCGCAGATCCTCGATCTCTCTGTCCTGCTACAACTTGATCTGCGCTGCCGGGAGTACAAGACCTTCACCTCCGACTGCTGCTTGCGGGCCGCCTAACTCAGACAACGGGCACAGACTTTCTTATCGCTGAACTTTGCTTTCCTTTGTGGTGCAGGCGTGGTATTGAATCTCAAGTGTGAATAGCTGAAAATCTTGCAGGCAAAACGCCTACATAACCACGGGCCGAACACCGCAGCAAGAAGCGCTGCTCCCGCCCTCGCGGCACGATGTGCCCTCCAGACGTTGCCGACCTTGGGCACCTTTACCCCCTTCAGTCAGGCCCCGTTGTACATGTTGATCCGCGCCGAATGGCGCCGCAGAGGTCGCAATGTCGCATGGCGTGAGCCGTCGCAGGATTTGCCGACTCGCCGGTGGACGATTTACTGATCTGGCAGTTGTCGCTTGCGCTATTAGTTCACCGGCATTTTTGTCCCGTAGTGGAAATTCCCAAATTCAGAGTGTTGGCAAAAGGAGAATAACCATGCTCAGAGAACGATTCGAGCCCTTGTCTGCACTCTGCTGCTGGGTTTTGCCGCAAGCGTTTCTGCACAGGGAGCGCCGTGCGTATGGGTAACCAGTGGGGCGCAAGATTTTGGCACTGTTGCTGTGGGTCAATCCGGAACTACGACGCTCACGGTCACCTTTATTCAGATACCGCTCGTCTGCGGCGGAAGCAGCGTCGATATGGCTACGCCTTCGGTTGTCACGCAGGGCGCGACGGGCATGGATTTCACCCGCGCTGACCAGGGAGGCGTGTCCGCCGAGTCCGGAGCTCCTTGTACCGCAGGCACATCTTCCGGCTGGAATTGTTCCGTCCAGGTGACCTTCAGCCTCAGTATCCGGGCCTGCGCATGGGCGCGTTAGTTTTAAAGGATAGTGGCGGCAACGTATTTGCCACTGCCTATCTTCAGGGCAATGGCGGCGGACCGCCGCTGACCTCGACATCGACACCAGCCACCCACTCGGGGTGGGTGCCGGCGCCTTCTCAATCCGCGGGGGGACCCATTAGGTTCTCGCCGGTCAGTGCCGTAGGCGACGGACTGGGGAACCTCTTCGTGGCGGACGCATTCGCCCAAAACACGTGGGAGGGCGTGTGCAGGATCCCCAACTCGGCCCTACCGGCACAGTGTGGAAGTATCCCATGGACGCCAGTAAGGGGATACATTCCGCTACCCTCAGTCCCTCCGCTGTTGCTTGTGTCCACGGTCCCACTGGCCTTGCGGTGGACGGAGCAGGGAACCTCTACATTGCTGAAAACTGGCCCAGCATGGACTCGGACAACAGGTACTGGTCCGCCTATGCCCACGTTGGAAGATGCCGCCGGGGGCGCCGCTGATATGGACTCCTATGGTTCCGTCAGCAAGGCTGCCACAGAGGTTGCCCGAAACTCTTCCCGGTTGCCCTCAATAGACACCTGGAGCCAAGGCAATTGGGATGGCGTGGGTCACCTGAGGGAAATCGTTTCCGTCGCGGTGGATGGAGCTGGAAACGTATACATTGGGAATACCGGCCACGTTGACCCTAACATAACTCTCTTTGGAAACGCCGACCCCGTTTATAGAGACAACGGCTTGTGGAAGGTGCCAAACGGGGACAGGAGCACCGGTGCCGTCACCCTTTGCCACCAATCCCGTTTCCATAGCCGTGGATCAAGCGAATAACATTTACGTCGCGGATCTGGGAAACACGATTCTTGGAGCCGCAGATGTTGAGTTCGTGAAGGTTGAGGGCGCGGATGATCCCCGCGTAATAAAGATACCCGCCGACGGCATTAGCTTGCCGACAATCATCGAAAACCTGCCTCCTACAGTCACCTTCGATCCCAATCAATGCCCTTCGATTGTAACCACGGGTCTCCCATGCTTGACTTGGATCTATCCCAGTGGCATCAAGGTTGATGGCGGGGGGAATGTCTACGTAACGCACGTATCGGATAAGCTGGCCAGCACCGGCCCCCTCGTTAACGAACTGGTGAAGATAGCGCCGGATGGAACCAAGACGACGCTGCTCAACGATATTGACACGGCCACTTGTGGCAAGTCGTCTTTCACGTTCGCCAGCAAAGGCGTTGCGCTGAGCACCATCGCAGACCTGTATCTGGCAGGCCATGTCACTGAAGTTGATTGCTCTACGGACTGGTCTCCCAAGAATACGACGCAGTAAAGTGGGTTGATCGAGGGTCTGCATCTTTGACTTGGACATCTTCGACCCCGATCCAGAGCGTTAGCGCCACACAGACCGTTGCGGTGGAGAACAACGGAAACAACTCTTTGATTTTCACCAGCGTAAATCCAAAAACGAACTCGGCTCTGGATTCGGCAGCCACCACTTGCCCCGTCGACGGCAGTGCCTTAGCTCCAGGAAAAAGTTGCATACTCGGCTTAGCGTTCGCCCCGACCACCCCGAGTGTCAGCGGTGAGATGGATCTGGTGGACAACGCTTGGGACTCGCCACAGAAGATATCGCTGTACGGCGCGATAACGCAGACGGCTACTCAGTTGTCGTTCGACACTCCACCGCCCGCTACTCTGATTACCGATCACAGTGCCGGTACCGTGGTAGTCGGCGTCAGAGACAACTTTGGGTTCTTGGTTTCTCCACCTGCAGTGACCGTCACCGTCACCGGACCGGGCGGATATTCGCAAAGGTACGCTACAATCCCCGTTCAGGGATCAGCCTCGTTCTCTTTCGGGAATACTATGAAACTGACCACCGCTGGCACCTATACCTACACGGCGACCAGTGTGGGCCTAACCCCAGCTATAGCAAGCGAGGTGGTGAACAAACCCGCGTCAATGGTCGCGTTTACGACTCCACCGCCAAGCACAGTGCAGTTGGGCCGCAATGCCGGTACGGTATCGGTCGCCATTGAAGATTCGGACGGCAACGTAGTAACCACCTCTACCGCAGGAATCACACTCACGGTAACCGGGACGAATGGTTATTCACAAACATATTCCCAAAATGCTACCGCTGGTGCTGTAAGCTTCGACTTGAGCTCTGCCTTCTTGACTGTATCGGGCACTTATACCTATACAGCAGCCAGCTTCAATCTCACCTCAGCCACCTCCACCGAGGCGGTAAGCAATCCGTATGTAAACTTTACCGCCGGCCCGAACGGCACGCTGGAGATTCCGGATGGATTTTGTCTTCACCGAGCGGTCTCCTCTACCAGTCAGACGGTTGCTTACGGCAGAGCACGACCCAGGTAGCGCGGTTCCTAACGCCAACTACCACTTCGTAAATTGGACCGACACACACCGGCGCGCCCTACAGCGCAGCAACCCGCTCATAATAGGCAGTGTCACGGCGAGCCTGAGTCTGACGGCCAAGTTCGCCGCCCTGACGCCAACTTATGCGTCGCTGGGCGCCTCCGCAACCAGCATTGTGGTATCGGGCGATTCGATTACGTTTACCGCCGCGATTCCCTGCCTGGCTGCACCGGGGTCGCTACCTTCACCGACGGCACGAACACTCTCGGAACCGCTCCGCTGAACGGCGGCGGCGTGGCCCAACTGGGGGTTTCGAATCTTCGCTGTCTGGCACGCACTACAATTGGGGCGGCGTACGGGGGCGATGCCAACTTCGCCGGCCTCCACCGCTACTTCGTTGACGGTAACCGTCAACTGTACCTGGTCCGCCCGTAGTTTTCAGCGGAGCACAGAGTGTTATCCCGACGACTGGCTTATACCATCCTTGGGCGGTGACAGCGGATCGGCCGGGAACGTCTACGTTGCGAACCAGAGCAGCATAGCCCTGGTGGCAGCGTGGTGAAGATAGCCGCCGGTACCGGCGTTCAGACCACGCTCGCCACTGTAGCGGGCTACCCAGTCGGCATAGCGGTTGACCAGGCGGGACAATGTCTAAAGACCGCTCCCTCACGGACTTCAGCAACGATCTGGTGATGAGAGTTCCAGCCGGTGGCGGGGCGCCAACGACGATCGCCAACAATCTAGCCATGCCCTACGGTTTGGCGGCAGACACGTCGGGAAATGTCTACATCGCGGACAGCAACGATTACTTCGTGCTGAAAGTGCCAGGCTCAGGCTTGTGTAGCGGGATTTACTCCTGGGGGTGCCCGCACGTCGGCAACACCATCAGCACGTATAGCCGTGGCGGTGGATGCAGCGGGGAACGTGTACTCCGCAACTGGGGAATGGGATTTGGGAACTTGCGGCCGGCACCAACACGTTCACGCAAGTGGCCTCGACTTCTGGCCGCTACCTGAGCGTTGCCGTCGATAGTGCGGGAAACCTGTATGCCACAACGCTGGGTGACAACAACGTATACAAGATTTCAGCCAGCGGAATCAGCGCACTTCCTATTTAGTGGGCTGAACAGCCCGCAGAGCGTCTTTGTGGATACAACGGGAAACCTCTACATTGCCGACACCTATAACAACCGCATCGTGGGGTATAAAAAGCCAGCAGGGATTTCGGCTCGCTAGCAGTGGGCCAGACGGCAACGAAAACATTGTGGTTCACGTTTAATGCTACGACTTTGCACTGGGCGACATTTCCGCGGTAACCCAAGGCGCGGCGAAGCTGGACTTCGCGACCTCACGATGGCGGAACGTGTATGACTGGGACTAACTTACAACCCAGGCGACGCCTGCTCGGTGAATGTCCGCTTCGCGCCGACAGCTGCGGGATCGCGGCCGGGCGAGTTGTTGCTTTTTGATAATGCTTCAAACTCTCTGCAGTCGGTGGCCGCCTCCGGATCGGGGCAGGCAGCTATCGTTGCCTTTACTCCCGGAATCATCACCACCATTGCGGGAACTGGAGGAAATAACTTCACAGCAGATGGAACTCCGGCAACTAGCGCCCAAATCGGACCGATAGGTTTGGCGGTAGATGCGTCCGGACTGATCTATTTTGCCGATAATGCCACCAACAGCCTGCGCATTCGCGCGTTCACGCCGGGCGGAACCCGACAACGCTAGCGGGTGGCGGAGAACATCTTCCGTGGAGTCCCTGCCCGACGGGGGTGGACATCCAGGGCGATGGATGTCCGGCGCTGATGGCAAGATTTATGGGGCCCAGTGGCGTAACGCTCGGCGGCGACGGGACACTGTACTTTGCCGACAGGAATGACCATGTTGTCCGCAAGGTGCAAAACGGATGGGATTATCTGGTTGCGGGCAGCCCGGATAACTTTGGCTTTGTTGACGGCCAAGGTACCAATGCGGCCTTCGAAAACCCCTTCGCGGTGGTGCTAGGGAAGAGTGGCGAACTCTACGTTACTGACGGTAATGAGATAAGAAAGATCACTCCCGATGGGACCGTTACCACGATAGCCGGCGCGCCATTCGGCAATTGCGACGGGGACAATGGTCCAGCGGTGGACGCGCATCTCAGCTCACCAAATGGATTGGCTGTAGACACAGCAGGAAACCTGTATATCGGCGGCGGTTGTGCCGCGATCCAAAAATTACGCCGGGTGGCACTATCTCGACAATTGCAGGCAGCCTCGGCAACATGGGCTTCGGCGGGGATGGCGGGCTGGCTACCAACGCATTATTGTATGGCCCGTCCGCGCTGGCTTTCGACGCTGGTGGAAATCTCTACATGTCCGATATGTACCGGATCAGGAGAATCTCGCCCAACCAGATTATTACAACTGTGGCGGGTATCGGAACGCGAGGGGATAGCGGCGATGGCGGTTCTCCGCTGGCGGCGCAGCTTTACGGGCCTACGGGGCTGGCCGTCGATAAGGCGGGGAACCTCTTAATTTCCGACGGGGGTGCAAGAAAGATACGGAAGATTGATTTTTCCGCTCCTGCCAGCTTGACGTTCGCCTCGACCATGATGGGTCAAACCAGTACCACGCAGACGGTCGCGATTGAGAACCGCGGCAATGTACCGCTGGCCTTCAGCGCGATTGCCCTGACTAACGCCGCGTTGGATTCCTCGACCACGTGCTTGGTTTCAACTCCGGTGGCGCCCGGAGCAAGTTGCGTGCTGGGAATTCAGTTCGCGCCACAAGCGCCAGGAAGCCCGCTCGGCGGGGTCGGTGGTATTGACCGACAACGCGCCGAACTCCCCGCAGACGATCGGGATCTCCGGCACTGCAATCGCGCCGCCGACTCAGCTGGTGTTCACCGTTGCCCCGCCTGTGATATTGGCGACGGGGCGGCAACGCCGGAAGCGTCAGTATTGCGGTGAAGGATGCGTATGGAAACGTCGCGACCGCGTCGAGCGCGAGCGTCACACTTGCCGTCACCGGGCCTAACGGATACAACCAAAGCTACGGACCCAAGAGTGCGGTAAATGGAATTGTTTCGTTTGATCTCTCCGCCGCCGCTCTGGCAGTGGGCAGCTATACCTATACGGCTAGCAGCGCGAATCTGATATTCGCGACCGCCAGCGAGGGTGTGACGCCGACGGGAACCCAAAGCGGCTACCAGCACTTCTCTTGCGGTCTCGAACGGCTCAATAGCGCCAGGACAGAGCGTCACTTTGACTGCGACGGTAAGCGGAGGGGTGTCGCCCACCGGAACGGTTGGTTTCTTTGAAGGCGGCCTCCGCCTGGGCAAGCTACCCTGGCGAGCGGGACGGCGCAACTCTCGATCAGTACCTTGGGGTTCGGCACGCACAGTCTTGCGGCCACCTACAATGGCGACGCCATCAATGCGTCGAGCACTTCCGCGCCAGCGACGGTTACGGTTAGCGGCGGCATTGTGGCTTTAACGCCGGGCATAATCTCAACCTTCGCAGGCAGTTACAACGATGGCGCTGGGGCTTACTCCGGAGACGGCGGCAACGCAGCGTTGGCCCAACTGCAATATCCCTTCGCTGTAGCGCTCGACGCGGCAGGCAATGTGTACGTCGCTGAAACTTACAACCATGTGATTCGCAGGGTTGACTCGGCTACGAACACGATTACGACGTACGCCGGCGACTATGCCAACAGTGGACATTACGGGGGCGATGGCGGGCCGGCAACTGGCGCGAGCTTCAACTATCCTTCTCGGCCAGGCCCTGGATTCGGCGGGCAATCTGTATATTGCCGATAGCGGCAACAGCGTTGTACGCAAGGTCGATGCCCACACCCAGATCATTACAACCGTAGCTGGAAACAACGGCTGGGACTACAAGGGCGATGGCGGACCGGCGACAAGTGCGGCCCTCAACTATCCTTGGGGCCTTGCCCTGGACCCTACGGGCAACCTGTACATCGCCGACGCAAATAATAATGTTGTCCGCAAGGTAGACGCCGTAGATGGCACTATCTCTACTGTGGCCGGCGGCAACAACGCCGGGGGCAACTACAGCGGCGACCATGACCTTGCTACCAAGGCAGGTCTGGATTATCCCACCGGTGTTGTGCTGGATGCTGCCGGGAACCTTTACATAGCCGACGCCAATAACAACGTCATCCGCAAGGTGGATGCCCGACGGGCTTGATCAGCACCTTTGCGGGCGATCCTAACAACAAGGGCAACGAGGGCTACAGTGGCGATGGCGGTCCAGCGCTGGGCGCCGCATTGGCCTGGCCAAGCGGAGTGGCATTCGATCCCGCCGGCAATCTTTACATCGCAGACAACGACAACAGTGTAATTCGCAAAGTTGATGCCGGTACCAAACTGATCTCCACGATAGCGGGCAAGTACAACGAGCAGAATGGCGACTATAGTGGCGATGGCGGTCCGGCAACTGCGGCGCAACTGAGCTGGCCAATGACGATTGCGCTGGGGCCCGACGGCAGTCTGTACATTGCCGACAGCGATAATAGTCTGATTCGTAAAGTTGGACCACAGGGCATTGTGCAGTTCGACTCGCAGGACACGGGCACCAGCAGCGCGGCGCAGGACGTGATCGTCAGCAATATCGGCAACGCGCCACTGGTATTCAGCGCGATTGCCCTCACTAACGCGGCGCTGGATTCGTCCGTTACCACGTGCTTGGTTTCAACTCCGGTGGCGCCCGGAGCAAGTTGCGTGCTCGGAATTCAGTTCGCGCCACAAGCGCCAGGAAGCCGTCTCGCGGGTTCTGCGGTATTGACCGATAACGCGCCGAACTCGCCGCAGACGATCAATCTGGCAAGGCATCGGCATCGTCAGGGTGGCGCCGACCGTAACCTTCACGGGGGCTCCGGCCGACGCCGGTAACAAGACCAAATTCACCATCTCGGCGACAACCAACGCCATTACCCCGGCAGTCATCACGCCAACAGGCCCATGCACCTTGGTCGCGGACCTTGTTACCATGACCAGCAGTACAGGCACGTGTACGCTTACGGCAAACTGGGATGCCGACATCAACTATCTGGCTGCGACAGCGATGCAATTCACCGCTGCCAGCAGCATTGTGATCACGTGGCCCAAGCCCGCGGCGATCACTTACGGGACGCCGCTGGGCGATCTCCAGTTGAGTGCCAAAGCCACTAACAAGGGCGTGCCAGTGAAGGGCACGTACCTCTATTCGCCGGCCGCGGGCACGGTGTTGACTGCGGGAATCAACCAGACCCTATCGGTTGCCTTCACCTCAGCGGACGGGAGCACCTTGGCGACCGCCACCACTACGATCACGGTAAACAAGGCGGTGCCGACGATCACCTGGAGCGCACCGGCGGACATCAACTACGGAACCGCGCTTGACAGTACGCAGCTCAACGCGACTGTCTGCAGCAACCTCGGCACAACCACCCCTCTCGGACGGTACGTTAGTTTATTCACCGGCAGCGGGGGCAGTGCTAGCCGAAGGAAGCCACATGCTTTCGGTTACCTTCACGCCAAACGACAAGACGGACTTCACCACCGTCAGGGCATCGGTACCGCTGACGGTCAATCCAAGCCCTTTGAGCCTAACGTGGGCTACACCTAAGGCGATCACCTACGGGGCGAAGCTGACCAGCACACAACTGAATGCCGCAGCCACGTTCAATAGCAAGAGAGTGTCCGGCGCCAATGCTTATACTGCGGTCAGACAACAGCGGCGGCCCCACGGTCCCGGTGGATAGCAAGGGCCACACCACCATGCTGCCGGCAGGAAGCTACACGCTCACGGCCGCCTTTACCCCTGATGGTCCCTGCCGACTTCAGCAACCTCACCAGCGGTCAACTCAGCGCCTCTGTGCAACTGACCGTCAATCAAGCTACGCCGAACATTACCTGGGCAAAACCGACGGCTATCAACTACGGAACGGCGCTCAGCAGTACGCAACTGGACCCGATGGTTTCCGACCTTGATGCCGGGGGCGACCACTGCGGTTCCCGGCACATTCTCATTCACTGCCACCCCCAAAGGCGGAAGCGCGACGGCGGTAGATAGCACGGGCTTCACCACAGTGCTACCGGCTGGAACTTATACGCTCACCGCTACCTTCACGCCGACAGACCAGACGGACTACACGCAGGCAACCGCCATCACCGCGATTACGGTGAACAAGAAAATGCCGGCGATCGCGTGGACGCCACCGGATCCGATCGACTACGGAACCGCGCTCAGCGGTACGCAGTTGAACGCGAGCGCCGCTGTTTTGACAGATTCTGGCGGTAATCCGGTGTCCGGTACTTTCACCTACTCGCCGGTGTTGGGCACCGTGCTGAGCGCCGGCAGTCACACTTTGTCGGCGACCTTCAAACCAGATGACGGAGCGGACTACGGAACTCCCCTCAGGGCGACGGTAACGCTAACGGTGAACAAGAGTCGTTGCGACCATCTCGTGGGTGCCGGCACCCGCTATGATCAAAGCCGGGACGGCGCTGGTCAAAGGCCAACTGGATGCTCGAGCCTGTTCTGATATGAGTTGCAAGACAGTACTGACCGGCACATGGGCGTACGACCAGGCGGCGGGCCAAACGACGCCCATGTCACCCGGGTCTGACTCTCTAACAGGCACCTGGACACCAAGCGTCGCGGCAGCGACAAACTATCTGCCTACACCCGGCACGGTTGACATACAGTTGCTCAACTAACGCGACAAGCACTACCTGCAACGCGCCTGCTCCTTCCGGAGCAGGCGTTTTTTCTTTTCGGGCCCCCATGGCTGGGACGCTGGTCTGCCTCGCTCTGAGCGGTGCCGCAATTCTTGCACTTGTCGATTCCATACTGCATGCAGGATGTTGCCAATTCGGCTCAACTCCCGAATTGTCGGCAACTCGGAAGAATCGAAACGAGGCTGGACGGATTGGTAATGAAAAGTCTTAGGGCTAAGTCGGCTTATGAAACGTGATAGGGCGATGGCAATCTCATTGCCGGATTATTCCTGGATCACGGGCCGTCCGGAAACTGTCCGCGTTGGCTGCGGCGTTGCCAGAGACGACTCCGTCGTGTTCCCGGGAACACCCTGTTGCGCAGTCTCTTCGCAGGTGGGTGCGCACACGGGAGGATAGAATTCGGCTGTCGCGCACCTGAAAAAGGCCGAGTGCGCAACAAAGAAGGCCGGAACCAGGCTGTTGCGCAGGTCAGTCGACCAATCCCGGTCGCGACCGGCGAGATCGGGGGCGAGTCGGCAGGTGACGCCGTGGGGAGCGATCAGGTGATCACGGAAGCCCTTGCACCAGCTGCCAACCGAACGTGAATCGCGCGCAACCGCTGATGAAATCTGCCTGAAACTGAGTATCGATCTCTGGCGGAAAGCCACGCAGTAAACCGGTGGCGGTTTGGGACAGCAGGAAACGGCTGAAACAGACTCCGAGCTAGTTACGCTCGTCGGGAATCCCGGG
Organism: uncultured Acidobacteriota bacterium; assembly: GCA_963819175.1. Classification (GTDB taxonomy): domain Bacteria; phylum Acidobacteriota; class Terriglobia; order Terriglobales; family Acidobacteriaceae; genus CAWBRT01. The sequence goes on from CAWFVJ010000004.1 coordinate 167,917, forward strand.
TTCCTCCGCAATCGAACTACAGAATCTGCAACCGTGAAGCCAATCGTGCCCTTGCCGGCCGGTCGCGCCGGAACAGGTTACGTCACGAGTTTCTATCGGCCAGGGGGTGGTCGGAGATTGCGGTCGAGGCCGCCGCTGCGAAAGCTCTCCCACGTCACTGCTGATTGCGCCGGCCTGAAGAAGGCGGGCGGCGCAGAACAGGACATCCAGTCCATCGCCATCATCATGATCACCACCACGATCATCATCAGCGTCACCATGAGCAACAGCAGCACCAACGCCGCCACCACTGCCATCGTCTCCATCGTCATCTCTTGTTCTTCCATCAGTCTCCCACACCGGCCCAGGCGTCAAGCTGTACACCCAGGTAGCCACCAGCCCAGTGAGAGAGAAAAAAATCAGCGCGTGTTCGAGAGCCAGCCCTGAAGCGGAGCCAGTAGCGGCCGATCTCCAGGTGAAACGCTT
>CAWFVJ010000005.1:0-14668 GCA_963819175.1 uncultured Acidobacteriota bacterium
AGACCCGCCCGGGAGCTGGTTCGCTCCACCCGGTAGCAATCGGAGCGTCGATGGAGGTAACGAACTCGACGAAGCCTTCGATGTAGAGGGTCGCATTGGCGACTCGGCAAGCGTGCAGGCCGTAACGTGAGTGAACGCCGAGCAGGCCTCGAAAAGGGTGACGCAGGAGCCGACCCGCCTGAATTTCGGGAAGGCCGAAGACAACGGAGCAGCACCAGCGAGACAGGCTTCGTTGTTCCTGCCGGGGTAATGGCGATGGCATGTGCGCACAGGGGATCAGACACAACACGGGAAGCCCCAGCGGTGGTGGCGAGAGACAGCAACCGGCAACTCGCGAGAGTCGGGCCGGGCCGTATGGGGTGGCGGAGAGGCCCGTATCGTACCGTTGAAGCCGGGTAATGCCGGTGGAGGGAAGGGGCCCAGTTGGAAACCAACGCAACAAGCAAAGCGGAAAGGAGATTGGCGGTGAGCCTAACAACTCCGGCAAGTGTTCAGAAATTGCAGACGGCGTTACACGCAAAAGCGAAGGGATCGCCCGGCTACCGCTTCCATGCTCTGTACGACAAGGTGTATCGGAAGGACATTCTGACTCACGCCTACTTCTGCTGCAAGGCCAACGACGGCGCCGCAGGAGTGGACAGCCAGAGGTTCGAGGATATCCAGGCGTACGGCGAGGAGCGCTGGCTGGACGAACTGGCGCAAGAGCTGAAGAGTCGAAACTACCGGCCCTTGCCTGTGCGGCGAGTGTACATACTCAAAGCAGACGGCAAGAGTAAGCGGCCATTAGGCATACCGGCCATCCGGGACCGGGTGGCGCAGACGGCGGCCATGTTGGCTCTCGAACCGATCTTCGAGGCCGATCTGCCGCTGGAGCAGTATGGCTATCGCAAGGACCGCAGTGCGCTGGACGCGATAAGGCGCGTCCATCAACTGGTCAATACGGGACATCGCGAGATTGTTGACGCGGACTTGTCCAGCTACTTCGATGAGGTTCCACACACCGAACTTCTCCAATCGCTCCGCCGCCGCATCACGGACGGCGCCATGCTGCATCTGCTGAAGATGTGGCTGGAAGTGTCGGTTGAAGAACGCGACGACCATGGACACCGCCATCGCAGTACGCGCAATCGGGACGAAGGGAAAGGAACGCCGCAAGGCTCGCCGATCTCACCGCTGTTCAGCAACCTCTACATGCGCCGCTTCGTGTTCGGATGGAAGCATCTCGGATACGAAGAGCGTCTGCAGGCCCGGATCGTGTCCTATGCGGACGATTTCGTTATCTGCTGTGGCCAAGGCGCAGGGCAAGCTCTGACTGCGGCACGGCAGATCATGACGAAGCTGAAGCTGAGGATCAACGAGGCCAAGACGCGGGTCTGCCGCTTGCCGGAAGAGAGCTTCGATTTCCTGGGGTATCGTATCGGCCGATGCTACTCGACGCAGACGGGCAAAGCCTATCTGGGCACCACGCCGTCCAAGAAACGAGTACAACGCATCTGCCGTGAAATCAGCGAAGTGACACGAGCTCGCTTCGTCCAGCGGGATGCACAGGAAGTGGTCACGAAAATCAACCAAAAGCTTCTCGGTTGGTCGAACTACTTCTGCCTGGGTCCCGTCAGCCAGGCCTATCGGGCTATTGATAAACATACAGTCGACAGGCTACGCCGGTGGCTGAGCATCAAACACAAGCTACAGGCAGGGAGGATCACACGATTCTCAGATGAAGTTCTGTACGCCGAGTTTGGCTTGGTCCGGCTCGCACAGCGGACGGCCAGCTTTCCGTGGGCGAGAGCGTGATATTTCCTCCGAGAGCCGGATGCGTGAGTAGCGCCTGTCCGGTTCGATGAGCGGGATGTGGAAACGGAGCACGGTCTGGATAATGAGGCACCGGCAGACGAAAGGGCCGGAAACAGATAGACCAACCTAAACCACCGCGCCACATCTCGACTCTACTGATGTTGCACGAAATAGATGGCCCGGGGTCACTCGTTTGCAGGTGCACGTGACCGAACGACGGTGGCTATTGCAATCCACAATCACGTTTTGGCCTGCCTTGATTCGTCCCCTAGAAAATTTCCCCAAACAAAATATTTGACAATTCGAGTTCCTTAATTGAATATTCGCAAATTGAATATTCGCAGCTAATATCCGCTCCACCTGGATTCGCGCTGTATGTGTGAAAGGGCAACCATGCCCTGTCTTTGGTTGTTACATCTGGACAGGGTTAGAAGGAGACATTCATGAGTAACACCTCGATTCCCACGACAATGCGAGCTGCCGTTTTGCAAGGCAAAGGCGATTTGAGGGTTCAGGATTGGCCCGTTCCGCATCCTGGTCCTTTTGAAGTTCTGATCAAAGTCATGGCCTGTGCGATCTGCGGGTCGGATCCCACAGTCGTTTATAGGGGATGGCAAGCGCTTCCTCCCTATGGAACATTTGTTCCTGGACATGAATACAGCGGGCAGATCGTTGCCATAGGCCCAGGCGTGCTGGAACTCAAGGTGGGTGACCGTGTTGCCATCGAAAGCCACAAGGGATGCGGCTTCTGCAAGAACTGCAAGCAGGGCCGCTACACCATCTGCATGAATTATGGCAAGTGTGAGACCGGCCACCGCCATTATGGTTTTACAGCCAACGGCGGATACGCCTGGTACGCGGTGAATCACATCAGCACGGTCTACAAGATTCCCGATAATTTGTCCTACGAGGAAGCGTCGCTGATCACGACTACCGCCTGCGTTCATTTTGCCCTGCATAACATCGGCGGGCTGCTGGGTGGCGAGACGGTAGCGGTGCTGGGCCCGGGCCCGATCGGCCTGATGGCGGTGCAACTGGTGAAAGCTCTGGGCGCTACGAAAGCCATTCTCATCGGCAGGCGTGAAGGCCGGCTGAACGTAGGCCTGCAGGTCGGAGCAGACGTGGTTGTCGATGCCTCTCGCGAGGACCCGGTGAAGGTTGTGATGCGGGAGACCTGCGGCGTCGGCGCAGACCTTGTTATCGAATGTTCAGGCGGAGCCAGCGCCTTTCAGCAGTCCATAGACATGGTGATGCGCGGAGGCCGGATCTCGCTGATCGGCGATTCGCATGAGTCTTCGACGGTCGAGTTGAGGAAGTTCGTGCTCAGCGACATGCGAGCCGCCGGTGTGCGCGGCGAGGGCATGGGCGACTGTGCCCGCAGCCTGGCGCTGTTTGCGGCAGGAAAGCTTACGGCAAAACCTCTGATCACGCATTGTTTCCCGCTCGAACAAATTGCGGAGGGCTTTGACACCTATATGAACCGCAAGGGCGGCGCAATCAAGGTCGTCATCCATCCCAATCAGGAGTAGCTGCTTGCATATCGGCACATCCTAGAAGGGGGAAGAGGTGTCTGGCCAGACCATCATCGAAGCACGGGGCATCACCAAGGTTTTCCCCGGAGTGCGTGCCCTGGACAAAGTGGACTTCGAACTCAGAGCCGGCGAGACCCACATTCTATTGGGTGAAAACGGCGCCGGGAAATCGACTTTGATGAAGGTTCTCTCCGGCGCCTATGCTCCCGACGAGGGAGAGGTCTATATCGGCGGGCAGAAAGTCAAAGCCTTCAACCCCCGCGCAGCCATGCGCATGGGGGTCAATATCATCTACCAGGAATTCAACCTGATCCCCTACATGGATGTCGCCCACAACATCTTTTTGGGGCGGTTCAAGACGAAATTTGGGCTGCTGGATCATAAGAAGATGCATGCCGAGGCGGCCGCTTTGCTCGGCAGCCTGAACATGCACATCGACACGCGGGCGCTGATCACCGATCTGAGCACGGCCGAGCAGCAGATGGTTGAGATCGCCAAGGCGCTCTCGATCCAGTCCACCGCGCTGATCATGGACGAGCCGACCTCGGCGCTGTCGGAGCGCGAAACGGAACAGCTCTTCGCGACCATCCACCAGCTCAACGAAACAGGAATCGGCATTGTCTACATCTCGCATCGCCTGCAGGAGCTCCGGCAGGTGGGCGATCGGGTGACAGTGCTCCGCGACGGCAAGCTGGTGGGGACACGCAACGTAAAGGAAGTCAGCGTCGACGAACTGGTCGGGATGATGGTGGGGCGCTCGGTCGATGAGGTCTTTCAACGCAATTACCAGCCGCATGGTGCCGAGTGCTTGCGGGTGGAAGCTCTCTCGCAGGGCAAGCGGCTGCGGGATGTCAGCATCACTCTCAGGAGCGGCGAGATCGTCGGGCTGGCCGGGCTGGTCGGCTCGGGGCGCACGGACCTGGCCCGCACCGTCTTCGGCGTGGACAAGTATGAAAGCGGGCGGATATTCCTTTTCGGCAAGCAAGTCAGCGACTTCTCCGCCTCCGACATGGTGGCGCGAGGCGTCAGCCTGATCCCGGAAGATCGCAAGAACCAGGGCCTCGCGCTGATTCTCTCGGTCGCGGAAAACGTGGTCATCTCGAGCCTCGGACGCCTGTTTCCCAGAATGGCGGTAAGCAAGAAGAAGGAAACGGGAATCGTCATGCAGTACATCGAGCAGCTGCGCATTGCCACTCCGTCTCCCACCCGGCTGGCGCAGTACCTGTCGGGCGGCAACCAGCAGAAAGTGGTGGTGGCGAAGTGGCTGTGCACCAAGGCGAAGATATTTATTTTCGACGAACCGACCCGCGGCATCGACGTGGGCGCCAAGGCCGAGATTTACGCCTTGATGGACACCCTGGTAAAGGAAGGCGCGGCGATCCTGATGATTTCCTCCGAGCTCCCGGAAGTCATCGGCATGAGCGACCGTATCTACGTGATGCGCGAGGGAAGGATCGTGGCGGAGATGGACCACGCCGAAGCCACGCAGGAAAAGATTATCGAATACGCGATGGGAGCCGACGAGGTCAAACGGCACCAGCAAAAGACGGCCGCGTCGCAGGAAAGCTAAACGGCTTTCCGGCTTTCGCGGTCGATGAAGTGCGAGCGCTATGAAATTGATCATGCCATGGTTGCGCGCGAAGGTTCCATCCGCCGCCTGGGTCATTCTCCTGATGATGCTAATCTTCAGGGGCGTCTCCGCCAGGTATCTGACGCTGGAGAACATCGTCAACATCATTCAGCAGAACTCCATCCTGTTGATCCTGGCGGTCGGGGCGACTCTGGTGCTGCTGAGCGAAGGAATCGATCTTTCGGCGGGCGCCGTGCTGACTCTCTCCGGCGTGACCTGCGCACGGGTCATGAAGGGGCTGATGGAGTCGGGTTCATCGAACGAGGCAGCCATGATCGCGGGCGTCTCGGTCGGACTTCTCACGGGGACGCTGATGGGCGCGACCACCGGCGGGTTGGTGGCGATCGGGAAGTTGCCGCCCTTCATCGCCAGCCTGGGCATGATGGGGGTCGGCGGCTCCCTGTCGCTGGTGCTGGCCGGCAGCACGGCCATCTACGTCAGCAATCCGGTGTTCTCGTTCTTCGGCCAGACGCTCGACAAGTTCGCCCGCTTTCCGCTGGCGCAGTATTTGTCGATGCCGACCTTCATCGCGCTGTTTGTCTTCGGCGTGGTGTGGCTGGTGCTTTACCATACACCGTTCGGGCGCTACATCGTCTCCATCGGTGGCAACGAACAAGGAACACGGCTTTCCGGAGTCAACATCACCTTCTGGAAGTGGATGGTCTACGTCGCGGCCGGCATTCTTTCGGCCATCAGCGGGATTACGCTGGCGGCCCGACTGGAAGCGGCCGACTCGATTGTGGGTGTCGGGTGGGAGTTCGACGCCATTGCCGCTGCTATCCTGGGCGGCACCAGCTTCGCCAAGGGCAAAGGGGGCATCGCCGGGACGGTGCTGGGAGTCCTGGTAATCGGCGTAGCCCGTAACGGACTGAACGTCTCGGGCGTGCCGTCGCTATGGCAGCCGGCGCTGATGGGCACCATCGTCATCCTGGCAATTGTTTTTGAGGTTATCCATTCCCGGTGGAGAGAGGGAGTCCGATGAATCTTGCCAAACACATGGCGGGCAGATTTTCCGCGATACGATTCATCGTGTTGATCGTCGTCTGCGCGGGCATGGCCGTGCTCACCCGCTCGGACGAATACGGCTTCGTCTTTCTCAACTCGAACAACCTGCTGAACATCGTACGCAACGCGAGCATTCTCATCATCATCGCGGTCGGCCAGACGATCACGCTGACGGCCAAAGACGTTGACCTTTCCGTCGGCTCGGTGCTGTCGCTCACCAGCGTGCTGGCGGCCATCATGCTGAAGAGCTACGGATTCCACACCCCCACGGTGATCTTCACGGCGCTGGCGGTCGGGGCCTTCCTGGGACTGGTGAACGGGCTGTTGATCACCTACGTGGGGTTGCCGCCCTTTATCGCAACCTACGGGATGCTGTGGGTGCTCTTCGGATTTGCCTATTTGATCCTGCGCGGCAACGTGATATACGGATTCCCGCCAGCGTTTCGCTTCATCGGCAACGGGCACCTGTTCGGCATTCCCATGCCGATCATCGTCATGCTGGTGGTATTCATCCTGAGTTATTTCGTCCTCTACCACACAACCCTTGGCCGGCGCTTCTTCGCCACCGGGGCGAACATGGAGATGGCGCGTATGTCAGGCGTCAAGGTCAGGCAGGTGGTCATCATCGCCTACGTCATCAGCGGCTTTCTCGCCGCGTTGGCCGGCCTTGTCCTGATTGCCTACACCAACGGCTCCGAGGCGCGAATCGGCGACAATTACCTGCTGCCGGTGCTGGCGGTGGTGGTGATGGGCGGCACCAGTTTGGCCGGCGGCCAGGGAAATCTGGTGGGAACCCTGGTGGCGGCGTTGATTATGGCGGTGATTCACAACGGTATGAACATCCTTGCCGTGCCCGCCATCTGGAAATCTCTTGTCGTGGGGCTGCTGATCATCGGCGCGGTTCTCGCCGACCAGGGGCTGCGGCAAAAGGGGCTCGACGTGGGAACGTAATGACGGAATCCGGGAAGTGGCGAAAAAGGAAGCCGGTATCTCAACACAGAGAAGCTTTGAATCCATTTCAGAGGAAAAAAAATGACAAAGAAATCAATCTCAATCCTGGCGATCGTGGCCGCAGTCATGCTGGCGTTGGTCCTCCCGGCTTTTGCGCAGAACACTGCTAAAGCGGTGCAGGTGACGATGAAAGGGACTCCTGGCCAGCCGGTGAAGAACTTTAATGCAAACGTCAAGGCGGCGCGCAGGTACAACATCGCCATCGTGGTGAAATCGCAGGCCATCCCGGTATGGGAGTCGCACCTGATCGCGGCGGCCAAGGCGGGGCAGGCGCTGGGAGTCAATGTGCTGCAATATGCTCCGTCGAAGGCCGATAACGTCGAAGAGCAGAAGAGGATTCTGGAAGACCTGGTGACCAAGGGAGTGGACTGCGTGGTCTTGGCGCCGGCCAATTCCCTGGCGGTCCAGGGTCCAGTCACTTCTCTGGTGAAGAAGGGAATCCCGGTGGTGTTCGACAACACCCTGGGCGCCGGAGACGATTATCTGGCCTTTGTCGGCGTCGACAGCTACGAGGCCGGCCAGGTCATCGGCAAAGCGGTGGGCGAAAGAATGAAGGGCCAGGGCAAGCTGCTGATCCTGGAAGGCGTGCCGGGACAGCAGACGTCGGACGATCGCGTCAAGGGCATCAAGGATTATGTCACCAAGAATTTTCCCGGCATCCGCTTCAAGTCGATCTCCGCGCACTGGCAGTTTGACGAAGGCCGCCAGATCACCGAGGACACGCTGCAAAGCTGGCCGGACCTGGGCGGAATCGTTGGCGTGGGCGGCAACATGGCCGAGGGTGCGGCGGAAGCCATTGCCGCCGCAGGACGCCAGGGCAAAGTGGTGATCGGCGGCTTCGACGTGAATGCTCCCACGGTGGCGGCGCTGAAGGAAGGAAAGCTGGCTTTCACCATCTCCCAGAGCGTCTATGAACAGGCTTACTGGTCGGTGGCCGCCTGCGTGAAGGCGCTGAACGGCAGGCCGGTGCCTCGCACTATTCTGACGCCGCTCAATGTGGTGGTTCCGGCCGAAGCCGCCAAGTATGACGAGTCGCCGGAGGTTCTGCGCCGGCGGTAGTGAGCACCCCAACGAACCGGAGTTCGTTGGGGACCCAGTATTCCTGGGGTTTCAGGCCGGCTGCGGTTGCGTCTGCCGGAACGAACGAAAGGAAGAGAAATGAAAAACAAACGGATTGCAATCCTGGCGGCCGTGGCGGCGCTCATGCTGGTCATCGTCGCCGCGGCCTCCGCAGCCGATGCCAGCAAGCCGGCGGTGACGATGAAGGGCACGCCCGGCCCGCCGGTACGGAATTTCAACCCGAACATCAAAGCGGCCCGGCGCTACAACATTGCCATCGTGGTGAAGTCGCAGTCCATCCCGTTCTGGGAGTCGAACCTGATCGCGGCGGTTAATGCAGGCAGGGCTCTGGGCGTCAACGTCATGCAGTACGCTCCTACCAAGGCCGACAACATGGAGGAGCAGATGCGCATTCTGGAAGATCTGATGACCAAGGGCCTCGACTGTGTCGTGCTGGCTCCGGCCAACTCGATCGCGGCCAGGGGACCGGTTTCTGCGCTGGTCAAGCGGGGCATCCCGGTTGTGTACGACAACACGCTGGGCGCGGGCGACGAGTACCTGTCCTTCGTGGGCGTCGACGACTTCGAAGCCGGCCAAGTGATCGGCAAGGCCGTGAGCGACCGCATGGGTGGCAAGGGCAAGCTGCTGATCCTGGAAGGTGTTCCCGGGCAGGAAACCTCCGACCAGCGCGTGAAAGGCATTAAGGATTACATCTCCAAGCACTTCCCGAATATCCGCTTCAAGGCGATCGCGGCGCACTGGCAATTTGACGAAGGCCGTAAGGTCACTGAGGATACGCTGCAGAGCTGGCCGGACCTGAACGGTATTGTCAGTGTCGGCGGCAGCATGAGTGAAGGTGCGGCGGAAGCCGTGGCTGCGGCCGGACGGCAGGGCAAGATCATCGTGGGCAGCGTCAATCTGAGCGCTCCAACCATGGCCGCACTGAAGGAAGGCAAACTGGCCTTCACGGTCTTGCAGGGCGTCTACGAGCAGGGCTACTGGTCGGTCGCGGCCTGCGTGCAGGCTCTGAACGGCAAACCGGTGCCGCGCACCATCTATACCCCGCTCAAGGTGGTGATCCATCCGAGGCCGATAAGTACGACGAGTCACCGGAGGTCCTGCGGAAGCGCTAGGCGGGAGTGCGGAGTTGACCGGGATGCGCGGCGTGTGATCAGCGCGTATCCCGGCGAACATTTTGCCCCTTGCGGGAGAACGGGTGCGTGTTGATGACCCCCCGGCGAACTCCGTTCGCCGGGGACCGCTCCAACCTTGCAAAAACGAGTTGGCCGAGGGAGAAGATTCCATGCCGGATGCTGGCAACCGATATAGAACGATGCAGGAGGTCGTCTACGAGACGATCAAAGAGCGAGTCCTGAGAAGGCAGTACCGGCCCGGTCAGCGGTTGGTCACCGCCGATCTAAGCTCTGAACTGGGCGTGAGCAAAATGCCGGTGCGGGAGGCACTCCAGCGGCTGGAGGCGGCGACCGGCCTTATCAAACTGATTCCGCATAAAGGCGCGGTAGTCAGAGAGTCCTCGGAGGAAGACCTGCGCGACGTCTTTCGCATTCGCGTGGTTCTGGAGGGTCTGGCCGCACGCCTGACTTGCGCTAATATTGGCGTCTCCGAAATCGAGCAGTTGGAAGACCTGAATCGCAAAATCCAAAAGCTCGGCCGTCATCACGATGAAGACGAATTCGAGCAGCTCAACCTGGAGTTTCATTCCATCATCTGGAGCGGCACTAGGTCGCAGCGGCTCATAGCTATGGTGCGGTCCCTGTACGACGCCAGCCGGAGCTATCGCTACGCCAGCGTGAAGCTGCCCGGCAGACTTGACGAGATCGTTCGCGAACACCGGCAGATTCTGCGTGCGCTTCGCAGCCGCGACGCGGTGTTAGCGGAGAAGATCATGAACAAGCACTACGAGAACACGCTGGCGTGGCTTTCGCAGACACAGCCGAAGGATGAACAGCCCGCTCGGTTCACGCAGTCCGCCTCAAGGTGAGGTATGAATATTGCCGTCATCGCCACGCTAGATACGAAAGGTAAGGAAGCCGAGTTTATTCGCGACGAAATTCTCAAGGCAGGCCATACACCGATTGTCATCGATCCGGGATCTTCCGGTACACCGGTCATCTACGCGGATATCGCTAGAGAAGAGGTGGCACGCGCCTCCGGCGAGCGCCTGGAGCAGATCCTGCAACGGAAAGACAAGGCGTATGCGCAACAACGGATGACCGAGGGCGTGGTTCAGATTATCGACCGGAAATACGCGGAGGGCGGGCTGGACGGGGTGATCGCGGTCGGCGGGGGCCAAGGGACGGCGATTGCCACGGCGGCCATGAGAGTCCTGCCCGTCGGCGTCCCGAAGGTCATGGTGTCGACGGTGGCGGCGGGCAAGACCACATTCGGAACTTATGTCGGCACCAAAGATATCACCATGATTCACTCGGTCGCCGACATCGCCGGCCTCAATTTCATTACCCGCAAAATCATTGCCCAGGCCACAGCTGCTGTGTTGGCCATGGCTGTGGTCCGACTGCCTGCACTAGAGAAGCTCCCCCTGATCGCCCTTACGCAGGCCGGCGTGACCACTCCCGGGACCATGCGGGTGAAGGAACTGCTTGAGAAAGCCAAGTTTGATGTGGTGGTCTTTCATTGCAACGGGATTGGCGGACAAGCGATGGAGGAGCTGATCCGCCAAGGAGCCATCCTCGGGGTCATAGATTACACGCCGCATGAACTCACCGATCTCCTGTATGACGGCCTGATGCCTGCGATGCCAGGACGGTTGACGGCCGCCGGCGAGGTGGGCATTCCCCAGATCGTTCTTCCCGGCTGCACGGACGTGCGCCTGCATGAATGGGGCAGCCTCCCTCCTGAGCTGCGGACCGGCCATACGTCCGGCACACGCCGACGCACACGCACTTTCGAACGACCCGGGAAGAGATGTCTGCGGTGGCGCACTACGTCGCCGAACACCTGAACCGTGGCAAAGGGCCCCGTGCTGTCATTGTACCGAAGCGAGGCTACAGCATGATGAATCGCCAAGGTATGCCTCTCTACGACGAAGCGGCGAACATGGGATTTCTGGAAACGCTCAAAAAGAGCTCTCGCGGGAAGTCGCTTGTCGAAGGAGACTACCACATCAATGATCAGGAATGCGCGGCGGCGACGGATGAGTTTTTTTGAAACTTTGGACGGCTGTGGCTGGCATAGTTGCTGGCCGCGTACGTATTTCTAGATGTTTAATCCCAGGGTTTGATGGTGCATTCTTTATCCACGCGAGTGGAAGGAGGCACTATAGGACAGGTTTTGCACCGGGGCGCCACCACGACTGAGGCGATCCGTGATCGATACAACATAGTCAAGCGAGTCTGAGAGTTGGGGCTGACCGCCACGGCATCAGCTTCTGGTTCTTCGCCGGTGATCGATAGGCATTTTCAGCCTGATTTCATGAGGCGTTCGTGGCTATTCACGTCCGGTCTTGGTGGCATGATGGCTCCTTGGATCGGCATGATGCGCTCCATTTCGACCCCGGACGGCGCGCCTCCGATCTCGTCCGCCAAGAGCAGAATTTGGTCGTTCTACCTGCGCAATGGCCCGGGGATGGCTTTCTTGTTGCGCACCCGCCTGCTGCAGAACTGCGCACCAACTGATCCGATGGACAAAGTTGCGCTGTGTGAAAAGGGTAGAAAGCGGTTCAGATGGGACCTGCATGAATACAGGCATGGAAACGGCGACGTAGACCGTTTAGCCTGTTTGCAAAGGTATGGATTAGTTCACGCGTCCCGTGCCCGCGCGGAACTGGAATGCGGTATTTGTTCCTCGCCAGCCGTGCCTGCAGAGCAGCCACCCGGCCGTGCTCCTCATTTGATGGCCATCGGATTGATCGGCGAACCCACCGCTTTCGTAATGGGCAGCGGTGGCGCGGTAAAAAAGAACTGGTACACACCATCTTCAGCGCAGTCGTCGGCGAGTTCCTTCAAATAAAACATCTCGCCCATGCTGATACCGATTTTAGGAATTACCACCCAATGCCAAGGCGATTCCACGTCGACGGTTTCGGGAGGACGGACTTCGCATCCCCAAGTGTCCGTACAAATAGCGGCAATTTGCTTATTGTAAATCCATTCGCAGGTTTCAAAAGCCAGCCCCGGCGCTTCTCCGCCGGCATATCCGCCCCATTCCCCCGCCTTCAGCCGCTGTTCCATCTGGCCGGTGCGCACAATTACAAAGTCTCCACGCCGGATTTCAATTTCTTGAGCGGCCGCCGTGGCGTCCAGGTCCGCCATGGTTATCGCAGTGCCGTCCTCAAGGTATTCCTGGCCTAGATAGCGAGCGACGTCGAGCAGCACACCGCGCCCTGCCATCTTCGCTTTGACTTTTTCAATCCCATTGCGCTGCGCGCCGTCGCTGTCCACCAAGCGTGCGTCGTATCCATTCCACATTTTGCCCCTATAGAAGATGTGGCTGAGCCCATCCCATTGCGTACCGCATTGCAGGGGCATGGAGACCATATCATCGGCATAGCGAATCGGGCCGCCCTCCCCCTCGGGAATATCCTCGCCGCTCCGCCGGCCAGACATCGCATCCGTACCGGTGATGAGCATGACGTGAATGGGATTAAACCGGCTTCCCCATAACCCTCGCTGCGGGCCGTTGCGGTCGAAATTCAGAGCCAGCGAAAACAGTTTTCCGCGCTGAATCAACTTGGACGCATTCACGATATCTTTCGGCTCGACGAAGTTCAGAGTGCCAATCTCATCGTCTGGCCCCCATTTCCCCCAGTTGCTGAACCGTTCCGCGGCACAGCTGACATCATTAAACGTGAGTTTTTTTTCGTTGTACCTGCGTGGCATGTCTCTCTCCTGCGCCTGGCGGCGTCGCACTTAAAGGGCCTATGGGCTTTGAATATGTCTTTATGTATTGAGGGAGATTATCTCAATCCCTTTTGTTCCTTTGCTGGGAACCTCACTGTTCTTCCACGAAGTCGGCGCTCAAAGGTGGACACGTAAAGAATTCAATATAACGGAAGTCCTTCTCTGACCGATTGATCGTGGTGTGCTTCTCTCCCGGGGGAATAAAGAGCACATCTCCCGTCGTAATGGGGATCTCTTTGCCGTCGATAACTTCAATGGCTTCTCCGCTGATTACGAAAATGATGGATTCGCGGTTCTTATGGGAATGGTAAGGCACCTGACTGCCGGGGATAAGAAGGCCGAACATTCCTCCGAGACTCTTTGCCCCGTGCGCGGCTGTAAGGATCTCCGGTCTGTAAGATTGATCGGGTACTGGGTTTCGCAGGTTGATGTACTCTCCAGTTTTATATAACTTCATTTTTTTCTCCCATATGCTTGTCCCGCACCATTTGATCCCGAGGCGCTTCTCTTGCTTCGAGACCGCCGGACACAATGGCTGCATCCGGCAGGAATTTCGGAACCGGGCAGCCTTATCAATAGCGAACCCAGGATCGCAAAACCCTGAAACTCGGAAAACTCGCACACTAGTTCTTTGGCGATAGCCCGTCCCATACCTCTACGTTTTCGGACTTGAGTTCCATGCCGGAGCAGCGCGCCTCAAAATCAAGCAGGGATGCGATATCCGTCTGCTGATAGTTCCCACCCTTTAGCGAAGACTGTCCCATATGCGACTGAAGTACCTCTCTGCTGGCGGTGGTCACCGGCATGGCCACGTCGAGTTTGCGGGCCAACGCCAACCCCAAGTCCAAGTCTTTGCGCAACAGGAAAGGGGTGAATGTCGGCGAGTAATCAAGGTTGACGTAAGCCGGGCTCTTGTAGCGAGTGAAGATCGAACCGACGACGCTGCTATTGATGAAATCGAGAAATGCGGAGCGGGGCAGACCCGCCTTCTCGGCCAGCACGGCAATTTCGGCCAGATTTTGCGCCACCACGCCCAACATGACGTTGTGGCAAATTTTGGCGATGCGTGCCAACTCGCCTTCGCCTACGTAGCTCACGCCGGCAGGGGCGAAGATGTCGATGTACGGGCTTGCCTGCTGAAAGGCGCGGCTGGAGCCGGAGGCAACAACGCTGAGCTTACCCGCCTTGACCACCTTGGGATTACCGCTGACCGGCGCCGCCAGAAACTCGACGCCCTTGGCCGCCAGCATTTCACGAACTTCGGCCGAGGCCTCAATAGAGACCGAGGAGCAATCGACGACGATCTTCGGTAGCCTGCCGGAACTCGCGACTCCGTGTACGCCGAACAGTACCTCCTTGAGGTCGTCAGAGGCCGATACCATAATGAAAACGATGTCGCAGTTCGCCAGTTGGACGAGCGTATCGACGACCTTTGCCCCTACGGCGGCCAGCGGTTCGGCTTTAGATTTTGTCCGGTTATATACGGCCAGATCGCACCCTGCCTTAGCGAGCCGTTCGGCCATGGCAAATCCCATGCGGCCAGTCCCGATCCAGCCAAGAGCGTGCTTATTTGTTGTTTCCATCGAGGTGTGCCACTCTCCTTTAGCGCAGAGAAGCCCGGGCTTCGTTGAACAGCTTTGCCCGAAGCGCATCCTCCACCGCAATATCTGTTACGTCAATAATAATGACGAAGATGAAGAAAACGTGGTTGCGTCGCTATTATATAGAGATCGAATTGAGAGCTGGAAAGGAATCGT
>CAWFVJ010000006.1:0-130187 GCA_963819175.1 uncultured Acidobacteriota bacterium
GACGCTTGCACGTGCATTTGCTTGGGTCAACGGGTACCCCGATCTTTGTAATCCGGAGAAGAACGCCTGGTACTCCTGCCGCCTCTCTGGCGTCAAACATCGCTCTGGCCGCCGCGCGCGATTCCAGCGACCGACAGGGAAATCACCCGGCTTGGGTCCTGCTTCAGTTGCGCTCAGTTGGCGTGAATGTAATTTGTTTTGCTGCATTTCAGCCCTCCAGATGCCATGGCTTCAGATCTTCAAGATGTCCGCGCACTAAAGCAGTTGCAGAATCCAATCGTTCCGGGCTTCGGATGCTTACAGGTGCACTTGCTGTCGTCAACGGTCACTCCAGGGGATATAAACCGGACAAGAAAGGTCGGTGATCTGGCCGCCTCTATGGCTTCTCTGTCCTCAATTATCGATCTTGTAGCCGCGCGAGACTCTAGAGAACCGACGGGAAACTCCCACGGCTTCGGTCCTAAAGATGTTGCGGGAAGCTGCTGACTATCTCCTTTGTTTTTCATGTTTTTAGCCTTCACGACTGTCGCTCGGTGTTGTGCCTACGGTTCGCGTAAACCAACTCGGCAGACTGCCATCCTGCGCATAGGCTTCTAACTCTGGAGTGCTCATCCGGCCAAAAAGGTCATTCAGCGAAACGGTTTCCGTGCGGTCGATCCATTGACCCGCTGCGTTTATTTTCGCGTAGGCTTGCACGGCCGCGACAACGGCGGAAGCGGTCACATCCACTTCGCCCGCTTTTTCGATGATGCGCTCCAGTGCCGCCCGCAAATTCCTTTGCCGCTTCTGGAAAAGTCCAAATGCGTGAGCATGCCGGTACACGCTGGCCCTGTCTGTCAGTCCGTACTCCTGGGCGATGGCCGCCGGGCTTCGCCATGAAGTGAAATCGGCTTCGATCTCTGCCCGCTTCGGGTGCGAGCAGACTGAACAGGTCCGCTTATGCCGCCCGACACTTACGCGCTTCTTCCGGCTATCGGTCAGCATGGCGGGTTCGCCTCCAGGTCGAAAAGACACTGTGCCCCAAATTGTGCCCTATCTTGCCCCTACGGTGCCCCACCATTCGATACGAAGTGTTTTTGTTCTGCGAAGGTCTCGAGGAAATGCAATCAGTAGCAGAAGATAGCGGCAGGTAGCTGGTAGCGCTACCGGGAATCGAACCCGGGTTTGAAGATTGAGAATCTTCCGTCCTAACCCCTAGACGATAGCGCCGTTCACCACATCCTGAATCATAGTAGCAAAACTGCATCTGAGCGCCAAGTCATCTGGCGGTGGTTCCCTGCCGTGCGCTTATTAACCTCCTCCAGATATTCTCGTTCTTTTCCAGACTCTCCGCTGTTCCGGAGCCCATCCCGGCGGCGCATCCAAAGATCGACGGATTTCGCTGGCTGTCATTTTGACGGTGGCCGGCATCGTAGAAATTCAGACAGCATGCTCCAGCACTTCGCGATAATCTTGCACGCGGTGTGAAAGTGAACACTGCCAATCGGCAAGCCGCCAATCGAAACTCCATAAACAGTCAACTGCTCTGCTCGGTTTTTTTCGCGGGCTTGATTATCGCAGGCGCGGTGTTACCTGCTCGCGGGCAGGATCAGGCGGCGCCGCTCTCGCCCACCCAGTCGATCGGCTCTTACGAAGGCCAGCCGGTTTCCGCGGTTGAAATCGTCGGCCAGCCGGACATCGCGACGTCTCAGCTTGAACCGCTAATTCGGCAAAAGGCCGGGCAGCCATTTTCGCAGCAGCAGGTCGAGGCCAGCATTTCCGCTCTGAAAAGCGAAGGCAAATTCCAGGATGTGCAACTCCAGGTGCAACCCGAGGCCAGCGGCGTGCGCGTGCGCTTTGTGCTGCAACCCGCGCTCTATTTTGGAGTCTACGAATTTCCGGGAGCGATTCGCTCTTTCCCCTATTCGCGCCTGCTCCAGATTTCCAACTACCAGAGCCAGGAGCCATACTCGGCGTTTGACCTGCAGCAGGCTGAAGCGAACCTGACGAAATTTTTCCAGCGAGCGGGTTTTTTCCAGGCCGCCGTACACGCGCAGCTACAGCCCGACCCGGCAAACGGCCTGGTCAACGTAGATTTCCAGACGGATCTGAAAAGGCGCGCGAAGATTGGCGAAATCATGATCGAAGGAGTCTCGCCGGAAGAAACCGCGAAACTCCAGAAGAGTTTGCGGTCAGTCGATGGCGCGGCTGCGTGGCGCTTATCTCAAGAACGGCACGTCCTACACCTACAAGAAACTGCAAACGGCCACCAGCTATCTGCAACGGGAGCTCTCCAAGGACCGTCATCTCATGGCGCAGGTGAAGCTGGTAAGTGCAAACTACCATCTGGAGACGAACCTCGCGGATGTCACGTTTCAGGTCACGCCCGGACCCGAGACGAACGTAAGCATTGCGGGCGCTCACCTCTGGAGTTGGACGCGGAAGAAGCTCATCCCGATTTACCAGGAAAACACGTTCAACAGTGAGCTGATCGATGAGGGTCAGCGCAATCTGACATCTTATTTCCAGTCGAAGGGCTACTTCGATGCGAAGGTCACGACCGAAGTCAACCGTCAGCCCAACGACATCAGCCTCGTATATCGCATCGACCGGGGGCCGAGGCACAAAGTCGAAAAGGTCACTGTTTCAGGCAACCAGCATTTTTCCGACAAAGATTTGCTTTCGAGCGCTGCCGTCAGCAAGGGCGGGCTGCTTTCGCATGGCAAGTACAGCGCGCAACTGTTGCGCCAGACGGTCAACTCCATCACCAATCTTTATCGTGCCGCCGGCTACAGCCAGGCGAAGGTCGTGCCGCGCGTTACGAAATCCGATGGGAATATCATCATCGCCCTGGTCGTGCAGGAGGGGCTGCGCGATACCGTCGAAACTCTGCAATTGCAAGGAAACGCGACCGTGCCGCTGAGCCAATTGGCGCCCAAGGGCCTTCAACTCGCGCCCGGCAAAGCCTACTCTCAGCAACTGCTGCGGCAGGATCGCAACCACATCATGGCCCGCTATCTGACGCTCGGATACCTGACGGCAAACTTTCGCGCCACCGTCAAGCCGGTCGATCACGATCCGCACCGGCTCGCCGTGACGTACGCAATTTACGAAGGGCCACGAGTGGAAACCTCCCAGGTCATCATCGTCGGACGGCAGCACACCAAGCCGTCTCTCATCAGCAAAACCGCGGACATCAAGATCAACCGCCCGCTCAGCCAAGAGCGATTTGCTTTCCGCCGAATCGCGTCTTTACGCGCTTGGTCCTTTCGACTGGGCTGAAGTCAACCTGCGCCGGCCCATCACTACGCAGTCCAAGGAAGAGCGTCACGATTAAGGTGCACGAATCCAAGCGAAACACCGATTACGATGGGCTTTGGTTTCGAAGTGATCAATCGCGGCGGCAGCGTACCGAGCGGCACTGTGGCTGTGCCGGGACTCCCGCCCGTCGGCCTGCCTTCGAGCTTTCCAGACAAGCGAGAAAACGTTTTACGGCCCACGCGGCTCCATCGAATACACGCGCCACAATCTGCGCGGCATGGCTGAAAGCTTCACTGTCGTCTGGACTGGCCGGCCGTCTCGATCAACGCGGCTCGCTCACCTACAGGATGCCTCGCTTCCGGGGCAGCAGTTGGAATGCAAGCATCACCGGCTCCGGCGAGAACAATACGGAGAACCCAATCTTCAGCGCGCAAACCGGGCAGTCCGGGGTGCAGTTTCAGAAGCCGCTCGACGCCAAGCGCACCAAGAACGTCATTCTCCGTTACGGCTTCCAGTACACATCGCTGAGCAGGCTGCTGATCCCCGGACTGGTGCCGCCGCAGGATCAGCAGTACCATCTTTCAAACTTGGGAGCGGCCTACACCCGCGACACGCGCGACAATCCCCTGGACGCTCATCACGGCATATATCAGAGCTTCGATATCACGCTCAACACCAGTGTGCTCGGCTCCAGCGCCGACTTCGCGCGCTTCCTCGGCCAAGTCTCGTACTACAAGAAACTGGGGCACAACATCGTCTGGGCGAACAGTATCCGGCTCGGACTTGAACAGCCATTCAACGGCAGCTTCGTGCCTTTGAGCGAGCAGTTCTTCACCGGAGGCGGCAGCACTCTTCGCGGATTCCCGCTGAATGGCGCGGGGCCGCAGCGTGAGCTTCCGGCTTGCGGCGATCCGTCAAATCCCGCGACCTGCACGCAGATCACGGTTCCGTTCGGCGGCAATCAGTTGTTCCTGCTCAATACGGAATTTCGCATCCCGCTGCCCATCGATTTTCCGGCGCCGATCCACAAGAATCTGGGCATCGCGATCTTTTACGATGGAGGCAATGCCTTTACCCAGATTGGCTTCCACCACATCGATTTCGGCCAATGCACATCGAACATCGTCGCCAGCGGATCAGCCTCACCGGCCGACCGCTGCGATCAGGAACTGCTTCACCAGCTCGGTCGGCGCCGGATTGCGCTACTCCACTCCGGTCGGTCCCATACGCATCGACATCGGTCACAACTTGAACGGGATACCCGGAATCAAATCAACCGAGCTATTCATCACGCTGGGCCAGGCTTTTTAGGAGCAGTTCGCGGCAATGCACTCATCTCTGCGCTGTGTCGAGCTGCATAAACCGGGCGTACCGGCCCGCAGCTTCATTCGGGAGCAGCAGTGAATTGGAAAAGAGCTGCGGCCTGGAGCGCAATCGCACTGTTGGCCCTCCTCGTGTCGTCCATTGCAGCCACTGTCGTTCTATTCCATTCCAGGCGTTCCAGAATTACCTGCTCGGAAAGACGCAGCAGACTGCCAGCGAATCTCTTAACACTCCGGTCCGAATACAAAATCTTGCCCTGCACTTTTCGCCGCTTTCGGCCGATCTCTACGGCGTGACCGTTCGCGGAACGGAGTCCGAAACAGAGCCTCCGCTGTTAACCGTCGATCACCTCAAGATCGGCTTCAAGATCGTTTCCTTCGATTAGGCGCGAGTGGAACTTGAACGACATCGAGGTCGATCGCCCCGTCGTGCACCTCCTCGTAAACCAGCAGGGCGAGAACAATCTTCCGGCGCGGCAAACCGCCGGCTACGTCGCAGACGAACATCTTCGATCTGGCGATTCAGCATGCGCGGCTCGATCGCGGCGAACTCTATTACAACGATAAGAAAAGCATCATCGATGCCGACCTTCACGACGTGACATTCCGTTCGGCCTACGACGGCGCGCAAGGCGGGCGCTACCAGGGCACGCTCAGCTATCGCGACGGGCAACTCGTCTACGACCATTTCGCGCCCGTGCCGCACAACCTCGAAGTCGGCTTTGACGCCACGCGCTCTGCTCTCACCCTGAGTCCCGCGACGCTTTCGCTCGCCGGCTCCCAGTTCCATTTGCAAGCAACGGTGCGAAACTACAGCAGTCCCGTGGTTGAGCTGAAGTACGATTCGACGATCGAGGCCGGGGAGTTTCGCCGCACCTCTGCAAAATCCAGATTTGCCCGCAGGCGTCGTGCGGCTCGCCGGTTCGGCTCACTATGCATACGCGCCGAATCGCCCGCTGATCGAGAGCCTCTCCGCTGAAGGCGAAATCAGCAGCCGTTCGCTGCTGGTGCAGGCCTCCGCCGCACGCTCTGAAGTGCGAGACGCCAACAGCCGCTTTCAGCTTCGCGACGGCAATTTGAGTCTTTCCGAAATACGCTTGCACGTGCTTGGTGGCGAAGTCCGAGGCAACGCCTCGATTCAGGATCTCGCTGGCCGGCAGCGGGGGCAAATCAGCGCGTCTTTGCGCGGCATCTCCCTCGAAAGCTTGCA
This sequence comes from uncultured Acidobacteriota bacterium, assembly GCA_963819175.1. GTDB lineage: Bacteria > Acidobacteriota > Terriglobia > Terriglobales > Acidobacteriaceae > CAWBRT01. The sequence continues at coordinate 5,773 of CAWFVJ010000006.1, forward strand.
GGCGATGATCAAATCCGCGGCGCTCGACCAAGTCCGGTTCGGCGGCGTAATCGATGCCGATACCAAGGCAAGCTGGGTTGGCAGTCACACAAAATCTCGTCGCCGATGCGGACGCAACCATACGCTCATCGGTCGCTTCACGCAGCACAACACCGGCCGCAGCGTCATCAGCCTGTCCCGCTCGATGGCGTGATTCACGCGCGGTATTCGGCGAAAACCCAACAGATATCCTTGACCCGGAGTTCACTGCGCACCCCGCAAACCACTCTCACCCTGGACGGCGTGATCGGCGGCCGCTCCAATCTCCAAGTCGGGCTTCAGGCCAATGCTCTACATGAAGTGGAAACGCTGGCGGAGGATGTTTCGCGCCGCTCCTCCGGGGGAGCAGGTTCGGTCGCTGGAACTTTATGGGACGGCTCTGTTCCGCGGCAACATTCTCGGCACGTTTCAGGATCCCCAATTGAGCGGGCAGCTCACGGCTCGTGACCTCCGCGTCAAGGGCAGCCAATTCCGCCTGCTGCGAGCCGATATCACCGCCAGCCCCAGCCAAGTGAGTCTGCAAAACGGCGAATTGGACCCCATGCCAGCGGCAAGCTCACCTTCGACGTGCGCGCGGCGCTGCATCGCTGGTCCTATGGTCTGGAGAATTCCCTCGCGATTTCAGCGCACGCCTCGCAGCTATCGGTCGCGGATCTCGCCCATGCCGCGGGAGTGCAGGTTCCCGTCACGGGAATCCTCAATGCGGATGTCGCCGTGAAAGGCTCGCAGGCAAATCCGATTGGGAATGGCAAGCTGTCGCTGACGCGGGCAAAGGCCGCGGGCGAGCCGATTCAGTCGCTCAATGCGCAGTTTGAGGGAACCGGCGAAGCCGTTAACGCTTCTATCGAATTGCGCGCGCCAATTGGAGCCGCCGACGGCAAACTCACCTACTATCCCAGGCGCAGGGCTATCAATTCGCGCTGCAAGCACCGCATCTGCTCCTCGATCAGTTGCGCACCCCACGCGCAAAAAGTTTGAAAATCTCAGGTCAACTCAGCATTTCGGCCAGCGGGCGCGGAACATTCCAAAATCCCGAACTGCAAGCCAACGCCAGCATCCCGGAGTTGCAAGTGAATGGGACAGATCATCCGCGACCTGAAACTTGACGCCTCGGCCGCTAACCATGAGGCGCAATTCACCCTCGAATCGCAGGTGGCGAATACTTCCATTCGCGCCCAAGGCAAAGTCGCGCTGAAAGACAACTACTACGCCGTCGCGCAGCTCGACACGCAAGGCATTCCGCTGCAACCTCTGTTTGCCGCTTACCTGCCGGCGCAAGCCCCCGGCATAAACGGCCACACTGAATTGCACGCCACCCTGCGCGGTCCGCTCAAGGACCGGCAACACCTCGAAGCCCACCTGACAATTCCCGTGTTCCAGGTCAGCTACGAGAGCATCCAGCTTGCCGCCTCCGCTCCCATTCGCGCTGACTATCGCAAACGGCGTCGTCACGCTCCAGCCCGCCGAGATCAAGGGCACCGGCACCGACCTGCGATTGCAGGGAGATGTGCCTCTCGCCGGCAGTGCGCCGGCTTCGCTCAGCCTCGTTGGCAGCGCGGATCTGCGGCTGTTGCAGATTCTCGAGCCTGATCTCGATAGCCATGGCCAGCTTCAGTTTGACATCCGTTCGCAAGGCAACAAGTCGAATCCGAATGTGCAGGGCCAAATCCGCATCGTCGATGCGGGGCTGGTGCCATCCGGCGCGCCGTCCGGCTTGCAGCATGCCAACGGAGTGCTCACTTTGCAGAACAAACGGCTCGATATTACGCAGTTCCAGGGACAAATAGGCGGCGGCAAGGTGACGGCGCGCGGTGGCATTGTCTTACGGACAGACCATTCAATTCGATCTCGCGGCGGCGGTCAACGGAGCGCAGCTCGTCTACCAAGGTCTGCGCATCACTCTGGACGGCAACCTGGCGCTGACCGGCACGCCGCAAGCGGCCGTGCTGAGTGGCCAGGTCAACGTCGGACGCGTTTCGGCCGCTCCTGATTTCGATCTCAGCAATCTCTTGGAGGCGGGAGCTGGAAGGCGAAGTGGCGACGCCGCCGGGAACAGGATTCGCTCAGGATGTAAAGCTGAACGTCGGCCATGCAAACCACGTCGCAGGTGAACTTGGTTAGCAGAACCTTGAGCATAAAGGGAGACGCAAATCTCCGCGCAACCGGCACTCTGGCCGACCCGGTGATTCTCGGACGCGTCAACATCACTGGCGGAGACGTTATCGCCTTCGGGAACCGTTATGTCCTGCAGCCCGGCACGCTGGATTTCATTAACCCGGTGCAAACCGAACCCGTGGTCAATCTCGCGGCCACCACATCGATCAGCCAGTACAACATAAGCTTGCGTTTGCAAGGTCCATTGGAGCGGCTGCGCACAACCTACTCCTCCGATCCCGCGCTTCCGCCCGTCGACATCATCAATCTCCTGGCATTCGGACAGACCACCGAGGCCGCCGGCGCCAACCCCACGCCCGGAACTCTCGGCGCGGAATCGGTGCTCGCCTCGGGCGTCAGCAGCAAACTCACCAGCCAGATACAAAACATCGCCGGCATTTCGCGCTTGTCCATTGATCCAGTATTGAGCAGCACGGGAAACGGCTCGCAACAGAATCCGGGCGCCCACATCACCGTGCAACAGCGAGTCACCAGCAATCTGTTCGTCACCTTTGCCAGCGACGTGACCTCAACCCAGAACCAGATTATCCAAGTGGAATATCACTTTTCGCCGCGCTGGTCCTTCAGCGGCGTGCGCGATCAGAATGGCGGTTTCGGCTTCGACTTTCGCCTGCATAAGGAATACTGAAACGTTGCGTGTCTGCCGTTTGAATCCCGCCTCTGCTAACTACGGCAGATCTGGGGCCGGATCGTCTTTCAGCCGGGCATGGAACGTGCCGAAGGCGACCTTAGCTTCGTCCTTGCTGATCCATTCTGCTTCCATTGCGTAAGTAGCCGGGCTGATTTCCCGAATCGAGCCTGGGCTCGCAATGGGACTTTCGCTATCAATTCAGGTGCCATCTTTTTCGTCTGGCGCTCACAAAAATCCCGACGAACCGTTTATAGTTATTACAGATTATGATTGCTGCAATAACTAAGATCCCCTGGCCAGGGCAGATTCTGTAAATTCTTAAAGGAGTTTGTTTTCATATGCCACGAGCCAAAAAGACATCTGATTCGTCCACTGTGAAAAAGAATTCCCGCGCTAAAGGCTCCCGTTGAACCGTCGCTGAATCCAGGCACGAGTTCCGCCGCGCCAGTCACGGAGGAACAGGTTCGCCGGCGTGCTTATGAACTGTTCCTGCAGCGTGGTGGATTCTGGGGTAACCCGGAGCAGGATTGGTTTCAGGCCGAAGCCGAGGTTCGCGACCGTCATGCCTCATAAGGCAGCGCTTCGAGCGATCAATCTGAGCCAAATACTTTTGATCGACGATGACAAGCCACGCAGCTAGGGGTGCGCGAGGCTATTTTGCGAGCCTCCGGCTTCGAGGTCGCCATCGCCACCAGCGCGGAGAGCGCCATAGCTCTGCTTCGTTCGGCGCCCCGCCAATTTGGCCTCATCATCAGCGACCACTTTCTCACCGGAGCCACAGGTGTCGACGTTGTTCGCCAGGTGCGCTCGTTTCTTCCCCAAATCCCTATCGTTATCATCAGCGGCATGCCCGAACTTGAAGCCGGAGTATGAGGGATTGAACGTGATCGTGCGCCAAAAGCCGATTCCTCCCCCCGAACTCATCAGCATTGGTTCGCAGCCAGCTTCCTGCCGCCTGAGAGACTCGTTCGAGCGCCGTGCGCCTGTGTTCGCCTCCGGCGTCCGCGCGGGCAATCTGTCCTGGAGGACAGGAATTCGTCGAAAAAATGGCCCGCCTTGCAGCGAGCCTCATCAGGAGATCTTTACCTCGCTATTCCCGGTCATTGCCGAGGCTTAGGTTACGGAATAAGGTTAACTCTTAATATCGCCCCTGTCCTAATCTTTCCAACCGTTTCCGTCGCATTCGCTTCTATAGAATGGGACGGCGTCCAGCGGTTCCAAATCGGATGAGTGCGCCATCCAGCCGATCCACTAGGCGCAATCGGGAGCGGTTGCTCTAGTTTACGCTTTCTGAAACAATATAAAGGCACGGCCGCCGTTGGCCGCCTGTTCTCATGCCCCAAATCGGAAGCTACTGTCTTTTGTTGGCGCTCGCCCTGAGCGTCTATACCTTTGCCGCCGGCATTCTTGCCGTCTACCGCCGCGATGAAAGACTCGCCGAGACTGCGCGCCGCGCCGGGGTCGCCATCTTCATGGCGGTCACTGCGGCCTCGCTTGCCTTGGTCTTTGCGGCCTTTCGCGACGACTTCTCGCTGGCCTACATTCTGCACCACAGCAATCGCGACCTCCCCGTGCAGTACAAGTTCGCCGCACTTTGGTCGGGCCAGGAAGGCTCGTTGCTGTTCTGGTGCTGGCTGCTGTCCACCTACGGACTGGTCCTGCGTCTTCGGCACAAGGTGGATACCCGTCTGGTGGCGCACGCTTCCATCATTATTGCGGCCGTCCAGATTTTCTTCCTGCTGCTGGTGAACTTCGCCGCCCATCCCTTCGCGCTGGTCGCCGGCACCATTCCTCCGGACGGCAATGGACTCAACCCGCTGCTGCAATATCCGGAGATGGTGATTCATCCGCCCATGCTGTATCTCGGCTACGTGGGCATGACCGTGCCGTTTGCCTTCGCGCTGGCGGCGCTCATCATCAAGTATCCCGGCGAGAAGTGGATTCACATCACCCGCCGCTGGACGATGGTCGGCTGGGCGTTTTTGACCTGCGGAGTTTTTCTCGGAATGCACTGGGCCTACGCGGTGCTTGGCTGGGGCGGATACTGGGGATGGGACCCGGTGGAGAACGCTTCCATTCTTCCCTGGCTCACCGGCACGGCGTTCCTGCATTCGGTCATGATGCAGGAGAAGCGCGGCATGATGAAGGTCTGGAACATGTGGCTCATCTTCGCCACCTTCCTGCTTTCGATCTTCGGCACCTTCCTGACGCGCTCCGGCGTGGTCAGCTCGGTGCATGCCTTCGCGCAATCGGGAATCGGCCCGTGGTTCGTGGTGTTCCTCTCGCTCACCTTCGGCGTGTGCGTCTTCTTCTTCGTGCGCAACCGTTCGCACCTCCAGAGCGAGCACCAGCTCGAGTCGCTGGTATCGCGCGAATCCAGTTTCCTGTTCAACAACGTGCTGCTGCTGGTCTCCTGTTTCACCGTGCTGTGGGGCACCTTGTTCCCGGTCTTGTCGGAATGGGTTCAGGGCACGAAGGTCACCGTCGGGCCGCCGTTCTTTAACAAGGTCAACGTTCCCATCGCCATGGTTCTGCTTGCTGCTCACCGGAATCGGCCCGCTGCTGGCCTGGCGCAAGACGTCGCTGGAGAGTCTGAAGAAGAATTTCCTGATCCCGACCATTCTCGCGCTCGTCACGGCTGCCGCGCTGATCGTCGGCGGCATGCGGCCATGGCAGGATGTTTCTTATTTCTATTCGCTGATGGCGATCTCGCTTTGCCGTGCTCGTTGCCTCCACCATCTTCAGCGAGTTCTGGCGCGGCGGCCGGGTGATTGCCGCCAAGAGCGGCACGAACATTCTTGCCGGAATGGTGCAGCTCACGCGCCGCAACACTCGCCGCTACGGTGGTTACATCGTGCATCTCGGCGTCGTCATCGTGATCGTAGGATTCGCCGGAGCCGCCTTCAATCAGGATAAAGAGCAGGAGCTGGGCTACGGCGACCGCATGCAGATTGGGCCCTACACGCTCATCTGCCGCTCCTACACGCAGGATGACAAGCCCAATTACAGCAGCGAGTGGGCGATCCTCGACGTCCAGAAGAACGGCAAACAGATCAGGACGATGTATCCCGAGCGCCGTTTCTACAAAGCCAGCGAGCAGACGGCGACCATCGTTGCCAATTACTCGACCGTTCGCGAAGACCTGTATCTCGTCTATGCCGGGCAGAATCCGGATACCCACCGCCCCATCATCAAGGCGCACCTGAATCCGCTTGTGTCCTGGATCTGGTCGGGAGCGCACATTCTGCTGATCGGAACCATCATTGCGCTGTTCCCGAGCATGAAGGCCGCCAAGATGGCTGCGATCTCGCCCGAGCGCGAGCGCGCCCTCGCCGAGGTTGCCCACACGGGCGAATCGGTGGGAGCCGGAGACTGAACGGAATGCTGACCACACGGCATGGATTCAACCTGCATGGATGGATTCGCCCGGCGGCGCGGAGAGTGGTCCTCGCCTTCGCGTTATTCGCGGCCATCGCGGCAACGATGGGCGCCGGCGATACCGATGCGCGTTTCAATCGCCTCGGCCACCGCTTATGTGCATGTGCGGCTGCAACCAGGTACTCATCGAGTGCAATCACGTCGGCTGCACTTACTCCGATCGCATGCGCAACGAACTTATGGCCGCCATTCAGCGCGGTGACAGCGACAATCTCGTGCTGCAAAGTTTTGTTCAGAAGTACGGCAACACGGTGCTTTCGGCGCCGACTACTACGGGCTTCAATCGCATTGCCTGGATCATGCCTTTCGTGATCTTTACGCTTGCCGTGGCCGGAGTCGTGGTGCTGGTGCGTGTCTGGAAGTCGCGCCAGGTGCCGGCGATCGCTCACGGCAGCGCGACGGCCGAGCAGTTCGACGCCTTCCGCGAACGCGCCCGCAAGGAGACGGAATTTTGATCTTAGCCATGTTTTTGCAAGCCGCGGCGCAGCCCGCAACGAACGACGCAACCCAGTCGATGATCGTTTTCTTCGGCTGCATCATTTTTACGCTGCTGCTGGTCTTCTACATTTTCGCTCCCGTGCGCGTCGAAAGCGGCGAGGAGAAGACTCGCCTCTCCTATCTCTACGAGCGCAAGGAAGTGGTCTACGAGAACCTCCGCGACCTCAGCTTCGAATACAAGGCAGGCAAGCTTGGCGATGCGGATTTCCAGAGCCTGCGCAACTCGATGGAGGAGGAGGCTGCCGCCTTGCTTGCCGAAATCGATCAACTCGAAAATGCCGCGAGCCGCACTCGCCGCGCCTCTCTTCCTGATCGTCCAGACAAGAACGGGGTGCGGGCGTGAAACGTCTTCTTCTGCTCTCCCTCGCGGTTTTCTCCGTGGCTCTATTGGCGCGCGAAGCCGCATTCGCCCAGGCCATCACCGGAGTAGTCACCAACGGCACCACCGGCAAGCCGGCCGCGCGGCATCGAAGTTGTGCTGGTCGATCCCATGCAAGGAATGGCCGAGCTGGTCAAGACCACAACCGACCAGCAGGGAAAGTTTTCGCTCAAGGCCGGCGCTGCCCAGGGGCCGCGACTGGTGCGCGCCACTCGCGATGGCGTCAACTATTTCCGCATGGCGCCTCCCGGAACCAGCAACGTTGCCATTGAGGTCTACGAGGCCGCCAAAAAAGTCGACCGCATCGAGGGCACGGCGGACGTGATCCGCATTCAAGCGGACGGCTCTAGCCTTCAGGTGGTGGAGCTTTTTGCGGTCAAGAACGCTTCCTCGCCGCCAAGAACTCTGACCGCCGAGCCCCGGATTCGAATGGCGATACCGGACGGCGCGCAACTCAGTGGTGCCGATGCGCAGGGTCCGAACGGTCAGCCGATCTCGATTTCTCCGCAGCAACTCGCGCAGAAGGGCCACTACTCGTTGCCTTATGCCCTCAAGCCCGGCGAGACGCGCTTTCAGGTCGCCTACGCAACTGCCTTACAACGGCGAGGCGACTTTTTCACCCACACTGCTTCACTCGTGGAATCACCTGGTGCTCGTCCTTCCGCCAAGCATCGCCTGGAAACCGAAGAACGCGGCTCTCTTCCAGCACATGGACGATCAGCAGGGCGCCGAGGGCAATGTCCAGATCGCAAACAACGTCAAGCCGGGCCAGGATCTGTCGTTCCGCATCTCCGGAACCGGCAGTTTCCCAAGTCCCGAGGAAGCAGCGCAACCGGGCGCGGCGCAACCAAGCTCCCCGACTCCGCGCGACAGCCGTCCAGGCGGCGGATTGGGACCGCCTATCGATGCGCCCGACGCGCTCGCGAAGTATCGCTGGATGATTCTCGGTGTCTTGGCCGTCGTGCTTGCCGGCGCAGCCTACATCTCCGTTACCCGTGCACCTAAGTCGAAGGCAGACGCCGAACCGGAATCCGCAGCGCCTGCGCCGCCTGCGCAGACGACCTGCGCCCGCCGCGGCCCCGGCGGCAACGCTCTGCTGGAAGCCATGAAGGATGAGCTTTTCCAGCTTGAGATCGAGCGGCAACAAGGGGTCATCACCGAGGAAGATTACGAGAAACAGAAGGCTGCGCTCGACCAGACGCTCAAGCGCGCCCTCGCACGAAGCCGCCGGGACAACGGATGAAGTGATCGGCTTCTATCTTGAAAGAACGGGTGCCCCACGTCCCGTCCCTTTTTTGGACTGACGTGGGGTAGTTTCTTTAACCGCAAAGCGTGATGTCAAACAGACGGGCGTTCTTGACGACTAACGTGTGACGTGATCGTTGCTCTCAGCCGCCGGAGGCGGCGGCAGATGGTAGCCCACGGCGTCAGCCGTGGGTGCAAGGTGCCAAGATCATAAGCCCCCGATAGGGGGCGACAGAACCAGTCGAGATTCTTTCGCCCGCATTGCGGGCTCTGAGAAATTTCACGCCCACTCCCCATGGCTAACGCCATGGGCTACCGTCTTTCCCCCGCTTCGCGGGATTATCGGCAGTGTTCCAATTTATGACGCACTACACCCAGATAGTGGGTCATTTTGAATTTTCCCTAAGAACGGGTGCCCCACGTCCCGTCCCTCTTTTGGACTGACGTGGGGATTTCTGAAATTTCCAAGCGTACTAGCTCTAGCGCCGTCCGAGGCTGAAGTCATTGCCGCGGCTGAAGGTCGGTGCTGGAGGCAGGCTGACGGCTAGCTTGAAGTCTTTTCCCTGGTAGCTGATTGTCAAGGTGAAAGTGCCGGCCGGCATCTCTCTGAACAGGTAATTGCCCTCTCGATCGGTAGTGCTTTCGGCGCCTGTTTCCACCACTCGGACCTTTACGCCCGGCACCGGGACTTCGCTTTTCTGTTCTGCATCGAAAATATTCACTTTGCCGGCTATGGCACGAATCGCTTTCACATGGAATGTAATGTGTTTTGGTAACCCGACCAGCAATTCGTCTACGACCGGCTCCATTCTGTCAGAGACATAGCCCATTGGGAGCGACTCTGGGCTAATCTCGGCCCGGAAAGCGCCCGCCGCCAAATCGGCAATCGTGAACGTGCCGCCAGCGTCTGTCTGGGCGTTATAGGTTCGCTCCGCGCCGGTAACTTCCACCTTCACCCCCAGGATCGGGCTGCCGGCATCATTCAGGACATGCCCTATCAACCGCGCCCGGCTGAATGCGATACCGAAGTTGACGGCGGTGTCGATCTCGGCGGTCACGTCCGACTGGGTGGTGAAGTAGAATGGGCGCTCCGTGCGGTACGCCACCTGCAGCCGGTGCGGACCAAAAGGAACGCGAGAAAAAGAATAACGTCCGGCGGCATCCGTTGTGGTCCGGCGGGCGCCGTCCAGCGCAACCTCCACTCCGGCCATCGGCGGCATACCTTCCTTAAACACTCCTGCGAGGTGCATGTCCTGGAACACGGTCCCCGAGATTGTGCCTTTTCGGCCCGGCAGCAGGAACGACGGCACGGAATTGAAGCGGTGTCGCAGCGAAATCTCGAACAGCGGCCGGTAATCGGACGCCGCGCCCGGCGACTTCGCGGAGTACAACGAGTACGACGCGAAGATGGTGTTCGACGGCGTCAGCTTCCGCGAGTAAGTCGCGCTATAGACCATTGATTGCTGGGTCGAAGTCGTCATCTGGTTGCTGCTATAGAGGTAGCTGAGGAATAGCTGCTGGCTTGAGGCGCGCTTGGACCAACTCAGCGTACCGCCGGCTTGCGTGAGCACAGGGCTGAGGTTCAGCGTCAGATTGCTGACCAACCCGAGTGCTTGCAGCATCGCATCATTCTGCAGAAGACTGGCAATCTGCTGCGGCGTGGTCGCGGATATGCCCAGGCGGTCAAGCAGGTCTTGCAGACCGGGCACGGACGAAACCAGCGCGGAGACGGTCGGAACATTTGTCTGCCTGTCGAAAAAGACCGATACATGCCACGGCTGCATGCCCCACGTCGCGGTGCCGCGGAATCCCGGCCCTGAACCGCCCTCGTTGGAAGCCACCGAATCCCTGTAAAGAAAGCCCGCTCCCCAATGCGAAGAGGTAAAGTTCACTCCCATGGGAATCTGGACGTTCTGCAGATAACCGGAGCTCCCGATTCCGCCCGAGAAGCGCGAATACACGAGGCCGGAGTTGGCTGACCAATGCTTACTCAGCCGATAGTCCAGGTTCCAGTCGGAGGTGACGTTCACCTGCGCAGTCGATTGCGCCAGATCGTAACGGTTTCCGGAGAAGTTCGCCGAGGAGGTCAGTTTCTTGTGGAACTTGCGGTCCCAGCGCAAGGTCGAGAGCACGCCGTGCAGATTGTTCACCGATACTGAACTGAACGAGGCAGGCTCGTATCGAAAATCTCCGCTTAGCCGTTCCTCTGCGCTGCGCTGAAAATCCAATCTCCCGGCAACGCCCATGCCCCTGCCATATCCCGTTTCGGCCAGCACTTTCAATCGATTGGTCACCTCGTGACGGAAAACCAGTGAGCCGATCGCCCCGGAATGGGCCGTAGCGGCCAAGCCGGTATCGGCGGCCACGTAATACAGATTGGGGGTCAGAGAGGTGTGCACACCCAACCGGAAACGATATCCGAAGCCCCCTACAGTGTCTTTCTGCGTCGGCAGCAGTACATTCTGAAAGACCGACTGCGAGGTGTAGCCCGCGTGAAAAAACCATGAACCCTCGCGAAGGTGAACCCCGCGCACCAGCACATTGTCTAAAGTCAATGGCGAATTCACTACGAGCTGGTCGACCAGTGTGACATCCCTCTGGGACGTATCGATCTCAAACGACAGCCCTGGCAGCGCGACCGGAGAGCTGCCGCTTAGTCCTTCCAGGTAATTCGAATTTGCCATGTGGAAGCGCATGACACGATCGCCCTGCCGGCTGGAGAGATCGACAATGTTCTGCCATTGCGAATGGACCGGTGTCGAAGCGCATCTCATAGCTTCCTTCCTCGTAATTGCGCCCCCGCCGAGCCGGAGCCGGTTCGAATCCTGGCGGATAAATCGGGGCAGGTTGCGGGACCGAAACGCGGAAACTCTGAAGTCCAACTCCAGTGACCACCATGATCGTGGCGACCCCGGGACTGTTTCCCTGGATCACGACGACTCCGTCCACGACGGATGCATCGGCATAGAAACTGTTCAATGAGTAAGCGGCTGTCGCTCCGGGGACGCGGATTTCGACTCGCTGCTGATATGCCACCGTGACGGTCTGGGCCGCCAACGGTGCACATGCTATCGCAACCAGCAACAGCAGCAGTACGAAACGTAGCTTCATTCGATGGTAAAGTCGGCCGTCTTGGACAATGTCTTGTCTTCGAACTGGAATGAGGTCACTGCCCTGTACCGTCCCGATGGCAGCTTCGCGCCATATTCCGCCGCAAATTCGAGGCGCTCGCCCGGCAATAGCCGGTGCCCGGCAAACGGAGCCTTGCCCACCAGTTTCCCGGAATCCGACAGCAGCGCAACCACTCCCTCCGGAATCACCGGCTCCGTTCCTGAGTTTGCCAGGTTCACGGTAACCCGCAGCGGCTGCGTTTCAGTTTGCGGCAGCACCGCAACTTCCGAGGAAGTCACTTCGAATGTGGCAGTCACTTCGGGGCCGTTGGCAGCTGTAAAGGTGATCAGGCAGCCCAGCGACGCCGTCATTCCGACCGAACCTTTTCCTCCATTGAGTTTGTCCGTCCCTTGAAAGATCGCCACGATGGCCCGTATATCCGTGCCTTTCGTAAGCGTGACGGTCACGTCGACCGATGCTGATTGCCCGGGCGCAATGGTAACTGTAGGCTTGGAAAAAACAGCCGTAGCGGCAATGCTCTGCGGTACTTCGCCGGCCGCGGCGAATACTCTTTTGCCGTCCCGTACGATCACGTCCTGCGCAACCATCTCGAAGCTGAAGGTCATGGACGTGTAGTTGGTGAGCGAAAGCGTTTGCGTGACGCTCTGGCCAGGCAGGCCGCGAGTCATAATCACTGAAGGAGTCAGCGCAAGTGTATTCAGAGGCCGTTCGCCGTTGGGCATCTTCGGAGCCGGCGCCGCCGAAGCGCCGGCCTTGGCATCATCAAGCGCTTGCGAATTAATGGAAAACGCGAAAACGAGAGCCGCAATCATCAGCCATGCGACCACTCCAACCCGAACACACGTTGACCGTTTCACGTTCGCTACCCCCAACTCAGGATGGAAGAACTATTCTGGAGAGAAACGGTCGGATAAGTCAATCAGGAATAAAGCTCTATCGCATGCAAGGTAGTGCTTAGTTCGGCACCGCCAGAAAACCCACGTTGTCCACGAGATGACCTTGGCCTTCCGGCACTGAACTGGGAATTTCGACCTCCAGTCGATGGGGACTTGCAACCCCGTAAGGGGCTCTTCCCGCGATGAGCCGGGGTGAAGTGCCTAATTTCTGGCCGTCCAGATAAATGTCGAAGCGCGGGTCAAGGTGATAGAGAAATGCGCTCAGTGTGGCCGTGCCTTGCTGAGCGCCCGGGTTTTCTACTTTGAGTCCGAAGAGAGCGCGAACGACCATCGAGTGTTGCCGCCGTTCAACCGCAACCCCCGCGTTGCGCGCTCCCATCCCGGACGATACAGCGCCTAACTGCATTGAGGACAATCCATTGGGAACCGCCGCAAACGACGGCCCTCCGGCCACGGGAACGATGCTCACTACGAGTGAGCCGCCGCTCGTCGCCGACCGAACCACGGCAGGACGGGAACCTCGTCCCCCCGCTGGCTTATGCTGGCTCCAGGCATTTACCGAACATACCCCCAGAACCAGCACCAGCAGGGTGACAATCCGATTCCTGACTCCCGCCCGCGACAATGAGATGACGCCTTTCATCTTTCACCCTAGCTCGCTGATGCAACCAGATTGATCTGGTTGCTGATCGCAGCTCCAGTAGTCCCCGAACTCAATGTCGATGGGATGATCAGTACAAAAGTATGCGACTGAGCAGTGGTGCTGGCCGTTCCACCATTGATGGCCACCGCGGTAGTCGAGAGCACTTTGGCATCTAGAGTCCAGGTGTCCCCTGGTTGCGTAGCGTTTGCGAGAGCGGCAGTAAGGGTATACGCCCCGCTGGTGGTGGCATTGGCCATCACCACTTTTACGCCAATTGCGTCGTGATCGTAAAGTTTGTCGGAGCAGTTGAAGCAGCCGGGATCGTCGCCATAGTCGTGCCTGACGGAGCAGCGCCTGAATGCGGAAACGTTGCCTAACGCCAAGCTTGCGGTCGGGGAACCAGCACCCGTGAGCATTGCTCCGCCGCTTGCATTTTCAAGCGTCAGATAAGATCGAGCTCATGACGTTCGCTGTGATCGCCAAACTTCCGTTCGCCGTGGATTGCGCCATCGCCGCCATCGGCAGTAACATCGCCAGAGCCAAGATTACCAGTGTAGCTTTCTTCATTTTGTTCACCCTCCTCAAGGTGTTACATCAAAGTTAGAACTTCAGTTTGCTGTTGCCGTGAAATTGATCGTGTCCGTTAGCGCGGTTCCCACCGTGGGGCCACCCCCGCTGGCCGGAGCCGTTAAAGCCTGCAAGTACAACGTGTGCCCAACATCTGACCCGTACATTCCATTGCTCTGGACCGTCTGTGACCCCGTGCTCAAGGTCACGCTATCGACCTTGTATGTAAGTCCCTTCGGCGCCGCCGCGGCCAACTGCGCCGTCAGCGTGTAATTTGCACTGGTCAGACCCCCCATCGTGACCTTCACGTTGAATGGGGTCGAAACCGTGAAACTGCCGCCGCTTGGACCTGTTCTGGTAACTCCCGCCGGAACCGCTCCATAAGCCGCGATGGTTCCGAAATTCAGCGTCGCCGCCGAGCTTCCGCTTGCTCCCAGCGGAACACCGCCTGAGGCGCTGTCAAAAGAGATTGCCAGGCCGCTCGAATTGATGAGCGTGGCATTAATCGTTCCCTGGGCCGTCGTCTGCGCCAGCGCCGCACTCGCGACAAACGTGTACAGGAGAACTACCAGCATGCGCGTTTGAAATTTCGTCATCGCCGATCTCCTCAGTTTGCCGTGGCCAGAAACGTAATCGTCTCTGCCAGTGCCTGCGCCGGTACCGAGAAATACACCTGCACCTGGAGCGTCTTGGTAACTGCCTGCCCATAGCTGTCGGCCGTGTCGAGCGTGGTGTAGCCGGTGTTATTAAGCGCCGTGTTACTCACCAGCCAACTCACGTTCGCCGGCGGAGCCGTGCTGATCTTTGCCGCCAGCCTATAATTCGCACTGTTGCTATTCGCTTTCGTTACGACCACGTCAAATGCACTCGACATCTGGTACGTCCCGAGTGGGTTCACCCATCCGAACGTCGCGCAACTGGAGCTGTGACTGAAAAGCCACGATGTCCCAAAATCCAATTGCACGTTGTTTGTTCCCGAGTTCACCAGCGCACAATATCCGGAGCTGCCAACGTTCGGATTGTTCTGAAAGACCAAGTTGATGGACGGCTGCACATCCATTGAAATCAACAACGTTGTATTTCCCTGCGCGTGCGCGCTCACGGCCAGCAGCACGATCAAACATGCGACCAGCACCAGGCAACGTTCGATATGACCAACTCGATGCACCTTTACTTTTTCTTCCTGGCCAGCCCAGCCCACACTTGCGTAGCCTCCGGATGGCCTAGACTACGACTTTAGGACATGTACCAAAGTAACTATTTTAGAGCCTCTAAACGGTACATTCCAAAGCCGCAACCAGAGTAGGGGTGTCACTCGGAATTGGCAACATAACGTAAGTAACTGCCTAGTAAGTCAATATGATTCCTGATTTGCGTCCGCAAAATGTCTCGAATTTGCTTTTGGAAAGAATGCTGCAGGGCGGCTCTATATGATTCAAACTGCACAATTATAGACACTTATCTCAAGGAAATCCAGTTTCGCCGAGACCTGTATACGAAGCTCGCAACCGTCTCAAAAGCGCAAAACAGCGAGTAACTCAACTTTAGTGTTGGTTTACAATGTTGGTACATGTATTTTGGTACATTACTTTTCTGCCTTTTTCCCTTGACTCGCAGGAATCAGCCCTGATCGAAGCTCCTCTATCTGCCGATAACGTGCAAAGAGACCATGATCTGGCACGCACGCAATACGAACGCATCCACGCCGGCATCTGTGCTGCTGGCTGGGTGGAGGCCGTTGATACTTGTACTGGCACTACTTGCGTCTCTGCCGATTTCGTTGCAGGCACAGTCCGCAACGGCAAAGCTAACCGTGACGGTTACGGTTGTTCCGTCGACCCGTGTGATCTTCCTGCCTGACGGATCCGCCAAAGTGATGGTTGCGAACAGCCATGAAAGCGTCTCGGCAGCGAATCCGAATTTTCAACCGGAGAACGCCGCCGGCGCCCTAAGCGCAGCGGACCGGAAGTCAATGCCTGCCAATGCACCAGCCGGCTCGCCGAGCGCACGGCGAACGCGACGCCGCCTGAAGCCCTAGCCGGCCCTCCCCGCGTAACGATGCACTTGCCTTACTCTCCCTCTCAGGTTTTCCAGCAGACGATCTACGAGAGTTCCCGGATACCCGAGCATCAGCTACTCGGGTTACAAAAGAAGCAGCAGCCTTCTGGCTCTCCATCAATGCTACGTCTCGATTATTTGTCCTGCGCTCTGACGATCTTGTCGACCTGTCTCGTGTCGCGCCGTATGTGGCAGGGGTGGGTCGTCGCTGCTGCGAATAGCGTGATTATCTGCATCATCGGATTTCGCACCGCGCAGTTCGGCTTTGTTCCCGCTAATCTTTTTTGCCTGGCGCTCTATTCCACGCCATCTACACGTGGAAGAGTTCTCCAGAACAGACGGCTTCGCCGCGCGAAATCGGCGTCTCATATGTTCGAGGCAGTGCGGGAAGGCGGCTCATTCACGATCCGTATCTTCGGCCAGAGCGGCATTACGCGTGGCGCGAGGGTCAGGTCTTCGGCCAGCTCGACCCGAGTGCCTGCCAGCGATGAGCAATCCGCCAGAAACAGCGATCGAGTTCTCTCACGTCCATTACCGGCTCGGCCATGACCGCGCTCTGATCTCGGATCTCAGCCTGCTGGTCAGGCGTGGCGAAACTCTCATGCTGCTCGGACGCAGCGGCTCCGGCAAAACAACCTCCCTCAAGCTGATCAATCGCCTGCTGGTGCCGAACGAGGGCGCCGTTCTGGTGGATGGCGTCAATACCGCCGCATGGGACGTGATCCGGCTGCGCCGTCATATCGGCTATGCGATCCAGGATGTCGGACTGTTCCCGCACTACACGGTCGAGCAGAACGTGGCGCTGGTTCCGAAGTTGGAGGCGTGGGAGCGCCATCGAATTTCAGCGCGGGTCAAGGAGGTGCTGACCCTGGTAGGTCTGCCGCCGGACGAGTTTGCCAAGCGCTATCCCGGCCAGCTCTCCGGCGGACAGAAGCAGCGCGTCGGCCTGGCTCGGGCGCTTGCCGCGGACCCGCCGATTCTGCTGATGGATGAACCATTCGGCGCACTCGATCCGATTACCAGGGCTGAGATTCAGCAGGAGTTTCGGCAACTCCAGCAGCGGCTTGCTAAGACCGTGGTCTTCGTGACGCATGATTTGAGCGAGGCGCTCATGCTTGGCAATCGCATTGCCCTGATCGACTCCGGAGCCCTCAAAGGCGTCTACAAACCCGAAGAGTTTCTGGCCAGCGACGATGCCGACGTGAAGCCTTATGTAGAAGCGTTTCGCCTGGCTCGAACACAGGCCTTCCTCCTGCATGTCCGCCGTGCGCTACATTTTCGACCACCGGCACGAAGTTGCGACGCTTGCGGCCGAACACTTCTGGCTCGTCTTCATCTCGATGCTTCTGGCGGTAGCGATTGGTGTGCCGCTCGGCATTCTGCTGACTCGCAGACCGGAATGGAAGACCCTCATCCTCGGCGCAAACAATGTGGTTCAAACCATTCCGAGCCTTGCCTTGTTCGGTCTGCTGCTGCCGCTTCCCTGGCTCGGAGTGCGCGCCGACCGGCTGGCCATCGCCGCGCTCACTCTCTATGCGCTGCTTCCCATCGTGCAGAACACCTACACCGGAATCGTGGGCGTCGACGCCTCCGCGCGCGAAGCCGCCATCGGAATGGGCCTCACCTCTCGCCAGTTGCTCTGGCATCTGGAACTGCCGCTGGCGTTCCCGGTGCTGCTGGCCGGAATCCGCGTCGCCACCGTGATCACCGTGGGCGTGGCTACCATCGCCGCCGCCATTGGAGCCGGCGGCCTGGGCGAGTTTATCTTCCGCGGACTGGCCATGGTGGACAACAACGTGATTCTTGCCGGCGCCGTTCCTGCGGCCGCCATGGCTCTCACCGCCGACTTCGTTCTGGGAGCGCTGCAACGGCTGGTGGCGCGGCCTCATTCCTGACATGGACCGTCGCGCTTTTCTCGCCACTCTGCCGCTGTTGCTGGGAGCATGTTCGCCAGCTCATCGCGTCACCGTCGGCTCCAAGAATTTCACCGAGCAGCTCATCCTCGGCGAGATGCTTTCGCAACTGATCGAGTCGGTAGCGCACGAGCCGGTCGACCGGCGGCTCTATCTGGCCGGCACCTACATTTGCCATCAGGCGCTGCTGGCTGGCCGCATCGATCTCTACGTGGAGTACACCGGCACCGCACTGGCCGCCATTCTCAAGCAGCGGCCCACAGGCGATCACCGCCAAGTCTTCGACGAGGTCAAAGCCGAGTATCTGCGCCGCTTTGGTCTCGAAGTCTTTCCCTCGCTGGGCTTCGACAACAGTTTTGCTATCGTGATGCGCGGCGACGATGCCGCGCGAATGAATCTGACGAAGCTATCGCAGCTTGCGCCTTTCTCGCCAAAGCTGCGGATGGGAGTCGGCTATGAATTTCTCGAACGCCGCGACGGATACAACGGACTCGTCAGCACCTACGGGTTGAAATTTGCCGCCACGCCGCGCGTCATGGATCTCGGGCTGCTCTATCGCGCGCTTGAAAACCACCAGGTCGATCTCATCGCAGGCGCAAACACCGACGGCCTGATTGCCGCACTGCACCTGGTCGTGCTCGCCGACGATCGCCACTACTTTCCGCCTTACGATGCCGTTCCGATCGTGCGCAACGATACGTTGCAGCGCCATCCGGCCGTGAGATCCGCGCTGGACCGAATCACCGGACGCATCTCCGTGGACGACATGCGAAGCATGAACTATGCCGTGGACGGCCAGAAACGCGACGCCGCACAGGTGGCGCGCGAGTTCCTCGCCGGCCGCGGGCTAATCCAGATGTAAAGCAGACGCACGAACTTACCGCACGCCAGTAGGCTATCTCGTAAGTTCGCTGCATAAGTTTCAGGATGTCATCCTGAGCGAAGCGAAGGAACCCCGGATACTGTCTCGCTCCACGCCGCTGCGGGCTCTTTATGATGCCCTTCGGCTGCGCCTCAGCCCCGTGCAGCACTGGGATCTTCGCTCCCTATGGTCGCTCAGAATGACACCTTTACTCATTATGCGAACTTACTGCACGCCAGCAGCCTGCCGAACAAGCCTCGCACAACAAAAAAATCGGCCCCGCAACAATTTGCGAAGGCCGTTTAAGAAAGCAGTACAACGGCGATTATTTTCCGCGTCTCTTACGAGGTATTGTCCTCTACGCGCCCTGCCAATTGCGGCGGTCGACAATGGTTGGCGGCTCGTAGGTTATGCCTCTTGCAAGCCGCTTCTCTTCCCGCTTCGATGTCCACAGCAGCAGCGGACCCGTGAAGCATCGGATGAAACGCGACATCACTCCAAATTCGCTTTCAATCTCGTGGCGAAGCCGCCCGATCTTAGCTGCGACCGTGGCGTTCGTCGTCTTCAGCCGCTTCTCCATGGCCCAGAGCGACGCGTTGTAGGTGCCCTTCAACTTGCGGCCTTCTACCATAAATCGTTCGCGAACCCGCGAGTCAGGATCGTTCTTGTAGCGCTTCCAGCCCTTGAACATGGTTTCGCAAATGCGATAAAGGCTAGGACCGTTCTTCTCGAAATCGAATCGGAACGCCCAATCGAGAAAGCGCTGCGAATCGTCGCGCGAAATCGCCGCATGTTTGAAGTTGAATTTGAATTGCCCATGGATGTCGGCCAGATCCACATTGTCCAGCAGCCGCTTTTCCTCTTCCATCTGGAAAAACAGCGGCGTGCCCGGCACCGGCGTATAGAGCATGAACTGATGAAAGTCCGTGTGGTGCTCAACCGCGTACTCGATTTCCTTGCGAATGTTCTCCGGCGTGTGATGCTCAAGTCCGACGATCGTCGATCCCAGCAATTTGATCCCGTGTCCGCGCAACTCCGCAGCCAGCTTGTGGGTATCGGTATTCTTCAGCTTCGCGTAAGTCGAGTTCGGCGATTCCAACCCAACCCAAATCCAGGAGATGCCCAGTTGCACCAGCTCTGCCATGGTGTACTTGCGAATTGCATTCACCGACGAGAAGACATAGAACGCCCAGCTCTTGCCTGCCTTCTTCATGCGTTCCAGCAGTTGCATCGCGCGCGGCCGATTGAGCAGGAAATTCTCGTCCATGATGAAGAACGAGTCGACGTGCATCGTGTGCTCCATGTGCTCCATCAGCTCAAACAACTCGTCGCCCGATTCGTAGAAGTTGACCGACTTGCCCTTGCCGCCGAAAAATGACGAGGTCGTGCAGAAGTTGCAGCCCAGCGGACACCCCACGGAGGGGATGATGGTCGCGGCCGTATCCTTGGTCGAATCGGGAACCCGCATTCCCAGCACGCGCATGCCAAAGCCGGACATGATCTCCGGGTGCTGAATCGGAGCATGAGGGTCTTCGCCAAGATATTGGCGCATCCAGGCGATGCCTTCGCCTTTGACGATGTGATCGGCGTCGATCATATTCTCAATGCCCGGAATGCCGGCCACGTGTCCGCCAACAATGATCACCGAGTTCGGCGAAAGCAGCCGCGTGCGGCGGCACATTTCCTTCACCTTGCCGACGTTGGGGATGATTCCGGATATGCCGACAATGTCGTACTGATGTTTCGTCAACTCGCTCTCGAAACGCTCCAGGTTGGGAAAATCCAGCAGCGTGCAGGGCGCCGAAATGTTGTGCTGGATCATCATCAGGCCCCACGAGCGATGGAACATGCGCAGCGAAAAGCTGCCCTGTTCGCGGGTGACCTGGTTGTGATAGAGCTCCATGGGATTCATGGCGCGGCTGCCAAATTCGTCATCTTGTGCGTAGGGGCCGAAAACGGAACTCAGCAAAACACGAGCTTGCGTCCCCTTGGGATGGGACTGAATTTCATCAACTCCGAATGTTGAAACCATGAGTTAATGCTAAGGAGAAGCCGGCCGGAGTTCCGTGATGTTGTCACAAATTTCCCAGAAATGACAAAAATCTTACAAACTCGCCTTTCATTGGAGACGGGTTCCGCTCGAACAGCAAAGGCTTTGCGTTCAGTAAATTGCCAAGTGAGTAAGTTCGCGGCGACGCCCGTCGGGCTCTCAATCACAGTTCAGTACACCGCCAAAGAACGTCATTCCGAGCGAGCGGCGCCTTGCCTTTTAGAGCCTTGAGCTGAGTTGCAGCAATGTTTCCGCGAGCAGTACAGCAAATAGCACTTTGCTCTCTCGGTCGTGAGTCGAGGAATCTTTTGTGTTGCTTCGCCGCTGAAAAACACAAGATCCCTCCACTCCGTGCCCGAACAGCTCCATGCTATCGAGTAGCAATGTCGGGTACGCAGCCTAGCTGCCCCGGCCGCAGGCGCTCAGCACTTCGGTCGGGATGACGATTCCAATCTACCTTGCCGTGCGGCTACGTCAATCCGGGACCAGCTCTAATACAATTGAGATCACGTTATTATTTTTGGATTTCTTACTATTCGGCAGGGGAATCGTCCTGCTCATTTTTTCGGTTTTGCATGAAAACCCCCTCCAAAAGAGGCTTACAGGGCAGGACAAAGGTTCCTGACCAGGAGAGAATCTGTAATGCCATTACCTTTTCCCATATTATCCGCCGAAGAAGCGGCGGCCATGATCGAACACGGCCAGACTGTAGGTTTTAGCGGCTTTACCCCGGCGGGCGCCGCCAAGGCGATTCCTGCCGCCCTTGCCAAGCGTGCCGAAATAACGCACGCCGCCGGCAAGGAATTCAAGATCGGCGTACTCACCGGAGCCTCCACCGGGCCTTCGCTTGACGGGGCTCTCGCCAAGGCGGCAGCCATCAGCTTCCGGACGCCATACCAGTCCGATCCGAACCTGCGCGCGCGCATCAATGCCGGCGAGACCCATTTTGTCGACATGCACCTGTCGCTGATGCCGCAGGCAGTGCGCTACGGATTCCTCGGCCCCGTGCACTGGGCCGTGCTGGAAGCGGCGGATGTCACCGCCGGAGGAGGCATCGTTCTGAGTTCCTCGGTGGGCGCGGCTCCCACCTTTGCCAATTGTGCCGGGCGCATCCTGCTTGAACTGAACCGTTATCACCCGCCGACTCTGCTCGGCCTTCACGACATCTACGAGCCTGCCGATCCGCCGAATCGCCGTGAAATCCCCATCTATCGCCCGCAAGACCGCATCGGCACGCCAATGATCGTCGTCGATCCCGCGCGCATCGCCGGCATCGTCGAAACCGATGCGCCAGACGAGACAAAAGGCTTCGACAAGCCTACCGCCGAGACCGACACCATCGGCAATCTGGTGGCGGAATTTCTTGTCGGCGAGATGAAAGCCGGGCGCGTCCCCAAAGGCTTTCTGCCGGTGCAGTCCGGCGTGGGAAACATCGCCAACGCGGTCTTGAGCGCCCTGGGACGCAACCCGGGCATTCCGCAATTCAGCATGTACACAGAGGTTTTGCAGAACTCGGTGGTCGAACTGCTGCAAAAGGAGCGGGTCAATTTCGTCAGCACCTGCGCTCTCACGCTCAGCCGCGACCTGCTCAAAACCGTCTACGACGAGATGCACTGGTTCCGGTCGCGAATTCTGATGCGTCCGCAGGAGATTTCGAATCATCCCGAGGTGATCCGCCGGCTCGGCCTCATCACCATCAACACCGCCATCGAGATCGACATCTTCGGCAACGTGAACAGCACGCACGTCATGGGGCAGCAGATGATGAACGGAATCGGCGGTTCCGGCGACTTCACGCGCAACGCTTATCTGTCGATCTTCACCTGCCTGTCGACCGCCAAGGGAGGCTGCATCAGCACCATCGTCCCGCTGGTCAGCCACATGGATCACAGCGAGCACTCGGTGCAGGTGGTGGCGACCGAATGGGGTATAGCCGACCTTCGCGGCCGCGATCCCGTTGAGCGCGCGGACCTGATCATCGACAACTGCGCGCATCCCGACTTCCGCGAACCGCTGCACGCATACTTGAAGATGGTCCGCGGCGGACATACTCCGCAGACCCTCTCGGCGGCCTTCGCCTTCCACGGCGAATTCCTCAAGAGCGGCGACATGCGAAAGCTCGACTGGAAAGAGACAATGCCGGAACTGGTGTGAACGCCTTCACAACCTACACCACAGAGAACACAGAGAACCACAGAGTCGGCGGGCGGCCCATTCAAGCCCTGCAATTGGGCTTGAGTGGGTTATTTTCTCTTGCTCGACGAACTACCCCACCAGCCGGTTGCACCAAGTTTCGCGCTGTGGCGTTAACCTGGAAGATACTGTGCCGAACCCACATTAGCTCCCCGAAGGTGGGGCACTACCACCGCCATTTCCGTCATGTTTTGTTGTCTAATCAGTAACTTTAAGCTGGCTTAAAAGCAGCAAAATCGTCTTTTCGGCGAGCGAGGCTATGTCCGATAATGCGCAGCCGAGCGGCGAGCGGCAACGTTTAATTCCTTTAAGGGTATTCTTTTTCAGTGATTTGCGGCGCTCAGAGCGAGGCCATGGCGAGCGAGGCAATTTTCGCCCGCGAAGGTATTTTTTGTGCGAAGTGCGCAGCGCGACGTAGAACTTCAGTATTTGCAGGGCGCCACAACCCAGAGTTGGAACAGCGCCAACTCTGGGCCACCCGCGAGAGATACCTGCCGGCAGCCAGCGACTCGGAATCCACTTACTCAAGAGCAGTCCAGCCCCAAGGCCGGCTGCATAAATCAGCGGTGGCGGTATTCTGACGCGAGCGGAATCCTGAACTGACGTCATCTCAGACGAGAACCCCCGAGCCATTGTAGCGTCTGACCTCTCAACCCCGCATCCTGAACCGATGCGTCCCCTCCTCTGCTCGACCAAGTTGATTAAAAACCGGCTTTGTCAAAAAGTGGAGTCCGGCGGGTGGCCCATTCAAGCCACGCTGTTGGGCTTGAGTGGGGCTGTTTTCTTCTGCTCACGAACTACCCCACTCAGCAAATGAAGCTCGAGTGGGCCACCTGTGCTCATTCAAGACGTTGTTCCCTTTTTTGGAAGCTGAGCCGGCAGCAGTAGTCGGGGCGGTGCGAAAGTGGTAATAACTGGTAAGTATTTCCAAGGCGCGGATTTATGCGCCGTCTTTTGCACCGCCCCGTTGACCGAAAAGCATGTTGCGCCCGCTTCGCTAGAGGTACAACGTCTTGATAATCTACAGCCACCCCGGTCTGGGGTACCCGGCGGAGCCTTCCTCTGTTTTTCGTCAGCAGGAAACAAAAGGTGGCTCGACTTCGCTCGCCATGACAATCCGATGGCGGGTAGCTCGCAACATCGCTCCCCTGAACCAGCCTCTACACCTTGCCAACCGGTCGGAACCGGGATAATATGCTTTTGCTCTGTAGTTCTCCCGGCCTCTTTTCCCACGCAGTGGTTCTGCTGTGTTTACGTTGACGTATGCTTCGCTGCGACGTGGTTTGAATACCCTCTCCGGTTGTGTGCCTGGTTGCGTCAGCAGTCTAGCCGAAGGTTGGAGCGGTTCTCCAATAGGCATCTCCCAAACGTCACAAGAAACAAAAGGTGGCTCGACTTCGCTCGCCATGACAATCATACACGAAGGAGCGCGCGAGAAGCATTTTGCCTCTGGGGAATGCACCTTTACTGGTGCAATTGTGGCTCCATTCTGAGCAGCGGCAACTCTTCCGGGCTAAAAATCTACATCGATAGCCCTATATGTTGTGCTGTGGAAAACCGACCCCAAGAAATCGTGTTTTCACTGTTGACTCTGCTGGTCCGGGACGCTAAAGTTAGCTCAACTTGCGCGGCGGTTCCCTTCGGGGAGGTCCGAAGCCATTCGCGAGTTCCAGTTCTGTCTCGCATGGCAATGTTCGGACGTACCAGCCAACCGCTCGCGATGCTGTGGGCAGTCCCGTTTCAGCCGCATCGAATTTGTAGATCAACGCGGCGGCCGAACCGGGCTAAGTCGGGTCTGTGGAGGCCGTTGCAGTTTGATCCAGCCAAGGCGCAGAGCCGATGCGCGTGGCCGGACTCGAACGGGCGACGGATCGACTCGGACGACCCTTTTGTAAGCACGCCGGCAGCGGCGGGCGCGAGCACGCAAGGAGTTGAACTTGCTTAAACTCAAGAAGGTCCAGATTCTGGGCTTCAAATCGTTTTGCGATCGCACGGAACTCAAGTTCCCGGGCGATGGCATTGCGGCCATCGTTGGTCCCAACGGCTGCGGAAAATCAAACATCTCTGACGCCATCGCCTGGGTGCTCGGCGAGCAGTCGGCCAAAACGTTGCGCGGCGTGCGCATGGAAGACGTGATCTTCGCCGGCACGCGCGATCGCAAGCCGACCGGGATGGCCGAAGTCACGCTGCACCTCATCGATCCCGAAGATTATGAGGGCGGGCCAATCGCGGTTCCGGAGATCGAAATCCGCGACGAGATGCCCGGCAGCAACGACGATTGGGATGAGGCAGCCCAACGACAGGCCAGCGCCGAAGAGGTCGAAGAGTACATCGAAGAGGTTCGCCCCGGCCAAACCGAGGAGCGGCCCGCACAGGCCGAAACCTCAGCGCCCAATGTCGAACCAAGTTCTTCCGATCGTTCTCCGATTCAAGTTCTCCCGCCGCCGACCCCCCATCGGTCGCACCAGTTGCGGCCGGTGGGGATCTTGGCGGACCTCAAGTGGTGCTTCGGATTCGCCGTCGCAAGTTCAAGACGCACTATGGCAAAGGCGAGATTGTCGTCACCCGGCGATTGTTCCGCTCCGGTGAAAGCGAGTATCAGCTCAACGGCAAGCTCTGCCGCCTGCGCGACATCCAGGACATCTTCATGGGCACGGGCCTCGGGCCGGAGTCGTACGCGCTCATCGAGCAGGGACGCATCGGGCAGATCCTGAGCAGCAAGCCCACAGACCGGCGCAACATCATCGAAGAAGCCGCCGGCATCACCAAATTCAAGACCCGCAAGCGCCTCGCCGAAGCCAGGCTGGCCGACGCCAAGCAGAACCTGGCGCGCATCAACGACATCTTCGACGAAGTGACGCGGCAGATGAACTCACTGAAGCGTCAGGCTTCCAAGGCCGAACGTTTTGCCAAGCTGCGCGACGAAATGCGCGGCAAGCTTCGCCTGGTTTTGGCCAGCCGCTTCACCGAATTGCAGCAGCACGCGTCAGAATTGGACGCCCAGCTCAACACCCTTGGGGAAGAGCTGCGCACGCGCAATCAGGCCGTGCAGGAGATGGAGTCCGAGCATGCCGAGCGCGCGCAACGCGCTTCCGCTATCGATGGCGAAGCACGGCAGGCACGCGATCGGCTGAACCATCTCAACCTGGAACTGGATCGCGGGGCCGCCCGCAGCCGCAACAATGACGAACGGTGCGCTGAACTCGATGCGCGCTCAGCCGGAGCCCAAGCCGAGATCACGCAGACGACCGAACAGTTGGCGCGTTTGCAGGAGGAAGTGGCCGGCAACCAGCAGGTGCTTGAGTCGGCCGCCGCCGATGTAGCCGCCGCCCAGACCGAACTGCGCCAGCGGCAGCAGGAGGCGCAGAACGCGACGACCGCTCTGCAACAGGTGGAGCAGGAGCAGGAACAGCATCGGCGGGCAATCATGGACGCCGTCTCTGCCGCCTCGAACGTGCGCAACCGCATCACTCAGGCGGAGGAGCGCATCGCGGCTCTGGAGCGCGAGGCGCATCGTTTGGAGGGCGAACTCGCGGCAGCCAATCAGCAGGTTGCGGATTTCGGTGCACAGCGCGGCCAGATCAGCTTCGAATTCGAATCGGCGCAGCAGCGGGTGACCGGCGTGGTGGCGCAGATCGCCGAATCGCGCATCCAGCTTGAAGAAAAACGTCGCGCCGAGTCCGAAGGTAAACGGCAACTGGACAGCATGCGCGCCGAGTTTGCCACGTGTCAGGGCAAGCGCGCTTCGCTTGAGTCGATGATCCACGAGCATGGCTACTCGACGGAATCGGTGCGCAAGCTTTTTCAGTCCAACACGCTTCAGGGAGGCATGAAGCCGGTAGGAGTGCTTGCCGATTTCCTGGAAGTGGAGGAGCGCTACGAGGGCGTCGTCGATGAGTTTCTTCGGGACGAGCTGAATTACATCGTGGTGAAGTCGTGGGACGCAGCCGACGAGGGCATGCGCTTGCTGCGCACGGATGTCGACGGCCGGGCGACGTTTCTGGTGCATCCGGAAGATTCGCAGGCCAAGTTTTCGTTCGTGCTTGACGAAAGCGGGCACCGCCCGATGCCCACCGATCAGATGCTCCCGCTCAAGAACTGCATTCGCGTGCTCAACGGCTTTGGCAAGTCGCTGGAAGTGATTCTGCCGAAGCTGGGCAACGGCTATATCGTTCCCGACGCCGGGATCGGCCGCTCGTTTGCCCTGGAGAACCCGGACGCTTTCTTCCTCTCGCAGTCGGGCGAGTGTTTTCACAATGTGATGGTTACCGGCGGCAAGCAGCGCAGCGAGGGGCCGCTCTCGATGAAGCGCGAATTGCGCGATGTGTTGCGGCAGATGGCGGAACTGGAACGGGCCATGAGCGAGCGAACCATCCGCATCGCCGCTCTGGGACGCGAAATCACGGAAATCGTAGCGCTGCTCGATCGGCTTGAAAACGAACGTCGCGAATCCGAAAAACTCGCCATGACCAGCGGCCACTCCCTGCGCCAACTCGATAGCGAGATGGCCCGCGTGCGCGAGCGGCTCGGCGTGTACGAGCGCGAAGTGCAACGCGTGACGCGGGAAAAAGACGAGCGGCAGGAGTTGATTGGCGGACAGCAGCAGCAACTGGCGCAGCACGAGGAGCGCCGCTTGCAACTGGAAACAGAGATGACAGGCGCGCAGGAAGCACTTGCCCGCCTGCGACAGGCTCGCGATGACGCGGCACACGCGGCATCGGAGGTGATGGCCCGGGTGGCGACTCTCGAAGAGCGTCGCCGCTCGGCTGCCTCTTCCCTCACCCGCATTCAGTCCATGGCCAGCGAAGTAAACCGGCGGATCAACAGTCTCCATGGACAGCTCGAATCGGCAGCCGCGGAGAAACAGCAGCGCGCGTCGGAAAACGAGCGGATCGCGATCCAGTTAGTGGAGTGGGCGGCTGAGCGCGAGCGCATTCAGGCCGGCGAAGCGCAACTGCAATCGGAAGGCGAGGCCATTCGCGCCCGTTTGCTTGAGATTGAGGAGGCGCTCAAGGCTGCTCGCGTCGAGCTCGACCGGGTGCGCGACCAGCGCGCGGAAGTGCTGGCCAATGCGGCGAGGTTGCAGTCCGACCTGGAACATATGTCCGAAACCTGCGTCCAGGAGCTTTCGAGTGAGCCGCGAAACTTTGCTGGCCGACGAGAGCCTCGGCCGCGCCGGCGGCGAAGAGCTGATTGCGGAGGAGACCGCATACCGCGAAATGCGCACCAAACTCGATTCCATGGGCCCGGTCAACATGATGGCCCTGGAGGAGTACACGGAGACGGCGCAGCGGCACGACTTTCTCGACACGCAACGCAAAGACCTGCTGGACTCGATCGAGAACACACAGGCAACCATCAAGGAAATCGACGCGGTTACCAAGCAGAAGTTCGACGAGGCTTTCGCGGCCATCAACGAGAACTTCCAGAAGGCTTTCACCAAGCTCTTCGGCGGCGGGTTGGGCTTCATGCGCCTGAACGACGAAGAGAACTCGACCGAGTGCGGCATCGATATTGTCGCTTCGCCTCCGGGAAAGAAGTTGCAAAACGTGTTGCTGCTTTCCGGCGGAGAGAAAGCGCTGACGGCGCTCTCGCTGCTGGTCGGCATCTTCCAGTACCAGCCGAGCCCGTTCTGCATCCTCGATGAAGTTGACGCGCCGTTGGATGACGCCAACATCGGACGCTTTACCGAACTGGTGCGCGAGATGAGCATGCAGACGCAGTTCATCATCATTACGCATAGCAAGAAGACGATGTCGATTGCGCCGGTCATGTACGGTGTGACCATGCAGGAGCCGGGAGTCTCGAAGATCGTCTCGGTGCGCTTTGGCGGCGAGCAGGAGCAGCTCAAGATCGCTACGGCGTAAGCGCAGTGTTCGTCAAACAGATCAACGTTTCAGTTTCTCCCAGCCGCCGAAGGCGGCGGCAGACGGTAGCCCACGGCGTAAGCCGTGGGTGCAAGGGCGTCCAGGATCGCAAGCCTCCGAAGGGGGCGACAGAGGCGGTCGAGATTCTGTCGCCCGCGTTGCGGGCTTTCCAGATTTCCCATTCCAAAACCCATGGCTGACGCCATGGGCTACCATCTTTCCCCCGCTTCGCGGGGTCAGTTTGCAGTGTTCTGATTTATGACGCACTACACTAGTGCGATATACTGCTGTCGGTTCCTCTTCGATGCCGCGGCGAAGGCAATTGAGGGCGGTTAGCTCAGTTGGTTAGAGCGTCTCGCTTACACCGAGAAGGTCGCAGGTTCGAGTCCTGCACCGCCCACCAAAGTGCTCCTCATGGTTTGAGTCCAGCACTGCCCACTACCTCATTCGCGTCGTCGCCATAAAGCCCCTATCGAATTGCGGCCATGCGCCCTCCACGCGAGGTCAGGCTCGGCTCTGCTCCGCAATAAAAGTATCGCTTTCCGATCACGTAAGAGGTAAAGTTGCTCTTCCACTTCAACTTTGTTCCAAGTACCCGGGTGGTATTTCCGGGTACCGAGTCCCCTCCGGTGAAAGGAAGGCACGCATGAACCGTAGTCACTGCCGCATCACGCAACGGATCACGATGTTCTTGACACAGGTTGTCGCCGCCGCCATCGTGCTCACCGTTTTCATGACTCCCGCAAATGCAGAGGAGCCGTTAACCGGTACGCTGAAGAAGATCAAGGATACGGGTGCCATCACCCTTGCCGTCCGGGAGTCGGCCATACCGTTTTCGTATTATGACAACCAGCAGAACATCGTCGGTTATTCCGAGGACTACGCCTTCAAGGTGGTCGACGCCCTCAAGCACGAGCTCAAGATGCCGGATTTGAAGGTGAACATGATTCCCGTCAACCCACAGAATCGCATGACCCTGCTGCAGAACGGCACAGTCGATCTCGAATGCGGCTCGACCACCAACAACCTGGAGCGCCAGAAACAGGTCTCCTTCTCGACCACTATCTTCGTGATCGGCACGCGCCTGTTGACCAAGAACACCTCGGGGATCAAGGATTTTCCGGACCTCAAAGGCAAGACGGTGGTCACCAACGCCGGTTCGACTTCGGAGGTCCTGCTGCGCAAGATGAACGTCGAGAAAAACATGGGCATGAATATCGTCAGCGCCAGAGACCACGCGGAGTCGTTTCTGACCCTGGAAACGGGGCGCGCCGCGGCGTTCATGATGGATGACGTTCTTCTCTATGGCGACCGGATGACCGCCAAGCACCCGACAGAATGGGTCGTGGTCGGCACGCCGCAAACGTTTGAAGCCTACGGATGCATGTTGCGCAAGGACGATCCCCAGTTCAAGAAGTTCGTGGATGCGCTTTTCACAAAGATCCTGACTTCGGGCGAGGCAAACCGCATCTACACGAAATGGCTGCAATCGCCGATACCGCCCAAGGGGCTCAATATGGACTTCCCCATGACTCCCGCGGTGGCCGAGGCTTTCAAACACCCGAACGATAAGGCGCTGCAATAGGCGGCACGCACCGCAAGGGAAAGTGAATCCGGACGCAAATGCGATGGTTGCTCGAATATGAGTCAATGCATTTGCGTCCGAACCGTTCTTTTAGAGCAGTTCCCGGGTTGCTATATACCGCCAAAGAATGTCATTCCGAGCGAGCGGCGCTTTGCCTTTTAGAGCCTTGAGCTGAGTTGCAGCAATGTTTCCACGAGCAGTGCAGCAAATAGCACTTTGCTCTCTCGGTCGCGAGCCGAGGAATCTTTTGTGTTGCTTTACTACGGAAAAACACAAGATCCCTCCACTCCGTGCCCGAACAGCTCGATGCTATCGAGTAGCAATGTCGGGTACGCAGCCTAGCTGCTCCGGCCGCAGGCGCTCAGCACTTCGGTCGGGATGACGATTCCAATCTACCTTACCGTGCGGCTACACCAATCCGGGAACTGCCCCAGCAACCGATTGTGCCTTTTTCAGGCTGCTGGATGCGATTGCGGTTCGAGATGGCACGCGGCTAAAAATGAGTCCAGAATCTGGAATCTGGACCCTACCGCTTGCTTATCTTTTCAAATCAGCCCACCGACTGTCGCTAAAACTTGATTGCACGTCGTAGCTTGCAGACATCTGCCATGTTGATTTAGTTTGGCAACATCCGTGCACCGTCTTATCTCGGAGATGTCGTAAACGACGGAGGACGGAGGATGTCGCAGCGCAAACAAAACGGTTTTTCGCTTATCGAGTTGTTGATCGTGGTAGCAATTATCCTGATCATCGCTGCCATCGCTATTCCAAGCTTGCTTCGCTCACGCATTTCCGCAAATGAAGCATCTGCCGTGGGTTCGGTACGCGCTATCAACGCTGCGGAAATTACCTACGTCACATCCTACCCGACTTATGGCTATGCGGGCGGGCTGACATACCTCGGACAGGGAACGGGCAGTACCTGCACTCCGAATCAAGATACCGCTTGCCTGCTGGATAACACTCTAGCCTGCCCCGGTGCCGCTAACGGCGCTTCCTGTGCCAAGGATGGCTACAGCTTCACGGTCAGCGGCCCCTTTGTCGCCCCGGAATCGTCCTACCAAGTCAACGCCGACCCCATTTCGGCGTCGGCCGGCACTCGCCACTTCTATAGCGATGTTACGGGGGTGATCCGCTACAACACTACGACTGCTGCCACTTCGGCGGACACCGCACTGCAGTAGCAGTTTTCTTTGCGTAATGCCGCCTGGCAATAAGGCCGAATCACTCGACGGGTGAATCGCGGCGCATCAAGCGCGCGCAGTCGATTGAAGGTTTGAGCTGCTTTCCGTATAATGAAAATTGAAATTAGGGGTGGTAGTTCAGTTGGTTAGAATGCAGCCCTGTCACGGCTGAGGTCGCGGGTTCGAGTCCCGTCCACCCCGCCAACACTCTGTTGGCTCCCCTTCGAGTCCCGTCCACCCCGCCAACTTTTTGGTATTGAGGTCCTTCGGCTTCGCCTCAGGATTTCGCCTGCGGTCTCCTGTCGCTTCTCTCACAGCAGATCCTTCGCTTCGCTCAGGATGACACCCTCAGAAAGTACTTTTTCAGCAGCCTCTAAAGCCTGATTGGTTTTGCTGGTCCTACGTTAGTGGTGATTGCCCTTACTCTGCATGCTCTTCGCTGGTTCAGAGCTTCGCGACGCTGCCAGAAAGCTCTGGAAGCCTGATTGATTTTGCTGGCTAGACGTACGGGCTGAAGCCCGTACCCTTCAAGCCCTTCACTTGTTCAGACCTTCGCTACGCTGCCAGAACGCGGCAGACGGCGACGCATAACTCGTCCATGTTGACCGGTTTGTGGAAGAACTCGGCGGCCCCCATGGATTTCACGGTTTGCTCCACGCCCGGCTCTACGCTGCCGCTGACCACGATTACCGGAATCGTCTGGGTCTTTGTGGTACGCCGGAGACGTTTCAGAACCTCCAATCCGGTTCCGCCCGGCATGTTGATATCGAGAATGATGGCGTCGGGACTTTCGCGGAGCGCGGTCATCCAAGCCTGCAACGCATCGGTTGCCAAACTCACCTTGAAGCCGCTCTTGGAAAGGCCGCTCGACATTAGGCGTAGCTGCAACGGGCAGTCGTCGGCGACCAGCACTTTTTTCCCGCTCATGATCGGCGCGGCAACCGGGCGGGGAGTCCATGCGGCCGCACCTGCCGTGGCGGGCGGATGGTGGCGCACGGCGGTTCTCAGGGTATTCCCCACAGTTCGAATCAGCTCTTCCGAGCCCCTGATCAGATCCAACTTCGCCTTTTCGAAGAAGCCGGAAACGTCTGCTTGCTCAAGCTTTGCTTCACTCTGGGGCAGGCTCGTCAGCACAAGCACGGGAGTTTGGGCGGTCAATGGAAGATTCTTCAGCGCTTTGATGACATCCCAGCCGTTCAGCTTCGGCAGAAAAAGATCGAGAAGAATCAGGTCAGGCGAAGCTCTGCACGCCACCTGCAACGCCTGTTCCCCGTCCACGGCAAAGAGAACCTCGAAGCCGTTCTGTTCCAGTGCGTGCCCGAGCCCCTGCCGAATCACGGCGCTGTCGTCCACCAGGAGCACTGTTGCCATGTTCTGATTCTTCCCTTCACCGGGATCTCGGGAGTCGCATGCCGTAGGAGAGCTGATGAGTTCCGGTCTACTATCACATCGGCAGGTTCATGTTCCTCTTGAGCCGCGATGGCCGGGCAGGTGCATGCCGCTTGGCATTAACTAAGTTGCCAATTGTAAAATACCTGCTAGAGTGACGGTGAGCCGTTGTGTAGGGCCTCAGGGCTTCGGCGGCGGACTTTTTGGCCGGATTTCTTTTCCGGATGCGCAGTCAGAACTCATTCGAAGGACGTGATCCCATGGCAGAAATTAAAGTGACGCTCCCCTACGGGCGCGAGATGGTCGAAGTAAAGATTCCTGGCGCAAATCTTATCGGAGTTTATTCTCCCAGGGATTTCACTCCGGTCGCCGACGTGAAAAACGAGGTGGTCCGCGCCATCAATAATCCCATTGCGTCCAAGCCGCTAAGGCAGTTGGCGAAAGGGGCCGCCAAAGCCGTAATTCTTGCCGACGACAATACGCGGCTGACTCCGACCGACAAGATCATCCCGGTCTTGCTTGACGAAATGAATGCCGCGGGAGTCAAGGACGAACAGATCACGGTCATCATCGCGCTCGGCACCCATCGATTCATGACCGAGCCGGAGATACTGGAGAAGTTCGGCGCGGAGGTCGTGAAGCGGGTCACCATCAAGAATCATGACTACAAGAATCCGGCTTCGCTGATCGACCTTGGAAAGACTCCGAATGGGACCAGCGTCTGGATCAACCGCGAAGTCTACGAAGCCGATTTCAAGATTGGCGTGGGCAGCATTGTTCCGCACCACATTCCCGGGTTCGCCGGCGGAGCCAAGATCGTGCAGCCCGGCATCTCCGGCGAAGATACGACGGCGGAAACGCATCTGCTCAGCGTCCGCGCTCCCCGCTCCTACCTGGGGTCCGAGGTTAACCCGGTGCGCGAGGAGTTGAATAAGATCGCCCGGCAGATCGGCATGAACGTCATCCTCAACACGGTGCTCAATCGGCACGGCGAGGTCGTTGGCGCCTTCTTTGGCGATACCGTCGAGGCCTTCAACGAAGGCGTGAAGTTGTCCAAGGAAGTGTATGCCGTCGAGATTCCGGAAGAAGCCGACATCGTAATCTCCAGCTCTCATCCTTGCGACCTTGAATTCTGGCAGGCGCACAAGACGCAGTATCCATCGGACCTTGCGGTGAAGGCCGGGGGCACGATCATCATCGTTACGCCTTGCTACGAGGGCGTTGCCGTCACCCACTCCGACATTATGGAGATCACGCACTACTCCGCCGAGGCTCTGCGCAAGAAAGTGGAGGCCAAGGAAGTCCACGATGAGGTTGCGGCGGCGCTGGCGATTGCCTGGGCGCAGGTGAAGGAGCGCGAGAGCGTCTTCGTGGTCTCGCAAGGCATTGGTCCGGAGAACGCCCGCAGGCTCGGATTCACCTACTTTGCCACTGTCCAGGCGGCGTTTGACGCGGCTTTCGCAAAGCATGGCGCCAAGGCCAGAGTGACGGTCCTGACGCACGCTCCAGACATGCTGCCCATCATCAAAGCAGCGGCAAAGCCGGTTGCCTCCGAACTGCAAACGGTCGGGGCCGCAAAGTAGCGCAAGGGCTCCAGAAAACAAAAGGCAGGTGCCCCACGTTCGCTGCAGTTGGCTAACGTGGGGTAGTTTCGACTAGTATCCAAATCCCACATCTGCTAACTGCGGCAGATGTGGGGCACCATCTAAAGAGTCTCAAACCCTGAGCGCCCGCCTGCACACCGGTTCATTCTTGCTACACTGTTTACGTGAACGCAGAGATCATCGCGGTCGGCTCCGAGATGCTGACGCCGTACCGCCAGGACACAAACTCCCTTTTTCTCACCCGGCAGCTTAACGACTTGGGCGTCGAAGTTGTTTTCAAAGGCGTGGTCGGCGACCACCGTCAACGGCTGGTTGAGTGCATCCAACAGTCCTTGTCGCGCACCGGGATTCTCATCTGCACCGGCGGACTTGGGCCTACGGAAGACGACCTCACGCGCGAGTGCGTCGCCGAAGCCCTGGGGGTCGGCTTGCGGGTCGATCCCGACATTCTGGCCGCGCTCTACGCCCGTTTTGCCACGCGCCGCATTCAGATGTCGCCCAACAACGCCCGCCAGGCCGATCTCGTCGAAGGCGCGGAGGTGCTGCGCAATCCGCGAGGCACGGCCCCCGGCCAGTTCATGACGGCGCAATACGAAGGCGAAAGGAAGATCGTCATTCTTCTGCCCGGCCCGCCTTGGGAGTTGGAGCCGCTCTTCCAGACCGAGTGCGTGCCGCGCCTGAAAGCATTGCTTCCCCCGCGATTCATTGCGACCCGAGAACTGAAGCTGGCGATGGTGCCGGAATCGCAAGCCGATCTGCGCGCCGCTCCCATTTACAAGCGCTACACCGAGATCCAGACTACGATTCTGGCCGGTTTCGGCGAGGTGCAACTGCATCTGCGAACCGAAGCGGACACGGAAGAAGAGGCACAGGGCAGGGTCGACCGCCTCGCGTCGGAACTCGAGGACGAATTCGAGGAGTCCGTTTTCTCCACCGCCGGCGAGTCGCTGGAAAAGATTGTCGGCTACTACCTGCAAATGCGCGAGGCTACGATCTCGGTGGCCGAATCGTGTACCGGCGGATTGCTCGCCCAGCGCATCACTTCCGTCAGCGGAAGCTCACGTTACTTTGTGGGCGGAGCCGTCGTTTATTCCAACGATTTGAAGTCGTCATTTTGCAATGTGCCGCCGTTGCTGATTGCCGAACACGGAGCCGTGAGCAAACCGGTGGCATCGGCCATGGCCGAGGGGATACGCAAGCGATGCCGCTCTGTTCTCGGCGTCGGCATTACAGGCGTCGCCGGGCCAACCGGAGGCACGGAAGAAAAGCCGGTCGGCTTGGTTTATATCGCGCTGGCCGACAACGTAAAGACCGAAGTGACCGAGCGCCGCTTCCCCGGCGACCGCGAGCGCATACGGCACTGGGCCACGCAGCAGGCGCTGGACATGATTCGCCGCCGGCTTATTTAGAAGCTAGTGTAGTGCGTCATAGATCAGAACACTGCAAACTGACCCCGCGAAGCAGGGGAAAGATGGTAGCCCATGGCGTCAGCCATGGGTTTTGGAATAGGAAATCTGGAAAGCCCGCAACGCGGGCGACAGAATCTCGACCCGGTTCTGTCGCCCCCTTCGGGGGCTTGCTATCCTGGACGTCCTTGCACCCACGGCTTGCGCCGTGGGCTACCGTCTGCCGCCGCCTTCGGCGGCTAGCTGAGGGACCGCCTCGGGAGTTGGTGTATCGCCAGGACCGCAGCAGGATTCGCACTATGCGTTTGTTCGTCGCGCTTGACATTGACGCGGCCATACGGCAGCGGCTTCAGGAGTTCGTGAACGATCTTCACGTGCACGTCGCCGGGGCGCGCTTCGTTGGTCCGGAAACGTATCACGTGACTCTCAAATTTCTCGGCGAGACCAGGCAGGTTGAGGAGATTCAGCGGGCACTTGCCCCGGTGCGCGGCGTGCCCTTCGAGATTTCATTTCGTGGCAGCGGATTTTTCCCGACCGAAAATCGCGCGCGGGTGTTCTGGGCCGGAATCGAAGCGCCGGACGAGTTGCAAGCGCTGGCCGCCCGCGTCGATGCAGCGACGCGCACGCTCGGATTTCCGCCCGAGCGGGGGCCATACAAGCCACATCTGACGCTTGGCGCGTCCCGGCTCCGGTAATCCTCGGGGCAAACCCGGCGACCGGCCCGACGCGGGCCTGCGGGCGATTCATGAATACTTATCCGGCAAACCCGCGCCCGAGTTCGGTACAATGACGGCTCACGAATTTTTTTTGTATGAAAGCATCCTGTCTCCGCGCGGAGCGACCTACAGAAAAGTTCAGCGATATCCGCTGGCGTGAATTTTCTGTTGCGCGGCAGGGTGCATGAGGTGTCCCGCAAATGCCGGCGCCCCCGTGTTGGGGCGGACCAGCACTTGCCGGGCAAATGAGGCCAGTGCCAATTTCAATCTATATTCTCTTTGCCGTGTTCGCATACCTTCTGGGGTCGATTCCCTTCGGATACATCCTGGTGCGGTTGTTCCTGGGAGCCGACGTGCGCCGAACCGGAAGCGGCAACATCGGCGCTACCAACGTGGCCCGCACCGGTTCCAAGGGGCTCGCCATCGCCACGCTTGCGCTCGACGTTCTTAAGGGCTACGTCGCCGCGATCGTCGCTTACACCTACGGCATGCTCGTTGCTTGGCGGCACACGCCCCAGGTCAACGGATTTCCGCCGAACGCGCCCGCCGATTCCGCCGTGCAGCAGGCATTCCTGCTGGCCGCGGTGGCCGCACTTTTTGCCATCATCGGACACATGTTTACCGTCTGGCTGCGCTTCAAGGGAGGCAAGGGCGTCGCCACCGGCCTGGGGGTTTTTCTGGCGCTTGCCCCCAAAGCGGTGCTGATCGTGTTCGCGGTTTTCGTCGCGATTGTTGCCGTGACGCGCTATATTTCGCTGGGCTCGATGGTGGCCTCGGCGCTGTTTCCCTTCTGCTTCTATCTGCTGCAACCTGCGCACGCCACGCCCGGAGTGCTCATCATGCTCTCCGGCGTCTCGCTGCTGATCATCTACCGCCATCGAGAGAACATCAGCCGGCTGCTGGCCGGTACTGAAAACCGCTTCGGGGCCAAGTAAGGAGAAACGGTCGTGAGCAGAATCGCGGTCATCGGCGCAGGCGCATGGGGCACATCCCTGACGATCGTGCTGACGCGCAACGGAGTCCACCAGGTCCGTCTCTGGGCGTATGAGGAGGAGGTCCGCCGCTCCTTCGAGAGCCGCCGGGAGAACGCGCTCTTCATGCCCGGAGTGCCGATTCCGGATTCGGCTCGCGTCACCAACTCGCTTGCCGAAGCGCTGGAAGGCGCGTCCATCGTAGTCGGCGTCATGCCCTCGCACCTCGCGCGCAATCTTTACCGGCAAATGAAGCCCTACCTGCGGCCCGAGATGTTGTTCATCTCGGCGACCAAGGGAATCGAAACCGGATCGCTGCTGCGGATGAGCGAAGTGATCCATGCGGTGCTCGCTGACGAGCCTCTTGGTTTCCGCCCGCGCCTCGGTGCTCTTTCCGGCCCCTCGTTCGCGCTGGAGGTGGCCAAGGGCGATCCCACGGCGGTCACCATCGCATCCGACGACGACGAACTGGCCCACACCGTACAGCGCGAATTCAGCGATCCCAAATTCCGCGTTTACCGGCACCATGATGTCATTGGCGTCGAACTTGGCGGCGCGTTGAAGAACGTCATCGCCATCGCGGCCGGCGTGGTTGACGGACTCGGGCTCGGCCACAACACGGCTGCCGCGCTCATCACTCGCGGTTTGGCGGAGATGACCCGCCTGGTGGTGGCGTGCGGTGGACAGTCTGAAACCATGGCCGGACTCGCCGGACTCGGAGACCTGGTGCTGACCTGTACAGGCAGCCTCTCGCGCAACCGCAGCGTGGGCGTGGAACTCGGCAAGGGACGAAAGCTCAAAGAGATTATCAGCAGCATGCACGGCATGGTGGCGGAAGGCGTGCTCACCACCGACGCCGCCGTCGGACTCGCCCTCAAATACCAGTTGGAGATGCCGATCACAGAACAGACACACGCCCTGCTCCACGAAGGCAAATCGCCGCGCGAGGCTATTCACGAGTTGATGACACGGCCGTTCACCACCGAAGTGACGCTGTACTAGAGCAGTGCGTCGACCGAGCGCTTCCCGAGATGCTGTATCCGGAAATCAACGTCATTTCGAGCGAGCGCCGTGTTTTTGCGCGAGTCGAGAAATCTTGTGGTTTGCCGAAAAACACAAGATCCCTCCACTCCGCGCCCGAACAGCTTCTTGCTTATCGAGTGCAATGTCGGGTACGCAGCTTGGCTGCTCCGGCCGTCGGCGCCAGGCGCTCCGGTCGGGATGACGCCTTTCGGAAACACCGGATATAGCAACTGAGGAACTGCTCTAGAAGCTGCCCGAGGGATCTGCTTTTGCGCGTGTTGAAAGAAGGACAGACCCTTCGGTCGCACAATAAACTTTCGAAGGGTCATTCTGAGCGAGCGTAGCGAGCGAAGAATCCCGGCACCGCATGGGGCTGAGGTGCAGTCGAAGTATTTCATAAAGAATCCCAAAGCGGCACGGGCGGGGACAGTTTTCAGGGATGCTTCGCTGCGCTCAGCATGACATCCTAAGTTATGTCACAAATTTTTGGGACGGCACATGGGGGCTGTCAAGGCAGCAAACACTCGCACCTGCCATGATCGTCCTAACGGCATCGCTGCGGCGTCCCGTATAATGTGCGATTGCGATGATCCAAAATTTATTTGGCGATACAGGCAATTCGGAAGACAAGCCCTCGACAGAAAAGCTCTCGTTTTTTGAGCGCATGAAGCAGGCCGTCACGCGCACCCGCGTGAACCTGATGGATCGTATCGACGAGGCGGCCGGCTTCCGCGGGGAAATTGACAGCGACACTCTCGACGACCTGGAAGCTACGCTGCTGGCCGCCGATCTCGGCTCCGCCACCACCGGAGACGTGCTGGCGGCACTGCGCGAAAAAGTTGATCGCAAGCAGATTCGCGATGCCGAGGAGCTGAAGCGGATTCTGAAGGAAGAGCTGCGCGGCATTCTTACGGCGGCGGAAAGACCCGTAAACAGCGTGGACGGCGAGCCCGAAGTGATCCTCGTGGTCGGCGTGAACGGCACCGGCAAGACCACCTCCATCGGCAAGCTGGCGCATAACCTGCGTGCGCAAGGCAAGAGCGTGCTGCTATGCGCGGCAGACACCTTCCGCGCCGCCGCCATCGAGCAGCTTGAAATCTGGGGCGAGCGCACGGGCACGGAGGTCATCAAGACCAAGCCGGGAGGCGATCCCTCGGCGGTGTTGTTTGACGCGCTACAGGCCGCGCGCGCCCGCAAAATCGATTATGTCATCGTCGACACCGCGGGCCGCTTGCATACCAAGGCGAACCTGATGTCGGAGCTCGACAAGATGCGGCGAACCGCGCAGCGCATCATCGCCAGCGCGCCCCACGAAACCCTGCTGGTGATGGACGCCACCACCGGCCAGAACGGATTGCAGCAGGCCAAGATGTTTACCGAATCGGCGGGCGTGACCGGAATCGTGCTGACCAAGCTCGACGGCACCGCGAAGGGCGGAATCGTCGTCGCCATTTCGCGCGAGATGGGGCTCCCGGTGCGTTACGTTGGCGTAGGCGAGAAACAAGGCGATCTGCTGCCGTTCCGCGCCGAGGATTTTGTGGAATCGCTTTTCGCGAAGTAGAATTTCCATTCACCAAGGCAAACGATGATGGCGCGACGCACGGCAGACGAACTCTTCATGACACAGGCGCTGGAGCTGGCGCGTCAGGGCGTTGGGCTTGCCTCGCCCAACCCTTGCGTCGGGGCCATCGTGGTCGACGAGCGCGGGCGAATGGTCGGTCGCGGAGTTCATCAGTATGCCAAACGCAAGCACGCGGAAGTGCTCGCCCTGGAAGAAGCAGGTCCACTGGCGCGCGGCAACACTCTCTACCTGAACCTCGAGCCTTGCTGCCACACCGGAAGGACCGCGCCGTGTACGGAGGCAATCCTCGCGGCGGGAGTTGGACGCGTAGTGGCGGCCATGCGCGATCCCAATCCACTGGTCGGCGGCAAGGGATTTGAACAGCTTCGCCGCGCGGGAGTTGAAGTCAGCGAGGGCGTCCTGGAGTCCGAGGCGCGCAAACTCAACGAGTCGTTCGCGCATTTCATCCGCACCGGCGCGCCGTTTGTCACCCTGAAGTCGGCGATGACGCTCGACGGCAAAATCGCGGGCGCACCGCTCAACCCCGCCGCCGGCAAGGGTTCCACGACCTACATCACGGGAGCCTCGGCGCTGCGCCAAGTGCAACGTCTGCGGCACGCTTCGGACGCGATCCTGGCCGGCATCGGCACGGTCATCGCCGACGACCCGATGCTGAACGACCGTAGCGAACTTCCCCGGCGGCGTCCTTTGCTGCGAGTGGTTCTTGATTCGCATTTGCGCATCCCCGTCGATTCCCGCATCGTTGCCAGCGCCGCCGATGATTTGATCGTGTTCTGTCTCGATGCCGCCAATGAAGCAATAGAAGAAAAGAAACAGGAGCTCGAATCGCGCGGCGTGCGCGTTGAGCGGCTTCCATCGGGTCCGGAAAAGCGTTTCCCTGGCATACGATGCGTCCTCGACCGCCTCGGAAAGATGCAGATCACGAGCCTGCTCGTCGAAGGCGGTGCCAGCGTGAACGGGGCGTTCCTGAAGGCCGGCGTGGTCGACAAAGTATGGCTCTTCTATGCGCCGAGAATCCTTGGCGGCAGCGCCTCCGTCGGTTTCGCAGGCGGAGAAGGCTTTGGCGAGATCGCGAAAGCCGCGCACGTGCGCGACGCTTCCCTGCACCGCTACGGCGAGGACTTTGCTTTCGAAGGTTATCTCCGCGATCCATACGCGGAAAGCGACAGGCGAGTAGCGTCAGGTTGAATCCCGAGGTACGATTATTTCAGCGTGTCACCCTGAGGAGCGTCCGACGCGACGTGAGGGTCCATGTATTTTCTTTTTCTTTTGGGTGAAACTTCATCAGATCGTCATGTCGGTTAGCGAAGTCGACGAACCTCCTCACGATGACACTCGCAGCAAAAGATACGGCATCGTTGGCAGCAGTTCGGGTGCCCCAC
Organism: uncultured Acidobacteriota bacterium; assembly: GCA_963819175.1. Lineage (GTDB taxonomy): Bacteria > Acidobacteriota > Terriglobia > Terriglobales > Acidobacteriaceae > CAWBRT01. The sequence continues at coordinate 47,201 of CAWFVJ010000006.1, forward strand.
GTCTTGCCCGCTTCGGACTGACGTGGGGTTTCGCTAGACTAATCTGCACGTGACCACCTGAAGTAGTCTTTGCCCAGTGGCATGTCGGCCCCCGCCATGTGTCGCAAGTCACACGTCCCGTTCGACCTGCCGTCTATAATTTCTTTTTGGCATAATTCCCTTTCGCCATCCTTGGAGCCTCTTATGTTCACTGGAATCGTTGAAGAAGTCGGCCGCATCGCCCGCATCGAGCAGAAGGGCGAAAATCGCCGCATCGTCATTGAGGGCCAGAACACGCCGAAGCAGTTGAAGACCGGCGATAGCTGCGCCGTCAGCGGCGTCTGCCTTACCGCTCTCGCCATCACTCCCACCTCTTTTGCAGCCGACCTTGCGCCGGAAACCTGGGTGCGCACGTCGCTCTCCCGCATCACCGAAGGGGCGCGCGTAAACCTGGAATTGCCGCTCAGGGCCGATGGACGCATGGGCGGACACATGGTGCAAGGACACGTGGACGGCGTCGGCAAGCTGCTGGAATTCGAGCGCATCGCCAACTCGGACGACTACTGGCTGCACATAGAGGTTCCGCCGGAGTTGGAGAAATACATCGTGTTCAAGGGCTCGATCGCCATCGAGGGCATCAGCCTGACGGTAGCTCGTCTGGAAGGACTGGTTTGCACCATCGCCATTATTCCGCACACGGTCGAGATGACGAACCTGGGCTCGCTCAAGCCGGGCGACCCGGTCAACATCGAAACCGATATCGTTGCCAAGTACCTTGAAAAGTGGATGCGCCGTCCCGAAACCGCTCCGCTAAAGGTGGAAACGCTGGTGGCAAAAGGATTCTGAAGCAACGGCCCTGGCCGTAACTTTCACGAGTCTGCTCGATCTAATTGAACTGGTGCCCCAGGTTCCGCGCCGTGCAGTTCGGCGCTAACCTGGGGAAGTTCTTTCTGCCGTGAAAACCGACGAAACTACCCCACGTTAGCCAACAGCAGGCGAACGTGGGGCACTAGGCGTTCTCGTAAGTTTGTCCAAAACAGGAACTGCCGGCCCGCCCTACGCGGGGGCGCCCGACGGTTCGCCGCCCAGGTCATGCAGGCTCACGCTGTCCAGCTCCAGAAATTCCTGCACAATCTTTTCCTTGGAGTGTTCCATCGCTTCCGCGCTTCCGAAAAACACTACGCGGCCTTCATAGAGAAACACCACCCGGTCCGCAAGTTTCTTGGCTAGAGCCATGTCGTGGGTGACGACAATGCTGGTGAGTTTGAGCTGAGATTTCAGTTTCTGGATAAGATTTCCCAACAGGTGGGCCATAAGCGGGTCGACCATCGTCGTCGGCTCATCGTAGAGGATCGCATCCGGCTGCGCCGCCAGCGCGCGTGCAATCGCCACCGAGCGCTTCAGCCCGGTCGAAAGCTCCGAGGGCAACTGGTCGCGGTGGTGCGCCACGCCTACCATGTCCAGCAGTCCGTCGACGATCTGGTAGATCTGGTCTTCGGTAAGATCGCCGCGCTCGCGCAGCGGGAAGGCAACATTCTCGCCGACCGTGAGCGAGTCAAACAGCGCGCCGTTCTGGAAGACCATCGTCACCTTCTTCCGAATGCGCTCCATCTGTTCTTCGCTGTAATTCGTAATGTCTTCATAGGCCACCCACACACGCCCGGAATCGGGCCGGAGAAAGCCCATGATGTGATGCAGCGCCACTGATTTTCCCACGCCGCTTCGCCCCAGAATGCAGACGGTCTCGCCCGGCATCACGTCGAAGCTGACATCGTCGAGCACAACCTTCTCTCCAAATGCCTTGCAGACGTGCTGGAAATCGACGTAGGGCTTGTTCTCGTCGTTCATGGTTGCAATCTCATGGTCAGGGCTGCAAACTCCGCCGGAGTATTCACGTTGGCGAACAGCTCCGGGCCGAATCCCGCTCGGCGAAGCTCATCTTCCTCTACGATGCGGCTCGGCGCCTCCGTAAAGAGGCAATCGATGCGAGTGCCGCGCAGCTTGCCGGAGCCGCCGGCGGCCGTGCGTCCAACTGCCGCGCTGCCCGCCAGAATTCTCTCCGCGATTTTTGCAAACTCTCTTCGATAAACGGCGCACACATTATGCAGATGTCCCTCCACTCGCGGCACCGTCGCCAGTTTATCGGTGCTGGCAGCAATCCGCACCAGGAACCGCAGCAGTTCGGGCGTGACCAGCGGGCAATCCACTCCGAGCACCAGGTTCAGCTCGGTTGCAGACGCTAACAGCGCGGCATGGATTCCGGCCAGCGGTCCACATGCCGGGTAGATGTCTTCCACAACCGGCACGCCGGCTATTTCAGAATAGCGCGCATTGGGAGCCACCAGCCTCACCGTATCCGAGACCGACTTCGCCAGACGCAGTGCCCTGTCGAGCAGGGTCTCGCCCGTGGGCAGCAGAAGCAGAGCCTTGTCGCGGCCCATGCGGCTGCTCTCGCCGCCCGCCAGCACGAATGCGGATAGAGGTGCATCCATTGCCCAGAATCTTACACGAATGGAAGAAGAAGACTCTTATGAAAGATGTAGTGTCTGCTTGCAGTCATGCCCACATGTGTGGCGAAGGAAGCGGCTGCATCTGTTCGGGAACCCACTGAATTTCCATGCCGACGATCCTGCCGGCAAAATCAAGATCGAGCGTTGCGGGAAGATCAACTGCGGCTTCGCCGCTCGAGCCGGGAAGCGCGATGAAGACACGCGGCTCCGTGTAACTGGCCGCGCCTTTTTTGCAGACAAACTTCAGCGCCTCGGAATTGCGGCATTGCTTCGGGACCTCAAACGCAAACTCCGCAAGATTGCTGGTCTCGGAGAGCCATACCACCGCTTGCACGGTCATCTGGGCGGAAATATCCTCGCCTGCAATCGACAGGTTTGGCTTGAACGACACATAGTAAAAAAATCCGCTCTCGGCGTCGAACTCCGAACGTTCTACTTGGAAATCCATGGTCATTTCACTCGGCACCTTGTATCACATAAACCCGGCGCTTCCCAAAGAGATTCGCATGGCACTCATGAGCCATGGGAATCTTTTTGTACAACTGACAGGCGAGAGTCTCTGCCTGCACTGGCTGCCACTCTGCTCTTCTGAGTTGCACGCGAAAGGCCACCCGGTGGTATCCAACTGTTAAGCACTAAAGCGCGGTTTTCGCATGAGCTACTCCGATCCAGCCGTTATAATCGCAGATCACTTCAGCTCGGAAGGTTCCCTTGCAGCGCCGCACACGCGTCTGCCGGGGGGGTGAAGGCATCTCGTGGATCTGACAGCTCTCAACAACTCGACGCCCAGCGTGCGCCAACCGCGCAAATGGAGTGAAAGCGTATCGTGGATCTGACAGTGCTCAACAGGGTAATCGGCGGCTTGGTCTTTGCCTTCGGGCTGATTCTGGGCAGCTTCCTGAATGTCTGCATCTATCGGATGCCGCGTGGCCTGTCGGTCGTTCGCCCGCGTTCGGCGTGCCCCAATTGCGGAAAGCAAATTGCCGCGTACGACAATGTTCCCGTCCTTAGCTGGTTGTGGTTGCGGGGACGCTGCCGCCATTGCCATACGCGCATTACGCCCCGGTACATGGTCGTCGAGTTGATGCTGGGCTTGCTGTTCCTTGCCTGCTTCGCCGAATTTGGACTGCAAACGGAAACTCTCAAGTGGTGCAGCTTTTCGTTCCTGCTGCTTGGTTTGATTTTCACCGACGCGGAAACGCATCTTCTTCCCGATTTGCTCACTTTGCCGGGCGTGGCGATGGGACTGGCTTGGAGCCTGGTGACCGTGGTTCCCGGCCCGCTGGGCTTTTACTTCGACCGACGCTTGCCCGTACCGCTACTCTCGTTCGGAGATGCGTTGATCGGAGCAGCCGTCGGCGGCGGCTTCATCTATGGAACGGCTGCCATTTACCGGCGCTTGCGCGGAGCGGAAGGAATGGGATTCGGCGACGTCAAGCTAATGGCGATGGTAGGGGCATTCATGGGCGCGTCCAGCACGGTGTTTGTGTTGGTCACTGCGTCCTTGCTTGGCGGTCTTTATGGCGCGCTGATCGTCCTCAATATTTTTCGCAAGCGTCTATGGCGCTACCGTCGCGGCCCTGGCTCAAGCCATCCGGTAGCTCGCGCCTGGCAGTCGGCTTCGTTAAGCCTGCGCTTTTACGAGATGCCCTTTGGGGTGCTCCTGGGATCAATGTCATTGCTTTCCCTGTTTGCCGGTGAACGCATCCTGATCTGGTATCTCGGACGGTTTTGAGCCGGGTTTTAGGACAAGAGTTTCAGGATGTCACCCTCGCATTCGTTTTTGCCGAAGCGGAATTCATGCTAGTTTCCACTGAATGTATGGGGCCCGGCAGGTGCTTTCTGCAAGGACAAGGTCCGTCCCGAACTGGTTGGGAGCGGCAAAGCATTGATCTTCGCGATCACCGGCGGCAGTGCTGGCACCGGCAATGGCCGGCTGAAGATGTATCCCTGAATCAGCGTAATGCCGAGATTCAGGACCACTTCCAGATCCTCCGGAGCTTCAACGCCCTCCGCCACCACGGCACTGCCAAGATCCCGCGCCAACTTCATAATGGAAGCCAACATCGATCGCCGTCTGTTGTCGGCATGCGCTGTCTGCACCAGGTAGGAATCGATCTTGAAGCAGTCTGGCTCGGCATCGAGGATCATCCGGTAATTGGACTGCCCGGTCCCCACATCGTCCAGGGCGATCCGTACCCCGAGCTCACGCAAAAGGCGCAGACTATGAAGAAACTCGGTTGCGTTCCAAACCGGCGAGTGCTCCACGACCTCGACGGTGAGCCGGGAGAGTTCGATTCCGCACTGGCTGGCGCTTGCCGCCAGGAAGTCAACAAAAGCCGCATCGCGGCCAAGCGTTGAGGCGTGTACGTTGACGGCGATCCCCAAATTCGTGGGCAGGGAGCATACCTCGGAGAGCGCGGTCGCAATCGCCGCGCGGTCCACGGTGTTCTCTAACACCTTGCGGCGCGCATAATCGAAAAGCACGGCGGGCGATTCGAATGGCGTCCCCTGAGGCCCCCTGCTCAGGCACTCGACGCTGGCGACCGTGCAGTTGGCGCCGGAGACGCGGACAATCGGCTGCGCGTAACACCTCAGTCCGCCTGGCGCCAGAATTCTGTCCAACATGGAAATGCTCATGATTCCTTCTGCTCGCGCTGTGACAAACAGGTGCGCACAACTTCGCCCAGTGTTTCAAGGGGGGTCGGTTTTTGCACAAACACATCGGCGCCGCACTGCTTCGCCCTTTCACGATGCCCGGAGTCCGTGTGACCGCTCATGACCATCAACTTGGGCCGGGCACTGGAGTTGGCGACTGTTTTCAGCAAATCAAATCCTTCAACGCCCAACGTCGTGAGAGATAAATCCGTGATCACCAGCGAATACGCATAGTGTTCAAGCAGCGCCTCGGCTTCTTCCCGCTCGCCTGCCTCATGCACTTCATGGCCGAGTGATGAAAGATACTCGGTCACAGCCATTCTCAAATCGGCGTCGTCGTCGATAATCAACAATCTTGGCATAATGCGTGGAAGGAATGCACGATAAGGGCCAAGTTCCTGCTGCTCGTAATCGCGCCGGAACAACGGTCGCAAGCACCTTTGTTTGTCACTTGGCACAAACAGAGCTCCATGGTAACAGCGAAAGGGCAACTACTCGCACGGCGGCTGTTGACCGTCCAACGAGTAGACCATGTTCTAGACTTTGGAATCGGTAAACCAGCAGCGCGCGTGAGAGTTCTACGGGGAACCCCGTATCTTTTCTCCCCTGGTATCCACTGCGTTACGCTGATTTGTTCTGGTTGGGAAAGCCACACCTTGAGGCGATGATGCGCCGCCGGTTGCTGCGAAACTCGTTTCGCCCTCTAGCTCTCCCAATCGGGTGGAGAAATATAGATCTTCCAGAGGTTTTCAGGAGTCTCCAACTCGATCCCATATCGTCCTTCGGATTGAGCGCTGTCCCAGACGACCTTCGCCCAAGCGGACTTACCGCCGTTCGCCACGGTTATGCATAACCGCATGCCGGCCTTTAGTCCCGGAATTGTGCTGATCAAGGCGCCGTGTTTATTCACCACGAGCGTCTTTCCAACGGCTTCAAAACGAATGCCTGTTTCGTTGTGTATTCCAGAAACCAAGATCTGGATTTCCAGCGAGATGCGAGAGCTGCGACGACCGTCGAAGCTCGGTTTGGGCAACGGTTCGGATTGGGTAGAAAGAAGCATGTCCATCCGGAAGTTGCAATTAAGCGGCCACTCCGGGTGTGCAACTCGCTTGCCGAGACCCCGGCTTTGCGCATGTGACTTTCCGGACGGTGCCCCACATCTGCCGCCGTTAGCAGATGTGGGACTTGGGCGCCAGTCGAACTACCCCACGTTAGCCAAAGACGGGCGAACGTGGGGCACCAAGTCTTCGAAGTTGATTTAGTCACAGCCTTTCAGGATGACACCCTCGGAGAACAGTCTCTCAGCAGTCTGCTAGGGTTTGGCGCTCACCACCCGAACCTTGCCCAGCGTGATGCCATATTGCTTCAACTTCAAATAAAGCGTGCTGCGCGGAACGTCGAGGCGTACCGCGGCTTTGTCCACGGACCCATTCTCCAGTGTCAATATTTTGATGATGTGTTGTCGTTCGACCTCTTGCAGGGTCAGGTCGGCGTTGTCGGTGGATTCGCGTGCTCCAGGCGCGACCTGCGCCACTTGCAGAGCAAGATCAGCCGGCGAAATCGTGCCCGACTCCGAAAGCAGCGCCGCTCTCTCCAGCACATTACGCAATTCGCGGATATTGCCCGGCCAACTGTACGACCTCAGTGCGGCCGCCGCATCTTCCGACAGAGCCAGTTGAGACCGTCCCAGGTCATTCTTCAATTGCTGTACGAAAAAGTCGGCCATCAGCGGAATGTCTTCAATCCGTTCGCGCAGAGGCGGTATGAAAAGCTGGATCGTATTGATCCTGAAAAACAAGTCGCTGCGGAATTTTTCTTGCGCAATCAGCGATCGCAAATTGCGATTCGTGGCCGCCATCAGCCGCACGTCGACCGTACGGTCCTGTACTCCCCCGACGCGGCGAAATCTCTTTTCCTCCAGAACCTTCAGCAGCTTGGGCTGGATTGTCATGTCCATGTCACCGATTTCGTCCAGAAACATGGTTCCGCGGTTTGCCACTTCCAGCAGTCCCGATTTCTGGGCGATCGCTCCGGTGAACGAACCTTTCTCGTGGCCGAACAACTCGCTATCCAGAAGTTCGCGCGACAGCCCGGCGCAGTTCAAGTCCACCATCGGCTCGTCGCATCGCGGGCCATGCTGGTGAAGCCAGTGTGCCAGCACCCCCTTGCCGGTTCCGGTCTCGCCCTGAATCAGGATGGGGCGGTCCGATACCAGAATTCTCTCGACTTCATTCTTCAGCTTCCTGATTGCCGCAGTATTTCCCACAAACGGATCGCGCTTATATCGTGACTGCGTTCTGGTCGACACCAGCTGACGCCGGCGGCTGCGCTGATCATCCAGCGCGCGGCTCAGCCATCGATACAACACATCGAGTTCAACCGGCTTGGTGATGAAGTGTTCCGCGCCCAGCTTGATTGCCGCCACCGCCAGGTCAATGGTGCCATGACCGGTCATCACGATCACCGGTATGGTTGCGTCGATGGCTTTCAGCCGCGGGATCAATTGCAGCGCTGTTCCATCCGGCAACATGTAATCAATAATCGCGGCGTCGCAGGATTCCGTGCTGAAGATCTTCAGCCCGGCATCCAACCGGGAAGCCTCCGACACATCGTATCCCTGCGATTGCAGTGCACTGCTCAGGGCGTCGCGAAGAAACTCGTCATCCTCGACCACCAAAATCCGTTTGGACATGCCCAACCCTGCTCGGAAATAGCGCTCTACTTTCTATCCTAGCGCGGAATGAGAGACTCGGTGAACCATCGTGTGCAGTGCGTCAAACAAATGGACCCTTATCCCAGATGGACTCAATCGTCGCTGTACCTCCCGGTTGCAGTCGCGAATGATGCGCGCACCTTGCTTGCCAGCACCGCGAGACTAAACGGTTTTTGCAGCAGCACGGCTCCCACGCCGAGTCCATCCACGGAACGATTGATATATCCGGACATGTAAAGCACGCGTATCTCCGGATAACGCGCTCTCACGGCCTTTGCCACTTCGACGCCACTCATGCCCGGCATTACGATGTCGGTCAGGATGAGGTCAATGTCGCCGTTATGCAGTTGACAGATGCGCATCGCTTCCGCGCCATCACTTGCCATAAGCACCATGTACCCCTTTGACCGCAGGAACTCGCCGGTGGCAACACGCAAAGCTTCTTCGTCTTCGACTAGCAGGATTGTTTCCGAGCCTTCGGGGGCAGCTTTCTCCGCGGGCAGCGTCGAATCTCCGGTTATCGCCTCTCTGACCGGCGGGAAGAAGATATCGAATCTCGTTCCTTGTCCTACTCCGCTGCTGATCCAAATGAACCCGCCGCTTTGTTTCACCGTGCCGTATACCATGGCCAAACCCAATCCGGTACCCTTCCCTCTTTCTTTGGTGGTAAAGAAGGGTTCGAAGATGCGGGATTGCGTCTCGGCGTCCATCCCTATTCCCGTGTCGAAGACTGTCAGCCTCACATAGGCTCCTGGGTCCATCGGACGGTGCTGGTCGACATAGGAAGCATTCACTTCAACATTCCGAGTCTCTATTTCGAAGCGGCCGCCCTTCGGCATTGCGTCCCGGGCATTGACCGCCAGATTTATGATGATCTGCTCCATTTGCCCAGGATCCAGTTTCACCGGATGCAGCATTGGTTCGAGCGTTGTGACGACTGTAACGTCCTCTCCCAGAAGTCTGGGCAGCACCTTCCCCAACTCGGCCACCACGTTGCTGAGATCCAGAACCTGAGGCTCCAGCACTTGTTGACGGCTGAAGGCAAGCAGTTGCCGCGTGATCGAAGCCCCTCTGGTCGAAGCTTTGTGAATCTGGTCGGCATATCGGTTGACCTTATCGTCAGTCGACCTTGCGCTGTTTGATCAGGTCGGCGTAGCTGCCAAAGATCATCAGAAGGTTGTTGAAGTCGTGGGCAACGCCACCGGCCAGTCGCCCCACTGCATCCATCTTCTGCGCTTGCTGGAATTGCCTCGACAGAATCTTGCGTTCAGTCACGTTTTGGACAAAACCTTGAAATACCCCCAATTCGCCGCTATCTTTGCGCACAAGGGCTACGCTGATGCGGATGGTGATGGTGCGCCCATCCTTCCGTTTCCATTCGTATTCGGCGTCCTTGACCTCTCCGGCTTCGATCACCCGGCTCACCAGTTGCGCTCGATCCTCGGAATTGCAGTACACGTCGCTTGCGATGTCCAGCGAAAGCACCTCGCTTTCGCTGTCGTACCCCAGCATCTTAACCAGCGCGGGATTGGCCATCAGGAAACGTCCCGTCGAGCTGGCCCGGTAGATTCCGTAAGGGGCACGCTCCACGATTGAACGATAGCTCGCTTCGGAGCGGCGCAATTTCGTAACGTCGACTGCGAGGCCGATCACCCGCGGCGATCCCTCGTCAATCCTCACGCCCCGCGAGTCGATCCAGCAGGTAGTCCCGTCCGGCCTGATGACACGAACCTGCACCTCATACGTACGGCTGAGGCCCGAGACGACCGCCTCAACAGCGGCCTCGACTTGGGGCCGGTCTTCAGGATGAACGCGGTCGAGAAATTCTTTTCCTTTGCCGCTAGAATTGTCGCGCGGGTAGCCGAGTTGACGATAAACCTCGCCTGACCAGAGGCGAGTATCGGTAGTAAGGTCCCACTCCCAAAACCCGATTGGAAGGGCGGCCCGCTCCGCCAGTTCCAAACGCTTCTGCCATTCCAGAACGGTCTGCTCTGCACGCTTCCGCTCCGTGATGTCGGAAAACATAGCGGTAAATTCGCCCGCTAGCGGGCTGTAGGCGTAAAGCGCAAGATATTGCCCGGTCGCTTCCAGATAAGCCTCTGCGCTGATCTCTCCACCCTCGAGCGCGACTTTTCCGAGGATACCGATATAGTCAAACTTGTAATTCTCAACACCCGGAAATACTTCTTTGACCGTGCGACCTTCGATGTCCGCCTTCTTGGCTCCGATCTTGACCCCAATTATATTTTCGTAAGCTTCATTGATTTGGCAAATCCGATAATCAATGGGCTGTCCGTGCTTGTCAGTGATGACCCGGCAGTGAGCAATGGCGTTGATTTTATTGGCAAAGAACGTCGAATACCGGCGCTCGCTCTCCTGCAGCGCCTGCTCTGCACGCTTCCGCTCCGTGATGTCGCGGACCACGACCTCGATGGCCGGTGATCCTTCCCAGGTTATTGGAATCGCAACACTTTCTATCGCCGCAGCCGAGCCATCCAGCGCTATCAGGCTGCACTCCACAGGTGCAGACGCCTTTCCTTGTTCGAAAATAATTGGGATTCGCTCCCTGACTGCCGCGAGGCAATCCGGGTGAACAATCTCGGAAATCTGTTTCCCAACAATCTGCTCTGGTCTTTCAGCCTTCAGCAATCTCAACGTCGCGGGATTGCAGAAGACAATCCTGCCTTCCTTCAGATGAACGAAAATCGCATCGGGCGACGCGTCCACGAGATTTCGAAAACGCGCCTCGCTTTCCGCCAGCTCTCGCAGCGCGCAATTCCGCTCCTCGCCCAGGGACTTTTCTCGAAGGGCCCGCCGGACCACATTGGGGAGCCGTCCAAGGTGCTCTTTGAGAACAAAGTCCGTGACTCCGTTCCTGACGCACTCCACCGCGATGTCTTCGCCCAATGCGCCGGTCACAAGGATGAACGGGATATTCGCCTGATGCTGCCTCACAATCGGGAGGGCATCGGTTCCCACCCACCCGGGCAGGCGGTAGTCGGCCAGAACCACATCGTAGAAATTGGCCGCCATGCGACTGGCAACATCCGCAAGGGTGTCGACAACATCGGCGCTCACCTCGAAGCCGGCTTTGGAAAGCTCGAGCAAAGCCAATTCCGCGTCGGCACGATTGTCCTCGATCTGCAGGATCAACAGATTTCTTGCTAACTCCATCCGGTTGAGAAGTGGTGGCCATCTTCAGTTTCAATATCCTTATTCAGCGTTAGAAGCCCTAGCAGGCTGCTAACAAACTCGCAGGAGTGTCATCACTGAGGTCGCGCCGATTTTGCGCGTCCGAAAGATCTGCTTTCTTTTCAGCAAGCGCAACCAGCAGATCCTTCGCTCCTCCACCCCAACAAGCCAACAGCGAGCTTGTCGGGGACCCCGGCTTCTGCTCAGGATGACACCTCGGCTGTGGTCAAGATGACGCTCTTTGTGAACCATGGGATAATCAGCCGTGGAACTTGTCCAGCCTTAGTCAGCAAAAAAGGCCTTCGCCGGTGGCGGTTCGTTCACCAGCAGCCAATAGAATCCCAATTCTTTAATCTTGGCGCGGAACTGATCGAAGTCCAGCGGCTTCTGGATATAGCTGTTTGCGCCCAGGTGGTAGCTGCATGACCATGTCCTGCTCTTCTCTCGAAGAAGTCATGACCACAACCGGAATCGCCTTCGTGCGGGGGTCGCTTCTTGATCACCCGCAGAACCTCCAATCCGTCCACCTTCGGAAGCTTCAAATCCAGCAGAACCAGATTGGGCGGCCCGTTTCTACGTTTCGCATAGCTATCGCGACAAAACAAAAAATCTAAAGCTTCCTCGCCATCGCGCACGACACAGAATTTCGTTGGCCAGCTTCTCGCCGCGCAGCACATCCAGCGTCAGTTCCACATCCTGCGGACTGTCTTCAACCAGCAAGATTTGTATTTCAGGCATTGCTTCCCCCGGCGGCGGCCGCGGATTTGGCCGGATTCCCTGTTGGCGAACCACCCAATGTGAAATAGAACGTCGCTCCCTGGTTGAGCTCGGCCTCGGCCCACACTCGGCCGTTGTGCTTGCCAATGATCCTCTGCACCGTTGCCAGACCCACGCCCGTACCCTCGAAATCTTCCGCCCGGTGCAGGCGTTGAAACACGCCGAAAAGTTTGTCGGCGTACTTCATGTTGAAGCCGACCCCGTTGTCGCGCACGAACGTTACAGCCTCGCTCCCCTGCCGTGCATGGCCAACTTCGATCACGGCCCGGTCGCGCGCGCGGGTGTACTTCACTGCGTTCGAGAGCAGATTCATTACCACCTGCCGCATCAGCGTGGGGTCGCATTCGACGAACGGCAAATTCGCGATCTTCCACTCGATTTCCCGGTCGCCGCTATCCTTCATAAGTTCGCTTCGCACTTCCTCGAATAGCGATTTGAGCCCCGTGACCTGCAACTGCGGCTCTTGCCGGCCGACCCTGGAAAGCGCCAACAGCTCATCCACCAGCCGGCCCATGTTTCGTGCTCCTGTCCGCACTTCCTCGAGGTAGTGGCACCCCTTCGCGTCTAAATGTTCGCTATACCTTTCCAGCAGAATCTTCGAAAAACCATCGATGTGACGCAGTGGCGCGCGCAGGTCGTGCGAAACAGAATAGGTAAACGCCTCCAGTTCTTTGTTGCTGGCTTCGAGGGCAGCCGTCCTCTCCATGACGCGCTGCTCAAGCTCGGCATTGAGTTTCCTGACTTCTTCTTCCGCCTGCTTCCGCTCGGTTATGTCCACCTGATAGGCTCGGACCGCTTCCAGTTCGGGCGTATGGCAAATCGCTTGTAGGTAGAATGATCCATCGACCTCAATCGTGCGCGTGATCCGTTGTTCGCGGCCTGTCTTGAAGAGCTCAATCAACGAACCCCACTCTCTCAGCAGGGACTCTGTCTTTCCGGACTGCAACCATCTTTACAGCCGGCGGGTTTGCGTAGGTGATCTTGCCTTCCATGTCGGTCTCAAAGACCATGGCTGGATTCAATTCCGGAAAGCTGGCAAGATGGGCAATTTTTTTCTTCGGCCTGCTTTCGCCTGGTTATGTCGTGTGCGACGACCGAGGAGCCGGTGATTTTGCCGCGCTCATCCTTTACCGGCGAAAGCGAGACGGTGACGTGCACACGCCGTCCGTCCTTGCACATGCGCACGGCCTCGTGTCGTTCGACGCGTTCGCCCCGCCGGACGTCATTGGAGCACGTCGTGCAGTTCCTCACGCTGTTCCGGCGGCACGATGAGATTGATGGACCGTCCGATGGCTTCGGCCGCCGTGTAACCGTAAAGCTGCTCGGCGCCTTTGTTCCAGGTGGTAATGATGCCGTCGAGGTTCTTGCTGTAAATGGCGTCGTCGGAGGACTCGACAATTGTCGCCAGCTGGCGTTGAGCTCGCTCAACCTGCTCGATGCTCCGCCCGAGCGGCAGGGCAAGTGCGATACCGGAGAGCGATAGCAGGACCGTGCCCGCAAGTGCCCAGCACAACCAGCCCCAAATCTCTGCCATGATGATTGCTTTGGGCACCCCGATCACCACCGTCCAGCCGGACGCCGCCGATCGGCTGAAGCTGTTAAACAGCGGGATACCATCGAAGTTGATGGTCTCCGCCGTGCCCTCCGTCGGCATCCCTCATCCGTTGCCCCAGAACAGTGTTGGCTTGCCGGCCGGTAAATTGTCTCCGCTAAAGGGGTCCGGGCAACCATGACTTGATTGCCGTCGAAGATTCTCCCAATCCATTCCGGCGGGAGTTGCTGCCGCAAAAGAACTGTGGCAAAGCGATCAGCAGGAACAACCATGGCCAGGTCATAGATGACTCGACCGTCGCGAAACACAGGGACGTCCACAGCTGATCAGGAACCGCCCAGTCCCAGCGCCCTTGAAGATGTTGCTGATGACCGGCTTCTCTGTCGCATAGATTTGGCGAATGCGTCTGCGGGACGCTGCGCTTTGGCAACGGCACGCCAAATGGGCGAAATGTATTGAACAAGCTGCTGCCCGTCGCATTTGAAAGGAGGATGGCGGCGCTCCGGAAGAGCTTCCATAACCACCTGCGCCTGACGGTAAAATGCGTGCAGGTCGCCGGAGGCGAGCGAAGGTGAAGTAGCAAGAGCGCTCAAACTGGCCTGCATGGTGCCCAGCTCCCGGTCAACCACCATCGTGAGCGCCCGCGCAGTTTCCAGCATGCGCTGTTCGGTAAGCGCCCGCTTGCTCTGGTAGTCGCGAATAGACGAGGAATCCAGCGGCAATCCACACCGGCAGCACACAAGCAATAACAAGATACGCAAGCCGGTGCCGAATCGATTTCCGGCGGCGAGTTCCGGCGGGCGCTACCATGGCGTACCCATACTTCCCTAATCCACTGACTCCCGTTTTCACCCCGCCACCCCAGTAACGTATGCGTCAAGAAATCCCTTGAAAGACGCTGCACAACCTTTGGAGCATAGCTCGTTTGAGGGGGAAAGCAAGAGGTATTCAGGCAGCAGTGCATCGTGCTTTTGTACCTAATTCGCTACCGAAATCGCCTTAACCCGTATTATTCATGACTCGGGTGGAGCAGGCCTTCAGGCCTGCAGAAAAGCCAGCAACCATGCGGGCTTTAAATGCAGGGCTGAAGCTCTGCTCCACCCATATTTCACCGTCCTCGTGCACTCCGGGGTGGCGACAGGGCAACGGGCGAGCCTTATCTGAGAAATTCTTGGCGAGGTTCACGGAATATGCCATAGTTGCTTATCTACCTGAGGAAAATTATGGCAACGAATCCGGAACAGATAAATTCTGCAATCAATCCCGATGTCTTGAAGGCATTCCATCTTATGTGGAATTCTTTTCCTTCCTCCGCTTTGCTTGTGTCGAGGAACCGAACCATTCAGGCTTGCAACCAGGCGGCGATTGAGAAAGGCTTGGCGGTCGGGATGAAATGCTTTCAACTGACAAGTGACGGAGTTCACAGTTTCTGCAGGGCAAACGCCGCTTTGGACAATGGCGTGGCAGAGCAGTCGGTCGGCTACCGTACAGCTTCTAAAAAGGTAAACAATTCTTATTGGCTGCCCATCGCTGGTGAAAAGGATTTGTTTGTCCACATCACGATCGACATCACCCAATACGCGAAGCCCGAGTTGTTCCAAACATAGTTGAACTGAACGTGCGACCAGGGTTTCACCGGGAATGAACATGAGCAACGCTTACGTTGTCGGACACCTGACCGTGAAAGATGCTGAAAAGTGGGCAGAGTATCGCCGTCGAGTTCCAGCTACTTTGGAGCCGTGGGGCGCCGAGCTTGTTTTTCGCGGAAAGAAGGTGGCAACCCTCGCGGGTGAACACTCGCACTCAGACATAGTGGTCATCCGCTTTCCAAACAAAGAGGCGGTCGATCAATGGCACTCTTCAGCCGCCTATCAAGCACTGATTCCTCTGCGGGAGCAGGCGGCGGATATGGTCTTGCTTTCTTACGAAGCATAGCGTCGGAGACACAATGAACGAGAAGGACATCGCCGGAACGTGGTCGGTGTTGTCGGTAGTGAACGAAGTTGATGGCAAAAAGGTTGACCTCTTCGGCCCGAATCCGCAAGGGCAGTTCATCTTTACCCCCGATGGCTATTTCTCCATCAACATAATTCGCTCGGGGCGGACGAAGTTCACCGCCAACAATAGCAAGGCCGGCACTGCCGAGGAAAACAAAGAGGCGATGGCCGGAACTCTCAGCCTTTTTGGCGCATACACGATCGATTCATGACGGCTGGCAAACGCTTCATATTGTGGGCAGCAGCTTCCCCAACTGGGATGCTACTGAACAGAAACGCTTCGTTCAGATCAAGGGCGATGAGATGAGGTATGAGAACCCAACAGCGCCAACCGGAAGCGGCCATGTCACGCTCATGCTAAGGCGCGCTAAATGACGGCGTCGCGATACTGGCGCGGTTTCAAATAATTAGATTCCAGAGATGCTATACCCCCGAGAAATACTTCAGGTCATCCGCACCAGGACTTTGACACTCCCCGGAGTCTGCGCCGCAGCATAGGCTTCCCGCGCCTCATCCAGAGGACGCACCATGGAGATCAGCGGCGTAACATTCGCCTTACCGGAGGCAATGAGCTCGATGGCGCGGTCGATGTCTTTGCCCAGATACAAACCGCTGCCTTGCATGCGGATTTCAAAGCGCTGCATCCTTGGCACAGGCACGGAGAGCGGTCCCGGGGAGACGCCAACCACGATGACGCAGCCTCCAGAGAGCGCGCTGCCGACGGCCATATCGAATGTCTGCTGCCCGCCCACGCAGTCAAAGCATGCGGTATAGCGTGGCGCCACCTGCGCCTGTTCCGGAGAGAGAACTTCGGCTGCTCCCAAACTCTTTGCCAGATCACGTTTGTAGGCTATGGGCTCGACGACAGTCACACGACCGGCCTCACGCGCCTGCAGGCCGAGCAGAACACAAAGTCCAATTGTGCCACCGCCGATCACCAGTACATCTTCCAAATCATCGAAGAGGCTGGCAGCGTGTACGCCCACGGCCATCGGTTCAGCCAGGCAAGCCCTATCTAACGGCATATCCTGCGGAAGCCGGTGCAGTTGCCGGGCGCTCATCACCAGCTTTGTTTGTCCGACTCCGGGCTCTCCCCGGACTCCTTGACGGGGCGGCACATAACCTGTGACTCTGCCGGCGTCGCAGGTGTTAAACGATCCCATGCGGCAGCGCCGGCATGTTCCGCAGGAGAAGAGCGGATTCAGCACAACGTGATCTCCGGGGACCACGTTAGAAACTTCCGGGCCAATCCTCTCGACCACGGCCGCCAACTCATGACCGGTGATCACCGGAGGCTTGGTCCAAGGGTGCTTGCCTTGCAAGACGTGCAGATCGCTGCCACAGATACCGAGGTAGGCCGAAGCCAGCACCACCTCACCCGGTCCTGGCTGTAGCGGTTCGTCGGCCGTGCGCACGACGACCTTGTTAATGTCCTCAAAGACGATCTGCCTGACGTTCATCGACTCTCCCCTGTTGCTGTAGTTGCGACTCGAAGCTCCGCGCATACCGTGCAGCGGGATCAACGCTCTCCTGCTATCGGCGGACTACAGTCTGATCCACTATCTCGCACAGGCGGCATAGGCGCGCTGCCGCATCTTCCTGCAAAGCACGTCGCAGATCCGCGCTGCCAATCACGCTGCGCCAGACCGCCCGGCCGGCAAGAAATCCCGACGCGCCTTCACGGCAGGCAAGTTCTACCGCGCGCGGAAAATTGTCTTGCCTTACTCCCGAAGAGAGCACGACCCAAGGCGAAGCTATGGTGCGCGTCAGCGCCGAGCATTTCCGGCGGATGGCCGCCTCCTCGCCTTCTGCGTGCAGCGGCATCTCGGCCTTGTAGAGGTCAGCGCCGCAGTTACCGAGTTCCTTCGCCGCCGAAAGCACGCCCGCGTCCCAGTCCCATGGGCGTCCATCCCTCGGTTTGCGGGAAATCGGCTCGATGATGCTGACCAACTCCGCCCTTCGGCAACGCTGCACGAAGCGCTCGACCAGCGCCAAGCGCTTGTCCGCCGGCTCATCAGGGCGCCAGATGACGAGCAGTTTCATGGCAACTGCGCCTTGCAGCTTCACCTGCTCGGGCAGCATTTCCTCATCGATGACCGATTCGGCCACCATCTCGCCGGGCCCGGCGATGAATTGGTCGGCTGCGGCAATCAAGCCACAGCCAGGACTTACCGCATCCTCGCGGACAACCCGATCCCAGGCAAACTGACGGTCCACCAGAACACCGGAAGCGTAGGGCGTCAGCGTCCGTGCAGCCTGCAGCTTGAATTCCGTCACTTGCTGGTCGGTAACAGGCGCTGGCTGATGCTCGGCAAACATGGCGCGCAGCGATTCCCGTTGATCCAGAGCTAGCATCGCAAAAGCGCCCGACGGGCGTTGCAGCGTGCGAAGGCCGGCTTGAAACTGAACACTCATGGCCTGATCTCCTGTTCTGTAAGGAGGAGGCAAAGTCTAGCTTGTACTTCCTCGTGGCTGGGGATGGCGGACCGGCCATCGATTCCGCGGCAAGATAGTGCTGCCGCGATATTGGCGTAGGCAAGGCAGTGTGTGAGTGGAAGATCGCGCATAACGGCCGCCAGCAGCGCGCCGTGAAACACATCGCCGGCGCCCATCGTGCTAAGAATTGGCATCTGATATGCCGGGACATGGCAAGTCGTGCCCTCGGTTGTCAGCGCCCAGGAACCCGCGCTTCCAGCCGTCGCCACCACGCAGTGCGCCCCATCGGCCACAGCAGTCCGCAGCAAGTCTGGCAAAGGCTTCTCTCCATACAAGAATTTTAGTTGCTGACTGGTAGGCACAAATAGTTCGATTCCCTTTGCCGTGAACCCCGAAGTTGGATTGCCCAGATCTACGGAAAGCCGTGGTCGCCTACCGGCTTGCGTGGCCAACAAATCACGCACTGGCTGCAAGCCGGAGTGATCGGCGTGCACCCAGCCGGCGTGGCAGATTAACTCCGCAGCGCGAGAGTCTGGCGGAATGCGCAGGACGGGCCCAGGCAGGGCACAAATGGCACGCGTGGCTTGGCTTCGGTCCGCCACAATCACGCAGCGCATCGAGCGCGCTCCTGCGACAGAAATTACGCCAGTGACGTCAACATTTTCGGCACGCAATCCGGCCAGAATTTCTTCACCGGCAGTATCGTCGCCGATCGCTCCGACAAAATGCGCCTGGCCACCGAGCCGGGCAAACGCCACAGCCGCAGTTGCCGCCGGCCCGCCGCCGGCGTACACGATGTCTTCGGCAACCAGCCGCTCGTCAGGCAACGGAAAACGTGGCAGCAGTGCGATCACGTCCTGCGCCGCCACTCCGACGAAAACTGCCGAACCGGGCCTCTCCATCACCTGCAGCATTCACCTATGCCCCGCGAATCGATTTTAGAACAACGCAGTACGATCAAGGACGGGAAGACTCCGAGCGTGGCAGTGTCTCACCGGTCGCGGCATCGAACAGGTGGGCACGCTCGAGGCCAGGGCGTAACGGCAGCAGGTCGCCGGGCACCACAGGCACGTCTGCCCCGAGGCGGGCCACGATGCGCTGCCCTTCGATTTCGCCGAAGACGAAAGTGTCGGAGCCAAGCGGTTCGGTGATCTCGACCTTCATCGGGAATGCCTGCTCCGCATCCGGCGTCACCTCCCAGTGCTCAGGTCTGACCCCCAGCACGGCGCTGGACACACTCGCACCGGCGTGTTGCGGCAATTCGAGCAGGCGCTGTCCCCAGCGCCATTCGTTGCCGCTCCGATGCAACGGGATGAAATTCATGGTGGGCGTGCCGATAAACCCGGCAACAAACCGGTTGGCCGGCCGGTTGTAGATCTCGGCTGGCGTGCCGACCTGCTGGATGATGCCCTGCTGGAGCACTACAATCCGGTCGGCCATCGTCATGGCTTCGACCTGGTCGTGGGTGACGAACACCGTCGTCGTGCGCAGCTCGTGAAACAGCTTCTTGATTTCGCCACGAACGTCAACGCGCAGCTTGGCGTCCAGGTTGGACAGCGGTTCGTCGAAGAGGAAGGCGCGGGGTTGGCGCACCATCGCCCGCCCCATCGCCACGCGCTGGCGCTGTCCGCCGGAGAGTGCCTTCGGTCGGCGATCGAGATACGGGTCGATCTGCAACATCGCTGCGACCTGCGCGACGCGCCGGGCGATTTCCGCGGAAGGCAACTTCTGGTTCTCCAAGCCAAACGACAGGTTTTGCCGAACCGACATGTGCGGGTAAAGGGCGTAGTCCTGAAACACCATGGCCACATTACGACGCGCCGGCGGCACTTCATTGACGATGTCGTCGCCAATGCGCAGCGTGCCCGCGTCGATGCGTTCGAGGCCGGCGATCATCCGCAACAGGGTGGTTTTGCCGCAGCCGGAAGGACCCACGAAAACGAGGAACTCGCCGTCGCAAATCTGTAGAGAGAGTTCCGGCACCACAGTAACGTCGCCATAGCGTTTGACGACGCAGTCAAAAGTAATGGATGCCATAGTTGGTCCAATGACGACTACTATACTCCGCGTTCAAAGCATCAGCCTTTAACGGCACCAATCGACAGCCCGCTGACAAGGCGCCGCTGCACCGCAAAGGCCAGCAACATCGGCGGCAGCGTGATCAGGGTCGCCGCAGCCATCAGTGCGCCCCAGAAGGTCGCGCCTTCGCCGATGAAATTGAAGGCCGCCGCCACCAGCGTCTTGCTGTCCGAGTTGGACAGCACCAGCGCGAACTGGAAATAATTCCACGAGTACACGAAAGCCAGGATCGACGCTACGGTTATGCCGGGCATAACCAACGGCAACGCGATACGCATGAGGATTCGGAACGGCGAACAGCCATCTACCTGCGCGGCCTCGAAGATGCTGCGCGGGACACTGTCGTAGAACGGAAGCAGAACCCAGATCACGATCGGCATCGTGATCACGGCATGCGTCAGGATCAGCGCCCAGGCGGAGCCGATGAGGTCGAGTTGGCTGAACAGCAAGTACCACGGCAGCAGGAACAAGGTGCCCGGCGCCATGCGCGCCATCAGCGTCACCGTGGCCGGCCAGGTAATGCGCGACCAACTAACCGCAAAGGCCGCGGGCACGCCGAGCAGCAAGCCGATCAGCGTCGAGCCCGTGGAGACCCAAAAGCTGTTGAGCGCATAGCGCGCAAAAGGGGTCGTGCTGAACAACTGCCGATAGTTGTCGAGGGTGGCGGAGAACAGCAGCGTCGGCGGGTAGGCGGTGACTTCCGAGGAAGGCTTGAAAGAAGACAGCACCATCCACGCGACTGGCGCCAGCACCCCCAGCGCCACTATCGCAAGCTGCAGATGGCTCAGGCGATCGAGCCACTTCTCACTCATTCCCCCTCCTCAGTAGATGAAGTGTCGCCTTGCCCGCATCATGGTGAGCACCGCGCCGAGCACGATCGCGGAAAGACTGACCATGATCGCCGCCGCATAGCCGAGCTCGAAGAACTCGAAGCCCTGGCGAAAGCCGTAGATGTTGAGTGTGGTGGACGCGTCGCCTGGCCCGCCCTGGGTGGTGATGTAGATGATGTCGAAGAAGCGCAGCAAATCAACCGAACGCAGGATGGCGGCCGTGACCAGCGTGGGTCCGAGCATAGGCAGCGTAATGCGCCAGAATGTCCGCCAGCGCGAGGTGCCATCGATCTGCGCCGCCTCGAACACATTGGGCGGCAATGACTGTAGCCCTCCGAGCACAATCAGGGCGACGTATGGCGTCCACTGCCATGTATCAATCATCGCCACCGTCGGAATTACCCACTGCGGCGAGGCGAGCCATAGCGAGGGCGGCAACCCGAGTTTTCCCAGAAGAAAGTTGGCAGCCCCGATCGAGGGGTCCAGGATCACCATCCACATCATGCCCACCACCACCGGAGGCATTACGAAGGGCGAGATCAACAGGGAGCGCAGCGCGCCCGGCAGCCGCTTGGCGCGGTACAGCAGCATCGCGATCCAGGTGCCTGCGCCGAGCTGCAGCACAAGGGAAACCGCGAACAGGACAAGCGTGACGCGCACACTTTGCCAGAACAACGGATCGGAGGTCGCCAGGGCGACATAATTGGCGCCTCCGATGAAGCGGGTTGGCGAGCCGATCGCCACATTGTGCAGTGAGAGCCAGACCGTGTAGGCGAACGGGAAAGCTATCATCACCACCGTAAAAATCACTGCGGGCGCGGTGAGCGCACGAAGCTGGCGCCCACTGCCGATAGCGGTGGAATGGGCTGCTGCCGCCACCTTACCTCACTCCTTGGCCATCAGATCGGCAAGCGCCTTGTTGGCGTCGGCGCAGGCTTGCGGAACCGTCTTTTGGCCGAGCATTACCTCGTCGACCATGCCGCCGATGACGTCGCGGGAAGCTACGTTGGCAGCGATCGGCGCGCCGACCTCCCCAGAGCCGGTCTTGGCCGCCTGCTGGATGGCGTTCATCCACTCGCGACGAACCGGCTCGGCGTCGACCCACTTCTTAAAGGCAGGATCGTTCGCCAGTTTGGCACGCGGCGGTGCGATGTCTTCCAATGCGAGCTTGGCCTGCATCGCAGGCGAGGTAGCCCATTGCACGAAATACCAGGCCGCTTCGGACCTCTTCGAGTGTGCCGATACCGACAGCCCCCAGCCGATCAGCACCGGCTGGTTGCGCACAGCAGGAGGCAGCAGCGCGACGCCGGTCTCCTTCAGCCATGTTCCGCCTTCCACCATCCTAGCCAGTTCGTTGCTGGCATCGAAAGCCATTACCGCCTTGCCTTCGTGGTAGAGCGAGGTGTTCTGATAGAAGTTGCTGTTGATGGCGCCCGGCGGGCCGTAATCCTTCAGCAGGCGCGCGTAGAGGTCTGTTGCCTGCTGCGCTTGCTGGCTGCACAGCGCAGGTTTGTGGTTCTTGTCCAGGTAGTCGCCGCCAAGATTGTGGAGGAACCCGGCATAAGTGTAGGGCAGTGCGGCCTTCAAGCCGCGGGTGGTCCACGGCACCATCGATGGGTTGCAGGCCTTCAGTTTGGCAGCCACCGCCGGCAGGTCCGTCAGCCGGGCAGGCAGCGTAACGCCGCACTTCTTGAACACATCCGTGCGGTAGAAGATTACCGGCGCCTCAATATTCAAAGGGATGCCCGTCAGCTTGCCGTTATGCATAAGGGGGGCGAGCAAGGCGGGAGCGAAGTCGGCGAAGTCGTAGTCCTTGGCGGTCGCATTCTTGACGAATGGCGTCAGGTCAGCGTACCAGCCGGCCCTGGCGAACTGTTCGCCTTCGCGCGAGGGCAGCGACATGAATGCGTCAATCTCGGAACTCTTGGCGTTCATGACCGTGACCAGGCGCTGGCGCATCTGCTGCTCCTGGTAAGTGTCGAACTTCAGCGTGATGCCGGTCAGCGCCTCGAACTCGCCCTTGTGCTTGAGTACCGCGTTGGCCCAGGGATGGTTCGACGACAGGAATGTTACCGTTTCGCCCTGGTGCTTCCTCCAGTTGAACTGCTGCGCCAAGGCGCTGTATCCGAAAAGAGTGGCGACAACCAGCACGGCAATAATTCGTCTCATCTCTGGTTCTCCTTAGGTTGGCATTCGTCGCAGAATGCGGTATGGTTCCGCTCTTGAACAGGCCCGTTGAGCGAACTGACTCCAGGCAAAAGGCACTAATGCCGACCAGACGCTCGCGGTATTTAGAACCTGTCAGATATCCCACAAGTCACGACGATCTGTCAATAAGTTCTTTGGAATACAGCTTGGCAGCGGCATAATTCCCTTATGTCAACATCGAAAGTCGAAGTCCTTGTCATCGCTCCACTCTTGCCCAGCCTGATGGCTGCGGTCGAACGGGAGTTCACGGTTCATAAACTGTGGCTTGCTCCGGATCGTAATGCCTACTTGCGGGAGCATGGGGCATCGATTCGAGGAGCCGTTACCACCGCCATCATTGGAGCCGATGCCGCTCTGATGCAGGCGCTGCCGAGGCTTGAGATCATTTCGGGATTCGGCGTCGGATACGAGACCATCGATATCGAGGCCGCGCGTCACCGTGGGATCATTGTTACCAACACACCCGGTGTGCTGACCGACTGCGTTGCCGATACCGCACTGGCGCTCTTACTGGCGGTGACTCGGCGGATTTGCGAAGCCGATCGCTATCTGCGAGCCGGCAAGTGGCTGCAAGGCAGGTTTCCCCTCAGTACCAAAGTGGGCGGCAAGAATTGTTGCATTGCCGGCTTGGGAAACGTCGGTCAAGCCATTGCCACCCGCGCGCAGGCTTTCGGTATGAAGATCGGTTACTGCGATCCTTATCCCAAACCAGACCTGGGGTATCGGCGGTACGAAACTTTGGAGGCTATGGCAAGAGACGCCGATTTTCTGATGCTGGCATTGCCAGGGGGCAAGGAAACTTATCGCATCATCGATGCCCGCATCCTGGCTGCGCTGGGGCCAAAGGGAATTCTGATCAACGTCGCACGAGGAGCGGTTGTCGATCAAGAGGCATTGGTTAAGGCGCTCACCGCGGGAGAAATTGCCGGCGCCGGCCTCGATGTATTCGACAATGAGCCTCAAGTACCGGCGGAACTGGTGAAAATGGAAAACGTAGTCGTGACCCCGCATCTGGCCAGTGGCACGCATGAAACACGGGAAGCGATGGGCCAGCTCACGTTCGCCAATCTGCACGCCCATTTCGCCGGCAGCCCGGTGCTTACGCGTGTCGTTTAGATTCTGCATTCTCGCAGTTGGGAAAAGACAACACCGGCCTCCCTGAACGCATTGAAGGCCCGGTTATTCCATAGGTCGCCTGAGTCGTACTGATCGCGGTATCTTTTACCGCGATCGTTTTGGATCTACGCGGATGCCGGGGTTCGCCTCGATGAACTCTCCTTCCAAGCAGGGTCGCCACAACTCAACCATATGAACTCCAGGCTTCAACAAGCCTCAAACGTAGCATCTGCCGGGTTCTCCGGGAAGCAATACCCTCTGCCTCCAAGGGTCGATTCCGCCCGCCTCAATGCCACCTCGCATTACTTCCGTGCTCAGGCTTATTGCTGATTGCTCGAGCAGAAACTAACGATTAAAGTTCCCCAAGAAACAGCCGATAAGTGTTACTGCCTGCATTGTTCTTATTGCCAATGAAGGTTCTAATTGCCAATGAAGTCTGCGAATGCCTATGCCCAAGCATAGCAAGGTTAATATAATCAACGGAATAAGCCTTGCCGAAGCTCCGACGACACGCCGCATTCTTCCGTTGATGGGCGCAATATCGATTGGCCTGCTGATCAGTCTCATTCTGTTCTTCACCCTCAGAAATCTGGAGAAGCAAAATGCACAGGTAGCCTTCGAGCGCTTAGCCCAGGAGCGCTTTGACGGGTTAGAGGGAAACATTGCTCTCAATCTGAGTGACATCGTCTCTCTCGGTGCTTTCCTGGATGTCTCGTCGTCTGTCAATCGGGAGGATTTTGCCCGTTTCGCGACGCCTTTGCTGGAGGAGAACAAGGCGCTTCAAGCACTTGAATGGGTTCCGAAAGTGCCGGAGCGTCTGCGGCAGAGCTACGAGGATGCCGCACGCCGCAATGGACTGGGGTTATTTCAGTTTACCGAGCGCCTTTCAGATGGACAGATGGCAAGAGCCGGAGAGCGCCAAGAGTACTATCCGGTATTCTTCGTGGAGCCAATGAAAGGCAACGAAAGCGCTCTTGGCTTCGACCTTTTTTCCAACGCAGCGCGTCGGGAACCAATCAACCATTCAACCGATACCGGCAAACTGGGAGCAACCAGCCGGATTGTGCTGGTGCAGGAAACAGGCGATCAATACGGCGTACTGATCTTTCGTCCGGTGTACCGTGGTGGCGCGCATCCGTCGAGTGAAAAGGAGCGGCGTGAGACACTGGCCGGTTTCGCGCTCGGGGTTATTCGGGTTGGGGACATTGTCGAGAAGACTGGCCAAGCGGAGGGTGCCGCACGTAGCCTCGGCCTTGTCATCCGCGACCTTGACGCTCCGCGAACAGAACGATTGCTCTACCCGAAGGCTGCCAACTTCGATCCTTTCGGCAAGCTTCCCGGAGTTTTTCGTGCGACTCGGACGATCTCGGTTGCAGATCGAAGCTGGCAGGTCGTGGCCTATCCTCTTCCCGGTGCCTTCGCAGTTGCGAATTGGAGCAGTTGGTCTGCGCTGGTCGCCGGACTGGTCCTGACGGGCCTCTGGGCCGCTTATCTGCGGCTTAGTCTAAATCGGCATCGGGCAATCGAGCAGATCGTGACAGAACGCACGGCGGCTTTAAGCACCGCGCTTGCAAAGTTGGAGGAACGTGAACAGCACTTGCGAACAATCCTACAGACGACACAGGATGCGTTCTATCTGCTGGACACGCAGGGAAAATTGCTGGATGTTAACGACGCCTGCTGCGCAATGTCCGGCTATACTCGCGAGGAACTTTTGCGAATGCGCGTGCAGGACTTGGAATACGTCGAGGGTGACCAGGACGTTGCCCCTCACATGCCGCAAATCATGCGCCAGAGACGAGATCGCTTTGAATCACGGCACCGCTGCAAAGATGGTCAGGTTCTCGATATTGAGTACAGCGTAACGTTCCAAAACATTGACGATGGGCGGTTCGTTTGTTTTTTGCGGGATATCACCGAGCGCAAGCGGGCAGAAGAGCAACTTCAGGCCACCGCCGAGAGACTGAAAGCGATTCTCGATCATGCTCCTGTGGGAATCGTGACTAATGATCGAGAATGCTACTTGATTGAGTCGAACGCGGCGTACCAACAAATATGTGGGTACTCGGCGGAAGAGCTGAAAGGCAGGAAGTTCACGGACCATACCCACCCGGAGGACACGGAAAAGACACTTCAATTGTATGAGCAGCTCGGAAATAACAAGCTGCAATCCTACGAAATGGATAAGCGCTACATCCGCAAAGATGGCAAGACCATTTGGGTACGGGTCATCGCTTCCAAGGTAAACGAAGAAACCAACATTGGAATTATTGAAGACATTACCGAGCGCAAGTGGGCAGAGCAGTCGCTGCGGCAGAGCGAAGAACGCTATCGGATTCTGTTCGACCACAATCTAGCTGCTGTGTTCCATTCATCTGCTGGCAAACTGCTGGATTGTAACGACGCAATGTGTCGGTTGTTCGGATACAGCCGCGAAGAGATGCTCTCGCTGGACTTGCGAACGGTGTACTCCAACGTTAGCGACCGCGACAGGGGCCAGACGCTGCTTTATCGGGATGGCTATCTTAGAAATAATCAAGTCGAGTTGCGGCGGAAGGATGGAACTGTTGTTACCGTCCTAGCTAATCTGAACCTATTCCGTGAAAAGGGGCGACAAGACCCAGTTGTGGTCGGGGTGATGCTTGACGTTACGGAGGTTCGTAGATTGCAAGAACAACTGCTGCAATCGCAAAAACTGGAAGCGATTGGCAGGCTGGCAGGCGGTATTGCCCATGACTTCAACAATCTCCTCATGGTGATAAGTAGCTACACGGAAATGCTGCAAGACAGCCTTCCAATCCACGACCGCCTCCGCAGAAACACGCAGGAGATCATGAAGGCTGCTGCCCGCGCCGCCAGCCTCACCCGGCAGATGTTGGCGTTCAGCCGCAAGCAGATTCTTTCGCCGGTCGTGCTCGACATGAATGCGGTGATCAATGAGACGGCGAAGATGCTGAAGCGGCTCATCGGCGAAGATATTGAATTTCGCGTCAGACCGGCAGAGTCACTCTGGGCAGTTGAAGCGGATTCGGATCAGATGGTTCAGGTTCTGATGAATCTTTGCGTGAATGCCCGTGATGCCATGCCCCAAGGGGGAACGCTGACCATTGCGACCGGAAATGTCACGATGGAGGAAGGAAGCATTGGTACCCAGGAGCACATACCGCCAGGGGATTACGTCTGGCTATCGGTTTCCGACACCGGTACAGGCATAAGCAAAGAGACGCAGGGGCGCATCTTTGACCCATTCTTCACAACTAACCTGCTTTATTCGTGAAGGTGACGCGAGCAATGGTTGGCGCGCGATTTTGAGGTGAAGCTGCTCGTAGCGGCGTGATGTTGGTTGGGGCAGCGAGCTTGGGCGTGTGGGAAAGAGATACGGCGGGGTATTTCGAGCAAAGCTTTTCCTCATCGCAGTTTTCGCAAAATTGGAAAATATGTTTCGGGCAGTGCGAGGCAGCGTTATCCCGGTGAGGCGCCGAGTGCCAGCGCCACTTGCCGGAAGGCGGGGAGGAACGGGAACGACGCGGGCAGATGCACGACCACACGGCGAACCGAAACCAGCACACGTGCGCCCAGTTTCAGCAGACGTTCACGGAGTGTCCAGACCTGAGCTCGGGCACAGCTGGTGTGCGCGGCTCGCAGACGCAGCTCCTGCATCAGTACGTACGCGGCAGCGGTGAGCAGGACGCGGAGCTGGTTGGCCCAGAAGTCGCTGCAGCTGGTGCGGTCGATCTGGAGATCGTGCAGTTCTTTTATCCGATTCTCGATCTCCCCACGCTGGCAGTACACCTCTTCATAGAGCCATTGCGGACTCTGTTTCATGTTGGTGATGACAAAGCGGGGATTGTCTTTCGGTTTCTTCGCTTCGGCGCGCACGACCTCTGCCTTGATGAGGATGCGGCGTTGTTGCAGCCACGTCCGAGCCGCATAGTTGGCTTCGCCATAAACGTGTTCGGTCTCTCCGCTCTGACGCGAAAGTCTGCGGGCCTGCCGCATGGCAGGTTTAGCCTTGCGCTTCAAGACTGCGTTTTTGGCCATTGCAACGACGTATTCAAGGTTGGTTTCTCCGTCTAGGAAGTCGAGCAGATCGGGGTGCGCGAAGCCACCGTCGAGGCGAACCCGGATCCGGGCACCGGGAAAGCTGTAGGCAATCATATTGATCAGACGCCGCAGAATTCCCCGCGCTCCTAAAGCAGCGGTCACGTTGCCGGGACGCAACACGGCCGCACACAGATACTGTTCGGCTTCGTCATTGAAGCTAACAAATCCCATCACCGGCAGGTAACACCAGCTGTCATAGTGTCCGTTGAAAAACGATAACTGCTGCGCGCCGTGAGTTGGGTCGTCGGTCGGATCTAGGTCGATGGTGACGAGGCGGGCGCGTCCATGCAAACGCTGGGCATGGCGTTCGATCACGCTGGCGGCCAGTGCTTCGCCCAAACGATAGAGTTCTCGCGGGCGGATCGAGTTTTCAAAACGCGACAGGGTTGGCTGCGAAGCCAGATCACGGCCTGTGACCGGATCGCGGTCGAGCAGCATCTTGTGAATGGGGTCGGCAGACAGGCGGGCCGAGTCGTTGGCATCGGGATAGCCGCAGGCAATCGAGAACACGCGCTGTGCCAACAACTCGCGCAAAGAGTGATCCACCTTGCCAGCTTGCCGCTTGTCGCGCAGGCATCCGGTCAGAGCCTCGATCAATCCGTAGCGGCGGTCCGCAGCCTTCAGCAGGATGGCTCCGCCATCGGAACTGCCATTCCGTTGATCGAACTGCAACACGGTCGGCTTGGCAAAACTCTCAGAGAACAACAGACACTGTGTCGTGTTATCTTCAACCACGCGGGAAGCCTTTCTTGTTGCTTCAAACCTGTCTGGACAACCTGTTTGTAGCACAATTGGCTTCTCGCGCCTTCACCTTCGTGCATAATGCGGGCTAAGGAAGTCGGCAAAGGTACGGGGTTGGGATTGGCTACGGTCTACGGCATTGTGAAACAAAGCAGCGGCTACGTGTGGGTCGATAGCGAACTCGGCCAAGGCGCCTGCTTCAGGGTCTTTCTGCCCAGGGCAGGAAGCGCCGTTATTTCCGAGATGTCCGCTAAGGCCGAAAAGCAGCCGCGAGGAATGGGAACGATACTGGTCGCCGAAGATGAAGATGCCTTGCGGCAGGCGATGAGCGGGTATCTGAGCAGCTTGGGATACACGGTTCTCGAGGCCGGTTCGGGCAAGCAGGCGCTTTCGGTAGCGAGTCAGCACGAGGGCCACATCGATCTATTGCTTACCGATCTGGTAATGCCGGGAATGAGTGGAACAGAGTTGGCGCAAACCCTGGGAAGCCTTCGCCCCGAGATGAAGACAATCTGTATGTCCGGCTACTCAGACGATGTGACGTTACGACACGGGATTCAGGAGCTGAGTGCAACATTCTTAAACAAGCCGTTCAGCCTGGGCCTGCTTGCCCGCAAAGTGCGGGAAACACTTGGGCGAGCTGAAACCGTGCAGTGAAGACAATGCTCTGGAGAACTGCGCGTTTCAGCGTCCGCGACGTCAGGGAGTGGACAACACTTTCACCTACTCAGGCGTTCTACTCTCGCTTCGGATGCTGTAACTCCCGCCATCAGCGGACGCACAAATGGAGGGCAACCCACTGGAGATCGCCGGACTCTCACATCACTGGTGATTGAGGTATGGCAAATCCGCGCCATATTGGGCTAGTAGTGGCAGTAGTAGTGTGCATACTAGTTGCGTTTGCTGCTCCACATGCTTCCCGGCCCGGAACTGCGTTGAGGGCACAGCAGAGTGTAAAAGCAATTATATTTGCGCTCTGGTTGGCTGCCTTTACAGCGCTATCTGAAATCGTGATATGTGCACATTCCCACAACGCGCGACACAATAATTACCGAGCAGGAGCCCTTGCCTCTGCCGACGTCCTAGCCGTTACATGTACCCTTCTCTGCTAGCTTTTTTCTGAGTACCTCCGCACCTCGTATGGAGGCAGTAATGAGCACGTCGGAACCATGTGAGACAAGCCACACCGAGAGTTCGAGATACCGCAATCATTCGTCGCCCCTTCGAACCACAAGACTGCGTGTGTTGATTGTCGGGAGATGAACAAGAACTGTTTGTAGCCTGATCGATCAGGCGACAACGTTAAAGGAGGTAGTTAGTTATGGCCACGTATAGTGACATGAAACCTGAGCTAACCATCGCGCCACAGCAGCTTCCGAAAGTTGCGAATCCGGCGCCGTTGGGTCTTGCGGGCTTCGGGTTGACAACCGTTTTGCTGAGTTGCATCAATGCAGGTCTTATACCTGCAGCCGGGGCTAATGCGGTCGTGCCGCTAGCATTTGCATTTGGTGGTCTGGCACAGCTCATCGCTGGAGTCCTCGAGTACGTGAACGGGAACACCTTTGGGATGGTTGCGTTCACCTCTTACGGATGTTTTTGGTGGTGGTACGCGTTTATGGTTTGGACGCTTGGCGCCGGGTGGATTAAGCCACCGGCAGCGGCCGCCGTCGCTCTCTCTCTGCTACTTTGGGGCGTATTCACGCTGTACATGTGGGTTGCTACTTTCCGGTCGAATAAAGGGGTCTGGACGGTATTTCTGCTGTTGTGGATCACCTTCTTCCTGCTTTCGGCGGGCGACTTCGGCATGGCAGCTGCGAAAACCCTGGGTGGTTATGTTGGTATTTTGACCGGAATTGCTGCGCTTTACGTGTCGTTTGCTGAGGTTACGAACGGTGCTTTTGGCCGCACGATTATTCCGCTTGGAACGCCGATCGTACAAGACTCTTCGGGACGTACGCAAGGCGAGTCAGGCAATCGGGCTGCATAATCACCAGGAACGGCGGAGAAAACAATCTCGCGCACGAATGGGAGCACGTGTGTTTTCGGGCTGGACGACACTGGCCGATATTCAGAAAGCCGATGATGCTCCCATCATCTATCAGCGGCAAAGCCCGAGTAATTTCGAGGCCGCTTTGACAGTAGCTGATCGAGTCCGTAAGCACCCGGCCCGAACACCAGCACGAGCAGGGATGCGAACAGAAATGTGTAAGGATCGGCGCCGTAAAACTTGCCTGGATCGGAGAGTATGGCGAGCAATGCCGCGCGGTCGGCGAACAAGTATGCCGCAAGCATATTGATCGTCAGCGGCAGAGCCGCTAATCGTGAAAACAATCCGATCACGAGCAGCGCCCCTCCAATAAACTCAAGCCCGCCGATCAGGTAGGCGCTGGCGTGCGCTGCGGGGGCGCCAATGCTCTCGAAGAATACGGTCACCCTGCTGATGTGTGTCAGCTTGCCCCAGCCGGTTTGGGCGAACTGCCATCCCCAATACAAACGGACAGCCAGCAACAGGAGCGATTGTGCGCGGCCGAAAAATGCCGAATATCGATCATAGAGTTTTGCGAATGACATCGTTACCTCACACGGGCTGCGTTGAAGAACCAGCCCAGGCTGGTCCAGTGGGTGAAACAGCTCTGGATTTCCCCGGCAGCCTCGACTGGGTTGAGTCCTTGGGTGTTTAGCGCCTGCTCGGCCGCGCTCTCCAGGGAGTCGCCTCGATGGAGCGCTTCCAGCATTGGGAATGCGGATGCAGGAACCCGCTCCAGAACCAGCAGAAAATTCCGGCGGTATACGGCTACATAGTTCGTCTGCGGTTGTTGCGAGATCGTCAGTGGATTTTCCTCGCCGTTATGCACAGCGACGACGAAGGATGAAATATTGAACGCCAGGGCTACGGGCCGCACGAAGGGCTGCAAGCGCAGATCAAGTTTCCCGTTACCGAAGTCCTCCCCACCGAGAGACGGGACCTCCGCCGAATCAAAGGCCTCGATATAGGCCCACTCCAAGGCGGCGACATCGGCCAGAAGTTGCAGAGGATATCTCAATCCCGCGTGCCAGCTCTCGGATTCTCGCAGCTCCTGATCCGCGAGGCCCTGTAACCAAGACGAAAGGCGGCTGCCAAGATTACGCAAGGTGAAGCTGCGGGAGGGATTCCGCTGCAAATAGTCTTCGGCTAGGCCACGAAAAACGGTGTCTCCCACCAGCCTTACCAGCGCGGGGAAATCTTCACGCAGCGAATCAAGCAGGCGAAACCAGTACTGCCGGTTGTAGATCTCCAGCCGTTGAAGGCTGCTAAGCTTAGGACTCGGCGCAATGAGGCTATCGATTACTCCCAAAAGCTTGTCATTGCCGTCTGTAGGCATTCGAAAGTCTGCGGTCAGTGGGCGCATGATGGTGCTCGCCATCCAGCGTTGCAGTTCGCGTAGCCTCATGCCGCCACCTCACATGCCTGCTTCAGGAAATGTGCCGCCTTCAGCGCTTCCGCATGCACCTCTTCGAACGGGGGGATGTTGTCGTCCCACTCTAATAGCGTGGGTGTTGGCCCGACCCGGCGGATGGCGTGGGCGTAAAGTTCCCATACCGGGTCGCATATCGGCTGATCGTGCGTATCGAGCAGGTAGTCGCCCATCTGGCTGTGTCCCGCCAGATGCATCTGCAATACGCGATCGGCGGGAACATTGTCGACGTACTCGTAGGGATTGAAGCCGTGGTTGCGGGCGGAAACGTAAATATTATTGACGTCCAGCAAGATGCCGGAGTCGGCTCGCTCCGCAACCTCCGTGAGGAACTGCCACTCGGTCATTTGTGACTCGCGGAATTCGGTATAGCTGCTGACGTTTTCAATTGCGATCGGTACTTCCAGAAAATCCCGTGCTTCGCGCACCTTGCGCGCAGCGACCTCAACCGCCTCGAATGTGTACGGCATTGGCAGTAGGTCGTGCGTGTAGCTCCCATCGACGCTGCCCCAGCAGAGGTGATCGGTGAGCCAGGGCGTGTTGGTGCGGCGCACCAGTTGCTTCAGGCGTCTGAGGTGGTCGCGGTTGAACGGTTCGAGGGAACCGAAATACAGAGAAACACCATGCTGTACGACCGGATAGCGCTCCAATATCTGGTCTAGCACATAGCGTGGGCGCCCGCCATCGACCAGGTAGTTCTCGGAGATAATCTCGAACCAGGCAACTGGCGGGTGCTCCGCCAGGATGTGCGCGTAGTGCGGCGCGCGCAGCCCGATTCCAATGCCAAGCTCGGAGTACTTATCAAAGCGACTTGCCGCCATCTTTAGATCCTTTGAATGGGCACGAGGGCCGACCTCGGCCCTCGCAGCACGAGGTTAGGCTTTCGGTGCCGAAGCGCCGCAACCGTTTTTGCCTTTGCAGGAGTTCTTGTCTTTATCTGTGGGCTGTGAGTCCTTCTTGTCTTTGTTGGTCTGTGACTGCTGGTCCTGCTTGCCGTTGCAGGAGTTCTTGCCCTTGCAGGAGTTCTTGTCAGCGGGCTGGTTCTGGGCAAGCAGCACGGGCGTGCCGGAAGTGGTGGACGCTTGAACAGGGGCTGCAATGCCAGCGAGCACGCCGGATACGGCAGCGGTCAACAACAGGGTCC
Organism: uncultured Acidobacteriota bacterium; assembly: GCA_963819175.1. Taxonomy (GTDB): domain Bacteria; phylum Acidobacteriota; class Terriglobia; order Terriglobales; family Acidobacteriaceae; genus CAWBRT01. Next base: position 80,692 of record CAWFVJ010000006.1, read on the forward strand.
TCAAATTCGTCTTCTTCATGCTTTCCTTCCTTTTCAGGCCGGCGTGTGTGCTTGCCGTCCTATGCACCACGATTGCTCCCGCGGAGGAAAGTTTCAGTTTGCTGCAAACTTTTTCAACGCCGGCTTGCAATCAGAAATTGAGTGGCGCAAGCTGAAACAATTACCGGGCCCGTTCATCGTGCTTAAAGGAGCCGTTGAATGCCTGAACCGCAACGAGAGGCAGTGACGGATGCAGGGCCGCGTGACGAACGCGCTCTGATCCGCGGCATCCGCGCCGGCGACAAGGAACTGTTTCACGAACTCATCCGGCCGCACGAGCGGGTGCTGTATGGTGTCATCCACAGCGTGCTACCCAATTCCGCCGACGCTGAAGAGGTCGCGCAAGAAGCCGCGTTCAAAGCCTACGTGCACCTTGATCAGCTGGCCGATGGCGAAAAGTTCAGAGCGTGGCTGCTGCGCATTGCCGTTAACGAAGCGAGAATGCGTCGCCGCAAGGATCGGCCACAGTTGTATGAGTCTTTGCAAGATGATTCGGCGGCGGATGAGGAGACCGATGTTCGGCCAAAGCAGTTTGCCGACTGGCGCGATCTGCCATCGGAGGCACTCGATAAGGAAGAGCTTCGCACGGCAGTTCGTCACGCCATAACAGCGTTGCCCGAGAAATACCGGGGCGTTCTTTTGCTGGCAGACGCGCAGTCGTTGAGTTACGAGGAAATTGCCTCTGCGCTAGGGATCAGCGTGTCCAGCGTAAAGACCCGGCTGCATCGCGCACGGATGAAATTGCAGGAACAATTGACCCCAGCATTCCGGCCTCGGTTTTCGGATCATTTTTCAGCGCTGAAAGGAGTCAACCCATGGTCTCGTGTAAGAAAGTAATCGCGAATTTATCCAACTTCCTCGACAAGTCGGTTGACCCGAAGCTGCGAGCGGAAATTGAAGGCCATCTGCGCCGCTGTGTGCGGTGCTCCACATTGCTTGATAGCACGCGGAAGGTATTGGTCATTACGGGAGACGAGCGTACCTTCGAAGTGCCTATCGGCTACAGTGACCGCTTGCATAAGGATTTGGCGACCCGCCTGCAAAAGCTGGAGCCCCCGCGACACGAATAGGACTCGCCTGTGCTGCATTCCGGGCGCAAAAAAAGGGCTGCGTGGCGCAGCCCGGAAAGAGGTGAATGAGAATTAGCCTGCTAACGGACAAAAATTCATCCAGTAGCGGGTAAAGAGCCCTCAGGCTGAAACTGGGAGCAAGCAGGCTGCGGCGTCAGAAAGACGTCTCGCTGCTGGCACAGGCCCGTTTGGCCCCGGACAGCGCCGTAGGCCGAGCTCAGGATGTTGAGGCCCGGCAGGGCCATCTCCAACTCAGCAGGCCGGTAGACAAAAAAACGGCATTCCATGCACGAAACCATGTCTGCTCCCAATCCGCTTTCGACCTTCCTACAGGCGCGCCCAGAAGCCAGAGAAGACGTAGATCGAAAGGACATAGCCGAGGATCACGTTGACCACGGCCCCGATGCTAAACGCGAAGAAGACTTTCCACCCCACTCCTTCCAACTCCCGGAACCGGGTTGTCAGTCCGATGCTCAGGAAGCAGAAGACGAAGGCCCAGGTGCGTAGCGAGGCGAGGGGAAGAACAAGGTTGGACTTGACCACGCTATTGAGGATTGCCGGGGAGTAGCCGGTGGTCACCGCAGTGATGACCAAGGAGGCGACGAAGAACCCGAGGACGAACTTGGGGAATCGGTACCAGATCTCCATGGCGTTCGGCTTGGTTCCCGTCTCCTTTTTCTCCCAGACCATCGTCGCGATCAGCGCCCAGACAAAAGACCAGATGCCAATCCACAGATCGCGCCCGATCACTTTCATGAGAGTGAATCCATGGAGCGCCGCAGTCTCGTTCCCCGCCATCCTTCCGTAGGCGCTCGCGGCGGCGATGCCGGCGGCATCCGCGAACTCCGAGGTGCCTATCCACGCCCCGGCCACCCCGGCCGCGAGGTGCATCGCGCGGGCGACAAAGGGCATCACCACGATCATGACCAGCGCCCAGCCTACTACCATAGTCACAACGGGGTAGAGATCCTTCTTCTTGGCCTTTACCGACGCGGAAATCGCCATCGCAGCGGACACGCCGCACACCGATCCCCCTACGCCCAAGACCGCGCACAACCGCTTATCGAGCCCGAACACCTTGGTTCCGACGAAGTAAATAATCAGGCAGGTGATCAGCGAGATGATTGTGGCTTGAACAATGGCCACCGGTCCGGCCGTCAGGACCAGGGTAATGGGAAAGGAGCAGCCCAGAAGTATGATACCAAGTTTGATGAAGAATTCGACTCGAAAGCCGGTATCCATCCACTTCGGCAATCGGACCACGTTGGCCAGAATGAGGCCGATGATCAGCGCGACCAAAGGCGGTTCCAAATTGAACTTGGCCGCGTGCGCCCATCCTGAGACCGAGAACATCATGACGGACAGCACGTAGAGAAAGAGGAACGAAGGAACGAACTCGGATAGCTTAAGACCCATGATTCGACTTGGAATGCCGAACACGGCCAGCCAGAAGATAAACTGAAAGAGATAAAGATGCGCGTTGTGCGCATAGTAATCCCCGAGCTGGCTGAACGAAGTCCACTTCAGCCCTCCTGGGTTGATGGCGATCGCCTTGAGTAGTGGGCTGCCGCTCTTGAACAAAATGATTGCGGCGACCATGATGCCAATACCGAGCCAGACTGCCCACCAGTCTTCCTTCAGGTAAAGTTCCTTCCACCCCGTGCGTTGGGGAGGAACAGAAATTGGTGCAGGGCTCGTTGCTTGCTGCGACATACAACCTCCTTGTGTCCCTTACTGGGTTTCCGAGATTTCAAATTCCAACTGCGTGATGCCCGCTTCCTGCCCACATCTTTTCGGGCTTCACCTTACGGCGCTCCCGGCTGCCGCAGTTCCCGCAGCTTCTGAAGCCACCTCTGTAGAGTCGTTCCCCAAAAACACGTTATGCGGCACGAACCGCTTTAGAGCGGTCTGATTCCGATTGAGATTCGCAACGGTCCCGCCCTTTCGCGGCATCACGAAAGCATGCGCCTACTCAGGCAAGAACGAAGACCAATCGATGTCTGCTGGAAATCACGAACTCCGTGATAAGAGCACTTCGGAGAGTCAGCCTGTATCCCAAGGTCACGCGGACGGCGTGTTCCTGTTGTCGGCCAGAACTGCAGGTACAACTCCTCGCCCCAATCCTGCTGATGATGATCTTGCGGGGAGCTTACCCCAGCATGACAGCAGCCGCTGTGAGCACAATCACATTGCTGATGGGCAATGGTCACATCGCGGGCGCTCATCTCTCCGACAACCGTGAAAAAACTGCCCGTCGTCCAGAAGCTACCGGCGAAGAGCATGTCAGCGCCCTGCCTCCGCTTAGGAACGCACCTTCGCTTTGTCGTTGTTTTGTTTGTCGAATAGTTGTGTAATCTGGGACAGTTAAACAGAAGAGGATCAATCGGACCGATTTGCCGATGAAGCCGATGCGGTCGCAGGATCGCCGGCGAGGGCGGCGGCGATAGGAGATTGATCAGCCATTGAGCTGTTATTTCGAACAGGAGTGGAGAGAAATGGGCAACACGAGAGCACTGGTTGTTTTAACTCCCTATGAATCGAGGCGGGTCATCGCCAAGGCAGTCGCCAAGCTGCCGGCGGTCGAAAACGCGATGCAGAATGGCTGGATCATCGTCAGCACCGGAACCAGCACCGGCTATGTCGCCGAGGAACTGCTTGGCGAACCGATGGTGAAGGAGAATTTCATCTCCGGCCATATTACGGGCGGCGAGACCTGGGACACGCCAAAGAATCCCAACTATATTTTCCCGGTGGTATTCCACAAGGGGAAGCGCCAGTCGATGATACCCGAGGACGCGCTCAAAGAGTTTACGGCGGACGACGTCTTCGTCAAGGGCGCCAATGCGGTTGACCCGCAGTATCGGGCTGCGGTCTTTGCCGCCAGCGGCACCGGAGGAACGATGGGCTGGGCGATGGGAACGGTACTGGCCCGCGGCGCTCATCTGGTCATGCCGGTGGGCTTGGAGAAATTGATTGCCGATGTGCCGGCGGCGGCCAAGCATGCCGGCAACCGGTCCTTCAAATACGCCATGGGGTCGACGATCGGCATGGTGCCGGTAGTGACGGCGACGGTGGTCACCGAAATTCAGGCTTTCGAGCAGTTATTCGGAATCGAAGCCTACCTTGCCGGCGGCGGTGGCATTGCCGGCTCGGAGGGCACGATCGTCCTGATCCTGGAAGGGCAGGACGCCAAGGTTGCCAAGGCGTTTGAATTCGCCAAGAGCATCAAGGGCGAAAAGCCTCTGAACCGGCCTTACGGCATACCGGTGCAAGCCGGGGTGGAAAAACCGCTGGCTGCTAAGGCTGGAGCATAGTCGGTGGAATTGGATTGCCCGGCGAACTGAGGAGTTCGCCGGCAGTCTAACTTGCGATCGACCGCCGACCGAGGCGGGTCGGCCGATTCCGGCTGGGATATGGCTTTCCGGATTGCCCGCCACTCATCAACTGACCACAGCTGAGCTCCAATGCCCGGACAGTGTCCAACCACCCGTCACAGGTCGCGAGTGGCGAAACGCTCCAGATTTACGCTTCCAAATTTACCTTGACATGCAGCACTCGTTCGCTTAGATTCCGCCCAACTCAAATACAGAACAGCGTTCCGTCAGGCGGAACGGCAGTGAAGAGGCGAAGAGGCAATGTCCGGCAATAACTCCGAACCCGCGGAAGGAGTAGCCGCAGTCGAGCGCGCGCTAGCCATCCTAGGCGCTTTTGACGAAGGTTCTCCCGTCCTCACCTTGGCGGAATTGGCGTCTCGCACTGGGTTATACAAGAGCACCATCTCGCGTTCGCTGGTTTCGCTGCGCCGCTGTGGTTTCATCGAGCGCGACGGCAGTGGCCGCTATCGCATCGGCCCGCAGGCGTGGCGCGTGGGTTCGCTCTTCGCCGTCGACCTGACTCTGGAAAAAATCCTCCGTCCAATCATGGAAGAACTCTCGGCGACGACCCGCGAAACCGCTGCTTACTATGTGCCGCTGCCGGGCACCAAGCCGGCGATGCGCATGTGCATCCTGCGCGTCGATCCCCTGCGCCGTATACGGGACACATTCCACGTCGGTAATCGGCTACCGATAGACATCGGTGCCGGCGGGGTGATCATTCGTGCCTTCAGCGGGCCTCCGTACCGCAAGGGAGATGATGTCATTCGCGAGGAGCGGGCGCATATCTCCTGGGGAGAGATCGATTCAGAAGTTTGTGCCATCGGGGCTCCGGTGCTGGGGCATGACGGTCGGGCGCTGGGTTCATTAGTGCTGTCCGCGCCGCAGGCGCGGCACGATTTCGCCTGGGCAACGGCGATGAAGGCAGTTGTGCGCGAAGCGGCCGACAAGGCCAGCCACAGCCTCAGGCTGCTGGAAGACTTTTCCGTGCCGAGGACGCATGACGCCGGCAGCGGACTGAAGTCTTTGGCAGCGTTTGCGGCAACAGCGAAGCACTGAGCCTGACCTGATAGACGCCAAGGTAAATAGATGCCGCAGCGCGGTAATTCCGGGAAGCAGGAACGGCAACATGATCGAACTCGCTTGTGACGTGTTGGTGGTTGGAGGTGGCGCTGCCGCAAGCCGCGCCGCGCTGGAAGCCAAGCAATCGCATCCTGAACTCAGCGTAGTTCTGGCCGTTGCCGGCAGGTACGGAAAAACCGGCAGCACACAGTTGATTGCCTCGGAGAGCCTGGGCATTAATGCGCCCTTCAACTTCGCCGGCGATGGTGACAGTCCGGACGTTCATTACCAGGACATGCTGGCCACCGGCGGCGGGCTCGCCGATCCCGCCCTTTGCCGAATCATCGCCGACGAGTCCTGCGCCCGGATTCAAGACCTCACTTCGCTGGGTATGGCATTCGATTGCAAGGCGGGTATACCCGTGCAGACCAGGCTCTCCGGCTGCACCAAGGCGCGCTCTCTGACTTGCGGTGGTTCGACCGGCGTGGAAATGCTGCGAGCCTTGGCCAAGGGGAACGCCGAAGCAGGCGTGGAAGTCCTGGAACACGTCCGCCTGCTCGACCTCTGGAAGAACGCGGATGGCCGCATCGTTGGCGCCGTAGGGCAAAAGGAAAAAGAAGAAGTCCGCATCCGCGCCGGGGCGGTCGTGCTGGCAACGGGCGGCGCCGGCAGACTCTTCCGCCACAACGTGAATCCTCCCACCCTGGAGGGCGACGGCTGGGCCATGGCCTACCGCGCCGGTGCCCGCATGGTAAACATGGAGTTCTTCCAGGTCGGTCCGGCGGTAATGTGGCCGAAGACACAGTTCATCATCCACAGCCACATGTGGAAGCTGAAGCCTAGGCTCACCAACGCGTGCGGCGAGGAATTTTTGACGAACTACTGCCCACAGGGAGTCGCGCCGGAAGAGGTCCTCGACGCTAAGACCCTTTCCTACCCGTTCTCCGTGCGCACCATCGCTAAGTATCTGGACATTGCCATCTTCAAGGAACTTGCTTCCGGCCGCAGCGCGGCGCACGGCGGCGTGTACTTCGACGTGACGCATGTCGGCGAAGACGAGCTAAAGCGGCGGGCTCCGATTACTTACCAGACTCTGAAGAATGCCGGCGCCGATCTGGCCCGGCAAAAGATCGAACTCGGCCTGGTGGTGCAGAACTTCAACGGCGGCGTGCTGATCGACGAAAACGGCTGGACCGGCGTCGAGGGCCTGTATGCCGCCGGCGAGGTAACGGGCGGGGTGCACGGCTCGGACCGGCCCGGAGGAAACAACCTGATTGACACGCAGGTCTTCGGCTGCCGCGCGGGCCGGGGGGCATCCGAATTCGCACTGACGGTCCGCGGAAAGGCTTGCGGCAACGCGCCGCAGCTTTCAGCCGATGCCCTGGCTTCGCCGGATGCTGAAGCCGTACAGCGACGTGCCGCGCTCTATGAGCGCGAACTGACTGTAGTGCGCCGGGCCGAAGGCCTCAACAAAGTTCTGGAGTTCATAGCCAGGCAGGCGCCGGGCAGCCAGGCCGAGCGCAACGCGCTGTTGGTGGGTCAGATTATCGCCAAGGCGGCCATCACCAGGCAGGAGAGTCGCGGCACCCATTATCGGGAAGACTTTCCGGAAACCGATGCTGGCCAGAACCGGAGAATTATTCTGCGCGCCGGAACGAATGGCGAGCCAACAGTCCAGCTCGGCTAGGCGTGCTTAAACGGCGTTTGTGAAGTTAAAGCGATCAGGTAAACCGGCGGCACTGGAGGTGCTTAATGTCGTTGTCTGCTGTCACAGCTAAAGTGGCTGAAGTGGTACCAGCATTCTCGAAGCGATATCGCATAAATATTCTTTTTCTGCTAGCCGCCTCGCAGGCAATTGCCTACCTGGATCGCGTCAATATGTCTGTGGCCGCGCCCGTGCTGATCCGCAACTATCAGTGGTCTCCAGCGACTGTGGGTGTGATGCTGTCGATGTTCAACTGGGCCTACTGCGTCTCGATGTTATTCGCCGGCCCATTTGTCGATTGGGTGCGGGCTCGCATTGCCTACCCATTGGCAGTGTCTGTCTGGTCCGTGGCGACGGTCTTGTGCGGAACGACCGTTCGCTTCGCCCCCTTGATGGCTTTTCGCGGACTGGTCGGATTTGGCGAGGGACCGATGCTCGGATGCGGATACCGCGTCATTTACGAGACATTTCCCAGGGAAAAGCGCGCAACGGCAGTGGGTACCTTCTATTCCGGCAATAAAATTGGGCTTGGCATTAGGGATTCCATTCGCCGCCACCGATTTACCACCAGTGGGGCTTGGCCGCGATCTTTTATGCCGCGGGTGCATTAAGCCTTCTGTGGTTGCCGTGGTTCCTGCTGACCTATAAAGGAGAAGGAAAGCCTGCGACTCGGGAGAAGAGCACTATCCGCTGGATCACGCTGCTACAGTACCGCAACACTTGGGGCGCGATGCTGGGCAATTTCGGATATTTGTATGTTTATTTCGTATTCGCTAGCTGGCTCCCGGGCTATCTGGTACTGCAGCGGAAAATGTCCATCTTGAGGAGCGGCTTTGTGGCTATGCTTCCCTTCCTGGTTGGCGTGGCGGCCACACTTGCCGGAGGCTATATCAGCGATTGGTTGGTGAGGAAGGGGGCGCGTGTTACCGTCGCCCGCAAGGTGCTTGCCTGTAGTGGATTGTGCTCGGCGACGGTCTTCACGCTACTGGGAGCCTACTCCACCTCCACGTGGCCGGCAGTCACTTTTCTTACGTTGGCGGTAGCCAGCTTCAGCCTGGCTACCGGTTCGATCCAGACGATGATGGTTGACATCGCGCCGCCGAATTTCGTCGCTTCCTTGGGATCGCTGCAAAATTTCCTTGGCAATATCGGCGGGGCTCTGGCTCCACTGGTAACCGGAATTCTGCTGGCCAGGACAAAGAGCTTTACCGTCCCACTGATCGTCACCGCCTGCGTGGCGCTATTCGCAGCTGCCTGCTATGGCTTCATTGTTGGCAATTTGGACGAGCGCTTGAAAGAGAAAACCCAAGCGACGGCGACTGTCTAGGTTACTCGGGCTCGTTGAAGTAAGCGAATATTAGAGATCCAAATTTATTCACAAATAATTGGAAGGAGTTCTACAAATGGCAGATCTAAGCTTAACAGTAAACGGAGTCAAATTTAAGAATCCGGTCATCGTCGGCTCGGCGACCCCGACCATGGACTGGCGTGGAACCAAGAAGGGCATCGACGGCGGCGCCGGCGGCGCCATCGTGAAGTCCCTGTTCGGCAATGCCGGTAAACTGGGGCGCAATTATCCCCGTCCCCGTTTCATGCTTTACGACTACAAGAACTATCCGGGCTATCCGGAAAAACTGCCGCATTCGTTCACATTGAACTCGCTGGAAGAATGTTCTCACTTCGGCTACGAGGAGTACATGAAGGACCTCGACATAGCCAAGGACAAGATCGGCGATAGCGGCATCGTGATGGCCAGCCTATCAGGTGTAGGCATCGAAGAATGGCTGCAGATGTGCAAGATGGTCAACGAAACCAAGGCTGACTGGGTGGAGTTGAACGTCTCGTGTCCCTTTTCCGCCGACATGGGAGTCAAGATGGGTGCCGGCGATGTCGACCGGGCGCCCATGATTGTCAAGCAGTGCGCCGAAATTCTGAAGAAGCCCTTCAGCGTGAAGATCTCGCCGCAGTCTTCCGACCCGGTTGCCATCGCGGAAGCAGTGGAGAAGGCTGGCGGGCAGGCCGTCAACATGTCTGCGCGTTTCTCCGGCTTCATGATCGACATCGAAACCGCCAGCCCGATCGGACCGGGGTCGCAGGGCGGATGGGGAGGCCCCTACCTGCTCGGCTACGGGTTGAAGATCATCAGCCAGGCGGCCAGGAAGCTGAAGATTCCCATCATCGCCGGCCTCGGCGTCTGGGAATGGCAGGACATCATCCGCTATATCATGTGCGGCGCCACCCTGGTGCAGTCGGGCGTTGGCCTCATGATGCAGGGCTACGGCATCAGCAAGAAGTGGACCGACCAGATCAACACCTGGATGGACGGCAAGGGCTATAAGTCGCTGGATGAGATCCGTGGCCTGGCGCTGCCCAACATCCTTACCACCAAGGAAGTGGTTCGCGCTCCCGAAGGCGTCCACGCTATCGTCGACTACACTAAGTGCGACCGTTGCGGAGTCTGCCTGAGAAGCTGCTTCTACGACGCGATCACACTCACCAAGGTGGGAGCGGTCATCGACAAGGCCAAGTGCGACGGCTGCGGCATGTGCATGGAGGTGTGTCCCACGAACGCCGCCAGCATGGCTTATCCACGCGCCCGGGCGGCACGAGCCTAAGCAGACCGTAACATTGAGTACGGCAAGAGAAGCGTATTCGTAAGAAGGGTGTCATCCTGAGCGGGCGGCGGCCACTTTGGCCGGAGCGAGTCGAAGTATCTGCATTGGCAGATGCTTCGACTCCCCGCAGTCGCTCGGCATGACGATTCATTCAATAGAGCGATTTTCGTTTTTAGGGCAGTTCCTGGATTGGTGTAGCCGTACGGTAAGGTAGATTGGAAGCGTCATCCCGACCGAAGTGCTGAGCGCCTGCGGCCGGAGCAGCTAGGCTGCGTACCCGACATTGCTACTCGATAGCATGGAGCTGTTCGGGCACGGAGTGGAGGGATCTTGTGTTTTTCCGCAGTAAAGCAACACAAAAGATTCCTCGACTCGCGACCGATAGAGCAAAGTGCTATTTGCTGTACTGCTCGCGGAAACATTGCTGCAACTCAGCTCAAGGCTCTAAAAGGCAAAACGCCGCTCGCTCGGAATGACGTCTTTTGGCGGTATATAGCAACCCGGGAACTGCCCTAGGAACACACGAGGCACTCATGCAACTTACTAAAGAAGAAGAGCAGATGCTGGCCGGCAAGCAAGGATGGCCGGTACAGAAGTCCATGGAAATCCTGGTGCAGTTGGGGGAGATCTACGGTGCCGAGAAGATGATCAAAGTCTCGCACGTACACATGCCCGGCTCCTCGGTAGTGGTGGCGGGAGAAGCGGGAACGAAGTTCGTTGAAAAAATGGCAAGCCTGGATGGAAAGTTTTGCGCCGCGACTACGCTCAACCCCGGAGCGCTGAACTTCGATGCCTGGCAAGAGACCGGCTTTTCGGAAAAGACTTACAAACTGCAGCGGCGGCTTACCGATGCCTACGTGGCCATGGGCGCCGTCCCTTGCCATACCTGCACGCCCTACCTGATCGGCGACTGTCCCAGGCGTGGCGCGCACGTCGCCTGGGGTGAGTCTTCGGCCATCGCCTTTGCCAACTCCGTGCTGGGAGCCTACACCAACCGCGAAGGCGGTCCTTCCGCGCTGGCTGCCTCTCTCACCGGACGCGTTCCAGAGTACGGCTATCACCTGCAGGAGAACCGCTACGGACAGATTTATGTCACGGTGACCACGGAATTGCACAGCGTTGATGATTTCGGCGGCTTGGGATACTGGGTTGGCACGATTGCCGGCAGCAAGGTCCCGGTCTTCACCGGAATCGCGGAGATCGGCGCCGACCAGATCAAGCAGTTGGGCGCTGCCTTGGCGTCGTCGGGCGCGGTAGCGCTCTTCCACGTGGTGGGAATCACTCCGGAAGCCCCGACCGTTGAAGCCGCTTTCGGCGGACGCAAGCCTGAGCAAGCGCTGGAGTTCGGAGCCAATGAGTTGCGCGAGGCCAAGGCTCGCCTGAACAAGCACGCTGGCCAGCCGGTCTCGCTGGTCTGCATCGGCTGCCCGCATTGCTCTATCTGGGAGATCGGGCAAATAGCGCGCGGCCTGGCGGGCAAGAAGCTCAAGCCGGGCGTCGATTTATGGATCACTACGTCGCTTCCCATGCGCGCGTTGGCCGAGCGTTGCGGCTACAGCAAGATCATCGAGGAGGCGGGCGGACGCTTCGTGATCGACACCTGCCCCATCCTGTCGCCGATGGCCGAGGTAACCGCGAAGAAGGCATGCTCCGCTCTGGCGACCAACTCGGCCAAGCTGGCGCACTACGCTCCTGGACAATGGGCCTTGCCGACCTACTACGGCAGCCTGCAGACGTGTCTCGACGCCGCGATCAGCGGTGTTTTCCGGCAGCAGTAACGGAGATGGCGACAATGGAAAAGATTCTTCATGCACGTAAGGTTGTAGGTGGCAAGACCTCGGGGCCCGCGCTGGTGACGGCTGAGCCGATCTGCTTTCTGGGCGGTGTCGATGTTAAGACCGGCATCATCACCGAGGTCGGCCATCCGCTCAAAGGCAAGAGTATTGCCGGCAAGGTCCTGGTCTTTCCAACCGGCAAAGGTTCCACGGGCGGCTCTTACCTGATCTACGAAGCGGTCAGCAACGGCGTCGGCCCGTGCGCCATGATCAATCACAACGTCGAACAGGTGACGGCGATCGGCTGCATCATCTCCGAGATTCCGATGGTGGACAAGTGCGATTGCGACCCGATCGCGGCGATCAAAGACGGTGACATCGTCGAAGTAGACGCCGACGCGGGAATCGTAAGAGTCACCTCGGCCTGACACTTGAAGTGGCATCCTGAGCAAGCCCGGTCCCTCCGGCAGGCGCCGTTGTTGCGTCTGCTGGCGGATCCGAAGGGGCAGGTATATACCATCAGTAACAACTCTGGAGCGAGGATTCCATGTCTGAATTTGATACCAAGTATCGCCAGCGGTTGCTGCGCCTTTCGACCACCAACCTGGCCGACGCGCTCGATGCGCTGAGCCTGAAGGGTGCGACCTATGGCATCCGTCCGCTGTGGGAGAGCGCGGGCAAGATCGTTGGCCGGGCGGTTACGCTTAAGATTACCGCTGCGGGACTGACCAAGGGCAAAACTCATCTGGGCGTCAAGGCGATAGAGGCGGGCGAGCGCGGCGACATCATTGTCATTGATAATGGCGGGCGCCTGGACACCTCTTGCTGGGGCGGAATTCTCGCCAACGGAGCCAAGATGAAGGGTCTCAGCGCCGTGGTCGTAGATGGCGCCGTGCGCGATCTCGACGACTGCATCGATGTCCAGTTCCCCGTCTATGCCCGAGGAACGGTAGTGGCTACCGCCCGCGGCCGGATCATGGAAGAGGCGACCAACATCATGATCCAGTTCGCCGGAGTGCAAGTGCGTCCCGGAGACGTGGCCATGGGCGACCGCAGCGGTGTCGTAATCATTCCCCAGGAAAGGCTGGACGAGGTTCTGGTCAAAGCCGAGGAACTCTACGACAAAGAGGAGCAGATGGTGGCGGAGATCCGGGCGGGCGCCTCCATGCTGGAAGTGGACAACAAGTACAGTTACGAAAAGATGCTCAAGTAAGCACGCCGGGAGGATAGGAATGATCAACGTGGATCAGGCGATGATCGATGGTTTCAAGAAATTCGATACGACCAGTGTGTCTGATGCGCTGGATAGGCTAGGTATAGTCGGCGGTTTGCATGGCATCCGCCCGGTGATTGCAGAAACAAAGTTCTGTGGTCCTGCCTTTACGGTGCACTACGTTCCCTGTGGAACCGTTAAAGGCACAGTCGGCGATTTTCTGGATGACGTTCAACCGGGGCAGGTAGTGGTACTTGATAACGGAGGGCGCACCTATTGCACCGTTTGGGGCGACCTCATGACCATCAACGCCTCAATGCGCGGTATTGAGGGAACTGTAATCGACGGAGTCTGCCGCGATGTCCCGGGTATTCGCGAACTTAAGTACCCGATCTTCACCCGCGGCTGCTACATGGTGACGGGCAAAGACCGCGTTCAGTGCGATGGCGTGAACGTTCCCGTGGCAATCGCCGGAGTTCAAGTCAAGCCCGGCGATATTCTGGTTGGGGATGACAGCGGTGCACTGGTGATTCCCGTTGAGAGAGCGGAGGAGGTATATCGCGTCGCTGAAGAGATTGCTAAGAAGGAAGAAGTCATTGAACGAGAAGTTCGTAAAGGAGTGTCACTTCGCGAGGCCCGTGGAAAAATGGGATATCACCAGCTTCAGACCCGGAAGTAACTGAGTTCCAGGTTGCCGTTATCTGGACGCAATCGCTGAACCTACCATGCGGAAGTAGCTCAGGCCCCATAGCCCGCATTATTCATGAATTGGGTCACTAGGGATCGACAAGGGAACACTTTGCGATGGAGATTCAAAGCTTACAACAAATAGCCCAAGGCTCTCATGGAAGAGAGCCCCGGTTCTTTATCGGGTGAATGAGCCTCTACAACTTAGTTACGCCTATTTACCTGCGCCTGCGGCCATCGCTTTCAGGGTTCCCTCTTGCTTGTCGACATCATCCAGTTCTACGCCCTGAGTCTCTCGCAACATGACCAAGGCCGTCATCGCCACCGCGCAGTAGACTATGTACACGGCCGGCAGGTAATACCACTTAGTTAGATTAGTCCCTATCAACGCGGCCAGCATCGACGGCGCCACCATTCCACCGAGAACTGAAGAGAAACTGTAGGCGATGCCTCCGCCGGAGTATCGGTACATGGTGGGGAAGCTTTCGGTGGTCAGCACGGGAAGAATCCCATGCATCAGCCCGAGTCCGAACAACGAGATCAGGAACTGAAACACCATCACGAGCGGTATATTCCTTCCCAAGATCGCGCCGACATACGGAAAGGAGAGGAGGGTGGTGACTCCTATGGCTACGTAGGCCATGCTCTTCCTCTTCTTGGCCCACTCCGTCAAAGGACTGGACATCAGGATACCCGCCACATCCGCCACCCTGCCCAGTGTGATGGCGAGAGCGGTGATAGTCAACGGTAGGCCGGCAATGCGCATGAAGGCTATTATGTAAGTCCCGCTCACGTAGCTATCCATATGTTGGAATGCTGTGATCAGGGCCAGGAGAAATATCGGCCGAGAGTGCCGCTTGAAGACGGCGAAGCTCGGCATCTTAGCTCGCTGTGTTTGGTTCAGCTTATCAAAAAGCGGACTCTCGGCAAGCTTGTACCTTGCCAGGAGGGCCGGGATTACCACCAGCGCAGACAGCATCATGCTGATCCGCCATCCGGTTCCTGTGAACGACTTGCTGAATGCGAGCATGGCGCAGCTCGCTAATATTGACCCCAGCGGCATGCCGATGTTGGTCATCCCGATCCAGAAGGTACGGTACTTTCGCTTGGCGCTGAACTCCGCCATCAGCGAACTGGCGCCACCGAACTCTCCTCCGACTCCAATGCCTTGCACCATTCTGAGCACCACCACGAGTATGGGTGCGGCAATCCCTATCCTTGCGTAGCCGGGCACTAAAGCCACCGCAACCGTGGCAATTCCAGTCAAAAGAATGTTGGTCACAAAGGAGAATTTTCTGCCTATCTTGTCACCAAAGTGTCCGAATATGAACGCGCCCAAAATCCTCGCGGGGAACCCGGCCCCGAACGCCAAGTAGGAGAGCACCAGCGCCTGGCTGAGGGGCAGATTCGGGAAGAACAGCTTGGGGAAGACAACGGCGGCGGCGTAGCCGTACAGGAAGAAGTCGTAGAACTCGACCATAACACCGGCGGTGGTCGAGAAGGTGACAAGCACGAGGGTCTTGAACTCGGCTGCAGAACCACTAGCTGGCACAGAGGCCTGACCAGATTCGGCCATATAATACCCTCCTCATTATTAAGATTGAACTCGAGGTCGAGTTGCGATACCCCGACCAGGGACGGCTTGGCCCTTGTGCTTCAGCCTGTAGCACACCTTCCGGGATTAGAAATAATCCGTACGTATAAAAGAAAGCCCGGAAGACTATCCCCATTGGGGTCTGGGTGAAGTGGAATTCCTTCAGGATTTGCGGAGCGGCTACCGAAATCGCAGTGCGGTCCAGATCTGAAATTAGATAAAGAAAACAAAGCCAGGTTAGAACAACGTATCGAACCTGGCTCGCCCTATGCGACTTATCCAAGAGAGTTTCCATCGACGCCCTCCAGATGCCTAGATCGCACAACGCTTATTCGATACAGCCCTTTGGTCGAAACAGCTCCTATCTAGTACGAATTATTTACAGCGTCTCCCGAAAGATAAACATTCGTTAAGACAAGCTTCCTCTAACAAGCTACGGATAAATGCTACTTTCCAGTCTGCTCCGGCATCACGCGTTGACAGCAGCCAGCGAATACCCGATTTCAAAAGCTTTCTTGTTTTCCTCCTGCATCTTCGGTATCCGTTCCAGCATGACCTTCAGGATGTTTTCCTTGCCTAGGGTCTTCTCGATCAAATGAGTCAGGGAACCGAGGGCGATGACATTGGCATAAACCTCCTTGCCGAGCTCTTGCAGAGCAAGGTCGCGGGCAGCGACCGGCATCTGGCGGCAAGCGAGCGTGTTATCTACTTCAACATAGTGGGGGTCGTAGATAATCAGGCCCTGGCTTACCAGGTGCTTGAACTGGTTGTAGGCGGCCTTCGAGAGTGTCACCATGAAGTCCGGATTCTCGCACACCGGGCTATCCACCGGTTCGTCGGAGATGACCACCTGCGCCCGCACGTATCCGCCGCGGGTTTCCGTTCCGTGACTGACGAGCATGGTGGTAAACAGACCTTCGTTGACCGAGGCGTTGGCAAGGATCTGTCCTAGCCTGACCACACCCTGGCCGCCGAAGCCGCTGACGAGCACTTCCATCCTGTAACTCATTACAGTGCCCTCCTCTGAATGTTCCTGGTGAACTCGAACAGCCGGTCGGCGAACTCCTGGCGGGTATTGCTCGCGTCCAGGTAGATGCCTGTGCGGAATGAAATTTCTCCCTGGGGCACCTTGTCGTGGAGACGATAAGTGTGCTCCTTGATCCACGTTTGCATCGCCTTCGGGTTCCGTGTGCCTAAAGCGCGGTCGGAGAAGTTGGTGACGCAGGGATAAATGACGTGGATCAGCGACAGCCCCTTGTTCTGCAGGGCCTTCTTGGCGCTCTCAACGATGTCCGGTCCCTGCTGGCTTGTGTGTCGGGCAAGGAAGGTGGCGCCGGCGTCCTTCAGAAGGTTCAGAACGTCTATGCCCTCCTGCATGAAGTTGGCCTCATAACCGCCGTAAGGAGAGCTATCGGTCTTCACGCCGAGCGGAGTGGTCCAGCCGTACTGGCCGCCGGTGGACATGTATCCGAGGTTGTCGCATACCACCACCATCATGTTGGCGTTGCGGCGGGCGCAGTGCAGCAGGTTCAGAAGTCCGATGCCGAAGGCGTCGCCATCTCCGACCGTCAGTACGAGCTTCTTGTCCGGCTTCAGTGCGATGCGCAAGCCCGAGGCAATGGCATAAACGCGGCCGTGGGTGCCGGCGAAGTTGTCGCCCTTCCAGGTCCCGAAGGTCTGCCGTCCGGCGCAGCCGATTCCGCTTCCCCACACTATGTCTCCGGTTTCCAGCCCCAGCTCGTCAATGGCCTTGACGATCGCCTTCTGCACCTGTCCCAATCCGCAACCGCTGCAGGCGTTACTGGGAATCTTTCGTGGTCTCAGGTATTTCTGTGCCAAGTAGTCCATCGCTACCATACCTCCCATTCCCACTGCTTAGTCTTCATAGGCTTGCCGGCCATCATTTGCTCGGCGCAGTCGATCAGCTCGGCTACGCTCGGCAACTCACCGCACTTGCCGAAGAAGCCGACCCGGCTGCCGGTTGGAACGCAGCGCTGTACTTCGCGCACAAGCTGTCCGTCGTAGTTCAATTCGATTGACAGGTAATTGGTCTTGAGCTTGAAGAGTTCGTCGCAGAACGGCCACAGCGAGATGAGCCGGATGCAGCCGACCTTCAGGCCGCGTTTGCGCGCCTGCTTGGCGGCGCTGAGCATTACCCGCGACGGCGCACCATAGGCGACGAACACCACCTCCGGATCGTCGTCCATGAACAACGCCTCATAGCGCCGAATCACGTCCTTATTATTCCGAACCTTGTAAATCAGCCTGTACGCGTGCTTGTGCTGCGACTCCACGACCTCTGTGTCGTACCCCTCTTCGGTAGGAGTCCAATCCGAACAGCAGCCGCCGGTATTGTGTCCCAGCACGACCGGCGGAATATCCAGTTCGTCGGTCGGGGGATAAAACACCGGTCCTTGGCAGATTTCCCGGTCCTTGAACCTGAGCCCCATCTTCTTCATTTCTTCTTCGGTCTCGGGGATCTCAAGCGTCTCCCATCCATCGGTCACCATCTGATCGGCCAGGATAGTTATGGGCATGCGGAACCGTTCCGCGAGATAGAAGGCTTCGACGGTAAGTGCAAATACCTCCTGAACGCTATTGGGAGCCAATACGATCGCCTCAATATTGCCGCCGTGGGTCGGATAGCGGGAGTTGTAAAACTCTCCCTGTCCCGGTGCGCCGGTAATGCCCGAAACCGGACCGACACGCTGCGCATTGACGACCACCAGCGGAATCTCCGAACCCATCGCCCAGCCATACGGGTCGCCATAGAGCACGAAGCCCGGTCCGGAAGTTGCAGTCATGGCTTTCAGTCCGCCGAGGGAAGCACCGATGGCGATATGCATGCCGGCCATCTCGTCCTCGGCCTGTATGTAGTAGCCACCGACCTGCGGCAGAACGCGAGACATGTTTTCCGCGATTTCGGTGGCCGGCGTGATGGGATAACCCGCAAACACTTTGCAGCCCGCCAGAATTGCGCCTTCAGTGATAGCGCGGTTCCCGGTATCAAAGTAACGCTTCATTGACATGCACCTGCTTTCTGCACACTGATGGCGAAGTCGGGACAGGCATAGAAACACCGCAGGCAACCCACGCAACGATCGCTGCCTATGGCCTCCATCGGCTGGTAGCCGCGGTCATTGAAACTCTTGGATTGCTGGAAGATGCCCAGACCGCAGGCATCCTTGCAGTAGCCGCAGGCCTTGCAAGCCGTCAGATCGACCTCTACCGAGTGCGTGACCTGGTCGCATCCCAGACAGCGGCGCGCTTCGCGCTTGGCGGAGTTCTGAGAATAGCCTTTTTCCACCAGACTGAAGCTGTTCAGCCGTGCAGCGAAATCGACCGTATCAACATAAGTCCGCATTTGCCCCGCCGGCGCTGGCTCCTGGCGCTGAAGAGAATCCGGCGCCAGCTCTTCGGCGACGATTCCCTTCCCTCCCAGATACTTGTCCACTGCCGCGGCAGCCTGCTTGCCCTGGGCAATCGCCTGGATGATCGATGCCGGCCCGGTCACTACATCGCCGGCGGCGAAGACTCCCTGGCGGCTGCTGGCAAAGTTGGCGTCGACCTTGAGCGTTCCGTTCTCCCCGGCAGCCAGCGTAAGCTCGGCGGCGCTGCTGAGTTGTCCAACGGCGGTGATCACCGTGTCGCAGGCCAGGCTGAACTCGCTTCCGGCAATCGGAGTGGGAGCGGGCCGCCCGGAGGCATCCTTGCGCCCCAGCTTCATTCGCACGCAGGTGATCTTGCCTTTGCTGACATTGACCGGAGCTGCGAGGAATTCGATCTTCACACCTTCCTCGATGGCATCGGCCACCTCTTCAGGCTCAGCCGGCATCTCGGCCCGGCTGCGGCGATAGAGAAGCGTTACTTCCTTTGCGCCAAGACGGCGAGCAGTCCTGGCAGCGTCAATTGCCGTATCGCCTCCGCCGATGACAGCTACCTTGGCACCCACGCCAGGCGCTTTGCCGCTGTTCACCTGCCGTAGGAAGGCCAGCCCGTCCAGCGCATTCGCATCTCCCTCCACATTCATCTTGACGGAGAGCCATGTGCCGGTGGCAATCAGCACGGCGTCATGGCCGGCGAGGAGGTTTTCCGGGGCGTCTACTCTGGTGTTGGTCTTGATCTCCACTCCGAGTTCCCGAACCACATCGATTTCCCGATCGATAACCTCATTCGGCAGGCGGTATCCGGGAATGGCATAACGCAGCATGCCTCCCGCTTCGGGCAAGGCTTCGTAGACGGTAACCTTGTGACCGAGTCCGGCCAGATAGTACGCCGCCGTCAGTCCGCCTGGACCTGCGCCCACGATGGCTACCTTCTTCCCGGTGGAACGGGCGGGTTGGGGCTTCCGAGTAAGCGCGGTCAGACCGTAGTCCGCCGCCGCCCGTTTCAGTATGCGGATCGCCACCGGCTCGTCGAACTGAGCCCGCGCGCATTTGCTCTCGCACGGGTGGGCACAGGCATATCCGCAGACCGCTGGAAACGGAATGCTCTGCCGGACAACCGCCAGAGCATTGTCAAAGCGTCCTTCCCGGATGTACCTGATATAAAGTGGAACATTCACGCCGGCAGGACAGGCTTCCCGGCAAGGAGCCACATTGAGTTGTACGCTATTATTGCTGTCCACCTTTAAACACACTCCTCTCCTTCAATGGTTCGCAATCTATCAATCTCCTCCGGCGGCCGCAGCCGCGCTCTTCTTCGGAGCCTCATCCGAGTCGGCAAAATAAACGGGTGAAACATTGGCGCGGAGTATCTGCAATTCCTTTTCAGTAGGTGGAGGCGTAACGCCGATATCGTCGGGAACGATCAACTCGAACCCGGTCGCCTCCCGGACCTGCTGAACCGTAACCCCAGGGTGCAGGGAAACCAGCTTCATCCGCTTTGAATCGCTATCGAATCCCAACACTCCCAGGTCGGTAATGACTTTGTCCGGTCCTCCGCCCGTCAGGCCGGCCTCCCGCCGGGAGTTGCCGCCGGCCAAAAAGCCAGGGCTGGTGATGTAATCGACCCGCTCCACGAAGCGACGCTTCTCCTGCTGCATGATGATCAGCACACGCTTGGCGCAGGAGGCGATTACATTCGCTCCGCCACTGCCCGGAAAACGTTTCTTGATTTTTGCAGCCGGCCCCAGTTGCGTAGCGTTCAGATTTCCGTACATGTCGATCTGCGCGCCGCCGAGAAATCCCACATCCGCAAGTCCGCGATGAACGACGTAGCCGAGGCTTTCCAGAGTGTCCGTCACAAATGCCGGCCTCGCGGCTCCCGTCAGCCGGGGATCGGCAACCGAGAGCGCCGAATGTTTAGGCGTCACATCGCCAATACCGGTTTCGACGATGTAGTTACAGTCGGGCGCGTGCAAGAGTTTGGCGACCGTAGTGGCTGCCATAGGCAAACCAGTTCCGGCAACAATGACATCGCCATCCTTCAGTTCGCGCGCCGCCGCAATGATCATCAGTTCCTTCAGGTTGTACTCGCCGGGAGCCTTCGCGCGGACCTGTTTTCCCCCGCCGATCAGCTCCGCGATGTAGCCGGAGTATCCCAGTGCCGGATCGATCGCCAGCCGGCGGTAAGTCTTCGGCGTCCCCGCAATCTCCAGAAACTCTTCCCAATCCTTGACGCCGTAAACGAACCGTTCCAGATAGGCTTGAAAGCTTTCCGGAGTGCCGGCTGCCGCTTGATACGCCTTCAAACCCGCATAGTCATAGTCGTAGCAACCGGGCACCGCCGTCGGGTAGGCGCCCCACGGACAGTGGACGATGGCTTCGACGCGAAAGCCGGGTATGAGAGTCCTCTGCGGATCACTTCGGATGGCTTCACTACTGATCAACTGTTCGGTCACCAGCAAGATGCGGCCGGCAGCTTTGGCTATGTATTCATCGGCAAACGCCGTGCCATCGATCTGGCAGTTTCCCTGCTCATCCACCCTGGGAACATGAATGACCGCCACATCGGGGCGGCAGGGCGGCAGTAAGACAACTTTTTCGCCATCAAAAGGACTGGTCCCGACCACGCACTTCTTTCCCGGATTAACCTGGTGGGTAAGAATGTCGGAACCCAAGATCGACTTGGTGGGAATAAACGGCAGACCCAATGCACCCGCCAAATAGCGGAAGGTCATGGCTCCATGCTCGTAGTCTTCCGACTTGATGAGGCCCTGTTCCACCGCACGGCAGAAATTCTTGGGGAGGCCCAGCCTTTCCATGTTCAGGCAGCCGGATTCCACCTCGCGAACCAGGCCGGCGCCGATAAGAATGTCCACGGAATAAGAAGGGTTGACGCTGGATACCTTAAGATTGCCGATCTTCTGTCGAATGATTTCATGCGACACCGCCATAGCGTTGCGGCACAACGAAAAACCGCCAAAACCCAAGTGGCCGCCCGGCTTGATGAACTCCTCAACTGCTTGCCGAAGGGATATGACTTTGCTCGCCAAAATACCCTCCTTCTATTGAAGGAACATCAAATGAAATTGATAGCGGTACTACGTACTATTACTTCCAACAATGTGCTCGCGTCAAGGAGAATCGTTTTGTGGCTATATGAGCTATTAGTTTTTATGCAACGCTTAAGACGCGCTTTGGGCTTGGTTTAGAGAGGTTCCTCAGTTGCTAAATCCGGTGTTCCCGAAAGGCGTCATCCCGACCGGAGCGCCTAGCGCCCGCAGGCCGGAGCAGTCAGGCTGCGTACCCGATTGCACTCGATAAGCAAGAAGCTATTCAAGCGCGCAGTGGAGGGATCTTGTGTTTCCCGGCAAACCACAAGATTTCTCGACTCGCGCCAAAACACGGCGCTCGCTCGAAATGACGTTGATTTCCGGATACAGCATCTCGGGAAGCGCTCTAGTGCTGTCGTTCTGGCATTTCCTGGCGAGCGCGGGGGGCGGAGAATGTGCACGTGCACCACTATCACAAGCAACCTGAAGACACTCAGAGTGTTATAGAGTGACATCATGAGCTCCTGGAAAAGCACCCGGTTGGGACGGACAGCTCTCACGGTCGGTCGACTAGGGTTGGCCGCCAGCTACGGCGCCGACGAACGCTGCGTTCGAATGGCATTCGAGCGGGGCGTGAATTATCTATACTGGGGTTCGCGACGCAGCGAAAGTTTTGGAGCTGGACTTCGCGGCCTGAAGTCGCGACGTGATGAATTTGTCCTGGTCATCCAATCTTACACACGAATGGCGGCCCTTCTGCCGTGGAGCCTGACGCGAGCCTTGCGGTCGCTTTCCATGGACTACGCAGATGTTCTCCTCCTTGGAATGTGGAACAAGAACGTCCCGCCCGCCATCTTCGAAATGGCATTACGGCTTCGCGACCAGGGACTGATTCGTCATATTGCCGTCTCGACTCACAACCGGAGCCATGCAGTCGAAGTCGCCTGCAAAGAGGCCAATATCGGTGCGCTTCATGTGCGGTATAACGCTGTGCATTCCGGCGCCGAGCGAGACCTGTTTCCGAAACTGCCCGCGCCTGAGTCCCGGCCAGGAATCGTAAGCTTTACGGCTACCTGCTGGGGCGAACTGCTCAAGCCTGACGGGGTGCCATCGAATGACCCTGTTCCATCGGCATCCGATTGTTATCGCTTTGTCCTGACGAATCCAGCCGTCGATGTTTGCCTGATGGGGCCGCGATCCGTGTCAGACTTGGCTGCCGCGCTGGACGCATGGGAGAGAGGCCCGATGACCGAAGAAGAGATGGCCTGGATGCACCGTGTGGGACAAGCCAAATACCGAACACCAGGCCGGTTTTCGTTCAGAGGATAAGTTTTTGATCCAGGCCGACTGCGGCAAGCTTGCAAAATCCAATCTGCCGCCTTCCGCAGGGAATGTACCCGCGCCTCCCATGCACCCTAACTCATACCGCACGGAACCCTTGGCGTCTCTTCCCGGTTGGTCGCATGATAGATTGGACTCATCGAATTCTTGCACTTGAATCTTCGCTCCTCTGAGGCATCCGTCTGGCATGAACCGTTTTCTCGGGCAACGAATTGGGATTTCGCTACTGATCCTGACGCTTCTCTGGATATTGATCTATGGGGCCGGACTCTTCCATCCTCCTCTCATGGATGATGCCGATGCATCCCACGCCGGCGCCGGCCACGAAATTCTCACACGTCATGATTGGGTCACACTCCATGAAAACGGCATCCGTTACCTCGAAAAGGCCCCGCTTCCCTACTGGGGCATGGCGATCGGGTTAAAGATTTTTGGCCCGGAAGCCTGGAGCGCCCGTCTATCTCTCCATCTCAGCGTTCTGCTCTTGGCTTTTCTTCTCTACTTCTTCGGACGCCGCTTCCTCACTCCACAGGCAGGCTTCTGGTCCGCTGTTGTCTTCCTCTCGTCGTGTGGTCCCTATCTCTTCACGCGCATCCTGATTCCCGATGTCACCGTCGGCCTTTGGATCGGCCTCGCTCTCTACTTTTTTCTCGACGGCTGGCAACGCGAAAAACCCACGCTTCTTTCCTGCTGGGGTATCGCTGTCGTGGTTGCCCTCAACGTCCTTACGAAGGGACTCATTGGCATTGTCTTCCCGTGCGCCATCATCTTCGTCTTCCTGCTGCTCGTGCGCGACCTGCGCCATCTTCTGAAGATGCACCTTTTCTCCAGTACTCTGGTCTTTCTTCTGGTCGCTTCTCCCTGGCACATTCTCGCCGCTCTTCGCAATCCGCCCGCGGGCCAGGCCAAGGGCTTTCTCTGGTTCTACTTCGTCAACGAACAATTCCTTCGTTACCTCGGCAAGCGTTATCCCGTGGACTACGCCACCGTTCCCATCTTCCTTTTCTATGGCCTGCTTCTTGTTTGGTTCTTGCCCTGGAGTTCCTTTTTCCCGCAAGCACTCGCCCAAGTTCGCCTTCGTTTGCCGTTCGTCGCCGGCGTACGCCGTTCCACCGAAGCCGCTCTTCTGCTTCTGCTCTGCTGGCCCCTGGTCATTCTGTTGTTCTTCAGCTTTCTCCACTCGCCAGGAATATTACCTTGCCCCCGGGCTACCCGGCTTTGCCTTGCTCCTGGGCTACTGGCTTGCACGCGAGGCCGAGGCCCCCATCGATTCTCCTATCGCCCGCTCGGGCCGCCGCTCAGCGCTCGCCCTTTTGGTTGTCGGTCTGGTCGTCGCGATCCTCACCGGCACTCTGGCCCTGATCTCGCACTCTGCCCCTCCGGGACTCGAACTTTACGATCTCCTGAATAAAGATTCCAGCCTTTACACCTTCTCGCTTGGCCATTTTATGGATCTTACCGGTGGGGCCATGAGCTTCTTCCGTGGTCCTCTTATCGGCACTTCACTGGCCTTTCTTTTCGGTACGCTCCTCAACTGGCTTTTCCGCCGCCGAGGCATCACGCCGGCTGCCAACGCGGCTCTCATCGCCATGATGATCGTCTTCATCGAGTGCGCGCACATCTCCCTCGGCGTCTTTTATCCCGTTCTCGGCTCCAAACCGCTCGCCGTTGCAATTCAACAAAATCTCCGGTCTGGCGAGCAAATCGTCGTCGATGGCGAATACTCCAACGCCTCCTCAATCGGTTTCTACACTGGCCGGCAACTCTTGATCCTGAACGGCCGCATCAACGGGCTCTGGTACGGCTCGCTTTTCCCCGATTCCCCGTCAATTTTCCTGGATGATACGCAACTATTGCAGCTCTGGACCGGCGCAACCCGGATCTACTTTGTCACGGCGGATGAGAAGAGGAAGGATTCGCTGGAGAAGATAGCTCCAACGTATGTACTCACTGAGGCCGGCGGCAAGTTTGTGCTCACGAATCGTCCGCCCGGTACGGTTGCCAAATTGGCAATTAGCCGGTTATCAGCACCATGGCTACGCCTGCACAAACCGTCACCACGCCCATCCAGCGCTTGGCAGACACCTGTTCTTTGAGTATGTACTTCGCACCGACCGTGCCCACAACATAGTTCAACGCCGATGCCGATATCACCACATTACGAAGTTTATTTTACTCCGGGTGGTCCATGGCAATAGAATTGACGAGTCCATATGATGGTTCTCATCCTTTGCGCGGTTGTTGGGCTTACCTGTTGTACGGCTTACCTTGCCCTGATTATGATCGCGGCTGTGCGTTTTCGCCGGCCGCAGCAGACCTCGCAAGAAATGGCGGATCGGCCGCCCGTTTCGTTGCTGAAGCCGCTCTGCGGCCTGGAGCCGAACCTTGAAGCCAATCTGGAGAGCTTCTTCGCGCAGGACTACCCGCGCTTTGAGATCGTCTTCGGCACCCACAACGAGCAAGATCCGGCCCTTGCGGTAGCGCGAGTGCTGCAGGCGCGGTATCCCCAGATTCCCGTCAAATTTATCGTTTCGGGCGAACCCGACCGACCCAACGCCAAGGTGTGCTCGCTGGAGAAAATGGTTTCTGCCGCCAGCTTCGACTATCTGGTGATCAGCGACAGCGATGTTCACGTCCAGGCCAACTACATCACCGAGGTGGTCCGCCCGTTGGCCGATGAACAGGTCGGGTTGGTCACCTGCCTTTACCGCGGAGTTCCGACATCAGGTATCTGGTCGCGCCTGGAGGCCATCGGCATGTCGGTGGAGATGACAGCCGGCGTAATCGTGGCGAATCTGCTTGAAGGAATGCGGTTTGCCCTCGGCCCGACTATGGCACTACGCCGCCAGGTGCTGGCGGAAATTGGCGGCATTGGCACGCTGGCCAACTATCACGCCGACGACTACGTGCTGGGCGAGCGAGTGTACGAATCGGGTCGCAGGGTGGTGCTATCGTCCCATGTGATAGACCACTTGGCGCTAAGGCAACGCTTCCGGGACTCCGCCGCCCACCAAGTGCGCTGGATGAAGAGCACGCGCTTTTCGCGCCCCAAGGGTCACCTTGGGACCGCTTTGACCTTTGCCGTTCCCTTTGGAGTGCTGGGACTGTTTGCCGGTCTCGCCTCACGGCATGAAATACTCGGCCTCTGCCTGTTTGGTTGGGCGGTGCTCAATCGCATGATTATGTCGGTAGCTGCAGGCTGGGGAGTGGTCCGCGACCGCCTCGCGCTGCGCGATTGCTGGCTATATCCCATACGCGACCTGATGGGCTTCTTTTTCTGGATCGCCAGTTACATGGGGGCCACCGTCGTCTGGCGGCAGCGATGCTATCGCCTGCTTCCGGGTGGTGGCATGCTGTATCTGCCACAGTCGTCCGCAACTGTGCCCGCTGAATCTTTGCTACCGCAAGCGCTCACCGCGATGGGCGCTCAAGCTACAGTCGCGCCTTCGAAAACAAAGGCAGCCTTCGCCAGGGATTCCATCAGCGATCGGAGCGCGCCCTAAACGCAACTGGCGCGCGAAATCAATTCTTTTCTAGCTTTCCTCGGCGCAAGCCGAAGGTTTAGCCGCGCCACAATCTAATGTCGCAGAATATTTCAGATGCCGGGGTTACTCGCCACGGAGCATTGCCGTTCAGACATGGCGCTTTCAGGAACGGTGTAGCTGCGGCTGAGAGGGACGAACCGGCCAGCCGCGGTGAAGCGATATTTTTCGCCACGCCAATTGAATTCGCTGCCGCAGAGATAGCTGGCGACCCACACGAAAAAACCAAGCAGATCGCGCAGCGGGTAGATCCAGCAAAGGCCAAGTGCCCGCCGGTCGCGGATAACGCCCCAGCCCACGGCGATGGCCTGCACGACACGGCTAAAATACGCCCATGCCATGAGGGCGACGCCGAGCCGCCAGTACCCAAGCGAGATGGCCGAGAACAACCCCAGCAGACCGAAAGGCATGGAGAAAGTTAGTCCCGTTCCGAGGTGGCCTTTAGGGCCGCGAAAAGCGCGTGCTCTGCATCCAGCGGAGCTGCGCACGGAACGTTTGGGCAAATCCCTTCCCGATGAGGATGTGGCTGACAATCTGGCGCGAGAGCACCACCGAATAACCGGATTCCGCAACTCGCTTGCCCAGAATGAAATCATCGGCGCAGTAGTCTGATAGTGAGGCAATGCCGCCGATGCGGTCGAGGGCATCGCGATGCACGGCTATGCTCGCTCCGAGAGCAAACTTCATTCCTTCCATCAGCTTCGCTACCAGCACTCCGGACGGCATTTCTATGGACATGCCCAAGGCTTCCACGCGCGACCAGAAATCCTCGGTCGGCGTGCCGGAATACAGGCAAGTGACAAGGCCGACTTGAGGATCGAGCAGCGGCGAAATTATATTGCGAAGAAAATCGGGGGTAACCAGGATATCGCTGTCGCTGATTACAAAGTGATTGTTGCTGGAGTGCGCGATCATCCGGTCGAGTGAAAAAACCTTTGCGTTCGGCCAAGCCGGGTTCCCGGAACAGACGATCCGGACCCGAACATGGGGATACTGCGAACATAGGGCGGAAACCACGTCCAAGGCGGGATCGTCCTGGGTTCGGCAACCAAAGATAATTTCGTAATCCGGATAGTCGAGTTCAAAAAAACTTGCAAGATTCTGTTCGAGCTGCGGCTCCAACCCGCAGATGGGTTTGAGAATCGTAACCGGCGGGAGTTGTTCGTCCGGAGCGGCACTGGCTGCGCCCCCGCTCCGAAACCGCTGAACCGCAACGAGCACCAAGCCTAGGAAAACGGTCGACGAGATCGTTCCGATGAGCGCCAGTGCGAGCAGCTCATAACGAATGGCCGAAGGGACCAAAATTAGGCACATTAGCATAGAAATGGCACGCTCCAAAATAGTACCACGCTCGTAGCTGGATGCCTTGCATTAGAAGTACCTGCATGAAATGAACTCACCAGAACCCCATCAATTCTGCTCTTGGATCGCACGTCACAAGATCCGTGGACACTACAACCGACACAATCGTGCCACAACTCCAGAAACAGCAGGTAATTGATACGCAAAGAACCGGCGCTTCTGCGATGCGTAGATGCTGTGAGAATCGGAAAAATAGGATGAAGGATCGCCGGAACCCTCGTCGTCTTTCAGACCACGGATAAGCTCTGCACTCTGGCGCCACGATGTCATTGCGGCTAGAAGGTCACTCGAACTGTTCCGCCAGCCGTTGCGCGGTGTGCTCGACCTTGATGGGCGCGCCATCCTTATCTATGCCGCCGCGAATCTGCATCAGGCAACCGGGACAATCCATCAGCACCGCGGTTGCGCCGGTCTCCTTAATGTTATGGAGCTTGCGGTCGAGGATCGGAGCCGAGATCTCGGGCAGTTTGAGCGAGTAAGAGCCGCCCATGCCGCAGCACATATCGGCTTCATACATCTCAGCAATCTCAAAGCCTGCCTGCCGCAGCAGTTCGCGCGGAGGCTGATCTGCTTTGAGCGTGCGCTTCAGGTGACACGAGTCGTGATACGTCACCTTCTCAAGCTGCTGGCCTTGCTTCAACTTCAGCCGTCCCTGGTTGACCAGCTGCTGGACCAGGCTGGAGAAGTCGATCACCTTATCCGCCACCATCTTCGCCTGCGGCAAGGCGTCCGTCATACCGAGGCTTTCAAAGGTGCTGCTGAAATCCTGCTTCAGCGCGACCGTGCAGGTGGGGCAAGCGGAGACGATGTATCTGACCTCCTGCTTCAGCAAGGCGTCAATGTTGTCCTTCGCGTTCTGCGCGGCCGTTTCATAAGCGCCGCTATAGCGCGCGGGAGCGCCGCAGCAGGTCTGCTCATCCGGAAAGACGACTTCGATGCCGGCCTTGTTCAGTATCTTCACCACCGCTTCGCCAATTTCCGGGTAAGCGAAATCGATCAGGCAGCCCGCGTAGAACGCGGCCTTCTCTTCGCACTTGGGCTGCGTTATCGATTTGAACTTGTCGCGGAAAGGGGTTTCGGCAATGGCCGGCAGACTGCGAAACTCCGTCATATCGGAAAGAAACATGGGCAGGTGGCGAATCAAACCGTTCTTGGCAAATGGCTTCTGCGCCAGCGACGCGGCGCGCAACATGCCGTGAAACAAGCGGCGATTGTTGACCACCGAAAAGATGGCTTTTTGCGCCAGCGGCTGTCCCTGCTCCACGGCAAGCCGGCGCCGAAGTTCCAGAATGAGCGCGGGAATATCGATCTTGCCCGCGCAAACCTCCACGCAGTTTCCGCACTGAATGCACAGGCTCTGAATGTCTTCCGACTTTTTCAGCGCGTCGAACCACGCCGTCAGAATGGTGCCGATGCCGCCGGTGTAGATCTTGCCGAAGACGTGTCCGCCGACTAGGCGAAAGACCGGGCACACGTTGAGGCAGGCCGCGCAACGGATGCATTGCAGGGCCTGCTTGAATTTCGGGTCCTGCGACATCTGCTTGCGGCGGTTGTCAACGAGAATGATGTGCAACTGCTTCGGCGTGCCGTCTGTGTTGGGCACCTGGCCGCTGATCATGGTGACGTAGCTGGTGAGCAACTGCGCGGTGCCATTGCGCGGCAGCGCCGTCAGAATCGGCTCGATCTGGTCGAAGCGCTCGATGAGCTTTTCCAGCCCGACGATGGCCACGTGGATATTCGGCAGAGTGGTCGTCAGCCGCGCGTTTCCCTCATTGGTCACGATGACCAGCGTGCCGGTTTCAGCCACGGCGATGTTGGCGCCGGTGATCCCCATGCCGGCGTTCAGGAACTTGGTTCTCAGCTTGCCGCGGGCGAACTTCACCAGGCGCGGAATGTTCGGTCCCTGCCCGGCTTCCACCTTGTCGCTGAAGACCTCGGCAACTTCCTCCTTGGTCATGTGAATCGCCGGCATCACCATGTGCGATGGCGTCTGTCCGGCCAGCTGAATAATCCATTCGCCAAGGTCCGTCTCCTTGACCTCGAATCCGGCTTCCTCCAAATAACGGTTGAGGTGGATTTCCTCCGAGGCCATCGACTTGGATTTGACGATGCTCTTGACGCCGTTCTCCTTCGCCACGTTCAGGATGTAGTCTCGAACCGCTTGCGGGTCGTCCGTGCGAAAGACCTTGGCCCCGCGAGCTTCGGCGTTACGCGTGAACTGGTCGGCCAGTTCGTCGAAGTGCGATGCGGCGTACGACTTTATCTCGGCGATTCGGGTGCGCACGGCTTCGAAGTCGATTCCTTCATAAGCCTTGGCGCGGCTCACGCGGTAAGCCTCCGAGAAGCGGCCCAGCGCGCCCGTGAGATTGGGATTGTTCAGCGCTCGGTTGATGGAGTCTTTGAATTCCTGGCCCATTAGCCATTACCTCTCATCTCGTCGACGGCGACGATAATCAAGCCGCTCCGGCCCGTGGACGCCTATGGTGAGCACGCGTTCGATATCGGCGGTGCGGCTTGGTCCCGTAATGAACGCGATATAACCGGCCTGTCGTGGATCAATCGCACCCAGCAAACTCGGCAGGTCGGGGAGTATCTTGCCGGTTGCAATCAGCGCAATATGGATGAGTGGAAGGGTCGAGACGAGACGCTTTTCGACCGCCGTGGCGTCCTGAACGAGAGTGCCGGTGTCGGCCTTTCCCCAATCCATCTGGCTGATGCCGATTTTGGCCTCGGCGCAGCCCTCGCGCGTGACCTCGAACACTAGCCCAGGGACCGATAGCGCGCAACGCTTCTTTGTCGATCCCCTCTAGGAATGGGCAATCGGCCCATATCGCCTGGCAATCGGGAGCGTCTTTGACGCCTTCGCTGCGCAAGAACTCAACGATGAATGCAAGGGCATCGGCCTGCGGTAAGAAAACGATGAACCTCGGCGCTGACTGCCTCGGCACGACTTTTGAAGGTGCTGAAACAAGGCGCGATTGCAGTTTCGGAAACCATGGATAGAGTCTTCCTCCGAAGGCCGCCAAGGCAAAGCAGGCGACTCGGAACCGCCAGTCACGCGAATCTTGTACACCGGATCGACTGCTTACGTCAAGCAGATTATCATCTTGTCTGACAAGTTCAGAGGAAGCAAATACCCAATCCCCCGCAGTGAAGCAGGAAGCGAAGCCGCGAAGCTGAACCTGTAATCTTCGACCTTACCGGGCCGCAGCCTTGACCGACAGGTATCCAGTGACGTTTTCCCAGAGCAACTGCGGAAACGTCTTGTCGAGGTTGGCCCGTATACAGACATAGCACTCGTCGCAGGTGTTGTTCTTGGTGAACTCCTCGGCCATGCGCGCGTGCTCTTCCAGCGGATATTTTTGAAAGACCATCGAGCAAGGTTGCAGATGGCCGTCGCTGGTCACCACCAGGAAACGATGGCCGGCCTTGCAGCCCGGTGCCCGGCCCTGTTCGAAGAACCGGCGCATTGCAACCAGCGTTGAAGGCGAGCTCACGATCCAGTTGGTCGCATCACGTCGCGTATCCACTTGGTCAAACTCTCGCTTCAGGAGCGCGAACTGGTCGGGCGTCGACAGCGAATAGTCCTGGCATCCGGTGCGGCGCGCGGTGTAGGAGCTGTAACAGACGTTGACTCCCCACTCCTTCGCTTTGTCGGCCAGGCGGTTGATCTCTGCCAGATTGACGCTGGTAATGCAGCAGTTCAAAACGATATCGTCATGTCCCAGCGCGGCCAGGCGCGGCACCAGATCGGAAAGGTGCGAATACAGCCCTGGATATCCGCGGAAATCATCATGCCGCTCGTCGGGAAAATCCAGGCTCACGGAGAACTGGTCCACCCCCGCTTCACGCAGTTCCAGGTATTTCTCCTCGGTCATGAGGGACCAATTGGACATCAGCAGGATGTACGGGATGCCCGAACCCCCTTTGATGTTCCTCACGATCTCCCCCACATCGCTGCGCAACAGCGGCTCTCCGCCGGAAACCTGGACAACGCAGGGCTGCAGTTTCTCCATATAGCGGCGATAGTCAGCAGGCTTCAGATTGCGAGACTCGTCGCGGGGGCCACCGTGATCGCAATGCTTGCAATAGCAGCTACACGCGTCCGTCACCTCAAAAGAGACGACGATGGGGCGGCCGGCTGGCCAGTTAAGTGAGCCCCTGCCAATAATATGCAACGAATCGAGGAATGGTACTTTGCGCATAACTGAAATCGACTCCCTGGACGAATATCTCCCTTGAGCTGTGTGTCTGATTATACCGCTCCTGTGCAGCAACTCCAAAGCCGCATTGGCGACCGGCTCACAGCACCACGTCTTGTCCAATTCCCGCCTGCCGCGCCCTGTCATAGACCAGTTTCGCCGCCGCAGCATCCTGAATCGCCAGTCCGTTAGACTTGAACAAGGTGATCTCCTGAGCGTTCACCCGCGCCGCTTTGCGGCCAAGAACGATCTCTCCCAGCTCCGCATAAATATGCGCCGGCGTTATGGCTCCCTCTTGCAGCGGGATCATAATGTCGCCTGCCTCTTTCAAACATGCTTCCAGCGAATCGGCAACCACCTTGGAGCGCCGGATAATGGCCGTGTCCAATTCGCGCGCGCTCGGCGAGTGGCTTCCGATTCCGTTGATGTGCGTCCCGGGCCTCACCAGGGAGCCATCGAATAACGGGGTCGAGCACGACGATGCCGTGCAGACGATATCCGCTTCGGCCAGTATCTGCGCCGGCGAGTCGGCTGGCTTGATTTCCAGTTTCAGCTTGGCGCTCATCTCCCGGATGAACGCAGATGAAGCCTCGGCGGAAACGTCGTAGACGTACGCCCGCGAAAGTTCTCGGACGGTCGCCATCGCCCAGAGTTGCATCTTGGCTTGCACGCCGGCTCCAAGAATCCCCGCCACCTGACCCTTGCCGGTCCGCGCAAGATATTTTGTGGCTACCCCGCTGACTGCACCGGTCCGAACCGCCGTCAAATAGCCGCCGTCCATGATACAGGTCACTTCGCCGGTGGCCGGATTCTGCAGCAGCACCTTACCGATCGTGGTCGGCAGGTTGTGCTGTGTGGGATTGTTCTTGTATACGGTCACGACCTTGCAGGCCAGCGCTCCCATCTGCTTGAGATAAGCGGGCATGTACAGCGATACGCCGTCAGGCGGAGCAATTCCGATTCTTAGCGGCAGCACCGCCGTGCCCGACGCCAGCTCAGCGAACGCCTTCTCGACCACGTCTATGCAGTCCTGCATGTCGATCACGCGGACCACGTCGTCTTTCGTCAATAGAAGCGGCATCTCAATCTCCTAGCCCCAATGGTAGCTTAGTGGACCCTGACAACCTGCTGAAAAACTCTTCTCCGAGGGTGTCATGAGTGTAGCGCAGAGGCGGAAAAACTACTCTCTGCGAGTGTCATCCTGAGCGAAGAGCCTAAAAGTGAAGTGGACCCCTGGGCTGAGGCAACTGGTTAACCCACGATTTGCCATTCGCTGCTTTCGCCTTGAACGGCATTGGGTTTTGGTTGCAGCATAGCGCTGGCTGGTGAAGCGGAAGCGGGCCATGCTGGAGAGCACCCCGCCAGGAATAGCCAGCTGGAAACTCATCCAGACGATGAGCGGGGCACGATCCAGTTGGGTCGTGCCTTCGTCGCCATGGATAGATTTCCCCATGCCTTCGTAAACTCATGCTCCTCTCTGCACCGCCGCCGGCGTTGGCTGCAAGCGTTCAAACTCGGCGGGCGGACGGTACAGTAAGGCCGAGTGCAAACGCTGCTTGTTGTAGATGTACTCCAGGAAGGTGCCGATGCGGGCGCGGGCATCTTCCAGGTCCTGGTACTCGCTGCGATAGACCTCCTCGCACTTTAGGGTTTTCATGAACGACTCGCAGGCGGCGTTGTCGTAGGGATTGCCGCGACGCGACATGCTGATCACGATGCCGTGAGCGCGCAACTCGCTGGTGTAGTCCAGGCTCGCGTACTGCACGCCGCGATCGGAATGGTGCACCAAGCCCTCCCCTACTTGCCGTCGAGACAGGGCCATCTGCAATGCAGCCAGGCTCAACCGGTTCTGGAGTGTGCGCTCCAGCGCCCAGCCAATCACGCGCCGCGAATACGCGTCCAGGATGACCGCCAGGTAGACGAACTCGCGCAGCAGCCGGATGTAGGTAATGTCGGCCAACCATAGCTGGTCGCATCCGTTCAGGGTCATCGAGGCGGCCCGGTTGGGATAGACCGGCATGGCATGCTGGGAGTCGGTGGTCACCACAAAGCGGCGTTTGCGCAGGCAGAGCAGATTGTCTTCGCGCATCAGCCGCTGCACCCGCTTGCGGTTCACCGGCCAGCCGCGCC
Source organism: uncultured Acidobacteriota bacterium (assembly GCA_963819175.1). Lineage (GTDB taxonomy): Bacteria > Acidobacteriota > Terriglobia > Terriglobales > Acidobacteriaceae > CAWBRT01. The sequence goes on from CAWFVJ010000006.1 coordinate 114,839, forward strand.
GCTGTAACTCGGCCGTGATCCTCCGGCTTCCGTAAGCTGGCCACTGCAGGGCGATCTGCTGGATCTGATGCCGGAGTTCAAGGACTCCTGGCTCTGGCGGTGTCCCTGCGAGGAATCGGTAATAGCCGGCCTGGCTAAGCTTCGTTAATTCGCACATGCGCCGCACCGTTAACCGCGTTCCCGCTTGGACTTCCCGCCGGATGTGTTCGTAGAGGGCGCGCCGATAGAGGCGGCCCGCAGCCGGCGCTGCTCCTCGGCATGCTGCAAGGCTCGCCGCAAAAATCAATCTCCAGTGCCTGCTGGCCAATCTTGCGCTCCAGCTCAGCCGCCCGGTCTTGCTCCACCTGCCTCTGGCCAGCTCCGACAAAAGCCCCTTCGCCTAACTGCTGCGACTCGCGATGCCAGCGGTACAAATCGCTGGAGTTCACTTCCAAAACCCGCGCAAATACGGCACCCAAGACTCTTCTCTGAGGGTGTCATCCTGAGCGGAGCGAAGGATGCTGTTTGCGCGCTGAAGTAAGCGAATGTACTGCTCGTTCACAGGTCGCCATAATCGCAGTTTAGGGCATGATTTACGAATTCAGGTGTCCCACGTCCCGCCCCGTTGTTGGGCTAGAGCAGTACCAGATTGGTGTAGCCCATTGTTCACAAAAGGCGTCATCCCGACCGAAGCAAAGCCGGGGTCCCCAGCAAACGCCGTTGTTGCGTTTGATGGGGTGGGGGAGCGGAGTGGAGGGATCTTGTGGTTCTCCAGCAAAGAGAACACAAACTCGACTTGCGACGCAAGGCGTCGCTCGCTCGGAATGACGTTTTGGAGGGTATCAGCAACTCGGGAATGGCTCTGACGTGGGCAATTTCCCAAGCCAGCGAAATCGCACTGTGGCATCTCACCATGCGCTCCACCCGCGCCGGGGATCACTGTCGAGGAGGAGCGGGAGCTTCTTCATACAGCTCCGCGTCCTTTTTGCTCACCAGCACCCTGGGAAGCAAGAGCACCAGCGGGACGGTAATAAGGGTGGTCACCGTGTTTGCAATCACCAGCGAGTTGAAGGAGAGATGGTATTGCTCCATCAGCCTCGCCCCAAACCAGTCAGTGCCGAAAAGGGCCAGGTTGCGGACGCTCATCATCAGCGAGAAGCCGAGGCCTTCGCTGCCCGCGGGGGTGGCGCGAATCGCAAGATCCATAAGCGCCAGTTCGGCGAGCGTGTAGCCGAAACCGTTGATCCCTTCGATCGCCTGCGCCCGGCCCAGCGACGAATAGAACAGATAGCCCACATTGGCCACCGCGCCCAGGGCCATGCACCACAGCAGCAGAGTACGCAGGGTGAGCCGCCGGCAGACAAACCCATATCCAATCGACGCTGCAACCCCGCAAACGCCGGCAATGAGCTGCAGAAATCCCTGCATCTGCGTGCTCATGTGCAGTTCGTTCTGCTGCTTATAAAAAACAGCCGTCGAAAAGCCGGGTGCGATGTAGAACAGCGCCATCAGTCCTACCGCTGCCCACATCGTCCTGGCGGTTCCGATGTTGACCAGTTGCTTGCCGGCATTTTCCAGAAGCAGGCGCGAATCGATTCGCTTGCGTTGCTCGTGCAGAAACCAAATCGTAACCGGCACCAGCAGGAACATCACCCCGCCGCAGGCCAGAGCCGTCCATGCGAAGGCGATGCTGGCGAGATAACCCGCGCTCGGACCGTTGAGTATGCTGCAGCCCTGCTGAACAAACTGGCGGACTGCCGTGAGCCGTCCCGAGGCCGATTGCGCCTGTGCGATCTCAACCATGTAGCCGCCAATGACAGTGCTTGCCACTACCATGAAGGCATTAATGAGGATGCACATCCAAAGTAGCTTGCTGTACTCGTGCGGGGTGACGGAGAGCCCAATCCAGGCGAGGACTGCCAGCGTTGTGCTGATCAGAATGTAGCTCTTGCGCCGGCTGCCAAAGATCGGGAAAGCGTCGGTGAAGATGCCTGCGAAGGGTTTGAAATACCATGCCAGACCCGCCCAGAAGAAGAACGCGGCGTTGGCCGATCGATCCACATGCAGTTCGTTCTTGAGCAGGTTTTGTAAAGGGAGTCGCGCGAGCACCTGCGGTTGCGCCAGGGTTGTGGCAATAACGCCCACAACAATCACAATCGCCGCAGTCAGGAGCGTGTTGTTTTTCTCTTGTGCCGTTGCAGGCAATTTCGGTCCGCCAGTTTGCCGGCCTTTCGAAATCCGCCCGGCAACAACTGTAGTGTGGGCAGTATAAAACAATCGCGGCGTTTGGCGTCGGGCAGGGTGCATCTTGCCGCCCGGCCAGTCCTCCGGAGCGGTGAACTGTGGACGCGTTCCGTGCGAAGATGTAGATGGCCTCGAGCCGCCTGCTGAGTTTCTCCGCGGGCTTATGGAAACCGCGCAGCACAAGGAGACATCAACGTTTCGCACGGTATTTAAGGCATTCCATTATCGAGATTTCCGCCTGATGTGGATCGGTGCCTGCATGTCGAGTATCGGCACCTGGATGCAGATTGTGGCGCAGGGCTGGCTCATCTATCGTCTGAGCCATTCGGCCTTCTATCTTGCGTTCGATCAGTTCCTCGGCGGCATTCCCATCTTCCTCTTCACGCTGATCGGCGGTGCGGTGGCCGACCGTGCCGAGAGACGAAAGATTCTCCTCGTCTCCCAGTACGTGCAGATGGCGAGTGCGACGCTGCTCACTGTGCTCGTGGCGACCGGACTGATCCACGTCTGGCACATCCTCTGTCTCTCGTTCGTCTGCGGCCTGGCCCAGGCCTTTGGCGGGCCGGCGTACATGGCGCTGATCCCCACTCTGGTCAAGAGAGAAGACATGCCGAACGCCATTGCGCTGAACTCGATTCAGTTCAATATGGCGGTGATCATTGGCCCGGCGCTCGCCGGTCAGGCCTTGGCAAAGTTGGGCGAGAAGTGGTGCTTCGGGCTGAATGCGTTTTCCTTCCTTGCCCCAATCGTTTCGCTCTCCATCATTTCGGCCCGATTCCTGCCGGAGACTACGACCGAGTCGATTTTCAGCAGCCTGAAGCAGGGCATCAAATACGTTCGCCTGCAGAACTGCATGGAAGCGCTTACCGTGTTGGCGTTCTGCATGACTGCCCTGAGCATGCCCATGCGGACCTATATGCCCGTGTTCGTCAAAGACATCTTTCATCGCGGCCCGGAAACCTACGGCAACCTGCTTTCACTGATGGGAGTCGGCTCGATCTGCGGCTCGCTGGCGGTCGCCGGGCGGGGCAACTTCCCCAATAAGGGGAGGGTCGCCCTCATCATGATTATCTTTTTGGGCGGCGGAATTTCAGGGTTTTCCCTTTCGCGATCATTGCCGTTGAGCTATTGCATGCTGGTGCTCGTGGGCGCTTCCATGATGGCTGTCTTTGCCACTGTGACTTCGCTGGTGCAGTTGATTACTACCAACGAGATGCGCGGGCGTGTGATGAGCGTCTACAACTGTGCATTCCGCGGCGGCATGCCCGTGGGAAATCTGCTGTCGGGATGGCTCGTTCCCGTATTTACGGCGCCAGTGGTGCTGGCCACGAACGGATTGCTGCTGATTCTGGTGGCTCTGTACTTTCTGCTGGTGCAACGTCGATTGGCCACCCTTTGATGGGATGATGGCCGACTAGTGTAGTGCGTCAAAGATCAACGTTTAAGTTGCTCCCAGCCGCCGAAGGCGGCGGCAGACGGTAGCCCACGGCGCAAGCCGTGGGTACAAGGGCGTCCAGGATCGCAAGCCCCCGAAGGGGGCGACAGAACCGGTCGAGATCTATCGCCCGCGTTGCGGGCTTTCCAGATTTCCCATTCCAAAACCCATGGCTGACGCCATAGGCTACCATCTTCCCCCCGCTTCGCGGGGTTAGTCTGCAGTGTCCTGATTTATGACGCACTACACTAGCACCGCATCTCTCATGGCACGACAGTCACGAAGTAGCTGCTATTGCCGCTGCTGGGCGCTGGAGCCTTGGGCGCGATAGTCAATGCTCCGGTACTTGGATCGACATTGTAAGTGACGGGTCCCTTGTTGCTTGAGAGATAGATCGATTCCGCCTGCACATCGGCGCTGATGGCGTTCCAAACAGAATAGGGATTGCTGAGCTGTGCCACGGCAAGCGGAGAAGAAGGCAGTTCGCTGATCGCCCCAGTCGCGGAATCAATCGCGTATCCCCTCACGTACAGACCAAGATCGGTGACCACGTACAGGAACCGGCCACTGGCGTCAACGGCTGCGGAAGAACCGGCGGTCGGCACATTCTTTCCGGCCGGTTGAGGGCTGCCAGTTGCGCTGAGAGAGCCATCCGCGTTGATGACGAACGATTGCACTGCGGGCTGGGCGGGAGCCCCTATCTGGCCGAGCGCGAACAGATGCTTCCCCGCCGGGTCCACGGCAAGTCCCACAATAAAATTCGGTCCGGTTGCAGGCGTCGAGCCGACCGCCGTGCCTGCGCCCGTGGCGGCGTCGAGCCGATCGACTCCGATCTCATTGCCGCTCACGCCACCGCCGGCGGTGAACAGAAAACGTCCCTGCGGGTCCATCGCCATCACCGGGCCGAAGGCCGCTCCCTGCGCCGATGACAACGTCAGCGCGCCGCTCTGTTGATCGATGGAGTAGATGGTCAACGTCCCGCCGGAGACATCCACGCTGCCGACATAGAGAAACGTGCCGGCCCGGTTGGTAAGCAGCGGTCCGGAGACATTGAGAGGTGAGCCCAATATCTCGGTTATGGCGCCAGTGGCGGCGTCAATCGCGAACTCCTGCACACCCCGCTGGCCGTACGACTGGCCATCGGCGCTGAAATATTCGTAGGAGACATAAAGAAATCGCCCTGCCGGATCGGCGGCAAGGCCGTTGGGCGAACCATTCAGTGCCTTGGCCGAGGTGGCCGGCACCGGGAAAATCGCTCCGCTAGAGGAATCCACTTGGAATCCGTTGAGGATCTGATAGACAAACCGGGCGGACGAGCCCGTCGAAGGGATTGCAGGCGAACTTGAGTTGTTAGAAACACCGCTGGGAGTACTTGCGGTGGCAAGCTTAGCAGCACTGCCTGACCCACATCCCACTAACCAGAGAAGAGCCAGAACGACACAAAGCGAACTAAGATTGGATCTAAGGCTGCGCCCCATAATGCGGCTCCCGTTCCTGTCGCTTGCAATGGATCATTAGAGGGCATTGCAGCCGCTTTGGTTGTGTTTTGCTGACCAGCTTTCTTTGCTTCGTAGACCTTACAGGCTGCGGAAAAACGGGCTTCACTGGCTGCTGAAAAACTACTCTCCGAGGTGTCATCCTGAGCAGCCGGGGCCCCCGGCTACGGCCGCTTTTGCCGTTGCTGGGGTGGAGGAGCGAAGGATCTGCTGTTTGTGCGCGCTGAAAGCAAAGCAGATCCTTCCGACGCGCAAAATCGGCGCGACCTCAGGATGACACTCCCGATTTTTTCAGCAGCCTTTCAGCTGAAAAGATGAATAAGGAAGGCTGAAACAAGTAAAGGTTTTGAAGGGTACGGGCTTCAGCCCGTACGCAAAACCAGCAAAACCTAATCAGACTTTAGCCTCTGGGGGACCTCGGTTCCTGCTGGCAAGGCTTGTTCAAAGTTTCCCTAAGAGATGCGCCAAGGAAAGGTAGTCCCTGCTCGAAGACTCAGGAGCGCGGCGGCCTGCCTGCCGCATCTGGGTCCCAACGCTTGAACTCCGCGAAATCAATCCCGAATACGTCCAGAATCTTGCCCACGATGTGTGCCGACATCTCTTGGATAGTGGCTGGGCGGTGGTAGTAGGTGAGCACCGGCGGCAGAATGACGGCCCCGGCGTTGGCTAGTATCAGGAGGTTGTTGAGGTGCACGGCGCTCAACGGGGACTCGCGGGCGACCAGCACTAGTTTGCGGCGCTCTTTGATAACCACGTCGGCGGCGCGAAGAAGCAGGTTCTGCGAGTAGCCATGCGCGATGCCCGCGACGGTCTTCATGCTGCATGGCACCACCACCATGCCTTCCGTCTTAAACGTGCCGCTGGCGATGCCTGCGCCGATGTCGTCCAGAGGATGGCAGTGCGTCGCCAGCGCCTTTACCTGATCGATGGAATACGAGGTTTCCAATCTGATTGTCCGACTCGCGCCATCTGAAATGACCAAGTGAGTTTCCCATTCCGGCTGGCGCTGCATCGCCTGCAACAGTTGAATGCCAAGCTCGGCGCCGCTGGCACCGCTAATTCCGACGATCAGACGCTTTGGTGTCGCTTGCCGGGCCAGTTCCACTGTTCCTCCTCCACGATCACACCGAATTTGAATCCGAAGCACCTGATGTTGTCAACCTGCCCAGTCTAGCTGGAAGGGCTCGGGGCAGCCGGCATGAGCGTACAATCATTACCGCTTTCGAAATCAATATAGAATTTCGGTTAACCAAGACCACGTCCTGAAGCGCATAGTTGCTCAGCATTATGACGTGAAGTCTATCGCGCAGGAGATGACCGCATGAAAACCGCACTGGTCCAGATGGATATAGCCCTGGGTGACGTCGAGGCCAATCGCAGCAAAGCCTTGTCAATGATGGAGCAAGGGCTTCGCTCCGGGGCTGAGCTGTTCGTCCTTCCAGAGATGTGGACGACGGGCTACAAACTCGATCAGATCCATAAGCTCGGTGAACCCGAAGACGGCCCCTCCGTTCAGATGCTCAAGTCTTTTGCCAAGCAACATAAGGTAAACGTGGTGGGAGGCTCAATCGCCGAAACGCGCGGCGGCAAGGTCTACAACACTGCCTATGCCATTAACCCCGGCGGCGATGTCGTCGCGAAGTACAGCAAGATCCACCTCATCGGATTGATGGCCGAAGACAGATACATTAGCCCTGGAACCAGTAAGTCGATCTTTGACCTCTGCTTTGGCAAGGTCGGCATGATTATTTGCTACGACCTGCGCTTCACCGAACTGCCTCGCGCATTGGCCTTGGGCGGGGCTCAGGCTATGTTCGTGCCCGCCGAGTGGCCAACCGTGCGCGGGAAACACTGGCTTGCTTTGAACATTGCCCGAGCCATCGAGAATCAGATGTTCGTCATCGCCGTCAACCGCGTTGGCAAAGACGAAGGCAATGTCTTCTTTGGGAATTCCCTGGTAATCAATCCGTGGGGCGAGATTTTAGTGCAAGGGTCGGAAGACAAGGAAGAAGTGATCATCGCCGATGTGGATTTCGCCTCGGTGGCCGACATACGAAAGCGGATACCCGTGTTTGCCGACAGGCGCCCGCAGTATTACTGAATCGACGACCAGCAAGGAAGCGCAGGAGAAGGTGGCTCACATTTGCCGCCATTGGCTAATGTGTGATTGAGGATGCCTTTCGGGAGAGCTCGATGCCGGGAATGATTGCCAACGCGCTAGTACCGATCTTCTTCGGACTATCAATAGGCTATTTAGCGGGCTGGCGCGGCATTGTGGACAACAAGAACGTCACGGGCCTCAATACTTTCCTGTTGAGCTACGCCCTGCCGGCAGCGCTATTCCTGGCTACCGCACAGACTCCGCGACAGATGCTTTCCTATCATGCAAAGCTCTTTGGGATACTCGCGCTTTCCATGATCCTCACGTTTGTCGTCGTTTTGTTGATTGAGCTGAAGGTATTCAAGTTCTCGCCTGCCGATAGCGCGGCTATCACGCTGACGCTCGCACTTCCTAACTGGGTAGCCGTGGGATTGCCGTTATTTCTTGGACTCTATGGGCCTCAGGGCTCCGCTCCTGTAGCAGTAGCGATAGTTTGCGGGAACCTGGTCGCTGCACCGATGTCGTTGCTGCTGCTGGAAGCCGGAGGCGTACACTCACACTCTGCCGGTACTTTGCGCCGGTTTGCCTTGAGTCTGTGGAGAACCTTGATGAAGCCGGTCGTACTTGGCCCTATCTTGGGAGTGGGCGTTTCGCTAGCGGGCTACGCGCTTGCCGCCCGTCTTGATCCGCTCCTTCGGCTTCTTCTCGCAAACCGCCGCTGGTGTAGCCCTGTTTGTCACCGGGTTGATACTTTCCCGCGAGTCCGTCTCGCTGGGCGCAAACGTCTCCGGCGGATTAGTGCTCTCGCTGATTGCTCAACCCCTGCTGGCCTTTGGCCTTGCGTCTGTTCTGAAGTATCCGACCCAGGTGGCACGTGACGCCGTATTGCTAATGGCCTGCCCTGGAGGATTCCTTGGGGTACTCTTCGGCGTTGCCTACAATGCCAGAAGTCGGGAAGCCGGCTCGCTGCTTTTGCTATCTTCTGCCCTTAGCGCGCTGACCTTATCGCTAGTGATACTCTTGCTCCCATTCATCCGGTAACGCGGTCAGGAAAACAAACTAGAGCGTGTTTCATAAATGGTACTTTGAAGGGGCATGGCTTTAGCCATGCCGTCCAGAGCCAGAACAAATGGGGCTTTAGCCCCCGAGGAATGCATGCTTATTGCCTGAAATAGATTTATGAAACAAGTTCTACGCAGGTCTAATCTCATTGGGTGCTTCGACCCCGAGTGCCCGGTTTGATTCGCCGTCCGCAGTGGCGATCAGCTCTTTCGGCACCAGTAGGATCAACGGCAGGATCAGAGCGTAGACAATGGTCGTCGCAATCACACAGTATAGGAATCCATGCTCGGGGCTGCTGTTATAGATAGCTGAACCCAATAGGTCGCCGCCGCGCGCGGAGAGCGCAAACACTCCCTCAACCAGCATCATTAAGGTTCCTTGCAGGCCGGGCGGGCAGGATCTTATCGCAAGATCAAAGTACGCCGCTGTTGCAATACCACCCATCAATCCTATCGGCACTGCCAGCAGCAGCGCCAGGTTGCCGGAATGAATGAAAGCCAGTGGGATCATCTGCGGTACTGCGATAATTGTTCCCCACCACAGCAATTTACTGAGTGGCACCTTCTTGCAAAGAATGCCGTACAGCACAAAGGTAGGAATAAATGAGATTGCGAATATGCCGTTATAGTACGAGTACACTGCATCCGACGCATGGAGCTTATTGGTCAGGTAGAACTGCAGCGGTGTTGCCGCCCCTGGCGCAAAGTTCCATAGGAAGCAGATAAGAACCGCTGGGTAGATAGCCCGGTGTTTCAGCAGCCGCTTCACGTCTCCTACAAAGTCCAGGCCTCGGGCCTGCGGCTTGTCATAGGTATTGCGAAAGACAGAATAGGGTTTCCACAGACCCATGAGGGCTATGAATACAGTGAGCACAGCTACTAATGAAAACGTCGCCTTCGGCGGTACATGTTCGGAAATGTATCCGGAAGCAAATGCCCCCATGATGACTGGGCCGGAGCTAACCACGTTCCACAATGTGCTTAGGCGCCCTGACATGAGCTTCTCTTGGCCGATTAAGGCGATCAATCCCTGATAGGCTGCTGCAATGAACCGGGACGACAGCATCACCAGCAACATTCCGATGAGCAGTCCTTCATAGGAGAGGCGGGACAAAGCTATCCCGATAAATGCAATCGCGGTTACCGGAGCGAAGATCAGGAAGAAACCACGGTCCCGCAATCCCAGCGGGTTCCACATATCTCGCATCAGGCCAAAGACAAACGCGAAGTACACGGGAATGCCCGTAACCAGCCGGAATGTTGAAACCTGTGTCGCCGTTGCATGCAACTCATTTTTCAGCATGTACGACGTTTGTATGTCAACCAGATAGCCGCCAGGCGTGGCGAGATATACGAACAGTGTCAGCCAGCCAAAGTAAACAAAGGTCTGGTTGACACCTGCGGAATCCTTATGAGCAACCGTGTTTATAGTAGTGTCTCCGTACCTGACGACTCATTGGACGCCTGCTCGCCGTCTATCTCGCCAAAAATGTAGCCAGACGTTCAATCCCGAGATGAAGCTTTTGGCGATCGGCCGCATAACACCAGCGCAACCATCCTTCGCCTTCCGGGCCAAATGCCCTGCCGGGCGCTAGGCCGAGACCTACTTTTTCGACGAGTAGTTTCGCCAGTTGCAATGAGTCTGTGTATCCTGCCATCCGCAGAAAGACATACATCGCCCCGTCCGATTCAGGAACCTCTATGCCGGGAAGAGCGCGCAGTCCGTTGATGAGAAACTGCCGTGCTTCGATCAACTCTGATCGCAGGCTTGCCACATGTGGTTCGCCCTGGCGCATCGCAACCGCCGCGGCGCGCTGCACAAACTCTGGAATGCAGGATGTGTTGTACTCAATGAGGCACGCCAGATGCGCCAGAACGCTCGGTGGAACGACCATCCAGCCCACGCGCCATCCGGTCATGCGCCACGCCTTCGAGAAGCTGTTGACTCCGATCACCCGGTCATCTTCCTCGGCCAGCGTTAGGAAGGAAGGTGCCGCACGAAGTCCATCGCGATAGACCAGTCGCTCGTAGACATCATCGGACAAGATCCAGATTCCGTGACGGCGGCAGTGTTCAAAGAGGATGCGTTGTTCGTCGCGGCTGATCGTCCACCCGGTTGGGTTGTTGGGCGAATTCACGTAGAGCATGCGCGTATTAGGGCTCAGCGCCGCCAGCACTTTTTCCAGCGGCAGTGTCCATCGTCCTTCGCGCACTTCCAATGGGACGCAGGTGACTTCGGCGCTCAGGATCTTTGGCATCTCCACTAGGTTCGGCCAGAGTGGGGTGACCAGCACCACATGATCGCCCGGTTCAACGATGAGCTGGCTTGCCAACATCAGGGCCGAATCGCCGGATGAGGTCATCGCGATGCGATCGACGCCGATGCGCGTCTGGTGCAGATCGGTCAGGTAAGTCGATACCTGCTCGCGCAGATAGGCGCGGCCCAGGTTCTCGGTATAGAAAGTTTCACCCTCCTCGAGAGAAGCGACAGCAGCCTCGCGGATGAAAGCGGGCGTGGGCTGATCGGATTCGCCGAACCAGAAAGGCAGGATGCCTTCGCGACTCATGGCGGCATTGGCGACTTCGCGAATCAGCGATGCCGAGAGCGTTTGTATGCGAGGACGTGCGGTCGGCTGACTCCGCTGAACTAATGCATCGGTTTGTGTATGCAATGAATGGCCTCAAAAATCAATGATGCGGCTTCAGGCGAACGACACGCGCACCGAGCCCAAGCTGCTTTTCAAGTGCATACCGATCATAGCCTCCCCAGCCCAGAGCAGTTGAGCGAAAAATTGCAGAGAATCTTGAGACTTTCGCGACCTCAGAGGGCACTGGTGCGAGTTCCGTGCGTGTCTTTCCGAGCCGCCCTCCGGTTCTGCAAGCACGTCCTAATGGCCGCTGTTCTTCGGCCTCACACCGCAAGCCGTTTGGCCGGCTTATTTTCCTTGGCGCGGTCCAGCACTTCGCGCACTCGCGCCAGCAGCACGTCCGGGGAGAATGGCTTCTGCAGGAACGACCGGTCGCCGTCCATGGCGCCCTGGTGAATCAAGGCGCTGTTGGTGTATCCGGACATGAAAAGGACCGTGAGTCCCGGATACTTAGCCGAGAGTTTAGCCGCAAGCTCCTGCCCGCCGAGGACCGGCATAATCACGTCGGTGAGCAGAAGGTCGATGGGCTCGGCACATTCGCCGGCGACCTTCAGCGCCTGCTGTCCATCGTTCGCAATCAGAACTTTGTAGCCGCTATCGCGCAGGAACTGCGTGATAAGGTTTCGCAGCAATTCCGAATCTTCCACCACAAGCACCGTTTCCGTGCCGCACAGCGCAGGCTTGGAACCGAAGGCCGCATGGTCTTCCGTGGCTGCTTCCGCCGTTGCCGGAAAATAAATCTTGAACGTCGTACCGTTTCCAGGCTCGCTGTAAACCCATATGTGTCCCTTGACCTGTGAAACGATCCCGTACACGGTGGAGAGCCCGAGTCCGGTCCCCTTGCCCGGTTCCTTCGTCGTGAAGAACGGCTCGAAAATCAGTTTCTGCGTTTTTTCGTCCATCCCCTCGCCCGTGTCGCTAACCGCCAGCATGACGTACTGGCCGGGGGAGACACCGTGATGCGCGGCCTCCTTCGCGTCGAAGGTAACGTCCGCCGTTTCGATCGTCAGCTTGCCGCCGTTCGGCATCGCGTCGCGCGAATTCACCGCCAGATTCATGACGACCTGTTCGATCTGAACCGGGTCCAGCTTGACGCGCCTGAGGTCCTGCCCGCGGATGATGCGCAGATCGATGTCTTCACCAATCAGGCGAGGAAGCATCTCGTCCATATTCTTGAGAACCGAGTTCAGGTCCAGCACCTCGGGTTGCAGCACCTGCTTTCTGCTGAATGCGAGCAATTGCCGCGTCAGGGCTCCAGCGCGTCCCGCAGCCGTCATGATTTCCTGCGCCGACGCATGCGCCGGTTGATCGGGCGTGGTGTTCGCGTGAATGAGGTATCCATAGCCGACAATGACGCTCAACAGATTGTTGAAGTCGTGGGCCACGCCGCCGGCGAGTCTGCCGACTGCTTCCATTTTCTGCGACTGGCGCAGTTCCTCTTCGAGCCGTTTTCTTTCGGTGATGTCGCGCGCGATCATCGAGAGCCCGGGACTAGTGCCCTTCTCGCCCTTAAGCAGCGAGATGCTGAGCGCCACGTCGATGTGTTTGCCGTCTTTCCGCACCCGCACGGTCTCGCCCTTCCAGCTTGCGCCCTGTTTCACCTGTTCAACCTGCTGCGACCGTTCTTCGCGAAGCTTCGGCGGCAACAACATGGATGCGTTCAGGCCAACGACCTCCGCCGGGGCGTACCCGAACATCTTCTCCGCCCCGGAATTCCACGTGTTGATCACCCCGTCCAGGCTTTGACTGATGATGGCGTCCTCGGAAGAATCGACAATCGCCGCAAGTTGACGAAGCCCCTGCTCGGCTTGCATGCGTTGGCTGATGTCGCGCAGCCTGACTGTCAGGATCATCTCCGAGCCGGCCTTGAACTTTGCGATTGAAGCCTCGGCTGGAAATTCATTTCCATCGTTGCGCAGCCCCTGGATCAGCGTGCGCTCACCCATCGGCCGCAAGGTGTCACCGGAGGCGAAAAACTTGTTCATATGCGCCGCGTGCATCGCCCGATAGCGCTCCGGAAGCAGCAGGTGGATCGGTCTGCCAATCATGTCTTCCGCGCGGTGGCCGAAAATCTTTTCTGCCCCTGGGTTGAACAACGTGATTGCGTGCGATTCGTCGACGGTGATAATCGCATCCTCGGAGATCTGCACCACCCCGCTGAATTTGGTGTTCGATTTCCGCAGCTCCATGGTCGAAGCCCGCGCTGCCGATGCAATGATCCAGATGAGACCAGAGGTGAAAACAAACGCAAGGTCAAGTGCAACCGATCCAGCCGCACGGGCCTGCGCGACGTGGTACTCCAAAACCGCCACGACCGCAAAGCTGAGCAGCATGGCTGCCAGACCCGGACGCCAACCGGCAAACCAACTAGTGATCGCAATTGCCGTCAGAAAGGCAAAGAAGAGAGGTTTCTCGCCCGGCGTGCCCGCCACCAATGTGAGCAGCAGTGCATTGACGCAACTGCCCACCGCCAAGCCGTAGGCTAGGATGGGCCGTTCCAAGATGGCCAATAATTCGAAAGGAAAGCTCCGCGAGCGCGGCACGTTTTCTCCTGAAGTTAACGACATATCTAGCGTCGTCACTCAAGATTTTGACAACATCTGCTCTGAAAATCAATCCAAAAACGCTACTCAGGGCCCTAAGTAATTGAGATGCTTAGAGTCGATAGGAGAGAACCTGAATTTTTTGTAACTTTAGTGCAGATCGCGCCCGGATTTCCGGGCGCCTGGCGCTTTTGAAGGGTACAGGCTTTCAGCCCGTACGTAAGACCTACAAAACCAATGAGGCTTTACACGCTGCGGGTGCCCCAGGTTCCGCGCCTTCGGCGCTTTCGAGAAGTTACCCACCCGTGCTTACGAGAAGTTATCTACCTGCTCGTAATCAAGAGTTGAACTTAGCGTTGTTTGAACGGTGAGGTGATGATGAGTCACCATGCTGGACGTTCGGAAAAGGCCTTGCTGCATCTGCCGCTGCTGGTTCCGTCCCGATAACCGAGTTGGATCGCGACAACACGCGTGTAGCAAACCGGAGTGCCAGGTGGCCCGGCGCCGCAAGACCCAGGCGGATTGGTGTGCGCGCAATCCAGACTACTTTGTTGCCCGCCGGATCCAAGCCCGCAGCACGTCGCCCCGAGCGCTGGAACCGCTGCGTCTACCCCCTTTATTTGGCCGACTTCCGTGGGACATCGCGCAAGACCAGTTCGGCGGTAAAGGCGCTGATTTCATTGGGATTATGGCCGCACTTCTGCATCGTTCCACGCAAGACCAGTTCAAGGCTTATCGTATTGATTCCACGATAGTTCCGGGCACACTTCCCCGCTTGCGCAAAAAAGACCAGATCTGGTTTAGGGCAGACTCAGTTGCGGAAAGGGCTGGGGATCGGAGCGATGCAACTTGAGTTTCATCAACTGGATCGGCGCTGGGAACACTTGCGGGCGCGGCGGCCCGAGCGGCAACGAAGGCTGTTGGCGTCGCTGGCCACCTCGGGGCAGCAGACGCCGATTGTGGTGGTGGCGATCGCCGGCCAGGTTGACCGTTATCTGGTGATCGACGGCTATCAGCGGATCGCGGCGTTACAGCAGCTGGGTCGGGACACGGTGGACGCCGTGGTCTGGGCGATGAACGAGGTCGAAGCTCTGGTGCTGGACCGTTCGTTGCGTTGGGCGGAACACGAGACGGCATGGAAGAAGGCTGGCTGCTGGCGGAACTGGAACAACGCTTCGGCTATGGTCTCGACGATCTGGCACGTCGTTTTGATCCAGCCCGAGCTGGGTATCGCGGCGTCTGGCACTGGTCGATCAGCTTCCGGAAAGCGTGCAGCAGCAAGTACGCGACGGCGCGATCACAGCGCACGTGGCGATGAAGTTCTTGGTCCCGGTAGCACGCGCGAGCCTGGAAGACTGCCAGCGCATGGCCGAAGGGTTTGCGGCGCATCGGTTCACCAGCCGCGAGGCCGGCCACTTGTATGCCGCCTGGCGAAGCGCTGCGCCGGCGATCCGGCAGCGCATTCTCGAGCAACCGCAGTTGTTTCTGAAAGCCCAGCGGCAACGTGAGCCAGAGCCGCCTTCGACGGCCATCGCCGAACTGTCCCGCGATCTGGGGATGGTGGTGGCGATCAGCCATCGCGCCAATCGGCGGCTGGCGGGCGCCACGGTCGAACTGGATTGCAACCAGTGCGCCCGACTGCGGCAGCAGGTTGATCACGCTCTTCATGAACTCGGCCGTCTGGCCGCAAAGATTCCACCCGAACAGGAGAGAGCCTATGTTGAGCCAAGCCCAACGGAGCGCGATTCTGGAACTCCATGCCAAGGGAGTGAGCAAGCACGAGATTGCGCGGGTGCTGAAACTCTCCCGTTTGACGGTACGCAAAGTCCTGCGATCGAACAC
>CAWFVJ010000007.1:0-209555 GCA_963819175.1 uncultured Acidobacteriota bacterium
TGGCCGGATATGAAGATGCCAACGATGCCGATCGTTTGCGCCACGATCCGATGTTGCAGATCGTCGCCGATCACAAACTCGGCGACGTGCTCGGTTCCCAGCCCACGCTCAGTCGCTGGGAGAACGCGCCTTCCGCTCGCGATCTGGTGCACACCAACGACCTGCTGTGTCGGCAGTTCATCCGTCTCTGTGGCGACCAAGTCCGCCAGCGCGGCGAGATCCTGCTCGACATCGACTCCACCGACGATCCTACTCATGGCCAACAGCAACTCAGCTTCTTCAACGGTGGTTATGGCCAGCACATGTATCATCCGATGCTGGTCTTCGAGCGCCACACCGGATGTCTGCTGGCGGCGCGCCTGCGTCCGGGTAACGCCTCTAGTCATCTCCGCATCGTGCCCATGCTGCTGCGCCTGGTGCCGCGTTTGCAGTCCGCTTTTCCCGGCGTGCAGATCAAACTGCGCGGTGATGCCGGTTTTGCTCTACCCCTTCTCTACCAGTTCTGCGAGTTCTTCGCCATCGAGTACGCCATCGGCATCCCGGCGAACTGCGTATTCCAACAGCGTGCCGAACCACGGCAGAAGCAGCTCAAGCGGCGCTATCGCCGCACCCAAGTGCCGCAGCGCAGTTTTTCCAGTTTCCGCCACCGTGCCCGCAGTTGGCCGCGCCAGCGCCGCATCTGCTACAAGGCCGAGCACACCGCCACCGGAACCAATCTGCGCTTCGTGATTACCAACTGCCCCGGCCGTGCCGCGGAGGTCTTCGCTTTCTACAATGATCGCGGCGAGTGTGAGAATCGCATCGAGGAATTCAAAAACGGTTTCCGCGCCGACCGCTTGAGCTGTCACCGCTTCCTGGCCAACGCCTTCCGCCTGCTACTGCACGGCTTCGCTTACAACCTGGTCAACCTGTTCCGCCTTCAGTTGCCCCAGCCTTGGCGCTCGGCCCACTTCAAAACCCTCCGCGCCCAACTCTTCAAAATCGGCGCCCGTGTCCGCCAGACCGCCCGCTGCATCCGTTTCCACCTCGCCACCGGCTGGCCGTTTCAGAGCTTGTTTCGCTCCGTCGCCTGCGCTGTCAACAGCGGTTGACCCGTTGGCCTATCTCCGAACTCACCTTCCACTCGCAGTTTCATTGCCAAGCCGTGCTCAAAATCCTTCTCCTCAGGTCGCCCGGCCGTACTACCCCCAAAAAAACGACTGCCCGGCGACTCCGCCATTCCCTCGACGTCCGATCACACATCTTCGCAAGAAAATCTCAGCTCTGATGAATTAAGCAGGCTAGGGCAGAGGCCGGTGGCTTCCGCTCCCGGCAAACAGCATGTTGCAAGGCAATCTGATTCTTGTCCAAAAACTGTAGATTTCTGCACGAAGCCTTCGTGGCTTTTTCGGCGCTTTAAGTGACGCGTTTTCAGTGCCTGCTGAAGTCGTCAAACCACAGGATTTTGGTACATGCTGGCTTCACCGTTTGAATGTGTGTCTAACTACATCGCTTCGCGATGAAGACGAATAGACTGTCTGCCTTCCGCCGGGAAAGCCAGGTTGAGACATCTCGTTTCCCGCATCATGTGACTGAAACTGCCGGGCCAATGCTACGGTTGTCGTAATGTCGAGAGAAATACTGCTGATGGTTTGGGCAAAGCTCTGAATCTACCGTGCCGTCACCCTTGCCGGTGATCAGGCCGGGCTGTGTGCGGATTCGAATTTCCTCGGTAAGCGCCTTGGTGAATTCTTCGTCCGCTTCTTCGTTCAGGGTCTGGTTGTGTGAGGCTTGCCTCCGGGCTTTCGTCGAGGCTATTGAATACCTTGACGACCAGATGCCCTTTCTCGGTTGACATCCGCCCACCCCTTGACATAAGATTTGAACCCCGGTATCCTTAGTCATAGATAGACTTTGACGGTACGGACGAGCGAAGCGTCCGCAAGCCGAAGTCTCTTTCTGCCTGCGGACGTTCCCTTCCTTACCGCCAAAGCTCCAACAAGGAGCCTATGGCAAAAGCAAAGCAACAACCTTCCGACACTGTCACAAAGTCGAAGACCCCATCGCAGATGACGGTCGAGAAACTTCAGAACGACTGCTACGACTTACTCGTCGCTATGAAAGAAGACGGCTTCACGGCCAAGCTGCACACCACCCACAAACGTGAGACCAAAGAAAAGCTGCTCCCACTTCTCCGGGCGCTGAAATCCAAACTGACCCGCCAGGGAAAGAAGGATGGCGTGGACGGATGGACTGCATGGTTCGAAGAGAACAAGGCGGACTTCGGCGTCAGCCTGAGGACTGCGGACCGCTGGCTCGACCCCGCCAGACAGAGAAGTTCAAGTTCGCCGACATCGACCAAGTTGACGGCCTCACCGATCAACAGGAAGAAGTTCGCCTTCACCCTCAAGTTCGGTCGCCGTGGCGAAATCGTTGGTCTCGCTCTGACGCCCGTTCCCGAAAAATCCCAGGCCATGGAAAAATCCGAAGACCCCGGCAAATCCAAATCGAAATGGCTGCCCAGCCTCAAGACGATGCGCAAGAAGTCTGAGGAAGAGAAAAAGAAGCGCATCGAACGTGCCGCTGAAGTCCGTGCGCTGCAAGTAGCCGCAGGTGCGGTGCCTGAGGTGCTGAGGCGTTCCCAGCCGCAGTGTTCTTGCTCGAATACTTCGATCTTCAGGCGAGCTACTCCGGCAAGCGAGTCATGCGCGCCGGAGAGGTGGTCCAGGAAGTATTCGACGGCGACCAGAAAGTGCAGGGTTTGGATTGGGCGTTGCTGGACATCTTCGCACCGTTCAGGGCGGAGTACTACGGGGAGGAGCATGAATTTGCCAGCCTTTGGAACTCATGGGTGGAGGCCGCAACGGCAGCCGCGAAGGGGCTGAAGGACAATCAGGGTTCCGCTCTCCCAATTGAGAGCAATGTACTGAACTGAACGAAGGAACAGGAAATAACATTCCACGTATTGCTGGTGTCCGGATCCTTCAACCATTGCCGTAATACTGTGTTCATCGAGTGGGCGCGGCTGCGCAGGTAACCCTGCATCTCCTTTTCGCCAAGTGCCGCCGTTCCTTTGTAGGTAATCTCGTATCCCTGGTCGCCGCCGTGAACCCGAACAACGTCGCGCTTCTTGCCGATCTCCATCCGGTCTTTGTCGGGATACTGCCAGAAGTACCAGAAATCGACCCCAACCCCACTCGGACGGCCCTGGTAGAAGCTGTAATAGCGGCCTTGCTCGGTGCGGGCGGTGTAGTTGAGAAACGCGGGTCCACCCAGAGCGGCGATCATTTTGTCCAGCAGCGCACGCGCCTTTTGCGTGCTTGCTTCGGGCGCCGCCGTTGCACTTGGCGATGTCTGCGCCATGGCCGGCAAACTCGCCGACAGATAACAGAGACTCAGGATCAGTGCGACGTGCTTCAAGCTGATTCCTCCCCTGAATCTCTGATGCCGACGGAGGGCGCCATGACCGCGCAAAAAGACACCCGCTCCCTAATCCACTCTACCCAACCAGCACCGCGCCACCGTTCACGTTGAAGATTTCCCCGGTAATGAACCCTGCATGCGCCGTACACAGAAAAAGTATGGGAGCGGCGATCTCCTCCGGCTTGGCGACGCGGCCGAGCGGAATTGCCCCAAAGACGCGGCCGCGCATTGCCGGATCGTTCAGTGCCGGCGCCGCCATATCGGTGTTCACCCACCCGGGAGCGACACAGTTGATGCGAATGCCATGGCTGGCCAGTTCGGTCGAAAGGCCTTTGACCATGCTGATGATAGCGCCTTTGCTGGCCGCGTAATCGCAATGGAAGGCCTCGCCACGCTGCCCGGCCGTTGAACTCACCAGCACGATCTGTCCTCCCTGCTGGTTCGGCTTCGCCTTCATTGCCGCGACCGAGTGCTTGACCAGTTCAAAAACACTGTCCAGGTTGCAGGCGATGGTCGAGCGCCACTGCTCGCGGCTCATTTCGTCAACCGGCATCTCCCGCGGCGGCCAAACCCCGTGATTCACCACCAGCACATCGAGCCGGCCAAAGCGCTCCACCGCCGAGCGTACCAACTGCGCTTCGCTCTGCGCCCCGGCGTCGAGATCGGCCTGAAGGGCGGCGCAACCCTCCTCGCCGCATTCCCGGACCAGTTCTTCGGCCAGCGCCCGCGACCTTTGGTAGTTGAAGACGACGTTTGCTCCGGCCTGCCTGAACAAGCGGACGCAGGCTGCGCCGATGCCGCGCGAGCCGCCGGTAATCAGCGCTACTTTCCCTTGCAGATCAAGTGTGATGGACATAATGGTTTCGTGCTTTTGCCTGCCGGTGACCCGGGCGAATTATAACCCGGGAGCAGCCGTCTCGAAGTCGTGGTAGCCCCGCGCCATGCGCTCGTGCCATTGGCGCGCAGCCTCGACCAGAGCGGCGAAGATCGCCCGCGAGCAGGCGTCCTGATGGTAGCTGCGCTCGGGGTGCCACTGCACGCCGACGACGAAGTGATCTTCGGAGTCGTTCTCGACGGCCTCGATGATGCCATCCCGCGGCGAACGCCCGACGATGCGAAGGCCGTCCCCCAGACGCCCCACCGATTGATGGTGAGACGAGTTGACCGTAAACTTCAGTTCGGGGTCCCGGGCAAGTCCGCATTTGACTTGCTGGGGTGACTTGAGTTCGCCGGAGATTTCCGCAACATGGCTGGCTAGGATTTCGCCAAGCCGCGACTTCCGCGGCACGACCACATCGTGGCTGATGACGGTTCCCGCCGGTGCGCCTTCGGGTCGCTGGTGGAGCACCTCTGACTCAATGTGCTGAACCAGCGTTCCGCTACGCCAGACGTTCAAAGCCTGTACACCATAACAGACGCCGAGTATTGGCTTGCGCATCGCGTGCGCATCCTGCAACAGCAGTTCATCGAGCATGTCGCGGGCAGGATCGGCTGCGGCAGTGCGCGGATCTCGCGCCTCGCCGTACTTCTGGGGGTCCAGGTCGGCTGGACTGCCCGGCAGCACAATAGCGGCGCACGTCTTTACCAGTTGCGCGGCCAGTGCCGGCGTGGCCGAATGGGCGATGACAAGCGGTTCTCCGCCAGCCAGACTGATCGCGTTCACATACTCCGGCAGCGTGCGCGAGGCCCATGCCTGGTCGAAATAAGGAAACGGAATGGCGATGCGTGGTTGCATTGACTGTCCTTTCGCCCTAGCTCTCCGCCGGACTTATCGTTGCCGGCTGTGTTCCCGGCGACCTCGGATCGCTGACTTCGGAGCGAGAGTAGTACAGGTCTTCGACTGCCTTTTGAGTGATTGCCGCAAGCTGATCCATGGCGCGCGGCGAAAATTCCTTGGTGGAAATCGGCTCGCCCACCACCAGCGCCAACGGACGCGGCTTGATCACATAACAGTTCATAGGCGCCGCCTCGAAGCTGCCCACAATCGCCATCGGCACCACTGGGACCCCGGCCTTGATGGCCACATAGAATGCGCCGCCAAGAAACGGCTTCACCTGCCCGTCCGCCGAGCGTCCCCCTTCGGGAAACACCAGCAGAGGCATGCCCGACTGTACGGTCTTGCTGGCCGCAATCAGGCTGCGCAGCGACGAACGTGCATTCTCGCGCTCAATCGGAATCTGCCCCGAACGCCGCAGATGCCATCCCAGGAACGGGTACCGGAACAGCTCCTTCTTGGCCATAATGCGGAATTGAAACGGCAGCGCCGCATACAGCACGGGAATGTCCAGGGCAGAAAGGTGGTTTGCGGCGAAGACACAAGATCGCGAGTCATTCAACCGCTCCGCCCCGATAATTTTCACCGGGCAGCTCGCCGTCATCAGAATCAGCCGCGACCACGTCCGCGCCAGCCAGTGCTGCACGCGTCCACTATGATCGAAGATCGAACACACCAGGGAGACTGTGCCCAGCACGATCGTGTACAGGTAAATCAGCGGATCGCGAAACAGATAGGAACACACGCGATGCCAGGCGCTCGGTTTGTGAATGTCTGCCACTTATTTGGGCCGTCTACTTCCTACACAAGAATAAACGATGGCGGCTTTCCCCACGCGTCAGGACCGGACTCCCAGCGCCTGCATGGCCTCCCCTACGATATATATCGAGCCGGTGATCACCAGCAGCGCCCGTGGACCAAACGGCTGCGCCTCGGCCAGCGCCCGCCGCAGGGCCTCGACCACGTTCGGGGCTTCCAGCAGCGGAGTGCCGCAGTCGCCGACCGCCTCCGCCAGCTCCGCAGTGGTGGCGGCGCGTGGATTGCCGCCCGCCCTGGTCAGCACCACTTTTTCCGCCAAAGGAAACAGAATGCGCCCGACCTCGCGGATAGCTTTGTCTCGCATGGAGCCGTAAATCATAATCAGCTTGCGTTCTCCCGCGCTCTCGGTGGTGAAGTGCTCCGAAAGTCCTGCCCTCAGCGCCCACGCCCCAGCCGGATTATGGGCCACGTCGATCACCATTTCAGGCCGTGAACCGTCGGCTTCCGCGGGCACAATCTGGAAGCGTCCGGGCCAGCGCGTGAGGCGAATGCCCTCCGCAACCTGCCGTGGAGAAATCGCCCAACCCTGTTTAACCAGCTCTTCCGCGGCGGAAATTGCCAGTGCCAGGTTGCGCAACTGGTGCCGCCCGATCAAGGGCGCTTCAATCTCCACTTCTTCGCCCATGATGTCCAGGGCAAACCCGCGCCTGTAGCCGGAGGGCGATCCGTCGCCCGTACCCGGCGCGCAAGCCGTTGGCGTGTGCGCGCAGGGGCGTGAGACCGCAGCCACATAACTCGTCGCGCTCACCGGGACCGCGCCGGTTTCTTCTATGGCCCTGCCGAGTGTCTCGTTGGCCTCGGGATGCTGTGGCAGCGTCACCAGCGGACGGCCCCGCCGCATGATTCCAGCCTTTTCGCCGGCGATTTCGCGGATGGTGTTGCCGAGGAACTTCTGGTGGTCGAGATCGATATCGGTGATGACGCACACCAGCGGCTCAAGGATATTTGTGGCATCGAGTCTGCCGCCCATGCCGACCTCCGCCACCACGATATCGACACGCTGCTGCGCGAAGTGTCTGAAGGCGAGGGCCGTCATCGTCTCAAAAAAGCTGGGATGCCACGGCAGACGCCCGTTTGCGACCAGTTTGGCCGCCACAGAGTGTACGCACTCATAGGCGGCGGCGAAGTCGGCGTCGCTGATGGTGTCGCCATCGATGCGG
The DNA here is from genome assembly GCA_963819175.1 of uncultured Acidobacteriota bacterium. Taxonomy (GTDB): domain Bacteria; phylum Acidobacteriota; class Terriglobia; order Terriglobales; family Acidobacteriaceae; genus CAWBRT01. Next base: position 7,156 of record CAWFVJ010000007.1, read on the forward strand.
ATTCGCTCGTTGATGCGCACCAGGTGCGGAGAGGTGTAAAGCCCTGTCCGGTATCCCGCGGTGCGCAGGATGGAGGCCAGCGTTGCGGCCGTCGATCCCTTGCCGTTGGTGCCCGCGATCAGCACCGATGGAAATTTCGTTTGGGGCGAACCCAGAGCCTCGCACAGCACCCGCATGTGCTTCAGGTCGAACTTATACGAAGCGGTTTGGTGCAGCTCGTGACCGAGTTGGTACAGCTCCGCGACGGCAGTCTGATAGACAAGCATTCCTCTTTTCAGTATAGCCACTTGAAATTCGGAATTCACTTCGACGCCCGCCGCTGTTTCAAGGTGTCATCCTGAACGGAGCGAAGGACCTGCTGTACTCTCAAGGCAACATAAACAGATCCCTCGCTGCGCTCGGGATGACACCTCTCGGAAAACAGTTTGTCAGCAGCCTGCTTAGGCGCTCTTGATCGGCGCCATCCAGTCGAGCGCGCGGGCAAGGTAGTCCTTCATCTCGCGCCGATGCACCACGGCGTCGAGCATTCCATGCTCCAGCAGGAACTCGGCTCGCTGGAATCCCTCGGGCAACTTCTGCCGTATGGTCTGCTCGATCACGCGCGGGCCGGCGAAACCGATCAGAGCGCCCGGCTCCGCAATGTTCAGGTCGCCGAGCATGGCGAACGAGGCGGTCGTTCCGCCCGTGGTTGGGTCGGTCAGCACCGAAATGTAAGGAATCTTCGCATCGTCGAGCTTGGCCAGGGCGGATGAAATCTTGGCGAGGGTCATCAGGCTTACTACGCCCTCCATCATGCGCGCACCGCCGGAGGCGGAGACGATGATGACGGGCTTGCGCTCCTCTAGGCCGGCTTCGATCGCGCGGGTGAGCGCCTCGCCCACGACCGCTCCCATGCTGCCGCCGATAAACGTGTAAGCCATGGCGCTGACGATCACCGGGCGGCCCTTGAGCAAGCCGCGCGCGTTGATGATCGCATCGTTCAGCCCCGTATCTTTCTGCGCCTGCTTCAGGCGCGCCGCATAGGGCTTCAGGTCGGTGAACTTCAGCGGGTCGGTCGAAACCAGATTGGTGCTGAACTCCTCGTACTTGCCGTCATCGAACAACTGCGCCAAACGCGCCTTGACGTCGATGCGGAAATGTTTGTTGCACTTCGGGCAAACGTTGAAATTCTCCTCCAGATCTTTCTTCCAGATGATCTGGCGGCACCCCTCGCACTTCACCCACAGCCCTTCGGTCTTGACTGTCTTGGTGCCCGACGCCTCCAACGGTTGTGTAGTCTGCCGCCTAAACCAGCTCATAAAAGAAAATTCCCGGTTCTTCGTTGTTGGTTGACCAATCCGCTCTAATACTCAATTCCCCGTTGCGCCATGATGCCCTTTTGGTAGGCGTGCTTCACCTCGCGCATCTCGGTCACCGTATCCGCCAGATCAACAATTGTCGGATGTGCGCTGCGGCCCGTCAAGATGACGTGCACCATCTCCGGTTTACGCTTCAGCACTTCCACCACTTTCGCGGGATCAAGCATCTTGTAGCTGATGGCGTAATTGATCTCGTCGAGGATTATCAGATCCCACTCGCCCGAAAGAATCGCCTTCTCAGCTTCCTGCCAGGCCTCCTCGACCATGCGAATGTCTTCTGGATCTGTTTCCGCGCCGCCCACCTTCACAAAGCCGCGGCCCATTTGCTTCATTACGAAGCGGTCGCCGAAGGCTTCCGCCGCATCCAGTTCGCCGTAGTGCCACGACCCTTTCAGGAACTGAAGCATGAGCACGCGCATGCCGTTGCCAAGGGCGCGCAACGCCGTGCCCATGGCCGCCGTGGTTTTGCCCTTGCCCGGGCCTGTGTTCACGATGATCAATCCGCGTCGAACGTCGTTCATTCGGCTCCCACCGTTGTCGGTTTAACCCACACAGCGCAGCAAGCGCCGGGTGCATTCAGAATTGTAGACCAGCCGCAGAAAATATATCGCGGGGGCCGTGAGCCGCAGCTCAGTGCCCGCAATGATACGGATGTTTGTTTAGAATCGTGAACGCCCGATACAACTGCTCTGCCAGAACCAGACGCGCCAGTTCGTGCGGCAAAGTGATGGGGCCAAAGGAAAGCTTGAAGTCGGCGGCCGTCAGTGCGGTGTGGCTCCAACCGTCGGCTGGACCAATGGCGAAGACCAGTTCCTGTGTGCCGCCGTCCTGGTAGTCGCCGATCAGTTCGGCAATCCGCTCGCTTGCGAGTTGCCTGCCCTGCCTGTCCAGCAACACCAGCACGGGCGGTACCCGCGAGCTCTTGCCCAGGGTTTTCAGCATTGCTTCTTCAGAGGCGAACTCGCTGACTTCGGCTGCAATATATCCGCGCAGGCGCCGCACGTACTCATTTGTCAGCGCCTCAATGGATGGCTCTTTGGTCTTGCCTATCCATCCAATTCGCAGCTTCACCGGGTGCGCGGCCGTCGCGGCGTCGCTTTCTTGGCCGCCGTCTTGATGCCGGCACGCTTGGCCGCCGTGCGCTTCGCAGCCGTCTTTTTTGCCGCGACCTTCTTCTTCGCCTTCTTCGCCGGAGCCTTGGCCGGTGCGCGGGCCTTCAGATGGCTTTCGTCAACCTGCTTAGCGGATTTCCACAGCCGCTCCAAATCGTAAAAGCCGCGCGACTTCCTCGAGAAGATGTGGACCACGAAGTCAACGTAGTCGAGCAGTATCCACTCCGCCTGGTCGAACCCCTCGCGATGGTTTGGCTCGAGCCCTTCTTGCGAGAGACTCTGGTCCACTTCCTCGGCAATGGCCTGCACCTGCCGCGGATTGCTGCCGCTGCAGATCAGGAAATAGTCGGTGAAGGCGCTGGATTCCTTGCCAAGTTCGAGTACGGTGATGTCTTCGGCCTTTTTGCTTTTGGCGGCCAGGAGTGCGATCAAAACCTGTTGCTTGATGTCGAGTTTGTTCATTGTTTCGGTTCTGGTATCTCTACAACGCCTGTGCTTCGGAGTCAACCTCAATCGTCAGCTAATGCCGGGTTTTCATCGCCACCGGCGGCGAATGCAGGCTCCCGGCCGGTGCAGTCTCCGGCGCCTCATGATGTGCGTGGGACGTGTGGGGCGCTGGCAGCTCCGGATTGCCAAGCTCCGGTCGTTGCCCACGGTACAAATGCATCTTGCGGATGTAATCGGCAACCGGTTCGGAGACCAGTCGAGTCAGGCTGCGGCTGCCTCGCACGGCGTTGCGCACCTGGGTCGACGACTCAGGCTTATAGATCCCCCCCAGAAAGTGGATGACCGCGCCGGAAAGCACCAGCGGGCCGGATACCTCACGCTGCTGGAAAAGTTTCGTGATATCTTCCTTCGGCCTGATCTCCTCCGGCAACGCCATCGCCGCCTCGGCAAGCGAAAAGCCGGGCCGGCTGGCGACAATGAACTCGCACTCGCGCAGCAAAGCCGCCGGATCGTGCCATTTGGCAATGTCCTGAAAGGCATCGATTCCGATCAGAAAAAAAAGCTTATCTCGTTTGCCCAGTCGTTGGCGGAAGCGGCGCACCGTATCGACCGAGTAGCTGGCGAGCTTGCCCTCGGCCTGCACGATCTCCGGCGCTTCCAGCAGCGAGGGCAACAAGGTCTTCTCTCCGGCAAGGGCCAAGGCCAGCATGGCATAGCGATGATAGTAGGCGGTCGGGGGCTGCTTCTGCTTGTGCGGGGAAATATCGGCGGGCACAAAGTAAACCCGGCCAAGATCGAACCGCTCCGCCGCGGCTCGCGCCACGGCAACATGCCCCAGATGCACCGGATCGAAGGTACCGCCGTAGAGTGCGATGTTCATGAGTGCTCGGGCAAATACCTCGTCAAGCTCCGGTCTACAGCATACTTCATCGGCCTATCAGAATACTTCAGATGTGCCTCGTCTGACTAAGAATGACCAATGGAGATTTGCGGAATGTGAAACCGGGTCAACGACCCCGAGTGAGATTAGGCCGCTTTCGCCGCTTGGGAGCCGCGCTCTTCGCCGCGCTCCGCCCCGGCGTGGTTACGCCTTTCGTCCGGGGTGCGGCTTTTGCCGCGCTCTTTTCCTGACGGGATAAATCTTTCGACAGGCTGCGTGCCCGCCGCGTGGCTTTCGCCCTCGTCCGGACAGGCTCTACAAGATCCACCGCATACTCGGCTTCCGTCGCGGAACTCGCACGGCGAACCTCGTTGACGCGGTTGGCCATCGCCCATTCCAGCGCATTGATGCCACTGCCTGTCACAGCGGAAATCTCATAAATGGCCAGTTTCTTGCGCTTGGCGAAGCGCTTCAGCTTGGCGAGCTTCTCGGCGTTGGCGGCGTCGATCTTGGAGGCCACCACGATCATTGGCTTCCGTTCCAGACCTGCGCCAAAGTTTGCCAACTCCTCCATGATGACTTCGTAGTCTTGCACCGGGTCGGGCCGCCCGCTGGCGTCGGAGACGTCGATCAGGTGCACCAGCAGCCGCGTGCGCTCCACGTGCCTCAGGAATTGAATTCCCAGACCCGCGCCGTGGCTGGCGCCTTCAATGAGTCCGGGGATATCGGCCACCACGAAGCTGACCAGATCCGGCTCCTCGCCCAGCGCTACCACCCCAAGATTCGGCTGGAGCGTGGTAAACGGATAGTCGGCGATCTTGGGCCGCGCCGCGGAAATCCGCGAAATCAAAGTCGATTTGCCGGCATTGGGATAGCCGACCAGACCTACATCGGCGAGCAGTTTCAGCTCCAGTCGCAACACCCGCTCTTCACCCGGACGGCCAGTCTCAAACTCACGCGGAGCCTGGTGCGTCGAAGTGGCGAAACGCGCGTTACCGCGTCCTCCACGGCCTCCGCGGGCAATCACGATGCTTTCGCCCGGCACGGAAAAATCATGTACCAGCGCGCCCGTCTCGTCGTCGTAAACGATGGTGCCAACCGGAACCTTCAGCACGATGCCTTTGCCTTCGGCTCCGGTTCTGTCCGAGCCCTCGCCGTGCCGTCCTCGCTGCGCTTTGTACTCCGGGTTGAAGCGAAAGTGCACAAGCGTGTTGTGCTTCTCGCTGGCTTCCATCAGGACATCGCCGCCGCGCCCGCCATCGCCGCCCGAAGGACCGCCGCGCGGTACAAACTTTTCGCGGCGAAAAGCCAGACAGCCGTTGCCGCCTGCACCGGAGGCCACTCGTATTCGGGCTTCATCGACGAACATTGCGATCTTTTCCCTCTCGCTTTACGCGGCCCATCTCCGGCCCCGGAACCTTGCGCCGAGGAAAGTAAAAAAGCCTCGTATGACGAGGCTTCAGTTGTACCGATAAGCCAAAATACGCCTTCGGTAGCCCGCATTGCTGCGCTCTGTACGAATTCCGAGAGGTATTCTGCGACTCTTGCCTGGTTTGCTATTTCGCGGTTTGCCTTTTCTTCAGGCCGACACAGCAGTTTGTCATTCGCCATATTGCGCTCCTGCCTCGGGTCCAAGGGCAGAGTAGCTGCTGCTTTCCCCTGTCGGTGGTGAGTTTGGATACTTTGGATAGTTTTATTTCAGTGTCCGCTTAGCCATACAGCCAAGGGGCCGGATGACCGGCCGAAGCGGAATGGAAGAGCGGCTTACTCCTTTGAGCCTATCACCTGCTCCACCTGCTCCAATGTTATCCGCTCATCTTCAATGCCGGCATTTCCATATGCCCAGTCACGAACGAAGTCAAGTGAAGGCGTGGCGGTCTCCGGCCGTTCTCGCGAAATCTCCTTCATTTTTGTGATGATCTGCTTCTCTGCAAATGTCATCTCACACCATTTCCCTAATATTGAGATGCAGCCACCCTGCACCCGGATACTTTGACCCTGCGAGATGAGCGGTAGAGTACCACACCTGTCGCCAGAGGCAAGTAACCGAAAAGTTACGGCAAGAATGTGGGGCCGATCCGGCTAAATCAAAATCGGACCACACCCTACCGGCAGATCAAGCCTCGACCGCTTCCACTGCCACGAACTTGCCCAGCCTGCCGCGATCGGCGAACTTCACTCGCCCGTCCATCTTGGCAAACAGCGTATCGTCTTTGCCCCGGCCGACGTTGAGTCCCGGTTTGATGCGCGTGCCGCGCTGCCGAACGATGATGGTGCCGCCACTGACGACCTGCCCGCCGAAGGCTTTCACGCCAAGCCGTTGCGCGTTGGAGTCGCGTCCGTTCCTTGAGCTTCCTAAACCTTTTTTATGTGCCATAACTCAACTCTCGTGTGCGCCAGCACCCGCGCGCCGCCGCCGATACACCTCGGCGAGGTCGCACGAGAGGGCGCATTAATCGCTGGATTTTGTTGCTGCCTTGGTGCGCCCGGTCTTCTTGGGAGCCACGGCCTTCACCTTTTTCTCCGCTTTGGCCGGCAGTTCCGGAGCAGAGAACTTCTGCCCGTCAAAGCTGATTTCGGCAATGCGAACCTCGGTAAAGCCCTGTCGATGTCCGTTTAGCTTTTTGTATTGCTTTTTGCGTTTGAAGTGAAAGACCAGGATTTTGTCGGCGCGGCCCTCACCAATCACTTGACCGGTAACCTTGGCGTTTTCCGACTTCACGATCTTGCCTTCTTCGCCGCTTACGGCCAGCACTTCGAAGTCGATGCCCTGCTCGCCGGCAACCGACTTCTCGATTTTCAAAACGTCTCCGGGCGAGACGCGATACTGTTTCCCCCCGGCGCGGATAACCGCGTACATAACGCTACCTCCAGTATTCTTCCCACTCCGAGGCGAAAGCCTGCGAAGCTTCCTGAAATCCTCTATACGCTTGCACTTCCCGGAGAAGGGACCCACCTGCGACCGGCGTCAAATTGCCGGAGGCTCCGAGCGCATCCACTCTTGAAGGGCCGAAACGGCAAGCTTCGGGTGCCCCAGACAGGGCTTGGCAGTACAGGCAAACCAAATAATTTTAGCGTGCAACAGCCGCCAGCGTCAAACCAAAGCTGCCAGATCAGTTTCGCGAGAAGTAAATCCTCCGAAGTCCAGCTCCGGTTCACCCGCCCTGAAACCGCTCTGGAACATCTTTTTCAACCGATTGCCGGCCATCCCGACCCGGTATCGTGGCTCACGCGCCGCGCCTGCCGTAACGCAGTTTCATCAACAGCAGTGGAAGTTGAAGCACAAGGGTCAACCCGTTGGCCAGGATCATCGGCCAGGAACGCAGGTAAACGCCATAGATAAACCACAGCAACACGCCCACGCTGAAAGTGACCAACGTAGTGTAGGAAAGACCGTCAACGGATTTCGAGCGATAGGTGTGCAACACCTGCGGCAGGAAAGCCAGCGTCGTCAGCGTGCCGGCGGCAAAGCCTATAAAAGTGAAGAGCATCAGGAATGTTCTCAGTGTCGGTGAGCGCACGTCTGCCGACGAGTTTGATGGCCGGCAGCACAGCAGGGCGGTTGTCTGCCTTTCAGAAGCCGTATTTCCAGAAAAAGTACAGCGTCATGGCCCAGCCGGTGGCGATCACCATATAGCGCACGTACTTGGGGGCCACCTGCTGCGCGAAGTATCCACCAAAGTATCCGCCCAGCGTGGCGCCGAACAGCATGATCGCCGCCTGCGCCCAGTAGATCATTCCGGCAGCGACGAAAGCAACCATTGCAATGATGTTGCCGATGCCCACCAGCAGCGCCTTGTAGGCGTTCATGGTGTGAATGCTCTCGATGCCGATCAGCGCCAGCAGCGCCAGCGTCAGAATGCCGGCGCCGGCGCCAAAATAACCTATGTAGACCGCAATGCACATGGCCAGGCCGAGCGTCCAGATCCAGCCCCACAGCGTACGCTTGCCGCCGCGGCCCGAGCGACTGCGCACCCAACGCGAAATCCGTGCGCTGACCATGAACAGTATGGTGGCGCCGCCCAGCAGGTAGGGAATCAGCCGCAGAAACGTCTGCTGCGGTGTGTGCAACAAAACCAGCGCGCCAAGCAGCGAGCCCGCCACACCGGTGCCGACCAGCGGAACGATCGTCTGCCACGGCTCCTTGGCGTATTCGCGGCGGTAGGCTCCGGCACTGGCGATCGCTCCCGGAATCAGCGCCAGCGTATTGGTGGCATTGGCCTGGATGGGCGGAACCCCGGTCAGCAGCAGGGTTGGAAAGGTAACAAAGCTGCCGCCTCCGGCAACGGAATTGATGATCCCCGCCACAATGGCGGCGACAAACAGAATGAGAGCATTATGGAAATTCAGCAGGCCCATTTCAGCGTTTAGGGAGGTATGTACTGGAACATACAGCACGAACCCGTGATTACTCTATGCTACACAGGTTTCGAGAGGAGGACGGCCGCGTTGAAGCCGTTCCAAGGCGCCTGAGCGCGGAATGTTTAGAGCGACTCCCTACAGCAGCTCGGTTCCGTCATAGTCGAACTGAAAAAACCAGAAGGTAGCGAAGGGCTGATTCTCGTCCGGAGCAGCGGGATTGTAGGCCACCGGAACCAGCCACTGCGGCGGGGGCAGCCGTCTCCGTACACCCCGCGAACGCCCGCGATACTCTCTGCCATTCTGCGCCGCGAAGTTGTACTCGATGCAGGACTCAAATCCCTCGGAGGGGGCAAAACGCCGCAAAGCATTCACCTCCGCCAGCGCCACCCTGAAGTCCGAAGCCAGCCGCTGCTCCTGGTGGAAGACGTAGAGCAGATAGATGGCAAACGTGCAGGCAAGCAGCACGGCGACCGTCCGTTGCGCAATTGGCAGCATGAGCGAGAAGAACAACATCAGCCCTATCGCGCCGCTCCGCGTGGCCACGGCGATTCCGCGAAGCCTTGGCTGCACCGTAAGTGCGCAGCGCATCATCGCAGCCTGATCGAGTTCGCTGAGGATCTGTGCGGTAGCCACTGAGCAACACCTGGGGGAGAGATGCCGCGGGAATGGCGCCAAAGCCAGCCCACATTCTGTTTGAAGTTAGATTTGAATCCAGCGGCTCTGGTTGTTCTCGCCACGGATTTATGTCACCTTAGAGTGGTTTCTAAGGTGTCAGATTTGGCGGCAATGACTCTGCACTATTTCTGTGGATGATTTGATATTCCTTTCGTTCGACCGTCGCCAGAACTCGATTCGCTAGAATAGATTTTCCGGCATCTCGCAAGGCGTTTCACGAATGGCAAGATGAAGGTCCAGACATCAAAAAATGCTCTGATTACCCTCGGAGTGCTTTGGCTCTCCGGCGCGTGCCTGCGGCTCACCATTCTGGCCGTCCCGCCCCTGCTGCCGCTGATTCGCTCTGATCTGCATCTGTCGGCAACCGCGGTTGGTCTGCTGATAAGCCTGCCGGTGGCGTTGTTCTCCCTGGCGGCTCTACCCGGCTCGCTGCTGATCGCCCGTCTGGGAACCCTGCCGACGCTCGTGGGAGGACTGCTGACCGTAGCGCTCGGTACTGCACTGCGCGGCGTGAGCCCGAACGCGGCAACTCTGTTCGCTGCCACCGCAGTCATGGGTTGCGGCGTAGCCATCATTCAACCGTCGATGCCGGTCATTGTGCGCCAGTGGATGCCTGCTCGCGTCGGCTTTGGGACGGCAACCTATTCGAACGGACTTATGATGGGCCAGCTGCTGCCCACACTTGTCACCCTCCCACTGCTTCTGCCTTGGCTGCATGGCAACTGGCGGCTGTCTCTGGCAATCTGGTCGGTCCCGGTGGGCTTGACGGCGGTCGTCATTGCATTCCTGGCACCGCGCCAAGCGGGCACGCCCGATCAAGTGACCGCCGGAGACACCTCTTCGACCGGACGGGCAAAGTGGTGGCCGGACTGGAGAAACAGCCTGGTCTGGCGGCTGGGGATCATGTTTGGCAGCATCAATGCGGCTTACTTCACTGCCAACGCGTTTCTTCCCGTGTATCTGGTGGACGCCGCACGCCCGGACCTGGTGAGCAGGGCGGTGACAGCGCTGAATTTCGGGCAGATTCCCGGCTCGTTTCTGCTGCTGATCTTCGCCGGCAGGCTGGAACGGCGCGCGTGGCCCTATATCGCCGCTGGGTCGCTTGGACTCGTCAGCGTCCTCGGCCTCGTTTTCGCCGTCGGCAAGTGGACGGTCGTGTGGGCCGCGCTGTTGAGCTTCTGCAGCGGTTCGGCCCTGATACTGGGACTGAGCCTGCCGGCGCTGCTGTGCGCGCCCGAGGATGTTGGCCGCACCTCGGCGGCAATGTTCACCGTGAGCTACGGGGGAGCGGTCATTGTCGCTCTCGTCAGCGGCGCCCTATGGGATCTGGGGGGAAATCCTCGCTTGGCATTTGTTCCAATTGCACTGTGCTCCATCGTGTTGGCGGTTTCGGCGATGGGGCTGCGGCGAAGGCGCGATCTTTTTTGACGCGATCAACGAAATGCGTTCGGTTTACCCGTCGAGAGGATTTTGGGTTCAGGGCTTCGAGGGAAGGGCAAACGTCAGTCCGACCAGCACCAGCCAGAGGACGGCGACAGCCGCTGGAATCCAAAGCCCCTGTATCTTATTGAGCGGGGTTCGCAAGGGCATCTCGCGCCGGCGTCTGCTGTAGGGCTGCAGCTCCGGCGGAAACAATAGCTGATCGAGCTCCAGAAGCATTCCCAGATACCATTCAATCGCGCGCAATGTCCTCCACAGGACGTACAGAGTGACCAGCGCCAGCGAGAATCCAACCAAGGAAATCAGCACACGGATCAATAACGACTTCAGCTCCGGCTCGTGGAATTGCGAAAAGGCGGCGACCAGCACAGCGGTTGAAACCAGGAAGGTTTGCAGACGATTGTTCAGCAACTTGTCTTCATGCCGGTGCAACTCCGCCACTTGCTGCCAGGCGGAGAGCACCTGCGTGCGGCCCTCCCCGGTCTGGAGCATGGCCCGTAGTTCCGGCGATGGCGACGGGTTGGTTTGGTTTGCGGAAATGTGACGTGCCCCCAGTGCTGCCCGGCCTATTCTGCTCTCGCGGCCCACCGCTTCGCAATTACAACGCCGCATAAGCTGATGTCAGTGTTGGTTCCGCGTCTGGGACGCGTCACAAAGGAAAGGCCACGCGCACGGCGTGGCCCCGGTTGTTTGGCGACGGATCGTCGTCGATTATGCGGCCTTGGTAGTGATCTGGTGCGAGGTGGAAAGCGCAAGATCGTAGGTCTCGACCTCGGGATCGGACTCGCACAAACTGCGAACCGTCTCGACTATTTGTGGGGAATTGTTCGCGATGGTAGCGCTCGGCGTCCTGACGGGTGTTCCAGAAACTTATCGCCAGCACGCGGTCCGAATCGGATTGCGAGATCAGTAGGATCTCGTCCTTAAAGCCTTGCAGCTTCCTCATGGTGGGCAGCACTTTTCCTTCAATCGTCTGGCATAGATCTTTCGCTTTGCCCGGTTTGCATGTGCAGTCAACGATGCGGGTAAACATAAGCAGCTCCTTTCGCTGGCGTCCCGGCAATCTTGCGCTCGCGCTTGCCGGAATCGAGGGTTGGCAAAGATGTTGTTTCGACGTCAAGCAAACGAAGCGTGCAGCCTAGCGTGAATGCAGAGCTGACTCAAGCGGAAACCAGAGCGGCAGCGGCATTTCCATCCGCAGTGAATCGCCCGCGTGAACCAGAGCGGCAGCCCTCCCGAGAGCACATGGATTCACCGGGAATAGCGGGCTCGATAGTGCCCCGCGTTTGCCCGCCGGGACCCCGGCGAGCAGCGCTCGCCAGGGTGATTGCGGGTACACCTTCGAGCCAATTGGGAAGCGGAGGGTGCATTCACTTTCATTGACCGCACCGAACATCAGCGTTCATTCACCTGACCTGGATTCGTGCGCGTGTTTCCCGGTGGTCATTCATCTTGGTGATGTGGACTTCGAAGTTCATCTTCGGAAGCAGCGAGGTAAGGGTGAAAACCTTGTAGCCGTCGCTCGTGATTTCTGCCCTTCGGAACACCCCGGCATTCGTCTCAGCCACTTCCTTCTCGCCGCCCAGTTCGTCGATGAATTGCTGTGCGCTATTTGCGCTCACCATCGGATGCGAGACTTTGCCGGCATTGGAGGTAACCGCCTCGGCGGCGTAGGAGCGAACCAGTTTGGGCCAGTATTTTTCGAGCAGCTCGGTGCTGCCGAAGATGTCAGCCCACATGACTTCGCCATTGACAGCTACGACGACTCCGACGGCTTTCTTCTGCTTCAGGTGGCGCAGCACCGCTTCGTAATTGTGTGTGATGGGAGCTGCCACACGGTCCACCGTCTCCTGCACGGCATCGTCCGCCATGACCTTGGCGTAAGAGGTCGTGCCGGCTAACGCGGGAGCCGTCGGGACGCTGGCGCTCATACGGCCGGCTTTTTCGCGGACCTGATCCCACACCATTGCCTGATTCTTTGCGGCCATCGCCGGGCGCCGGACGCTGGGTTGCGCCATTTGCGACTTCATCGAACCGAAGTTGTTGCTGCTGCCAACCCATCGGCCCGGTTCAACGCAGAAGACGCCGAGGTCTATCGCGTCCGGACCGGATGGTACGATCCGATCTGCCCCGATGACTCGATCTTGTTTCCCGCCGGTAACAATCTCTCCGGCCAGCAGAAGCAACGGGCGGCCTGATTTGTTGTAAAGCGCGAGCCGGTTGACCTCCGCAGCGCCGCGCACGGGTCGTACCGATCCCGGACGGACCATGCCTGCCACTTGCCCTTGCTCGGTCACGACAACCGTTCCCGCGCGAACGCCTTCATCTAGGGTGATGAATCGCGAGGTTTCATGGTTGATCTCCGCCGTTACCGGGAAGATCGTCAGATTGCCGCTCGTGATCGGCTCCAACACGCTGTAGTCGGCGGCTCCCGGCGAATATGAGCGCTGCCCGTGTCCATCCTTGCGCTGTCCCGCAACCTGCAGGCAGGTCATTGAAATCAACAACAGAATCGCGACCAGCCCGGATTCGCGGAAGCTATGTCTCAGAAAAGAACCGGGCGTTAAAGTCCGGCAATGATGTTTCGAAATGCACCAGCTCTGGAAATGCTCAAGTAGCGTGCGCCTGGCCATAGGGCCTCCTTTTTTGGCTTCATCCTAAGAACGCGCACGTTTTGTTTTCTTGCGCGGAATCTTCCAGAAATTTTGATAGCATCCGTACTCATGTCCCCGGACGTCAATCCGGCCGGCGTTCACTCCGCCCCGCTCGACGGTGCCGCATCGCCGGACCGCCGCGAGGCCGTGCTTTCCCCGGCGGTGGAGGAAGCCGCGCTTCGCTTGTACGCGCCGGAAAATGCCTCCCGTTTTGCGTTGTCCGCGCAGCAGTTTGCCGGCATCATCGCCGAGGTTTTGGCGAAGTACGCAAGCGGCGCGGACGACGCGGAATCGCTTGCGTTGGTTGCACTCCTGCGGGTCGAGGAGTTAGCGCTGGCTCGGGCGTGCGCCGCTGGCAATGCGGCGGCATGGGACGAATTTCTGAACCGCTACCGAGCCAAGCTCTATGAGGCTGCCCTCGGCATCGCCCACGACGAAGCCACCGCGCGCGAGTTGGCCGACGGACTCTACGCGAATCTCTATGGGCTGCCCTCCGCGGATGGGGCACGCGTTAGCCGGTTGAATTACTACATGGGACGTGGCTCGCTGGAAGGCTGGCTGCGGACGGTGCTTGCGCAGGAATATGTAAATCGGTATCGGGAACAGAAGCGTACGGTCAGTCTGGAGGAGCAGATCGAATCCGGTGTCGCATTCGCGGCGGCACCGACCGGTATCGAACGCTGGGCCCGACGTGCGACTGGAAAGGGCAACAGCATCGGCGCTCGCCACACTCGCTGCCGAAGAAAAGTTTCTGCTCGCCGCCTACTTTCTCGACGGGCAAACCCTGGCAGAGATCGCCGGCCAACTCCGGGTACACGAGTCCACCATCAGCCGTAAGCTCGACCGCCTGACCAAAGCCCTGCGGAAGAGCATTCGCAGCCAACTGGTTGCCCAAGGCATGAGTCCTAGGCAGGCGGACGAGTGCATGAACGACGCCGATGTCGGCGATCTCAAAATCGATGTACGGAAAACGATTGACCAGAGGCTAGGCGGGAATATTGAACGTGAAGACGTTTTAGAGCAAGAAAACGTCCTCCGCCCGTTCTATAAAGGAGACGATTCCAAACCGTGATGGAACCACTGCCAAAGCCGGTGAAGCAAGCGCTGGAAGAACTCAGGCAAGCCGCCGGGCCGCACCCGGATGCGGACCTGCTGACGGCCTTCCATGAAGGCGCGGTGACCGCACGCGAGCGTGAGCACCTGCTCGCCCACTTTGCTGCCTGCGCGCACTGCCGGGAGGTAATGCGCCTCTCGCTCCCTGTGCCCGAGAGTACGCAGCGGGTTGTAGTTCCAGCGGCTTCCGGTTGGCGGCGCTGGCTGAACCCCAAATCAGGAACTCTGAACTGGGCCGCTGTTGCCACGACCGTCGTCGTTTTGGGAAGCGTTGGCATAATCTACCAGGCCCAACACCACGGCTCGGAGCAAGCCAAACTGTCGACAACGCGCAGCAACGCCGGCGCCCCGGTGGTTGATTCCCTGACGCCCGCGGCGCCCGCCCCAACCGCCAATCTCCCGGCGAAGCAGGCGAAGAAAACGGCTCCCCTTTCCGACAAGGCCAAAGCCGCTGCCAGGCCGCCCGAAGCCGCGACCGCCACGGCAGTGCCCAACCAGCAAACAGCACCGCCACGGCAGAAGGCCACCGTTTCTTCATCTTCATTGGCAAAGAATGCGCCTGATTTCGTTGCCGGTGGCAGCCAAGCGGGTGCTCAAGCCGCATCGCCCTCGACGGCTGATCGGGCTCCCCAGCGAGCCCCGCTCAGTGGGATGATTGGGGCACCACCGCCCGCAGCTAACCGCGAGGCGGGCTCCCGTGCTCAGTCGGCGCCGTCTGCAAGCGGAGCCTACCAGAGCGATTCCCTGGCAGCACGCTCGCAAACCATGAAGGCGATGGGCACCGCCAGCCAAGCGCAGCGCCAGGCGTCGGCCGCGACGCCGCGTCCACGTTGGCGAATTTCACCTGCGGGCGAGTTGCAGCGCGCGATTGCGGGGAGCGATTGGCAAACCGTGCTCGCTTCGGCGCACGCGCAATTCCACGCAGTCGCGGTTGTCGGCAAAGACGTGTGGGCCGGCGGCTCCGAGGCTAATCTGTTTCACTCTACCGATAGCGGTGCGAGTTGGACCCGAGTCGCGCTGCCAATCAGCGGACCGGCAGCTCCAGTCATCACGCGGATTACATTTGACGATGCGCTCCACGGCACGGTCGGCGCAGACAATGCCACCACCTGGACCACCGCCGACGGCGGCCGCACCTGGAGCCAACGATAACCGCACCGGCATCGAAAACAACTCGAAAGAATTTTGTCCACAGGTCTTTGCCATCTTCCCTCTAAATGTGCGAAAGTGCCTGATAGCGAAAGGAGCCGCAATGAAATGGCGAGTTAAGTTGTGGATGTTTGTGGTTGCAATGATAATCCTGATGGTCGGGGCCGCCGCCGCGCAGGATACCCCCGCGCTCAAAACCCCGGTGGAAAAGCGTAGCTATGCTTTGGGGTCGAATATCGGCCGTCAGATGCGGCAGCAATCGCTGGAGGTGGACCCTGCTCTATTCGTCCAGGGGTTCAAGGACGCGTTGGCCGGCAACAAGACCCTGATGAGCGAAGAAGAGGTCCGCGCCGCCCTCACTGACCTGCAAAATGAGATGAGGGCCAAGCAGGCCAAGGCCATGAAGGAGATCGCGGAGAAGAACAAGCAGGCGGGTGAGACGTTCCTGGCCGAGAACAAAAAGAAAGAAGGAGTGGTGACGCTGCCCAGCGGATTACAGTACAAGATACTGAAGGCCGGGGACGGGAAGAAGCCCACCGCCGAAGATACCGTCGTCTGCCAGTACCGCGGCACGCTGATCGACGGCAAGGAATTCGACAGCTCGTTTAAGCGAAACCAGCCGGCGACTTTCCCGGTCAATCGGGTCATCAAGGGATGGACCGAAGCGCTTCAACTCATGCCGGTCGGATCGAAGTGGCAATTGTTCATTCCATCCGCACTTGCTTACGGTGAAGGCGGCGCCGGCGCTGACATTCCGCCGGACTCCACACTCATTTTCGAGGTGGAACTGGTTTCCATCCAGCCCAAGTCTTGACCGGTGGCCCACATTGGCCATCCGTTGGCAAATGTGGGAACGAAGAACTGACGCGGAATGATTTCTCGTCTGAAATCCGGCCCCCACTGAAAGAATTCCGTGTGTGCGCCGTGCGGTTCATGTCAGAATACTGCTATCTATCCATTCAAGACTGCGCCGCCGGCGATCCGGCGATTTCAAGCGGTCCAGACCGGTTTCGCAAAGGTGCGCCCGTGAAGGTTGATCGCTCCGGGATGCATCTGTTCTGAAACCAATATTTAGGAGCAGGCATGAAGGTCCTTTTAATCAGCGGCAGCCCCAAACCAAACGGCAACACCGCGCAACTGTTGCAAGAGTGCGTCAAGGTCATTCAAGAGGCTGGCGTGGAGACCGAGATTGTTTCATTTGCAGGCAAGAAGATCGAGGCGTGCATCGCCTGCATGAAGTGTTCCAAGACAGGCGAGTGCGGTCTCGACGACGGACTCAACGAGATCATTGGGAAGATCAAGCAAGCCGAAGGTTTGATCGTGGGTACTCCGGTCTACTTCGGAACCGCCCGGGGCGACGTGATGTGCGCTTTGCAGCGGATCGGCTACGTTTCCCGGAACAACGGCAGCTTTCTCGCCGGCAAGGTCGGCGGGCCGATTGCGGTCGCGCGCCGTGGTGGGCAGACGCTCACCCTGCAGGAAATGCTGATGTTTTTCCTGATCAACGATATGATCGTGCCGGGATCGACCTATTGGAACATGGTGTTCGGCCGGATGCCGGGAGAGGCGCTCAACGATGAAGAAGGCCTCGCAACCATACGGCATTTCGCCGCCAATGTCGCGAACCTGGTAAAGAAGCTGCATCCCGCAAGCGCGAATTAGAGCAGTACCGGCGTACATCTACTCTGAAACCGGTTCAGTTGGTTAGTGATCTTGCTCACAGCATGCGAAGGGCAAATTGGCGGAACATCCTCAAGTGGCCGCCGCTCGTCGGGCCAGGTTCCGGCGGATCGCGGTTTTGCCTTCCTCACGTGCGGCCGGGAAGGATTGAGGAGTGCGCTTGGTGAAGCCCGTACGGCTAAGACGGATTTCGCAGGTCGTGTTCTTCCTGCTTTTTCTGTTTCTCCTGCTGCGGACGGAGTTGCGAGGGTCTCTGCATGCCTCCGGGAGCGACATGGCGCTCCCTTACCCGGTTCGCCTGTTTTTCCAGATTGATCCACTGGTGGCGCTCTCGAATGCGCTGGCCACGCATTCGCTCTATCACGGACTTCTGTGGAGTCTGATCGTCCTGATTCCGACTCTGTTTCTGGGACGCTTTTTCTGCGGCTGGATCTGCCCCATGGGCTCCGTCAATCACTTCTTTAGCAGCCCTGAAGTCGGAGCGCAAGCGCGGCAAGCAGTTGATTGAGTCGAACCGCTACAAACGCTGGCAAACCGCAAAGTACTACATCCTGGTGGTCGTGCTGGTTGCAGCCGCTTTCGGCACGGGGATCGCCGGATGGTTCGATCCGCTTGCGCTGCTGGTGCGTTCGCTGGGGCTGTCGATTCTGCCGGGGCTGAATTACGCGCTGACGGCGGGTCTGCACGCGCTTGAGCACAGCCGCTTCGGAGTGGTGCAGACGACGGGCAGCATCCTGCACTTCATCTTCGGCGCCTTGGTGCTCAGCTTCAAGCAGCCGTATTTCCGGCAGGGGATTTCGCTCGGGCTGATCTTCATTTTTCTGATGGCGCTCAATCTTCGCGTGTCGCGTTTCTGGTGTCGCGCGCTGTGCCCGCTTGGCGCGCTGCTGGGCGTCATGTCGCGCTGGTCGGTCCTTGGCCTCTCGAAAAAGGCTGAGCACTGCAATGACTGCAACCGCTGCCTGATGCATTGCCAGGGTGGCGACGATCCTATCGGCGGCGTCCCCTGGCGCAAGGCCGAGTGCCATCTCTGCCTCAACTGCGTCGACGAGTGTCCGGACCACGCGCTGGCCTTCCAATTTTTTCCCGAAAGCGGTTCCGTGGACGGCCCCGACCTGCGGCGGCGCAAGCTTCTCGGCGGAGTGGTTGCCGGCGCGGCCATCGTGCCGCTGGCGCGCAGCACCAACGGATTTGCCGTCGAACGCCATGAGCGCCTGTTGCGTCCTCCCGGGGCGCTCGATGAGGAACACTTTCTCGAACGCTGCATTCGCTGCGGCGAGTGCATGAAGGTCTGCCCGAACAATGCGCTGCATCCGACGCTGACGGAGGCTGGACTGGAAGGCCTCTGGACGCCGGTGCTGGTGCCCCGAACCGGCTACTGCGAAGCCAGTTGCGTGCTCTGCTCGCAGGTGTGTCCGACGGGAGCGATCTGGGAGATTACGCCCAGGGAAAAAGGTTGGACCGTGGAACTTGGCGCGGATACCAAACCGATCAAGCTGGGACTCGCCTTCTACGATCGCGGGCGCTGCCTGCCTTGGGCGATGGCTACCGAGTGCATCGTCTGCGAAGAGTGGTGCCCAACCTCTCCCAAGGCAATTTATCTTCGACAGGCCGAGGCGGTGGACGCGAAGGGAAACGTTAAGCAGGTCAAACAACCCTACCTCGATCCCAGCCTCTGCGTGGGCTGCGGCGCGTGTGAATACGCGTGTCCGGTGCAGGACCGCCCGGCGGTTTACGTCACCAGCATCGGTGAGAGCCGCTCGCAAACCAACCAGATCCTGCTGAACCGGGGCAAGAGGAGGCCGAATTGATGCGCTTGCGCAGAGGTTTGCGAATTCCGCTCCTTGCCTGCATCCTCATGCTCGCCGTTGGCGCGGGATGCAATCAGGAAGACGGCAGCGAAGTCCGAGCCGTTTCCCGCCTCGAACGAAATTTCGGGATGGGTCAAAACAGGTGAGACGCGAACCTTTGCCGCCGCCGATCTCTGGCGCTACATCGACGGCGATGCGGAAAAGTATTTGAAAGCTGGCGTGCAGAGCGCGTCCACTGCCGATTACAAGTACCAGGACAAATTCGAAGCCATTGTCGATGTCTACACCATGGCGAATCGCGATGGCGCGGCGAAGATCTTCGAGTCGGAGCCGGCGCGAAACGCCAAGCCGGTCTCGCTTGGCGATAGCGCGCGTCTCTATGGCCAGAGCCTGCTTCTTCAGAAAGGACGTTACCTGGTCCGAATCATGGCATACGACGAATCGCCGGAGGTCCAGCAGGGAATTCTCGAATTAGGACACGGACTGGCGAGACATCTCGAAAAGTGAGGGTCGCGATGGACCGCAGGGATTTTCTCAAGAAGTGTGCAGCTGGAGCCTTCGCCTTGAGTGCCGCCGGCGAGGTCAGACCCTTGTCGGCGCAACCCGCGGCAGTCAAATCGAGGGTCGTGGTGGCCCGCGATGCCATGCTCCGCGCAAGCGGGTCCAAAGTCGATTCGGGGCGGGTTTTCAACCTGCTCGACCGGGGAATGCAGGCGTTTTATGGCCTAGACAATCCTCTGCAAGCCTGGAAGAAGCTGGCGCGTCCTGGTGAAAAGGTCGGGCTCAAGGTCAACACCATCGCCGGACGGGGGCTGTCGACCAACGTGGAAGTCATCGAAGCCATTTGCGAAAGGCTTCAACAAGCGGGCATCCCATCGCGAGACATCATCGTCTGGGACCGTACGAACAGTGAGCTGGAGCGCGCCGGGTTCCACTTGGCGTCCGATGCCAACCGCGTGCGTTGCGTGGGAACCGACGCCTTCGGCTACGAAGAACAGCCGGAATCTTTTGGCACGGTGCGGAGCAAGTTGTCAAAGATTCTCACCCGGAACTGCGACGTGCTGATCAATGTGCCAATCCTGAAAGATCATTGCGATGCCGGAATCACGGCGGCGCTGAAGAATATGTACGGCGTCATCGACAACCCTTACCGCTTGCACGGCCACGGCTGCGCTCCCGGCATTGCCGATCTGAACATGCTGCCGGCGATCCGGACGAAGATGCGGCTGACCATCTGCGACGCGACCACCGCATCCTTCGACGGCGGGCCTACCTTCGACCCGGAGACTACCTGGAAGCATAACGGGGTCATCATTGCCCGGGACCCGGTCGCGCTCGATTACACCGCATGGAAGATCATCGAGCATCAACGCGCCGAACGCGGGCTCAAGACATTGCTGGATGCGGGCAGGGCGCCCCGGTTCATCGCCTTGGCGGCTGACGCGCGGCATCAACTGGGCACCAACGATCCCAACCGAATTTCCCTGGTAGAGGTTTAGCCTCGTTATGGATCGACGCGAAGCGCTGCTCAAGTTATTACGCCTCGCCGGCGCCGGCGCGGGAAGCGCTGCCCTGGGCTTCTGGCTCGATCAGCGGAGCACGCGTCCGGAGCAGGCGCTGGTGATGAATGCAAAGCGCAGCCACACCGTCGCCCAGGACGCGAAACTGCCGGAGATGATCGTTGCACAAGGGGGCGACGACCCCGCGCAATTGGTGCGCCGGGCACTGCAGGAGCTCGGCGGCATTCGCCGCTTCATCTCACGCGCGGATATCGTGGTGATCAAGCCAAACATCGGCTGGGACCGGACCGCGGAGCAGGCCGCCAATACCAATCCGTCTCTGGTAGCCGAGGTGGTTCGCCAGTGCTGGGACGCCGGGGCAAAAAAGGTCATTGTCACCGACGTGAGCTGCAACGATGCCAGACGCTGTTTCCAGCGGTCGGGGATCGCCGAAGCGGCTCGGCGCGCCGGCGCAGAGGTCATACTGCCGGAGCCCGAAAGATTCAAAGACGTCAACCTGCAAGGAGACGTGTTGCAAAATTGGCCTGTTTTGGAACCGTTTCTGGCTGCCGACAAGATCATCAACATTCCCATTGCCAAGCATCACAGCCTCTCCGGCACGACTCTGGGAATGAAGAACTGGTACGGAATTCTGGGTGGCCCCAGGCATCAACTCCATCAGCGCATCCACGAAAGCCTGGTGGATCTTGCGGATTTCATCCGTCCGACGCTGACGATCATCGACGCCTACCGGGTGCTCATGCGCAATGGACCGACCGGCGGCAACCTGGAGGATGTCGTGCTCAAGCAGACGGTGCTGGCCGGGACCGACCCGGTCGCGCTGGACGCCTATGCCGCCAAGGCTTACTGGAACCTGGACCTGAATTCGTTGCCCTACCTGAGACTAGCCGCCGAGCGCGGTTTGGGAACGCCCGCCTTCGAGACGCTTCGTACGCGGGTCATTAGGATCGGTTAACCGCTTCGGAACAGACGATTCCCTTGTGAGCGGTCGTCAAGATGGTTGTGGGCGGCGCTATGTTGTCGTTTTGAACTTGAGCTTCGACTTGTTCTCTTCCAGAAATTCCTTCAGTTGCGGGCTGGCGTCGAGCAGCCGGGTCCATTGTTCGTAGTACAGCGTCACTGGAAAGCGTCCAAGGCCGTAAACGCTTACTCCGCCCTTCTCGCTGACCTTGAATTGGATGGTGGCGGTTCTTTGCTGTTTGGTCTCAAGTTCCGCCAGTTTCGCTTTCAGTTCCTCATAGGTAGGCTCAGGCATCGAATCCCTCCATCAGTTTCACAGTGCAGCTCTCGAAACCATAACAATATCATGCGGGGCCTGCTCGCGAGATACCCGGCGAATGGAAAGTTGAAAGCGCGGAGCGCCCTTCCGGATGGGTGCTTGCCCGGCTGCCGGCATTCTCTTTTGTTGTTTTGGTGCCGCCAATCTGGTAAAAATTGCGCACTGGTCTGTATTCTCTGGCCTCATATCCGCCCTGGGCGGTGGCTGATTGCCGTCCGACAGGAGCACGAGCATGAATGGAAATCGCAGAAGTTTTCTGAAGACCGCCGGCGCGATTGGCGCCATCACCGCAGCGGGTGGATTTCCCCGTGGGAACTGGCTCCCCCGGGCGTTTGGAGATTCCATGGACCCCAAAAAAGAGAACATCACTGCCGATATGTCCCGCTGGGCTGCGGGCGTGAAGTTCAATGATCTTTCAGCCGACGCTGTCCATCAGGCGAAGCGGTTCCTGCTGGATTCCATGGGCTGCGCGCTGGGCGGATACCAGCAGCATGACACGGTGATCGCCCTCCAGGTGCTCGATGAAATTGCCGCTCCCGGTCCTGCGACCGTCATCGGCTCCGGGAAGAAGATCGATTGCGTGCATGCGGCATTCGTGAACGCGCTCATGATCCGCTGCATGGACTACAACGACATCTACTGGAAACAGGACCCGGTGCATCCCTCCGACATCTTTCCCGCCGCTATCGCCTGTGGCGAGCGTGTCAAGAGCGACGGCCGTGAATTGATCGTCGGCCTGGTGCTCGGTCACGAATTCGAGATGCGTTTCGCCGAATGCGCTTTTCCGGGAATTCGCGAGCGCGGCTGGCATCACGCAATGCTCACCGCCTTTGTTGCGCCCATTGTTGCCGGCCGCATGTTGCAGCTGCCGTGGCAGCAGATTCAGCACGCCATCGGCATCTCCGGCTCGGCGCGCGGTACTCTCGGCGCGGTGACTGCCGGCAAGCTGACCATGATGAAGAACACGGCGGACCCGATGGCAACGGAAAGCGGCGTACTCGCCGCCTTGCTGGCGGCCAAGGGCTACACCGGGCCTGAGCATGTGATCGACGGCAAAGAGGGGCTGGTTCAGGTGATCGCGTCAGATTGGAAGCTCAACGTGCTGACGGACGGCTTGGGCAAATCGTGGCGCATTACCCAATGCGGCATGAAGTTTTTCCCCACCGAAGCTCTGACGCATTCCCCCATCTCGGCGGTGCTCGACCTGGTAAAGGAGAACGACCTCAAGCCGGACCAGATTGAGAAAGTTCAAATCCGCACGGTGGCCCGGGCAGCCGATATTCTGGCCGACCCCAGCAAGTACGATCCGCATTCCAAGGAGACGGCCGACCACTCGTTGCCCTACGGGGTCGCGGCCGCCATCGTCGATCGCCAGGTCACGCCGACGCAGTTCACCACGGCAAAGATCAACGACCCGCAGATCCGCGCCCAGCTTCGCAAAGTCGAAGTCACCGGCGATCCGGAGATCGAGAAGGTGTTTCCGGCTTTGCAGCGCGTGAACGTCACGATCATCGCTACCAACGGCAAGCGGTTCAACAAGCAACTCGACTACCCGAAGGGCGATGCCCGCAATCCACTCAGCGACCGCGAGGTCGAGGAGAAGTTCGCGGCGCTCGCCGAAGGTTCATTGACCAAAGCGCAGCAGAAGCGCGTTTTCGATACCATTTGGAACCTGGAAAAAGCCCCCTCGATCACAACACTGATGGAGATGCTGAAATCGGGAAAGAGCCCCGCCGCTCACAGGCTTAACGGGCACCGAGGTTCAACCCGCAGGAGCAGTTGGAGATGCCAACGATGCATTACCTCCTCTTTTACGAAGTCGTGGAAGGTTATGTCGAGAAGCGGGCACCGTTCCGCGAACTGCACATGAAACACGCCATGGGGGCGTTCGAGCGCGGAGAGTTGGTTCTGGCCGGCGCACTGGCGGACCCGATAGACGGCGCCGTGCTGGTTTTCCGAGGTCCGACGCCGCAGTTCGCCGAGGCATTCGCTAAGGGGGACCCCTACGTTATCAACGGTCTCATCAAATCGTGGCGCGTGCGCAAGTGGATGACGGTCATCGGCGAAGGACTGCAGCCCGCATAGGAGGCTGCGGCGATAAGGCATCCATACCTAACTCCACCTTGGTGCCGATCCGGGCGGTGGCAGATGGCTGCGTCTCCACCGACGATGTGCAGTTCAGGAGGTCGAAAGGTGGACTCCGGCACCCCACTCAGGTGCTATTGGAGCCGACGGTGGCCTATAATAGGGCTTCCTTATAGCATCGATCAGAAACTTGACTTGGACGTGCCCCAAGTCGAGAGTACGATACATGCTTACATTTACGTTTGTATGTGCCTGAGTGTTAGCGTGACGTGGTGTCAGCCGACGCCCTGCGTTTGACGTAAGTTGAGAGATTCCGAACGCTCTGTCGGCAGTGTGTCCACGAAAATGAAGGTCTCGTCCGTTCTCACCTCTGGAGGGAGGCTACATGTCCATTACACGAGTGATCTCCGCAGTCATCGTTTCCGCGATGCTGATCGCGCCCGCTGCGGCCCAGCAGCAACTCACTGGGACGCTGAAAAAGATCAAGGATACCAACAGCATCACGCTCGGTCATCGCGAGTCGGCAATACCTTTCTCGTATTATGACCAGAATCAAAATGTTGTCGGGTACGCTCAGGATTTCGCCGTAAAGATTGTTGACGCCATTAAGAAGGACCTGAACCTTCCCAACCTGAAGGTAAACATGATTCCCGTCACCCCGCAGAACCGCATGACTCTGTTGCAGAACGGCACCATCGACATGGAGTGCGGTTCGACCACGAATAACACCACGCGACAGAAGCAGGTGGCTTTTGCCGACACTTACTTTGTGATCGGCACGCGTCTGCTGACCAAGAAGACCTCCGGCATCAAGGACTTTCCGGATCTGAAGGGCAAGACGGTTGTCGTAACGGCCGGTACGACTTCGGAAGAGCTTCTGGGCAAGATGAATACCACGAAAAATATGGGGATGAAGATCATCAGCGCCAGCGAACATGGTCAGTCGTTCATGAATCTGGAGACAGGCCGCGCGGTCGCATTCATGGTCGATGACATTCTTCTCTACGGCGAGCGCATGAAAGCCAAGCATCCAGAAGATTATGTGGTTGTGGGCACGCCGCAATCCTTCGAGGCATATGGCTGCATGCTCCGCAAGGACGATCCGCAGTTCAAAACGTTTGTCGATGGCGTCATCTCCAAAATCGAGACCTCCGGCGAAGCCATGAAGATTTACAAGAAGTGGCTTCAGTCCCCCATTCCGCCCAAGGGACTCAACCTGAACTTCCCGATCAGCAAGGAAGTGGCCGATACCTACAAGCATCCGAATGACAAGGCGTTCCAGTAGAAACCAGCAGGCAGTGCGCCGCATCGTCGATGTGGGGATCGGAGTGTAGCAGAGGATGCACTATCACTGGAACTGGTCGATTTTTCTGCAACCGGTCCCGTCCGGAGAGACAACCTACCTTGGCTGGCTGCTGGTCGGCCTGCAATGGACGGTGGCGTTGTCTCTCTGTTCCTGGTGCACCGCTCTCATCGTTGGAACCCCTCTCGGCGTCATGCGCACCTTGCCCAACCGTTTTCTGTCCGGGTTGGCGGCGGCCTATGTGGCGGTGTTTCGGAACATTCCGCTGCTGGTGCAGCTATTCATCTGGTACTTCGTTATTCCCGAACTGGTGCCGGTAAAAGCCGGCGATTGGTTCAAACAGTTGAATCCCGTTTTGCAGGAATTTGTCGCGGCATGGCTCTGCCTGGGGCTGTTTACCTCTGCCCGTATTGTCGAGCAGGTTCGCGCCGGAATTGAATCGCTGGGACGGGGACAGCGGGGTGCTGGTCTTGCGATGGGCCTGACTCTCGGGCAGACCTATCGTCATGTTCTGTTGCCGATGGGGTTTCGCATCATTCTTCCTCCGCTCACGTCGGAGTTTCTCAACTGCATCAAGAACTCAGCGGTCGCGACCACGATCGGGTTCGTCGAACTCTCCCGCCAGGCCCAGCAGCTGGTGGATTACACGGCGCAACCGTACGAGGCGTTCATCTCCGTCACCGCGCTCTATCTGGTCGTCAACGCCATCGTGATGTATTTCATGCGTTGGATCGAGCGGCGCACGCGCGTTCCGGGCTTCATGGTAGCCAAGTAAAGGCAGGCGATGTACGAATTCGATTGGAGTTCCATTCCCGGCGCGCTCCCCTTTCTATTGAAGGGCGCGGTCATTACTCTCGAAATAACGCTGACGGCGGTAGTTTTCGGCATTCTCTGGGGCACCCTGCTGGCAGTGGCGCGGCTATCCTCCTTCGCGGTCCTGACGAAACCCGCTACGGCCTACGTCAATTTGTTTCGATCCATCCCGTTCGTCATGGTGATTCTCTGGTTCTTCCTGATCGTGCCCCAGGCCATACAGGCGATGTTTGGCGGGGCCGTGAAGGATATCCGGCTGACTTCCGCTCTGGTTGCCTTCTCGCTGTTTCAGGCGGCCTACTATTCGGAGATCATGCGCGCGGGAATCCAGAGTGTCCCCAAGGACCAGGCTCAGGCTGGCTATGCGCTCGGCATGAGATACGGCCAGGTCATGAGCCTGATCGTGCTGCCCCAGGCCTTTCGCAACATGGTCCCGCTGTTGTTGACGCAGACCATCATTCTGTTTCAAGACACATCGCTGGTGTACGTGATCGGGCTGGCGGATTTCTTCGGCAGCGCCCAGAAAGTGGGCGAGCGCGACGGCCGGCTGGTGGAACTGTTGTTGTTTGCGGGCGCTATTTATTTCGTAATCTGCTCGGCGATGTCTTATCTGGTGAAACGGCTGCAAGAGCAGAAGGTGGCGGCATGATCTCGATTCGGGGCATTTCCAAGTGGTACGGCAGCTTCCAGGTTCTCAAGGATTGCAGCACTGAAGTTCAGAAGGGCGAGGTCGTGGTGGTCTGCGGCCCTTCCGGCTCCGGCAAAAGTACGCTGATCAAGTGCGTCAACGGTCTTGAGCCGTTTCAAAAAGGCGAGATCGTTGTCAATGGCACCTCTGTCGGCGACCGCAAGACCGACCTTCCCAAACTGCGTGCGCACGTCGGAATGGTCTTCCAGCACTTCGAACTGTTTCCCCACATGACCGTCCTGGAAAACCTGACCATCGCCCAGATCAAGGTGCTCAAGCGGAGCAAAGAGGAAGCACTGGAAAGAGGGTTCAAGCTGCTGGACCGGGTTGGGCTCAGGGATCAGGCCCGCAAGTATCCGGGCGAACTTTCGGGCGGGCAGCAGCAGCGCGTGGCCATTGCCCGAGCCTTGGCGATGGACCCCATCTGCATGCTGTTCGACGAGCCCACCTCGGCTCTCGATCCGGAAATGATCAACGAAGTGCTCGATGTCATGGTCAAACTCGCCACCGAAGGCATGACGATGATGGTCGTAAGTCACGAGATGGGATTCGCCAGAAAGGTCGCGAATCGCGTCATCTTCATGGACCATGGATCGATCGTTGAGGACGCCACCAAAGACCACTTTTTCGGAGCGCCTCATTCTGAACGGGCGCAGCTGTTCCTCTCGAAAATTCTTGGCCACTGAACAGTTCCGGCTGTCTCGATCCGGCTGTCCATAAGTGCTAACCGGCGCAGGCTTTTGGCGCAACCCTGCTCGCAGGGCCGCAGCAGAATACAATGGGAGCAGTGTACGTCATCTACAATCTGCTGCTGGCGGTTGCATTGCTGGCCAGCGCCCCTTACTGGTTTGTTCGCCTGCTGCGGCAGGGGAAATACCGCGAAGGGCTTGGCAACCGGCTGGGAGTGGTGCCGCCTCATCTGCATCTCTTGGCCGCGGCCGGCAAGCCGGTGATCTGGGTGCATGCGGTGTCGGTTGGCGAAATCCTCGCCGTCGCCGGACTTATACAGGAAATGCGGAAGCGTTTCGCGGATTACGCGATTGCCATCTCCACCACCACCAGCACGGGCCACAAGCTGGCGGGTGATCGCTTCGGCCCGGAGAATGTTTTCTTCTTCCCGCTCGATCTCAGCTTTGCCGTTCTGCGTTACATGCGCCTGCTGCGGCCAAGGCTGGTTGTCATTGCCGAGACCGAGTTCTGGCCCAATTTTCTGCGTGCCGCACACCTCTCCGGCGCGGCTGTTGCGGTTGTGAATGCGCGCATTTCAGACCGTTCGTATCCGCGCTACCGGAGATTCGCCTTTCTGCTGCGCGTCGTATTACGGAACGTGGACCGCTTCCTCGCGCAGACCGAAGAAGATGTACGCCGTCTTGTCGGCATCGGCGCCGGGCAAGGCCGCGTCCGGGTGGTGGGCAATCTCAAGTTTGACGCCGCCGCCCCAGCCACCAAGCCCGAAGTCGGGCAATTGCTCGCCCGGCTACAGGAAATCGGCGCCGGCCCCATCGTTGTCCTCGGCAGCACGGTGGAAGGCGAAGAGCAGATGCTGATTGCCACTCTCGGCGCTATTCTCGAGCGGCATCCGCGAGCCTTGGTCATTCTTGCTCCCCGGCATAAAGAGCGCTTTGACGCCGTTGCCGAGCTGCTGAACAATTGCAGCGTTCCTTTCACCCGGCGTTCGCATCCGGAGTGGCCGCGAAACGTGACTTCCGGAAGCATTCTCCTGCTCGATACCATCGGAGAGCTGGCGTCGATCTACTCGCTGGCACACGTTGCCTTTGTCGGCGGCAGCCTGGCCCCGCGCGGCGGACATAACATCCTGGAGCCGGCGGGCTTCGGCCTGCCGATCGTCGTTGGACCGCACACCGAGAACTTCCGCGACATCGTGCAAAAGTTCGCCGACGGCGGCGGAGTCCTGGTGGTGCGCGATCAGCACGAATTCAAATCCGCGCTGCTCCGCCTGTTGGCTGATCCGGTGGAACGGAAGCAGCTCGGCGAGCGGGCTCTGGAGGTTCTGAAGGCGAACCAGGGAGCCACCGAACGCACACTCGCCGAACTGGAGAAGCTGCTGGCCGGGAGGACCAATTAATGCCAACCCCAACACGCGAACTACTGCGCGTGTTGGGGACACCTGTGTCTGCCCTGTTCTCGGCCGTGGTGGCTGCGCGCAATACGCTTTACGACCGTGGCGTGTTGAAGCAGCAACGGCTTCTCCGCCCGGTGGTCAGCGTCGGAAACATTTCCGTCGGCGGCGCCGGCAAGACTCCGTTCGTGATTCTGCTTGCCGGACTTCTGCGGCAGCACGGGCTGCGCGTCGATGTTCTCTCGCGCG
Source organism: uncultured Acidobacteriota bacterium (assembly GCA_963819175.1). Classification (GTDB taxonomy): domain Bacteria; phylum Acidobacteriota; class Terriglobia; order Terriglobales; family Acidobacteriaceae; genus CAWBRT01. The sequence continues at coordinate 35,854 of CAWFVJ010000007.1, forward strand.
GCTACGGACGCAAGACGTCAGGAGTGTTGGTTGTCGATGCCGGTGGCGCTCCGTCGCAATTCGGAGATGAGCCGCTGTTGATTGCGCGGCGGCTTCCGGAGGTGCCCGTGATCGTCGGCGAAAGCCGGTATCAGGCAGGACTTGAGGCCGAGCGGCGTTTCCAGTCCGATCTCCACTTGCTGGACGACGGTTTTCAGCATCGAGGGTTGGCGCGCGACTTCGACATCGTGCTGCTTTCGCGGCGCGATCTCGATGATCGCCTGCTTCCCTCGGGAAGGCTGCGCGAACCGCTGTGCCTCTCTCACTCGTGCCAACGCCATAGTCTGGTCCGAAGCCGGGAAATATCCCCTCGTTGCCGCCGTCAATACCCGTTTGGAGAGTGCGGAGGCAGCTTGAGATTCCACCGCAGTCTCCTTCGAAACCATTCGTACTTTCCGCGATTGCCGGGCCGCAGCGATTTCTGCGCGATCTTGAAAGCGCCGGTGTCCACGTCGCCGGTCATCACTGCTTTCGCGATCATCATGCTTATACCGAAGCCGACATTCAGGGGCTTTGCCGCGAGGCCGGCTGCGCCGGAGCCGACGGCTTTCTGACGACGGAAAAAGACGCGGTGAAACTCGATGCCTTGCCGGCAAAATTACCGAATCTGGTTGTCGCCAGACTCTCGCTGGAATTGGAAGATGCACAGCAGGTTCTTATAGCGATCTTGGACAAGGTGAAGACCAGGTGAAGTCAGGGTGACCACCACGCGCAGGCTCAAATTGCAACCGGGCGACTTACGACGCGCAGTGTGAGACAATTTTGCTCGATGAAGCGAAACGATAGTCATCACGAACGGCTGCGGGCGATTGTGCAGTCATTCCCGAACATTACGGTAACGGTGCTCGCCGACCTGGTGGCCGACGAGTTTGTCTATGGCGAGATTTCGCGGGTGTCGCGCGAGGCTCCGGTGCTCATACTGAAGCACCGCGAGCGCAGCGTTGTGCCGGGCGGCGGCGCAAACGCAATCATGAACCTGGCCGATCTCAAAGTGAATGTGCTTCCGGTTGGCGTCGTCGGCGATGACGAACCGGGGCGTTTGCTGCTTCAGGCTTTTCGGGCTAAGAAGGTGTCGTTGAGTGGAGTCAATCGCCTTAAAGGCCACATAACGCCGACCAAGACGCGTATTCTGGCGGGAACGTCGCACTCTTCGCGGCAGCAGGTGGTGCGTGTCGACCGTGAACCGGAGCCGCTGGGCGAGACGCATCCGGCGCTTTTGAATCTGATCTCCTCTGTGCGCGAATATGCCAAGGCTTCCGACGCCCTGCTCATTTCCGATTATGGTTATGGCGCAGCGACTCCCCGCCTGCTCACTTTCATCCGCTCCAAGGGTGCACTCGAACATTTGCCCGTGACCCTCGACTCGCGCTATCGCATGCTTGAGTACAGCGGACTGACGGCGGCGACTCCGAATCAGCCGGAAGTCGAGGCCGCGCTGAACATTGACCTCGGCGACGACAGTCAGCGGCTTTGCTCCGCCGGACGCGAATTGATCAAGCGCATGAAGCTGGAGTCGCTGGTCATCACTCGCGGCAGCGATGGCATGGTCGCCTTCGATGGCGCCAAAAAGCCTGTCGAAATTCCGGTCTACGGCCCCAAAGATGTGACCGACGTGACCGGGGCCGGAGATACGGTTATTGCGACATTTACCGCTGCCATTGCCGCCGGGGCCGACACCGAATCGGCGGCCCATCTGGCGAACCTGGCGGGCGGCATCGTCGTCATGAAGCGGGGCACAGCCACCATCACCCAGGCCGAATTGCTCAAGGCCCTGGAAGAGAGCAGCAAGGCAGTCCATGTCCGGTAGTCAGCACACACGTCACAAGGTCTTTTCGCGCCACGCACTGGCTGAAAGAGTGCAGGCCTGGAAGCTTGCCGGCGAGCAGGTGATCCTGGCCAATGGATGCTTCGACGTGCTGCACGTGGGGCACATACGCTACCTGCATGCTGCCAAGCAGCTCGGCGGACGGCTGGTGGTCGCCATCAATGCCGACGCAAGCGTGCGCGCCGTGAAGGGTCCTGGTCGGCCGCTCATGCCCGAGAGCGAACGGGCGGAAATCATTGCCGCCCTGGCTGACGTCGATGCCGTCGTCCTGTTCTCCGAACCCGACGTGCGCGCTTTGATCCGCGAACTGCACCCCGACGTGCAGGTCAAAGGCACCGATTACACCGTCGACAGCGTTCCCGAGCGCGATGAGGTCATCGCTTGCGGTGGCCGCGTCGAGATCGTCGGCGACCCCAAAGACCACTCGACCTCGGCGTTGCTGAGCAGAATTGCTCCCGCTCCCGCGGCTTCGAGCAGTGTTCCTGCCGGCGAGTTTGGTAATGTGGAGGAGAAACGTTAAGCAGTGATGAACTCTTCTCCGTCCCGGCATGCTCCGGTGATGCAGCGGAATCCGGTTCGCAGTATTCTCGTCGTGCGTCTCGGCGCAATGGGTGATCTCATCCATGCGATTGCCGCCGCGAGCGCTCTGCGCGCCGCGCTGCCCGACTGCAAAATCGGCTGGGTGGTTGAGAAACGCTGGTCGGAGCTGCTGTGCGCTTCGGGCTTTGCGCCGCGCGGGGAGCGCACCCGGCAGCGGCCGCTGGTCGATGACTTGTTTACCCTCGACATTCGCGCGTTGCGCTCGAATCCCATTTCGCCCGCCATCTGGAAGGAAATGCGCGCCTGCTTTGCCGAGCTGAGATCCGCCGGCTACGAGCAGGTTGTCGACATTCAAGGTTCGATCCGTTCAGCACTGATTGCGAGCCTCAGCGGCGCGGCCGAAAGCTGGGGCGAAAGCCACCCGCGAGAGGCCCCCGCCGCAATTCTTTACCGGCACAGGGTATCGGTTTCGGGCAGCCACGTGGCGCAACAGAATCTTGCGCTCATCTCCGCCGTTGCTGGCATTCCGCTTGACGAGTGTGCGCCCTTGCTTCCCCGCGACGCCGGCTCGGCGAAGTGGTGCGAGCAGTTGTTGGCGGGGCGTTCCACCCCAACACTCGCGACTACGGCGCGTATTGGGGACCCCGGTGCATCGGGTTTCTGCATCCTAAACCCGGGTGCGGGCTGGGGAGCAAAGTGCTGGCCGCCGTCTTCTTTCGCGGAAGTGGCTCGACGGCTTGCTGAAGTTGGCATTCGCTCGCTGGTAAATTTCGGCCCCGGCGAGAAGTCTTTGGCGCAGCAAGTTGCGGACGCCAGCGGTGGTGCCGCGGAAGCGGTTTCCTGCACCGTCTCGCAGCTTGTGGAACTCACAGGCCGGGCCGGGCTTTTTATCGGCGGCGACACCGGTCCCATGCATCTTGCGGCAGCGCTTGGCGTGCCGGTGGTGGGCCTGTTCGGACCCACAAATCCGGAGCGCAATGGTCCCTGGGGCACGCGCAGTATCGTTTTGCGCAGCCGGCAGAGCGCCACCAGCTACCACCATACCTCCCGTCCGGACGAGGCTCTGCGATCCATATCGCCTGCCGAAGTGGCGGCCGCCGCGCTCGCGCTGTTGCAGCAGCAAACCAGCGCGGCAGTACAGGAAACGTCTTGAGCGCCAACGGCTCGATAAGCTGGAGCAAGATTGCGCGGCGCATCCGAGTGCCTCTCGGATTTGTCTGTGCCGCTGTATATCTTTTGCTGGCGCGGCCAAGCTGGGGTTCCATCGTGTTGGGAGGAGCCGTGGCGGGCATCGGCGTCATCCTGCGTGCCTTGGCTTCGGGACACGTCAGGAAGGACCAGGAGCTGACTACCACCGGACCCTATGCTTACACTCGCAACCCTTTGTATCTCGGTTCCGTCATCATCGCGGCCGGTTTTGGCTTGGCCGCCCAGAACGTCTGGGTTGCGGTGTTGATTTTGGCGATGTTTGCCGCCATCTACGTGCCAGTCATTCGCGCTGAAGAAGCGTACTTGCAATCGAAATTTCCGGAATACGCCGCCTATGCTTCCCGTGTGCCGCGGCTCATTCCTCGTCTCAGCGCCATTTCGAACCCCGGCTCAGGCTTTTCACTGGAGCTTTACCTTCGGCACCGCGAGTACAATGCCATTTTAGGAGCGTTGTTGGTTATCGCTATCTTGATTGCAAAGCTCATTTGGTATCCACGTTAACTCATTCATGCGACATAGATTCCCGCACATCCTGATCCTGGTTTTCCTGATGGCGACCGCACTGCTTGCCGCCGCGCCTGATACTCAGCACCCCGGTGTTGTGGACACCATCGGTCCAGCCTCCATGATCCGGCCAGCTCCCGATGGCTACAGTTTCCCGCACGGCACGGTTTTGCATTACGACGCCGAGTGGAGGTTGTGGAAGGCGGGCACGGCTACCATGCGGATCGATGCAGCCGGTTCGGAAGAGCGGGTCACAGGCAGCGCCGATGCAACCGGCGTTGTCGCCATGCTTTACCGCGTTCAGGACCGATTCGAATCTTACTTCGACCGCCGCAGCTTCTGTTCGTTGAGCCTTACCAAGCGATCCGAGGAAGGGCTGCGCCAGCGCAGCACCATCATCCACTTCGATCAGGTTAGGCGGAAGGCCGTACTGGACGAACGAAACCTGCGCAACGGCCAAAGCAAGCATACCGAGCTGGATATTCCCGGCTGCGTCACCGATGTGCTCTCGGGCATGTACTACCTGGGCTCGCTGTCGCTGGAACCGGGTCGCGTCTCCATGTTCCCGCTGAACGATGGCGGACAGACGGTGAACGTGCGCGCCGAGGCCGAGGCTCGCGAAGACATCAAAACCGACGCAGGCACCTTCCGGACGGTGCGGCTACAGATTTCGGCTGATGCCGGCAAGTTGAAAGACCGCGGCAAGGTTTGGATTTGGTATTCCGATGATTCCAATCACACTGTGGTGCAGGTGAGAACGCGGCTCTTTTGGGGCACTCTGAATTTCCGCCTTGCCCGTATCGATCACGAGTCCGGCCACTGACCCGCGTCATCCCCGCATCTCGTTCCTCGCCGCAGGATAGTAACTCGACGGTGCCCCACATCTGCCGCAGTTAGCAGATGTGGGGGATTGCCGGCCTACTGTAGCCGGAAGCGTTCGTTCATAATCCGCTGCAACCGGGGACGATAGATCAGATCGTAAGCGAGTTCCTTGCCGGGGAACATCGCCAGTGCCGCCCGCCGGGCATCGGCGGCCATCTTCGAGGCTTCTTCCAGCGTCATGTTTGGGTCCTGGCTAATCACCGAGGTCACCATGCTCATCATGATTTGCAATCTGCGGATCCTGCGGGCCTCTTCGGCCAGCTCTGCTTGCCCGGTGCCTTCGCGATTATCCCGTCCCGGTTGCGGCAACTCCATAAAACTCCCCCGGCAAAAAAGGCTTGCTTGGTTCCTGATTAGATGGCCGCAGCCATTCGTCCGTTGCGCTTTCTTGGATATACGCAACCCCAATTCTGGAGCTCTGGAATTTTAGGCCCCGCCCCTACCATCCGTGCCCGGAGCGTACTACGATCATTGCCTGTGGGATTTCAGAGTAGACATATCCCGGAGCTACTACCTTCATGGAATATACCTTCCGCAAGATTGGCGTAGCGGCATCGAAGCAATGGGAGGGGCAATGGCTCTCGAAGCGAACGATTCGACACTGACCACCGTATTTGACACCGAGCGCGAAAGCGAAGCACTGGTCGTAAAGGGGTTACTCGATTCCGCCGGCATCGAAGCGGTTGTGACCTCGCTGGATTCACCCCAGGATGTTATGCCGGGCGTCGGCGGCGTTGTGGTGCAGGTCGCCCCGGAACAGGCGGAGGAGGCGCGTGCCATCATTGCCGACTACCGTACTCATCCGATCGAAGACTCGGAGTTCGTCGAAGGCTCATCGGCCTGAGTTCCACCCGGCAACAGCAGAAGCAGCCGTCATTGGGGACCCGTAGGTGGAAACCGAGATCCCTGCCGGCTCCAGCAGAAATGTGGTTGCTCCCATCAGGTCCGTCCGGTACACAAGTACCTTGGCATCGCCGAGCCGCTGCAGGGCCTCCGGGCGAGGGTGGTGGAACCGGTTCCTCACCCCGGCTGAGATCACGCCGTAGCTTGGCCGCACTGCGGCAAGAAACTCCGCGGTGCTGGACGTGCTGCTTCCGTGGTGTCCCACTTTCAGCAGGTCGGAGCGGAGTTCTTCGTGCAACATCGAGTGCTCGACTTTCTTCCCTACATCGCCGACTAGCAGCAAAGCTCGCCCGCGGTTCTCGGCTCGCAACACCATCGCGTCGTCGTCGCGAACCCTCGCCTTCAGCTGCCAACCTTGCGGCGGGGAGAGCACCGTCATGTGGACGCTTCCGAAGTCAAAAGCTTCACCCGCATGGTATTGCTTTACCGATACTCCGTTATCGACAGCGGCCTTCATCAAGTGCTGAAACTCGGGAGTGGCGACCTGCGGTCCCATCCACAGCTCCGCGGGATGGAAGTTCCAGATCACCGCGCTCATGCCCCCAATGTGGTCGGCGTGGCCGTGACTGATGGCCACCGCATCCAGGCGGCCGATTCCGCGCTCCCACAGATAGGGCGAAACAACGTCCTCGCCAACATCGAATTCGGAGTGTCCATTCCCGAGCAATCCCCCGGAGTCCATTAACAGGGTCTTTCCCTCGGGGGTAACCATCAGCAGGGAATCGCCTTGCCCAACATCGATGGCTGTCAGTTCCATCTGCCCCGCATGCAGATGCGGCGTGGCGGGGCGTACCCCGATCCAAACCGCCGATGCGCACAGCAGCAGCAGTCCGGTCACCGCCAGAGCCCTGTGCCGCCGCACCATCAGCAGCGCCAATCCGAGCAGCGGCCGCGCAGGCAAGCGCAACCCCCAGTTCCGGCGTGGGGATGCGATAGTCGGCGACTCTGCCGCTGCCCAGAAAGCTGACTGTCCCGAGGATGAACTTGAGCGCCCACCACGCGACCCACGCGGCGGGTTGGGCCAGCAGCGGAGAAACGTAGCCCACGGCGACGGCCAGCACGGCGGCCGGCATCAGGACGCCGATGAGCGGTACGATCAGGCAGTTTGCGGGCAAAGCCGTAATCGTCACGCGGTGGAAATAAACCGCCATCGGCAGCGCCATGCCAATCTGCATCAGCGCTGAGACGAACACCACTTCATACATCGCGATGGCGAAACCCGTCACCGCCGGTGACAATCCAGAATGCCGCGCGCTTGCCAGCCAGCGCCGACAGATGCGTGGCAATCGTGCGCAGCTCGACTCGAAACTGCGCCATTTTCGGCGGCAGAGCCGCGTCCACGCCCGTCACCTGCAGCCCCCGCAGTGCCCGCCGGTACGGAGCCGAAGTGCGCTGGAAAACCGGAACCGCCAAGCCGCCAATTAATACCACCGCCAGAAACGTCAACTGGAAGCTCGCATCGAATAGTTCGCGCGGATTCCATGCCAGCAGCATTAGAGCGGCCATCCCCACTGCGTTCAGCGCCGCCCGCTCGCGATAAAGCAGGCGCGTGATCTGGTAAACGGAGAACATCAGCACGGCGCGCATCACCGGAGCGCCGGAATCGGTGAGCGCGGCGTAACCGCAGGAGATGATGATGGTCAGCGGCGTCGCGACCTCCGGCCCGGCGCCTATGCGCCGCAACACCCAGAACAACGCGAAGGCCAGAATTGCGATGTTCATTCCGGAAACCACCAGCAGGTGGTAGGTTCCGCTGCGCTGAAATTCGAGCTGCACTTCACGGCTGATGTATTGCCGGTCGCCGATCAGCACACCGTCGAACAGGCCGGCCGCAGGCGCCGCCCACACGCGATGAATCATGCCAAGCACGCTGCGCCGCGCCGACCAGCGCCACGCCGAGAGCCGATTCCCCCCGCGTCCCGGGAGCAACTCCACGCCTTCCGCTTTCGCCGAACCAAGGGCGGAGATGCCAATCGAAGCCAAATATCCGCGGTAATCCCACGCCCCTGGATTCTTGTAGTTCATGGCGGGCCGCAGCTTCGCCGTCAGACGCACCCGCTGGCCATAGAGGAGCGGTGCCAGTGAGTTGCCATCTTCATCCTCGGACGGGTCCTCGTCGGCATCGGCATTGGCCCGCCGGCTGCGCTGCGTGCTGTAAAGCGTCAGTCGAACTGTTCCGTTGGTCGGCGTCGCGGATGTATCTTCCGTTTCAACCTGCTCGACCGCCAGATCAATCGATTGCTGTTGTTTACCGAAACTCCCCTGCCTGACGATGCCATCGCTCACCAGGTGGCCTCTGAGCACGACCTCCTGCCCGGAGGTAAATCGCATGATCCCCGCCTGGGGCTCGATCGTGGCATCGCGGCTTTGCCCGGTGAAGGCCCCGAGAAACGCAAACGCCACCGCAACCGTTGCCAGCGATACCCTCGGAAGCCGCCGGACAAGAAATGCCGCCGCGCTCAACAGAATGAGAATTCCGCAGACCCACACCAACGGCGGCTGCCAGTTTTTTGCGGAGACAAAAATGCCGCCCCCGAATGCGAGGACGGCTAAAAATATCGGCTCACGACATAAATTAGAATTGCGTTCACCCGCTACGCGCCCGGGCCGACCGGCCATCTCCACCCGCGCCGGAGCTGCCAGCGAGTTGGGCTCGTCCGGGGTCAGAGGCGATCCATGTCTTCTTTTCCGATCATCGGCTTCCAGGGTATAAGTTCGTACTGCGCCAGTCCCTTCTGCGTAAAGGGGTCGCCATCGCGAACGCGGTCCAGCGTCGCCGCCACATCGTTATCAGGAACGCGCAACAGCAATGCGCCCCCGGTCCACGGGTCCATCGGCCCCGCCGCAATCAGTATTCCCTGCTTCTTGAGCTCCCGCAGATAGGCCCGGTGTTCTTCAACGGATTTGGTTACCTCTTCCAGCGGACGCCGGTAACGTACGATTGCCAATGCGAACATATTTCTCCTCTCCTCCACCTCTCCGCTGGGTTCAGCGCACGTTCCCGAATCCTACCGTGCGAGCCGGAAAACCGTCTCGATGTGGAAAGTCTGCGGAAACAGGTCCACCAGGTGCGCCTCTTCAATGTGAAAACCTGATTCTACCAGCACCCGCAAGTCCCTCGACAGGGTGGCCGGATCACAAGAGACGTAAATCAATTCCGAGGTCTTCAGCCGGCCCAGCGCACGCGCGGTTTTTTCTCCCAATCCGGCGCGCGGAGGATCGACCACTACCAGGTCCAACGGTTCGGACGCACGGAAGCCGTGCAAGAACTGCTCAGTGGCAGCGGCAACCACCTCGACCTTTCCGTCGCTGTTGGCGCGCAAGGCATCGACCGAAAGAGGTGCGACCTCCACGGCCGTAACGCGCTGGAAGCTGCGCGACAACGGCACCGAAAACAGGCCCACCCCGGCATAAAGGTCCAGCGCGCGTCGCCCCTCGTGGCTGGCGAGAACCGTGCTCAACAGTTCGTCCACCAGGAACCGGTTCGTCTGGAAGAATGCTCCGGCATCGGCGCGAAACTGGCCTTCCCTGGTGACATACTTCAGTCCGCGCTCTCCCAAATACTCCGGCGCCGCGCGTGGCAAGCCGGACCGGCCGTGCGCCTCATTTCCTTCTTCCTCGCCCGCGAACTGGAACAACGCCATCCCACGGAGTTCAGGCAGGCCGGTTTGCAGCACCTGGAACGCGGGACGAAAAGCTTTCGCACCGGCGGGCCTCCTCGTATAAATCTCCAGCAGCAGCGCGCCGTCATCGTGATCGACGAAAAACTGAACCTCGGCAATGTCTGCAGCAAGGGACCTGAACTCGTTCGACTGCCGCAGCGCCTGTAGCGCGCGGTTGATCAGTGGAGAACTGATGGGGCATTGCTCGATCGGCAACAGCCGGTGCGATCCGTGCTCGAAATATCCGATTGCAAATTCCGGTTGGTTCGTCACCTTCATCCGCGTGCGGTTGCGGTAGTTCCACGGCGGCGAAGCATGGACCTTCAACTCGACTGCCAATTCCACCTTTGCGGTGCGCCGCAACGCGTCGCGCAGAATCTGCTGCTTCATCGCCAGTTGGTGTTCGTAGCTTGCGTGCTGATACTGGCAGCCGCCGCAGCGGCCAAAATACGGACAGGCCGGTTCCACGCGCTGAGGCGAGGTCGAAAGCAAGGAGACGACTTTCCCTCGAGCGAACCCGGGACGCTGCTCGACAACCTCAACCTCAATGTCTTCGCCCTCGAGCACGAAAGGCACGAACACGGCCTTGCCCCGCTCGCTGGCCTGTGCGTTGGCCGGAGCAGCGCGCAATCGGCCAAGGCCGTCGCCGCCGTAAATCATTTTCTCGATGGTGATCTTCGGCATAACCCAGTAAATCGATACTCTCCCGGCTCACATGTAGAAAAGGCTGAGGCGCGGCAATTTGTACTGGTCGAGCAAGCGCTTGTTGGTGTATTGCTTCAGCAACTGATCGATCTGCGGCCCCGTCATCTTGCTCCGGTAAGGCGCCAGTTCGCGCTCGGCCTGTGCGCGGAACTCCACCAGCAGATCATCCGGCGACGAAGCCAATAGCGCCGCGAACAACTTTTCCTCCATCACGGTCAGGCTCCGTTCCAGGTCTTCCAGGCTGAAGCCGGGCTGGGCGACGACCTGCTCCGCCAGTTCAGCCAGCTTGCGCGCATCTTCGCCCACGAGTTCCCGCGCCGCATCGGGAGCCTTGGCCAACTCAAACACCTTCGCATTCTTTTCCAGGAAAGCGGCCACACGATGCCGTTCGAGGCCGTCGTCGCGGGGCTCTCTTGTGCTGCCGACGGCTGCCTCCTTCATTTGTTCGGCTGCCGCCAGCACCTCCTGCGAACAATAGGCGAGCGAATTGATCTTGCGAGTCTTGTTCGGACGGCGGTCGTACTTGTCGAAGCTCGCATCGATGCCGCGCAGCACCGCTTCCAGCGGCACGCCCGCATCTTTCCATGACTCCATCAGCACCCAATCGAGGGTCGAAGCCACAAGCACCGTTCCGCGACGGCGGCAAAAGTGTTCCTCGATATCGCTGAAGTAATCGAAGCGGTAGTTCTCCACCTCACCAGCTTACTACCAGTTTGGGCGGCAACGTACAATCGCAGGATGCGCTTCCAATGCCAGCCCAGGTGTACGAAATGCTGCGAGCAGAAGGGATTCGTATATCTCACCGAACGCGACATCGCTCGCGCGGCGGAGTTTCTCTCCTTACCCAGCGCGAAGTTCGAGAGCCGGTTCATTTACCGCACCAGGAACACCCGCCGTCTGCGCACTCCTCAGCATGGTCAATGTATTTTTCTTGGCGATGGCGGCTGCTCTATCCACCCGGTCAAGCCGGCGCAGTGCCGCATCTTCCCTTTTTGGCCGGAACTGGTGGAAAGCGCGAAGGAATGGCACGAGACTGCCGCATGGTGTCCGGGTATGGGGAAAGGAGAGTTTGTGCAGATTGAGATCGCACGCGAGCAGGCGGCGGAAATGCGTGCCGCTTACCCGCACATGTATAAGTTTGGAGGCGCCAATGGTGCTGCTCGCAGATGATCCGCGCTTTCGCCCAGCAATGCAATTGATCGACAACGCTGAATATGCTGAGGCGTAAAAGTATCTGGATGCATTGGTCGATCGACTGAGTAAAGAAGAGCGTGTCGTCGCTCTTTACTGGAAGGTTCGCTGCCTTTCATCACTCAGCGAGTTTACGCAGGCAAGGAGGTACCTCGAAGAAGCATTAGCCGAAGTCGATGCCCGCAATCCCATGAGAATCTGTCTAAGGCTGCAAAGTGCATTTCTTCTGCACGCAGAAAAAGGTCTGGAGAAAGCAATACTCGAACTGCGAGATCTGCTTGATCGTTATGCTGATGATCTAAAAAGCCCTGATCTCTTTTGGATCTATGTACAGGCTAAGACCGATCTCGGGAGTTGCCTTTTATCTGCTGCCCACTACTCGGAAGCTGTCAAAGAACTTGAAGAAGCGTTGTCTCTTCAGAATCAGCCACTGTCCCGATACTATCTCCTATATTGGCTTGGTGACGCTTTCTATAAACTAGGAGACCTCGATAAAGCGAGGACTTACTTTGAGCATGCCCTGATTGAGGCAGAACACGCCCCCAAGGTGGGACTGTTTCCTTATTATGCGGCACGGCTTCGATATGAATTGGCGTTGATTGCATATTGGCAACACCGGTTTCCCGATGCCACACGCGAACTGGAATTTGCGTCTGCTGTCGCCATTGCAGATCCTGAGTTATTGCGGGTTATCGAGCGGCTTAAGGCATTGGTGGATCAGGCGAGAGCGTCATAGGGCGGAATGTCTCTTTGATGCACACATCACTTCTCACGCCGCGCCGCATCGCCTTCTACGATCCCTTGCCCTTCCTGCCGCTTCCGCTGATAAGCAGTGTTGCGCTCCCAGATGATGCGCATGCCCTCCAGCGTCAGCAGGTCGTCTACCACCGAGATATACTTCGACCCGCCGCCGAAGAGCGGCGCCAAGCCTCCGGTCGCCACCACCGTCGCCTTTCCCAGCTCGCCGAACAGGCGCTCCAGGACGCCATCGATCAACCCTATATAGCCGTAATACAGCCCCGATTGCAGGCTGGCGACGGTGTTGGTGCCGATCACCCGCGGGGTCTTTCGGATATCGACGCGTGGCAGCCTGGCCGTGCGCATGAACAGCGCCTCGGCCGAGATGCCGATCCCAGGGCAGATCACGCCGCCTAGGTACTCTCCCTTGGCGGAAACCGCGTCGAATGTGGTCGCCGTACCGAAGTCCACGATCACGCAGGGCCCGCCGTACTTCTCGAAAGCAGCGACGCCGTTAACGATGCGATCGGCGCCGACCTCGGCGGGATTGTCGTAGTGTACGGGCATTCCGGTCTTCACACCGGGTTCGATGAACAGCGGCTTCAGTTGAAAATATTTTTCGCAGACCTCGCGCAAGGTGGAATCGATAGGCGGCACAACCGAGGAAATCACGATCCCCTTGATCCCCTTGGGATCGATCCGGCTCATCAAAAACAGGTTGCGGAACAGCACTCCGTATTCATCGACCGTCTGGTTACGGTTGCTGGAAACGCGCCAGTGAGCCAGCAAACGCGCCGGCCCCTCGCCTCGGTCCTCCCCGCCGTAAACGCCCAAAACCGCGTTCGTATTTCCTACATCAAGCACGAAAAGCATGTAGTCAGTTCCTGTGTCGTTTCCGCAGCTAAACGCTCGTGTAGTGCGCCAAACAAGGACCGTTATTAGGTGGTATCTTGTCCTATCTGAGGTGTCATTCTGAGCGAGCGTAGCGAACGAAGAATCCATGCATTTGATTCGTAATACATAGATCCTTCGCTTCGCTCAGGATGACATCCTGAAAGGCATATAGCAAAGTCGCGGGACATCACATCTTGCCTTATCTTGGCCGCACTCCGCCCGAGAGCACGGTCTTGATCCCCGTATCGGTCTGCACCTGCAAAAAACCGCGGGCGTCCAGCCCCACGGTGATTCCATGGTAACCCCCGTCTTCGTCCACCTCGACGGCGCGTCCCCGCACGTAGGAAGAGTGCAGTTCAAAGCGCCGCAGCACCTCCCGCCGGGCTACCTCCAGATCGGCTACGAACGCCCGATACTCGCAATCGAGCGATTTTAGCAGGGTGGCAGTCAAGTCCACGCGAGACCAATCGCGTCCGCTTTCGAGCCGAAGCGAGGTCGCGACAGGCCGCAGCTCAACCGGAAACTCACGCTGGTTCACGTTGAGCCCCATGCCTGCCACGATATGGTGCACGCGCGTGGCCTCGGCGTGCATCTCGATCAAAATTCCACAGACCTTCGCATTGCCGAACAGCACATCATTCGGCCAGCGCAGGTCGGCCTCGAGGCCGGTAACTTCGTGTATCGCCTCCCACACGGCCAACCCCGTCGCCAGCGAAATCAGCAGCACGTCCATGGGGGCCAGGAACGGCCGCAGCACCGTCGAGCAGTAGATTCCCTCGGAGGAATTCGACTCCCAGCGATGCGTCCCTCTGCCGCGTCCGGCAGTCTGCTCCTCGGCCACGAACACAGCCCCCTCGGGCTCCCCCTGGCTGGCGGCGCGCATCGCCAATGTGTTGGTCGATCCAACGCGGAAGTAGTGGTGGACGTTATCTGCGAAAATCGTCGCTTCGAGCAGCGGATTGAGAATTTCCGGCAGCAGCAGATCGGGAACCTTTTCCAGCCGGTATCCGGTCGAGGGGTGTCCGGAGATTTCGACTCCGAGCTCGCGAAGCTGCTGCGCCAGGCGCCACACATCCGAGCGGCTCGTGCCAAGCTCCTCAGCCAGCTTCGTGCCACTCATCACCAGCATCGGATGATTTCCCAGCAAGCGCACCAACAGGCCCAGGCGCGCATCGGTCGCTGAAGGCTCACTGGCTCCAGCACGATCTCCGGGTTGTAGCTTCAAAGCCATTCCGCCACCCAACGGCCCTCGCCGAGTGCGTGACGATTATCGGGGATTGCCGCCCTCTTGGGCAAAGCAAAACGAAGTGCCGAAGCGAATTTACGGCCTAAACTGGGACAATTCTCATGCTCAGGTCCACCGCGCGCGGGGAATGGGTCAGCGCCCCCACCGAAATATAGTCCACGCCCGCCTCGGCGTAGGCGCGTACATTCTCCAGCGTGATGCCGCCAGAGGCCTCCAACGGTACACGGCGCGTGTGGTGCGCCACCCGCTGCACCGCCCGGCACACCTGCTCGGGGGTCATGTTGTCCAGCAGGATCGCCTCGGCGCCGTACTGCAGCGCGTCTTCCAGCTCGGCCATGGAGCGGACTTCCACCTGGATCGGCTGTTCGCCCTTGCGGTTGCGATGCGCCCTTTCCAAAACCTCGCGAATGCCGCCGGCCAGATCGACATGGTTGTTCTTGACCAGGATTCCGTCGGAGAGATCGAGCCGATGGTTCTGGCCGCCTCCGCAACGCACGGCGTATTTGTCGATCAGCCGCAAGCCGGGAGCTGTCTTGCGCGTGTCCAGAATGCGGCACTTGGTCCCGGCAATCGCATCCACATAGCGGCGGGTGGCGGTGGCAATGCCGCTCATGCGTTGCAGCAGGTTCAGAATCACGCGTTCGCAGGAGAGAATGGCGCGCGCGTTGTGGCGTATGACCGCGACCGGCTGGCCTTTGTGCAGGCGCACGCCGTCAAAAATCTCTGTGTGCATGGTCACTTCCGCATGGACGTGCACCGATCCTTCCAGTTGCGCGAAAATCTCAAAAATACGCGCTACCGCCCCGATCCCTGCCAGAACGCAATCTTGCTTGGCCAGAATGGTTGCAACCGCAAGCTGGCCGTCGTCGATGCAGGCGTGGCTGGTGGCGTCATGCGTGGCGCGGTCTTCCTGCAACGCGATCTCCAGCACGCTGCTCGCGCCGGCGGCTTGTCCAGTCCATAACGCCTCTTAGTCGCCCGTCAATGAATCCAGGGCGTCCTTCGCTTTTTGCAACAGAATCTTCAACTCCGCTTCCCGCTTGCGCAAACCCTCAACCACGTGTGCCGGCGCCTTGGACAAGAACTGCTGATTGGCAAGCTGGCGCAGCGCATTGCCCAACTCGCGCTCCAGCTTCTCAATCTCTTTGTTCAGCCGCTCGCGCTCGGCGGCCACATCGATCTTCTGCTCGTAAACCACGCGCACGTCGAAGCGGGCCGTGCTGCGCGAGTTCGCTTCCTTGGCCAGTGATCGCTCGACAAAGCTGATTCCGTCGACATTGGCAAGCCGCTCCACCGCCGCCGTGTTGCGCGACAGCAGTTCGCGGATTTCGGCGGCGGCAAAAAACCTCAATCGGCAGCCGCTCTTTTGGCACCACCTTCAGCTCGGCCCGGATGTTGCGCACGCTCACGATCAGGTCTTGCAGCACCGCCATCTCCGTCTCGGCCTCGGCGGAAGTCTGCGCTTCGTCGCGCCTTGGATAGCGGGCCAGCGCGATGGATTTCAGCGGCGGTTTGCCGTCGTAGACCGCGTGCCAGATCTCTTCGGTGATGAACGGCATGAACGGCGAGAGCAGTCGCAGCGCGCCTTCGAAGATGGAAACCACGTTCTGAAGCGCGGTCTTCGAAACCTCGCGATTGCTCAGATCGGCCAGTCCGGGCTTGACCAGCTCGATATACCAGTCGCAGAACTCGCCCCAGAAGAAGTGATAGACCACGTGCGCGGCTTCATGGAAGCGATAATCGGTCAGCGCCTCGTTGACTTCGTTTGCGACGTGGTTGAAGCGCGAAAGTATCCAGCGATCTTCCAGCGTCGCCGCCACGAAGCCGGGAATGCCCGCCGCATCGTCCATCGGCGGCCGGAATTCGCGCAGCGACCAGACCTTCTCCTGCTCGGCCCGGTCGACATTCATAAAAATGAAGCGGGCGGCGTTCCATATTTTGTTGGCAAAGGCCCGGTAGCTCTCCGTGCGGCCCTCCGAGTAGGCGATATCCGCGCCCGGAGCGGCCATGGTCGCCAGCGTGAAGCGGGTCGCGTCGGTGCCGAACTTCTCGATGGTTTCAATCGGATCGACAACGTTGCCCTTGGTCTTCGACATCTTCTGGCGATCGGCATCGCGCACCAGTCCGTGAATGTAAACGTCGCGGAATGGCACGATGCCGCGCTCGTGATCGGCCAGGAAGTGGCAGCCCATCATGATCATGCGCGCCACCCAGAAGAACAGGATGTCGAAGCCGGTAATCAGCAGCGAGGTCGGGTAGAAGGCATCCAGATCCCTGCTTTTGCCGGGCCAGCCCATGGCCGACATCGGCAGCAGTCCGGAGGAGAACCAGGTGTCCAGCACATCCGCGTCCTGCTCCAGCCGGGTGCCGCCGCACTTGGAGCACTTTGCCGGAGCTTCGCGCGCCACCATGATCTCGTGGCACTCGCCGCAGTGCCATGCCGGAATGCGGTGTCCCCACCAGAGCTGGCGCGAGATGCACCAGTCGTGAATGTTGGTCATCCAGTTCAGGTAGACCTGTTTGTAATTGTCGGGGATAAAGCGTATCCGCCCGTCCTCGGCCACCTGTATGGCCCGCTCGGCCAGGCTCGGGCTGCCATCCTTCGCCTTGCGGTTCACCGCGATGAACCACTGCGTCGAGAGGCGCGGCTCCACGATGGTTTTGCAGCGGTCGCATTTGCCGATCGCCAGCACGTGGTCCTTGATGCCAACCAGCAATCCCTGTTTTTCCAGGTCGTGCAGCACGCGCTCGCGCGCCTCGAAGCGGTCCAGTCCCGCATACGGCCCGGCCTGCTCGTTCATTTTGCCGGTCTCGTCGATCACCGTGATCTGCGGCAGGTCGTGGCGCAGTCCGGCCTGGAAGTCGTTGGGATCGTGCGCCGGGGTGACCTTCACCGCGCCGGTTCCGAATTCGGGATTCGCCAGCTCGTCCAGGATGACGGGAATCTCGCGGTTCATCAGCGGCAGCAGGATTTTGGCCTGGTGCAGATGCCGGTAGCGCTCGTCGTTGGCATTGACCGCGACCGCCGTGTCGCCCAGCATGGTTTCCGGGCGGGTGGTCGAGACGACAATGAAATCCGATGATCCGATGACCGGATACTTGAGATCGTAGAGTTTGCCGTGCGTCTCCTCGTGTACGACTTCCAGATCGGAGATGGCGGTCGCGCACCGCGGACACCAGTTCACGATGTAGTTGCCGCGATAGAGCAGCCCCTCTTCATAGAGCCGGACGAACGCTTCGCGCACCGCGCGCGAAAGATTGTCGTCCATGGTGAAGTATTCGCGGCCCCAATCGACGGAATCGCCAATCCGCCTCATCTGCTCCACAATCGATCCGCCGTAGTGCCGCTTCCACTGCCAGACGCGCTCGATGAAAGCTTCGCGGCCCATCCCGCGCCGGTTCTTTCCCTCCGACGCCAACTGCCGCTCGACCATCATCTGGGTGGCGATTCCGGCATGATCGGTGCCCGGCAGCCACATCGTCAGAAACCCGCGCATGCGATGCCACCGCACGATGATGTCCATCTCCGTGTGGTTGAGCATGTGGCCCATGTGCAGCCTGCCGGTAACGTTCGGCGGCGGCAGCAGCAACGTGAATACGTTCTGCTCGGGCGGAATTGGTTGGGGAATCTCTGCGTGGAAGAGCTTTTCGTTGGTCCAGTATTCGGCCCAACGCGTTTCAATCAAGCTGGGGTCGTAAGCCTTAGACAATTCGTGCGGCATCGCTTTCCTGCCCCGGCACCGGCAAATTGGCCCGTCGCCAGGGACTCTAAGCATCTCTAAAGATAAACTTTGATGTTATCGGAGCCGCTGACGGCGGGTCAAACCACGGATGGGATGGGTAGTGTCTCAGTTTGAAAGCTGAAGGCCTTGCGTCCGAGGGGTTTTTGGAAGACCCCCGAAACGCCTACCTGAACAGGAACAATGTGATCACGCCCACCCTGGAAGGAATGCGTAGTAGCGACGCGGGATGTGGTTGTCAATAGCCAATAAGCAGAATGCCCTTCAGTGGAAGTTGAAGTCGCCCGCTGACATACAGTGTCTCGAGAAAACTCTCAACTTTAGCAAAATCGTCCGAGCTACGATATGTGTTGCGGACAGCTATCGCAAGATGAAGAACGTCATGCATCATGCATGCCTGAAAAATATCCTTGAGAAACTGATTGTTGTCAACGGCTCGGCCTGCCTCGACTTCGAGAACCCATCCCATATTGACGGCATGGGCGTCAGCGTTGAAACACTTTAACACCTTGCCTTTGCGACCAAAAAGCACGGGGACAACTATCTTGCCTTCGATGGACTTCCCCTTCTCGACCCGAAATCCCATCTTTTCCAGGCTTGGGCGGAGCCGAGCCATAACGGTGTTGCTATGTTGGTCTACTGTTGTACTCGAATCGATGGCATCGGCCGCCTCTTCGAAGCCTGCGACGATACGAAGGCCGAATTCCGGGGGAGGTGATGACTTCGGGAAATATACCCAGTTGATCACAGTAACCTCACTCCATCACTCATCGAAGTCGACAGCGTAACGCTCGGTGCGCGCCTCATCACCGTACTCGATTGTGCCGTCCTCAGCGTCGTTCGTGCCGGTGTCATACAGAAGAACTCGCATTGAAATCACGACCTCAAATGGGCCATATGAGGCGCACTCTGGACAGCGCTTTCCTTCCAAACAACCGACATTGGGGTTATTACCGGTCATCCGCGCTACCATCTATCAGGGGAACACCTTTCTTATTAGCCCTCAACGGTTTTTGGCATGCAATCGTTACCGGCACAGAAGAAATCAATAGTTGTCAGTGGCCACTGATCCAGTGTGGGTCAGTTTACCCGAACGAATGTTGCGCGACAACCCACCTGGTTTTTCGTTGTTCACTTTCCCTGTCCTTGCGCCAGCGGTTAGTGGATGCTGAAAGGCCGTGTCGAAACGCCGATGCATTACGCGCCGGACAAAAGGAAGATACCCCAGCTATGGCTTGTGCTTGGCTAGCTCTCGAACGATTTCCGCTACGATCTGCGGCTTGAAGCGGTCCATGACGCGTTGCACCACTCCGGTAATCGCCGCTTCATCGAGCGCAGCCGCACGGGCTTCAGCGGCGTAATTGGACGTACCTAACATGGAAGGACCAGCAAATTCGGAACCGGCCTGGGGGGCGGGGTCGGGTAATCCGGGCAGGCTCATCGCCGCCGTGCCCTCCAGCATCATCGGAACCGAGAACATGAAATCGTCGCCGGTATTTGCCGCTTCCGCCTCATTTACCGTTGCCGGAGACGGTGATGCCAAGACGGCCTCTGGCTCGCGTTCCTGTGCCGGGGGAACAGCCGCCACGGCTGCGGGGGGTTCCACCGGAGCGGGGGGAACCGCTGCCACAACTGCGGGGGGTTCCACCGGAGCCGCATCGAATGCGGGGGCCGCTGCTCCCGCCGTGGTGTCGGCCGCACCGAACTCCTTCTGGAAATCAAACCGGCCCGCACTCTCTTCGACGATGGGCGCGGTCTCCATCGCACTCGCGCTTGTAAGAGAAGGGGCAACCGGGTGCGCGCCCTCGGGTTCAAAAACCGGCCAATCGTCGTCTTCTGCAATCTCCGGTGTGGTCTGAGCTTCGGCGTTCACGTCCGCCGCAAGCTCGTCCGACCCGGTGGCAGAATCATGTGGCCCCGCTGAAATCGCCCCGGCGGCTTCCTGAACCTCCGCGTTGCTGCCGAACTCCTCCGACGCAGCTCCAGCCGCATGCTCCCGCATGAATGCCTCGACTTCAATCGCGGTCAACTCCTCGGCCGCGACGCCGGTATCATTCGCGGTTGCTTCCTCGTGAACGGCTGCGTGGCTCAACGGAATAGCCTCTTGGCTGACCTCGGTGCCAGCACTCAACTCCGGCTCCGGCTCCGGCGCGGGGATATCGATTACCTCAATGTCCTCCGCGATGTCCTCAGTCCGAGCGACGTCCTCAACCGGAGAAACATCAAGCTCGGGGCCGGAAAAACGATGAGTGTCCTCCGCCAGGGCCTTTTCGTCGGCCTTCAGCAGTTCATCCATCATGAAGGGCATGGACGAGTTCGCTTCCGCCGCGTGGGAGCCGGCGAAATTATCCACTCCGGCTGCGGCTACAGGCACTGGGGCCGCCATCGCCAAGGGTTTCTCTTTTTCCGGCACGGCAAAGCCGAAGTTCGATCCTTCGCCCAGCTCAGCCGGGGGCGGCAGCGAGGTGCCGAGATAGTCTTCACTTGAAATCGTGTCGGGAGCGTAGGTGAACTCACTGCCGGCATCCGGAATCTGGGACTCCAGGCCTTCGGGCTCAGCCCCGTAACCATCGAAATCCATGGTATGCGGCGCTTCCGGCTCCACCATCGGACTCGTATGCATCGTAACCGGCGGAGTTGACGGCCTTGTCGCGGCGTCAATTGTGGAACCCGAGGCGCGGAGGATAACATTGGTCACTGTCGTGACCAGCTCCGTCGCCTCAAATGGCTTGACGATGACGCCATCCGCCCGCACTTCCGTGGCGTCCTGTTCACGATAAGGCTCCAGCTTACCCACCGACAGCAGGACCGGCATATTGGAAGTCGTCGCGGCGCGCTTGACCCGTTCGCACACTTCCAGTCCGGTGTAGCCCGGCATGTAGATATCCAGGATGGCGAGGTCTGGCGTTCTTTCGGCAATCTTCTTCAGCGCGGCGGCGCCGTTGCTCACCGTCGTGACCTCATAGCCGGCCTCGGACAAGATCTTTTTCGCCATGTTCTGGGCTGTCATACTGTCATCGGCTAGCAGAATATTGAGAGGCACGATTTTTCCTTTTTCCTTTGGCTCAGCGGAAAAGTTACTGCTTTCTGCGGCGCACGTCAATGCATTGATGTACTGAGGTTACCTGAGTACACGCCCCCTGGAACCGAGGCCAGCCAAGTTCGGCACCCAAAAACCCGCGAAACTGTGGCCCACATTTGCCGCTCAACCAATTCTAGAAAGGAATCAGCTTCCGTAGCCCGCTCTTCTTCGTCTTGCTGGACGATGAATCGTCCTTGGACGCAGGTTTGCTGGCGGCCGCGGGATCGGAAGCATTCGCCTCGTTAGTTTGCGGCGGTGCGGCTGTGGGAGCATCCGGCGACTGCACCTTCGCCTGTGGCTCGGAACGCGGTACCTGCGGATTCTCAGTAGCGGCGCCGCTGTTCTTTGTGGTATCGACCGTGAGCGCCCCGAGTCCCTTTGCCGGCTTAGTAGCTGGGACCATTTCATTGGCTTGGCGCACAATCTGTGCCGCATCCGTCTGCGGCGGGTCCACGAGCACGGGCTGGCCGATCTTGGTGGCGGGCAAATAATCCGGACGCTTGTGCATGGCCAGCTTTACCTTGCCTGCGTGTCCCAGTGCGGCGCGGCTCGCCTGCTCGCGACGATTCAACTCAATTGCTTCCTGGGTCGGCTTTACAGCCGGACGACCCATCGCTTTCAGCCGCCATGCCGCATCTGCCGCGCGCGGCATCACAGGATAGCGCGTGACGATACGCGCGTAAGCCGCGGCAGCCGCATCCGAATACTCAGCAATCAGCCTGGTCCTCACGTTTTCCCTTTCCTTCGGGAACTTCGCTAGACGAAGCCTTTGCACCTGCCGCTCGTAAGAGTCGGCCAGTATGAATAGCGCATCATCGGCTTTGCTGTAAAGAGGATACGTATCGGTCAACGTCTTAAGCCGCGCTATGGCCGCCGGAAAGCTTTCGCGTATGTAGTAAAAACGCCCGATGCGGTAGTCACGCTCGGCGAGGATTTCCTGCACTTGCAGCAGCTTGGTCCGCGCTGTTTCGGCCAGCTTCGAGTCGGGATACTGAAGGATCAGTTGCCGGTACTCTTCTTCGGCGCGCTTGGCGTGCGTGAAGTCGCGATCCGGCTTCCCTATCTGGCGGAAGTGAATGTCGGCAACCTTCAGTTGCGCTTCGGCCGCTTCCGGCATGTTCGGGAAAAAGGTAATGAAATCCTTGTACTCGCTCTCGGCCTGTGTCAGACCGGCCGCGCCGCCTTGTTTCAGCCACGAGTCGCCGATTGCCAGCTTCGCCCTGGCGACGAACGCCGAGTCCGGATACGCATTAATCAACGTTTGCAGGTTGAGACGCGCAACTTCGTACTTGCCGTGCCCCATCGCCTCCACGGCTTTGGCGAACAACACGCTGTCGGGCTGTTTCGAGTCGATCTCGGCCAACGGAGCTTTGGCCTTGGTCTTATGATGTTTGCACGCTATTCCGAGCGATAGCAGCGATCCGATAATGACAACCGTGATTATGCGACGAAACATCCATTACACCTCTAATACTGCGTCCGGCCCCGTGAGCCGTCAGCCTACACGCGTTGAACCGTGGCCTGCCGGGCCTTCTGCAACAACTGCTCGACATTTTGGCGAATATCGCCGTGTCCAAAAATAGCGCTGCCCGCAACCAGCACTTCCGCTCCAGCACGAACCACGTCGGCGATCGTGTCCAACGCCACTCCGCCATCCACCTCGATCCGGAAATGGTGTCCGTGGGCCGCCCGCATCATGGCCAGCTTCTGAATCTTCTCCAGCGAGTATGGAATAAATCTTTGCCCGCCAAAGCCCGGATCCACCGACATGATCAACACGTAATCGACCATGTGCAGAACCGCTTCGAGAGTGGCAACCGGAGTCGCCGGATTCACCACCACCCCGGCTAGCGCCCCGTGAGACTTGATGTGCTCAACCGTGCGGTGCAGATGAACGCACGCCTCCTGGTGTACCGAAATCCAGTTCGCTCCAGCTTCGATGAACGCCGGAATGAATTCGTCCGGGTTCTCGATCATCAGGTGGCAATCGAGCGGCACCTCGACCTCTTTGCGCAACGCCGCCACAATCGCTGGTCCCAGGGTGAGGTTCGGGACAAAGTGGCCGTCCATCACGTCCACGTGCAGGACAGTCGCACCCCCTTCGATTGCAGGGTGGACCTGCCCGGCCAGACGTGCAAAGTCAGCCGACAGAATAGACGGGGCTAGTTCGATCAAAAGGTCACTCGCGAGTCACTGTAGAAATTTTAGCACGCTGCGGGTCGCCCCCGCACCCCCCGGCGAGGGCCGCCGACGGTGGGCAAACCCTTTGGCGGGCAATTTGGCATCCAAGAACAAGTGAAAGTATTTCTGCGGCTTTGCTTTCCAGCTTCGATGCTGACTCTTCTCTTGTCTGCTGCCGCCGCGGCTACTCCCATTCAGCCCGATCTTGAGAAACTGCTCTCGAAACCACATTCCGAGCAGGAATGGTTCGAACCCGCGCGTGCGGGCTGGGACGGCCCGGAAACTGAGCCCTTTGGTCTTTCGCGCTCCGCTTTCGCCCTGCAGAATTTCGGACCTGCGGAAACGGCGCGCGCTGCGCGGGCGAGCTTCCTTGCCGCCGCGGTTCCGGATCCCAGAATATGGGCTTGCGTGTGCGTGCTGATTCTGCTCCTGAGAAGATTCAAGCGGGCAACTCCGAAACCATCCGAGGCGTCTCAATCCACGTACGGTCGAGGTTGAGCGCGCCGCCTGAGACCGTGGAATCCGGAGTCCCGGCCTCGCTGATGCGAGAGCCGGAGAGAAAAAAGTTTACCGCGCGGAAGAGAGGCCTCCCTGAGCCGTACGTCCCGGGGGCCTTTTATTTTGCCGCTGTCCCGCCTGCTTCTCCGCGTTCCACTTACAAACATTGCACTCGCCATGTGGCCAGCTCTGTTAGAATCCGCCCATAGAGTCACTTAAAGCCTGCTCAAAGCGCGCAACTGAGGCGCGCGTCGGAGTTCACATGAGTACGCC
This sequence comes from uncultured Acidobacteriota bacterium, assembly GCA_963819175.1. GTDB lineage: Bacteria > Acidobacteriota > Terriglobia > Terriglobales > Acidobacteriaceae > CAWBRT01. The sequence goes on from CAWFVJ010000007.1 coordinate 59,966, forward strand.
AGCCGTGTCCGCCCCTGAAGACCTCCCCGCACTTTCGGAGGCCGCTCGAATCCTGAATACTTTTGTGGAACCGTCCAAGACCATGGCGGATTTGCGCCGCAAGGCGAATTGGCTGGTTCCGTGGCTGTTGATGTCCATCGTCTCCATCAGCTTTGTCTTTGCCATGGAGAAGCGAATCGGATGGGATCTTATCGTACGCACCCAGATCGAAAAGTCCTCCGGCGCGGAGGCGTTTGACCAGCTCTCTCCCGCCGATAAGCAGCTGCGTTTGGATTCCGTCATCCGCATCACGAAGTACAGCTCGTACCTGATTCCATTCTCGTCTCTGCTCTGGTTCGCCTCGCTTGCAGCCGCGCTGGTAGCGGTCTTCCGCTTTGCCGCCGGCACCGGCATCACCTACGGCCGGACCCTGGCGATTGTCGTCTACGGCAGTCTGCCCTCGCTGATCGAGCGCCTGATGGCGATCATCACCATGTGCTTCGCCGATCCCGAAGGCTTTGACGTCAAGAACCCCATCGCCAGCGGCCCCGCGCAGTGGATCGACCTCGCAACCGGCGGCTCCTTTGCCGCGCACCGCTTCCTCTACTCCCTGCTCAACGCCTTCGACCTGTTCGCCCTCTGGATGATTCTGCTGATGGCGATCGGCATCTCCGAAACCACGCAGGTCAAGCGCGGCACCGCCTTCGCCACCATCTTTGGCGGCTTCTTCGTGCTCAGGCTGATCAGCGCCGGGCTGGGGTTCTAGGCAGGATTCACGCGCTCGACTTTCTCGGGTTGGTGGCCCACATTTGCGAAGCCGCAGGCGGAGCTAATGTGGGGTGACTCGCGCTCAAGAAACAGACTCGAATGCGTGGCGTTCTGAACTGCCCCACATTTGCCAACGGAAGGCAAATATGGGCCACCTGCCAAGTGAAAGGCCTTAGGGTAGCTTAGTCACTGTCTACATTGTTGTAATCCGCACAAGGGAAAATATTGTAGAAGCCGTCGCGGTTATAGGCGTGCCACCCACAAAACTGTATCCAGTGCTGAGTACCGAACACGTCCAAGTATTGGATACGGCCAAAAGTCGCTATATACGAACGCCCTTGATTAAGGTCATCTACATCGGTCTTGCTCAATCGTAAGTCTTCCGTGTAGTGACTACCGGGAACCTTTGTCGGAATGTTGACTCTAACGGTATTTTCCGGTAGCCCCGGAAGCTCTATTCCAGAGGATCCGACCATTATTGGTCGTTCTGCATATTCAAAATCGGGAGAATGTCCGTTCGGCACCATCACCATTCTTACGTAGACTTGGACTTGCTTTGCTGGCGTCTTCCCCGTGTTGCTAAAGTGCAATGTGCAACCAATAGGAGTGCTTTCCATCGGACTAGGTGTGAAGTCTTCAATTTTTATGCTCATCCATGCGCGCTGATCTATTCTTGCTGTCTTTTCTGCCAAATCCACTGAGCGACGTATGTAGATCAACTGTCCAAAATAAATTAGGGCCACGGCGATGGCGACGACAAAGCCCCAGACGGCCAGCATTGACTCTGGACGATGCGCCCATTCAGTGTTTCTTGGTACATCGTGGGACTGCTCGCGTTTTCGGTTTACATCCTCTGACACGGCATTTCCTATTTGGCTTTGATCTCCAGTAGTTTGGTTCGTGTCACTCGTTCCCATAAAGGCATCTCCCTATCTCTCAGAGAAGCGCACCGCAGGTGGCCCACATTTACGAAGCCGCAGGCGGAGCTAAGGTGGGGACTCAGACGCGCTCAAGAAACATACTCGAAGCGTGCAGTTCCGAATGCCCACATTTGCCAGCGAAGGCAAATATGGGCCATCTGCCACGCATCGGCCGGAAATCTTGCGGGAATTGGCCAGACATACAATGCGTTTCGCATTAGGCATAGAGCACTCCTACGGCAATGCGGTGTTCCCCTCTAGAATAGCCTATCGCTCGCATCGCCCCTTCACTCCTAGAACAGCGTGTTCTGCTTAGTCGTGCGCTTGATTCCGAAGTGATCGTAGGCCAACTGCGTTGCCATGCGGCCGCGCGGAGTGCGGTCCAGGAAGCCTATCTGGATCAGGAACGGCTCGTAGATTTCCTCGATGGCGTCAGGCTCCTCGGCCAAGGCCGCCGCCAGAGTGTTCACTCCCACCGGCCCGCCCTGGTACTTCTCCATGATCGTCAGCAGCAATTTCCGGTCGATCTCGTCGAAGCCGTATTGATCCACTTCGAGCATCTCGAGCGCCGCCTGCGCGGTCTTCTTGTCGATCTTTCCCGCGCTGCGCACCTGCGCGAAGTCGCGAACCCGGCGCAGCAGCCGATTGGCGATGCGGGGGTGCCGCGCGCCCGGCTGGCGATTTCGAATGCGCCCTCGTCGTCGACTTCCACCTTCAGAATTTCAGCCGAGCGCTTGACGATGATGTTCAGATCATCGCTGGTGTAAAACTCCAACCGCAGCAGCAGGCCAAAGCGCGAGCGCAGCGGAGCCGTGAGCAGTCCGGCGCGCGTGGTGGCCCCAACAAAGGTGAACGGCGCTACGTCCAGGGTGTGCGTGCGCGCCGCCGGACCCTGGCCGATGATGATGTCCAGCTTGTAGTCTTCCAGCGCCGAATAAAGCAGCTCCTCCAGCGTCGGCTGCAGGCGGTGTACCTCGTCGATGAACAAGACCTGCTTGTTGCGGATATTGGTGAGGACTGCCGTCAGATCGCCTTTGATTTGCAGCGTCGGCCCCGAGGTCTGCTGGAAGGGAACACCGAGTTCGTTGGCTATGATCGTCGCCAGCGTCGTCTTGCCCAGCCCCGGAGGCCCGTAAAGCAGCACATGGTCGAGCGCCTCGCCCCGCGAGCGGGCGGCCTGAATAGCGATATCCAGGTTTTCCTTCACCTTCTGCTGGCCGATGAACTCCTGCAAGCGGCGCGGACGCAGCTTAAGTTCGAACGATGCATCGTCTTCGACCACTCCGGCCGAGACGATTCGCTCGCGATCGGGATTCTTCGCTGAGGTCATCTCTCCGGATGGTACCCAGAAACCTCCCGGCCTGCAATCGCGGTTATTTGACGGGGGTTACCGCAGGGGTATTTTCTTCCAGCAGCTTCACCAGCGTGTACAGGGTCTGGTTCACCGGAACCGGGATGCCGAGCTCGTTTCCACGGCGGACGACGTACCCGTTCAGGGAATCGATTTCCGTGCGCTTTCCGCGGGCGATGTCCTGTGCGGTCGAAGAGGTGGCGTTCTTTACGGATTGTGCAAGCTTTATCGTGCTTTCCACCACGTCGACGTCCGGCAGTTGCACCCCCGCCGCCCGAGCCACGGCGACGCCCTCGTCCACGGCCTTGCACATCAGTTGCCGGACCAGCGTATTCGCAGCCATGACACCGTACCCGGAGCGGCCCAGGGCGGAAATCGCGTTACAAGCGCAGTTGAGTATCACCTTTACCCAAAGCTCGCCTTCAATGTTGTCCGAAACCTGGCAGGGAATTCCGCCGCGAGCCAGAACCCCGGCGAGGTCATCGAGTTCGCGACGCTCGCGGAGGCTGCCGCCATTACCTCGCGGCAGGTTGCCAATCACGAAATTGCCGCGTCCGGAGTGCTTTACCCTTCCCGGGCCGCTCATCGCCGCCGCCACATAGACGATTGCGGGAATGGCGCTCAGTCCGGTGGCCTTGGTAAAGCGCTGCACATTGTCGACTCCGTTCTGGCAGCTCAGCACGAGCGCTTCCGGAGCCAGGTGCGGCGCGAGCAAACGGGCGGTTTCCTCGGTGTCGAACGATTTGACGCAGAAGAGCACGACTTGCGCCCCTTGCGCCGCGTCTATCTGGGTGGAGGCCGAGACCGGAACGTACTCCTGAAAGTGCGTCGTCTCGAGGAATAATCCGTTGCTGCGGATAGCATCTACATGCAGCGGACGGCCGATCAGGGTTACGGGAGCCCCGGCACGCGCCAGCATCCCGCCGAAATAACATCCCACGGCGCCCGCGCCCACCACCGCCACCCTCGGCCAGCCTTGTTGTTGCACCACGACTTTTCTTCCTTCCACCGCGCCGAGCTGGGACATCCGCGCGGTTCATCCCGGGACTTCGGCCAGAGGGCCGGGCGCAATCGGCAAAACTCGCAATCTCAGCTTCGCAACTGCTGCTCCTCACGCATCCCTGTGAGCCGGGCAATGCGCTCGGCAATCGGCGGATGCGTCGAAAATAGATTGCCCATGCTCATCCCCAACATCGGCTTCACGATGAATAGGTGAGCCGTGCTTGGCGAGGCCGCCATCGGGATGCGTTGCGACCACTGGTCGAGCTTCTTCAGCGCGCTGGCAAGCGCTTGGGGATTGCCGGTGAAATGTGCCCCCGTCTCATCGGCCGCGTACTCGCGCGAGCGCGAGATGGCCAGTTGGATGAGCATGGCGGCAAACGGCGCCAGAATCATCATCAGCAGCGCGGCGATAGGACTGCCGCGTTCGCCATCACGGTCGCGTCCGCCCATGCCGCCGAACAGCGCGCCCCAGTACGCCATGCGCGCCAGCAGGGTAATTGCGCCGGCTATGGTTGCGGCAATCGAGCTGATCAGGATGTCGCGGTTGCGGACGTGACCGAGCTCATGGGCAAGCACGCCTTCCATCTCGTCGTCGTTCAGCAGATTGAGAATGCCTTCGGTGACCGCGACCGACGCGTGACGCGGGTTGCGGCCGGTGGCGAAGGCGTTGGGCGATTCGGTCGGAATGACGTACAGCTTGGGCATCGGCAGACCCGCTTTTTGCGTGAGCCGGTGCACGATGCTGTAAATGCGCGGCAGTTCCTGCTCTGTGACTGGCTGCGCGCCCGACATCGCCAATGCAATCTTGTCGGAGAAGAAGTAGGAGACGAAGTTCATCACCGCCGCCAGCACGAAAGCCATGATCGCGCCGCGCTGGCCTCCGATCAGCTGGCCGACGAAAATGAGGAACAGCGTGAGCCCCGTCAGTAGAAACGCCGTCTTAAATGTATTTCTCATAAATTGCTTTCCCTGGAGCTGTTTCAAAAATAGGGCATCGCTTTAGCCATGCCATCCAGAGCCGAAAAAACGAGGGCTTCAGACCCTGAGGAGATTCGCCGCATCCTCCAGCGTCGATTTTGAAACACGCCCTAGCTTTGTAGATGCTAACCGACCGCCGCCGGTCGCGCCAGATGGGTCGAGCCCGCAAACTCGCCGGAGTTCCTATTTGGTATCTTGCGGGACACAGACGTGGTTACAGACGCGTGATTGGGGCCTGTCACTTCCAGACAATTACGCCGATGCGCTGCAGGTAGTGCCGGCTGAACTCGACCCGGCGCCCCGCCTCCATCAGCAATACGCGCAACTCCTGCTCGGTATAGGCGCGGCGCACGGACACCACCCCATCACGCCATGCCATTCTGCTGTGGAATAGGGGGCGGGCGGCCATGACCAGCGCCAAGTGAAGCCGGGTGCGCACCAGATCATTGATGACCAGCGCGATGCGGGCCACTCGCAGCGCCTCCCGAACGAACTGCTTGAGTTGCGCCGGTTCAAGGTGATGGACAAACAGCGAGCAAGTCACCAAGTCGAACGATTCGGGCGGAAAGGGAAGGTTGAGGGCGTCGCCGACGACAACGGCCGGCCCGCTCGGCAAATGACTTGCCTGCCGGTCCAGCAGGGTAAGATACAGCTGTACACCGCGCCGCTCGAACCGGCTTGCCACGGCCAGTGGAACGTCCCCGGAGCCGCTACCCACATCCAGTTGCTCGAACCGCCGCAGCGCGGACTCATCCACCACGCGTTGCACCAGGCACTCGCTCGTGCTAACCCCTCCGAACCAGTAATTTACGCGGCGAATGTCGGCCAGCGCGGCGGCGATCTCCGCCGGCGTTCCGCAATCGCTGTCCAGCAGTTCGCTCTCCACCTTGCGCTTCATGTCCGCCTTGGAAGCCTTCTGTGGGCTGCCGCCGAGGGAACCGCCGTTGACTGCGGCAACCGCTCAACCGTGCTGAGCCTCGAACTCCGCTTCGTCCCAGACATCAATGTAGAAGCGTTCTCTTCCGCATGCCACGATGAGAAACGGATCGTAGCGCTTCTCGACCGTGAGCTCCTCGACGTAAAACCGCGCTTTCGGAAGGCGCTCTTTGATTTCGACCGCCCGGGACAGTGCAAACTCCGGTACCTCGCCCTTAAATTTGGCGAGTTTGGTGCAACGCCAGCTTACACGAACAAAGCTGGTGACCAGTACCTCCACCGCACCCACCGGGTCCAGGCCCGCCCGCCGCTGGAAATCCGCCCACACTTTGGCTTCCAGATCGCGCACCTTCGCGGCCTTGTAAATTTTTACGTCTTCATCGAGGAAGGGATCGATTCCGAGTTCTTCAAGTGTCCGCGTCAGTGAAGCCGGATGGATGCCCAACCTCTTCCTCAAAGCGGAATATCCCAGCAAGGCTTCCGCTTTCACGGCGATCGCCGAAATCAGGTCAAACTCCGGTACTACCTCAGAGGCCCGCGCCCGGCGCAATTCATTCGAGACCATACGCTGCTCCTGGTATTCGTGTTAGGCACTTCGATGCACAGGAGTGGCCGGAAGATGGGAGGGAGCCCCGTCATTTGCAGGCGGGGCTTGTTGCGAGAGCCGACGTGCAGTGTCACAGATTTACATCGTGGCCATTTGACGAGGCGGGGTCTAGGGTTTCTTTACCGCTGGATCGTTGTCGGCTAGGGCGTGTTAACACTAATTCGTAATTCTGTGCTATGCTGCGCTTATGGAGATCGTCGAGGAGCAGTACCAACGTATTGCCTTCAGTCTTCCCCGTCAGCGCGGTAACGTACGGGTCACGAACCTGCAATTCCTCAATGCCCTACTCTATGTCGCTGAGCACGGCTGCAAATGGCGCGGCCTGCCCAGGCGTTTCGGCCCCTGGCATACGATTTACACCCGCATGAATCGCTGGTCCAAGAACGGCGTGCTGGACCAGGTTTTTGAGCTGCTGCAGCGGGAGCAGACTCGTACGCATCGAGAATCGAGTCCGTCAAACTGGACTCCACCACGGTGAAGGTGCACCCGGACGGAACCGGCGCTTTAAAAAAAACGGACCGCAGGCCATCGGAAAATCCCGTGGCGGATGGACCACCAAGATTCATCTGGTTGCCGCGAATGCTCGAACGGCCATAACCTTCGCGCTTTCGCCAGGCCAAGCCTCCGACGCCGTTGAAGGCCGCGAACTGCTGGCCGGCATCGGCCCCTTGCCGGCCCCGCTGTACCTACTCATGGACGGCGCTTACGACGACAACCAAACACTGCAACTGGCGCTGGACTTCGGGTATATCCCGGTTGTACCACCCAGGCCGAATCGGCTCGATCCATGGCAGCTCGACCGAGCTATGTACCGCAAACGCAATGAGATCGAGCGACTGTTCCGCCGACTCAAAGGTTTCCGCCGGATATTCTCCCGCTTCGAAAAACTGGACGTCATCTTCCTCGGCTTCCTCAACTTCGCTCTAATCGTCGAGGCTCTCCGATACCTAAATAGTGTTAACACGCCCTAGAGCAGATTTAAAGCCGCGAATGCCCTCGCCGAAGCTCTTTCCGAGTTCTCCGAGCTTGCTTGGGCCGAAGATCAGCAGTGCTATGCCCAAGATCACCGCAAGTTCAGGTAATCCGAGTTTCCCGATCATAAAAATCTATCCTTTGAATTTTGAATAAGGAGCCCGCATAACTCGCGAGCTCCCGTTGGCCGCAGTTCACTTCGCATCCGGCGAGCCGTGTACCGGCTTTCGCTGCGCAGCTTCGGGACAAACGCCGGCTGCGATCGCGAAAGGTCCGTTGTAATTCAGAACTGCCCAGGCGGTAGTTGGTTGACGGATCTATGCCGTAGGTGCCCAATCCGTAACTGGAGCTCCATGGCCCGTTCACAAAGTTCTTCGACCGCTCGACGTTCTGATTGACCGCGTTATTCCAGTTGCCGTTAGAATCAAGGCGCAAGGACAAGCCCCTTCCTAACGCCCGAAGACCCGTGAAGGGCCATGGCCAGCGTGAAAGTATCGGTCTGCTAGATCCTCCGAGGAAGGTGATCGATTCCCCGGAGGACCAGGACGTCGCTTACGGCGGACCCCACGGCCGGAACCCATCCGGTATTGACTACCTTTAACGTAGGCCATTGGGAGTCCATGACGTGCGCGAGGGTCGGTCGAGTTAGGGCTGTTATTACTTCCGCTCAAGATCTTCGCCGTCGTTCCGCGGAAGAGGCATCTTGGCACGGTGATGTAGCGCTGGCCCTGCCGCAACCACGAACTGTTTGCCGTTGAGGCCGTAACCGAAAGTCTCGCTGCTTACGAAGTTCACGCACAGCCAAGCGTTGTTAATCAGCAGCTCTGACGTGCCGCTTGACTGAATGGATACACATCGCGCCGAATAGTAATCGACGAGACGTTTACCCCATCCACCGTGAACAATGTAAAAGCCGACCGTATAGAGTTCCTGTGAATAGTCTGCCGCCGCGGTTGATTCGAAGGCCGGCACATTGGAGTGAGCGTCGATGGTATGCCTTCGGCGGAGAGGTTGTTAGCGGTGCCTTAAGGAATATAGAACTTTGCTATCGGAAGCGGTCAGGATCTGCGTTACGCCGATTCCGTCCGGTCTGGTAATCAGCGAGGCCGGTCATGCATATGGTCATGGCCGTAAATGTAGTACTCAGCCATTGTTGCTGACAGACTGCTGAAGAACGCATTTTGAGCGTGGGGTTCTCCGCTGGGGTTTCCGTTGCCTGAGAAAAGAGCCATCGGTGTGATTCAGGTGAGCAATCCCTTGTGGTGAAAAAACGAAAGCGTGGCTGCCTGCCGGGCTCGACCGAGAGCTGCGAAAATCCATGATTGCTGCAAGCTGATGGTGGTAGCTTCCCCCCCGAAGCCGATGGTGTCCATGCCCGCGTTTCCGGGTCCGTCACTCCATGGGCGTGAACTGATCCAGCAGGATGAAGCGGGCGTTGTTGAAGTCGAAGCGATAGTCAAGCCTTTCAGATCCGCCATCACTCCACGGGTCGGGGCTGCTGAAGTTGGAACCGAGCGTGAAGGCGCTGACCTTGGTGTTGGTCGGCATGGGCGATTGCCGGCGTGATCGGCCTGGACTTAGCCGGTCGGTCGCTGCGAACGTTCCGAGTATATCGGACGGGAGAATGTTGTGCGTGCCCGTTCTGCGTCTGAGGGTAAACTCGCAGGAACTCGCATTTAGCGCCATTGTAGTCCTGTCGTCGTGATTGCCGCGCAGCGGAAAGAATCCGATGCCGGCGTTGTACAGCGACTGTGCATAGAGGCGCACGGGTGTTCTCACCCGTGTTCGACACGGATGTGCACGCAGCATAGATATATCGGGGTTATCGCAGAGATCACCAACATGGACGACGAACTTGACTCCGGCATTGATGAATTGCTGCTGAATCTGGTTGGCGATGTGATGCGGATGAGTTGGGGTTATTTGCCGTCGTCGGGACTGCCAGTCCACTGCGTGTCGGCCATCACGCCGAACTTCCACGCCCCGGAGGTCACTTCTGTTTTCGGCGTGGCTGACGGGTCGCTTGATGAGGATGATGACCCGCCGCACGCATCAAGAACAGAGGTTAGCGCGACGGCCCCGGCGGCGCCAGCCGCCGTCCGAGTGATGAATTGTCTTCTATTAACGCCGGTTGATTTTGGCTTCTCGTTTTCGTCGTTGTGCGACATGTTATCTCTCTCCGTATAATTTCTGAAGGTATAAAGCTCTCCGGAATCCCGTCGCGGGGGAACAAACGACCACTAAAAGCTGCCGCTGCCCAGAAACTCAGGAAGTGCTGGCTCACTGATACCAAGCGGTTGTGACAGCTTCGTGACAGTGTTATGAATGGCTGGTGAAGAAGACGGGAGAGGCAAGCGGTTGTGACAGTTTCGTGACGGTGTTGTGAATGACTGGTTAAGAAAAGACAGGAGAGGCATTGGTCTTCCCGGAATTATCGCGCTAAAATCCGCAAGCTGTTCGCTGCCGTTATGGTTTAATTGATCCTGAACAATGGAGATGCTTGATGCCTCTCGATGAAAAATGGAAGTCGAAGTTGTGGTGGACGAGCAGTGTGAATTTTCTTCCCGAAGTTCGCAGCCAGTTTACTTTGCCCCGCGAAGTTCAGATTCACGATGCCACGCTGAGGGATGGCGAGCAAACCCCCGGAATCGTATTGCGGAAAGACGACAAGATCAGAATTGCCGAAATGCTGGACGACATTGGCGTTCATAGGATTGAAGCCGGAATGCCTGCCGTTTCAGCCGAAGACGCGGAAGCCATCAAGGTCATCGCCAAGCGCGCAAAGAAAGCCAAAGTCTATGCTTTTGTCCGCGCCATGGAAAAGGATATCGATGTCGCCCATAGCTGCGGCGCGACCGGTGTGATCATTGAGGTGCCGGTTGGTCAGCCCAAACTGGAGTACCAGTTCAAATGGACCATCGACGAGGTCTTCGCCCAAAGCCGGAGGGCTATCCGGCGCTCCAGGGAGATTGGCTTACATACGGTCTACTTTCCTTATGACACGACTCGTGCCGTAGTAGCGGACTTCCGGCAACTGCTCGCCCGCCTCATGCAGGAAGCGCCGCCAGACTCCGTTGGCGTTATCGATACGACTGGTTGCGCGATTCCTGCGGCGATCAAGTACCTCGTACGTTTGGTCCAGGAGACGACCAAGCTGCCGGTTGAGATTCATACTCACAATGATATCGGCATGGCCGTGGCCAACGAGATGGCGGCAGTGGAGGCTGGCGCAACCGTTGTGCACACTTGCATCAATGGGCTTGGCGAGAGAACCGGCAACGCCGCTCTGGAAGAGGTCGCAGTGGCCTTGAAGACCCTCTACGGTTACGACTGGGGATTCAAGTTCGACAAGCTGGCTGAGTTATCCGCCGTAACCCGGCAACTGACCGGTTTTGCCATGGCTCCTAATAAGCCAATCGTAGGATCGGGAAACTTCACCCGGGAGTCCGGGATTGGCATTGACATGGTTTATCAGCAGCCACTGGCAATGTTTTCATTGAACCCGGTCTTTGTTGGGCAGCGGCCTAAAGCAGTTCTGGGCAAGAAGAGCGGCTACGCTTCGGTGACCACCAAGTTGAAAGAGCTACGACTCAATTTTCCAGAGGATAAGGAAAAATTTGAAGTGGTGCTGCAAAAAGTCAAGGAGCTTGGAGCCTCCAAGAAAGGACTGGTAACCGACGAGGAGTTTACATCGATCGTTGAGTTAGTCTGCGGTGTGGCTTCCGCTAAGTCCAGATAGCACCCGCCGCTCTAATACGGGAACTCAATCCCCATGCTCTTGGCAAACTCCCAGGTGGCTGCCCTGAACTGCTTGGGACCGGTGGCAAACGAAGTCTGGCCGCCCGAGTACGATGCCAGCGATTCGAGCAGATTCATGCCGTCGGCGTCGTCCACGCCAACGCCTATGCAGTCCACGCGCACTCGTCCCAACGCCATATTGATCTCGGATGAACTGATGTGGGCGGCGGCATTGTGTCCATCGGAGATTACCAGCAGCACGCGGCTTCTGTTCTTGGAGATGCGGTCGAGGTGTCCGGCGGCGAAGGCCACGGCATCCAGCAACGCCGCGCCCGATTGCGGTTTGATGTCCGCGATTGCCTCTTCCAGCAGCTTTTCGTTTCGCGTTAAGTCCTGCTCGAACTCAAGGTCATTGCTGAACCCCATGATGAAGACCTCGTCATCCTGCCGAAGGTGTCTTATCAGATCGCTCAGCGCAAAGACGATCGCGTTGCGATCCTCTTGCGTCAGGCGCGCCTTTTGAATCAGAATTCCGAGCGAGAGCGGGCGATCGCGAGGAATAAAAACTTTCTTGCGGATGGGCGGAAGTTGCAGCACCGCCTCGGCCGTGCCTTGCGGTTGCTGGCTCGGCGGGAGCGCGGAGACTTTGCTGGCCGGCGGTTTTGCAGCCGCGATGGAGGCGCTTTGCACTTCGCCACGCACCCTGGCAGCCGCGGCTGCGGGCGGCATCGGAACCGCCGGCCGCGCGTCAGCGCTCACTTGAGGCTGGTTGAGTGCGGACGTGGCGGCTGTGCCCACCGGCGTAGTTGATCGCGCCACATTAGTTCTGGTCGCTGATGTTGGAGCCCTTGCCGCGATTAGAAACCGATCCCAATTGCTGTCACTGCCGCCCGCGCCCACGTATTGCGCTCTTGCAAATTCCGCGATCTGCGGCCACTGCGGCGTTCCGCGCAAGAGGTTGACGGCTCGCGCCAAATACCAGTACCCCTGGTTCTGAGGCGGCTTCTGTCTGAGCATTGCGATGGCAAGCCCATACACGTAGCGCCCGCTGTTCGGCACCATTGCCACTGCCTGCTGCAAGTGTTGTTGCGCGGCGGAGTAATTCTTCTGGCCGAGATAGCCGAAGCCGGCTTCGCCGTCAAGCGTGCTCAATGTCCGCAACTGAAGCCGATAGAATTCTTCCCTTGCCATGCCTATCGGTTTTTGCAGGCGCGCGTATTCGGACAAGCCGCGCGTCGCCATCTGGAGGCGCTCCCTGCCATCGCCGGGCGACCCTGCGACTCTTGGGTCAACCAGCGCCGCCAGCGCGATTGCATTTCCCGAATCGATGGCCAGCAGCGCATTGGCCGGGCGCGCGGCCTGCGCGGGGGCTCCGGCTCGCAGGTAATCCCAAACCAGAATTTCAAGCGCGGAAGTCTTCAGCGCGTCGCTATCGGTGACGCTGATGAAGCGTTCCAGGGCGGAGATTTGCCGTGCGACGCTGGTCTCTTTCAGCGCCGCTTCGTATCGGCTCAATCCGGCCATGTCGGCCCCGTGCAAGGCAACCGCGCCGGCCATGCAGAGTGCGGATGCAATCAGCGCCCGAAGGCCCTGCCGGTGCAAGCCGAAAGATGAGGAACCAGATTGAGCAGCAACGTTGCCGGATAAATCGCCTGTCGCCATACGCCTTTCTTCTCCTCGGGATCGTCTCCTGAGATGCGGGGCAGGTGCCCCGAGTTCGCCCGTTCGTTTTTGGCTGATGTGGGGTATCACCTCTAACGCTGAGACGCTGCTGCGCCCTGCGCTGCTCCGAGATTCCGTACGCCAAGATTCGAGTCCACAACGCTACGGTTGTTTCCATACGACTGTGCAACCCGGCGCGCTGTCTCTTTTTCACGGGCGGTGGGCACGCTCCCACTCAGTACGATCCGCGAACCTGAAACCTCCACATCGATAGTGCTGCTCGCCAGCGAGGAGTGTGCATGCAGCGCGTTCAGGATTTGCTCGCGAAGCTCCTGATTATCTCCGGCTGATGCCGGCCCACCAAGTATTGCCGCCTCGCCGATTGCGGGCGGCGAATCCGGAACTTGCTGCAAAGCGGCGTCTGCCGTCGACAGAAGAAGCGCGAGGATTAGCAACAGTAAGCGGCGGCGCATACATGCCTCCAACCGTCCTTAACTGATGCGCCGCGAATACGCGAGGTCTGCTCCCTTCGTAAAGGAACGAGAGCTGAACGAGAGCTGCTTCTCCGTCCGCGAGACCAGCTTGTCATCTAATCATCGGTGGCGTCCGGGTGCCCCACGTTCCGCCCCGCTGTTGGGCTAACGTGGGGTAGTTGCATCGGCTAATGCGCGGGGTTTGGCATTTGCTTGTCCAGCGCAGCGGCCCACCAACTCTGAAACCGCTTTTGAGAGGCCGTCCGGGCAAGCGACTTTCCTCTCTAGGGACTCGGGGGCGCTTGCTGGGAGCGTGGCAAGGAAAGTAAACTTTCGATTATGCATCTACACGCTGGGCACTCGCACGATCATTTCTCGCACGTGCGAACCGGGCGGATACTGAAGCTCTCGCTGCTGCTCACTGCGGCGTACATTCTGTTGCTGGTAGTGGCTGGCGCACGGGCGCGCAGCCTGGCCCTGCTGTCAGAAGCCGGCCACAATCTTTCTGATTTCTTCGCTTTGCTGCTGTCGTCGCTGGCAGTCTACATGGCGGAGCGGCCACCCAGTTCCAAAAGAACTTATGGTTATCATCGCGCCGGTGTTCTGGCCGCGCTCTTCAACAGCGGTTCGCTGGTTCTGATTTCTCTGTGGATCGTCTACCAGGCGGTGCAGCGCTTTTCGCATCCGATAGCTGTGAATACCGGACTGATGATGGGCGTGGCCGCCGCCGGTGTGGTGTTGAATGGCTCCATCACCTGGCTGCTTTTCCGCAGCCGGCAGGACCTTAATATCCGCAGCGCCCTCATCCACGAAGTTGGTGATACACTTTCCACTGCCGCGATTATTCTGGGTGGGTGGACAATCGCGGTCACCGGTCATCAGTGGATTGATCCGGCACTTTCGATTCTTATTTCCGCGCTCATAATCTGGTCGTCGGTGTCCATCATCGGCGAAAGTCTCAACATCTTACTGGAAGGCACTCCCCGCGGAATGCGGCTGGAGGAAATTGTGGCGGCAGTCGGCGAGATCGGCGGCGTCAACCATGTGCACGATCTGCACGTTTGGAGCATCGGCTCAGACACACACGCGCTTTCCTGCCACATCGGCATCGCCGATATTCCGCCGTCTGCCAGTGAACGCATCCTGCGCGAAGTCAGGCAGGTGCTGGCCACAAAGTTTGAGATTCATCACACCACCATCCAGTTCGAGCATGCGGTGTGCGAGATCGCAAATGGTTGTGTGATACCCGAAAGCGGAGGTCACGGACATGTGCAGTAATTTCGGCTTTAATCCTCACCCCAGCAGCACGCCTTGCGAATTGCAAAAGGAGTGGGCCGCGTTGTTGAAGCGATTCGTTACCTATCTCCGCTCCAAGTTCCGTGACCGGCCCCTGGAGCTGGAACCCAGCGACGAGCGCCCGGAAGCTCTGAACGTGCCCAGAATCCGCTCCAAATGAGAAAGTGCATGCTGGGTGCCTCAGGTTCGCCCGCCTTTGGCTAACCTGGGGTAGTTGCATTCTCGTCTGAGCTGGGCTTAGTGCCGGAAGTGCCGCACTCCGGTCATCACCATGGCTAGTCCCAGCCGATCCGCCGCTTCAATCACTTCCTGGTCGCGCACCGAACCCCCTGGCTGGATGATCGCCGTCGAACCTGCTTTAGCAATTTCCTCCACGCCATCCGGGAACGGAAAGAACGCGTCCGATGCGGCGACCGTTCCCTTCAGCGGCAGCACGGCCTTCATCGCGCCGATCTTGGCCGAATCGACGCGGCTCATCTGGCCGGCGCCAACTCCCACGCTCTGTCCGTCGCGCGCGTAAAGGATTGCATTCGACTTCACGTGTTTGCAGATCTTCCAGGCAAACAGCAGTGCGCGCATTTCTTCAGCGCTGGGCTGGCGCCGGGTGACCACCTTCAGATCTTCCGGTTTCAGCAGATGCACATCGTTGTCCTGTAGCAGCACTCCGCCGGAGACATTCTTCAGCACCCATTGCTGCTGCACCCCGGCAACCTCGACCAGCCGCAGGTTTTTCTTCGAGGAGAAAGCCTTGAGCGCTTCCTCGTCGAAGCCTGGTGCGGCGATCACTTCCAGAAACAACTTCGCCATTTCGCGCGCCGTTTCGGCGTCGATCGGGCGGTTGACGCCGATCACTCCGCCGAAGGCGGAAACCGGATCGCACTCCAGGGCTCGCCGGTAGGCTTCCGCCAGTATCTTGCCGGTCGCGGTGCCGCAGGGGTTCGTGTGCTTGATAATGGCGCAGACCGGCTCTTCAAATTCCTGTGCGAGCTCCCAGGCCGCTTGCAGGTCCACAATGTTGTTATAGGAAAGCTCTTTGCCCTGTAGTTGTTTACTGTTGGCCACTCCCTTTCCCGAACCATCGCCATAGAGGGCCGCCTTCTGGTGAGGATTCTCGCCATAACGCAGGTCGAAGGCCTTTTGAAAGCTGAGCCGCAGCGTCTGCGGAAAACCGCTGTCTGCGGAAAGTTTGCCGGCGTCGAAGCAGCCGTTGGCGGCGGGCGGCGGGACTCGCTCCAAGGCCGAAGCAATCGCCGCATCATAGGCCGCCGTCGTGGAAAATGCCTTTTGCGCCAAGCGCCAGCGCGTGGCCAGCGAAAGCGATCCGCCGTTGGCGCGCATCTCCGCCAGAATCTCCGGGTAATCGCCGGGCGCGGTCACGATCGCAACATCGTGGAAGTTCTTCGCCGCCGAGCGCACCATCGACGGTCCGCCGATATCTATATTCTCGATCACCTCTTCAAAACGCGCTCCGGGTTTTGCGGCCGTCTTCTCAAACGCGTAAAGGTTGACCACCACCATGTCGATCGGCTGAATTCCATGCTCCCGCACGGCAGCCAAGTGATTGGGGTTTCCGCGGATGTGCAGAATGCCTCCGTGAACCTTGGGGTGCAAGGTCTTGACGCGCCCGTCCAGCATCTCGGGAAAGCCGGTCAGCTCGCTGATGTCTTTCACCGCGATTCCCGCTTCGCGCAGGGCCTTCGCGGTCCCTCCGGTTGAGATCAGATCAACCCCAATTTGCGCCAGTCCGCGCGCAAACTCCACCACTCCGGTTTTGTCCGTAACGCTCAGAAGAGCTCGCTCGATCTTAGACATCAGTGCCTCGCAACTGGTTTTTAGTTTAGCGAAGAGTGTACCAGCATACCCAAGGCTCGGGCCAACGCCGGGGCGGTGGGCTGCCGGTGGGCTAATGTGCGATGGTCTTTGCGGAACCTTGAAACCTCAAACTCGAACCTACAGGTTCGGTTTGGCCTTGATTTGCGCCCGTCCGTTCTTCACTTCGACAGTGTATTTGACGCCGGAGCATCCGTAAGTATCTTGGATTTCCTTCGTCTTGGCCCGCAGGAAGGCCGCGAAAGCTTCCAGGGAGCCTCGTACTTTGTTCCCGCCTGCGCCGCTCTGGATCGCCTCGTAAAGTTCCCGAATGCCTTCCACTTCGTCCGAGTCCGCGAACAGCAGCACCGCAACCTGCTTAGGACTATCGGTAAGCCCTGCTCGCTGGGGCGATGGATCGCGCTTCTACGGGCCGCAGCCCCTGTATGCCGAGCAGCGCGTCCTGCGGACGCCTGTAACCTTCTTCCCGGATTCTGAGCTTCTGCCGCCAGAGATCGCTGTAAGTGGCGTAGCGCTGTACCACGGTGTTGTATTTGAATCGCTGCGGGGAGGTCAACTTATGGCTGTCGGAGTACTTCTTGATCAGCCCCTGAACGCGCCAATCCAAGTCGGTCGGGGCTCTGCGCGAACCGCCGCCAAAGTAGATGTCGTACTCCACCTTTAAGCGGCGGACGTTTTCTTCCAGAAAGGTGAGCTCTTCGTCGATGGTCACGTCAGCATCTCGGCCGGGAAACGGGACTATACCACAGTTTTCAGTCTACGCCCGGCCACAACCGTTTTCGGCAGTACCTCGGTTGAGACTCCGGATCGCCGATCCCTCGATGTTCCCATATTTGCCGATGGTGCCCACATTTGCCGTAGTTGGCTAGTGTGGGATGGAAGTGCCGTCGTCTTGGATGCCCCACGTTCCGCCCCGCGTTGGGGTGACTGGGGGCTAACGTGGGGTAGTTTCCCCCGTCTCCGTCGCGCCACCTTCCGCGAATTCGGTCTAAACGCCCCAACCCAGAATTTCTGTCCAGTGTTGACCACTTGATAAACTCTTTTGGCATCCAAGTTTTCGTGAGCATGCCTTCGAAGAAGATCCGCATTGTCATTGCCGACGATCACGCCGTCCTGAGAGAGTCGCTCGGCGCTTTGCTTGAGACTCAGCAGGACTTCCAGGTAGTCGGGAAGGCCTCCACCGGCGCCGAAGCGCTGGAACTGATGCGGCGCGAGGAGCCTGACGTTGTGGTTCTCGATCTCTTCATGCCCGGCACGGATGGCTTCGAAGTGCTGCGAGTGATGGAGAAGGCCGGCTTGCATGTGGCGTCTGTGGTACTGACCGCTTCGGAAAGCCATGCCGATTACGTGCAGGTAGTGCGGCTTGGCGCGCGCGGCCTGGTGCTGAAGGGCGATACGCCGGAGAAGCTGTTCACCGCCATCCGCGCGGTTGCCAACGCCGAACTGGCGTTTTCCGATGAAGTCGCCCATGGCGTTCTCGCCGCCATGTCGCAGGAAACCCACGAAGAGCGGGCGTCCAATCTGCTCCGCCTCTCCGAGCGCGAGCGTCAGATTGCTTACCTGGTGGCGCGCGGGATGAAGAATCGCGACATCGCGCAGCAACTCACCATCAGCGAAAACACTGTCAAGCGTCACCTTCAGAGCATCTTCAGCAAGACTGGTGCAAAGGATCGGCTCGAACTCGCCGTGCTTGCCCTCGGCGAAATCAGCAGCGCCGCCTAGCCCCCCGGAAGGCCTGAGGTGGCCCACATTTGCCGCAGTTGGCTCGCACACCTCCGCATAAATCGGTGAAACCTTTTTCCAGCGGACGGTTTCAAACTCCTTACGTTTGCAAAACGGAAAACCACAACGGGAGAGGAATTATGGCAGTTGTTTGGTGGATCATCGTCGGACTGATTGCCGGTTGGGCAACCGGCAAGATCATGCGCGGAGCAGGCTATGGCGCCGTGATGGATATCGTCATCGGCATTATCGGAGCCGTCGTAGGTGGCTGGATCATGCGTTCACTCGGCTTTGCCGGGCAGGGCGGCCTGATCTATACCGTCCTCGTGGCGATTGGCGGGGCCATTGTGCTTACATTGCTTTTTCGCCTCATCTTTGGCAGCCGTGGCGGCACGGGATCTGGCGGCTTGCGGCGCGCAGCCTGATCCGGGCGCGAAATATGCGGCGTCCGCGGCGTTCCTGCAAAAGCAGCGCCGCGGACGTGCTCACGCTTTGCTCGTTAATCGCGGTACATTCGAATTACGGGAAACACCTTGGATCGAATCCGGCTCAAAGATGTTAGGGCCCCGTATGTCCGACATCAGACGGAACGCTGAGGCGGCATCGCATGCCGAGTGAAACCCCAGGCGGGCATGATCGTCGTGTGATCGCCGCTGCGCACCGAAGCCGCGAAAGGGAGCAGACCGCGCTGGCGGAGTTGAGCCAATCGGCGCTGCGCGGAGATGAGATTTCTTCGCTCTTCAACTCCGCTCTCGCGTTGGTGAGAGAAAGCCTCCGCGTCCGCTTCTGCGACCTGCTTGAGTTGATGCCTGACGGCAGGGAACTGCTTCTGCGTGCGGGCTTAGGCTGGAAGCCGGGTTATGTCGGCACCGCGACGGTTCCCGCGGACCTCGATTCGCAGGCCGGTTACGCACTCGAGAGCAAGCGCCGCTTGGTTGTCGATGACCTGCGGGAGGAATTGCCGTTCAAGGTATCTCAGTTGCTGCTCGACCACGGAATCGTCAGCAGCGTAACCGTGGTGATTCCGGGAAGCAACCGTCCCTTCGGCCTTCTGGGCGCCTATAGCTCCACGCAACGGAACTTCGCGCAGGAGGACATCGACTTTCTCCAGGCGGTCGCGAGTGTAATTGCGGTTGCCGTTCAGCGAAACCATGATGAGCAGGTGATCCGTCGAAGTGAAGCCCATTTTCGCGGCCTGCTTGAATCCGCCCCCGACGCCATCGTCATTGTGAATTCCGAGGGCAAAATTCAACTGATCAACAAGGAAACGGAAAAGCTGTTTGGCTACTCGCGCGGAGAGCTGCTCGGCCAGAAGATTGAGCTGCTGGTCCCGGAGCGCTACCGCCAATATCATGGCGGCCATCGTGATGACTATTTTGCGGAGCCTCGCGTGCGCCCGATGGGCGTTGGTCTGGAGCTGTTTGGACGCAGAAAAGACGGCTCGGAATTCCCCGTTGAAATCAGTCTCAGCCCCATGCACTCTCCCGAGGGCATGCTGGTTACGGCCGCCATCCGCGATGTCAGCGAACGACGCAAGGCGAACGAACAGATCAAGCGCTTGAACACCGAACTGGAGGAGGCTTTGCGGCGCTCCGACAGACTCGCCAATACCGGACGCCTACTGGCCAGCCTGGCGCATGAGATCAACAATCCGCTCGATTCGATCTCCAACATCCTGTTCATGCTTCAGTCGGAAGCCACCGCGAGCCAGCATCAGCAGGATCTGGTCACCATGGCTATGAACGAACTCGACCGCCTCACGACCATCGCCCGGCAAACCCTGGCGCCGCTGCGCCAAACCTTGCAGCCCGTTGTTGTGCCCGTCAATGAACTGTTGGACGCGGCTTGCGAACCCTTCGCCCGCAAGCTGCAACAAGCCGGAATCGAAGTCGTCCGGCATTATGAAAGTGAAGCCCAGGTGAAGGTTTTCGCCGGCGAGTTGCGCCAGGTCATCAACAACCTCATCTCGAACTCCATCGACGCCATGCCGGATGGCGGACGTCTCTACCTGGAAACCCGCGTCCACGATCCAATCCTGGAAATCAGGGTGGGCGACACCGGGCACGGCATCCGCTCCGATCAACTCGATGAGGTGTTCAAACCTTTTTTCACGACCAAGGGCGAAAGGGGTCTTGGCGTGGGTCTCTGGGTTTCACACCGCATTATCGAAAAGCTTGGCGGCACAATCGAGGTCAGCAGTTCCACCCGTCCGGAAAACCACGGCACCTGGTTCGCCATAACCCTGCCCCTGGCGAACGCCGAAAACAACTACGAGCAGGAGCGCCTCGCCAGTTGACGCTTGTTGCCGACGTTGTTAGTCTCTCGTGCCCAGGAAATGGACTAACAGCCTGCAAGCGGCTGTCGCTTGCTAGACCAGTTCCCATGTTGGTATATCCAAATTCTCAAGAGGATGTCATGGCGACCGTAGCGCCGAGCGCCTGTGGCCGGAGCAGCGACCCTGCGTACCCGACATTACATTCGATTAGCGAGAAGCTGTTCAGGCGCGGAGTGGAGTCACCCTTTGTTTTCAGCCGCAGAAACAAAAGGTGGCTCGACTTCGCTCGCCAGGACAGTCTGATCTACCGGGATACACCTACTGGGGAAACGCGCTAACTGCACGGGGCGGTGCAGCGCCGATCAGTGCAATTGGGAATGGGTTCGGCGGCACCGCCGGTGAACCCCGCCGCAGTGTCCGTCCCGGACGCGCAGCTCCGAGACGGACTCTTCGACGCTCACCGTGATTCTCCCGTCTGCAGCGCGGAGGCATTGCCGCTGATTCGACTAGCCTGTCGCCCTGAGATGCGGAATCACGCTCGACCTTAGGCGATACCCGCGAGGCGCCGGGCCTCCTCGATGACAACGTCTTCCTGCGTGGCCACGACCTTGCGTTCTCCCAGACGAAGCACGAGCTGCCGCGGGTCGCAACCGTATTCCTGGGCCGCGCGTTTGATGGGCATGATGTACCCGCCATAAACACATGCATAGCCCATCAGGATGGCATCGTTGTCGACAACGGGCTTCGGGATCTTCGCCAAGATGGGATTGTTCTTAATTTCGTCCTCAAGAACAGCTGCGGCGTCCAAGATACCGAACAGGTCAACGTTCGTCTCGAATCCGCCCCTCTTCAGCGCTGCTATCAGAGTTTCGCTTTGGGTGTTGCCGGCCCCGCCGCCCAGACTCTTCAGGCTTCCATCCACATAGGTGGCTCCCGCCTCGAGAGCCGCCATCGAGTTGCCGATCGCCAATCCAAGATTATTGTGCCCATGGAATCCCACCGGGATGCTTATAGCCTCGCGCAGGGCATAAACATACTCCCTGACCTGACTGGGCACCAAGTAGCCTTGAGATTCCGCCAAGTTGACATACTGTGCGCCATACGACTCCATCTTCTTCGCTTCCTCGACTATGCGCTTCGGGGAAGCCATGCCAAACGAAACCAGGTAACCAACCGCGAACATACCTAATTTCCTGGCTAGTTGCATGTGCTGTTCGGTGACGTCCGCTTCGGTGGCATGGGATGCCACTCTTGCCACCGTGGCGCCGAGATCAAAGGACTGTTGCAGGTCGTCCTTCGTGCCGAATCCGGGCAGCAGCATGATTGCCACTTTCGCCTTCTTGACCGAGGCCACGACCGAGGAGAGTAGTTGCTGGTAGGGGGCGGCGGTCCGGCCGACATGAATAGAACTTCCTCCCACACCATCACCGTGACCAACTTCGATGATATCGACGCCGGCGGCATCGAGGGCGGCCGCAACCTTGGCAACGATCTCGGGGGTAAATTGCTGACGGATGCTGTGGTTTCCATCGCGAAGTGTCACATCCACAAAGGTGAGCTTAGACATTGGCTGCCTTCCTTCTGTTCGAAGTCTCCGCATAGCGCTCGGCGACGTTAATTGCCGCGGCGGTGATGATGTCGAGGTTTCCGGCATAAGGGGGCAGATAATCGCCGGCGCCGGTCACTTCGTTGCAGACCGTAAAATGGTCGCCGTCGAGGAACGGCTCGACCGTAACCTTGAATCCTGGCACATAAGACTTGAGCTTCTCGGCCATCGCCATAACCGAGGCACGCACCTTCTTCTCATCGGCCGGAAGGTCAACCACGGCATAGATCGTATTCCGCATGATAATTGGCGGATCCGCGGGGTTGATAACGATGATGCTCTTCGATTCTTTTGCCCCGCCGATTTCGCGAACGCTCCTTGCCGTGGTGCGCGTAAACTCATCAATATTCTGTCTGGTGCCTGGACCCGCGCTGCGACTCGAGATTGTCGACACCGTTTCGGCGTACAGGACAGGACAGACGCTATTGATGGCAGCCACGATGGGCACTGAGGCCTGTGCCCCACATGAGACCA
The DNA here is from genome assembly GCA_963819175.1 of uncultured Acidobacteriota bacterium. Classification (GTDB taxonomy): domain Bacteria; phylum Acidobacteriota; class Terriglobia; order Terriglobales; family Acidobacteriaceae; genus CAWBRT01. Next base: position 82,555 of record CAWFVJ010000007.1, read on the forward strand.
AATTGACGTTGCATTCCGTGGAGTGTTCCTCGATGTTCACCACCGGGATAACACCTGGCCCCACTGCGGCAGGAGTCAAATCGACCGCGATAATGTTCGCTGCCTTGAGGCGTGGAGCGCTCGCGAGGTGAGCTCGCGCCGACGTTGCGTCAAACATCAGTTTGATTTTGCTGTTGCGCAGAATGCCTTCGATCCCATCCGTGCAGGTTTCGAAACCAAGTTTGCGCGCAAGCGCCAGGCCCTCTGAGGCCGGATCGATACCTGCGACCAATTGCAGTTCGAGCAGCGCGCTTCGCTGTACCTTGTACATGAGGTCCGTGCCGATATTACCGGACCCTAGGATTGCGACAGGCAACTTAACCATAGAATGCTTCCTTTAAATAGGCTGTGTCATCGAGCAGTAACCTGAGCATTGCTCAGGTAAGTACGGCACTAACCCATGCAATTATTTCGTTCCGGAGTGCAGTGGAACCGTCCACAACATAAGTGCTTCACGTACGAGTTGTCACTACTTCACTTCAAGCTTTGCTCTTTGTCAACTTCTTTTCTGCTCCACTGCGGGAAGCCGAGAACTGCTTCGCCAACTCCTTAGCCGTTTTCTCCGTCGCGGGATTCAATACAGCCGCGCCTAAGGGATACTCACGACCCAAATATTCGTACTTTGGAGTACCCAAGCGATGGTACGGCAGCACTTCGTAAGTCACCGCCGGCAGTTGCCTGAGGAGTTCAATGATATTGGAAATGTCTTCCACCGAATCATTGAATCCCGGGATCAGCGGGGTCCGGACCACTACGGAAAGCTGCGGAAACGCCTTCACTAACTTGCTCAGATTACTTAGGATCAAGGTGTTGTCCACACCCGTGAATTCCTTGTGCCTGGCTGCGTCCACGCATTTGATGTCGAAGAAAATCGTATTGCAGAGTTCGGCGGCATCTCTTAACACTTCCCAATCCACATGGCCGCAGGTTTCGACGGTGGTATCGATTCTCCTTCGCTTCGCTTCGCGCTAAAAGCGCGAGAGAGAAATCACTTTGCAGGAGCGGTTCACCGCCGCTGAGCGTCATTCCGCCGCCCGAACGTCCGAAAAAGACTCCGTCGGCTTCCACCGCCGCCATCACATCGCTGACACTTCGGAGCGATCCGAAGACATGCAGCGCTTCGCTGGGGCACTCCTCGGTACAGGCAAGACACATGTCGCACAGCTGGCGGTCAATTTTGATCTTGCCACCTTCCGCCGAAGTAATCGCACCCGGAGGGCAACCCTTGATGCAGAAACCACACTCGCGCGACCCCAATACACTTATGCGCATTCAAGGCCAATTCCGGCTGAACGCGCTGAGATTCCGGATTGCTGCACCATTGGCAACGCAATGGACAGCCATTCAGAAACACCATGGTACGAATGCCCGGCCCGTCATGCAGCGTATACCGCTGAATGTTGAACACGTACCCGTATTGCCCTGGATCGTAACTTACACTTACACCCATAGTCTCTTATCACAAAACCTAAGGGTCACACCGCGAACGGGAGACCCTTAGGTCAAAGCCACTTTAGAAGGTTGCGTGTTCCGTTCGTCCGATAATGTCATTTTGCAGGTCGGGCGACAGATCCACAAAATACGCGCTATAGCCGGCTACTCGCACCAGAAGGCTGCGATACTTGTCCGGATTCTTCTGCGCCGCCAGCAAAGTATCCTTGTTAATGACGTTGAACTGAATGTGCCACAACTTCAGGTCGATCCACGTCCGTAAGAAGGACACCAGTTTCTGCGTTCCCTCCTCGCCGACAACGCAGGAAGGACTGAGTTTAACGTTGAGCAATCGGGACGCCCGCTCGCGATAGTTGTAATTCTTGGTTAAGTAGTTGGAAAGCAGAACCGCCGTTGGGCCATGCTTGTCGGCTCCTTGCGATGCCGACGATCCGTCGGCCAGCGGCGTGTATGCCTTCCGGCCATTCGGCGTAGCACTAACCACCCTGCCGAACGGTACATGCGAAGTGAAGGGCACGTATCTCAGGTCGAAGTGCACGCCCAGTTCAGCCGAATACTTTTTGGTGAACTTGAGCGCTTCCAGGTCGATAGCCTTGCCGATGGCATCCGCATACGGATCGTTATTGCCGTAACTCGGAGCATGCATCAATAGCTGTCGAACGAACTCCTTGCCCTCGAAATCGCAATCCAGAGCGGAAATAATCTCCGCCAGCGACAGCTTTTTCGTTTCGAAAACCAGACTCTTCACCGCAGCCAGCGAATCAATGACGGTGCCGTACCCGATAAACTCGAAATAACCCATATCGATGCCGCCCTCGATCACCGGGCTGTGCAAGTCCTTGCAGGCCTTCATGCAAAGGTCGTGCAAAGCCGAACCCAGCGGAGAGGCGAAATGATTGGGGCGGGAACGGATAATGATATGTTGCTGGATGAACGCGTGTTTCAGGAAGTTGGTCTGCTGTGCGCAGTAAGCCTTCCAAAAGTCTTCCCAAGTCTTGAAGTTGCGCGGATCGCCGGTTTCGAGCCCGATGATCTCATCGCCGTAAATCTTCATTCGGCCGTTACGCAGCGTCATTTCCAAAGCTGCGGCAAAGTTTATGTATGCGCAAGGGCTGGTATAGGTATCACGATTAGGCATGCGGGCTTCGGTGCAGCCGGAGACGGCATAGTCATAGGCTTCTTCGAAGGTCGCTCCCTTGGAAACCAGCAGCGGAATGACTTCCTCATCGTTGATGAGTTTCGGGAAACCGGAACCCTCTTTGATGGTTTCCGCCACTTCATAAAAGTAGCGCTGCGGTGCCCGCGAATGCATCCGCGCCGCGAGGTCCGGATAGTTCAACGGAAATTCCCGTTTGGACTTAAGGAAAATGTAGGTTAAGTCGTTGGTGGCATCAGTTCCCGCCGGAGTTTGCCCGCCCACGGTCACTGCTTCCCAATGAGCGTAGCCTTCATTGATCGCGCCGCCGGCCGGCGAAATGTAGAGGTCGATGAACTGCGCCATGGCGACCCACATGCACTCCAGCAGCTCCGTCGCCTTTTCCGCTGTCAGGCGGCCTTCCGCAACATCTTTCTCATAGAAAGGAAAGAGATACTGATCCATGCGGCCGTTGGAAACAATCGTTCCCGTCTTCTGTTCAATGCGGGAGAACATCTGGACGAACCATTGCGACTGCATCGCCTCGTGGAAGGTGCGGGCCGGATTTTCCGGAACCCACCGGCAATGTTCCGCAATGAGTAGCAGTTCCTGACGTCTCTGGGGGTCGGTTTCCCGTGCCGCCATATCCGCAGCCAGCTTGGCATGACGGTTAGCCCAAAGGACAATGGCGTCGCACACGATGATGATGGCTTGCAGGAACGGCGCTTTCTCCCGGTTATCGATGGGACTCAAAGGATCCAGTGCATCCAGCTTAGACTTCGCCTCGGCCCGGATTGCCTTGAATCCTCGCTTCAATATCTTTTCGTAATCGTGCACCCATTGCAGCGTAGAGCGGAAAGACGCGGTCTCGTTGACGATGAACCTGGATTGCAGAGGATTCTGCGGATTACAAGTCAACTTTGTGGTGTCTTCCGGCAACGCATTGGTCAGGTCTTCGTGAAACGTCTTGCCCTTCCAGTAGGGGGCAATCTTCTCGATGACTATCCTGGCATCCTTCTCGCTAATGCCAAAAGGCGATTCCGTCCGCTGCGGCAACAGTTCAACCGCTATGTCAAGAAAGTCGCCGTCCAGCTCCGGATACAGAATGCCGTAGCGTCCGCTGCAACCGGATCGTCCGACGAGCAATTGATGATCGTCGATATAGACCGAGATATTTTCCGCAATGTGCTTTAACGCCTTGGCCCAGCGCAGGGTTAGGTGTTCGCCCTCGGTCTGGCGCATGGACTCGGTAAAAAGGGCGGCCCTTTCCACATCGATCGTCGGACGCGTGCCCTTGAACGAGTTCAAGATGCCAAAAGCTCTTTCTCGTCCTGCGTAGCTTTGAATTCCTTGTTGATCTTCGAGCACTCGCTGCTCATGGGGCGATAAGACACAGCATTCCATCGTTGCCATATGCACTCCTTACTAGTAGTTCGCGTGCAGAACCTTCTCGACTTCCTCTTGGTTCGGCTTTCTGGGATTGTTGCTGATCAGCCGCGTGGCTCCCATTGTGGCCTTGGCTAAGGCAGGGATTGCGTCCGTCGGCACGTTATAGTCGCTCAGTTTATATGAAATACCCAGATCTTCCAGCAGCCCTTTTACGGCCTTAACGGCCAGGCGGGCGCCTTCGATATCCGGCATCCCGTCAGTATTCTCTCCAAACGCCTGGGCGATTTGTTTAAATTTTTCGGGAGCAGCCAGCAGATTGTATTCCATCACCCACGGGCAAATGAACGCCGTAAGCAGACCGTGAGGCAGATGAAAGCGGCCACCGATGGCGAGCGCAATGGCGTGGTCCAGTCCGTTCTGGGTGTTGGAAAACGCCATGCCGGCCATGCAGCTCGCATAGAGCATCTTCTCGCGCGCCTGACAATCGTCTCCGTTGGCATACGCTTTGCGGAGGTTCCCGGCAATCATTCGAATCGCCTGAAGATTCAGCGTGTCCGTAAAGACCGTCGCTCTGATGCCGGTGAAGGATTCGATGGCGTGGACCAGCGCATCCATTCCGGTCCTGGCTGTTATATGGGGCGGCAAACCCAGCGTCAGTTGCGGATCAAGAATCACGCAACGGGCAAAAAGCTGCGGACTGACCACAGCCTTCTTCAAATTGTCCCGGCTGTCGGAAAGAACGCTGATCGAGGTTACTTCGCTGCCGGTGCCGGCCGTAGTGGGAATCAGAATCAATGGAACACCGGGGCCGGGGACCAGATCCATACCCAGGTAGTCGTAGATTGATCCAGAATTTGTCAGCAGAATCGAGGTCGCTTTAGAGATGTCGAGAGAACTTCCCCCGCCGATGCCAACAATTATGTCTGGCTGAAATGCCTTCGCCGCCTCGACACTCTTGATGACAACGTCGATGCTGGGGTCCGCCTCGACCTCAGCAAAGACCTGAAAAGCAAGCCGGGCCCGATCAAGGATCTTTGTCACGGGCTCGAGAAGTCCGGCAGCCTTGACTCCCGGATCGGTGATCACCAGTATCTTGGACCCGTGGAGACGCTTGATCTCTCCCGCCAGTTCGTCCAAGCAGCCAAATCCATAAACAATTCTGTTAATCGTATTGAATGATGAAAACATGTTCCCGCTCCTCACTACAACTAGGTGCTAGGTGATGAACTGCCTTTTGTACACAACGCTTACCGTAAGAGCCAGCCTGATTTCTTTCACGCCTTGCACCAGTCATGGTCTCAACCAATGCTTGGCTTAATAAGCATTTCACCTGGGATCATGCACTGCTGTCGTTCTTGTTTTTCTTGGTCATAACCCGAAATGAATTACGAGTACATATTGCACGTCAGGTGCCATTTCCAGTGCAGCGTCGGCCACCGCAACAACCCACACCTTGGCGGGGACGCCATTTCCACATGGTCTCTGGCGAAGGGTGCCCGTGATGACGTCAACGAGCCCTCCCCGCCAGCTTCGCCGGGAAGGAACCCCTAATTTCACTTACTTTTGCGCTCATCCTCACCCTCAATTCCGCTGTCCGCCAAAACAGGACGGACACGGGTTCCGTCAGTGACGGTACCTCACCTCCCGGCTCTCAGGAGGTGGGACTTAATGCGCCAAGGAACGTTTTTTGCTGTCTTAAAATCAAGACATGTCTGGTTTGCTGGAACAAAAAACATCCTTGCTTATCGAGCCAGGAACGGGAAACCACACCGACGAGCACTGCTTAATTGTACGCGCTCGGCGTGGCCGCGGGGGGCTGAAGACACCGATTCGCAGCCATCATACCGTCCACTCATGGACTCATCGCCACAAGTAACGTAAGTCTTTGCAACAGTGATGGTTACGGCACGAACCGAAGTACGAACCGAAGCACGAACGAACCGCAGAGGCGATTAGCAAACTCTAGAGCGCGGGGGGAGCATTCCTGGATAGCTGGTATTTATTCAGCTTCTCATAGAGCGTCGCTCTGGAGATGCTCAGGCTCTTGGCGCACTGAACTATATTCCACCGGTTTTCCTCTAGTACGGTCAGGAGGAGCATCTTCTCATTTTCTTCGCGGAGCTGCGAAAGAGGCTTCTTGGAGCGGCGAGGATTGAGGTCATGTTTTTGGACAAATGCTTCTTGCGATGGAAGATTGAAGAACTGGGATGGGAGGTCGCAAACGTCGATCACGCCATCCTTGCACATGCTCAACGCCCGCTCGACTACATTCTTCAGTTCCCTTACATTGCCCGGCCAGTTATAGCTGAGCAGTACGCCCATAGCCCTTCTCGAACAGGTAACATGACTTTGCCCCAGGCGGTCGAGCAGGTGGCGAATCAAGGTCGGAATGTCGTCGATCATTTCGCGCAGGGGAGGAACATTAATGGTCATCGCACTGAATCTGTAATACAGGTCTTCGCGGAAAGTGCCGCTCCGGAACATTTCCCTAAGCTCGCGGTTGGTTGCCACTACCAGCCGAAAATCTACGCCATGGGGTTTGGTACCACCCACACGGCAGACGACCTTGTCTTCCAGAACCCTAAGCACCTTGACTTGGGCGCTTAGAGGCATGTCTCCGATTTCATCCAGGAACAGGGTCCCTTTGTCCGCCAGCTCAATAAATCCGATCTTTCCTTCCTTCCGCGCCCCGGTAAACGCGCCGGGGGCGTACCCGAACAGCTCAGATTCAAGCAGATCGGGAGGAATGGCGGCGCAATTGATACTCACAAAGGGATAGTTGCAACGGGGACTTTCCTGGTGCAAGGCGTGGCAAAACAACTCCTTACCCGTCCCGGTAGGTCCCGTGATCAGAACCGGCGAATCACTCTTAGCGTAGTGTCTTACCAGTTCCTTGGCTCTGACGATCGCCGCACTTTGTCCGTGGATGTTCGCAAGCGAGTACTTCGCCGAAAGGGCGCTATCAATCTTCAGCTTGCAAAGGTCCACTTTCTTTTCGAGCTGCACGATTCTCTGCGCAACTTGCATGAGTTCGTTGGCGTCTCCGAAGAGGGACTGCGAAATAGCGCCTATCACCGTTCCATCCGGCGTCTTTACCGGCAAACGATTTACCACGATCATTCGAATTCCGGTTTTGGTCGGCAGTTCGCACTTGTCGCCCATTTCGGCCTGCCCGGACGCCATAACCAGCCGAAGCCTCGAATCAGGAATCAAATCCGTGATCGACCGCCCAATCACTGCATCGGGATCCACGTCAAGATACTCAGCATAAGTGTTGTTAATAAAGCGGATAATGCAATCGGTATCACAGAAGATGATTCCGGTGGGAATATTCTGGAGTATCAGCTCCGGAATGGCTTTTTCGATCCTGGCCAGCGTTGGCGACATAGACACCATGGCACCCCTGTTTTTCGTGCTCGTGAGACCAGTGATACAGAGACAAGGACGCTCTTTTCAAAAATTTTAGCACAGCTGCTGGATGCCCCGGTAGCCGAAATGTCTCCGGGGTAGCGCTGACCGAGCGCCGGCAAGATGCGGGTTCAGGCCGCATTGAGTCGCGGTAATCAATCGAAAATGTTGGTAAGTTGTTGAAAAAGTGGGTATAACGCTGGGTCGCAAAGAGCGTTGTGAGCCCTTGACAGCAGCAGTATCCTTCGCTCGCACAAAACCGGCGCGGCCTCGGGATGGCACTGATATGAGTCTTTCAGCACCCTGCTAGTGCACGTCGTGCGCTGCCGCGGCGTCGTCCTTAGAGGCAGGAACCGACTGGTCCTGGCCCATTTGGGCGCAGGCCTCCAGGAAATCCGCGGAGTTGACCGCTCCCGCAGCGAAAGATTTTATGGCCTCCTCGTGCAGCAATTCAAGCGCTTCCTGCTTGCATTCCTGATACTCCCTGGAGGTGAGCATGCTGAACTCCCGCGGTCTGGGGAGGTGGACTTCGATGACTTTTTTCACGTGTGCCGGCTTGTTGGTGAGAATAAGCAGCCTGTCGGCAAGGAAGATGGCCTCTTCCAGCTCCGAGGTGACAAATAGATTCGTTGCCCGATGCTCCTCAAACAGCCTCACGTAGTACTCCTGCATGAGCGCACGGGTCATGGCGTCCAGTCCTCGAAAGGGCTCGTCCATGAGCATGACTTTGGGCTGGTTGATCATCGCCCGAACCAGTTCCGCCCGCCGCTGCATGCCGCCTGAGAGCTGTGATGGATACTTGTCTTTGAAGTCCCTGAGCCCGACCAGTTCGAGGAGTTTCATGGTTTCTTCCTCGTATACTTCCTTGGACAGCTTGCGCTGCACACGAGGGCCATAGCTGACGTTCTCGAACGTAGTCATCCAGGGAAACAGAGCTGTCTCCTGAAACACGACCAATCTGTCAGGACCCCGGCCCGAAATGGGCTTCCCATCGATAAGGATCTTGCCGCAATCGGGGGTCTCGTAGCCGGCCAACAGGTTAACCAGTGTGGTCTTGCCGCAGCCCGAGGGGCCGATCATCACCGAGAGCCTGGCTTTCTCCAGGGTAAAGGAGCAGTCGCACAAGATCTGTTTGTGCAAGAGGCCCAAACCGAACCCCTTGGAGACTCCATCGACAACCATCTCGCTGGCGATTTTGGCCAGAGCCATTTGCGTCGCGCTCATGAAAAATACTCCTTAAGATGACCGCAGCCAAGGGGTCATCCGGCTGCCGATCATGCGGATCAGTGCTGAAGAAACGTAGCCGGCGATACCGATGCTTGTCATGCCAATGACAATCATCGGGTAGTCTCCCGCCACATAAGACTGCCACGTGAGGAAACCCAGGCCGGAACGGCTGGCAATCATCTCAGCAGCCACGACCACGGCCCACGTAATTCCCATGCCCACGGTCATCCCTACGACGATGCTCGGCAGGGTGGCTGGCACCATGATCTTCCAGAAGATGTCAGAACGGGTTGAGCCCAGCGAATAAGCCGCACGGATATAACGGGCGTCTATGCTGCGGGCACCACCGATAATGTTGAGCACTACAGTGAAGAAGGCGCCCAAAAAGGTCACGAACATCATAGACAGCTCGTTGGTCGGCCAGAAGATGACCGCGATGGGCACCCACGCCAGGGGCGGGATAGGCCGCATGATCTCAAAAATTGGGTAGATGAGCTCGCGCGCGGTTTTGTTCACGCCCAGGAGCAGACCAAGCGGAATCCCTAGGACCTGTGCGACGGCAAAGCCGATCGAGATGCGCATAAAACTGTCAGCCCAAGAGACCCAATAAATCTTGCTGACCAGTTGCTCCCCAAGTTCCTTGAGCACCGACGAAGGCGGGGGAACGTTGCCAATAATCGGGAGACCAAAACGCGAGCCCAACTCCCAAAACACCGTGAACCCAATCACCGCTGAAATGCCGCGAAGAGTCGTGAGGCTGAAGATTTGTTTTCTAAATTTTATCCAGTTGAACCCATGCACTGAGCTTTGTGACATTACAAATATCTCCGTCTCCGTAGTTCTTTCACGGCTGCGGCACCGGGAATCTTTCTTCCAAGAATATGTCTCTCAATCGCTCAACTCCACCTGCAGGTGCTCTATCCTCCCGACCTTCGGACTACCCTAAGCCATTTCTCGCTCGCCCGCTGCGAAGGCCTTCAGGGCCTCCTCATGGACGGCCTCGATGCACTCCTTCTTAAGCCGGATGTAGCTTGAGGAAGAGAGCGCGCGGAAATCGCGGGGACGGGGAATATCCACGTCGAGAACGGTCTTAATTTTCGCGGGCCTGGTTGTCATAATGTAGACTCTGGATCCTAGGAAAATGGCCTCTTCGAGATCGTGGGTGATGAAGAAAATGGTCTTCTTGCATTTGTCGTACACGTCGAGCAGGAACTGGTGCACAACGGTTTTGGTGAGTGCATCCATAGCTCGGAAGGGTTCGTCGAGCAACAGCACCCGCGGGTCGTTCATCATGGCCCGCGCAATTTCGACCCGGCGTCGCATACCGCCGGAAAGCTCGCTAGGATAGTTGCTCTCGAAACCTCGCAGCCCCATCTGGCTGAGCATTTCGCGCGCTTTGTCCTTGGCCTGCTTCTCGCTGATCCCTCCTTGAACCACGGGGCCGAAGGTCACATTTTCAAGCACCGTGAACCAGGGAAAAAGTGCGCCGTTCTGGAAAACCACAATACGGTCGGAGCCGGGTGAGGCCTTTTTGTCGGCGTTGCACAGTACCTCGCCGTCAATGATGATCTCGCCCGAAGTGATGCCGTGAAAACCGGCGATGGCGTTGAGCAGGGTGGTCTTGCCGCAGCCCGAAGGCCCAACGACCACGCACAACTCGCCAGCTTCAATCTCCATGGAACAATTGTCCACGGCCAGCACCCTGGCCCCGTCCGGGTCGTAAATCTTGGAGACATTGCGGATGGAAATCTGCCCGCGGGTAGGTGAGGAAGAAATAGTGCCGGCGTTCATCGAGCTTCCTCTCTTACTTTCCATTGCATCAGGCGATCTCCCGCCATGCGAATGAGCGCGCTGGAGAGCCACCCGATCACGCCCAGGGTGACCATCGCGATGACAATGACCGGATACTCCACCATGATGAACGAGTTCCAGATCAGGTAGCCCAGACCATACTCGCCAGCCAGCATCTCACCGGCCACCAGCGAGAACCACGCGAAGCCCATGCTGATTTGCAGCCCGGTAAAAATGAAGGGCAGCGCTCCCGGCAGAATGATCTTGAAAAAAATATGACGAGGCTTTGCGCCCAGCGAATTTGCAGCCCGGAAGTAAACCTCGTCGATGGATTCGACTCCCAGCAGAGTATTCAGCACGGTCGCGAAAAAGGAGCCGAGAAATGTCAGGAAGATGATGGACTCTTCTCGTCCGGGCCACATCAGAATCGCCAGAGGCACCCAGGCCAGCATGGGAATGGGTCGCAAGGTCTCAAGCAGGGGGAAGGTAAAATCCTTAAAAACCTTCTTCCAGCCCATCAACAGGCCGATCGGTACCCCCAAGAAAGTAGCCAGGAAAAAGGCCTGAACCACTCGCCAAACGCTCTTAAGAATATGAGAGTAATACTCAGGTGTGTAGATCGATATCCCGTAGGCGGGATCCTTTGAAACCCACTCCTTGAAAACTCCCACTGGGCCCGGAAGCTTCTTGAACCACGGGAGCTTGAAGTACTCCGTAGTCGCATACCAGAGAAGAATAAAGCCGGCGATGCCCAGAATATTAAGATAGGGAGCGGAGCTCTTGAGCCATTGCTTGACAGAGAAGATAGCAATTTCCCAGGAGTTGGGTGCCTTTGACTCAGGCGCTACATCCAGGGTTGCTCTTGCTTCAGCTGCGTTTGTCACGGAAACGTCTCCCGCATTTCGTCGCTCAGGGCCCTAGAACCCAGAGCTTGTTGCCCTCGAAGTCATGCACTGGAGGTCGCCGCAGGACGCGGCCGCGATCTCACTCCCCGTCCCTGGCGGGGCGCGATCAAATCGAGCCCCGCAGGTGATGGAACCAGGACAGACTACTGTTTGAAAGGACAAGCGCTCGCCGGAGCGCCCTTGATCACGCCTAGCGTGACCTTGTCGCTCACGGCCTTATAACCCGCCTCCTTGAACACCTGACGGGCGAGACTATCGTCCACGGTTCCAGCAGGAGGAAGAGCTCTGATCACTTTGTTCTTAAGTAGCAACGGCCCGACTTCAGAGATGTTCTGCCTCTCGCGCGCATCAAAATAGAACGACTTCCATTCCCTCTCTGGTTCTTTGGCGTCAGCAGGTACCTTGCCGTAAATTGAGTACCAGAGCACTTTCTTGGGCACGCCAGTGGCGTGCTTGGAGACCATCTCGATTACTTTTTCCCAGTTGGCAGGATCAAGAATGTAGCGCTGAGCCTCCAGTTCGGAGCGCAAATAACCCTTAGCCACGGCGGGGTACTTATCCATGAAATCCTTGCGCATAACCAGGATGCCTAAGTCAGGGTTATCAGCGGCACGGCCGTCGGCAGCGATGCGGGCATAGCCTTCGCCGACGTCCGCGGCGACGCGTGACAAAGTCGGTTCCCACAGCGAGGCCGCGTCCAGCTTACCGATGCGGAAGTTAGTGGCAATAACCTCGATGGACTGGTTGAGATATTCCTTGGGTTTGACATTGTACTTCTCAAAAAACTTCAGGAGGTACTGGTCCGAGGCGCTGCCTTTTGGCGCGGCAACGATTTTGCCGTTCATCCACTTGGCCAGATCCTCGGTGCTCTTGAACTGCGGAGCGTCCTTGCGTACGAGCACGATCGAGCAGCGCGTGCCTTCCGACATCCCCAAACTGGCCACAATCTTGATTTCCGCCAGCTCAGGTTTAGAGGATAGGATAGTGGCAGGCATGATGCTCATGTAACCGACCTGCGCTTTGCCGGCCAGCATGGCGTTGGCTATGACCGTGCCCTGGAGCGCACCTTGAAACTCGATCTGAGTTCCCGGGGGTACATACTTCTTCCACAGGCCCAGCTCCTGGTTAACTTCGACTTGATACGAGATAGTGTCGTAAGGCTGATACCCGACGACGAAGTCTTCCGCAAGGACTGGTGCGGAAATCATAAGCACCAACAATGCGACGGCTCCTACAAGGCGATACCACGATTTCATAAATAACTCCTTAAGGCGTAAATTAGTTTCCGCTGAAGCATGGTAGAGCAACCCTTGTGGGTCTTGTTTTCTCGATGAGCGCTTCTTTCTTCTTGGCCACTACCTCGCACTCTTCAAGCTGCGAGCAAGGATTCTGCTGAACTTTCCAATAATGCTGCTCATCGTTGGAACCACCTCATCCAAACGGGTTCCCGTCCGGTAGTTTGACCTTCATGACTGCATGAGTACTTAATTTTTCAACATCATAGCCTTGTTTTGCCCGGTGGCAAAAGAAATTCCGTACGAGCGACCATTGTGCCCTGGCACCTTTAGCGAGGACTCACTTTCCGAATCACCGGCCCGAAATCGAGAAAAGTGGTGCTGCCGCTGCGCTTCCGGGGAGCGCCTGATGCATATGACGCCGGTGCGGAAGCATCTCCTTCAGAGACACAACTGGCTTTCCTGGATAATCTGTTCGCGGAGTGTCAGGAAGGCAGCGTCGGTGTGCTCCCTAGGCCGGGGAAGATTTACCTCATAGACAGTCTTCATTCGCCCTGGCAGTTTGTCTTCCAGAGTAATGATCCGATCACCGAGGTATACCGCTTCATCGATATTGTTAGTCACAAACACAACCGTCCGCCGCTCCGTCTCCCAAATTCGGGTGATCTCCTTCTCCATGAAGTAGCGGGTTTGGGCGTCGAGTTGCCCGAAGGGTTCATCGAGGAGCATCACATCGGGACTATTCGCGTAGGCTCGTGCAATCCCCACCCGCTGTTTCATTCCTCCGCTCAACTGGTGTGGATAGTGCTTCTCGAATCCATCGAGCTTCACCAGATTGATGTAATGCGCTGCGATTTTGCGCCTTTCATCCTTGGGAATGCCCCTGAGCTTTGGGCCCATCTCCACGTTGCCCAGGACCGTCCGCCATGGAAACAGCATGTAGCTCTGGAAGACCAAGCCCCGGTCCTGTCCAGGTCCTTCGACCACCTGTTTGTCCACCAGAACCCGACCCTCGGTAGGCTTTTCCAATCCGGCGATAATGCGAAGCAACGTGCTCTTGCCAGATTGCCCTGGTCCCAGGATGACCACAAATTCGTTGTGAAACACCTCAAACGAAATGTCGTTCAGGACATGGACCTGAACCTTGCCCTTCTGGATAAACGTCTTAGAAATCTTTTCACAGGAGATCTTAACCCCGTCCCTGCCGCCCTGTTCCATCGCTGAAGATCCTTCATTCCTGTCTTGTCCCACGATTACAGCCTCTCAATCTGACGCTTCCACGGGCAGATCAGTTTTTCAAGGCCGGTTACGAGCAAACTCGTCGTCCAGGCCACCAAGGCAATGACAACCATTCCCCCGATGACCAGTGCAGGCTTGGTGAGCTTCATTCCCTGAATGATGATCCACCCCAAGCCCGATTGTGAGCTCACCAGTTCCGCAGCCAGAACGCACGTCCAGGCAATACTCAGAGATACCTGGAGCCCAGCGAAGATCGCCGGGAAGGCTGCGGGAAAGCACACCTGGATCATCTCGTCACGACGCCCTCCTCCCAGCACGCGCACCACATCGTACAGTTCCGGATCAATGAGGCGGACGCCGTTGTAGGAATTGAGCAGGCAGGGAACGAACGTGCCCACGACGATAATGAATACCTTCGAGCTCTCTTGAATACCGAACCAGAGGATGGCGATGGAGATCCATGCGATGGGCGGCATGCACTTGAATATGTCGAAGATCGGTTTGACGACGGCATTGATGTAACGGTTCAATGCCATGAGTAGTCCGAGAGGCACCGCAATGATTGAAGCGATCGTAAACCCAACCAGCACTCGTCTCGTGCTGTCCCAGACATGCCCGAGCAGGGTTTTCCCCGCCAGTTTCACCGTCATCAGGCGAGCCAATTCCGTTGCCACTTGACGCGGCGTGGCCAGAGACTTGCGGAGAAGCTGCGAACCTGCTGCCTGGTCCCAAATATAGAAAAAGATGATCAATGACACGACGTAGAGGAAATACTCGTTTGTGAGTATCCGCGTGAGAGTAATAGGGGCCTTTTCTACAACTGACTCATGGACCTCGTCGGCAATTGCATCGGCTGCTTTGACACCCACCTGACCTTACCTCCGTATCCCGGCAAGAAGTCGCTTTTCGACTATATCGATGATGAGGCCAATCGCGGCCCCGATGAATCCGACGCTCAGCATACCCAAGATAACCATTTCGGGTAATCCGAGGCGGCGTCCCATAGTAATCAGGAATCCCAGGCCAGTGTCGGAGGCGAGCAGTTCAGCCGCAACCAGATTCGTCCAGGCGTAGGCCAAGGCAATCTGCAACGCGCCGAAAACCATGGGAAGAGCGGACGGAATGCAGAGCTTGGTAAAGATCTGCATATCAGTCGCTCCATAGGTGCGTGCCATCTGAATCAGCGTCGGGTTGGTCATACCTACGCCTACCCAGGCGTTAATCACACACGGAACCACGGCCCCGATCCAGATGATGAAGACTTTGCCTGACAGCCCGATCCCGAACCAGAAGATGCACAGCGGAATCCAGGCAACGGGCGGAATCGGACGGATGATTTCGAAGATCGGTCGAAAGAGCCCGCGAACCGTGGTAAACCAACCCATCAGCAGGCCGAGAGGAAGGCCAATGATCAAGGCGAGCAAGTATCCGATCCCGGCTTCCTTGAGGCTCGTCCACGCATGGGTTGACAGGAGAGCTCCATCCGGATCGGTCTGAGTCAGTTTCTCAACGAATAACCGGAAAACCGTGGTGGGAGCAGCCAGCATGGTGCTGGGAACAATTCCGGCTGTGACCGTATACTGCCATGCTGCAACAAATAAGAGAATGCTCGCAACCGGGATGATTCGGAGAACAAGGGGCGTCCTAACCCTTACTGCCTCGTACGCCATAGCCAAACACACTCCCTCGCCAATGTCTTATTCTTCATCTCAGTATCAAGGGCGTATAGCTGCCTGACCCCATTTTCTAACTTCGGGGATCAGGCAGCCATCGATGATGCAGACAACTCATTTGTACGACGGAATGGGTGTCTTGACCATCTTGAGATACTGCCCTGTAATCCAGTCCATGCTCTTCACCTTGGCCAGCTCTGCATCCTTGATCCTGCCGTTTGCGTGCAGGAAGTCGGCGATAAGGTACTCCCATCGCTGCACTTCGCTCTGGCCCTTGGAGTTATCGAACATCTTCAGCTGCGCGTCGAGCTTATAGACGGGATGCGATTCGATATCTTTCTTGGCCTGATCGGCGGTATATTCCATTCCAGCAAAATCTTTGTACATCTTCTGGAAGAGCTCGATATTCTGCGGCGTGGCCCCTTCCTCCTTCAGCTTGTCGATGGAACGGAACATGACCCGCAAGAACTTGGCGACCACCTCAGGATTCTTGTCGGCGAAATCCTTATCCGCGACAAACACGATGGGCAAGGCCGCATTGGTGTCAGCGACATTGGCGACCTGTTTCCAACCCTTGTCCGCAGCGGTATAGGTAAAGGGAGCCCAGAGACAGACAAAATCCCCGATCCCGGAGTCAAATGCCGCGACCGCGGAAGCCTGGTCCATTTGCTTGACGACCACATCACTGTCCTTCAAGCCGAAGGCACGCAGATACATGCTCATGGCGAAGTGCGCCGAGGACACGGTGGTTACCAGGAAGGTCTTCCCCTTAATATCTGCTGCGGTGCCATAGACGTTGGGATAACCTTTTTGCGCACCCTTGGTCTTCATCACTGGGCTGTTTGAGCGGACAAACACCGCATTGGTAAAGGCCTCATTATTGCCAATCCCAATCAGTTTGGCGTTGTACCGTAACGCAGTTACTACCATAGGTACGCCGCCGGTTGCGCCAAGTACCCACGTTTTGGCGGGCAGAGCCTCCGCTATGGCCATGCCGCTGTCGAAATTCAACAGCTTCATGTCCAGGCCTTCTTGTTTGTCAAAACCTCTCTCTTTGGCATACCAGGCGAAGAATAGCTCGTGCTCAGGCATCCACGCCGTGTTTATAGTAATGAGCTTTTGACCAGCCTGCTGCGCCACCCCAACCTCAGAGAAGAGCAGAACCGCTGTCAGTAACAATATTCCTACCACCACTAGCTTCTTCATCTCTTAACTCCTCCTCATTCAGGCTTTCGACTACCGATGTAACAGCTATCCGAAAGGCCTTGAGACCCCGACCTCCGGGTTTGTCGACCTAACAGCGTTTTCCTGCCATACATCCGGCTCGCCTCTGGGGCAAAATGCCCCGCTTCCTGGCGAGGTGAAGTGTTAGTAAATTCCCTTCCGCTCCTGATACCTGTCGTCTCAGAATGGAGTTACCACCAGCGAATCAAGTCCGTCACCCGCTTCCGGATTTCGATAAACTTCGGGTCAGTCAGCCGCCGCGGGCGAGGCAGATCGACCTTCACCTCAGCCCTGATTTGGGTGGGCTTATTGCTCAGGACCAAGATTCGCTCACCTAAATACACAGCTTCTTCGATGTTGTGGGTCACGAAAATCACCGTGCTGTTGAGTGCCTGCCACAGCTTGATGAGTTCGTCTTCCAGGTAGTACCGCAGCTTGATATCCAGCTGACCGTACGGCTCGTCCATCAGGAGAAGATCCGGATCCACGACAAAAGCCCGGGCCACGGTGATGCGTTGCACCATGCTGGCGGAGATCTGGTTGGGATAGAGGCCGGCCGTCTCGGTTAAGCCGACGAGCCCCAGAATATGCTTCAGCCTTTCCTGAAGCTTATCCTTCGGGAATTGCTTGAGTTCCATCCCGAAAGCAATATTCTCTGCGACCGTTCTCCACGGCATGGCAGTGGGTTCCTGAAACACAAAAGAGATGTTGTGTTTCCGGGGATCAGCGACCGCGCCGTCGATAAAGATGTTGCCTTGTGTGGTCGGAATGAGCTTGGAGAGGCAATTGAGAAACGTCGTCTTGCCACAGCCGGTCGGCCCCACGATGCAGAGAAACTCTCCCTGACCGACGGAAAAGGAGATGTTGTCAAGAACGAGCAGCTCCCCGAACCGCCTGGTCAGGTTTTTTACGACCACCTTGGGGCTTCTATCGCTGCCGGTCAACTGCTCGTTTCCTCGGGAACTCCCTTGAACAGGCAGGGCCTTCTCGCCGGAATCAAGCATTTCTGTGTTACTGCTCATTCGGACGTCTCCGCATCCGCTAGACCCAGTGCCTTGTCAAAGACGCTCATGGCAAAATCGATCTCGTCCTTCGTGATGGTGAGAGGCGGCGCCAGCATGATCACACTGGTCTGCCCCGGCAAGCAGTAGACTCCTTGTTGAAGCGCCTGCCCGAGCACCTTCATCTTGGCCGTGGGTGCCCTCGGCCCCTCGTACCACGGCTCATGGATGGGCTCCTTGGTCTTGCGGTTCTTGACCAGCTCCAGACCCACGAAGAGGCCCTTGCCGCGCACGTCCCCAACGCTCCTGTGCTTCTCCTGAAGCTCCAGCGCCTTCTCCATCAGATACGCTCCCATCTCGGCTGCCCGCTCGATCAACCCATCGCTCTTGTAGATTTCGATAGCCGCAACCGCCGCAGCCATGGCCAGAGTGTGCCCGCTATAGGTGTGGCCGTGCACAAACTGCTTGCTCTCGAACTCTTTGGCTACCCATCCCCGCATGCTGGTGGCTCCCAGGGGAACATAGCCAGCCGTGATGCCCTTGGCCATCGTGATGACATCGGGCACCACACCATCCCAGTGCTCGATGGCGAACCACTTCCCGGTGCGCCCGAAGCCCGTCATCACTTCGTCGACCATCATCAGCATTCCGTACTTGTCGCAGATCTCCCGGATTTTTTGCCAATACCCATCCGGAGGAACGATGATTCCGTTGGCTCCGACAATGGGCTCCGAGATGAAGGCTGCGACCCGCTTCTCCCGCCCTTCGAAGCGCACCACATCCTCCACGTGCGCGGCGCAGGCCAAATCGCAATTGGGGTAGGTCGCTTTCATCGGGCATCGATAACAGTACGGGCCCAAGCACTTGACAACGCCTGGGATCGAGGGCTCGCAGGCCCAGTTGCGGTAGTCGTTCGAGATGGCCATGGCCCCAAAAGTGGACCCATGGTATCCTCCCCACCGCGCGATAATCTTCTCTTTCCCGGTAGCCATGCGCGCTAGCTTGATCGCGCCCTCGTTCGCCTCGGCGCCGCTGGTGGAGAAGTATGATTTCGTGATGTCTCCGGGCGTGATTTCGGCCAGGAGCTTCGCCAGTTGCGCTTTGGGTTCAGTGGCAAAGGAAGACGCCACGTTCTCGACCCTTCTGGCCTGCCGAGAGATGGCATCCGCCATGCGCTCGTCCGAATGTCCCAGATTGCTAAACACGAACTGAGAGGAAAAATCGAGGTACTTCTTGCCGGTACTGTCGTAGAAGTACTTGCCGGCCGCGTAGTCGACGACTATGGGACTCAGCCCCTTCTGAACTACCCAGGGATAAAGGACGTGCTCTACCTCGTCTTGCTTTATGAGATCAGTATTAAGGATTGTCTTCGTACCTTCCGTAGACATGCCGCAGCCTCCTCGTCGTGAATAGTTTCCTGCGTGCCCATGAAACCTTCATGCGGTGGATATTCGGTTGTATATCGTAGGAAACTGTTTTGTGCAAGTGCAACTCCATTGCCAATGTGTGATAGGCCAGGATGCTCTTCGGAACTGTATAGCAGGAAACAGGTTACGCAAATGCAACCGACGCGGGGAAGTCGAGTACCTTAGCCGGTTTTCCTCTGTAATGTCCGAATTCCCTTACATGTCAGAATAATAAGAACTGACGGAAAGCTTTGTTTCATTTCATCCAGAGCTTACTTGCCGACGGTTATGAACCCGCCGGTTGCGTCCACCTCCACCCAGTCTCCGCTCTTGATCTCGGTAATTGGATCGATCTCGAGGCCATCGATGATGGGCAATATGGTGTTGTAGAACTTGTCAGCCAGGATTCCGCCCGCGGCGAGAATGCCTTCGGTATGGTGGTTGATAATCGCTGCCGGAGCATTGCCGCAGCGTGCCAACTCCAGGATGATCGCCGCCCCGACGGTTGACCCGCGCCCTTCGGGAAAGACGAAGACCTTGCCCTTGATGCTCTGGCCGCAGAGTTCATGCCGCTGATCGATAATGATTCCAGTAGCTGGATCGACACCGCCCCAGAAGCCGAACATCTGCCCGGTCACCAGCGCCGGACCGGCGTTCTTGCCATCGGTTACACCCTTACCTTTGAATGTCTTCACGCTTCACCTCCAACGCGGCCATTCACGGCGGCTTCCACGCACTCAGCGGCACTGCCGAAGATAACGTCCGTTTTGCATTGCACGGGGGCGTAGTAGGAGCACTTCCCTGAATCGGTCATCAGCGTTTTGAATCCCCAGGTTTCCACCGGAGAAATCAGCATGCAGGTCTCGGTCGCGATCTTGCCTCCGAGCCCCAACAGCTCCGCCATCATCCCCATGCGATCCGCCAGATCCCTCACCTGCTTGGTGGTGTAGATCCAGAGCTCGGTGTTGGCAGCAACCTTACGGCCGGCCAGCAACTTTATAACGTTCTGGATTTCGGCGATGCTGTAGTGTGGGCAGCCCAGCGCCACCAGGTCGATCTTCGCGCTCTTCACCGTGCACATCTCGTCGCGGGTCATCTTGAGAGTTTCTTCGGTCACCGTTATGGTGCGCTCCGGATGGTTCGGACCAAATGCCTCCGCCCGGGTCCGTGCCTCGGGCGTTATCCCCACCAGATGAACCATCGCCAGCGGCCCGCTAGCGGCGGCGGCCGCCAGCATGGATTTCAGCTCGTCCATCTTGGGACTGCCCGAGAGACCGTCAACCACGCCAATCTCGCTGCCCAGCGTCTTACCCAGGAAATAGCCGAGGACGGGATATTCCCAGGTTTGAAGCTTCCGGCCGCCAATCTCCACATTGACCAGCGCCTTGCCGTAGCGGTTTTCCTGGAGGTGCAAGCCATACTCCGGGGTGCGTCCGGTGATGCCGATGCAGACGTCAATCACGGCGGTCTCGCGATTCGAGCGCGCACCCAGAACCGAGTTGATGAAGGCAACCGCCGAGGACTCCGTCCAGCCGACATGCTCGCCAAAACGCGGCGCTGACCCGTTGAAGTGCGGCAGGCAGGTCCAGCTCATGATGGCGCCCATCTGCTCGTAAGCCTTGGCGACCCGCAACTGCTTTTCCGCATAGGCATCGGGGGTTTTGAATTCGCGCCACTTCTGCGTGTCCATGCCGCTCGGATCGAGCGTAGTCGGCACCCTGAACTTGGCGCCCATGGCAGCGAACTTTTCGCAGACTTCGACGCCGGCGTCAAAAATACTCTTGTACATCGCCAGCACGATGTGGGCGCTGCCGACGGGAACAAGTCTTTTGGCTCCGAACTTCTCGCCGACCTTAGTCAGAATCTCCATCGCGAGCTTGGGGGCCTCGCCCTCCTCGCCCCTCAGCATCGTCTCTTCTTCTTTAGTCAAAATCATCAGCATCTCCTTGTTGCTTGCCGTCTAAATACTGTGGACCAAAGACGGCAATTGCCGGGGCGCAGGCGCCCGAAAGGCAAAGGATCACCCTTGCTCCGCTCGTTCTTTCAGCTAGCCTTCGCTGCGAAAGCGCAAATAATCAGGCACCAGGGTAACTTTCGAGCAGGTGAATCCTGGAGCTGCCAACGCCGGGACTATACCGCCCAGCTGTTTCATGGATAAGCCTTCCGCGGATCCGGCCCACCGAGAATTCTTGTAGCGGCGAACTGCAAATATTGTTCGAGCTATAGGCCAAAGGTCTCGGTAGCTTATTTCCCCAAACGACCGCAAGTCCAGTTCACTCCTCACAACCTCCTGTGACGAAATTCACACCGAAGCGCGTAAATTAAGCCATGGTTGATCATTCCGTCGGACTTGGCTACGAACCTCCACGACCTTGGCGTGGACATCGTGATTCAGGCGATCCTGCGCCGCAGCGATGTCTCCACAACTCAGGGCAGCCACATTAAGGCGATAGACGAAGATGTAGAAGAGGCGATGAAGGCGCTGGCAACTACCATGCGGAGGCTAACTGTCGCTCCCCCTGCGCGCCGTGGTAAACGGCGTAAGGAGACTATGCACCAGTATGCACCACAATCTGCACCACCGGCGAAACCGGGCATGCTGTAAACTAATGGCAGCCAACCACTTCTCTCGCGCGGAGGGATGTGTGAGCGGTTGAAACAGGCGGTCTTGAAAACCGCTGTACGGGAAACCGTACCGGGGGTTCGAATCCCTCTCCCTCCGCCATCGTTTTATTTTCAAGCATTTACGGGCGTGGCTACCACACTGGCTACCATTCGCTGATTTCTCCCAAAAACTCAGTATTAGGTTTTGGGAGATCGTCTCGTGGCAAACCCGCAGGTCAACTTACTGATTCGCATCCGCACCTCGGCTGGCAGGCGCAGCTACAAAAATCCGGTTTTCACCGCTTGCGGGCGCCTCGCTGACGCGAGCGAACATCGAGAACTTAACTCAACTTTTAAGATAGTTTGAGGGGTCATGTCTGCTCCTATCCCGCGATGCATTCCCCGAAGTAATCGGGGACTTTCTGGATGTCTACAAGTTTTATTTTGACGCGTAGCACTAAATGAACATCGTTGATTTTTTCTTCCGATTGTTGGGGACTCAAGAGACGATCGGTTGTGATACTCACATCGGTGATAAGCCTGTCATCTTCCAACAAGCAATAAAACGGGTTTTCACCCGCTTCAGGTGGAAAGTCTTTCGCTTCCTGATGCTGTGACATTCTCAATCCATCCCACAACACCTTTATCCGATTATCCAAATCACCATGATGGATCAGATTACCGGGATCATCTCGCCTCAAGAACAGAATATCTATAGAGCAAGCGAGTCCCCAGAGGTTGTTCACCAGTGGCAGATAGCGATAACCGGAGTCTTGGAATTTATCCGCCATCTCGTCGGCGTAACTCCGGCCCAACACTTGCTCCTCATCGCCCAACTTTTTCGGTTTGGCTAATTCAAGCAGTAGATGATGACGCTCCCACAATTCTTTGAGCTGCGGATGAAAGTATCGGCGTATCTGGTGCTTCTCCCGAAGATGACCGTCACGGCTAGTCTGAGGCGGTAGCGGCCCTTGATACACCAGACGAAATTCCACGGTTATTCCTTCCTCATCCTCCGGCCATCGTTCGTATCGGAATTCTACTCTGCTGCTCATAACGAGCGCAGTATCTCATGGAATTTTAACAGGTTAGGGAATTTTGGTTAGTCTTGTTAATTAGTACCCTTGCACGGGTCAAGCAGCCAGCGTGGCATTCGGGGCCATACTCGTCAGGGGCTTCAATTCTCCGAGAATGGTTGGCAGCAGTTCAGCAACGGTGGGATGAATATGCATGGCACGTTGCATCACCGTGTACTGCGCCTTTGCATACATCAGGTCCAGAAGACAATGGATTACTTCGTCGCCGCCCGTGCCAAGGATTGCAGCTCCCAATATCTGCTTGCTGTCGCCATCCACGAGAATCTTTATAAAACCGTTCGTCTCGCCTTTTTCCACTGCGCGTCGCACCCTGGTCATAGGGCGTTGGCCGATTAGCAGATTCCTAGTTGACTTGCGTGCCTCGGTTTCTGTAAGACCAGCACGGCCCAACGGTGGATCGATATAAAGGTTATAAGCGGTAATCCGGTCGCTAACACGGCGCGAGTCGCCATCGAGCAGATTCGCTGCCACGATCTCATAATCGTTGTACGCGGTGTGCGTGAAAGCTCCTCTACCGTTGCAATCGCCGAGTGCCCAGATGCCGGGAACATTGGTTCTCAGTTGTTCATCTACGACAATGTAGCCCCGGTGGTCTGTCGCTACGCCCACTTTTTCGAGACCAAGATCGTCTGTGTTTGGCCTCCGGCCGACCGCCAGCAGAACATGGCTCCCAATCACCTCCCGCGAGCCTTCAGCACAATCGGCTGTCACTCTCACTCCATCCGAATGCGGGCTAAACCCGATGCATTTACTGTTCAGGCGGACGTCAATCCCTTCCTGACCCATGATCTCTTCAACCGCTTTGGAAATATCCTCATCTTCACGCCCGATCAGATGAGGTCCCATCTCCAGAATTGTTACCTCGCTTCCAAAACGGCGGAACATCTGCCCGAACTCCAGACCAACGTAACTTCCTCCGACGATCACCAGGTGCCTCGGCAAGAAATCAACATTCATCATGGAAGAATTTGTAAGGTAAGGAATCTCGTTCACACCCGGCAGAGACGGCACCACTGCACGGCCACCCACATTTATAAAAATGAGGTCCGAACTCAGCAGTTCGCTCCCCACTCGAATCTCTTTCCGCGACTCAAACCGTGCATGGCTTTGATATACGGTGCAGTTCTGCATCCCCCTCAGCCAGGTCTCAAGCCCGATCCGCGATTGTCCGGAAATAGCGTCTTTCCGCGCCTTCACTACCTTCATATCGGTGCTGATTGCGCCGTTAACAACGACTCCGTAGTCAGCAGCACGCAGCGCCAGGTGGGCCGCGTAAGCGCTGGCGACCATGGCCTTGGTCGGGGTGCAGCCGGTGTTCACGCAGGTGCCACCGAACAATTTCCGCTCGACAATGGCAACCTTCATGCCCGCCCCAGCCAGACGTCCTGCTAGAGATGGGCCCGCTTGGCCGGTTCCAATGACGATGGCATCGTAGTTTGTCATGCCCAGTCCCTTACACGCGGTGGCGATTCCTCAGGCAGCCCCGACACAGTAGCTATCGGACAGAACGGGAATCAGGCCGCATGCTCAACCCATGGTACCCGCCACGCCGGAGCCTCGAAGGGCTCGGCGAAGTACTGAGTCTCGTGGACGACCTTTTCATTCCGAAATTCCATAATGCTCACTGTCTGGTAAGACTTGGTGCCTTCGTAGTTGATTGCGTACTCCGTTACCCACAACTCCCCCGCTCCCACAATGCGGCGAATATTGAAGCCGCCAGGCTTTCCTGGATGATGTCCCCGCAACGCTTGCAAGTTGCGGCGGCCACGAATCCTCTCGCCCGACTGCGGGTATTCACAGATCACGTTTTCGTCGTAAATGTCGTGTTCTGCTACCACATCTCCCGCGGCGGATGCGGCCCAGTGCTGCTCCAATAGCGCTTTAATTCCACCTGTCTTCATGTTCTGCATCCCCATCCGCCAACCGGCTGAATCGGCTCGGGTTCATAGCTCGCCAAACCCCGAGATCAGTGCGATCTCGCAGAATGACGTACTCTCGTTCGAAGCGCGGACTGCCCTAAGCTGCGATCGGCGTTGTTCCCGGGCTGCTCGCAGCCGGCAAAACGAACGGGAGTCCGGCGGCCTTCCATGCGTCGAACCCTCCAACCAGGTTCGCGACCTGCCCAACGCCTTCGCGGAGAAGCAGGCTTGTCGCAATCGCGCTTCGGTATCCGCCCTGGCAGTGGACCACGTAGGACTGTTGGCGGTCGAGAACACCAGATCGCGCAGCCAACTGGCCGAGTGGGATCGAAATTGAGTTTGCGATGGCGCCTTGGCTGATTTCAATCGGCTCCCGCACATCTATCACGCAAGGCCGAGTGGCCTGATCCGCAAGCATCGCGGCAAGGTCCTGCACGCCGATCTGCGGAATCGAGTTCAGAGCGTAGCCCGCATTCGTCCATCCGCTCACGCCATCTTCGAGATAGCCGATTACGTTCTCCATGCCGACGCGTGCCAGTCGCATCTGGGACTCGCGCACTCGATTGGGATCTTCTCCGACAATCACAATGCGGGCGTCCAGTCCCAAGACGCGAGCCGCCCAGGAGGCGTATTGCCCCGCGAGCGAGATCTGAACTGATGCGGGTACGTGGCCGGCGCCAAACTGAGCCGGCGGACGTGTATCGAGCACAATCACCCGCTCTGCCTGGAGGCGCAGCACTTCGGTGGCAGGCAAGGCCGGAAGCGCCGCCAGCGTGGAAAGCCGGGCTGCGCCCATGCGGTTCAGTTCGACATCTCGCGTGAAGTACTCGGGCCTCGGAGGGAGATTGTCGGTCAACAAATGTACGAACTCGCCTTCGCTACGCGCCTGTAACGCATAGTTGAAGCGTCGCTCCCTCCCAATCGTTGATGAACTGTCGGCACTCATTTGACGGCCGCAGAGTGAACCAGCGCCATGCGCCGGAAATATCTCGGTCTCATCCGGAAGCCGTAAGAGTTTCTGGTGCAAGCTTCGATAAAGAAGTGCAGCCAATTGCTCTGGCGTGTGGTTTTCTGAAAGGTCTGGACGGCCGACGTCGCCGATGAACAGGGTGTCGCCGGTGAACAGCACGCCGGGGCGATTCGGCTGGTCAACATCATTCATCAGGATGCAGACACTTTCCAGCGTATGTCCGGGCGTTTGAAGGAACTGCAACCGGCATGCCCCAAACTGAATGACATCGCTGTCCTTAACCGGGATGTGTGGAAACGTCGCGCCGGATCCCTCACCGATGTAAACGCTGGCGCCAGTACGCTCCGCCAGTTCCCGATGACCGGAGACAAAGTCGGCATGAAGATGCGTTTCGATAACGTGCTTGATTGTCACTCCGATGCGCGCGGCAGTTTCGAGATAGAGGTCAACGTCGCGTTGCGGATCGATGACGGCGGCCACACCTTCGGAGGAAACGAAATAGGAAGCGTGAGCAAGGCAGGAAAGGTAGAACCGATCAACTCGTACACTGTCCATCTCCGCACCTCGGCGCGGACGGATTAAGGTATTCTGGGCAACCCTCATTTTCGAATCGTACTCACACGCGGGCAACCCAGCATTTCAAGTGGTCTTCTTACAACGCTGCTGGAATAGTGTTGTTGTATTCGAATGTCGCTGGACTGCAAGGGTTGCCTGATCAGCCAGCACTGTGGAGGATGAATGTCACTGCGCATCAACGATGTAGCCCCAGACTTCAATGCCGAAACCACGCAAGGTACGATCCACTTTCACGAATGGATTGGCGATGGCTGGGCTGTCTTGTTTTCCCACCCCAAGGATTTCACCCCTGTGTGCACTACTGAGCTCGGATACATGGCCGGGCTACAACCCGAATTCGCTAAGCGCAATACCAAAATTATTGGTCTGAGCGTGGACCCTATCGGCGATCACCAGAAGTGGGCGCACGACATCGAGGAGACCCAGGGCCACAAGGTGAACTATCCGATGATCGGCGACCCGGAGCTCAAAATCGCCAAACTCTATGACATGTTGCCCGCCGAAAGCGGGGAGAGCTGTGCAGGCCGTACTGCAGCCGACAATGCCACGGTACGTACGGTTTTCGTTATCGGCCCGGATAAGAAAATCAAGCTCCAGCTCAGCTATCCGATGAGCACCGGCCGAAACTTCGACGAAGTGTTGCGCGTCCTGGATTCGATCCAGCTCACGGCCAAGCACAAGGTGGCAACACCGGTGAACTGGAAGCAGGGTGAGGATGTCATCATTCTGCCTTCGGTACCGGACGCAGAAGCCCGGAGACAGTTCCCGGAAGGATGGAGGGCGCCTAAGCCGTACCTCCGCATCGTGCGACAACCAGGGTCCGCGAAGCCAGAGGCAGCATAGCAACTACGAATCTGGACAACTGGCGAACGCTTCGGAATTCGGAGTGTGCAAAGACCCGCGCCTGCAAGCGAAGCGGGGGTGAGAACCGTGGAACCACGCGAGTGCGACATAGCAACGCGAATCGTTCATGCTGGTGAGCGGCAGCAATGGCCGACGGGCATGCCCGTCGCCACGCCGATATATGCCTCGTCGACGTTCACTTATTCCTCCATGACCGAGATGGACAAGGTGTTCGCGGGCGAAAACGACCGGGTACGTCTATTCGCGTTACGGCAATCCTACGGTCGCCGCCTTGCAAGACGCTTTGCAGGCACTGGAGGGCGGTGCGGGCGCCTGTGCCTACGCCTCAGGTATGGCGGCGCTGCACGCCGCTCTCCTGGCCTGCGAAGTTACTTCGGGAGCCACCGTGCTGGCCTCGCAGGACCTCTACGGGGCAACCCTCGACCTGCTGGTAAAAGTCTTCAGCCTGTTTGGCGTCACTACGGTCACATGCGATTTCAGTGATCTGCAGTCGCTTTCGGCCAAGGCGCGCGGAGTTCGTCCACGGGTGCTCGTGACCGAGACAATTTCCAACCCATTGCTGAAGGTCTGCGACCTGCCGGTGTGTGCCGAGATTGCCCACGGCGTTGGCGCCCGGCTGATTGTGGATAACACCTTTGCCACCCCGTATCTCTGTCGACCCATTGAACACGGTGCCGATTTTGTCGTCCACAGCGCCACCAAGTATTTGAGCGGCCATGCCGATGTAATTGGCGGTGTGGTAGTGGTTCGCGATGTGGCCGACCATGCGGCGCTGGTCAGCATCATGAAATTGGCGGGCGGTATCCTAGGCCCCTGGGAGGCGCACGAGATCCTTCGCGGCGTCAAAACGCTTGCCTTACGCTTGGAGCGGCAGTGCGGCAATGCGCGTCACATAGCGGAACAACTCGCCACCGATCGTCGCGTTTCTCGCATCCATTACCCGGGTATAGACGGTCAGGGAGCAGAGCCGGTATTTCGCCGCATACTGCGTCCGCCTCACGCCGGCGCAATGATCTCCATCGAGCTGCCGGCAAACTCCCGCGAATCCGCGTTCAAATTCATGGATGCCCTGCGGCTCTGTGTCCGCTCAACCAGCCTGGGAGATGTCTTCACCAGCGTGCTGCACCCGGCAACGGCCTCCCACCGCGAAATGCCCCCCACGCGCCGCCGGCAAGTGGGCATCAGTGATGGTCTGATTCGAATGTCCGTAGGGATAGAGGACGCGCGAGACATACTAGACGACATCGGACAGGCGCTTGAGGCAGCCACCTCAAACGAACGCGCGGCCTAGAAGGCTGCTGAAAAACGCGCCGAAGCAACGAGCGAGGGGCTACGCAATGTATGTAGCACGAACTCTTTGCACCACGGGCTGTGTCTTCGAACTGCGCGAAATCTGTTTTTCAGCAGCCCGCTAGAACCCCTCGCCAGCAGTGTCAACCCTTGTACCAGTAAAATGATTCAGCGTTTCATTGCGATGAGCCGCTGGCCTAAACTCTATAGAGGGGTTAGAGGTATCCATAAAGATATGACGAATATCGCGCTCGCTACTGGACAACTGAGTCATGAACAGAAACTGGACCGCCTTGCCAAGGTTGCCGTCCGAGTAGGACTGGGGCTGAACCCAGGACAAGAGCTCGTGATGACTGCATCGATAGACGCGCTGCCGCTGGCACGACGCATCACGGAGCAGGCCTACCGTGCCGGCGCTTCACTGGTCACAACTTTCTATAGCGACGATGAATCGTCATTGATGCGCTATCGCTTCGCACCCAATGCAAGCTTTGATCGAGCTCCGAAATGGCTGTACGACGGATTGGCCGCAGCCTTCAAGAGCGGTGCGGCACGGCTGGCGATTGCGGGCGCGAATCCACTGCTCCTCTCCAATGAAGATCCTGAAAAGGTTGGCCGGGCAAATCGCGCACTTTCGGTTGCTTACCGGCCCGCAATGGAGTTAATTACGCGGCACGAGATCAACTGGACGATTGTCGCAAGCGCTACTCCGGCCTGGGCGACGGCGATGTTTCCTGACGATCCACCGGATATTGCTGTAGGCAAGCTCTGGAACGCGATCTTCGAGACGTCGCGTATCGATGCCGACGATCCGGTTGCCGCATGGAAAGCACATGATGCCGGACTGCAAAGGCGGGCGGCGTATTTGAACGAAAAGCGCTACACAGCACTGCAATACCGCGGGCCTGGAACTGATTTCCGACTTGGGCTGGCTGATGACCATCTCTGGCTCGGCGGCGGCACGACCGCAGGCAACGGTATCTATTGCATTCCCAACATGCCCACGGAAGAGGTATTCACCACACCGCACAAAGACCGCGCCGAAGGTACCGTGACAGCCACTAAGCCGCTTTCGTACCAGGGTACGATGATCGAAGGAATCCAGGTGCGCTTTGCAGGCGGACGCATTGTGGAGGCACGCGCAACAAAAGGTCAGGAAGTGCTGCAGAAACTGATCGACACCGACGAAGGCGCACGGCGGTTGGGCGAGGTGGCGCTGGTGCCGCAGTCTTCGCCCATTGCCCACAGCGGACTGCTGTTTTTCAATACGCTGTTCGATGAAAACGCTGCCTCTCATATTGCGTTGGGACAGGCTTATAGTTCCTGCCTGCGCGATGGCGACAAGCTGGCCTCCGAGCAACTTGCGGCCAAGGGCGCGAACGACAGCCTGATCCACGTTGACTGGATGATCGGCTCTGACAAGCTCGATATAGACGGTATCACTGGTTCGAAGACAGTCGAACCTCTCATGAGGCAGGGCGAATGGGTCTAATCAGTCACTAAAATTAAGAGAGGGGAATTCATGATTTATCGTCAGCTTCCGCGAATCGGGATTCAGCTATCAGTGATCGGCCTGGGTGGGCACGAGTACTTGCCCGATGGCCAGTTGCGGGGCTTCCAGGAAGACTTTGCCCGAGCCACCACGCCGGGGCAGCTCTTCGCCGGCTTTGGGGGAGAGAAACGGCGTCGCATCGTGAAGCTCGCCTACGACCGCGGGATCAACTTCTACGACGCCACGCAAGATTCCGAGAAGGAAGCCCTCGGCCGCACCTTGCGAGAGATGCCGCCGCCCTTCGAGGTCTATGTGCAGACCCGTCCCGAGCAGATGATGTACGATCGCGATCCCGGCAATCGAAAGATGGCGGACTACCCGCTACTCAAGGCAGAAGTCCAGCGGATACTGAAACTCATGGGCCGCGAACGGCTGGACTTCCTTAATCTCGGCATTACGCCTGAGGCGTGGCGTTCCGATGCAGAGTACCTCCCTCGATTCCGATCCACCATCGAACGGCTGAAACAGGACGGCCTCATCAGGTGCGCCACCGCCGACACCTTCCGCGGTCAGGAGACGTATCTGCAAATGATTGCTTCCGGAGGGTTCGACAGTATCTTTATCAACCTCAACGTTGCCGACGTGGCGAGCCGGGGACGCGTTCTCCCATCCGCGCGTGAGCAAGGTCTTGCTGTGCTAGGCCGCGAGGTGTTCATGAAAGGCGAGCTATTCAAGATGGGATCGGAAGCCGGGCTGACTGATCGCGCCCGTCTCGCCCAGACCGCACTCCGGTGGGCGCTTGCCGTGCCGGAGCTAACGTGCATGGTAGTCGGGGCCGCCGAGCCGGAGCATCTGGAGTGGACGTTGGCCGTACTCGATGCTCCCGACTTGAACGCAGATGACCGTGCGATTATCGAGCGGCTTCGCACCTCGCGCTTGTACCAGACGTTCGAGGAACAGCGGTACCGCGAGTTTCTCGCTGAAGCTCTGCCCACCAGAATCTGACAATTAAGGTACCAGCCGTTAGAGATTTCGCTCCCAGAAGATATCTGGAGCCAGCGCGATGGGGCGTTTCTTGTAACTGATTCCGAGGCGGTCGAGTTCGGCCAGAATGGCATCGATCGCGATAGGCGCGGATTGGCGGGACCCGAAGTTCACCTTGAGCGAAGCCAGCCTTCCCACTACTCCGCCAGACAAATCTGACGAAGCACCTCTAAAGCAATCAATAGAGTTGGGTACTCCTCGGCCCTTTGCGGTCAGGGCACGTGTGCCGTGATCCCGTCATGCAAACGCATGATACGCAAGTATTTATACGGTTCAAATTCGCAACATATGTGCCGTCAAGCAATTTGAATGGCAAGAAAGAGCCAAATCGGGCAGATTGGCGTGGGCCGGAGGGTCCGCATACTCAAGTTCAAACAATCACATTTGCGCGGCCTTGATGCCCGCCCGGATAGAGAACGCGTTCGCAGGGGGCGAAGGGAGTCTTAGCGAGATACGAATTGCGTTCTTTCGACGCTTTGCTGAAACTCGTGCGCACACCCCCAAGGAGGATTGCTCACCATATGGAACAGTACACGATCATTCCAATTAAGGTAGGTGAGTTTCAGGCGATCGAAAAGTCGAACCTCACGTACCAGATCGACTGCGGCCGCAAACTGGTCGCGCCGATCATTATGTATCTGGTGAAGGGCAGGGACAAAGTGGTACTTGTCGATTCCGGCGGCTCCGATGAAGCTTGGGCTGCCAAGTACCATCACGGCCTGAAAAGAGGGCCGGAGATGGAGCCGAGCGTCGCGCTGAAAAAGCTGGGGGTGAATATAGAAGACATCGAGTTCGTCGTAAACACCCATCTCCACTGGGATCATTCTTTCAACAACGCGCTCTTCACCAAAGCACAAATCTTCGTTCAGAAACGCGAGATGGAGTACGCCATCAGCCCTTTGCCGGCGCACTGGGTCTACTACGAGTCTCACCAGCTCGGCATGCGCCCACAGTGGCTGAATAGCATCGAGCGGATGGTGGCGGTCGAAGGAGACAGGAACCTATTGCCCGGCATAGACCTCGTGACCATTCCCGGGCATACACCGGGCATGCAGGGAGTGCTGGTAAATACAATTGATGGCCGCTACCTGATTGCCAGTGACTGCCTGGGCTTGTTTGAGAATTGGACAGGAAACGGTATCCACAAACATATTCCTTCCGGGATTCACTACAACCTGGCCGATTACTACAAGACATTCGAGAAGATGGAATCAATATGCGATCACGTTTTGCCGGGACATGAACCGCTTGTTTTCGAACATAAGGAGTACCCGTACGCCGCGCCGGTCTAGCCGCCTCTTTAAAGGTTGTCAGGAATGGATGCGCCGGTCATCACTTAGTCGCTGGTGACCGTCTTGGGCTGTTCGGAAACTGGACTGAAACTGGGATTTATAGGATGTCGGGGCGTGATTCGTCGTTATCGAAACGCACACGGCAAATGGAGGAACTATAGATGAGTACTAAGGCATTAGCCGCGAACATAGTCGACAGCCAACTTGACACACTGCCCGCCGAAACTATCCACGAAGCGAAGAAATGTTTCTTGAACTTCCTGGCTAACGCCGTTGGAGCGCACCGCCACCCTTCCATGGCCATGATGCTGAATGTGGCCAAGGAGATGGCGAGTACTCCGCAAGCGACTGTTCTCGGCACTGACATCCGAACGGACATTCAATTCGCGGCGATACTAAATGGTATGTCCTCGAGCATGTTCGACTTCGATGACACCTTTCTCGACACGATTCTGCACCCGAGCGCTCCGGTTTTCCCCGCGCTAGTAGCCTGGGGCGAGCACAAGCCCCTTTCCGGACGGCTGTTTCTGCAGGCGTTTGTGATAGGAGTTGAAATCGAAGAACGCGTGGCGCAATTTCTAGGCCGCAAGGGCCATTACGAGAAGGGCTGGCATGTTACTGGCACCGCGGGGACTTTTGGCGCAACCGCGGCAATGGGCAGGGTGCTCGGCCTTTCGAAAGATCAGATGCTGTACGCAATCGGTATTGCCAGTACACAAACGGCCGGTGTTCGGACAATGTTCGGGACTTATGCGAAGCCCATTCATGCAGGCAAGTCCGCTGCTAATGGAATGATTTCGGCGATGCTCGCGAAAGAGGGTATGACCAGCTCCCTCGAACCTCTGGAAGCGTCAAAAGGGTACGGCTTCCTGGCTTCGGACTCTTGCGACGTGAGCAAATTGTCGGCCCCGTGGGGCAAAGAATGGTTGATTATGAAAAATACCTATAAGCCCTACGCGTGCGGCATCGTGGCTCATCCTGCCATTGATGCTGCGGTGAGGTTGCGGTGCCGTGGCGTGAACGCTTCCGATATAAAGTCCGTGTCCCTTGAAGTGCATCCACTGGCCCTGGAACTGACTGGCAAGCCCGAACCTAAAGACACCCTGGAAGCTATCTTCAGCGTGTATCACGGTGTTGCAGTCGGAATTCTGGAAGGTAAAGCGGGGAACTGGCAATACACGACCGAAATGGTCTGCGACGCCGATGTCGTCGCTATGCGCCGGAAGGTCAAGGCGACTGCTACATCTCGCATGGGTGTAGATCAGGCGTTACTAAAGGCGGAGCTGAACAATGGCGAAGTAGTCGAAATCTTTGTAGAGACCGTGTGTGGAAGCTTACAAAATCCGCTGTCGGACAAGGACCTGGAAGAGAAGTTCAAGGACATGACCTCCCCATATTTGACTCAGATTAAGCAAGATAAGATTTGCAGTTTGGTATGGCGATTGGATCAGGAGTCCTCGGTGCGGGAAATCGTAGATCTTTGTAGGTCCGACAAGTAACCGGTGAGTCTCAGCGAATAGCAGCCCGCCGTGAAGGTGCATCGCTACGAAAGGGGTATTACATGAGTCAGATCACCGTCCCCAGGCGGTTGCTCCGAATAGCCCCGGAGCAATGGCGTCCCAGGCTTCAGAATCCCCACAAGGTACGGCGGGTGGGCAACCTGTGACTTCGAGTCGACCAGACAAAGCCAAGGTGCTGAAATGTGTCTTCTTGGTTGCGTTAGTCGGCGCATTTTTCTTGATCAGCCCGCCGCGCGGGTTGTCACCTCAGGCTTGGCGACTGGCCGGCCTGTTTGTGACCTCGATCGTGGGCGTGATGATCCAGGTGATGGCGGAACCGGCACTGCTGTTGATTGCAATCGCCATTTCTGCGTTCGTAGTTCCACTTCGTGACACGCTCGTTGGGTTTGGGGATAGCTCAGTGTGGCTTGTCATGATTGCGTTCATGCTGAGCATAGGCTTCAAGAAATCCGGATTGGCGCGTCGCGTCGGCACAATGCTGGTTACAACATTCGGCAAGACGTCGCTCAGGGTAGCGTATTGCCTGAGCTTTATGGACACCATCCTTGCCACCACTGTACCTTCGGTGCCTGGACGAACCGGAGGGCTGGTGTTTCCATTGGCAGAAGGGGTTATCCAGGCAGTGGACCCGGAGCCGAATAAGAACCCACGCCGCATTGCCGGATATCTGATCCTCGTTATGTATATGGTCGCGATGACGACAGGCAGTTTATTTATCACTGGCATCGCGGCTAATGCGTATAGCGCCAAACTGGCAAGCCAAATGCTTGGTATAGAGATCAACTGGAGTGTGTGGGCGATTGCAGCTCTTCCGGGTTACTTGGGGCTACTCTTTATTCCATGGTTTATTCTGAAGGTATTTCCACCGGAAATAAAGTCGATGGAATCGATAAGGGAGTCATTTGGGATAAAGCTTAGGGAGATGGGGCCGGTAACTCGGCGGGAATGGGCTGCTCTGTTGGTCTTCGCCGTTGTACTGGTGTTGTGGGCTACGGGAAGCCGTACCCACATCGACGCCACTGCGGTTGGTTTTGTCGGCTTGGCGTTGATGCTGATATTTCACGTAGTCGAATGGAAGGACGTGGCAGAGGGCAAGGAAATATGGAGCACCATGATATGGTTTGGTATTATCATTGGATTTTCCTCGGCTCTGGCTAAAGTGAAGTTCTTTGCCTGGTTTGCCGCGATGCTGAAGACATGGCTTCCCAGTCAGGGTCTTTCTGCCTTCACGGTGTTGGTCATTATTGCCGTGCTGGTCAACCTAACGCATTATTTCTTTGCTTCGACGATGGGCTATATCGCGGCGTTCGCCCCGGTGTTTTATTCGTTTGTCTTAACTACCAATGCGCCAAGATATCCGGCAGCGTTTTTGGTCATGTTCCTGATGATTACTTCGTCGTCTCTAACGCACTATGGCAACATCGTAGGCCCGGTGCTGTTTGCTCGAGAGTATGTATCGAAGAAAACATGGTGGGTTATCGGGTTGATGCTGGCTACGTTCCATACTGTCGTTTATCTGACCGTCGGCCTGGCGTTTTGGAGATGGATTGGTTATTGGAACTGAAAGTACTGGGATGAAGCTTTGCGGCCCTGTAGCGCCTGCCGGTCGGTATTGAGCGGTTCTGTTTGCAGGCTTATCGGCAATTGAAAAGGAGATCCCTAATGAAAGCCAGATTGACCGCTTTGAAGGCGGCATTTGTTCTCGTGGGTATTCTATTGTTTACAGCCAATGCCGGCGCGGCCGAGGTTAAGGTTATGTACTCGGGCGGATTTTCCGCAGCGCTTCACGAACTTGGTCCAGAGTTTGAGCGGACGACCGGAAACAAAGTGGCGCTCATTTCCGGACCTTCGATGGGAACTACAC
Source organism: uncultured Acidobacteriota bacterium (assembly GCA_963819175.1). GTDB lineage: Bacteria > Acidobacteriota > Terriglobia > Terriglobales > Acidobacteriaceae > CAWBRT01. The sequence goes on from CAWFVJ010000007.1 coordinate 118,211, forward strand.
CGGAAGCGATTCCGAACCGCATTCAGCGCGGTGAGCCGGTGGATGTCGTGATCATGGTCGGCTATGCGCTGGATAACCTGATCAAACAGGGAAAGGTCATCTCCGACAGTCGTGTCGACTTGGCGCAATCCGGCATTGGCTTGGCAGTTCGCGCAGGCACACCCAAGCCGGATATCAGTTCCGCGGATGCCTTAAAGCGCACGCTTCTTCAAGCAAAATCAATTGCGTATTCCGATAGCGCAAGCGGCGTCTATATCTCAAAGGAACTGTTTCCGCGGCTAGGAATCGCCGACCAGGTAAAGGGCAAGAGCAGGATGATTCCGGCCGAACCGGTTGGCAAGGTCGTTGCGCGCGGCGAAGCCCAGATCGGCTTCCAGCAGATCAGCGAGCTTCGTCCTGTACCGGGCATAGAACTGGTCGGACCGCTGCCACCCGGACTTCAGAAGATGACCATGTTTTCCGCTGGGGTCGCAACCGGCACCAAGCAAGCAGATGTGGCACGAGCGTTCATCAGATTCCTTGCGTCGCCGGCCGCCGCCCCAGTCATCACGAAGACCGGCATGGAGCCCATGACCAAGTGATGGGCGGCCCCGCCGCGATGGAAGAAAAGAATCAAAAAGCAAAGGGAACCAATGCGAGCAACTTGCGCGCACTGGCTCCCTTTATTTTGCGGTCAGCCTATTGAAACGTCAGTCCTACACTCATCAGCGGTTCATGGTCCCGTCCCAGGTGCTGACCTTCGCAGGAATCTCCTTGCCGGTGAACCAGGTAGTGGTCACATTCTTGGTTTCGGTATAGAAAATGAAACCGTCGCGCCCCATGCAGTGCAGGTCGCCGAAGAACGACTGCTTGTGTCCGGTAAACCCGAAGACGCCGAGCGGGACGGGAATGCCGACGTTGACGCCGACCATGCCGCCGTCCGAGCGTCTTGCAAACTCGCGCGCGAAGTGCCCGTTTTCGGTGTAGATCACCGAGCCGTTGGCGAAACGGCTGTTGTTCATGATCTCCAGCCCTTGTTCGAAAGTGTCCACACGCTTGATGCAGAGCACCGGACCGAATATCTCCTCGCGGCCGCAGGACATCTCTTCGGTGACGTGGTCGAAGATGGTTGGCCCGACGAAGTAGCCCTTTTCGCATCCCTGCGGCACCTTCGGCTTGCGCCCATCAAGGATGAGTTTGGCGCCTTCCTTGATCGCGGTTTCAATCCAGTTGAGGACGAAGTCTTTGTGTCCCTGGTTCACCACCGGACCCATGCCAGTGTTCTTGTCGTAAGCGGGACCGAGGTTGACCTGTTTTGCCAGTCGCACCAGGGCTTCCACCAACTTGTCCGCGATGGCGTTCTCTGCCACCACCACCGGCAATGCCATGCAACGTTCGCCGGCGCATCCGGAGAAAGAGTTGAGGATGCCCTGCGCGGTGCGCTCGATGACGGCGTCGCTCATCACCAGCGCGTGGTTCTTGGCCTCGGTCAGCGCCTGCACCCGTTTGCCGCTGGCAGCCGCCGTGGCATACACGTGCAAGCCCACGCTGGTGGAGCCGACGAAGGTAACGCCCCGGATGTCCGGATGCTTCAGGAATATCTCAGCCTCGTTCCGGCTCGTGGTGACGATGTTAAGGACGCCCGCCAGGCAGACCTGCCTGCTTCCAGAGCTCGGTGATGCGCATGGCCGATTGCGGCGCGAAGCTGGCTGCCTTCAGCACCATGCAGTTTCCGGTGACGATGCAAATCGGAACCATCCAGCCCTGAGGAATCATGGCCGGAAAGTTCCAGGGCGCGATGCCGGCGAAAACCCCTAGAGGTTCGCGGAACTGGACGGTGTCATAACCGGGAGAGACGTTCATCAGCGACTCGCCCTTCATCATCTGTGGCGCGCCACAGGCAAACTCGACCACCTCGATCACCTTGAGAACGTCACCCATGGCTTCGTCCCACTTCTTGCCATTCTCCTGGGCCAACAGGTACGTCAGTTCATCGAGATGCTCGTCCAACAACTGCTTCATCTTGAAGAGCACCTGGGTGCGCTTCGCCACCGGAGTGTCGCGCCATTCAGGAAAGGTCTTGGCGGCGGCCTTGATGGCTTCTTCGACCTCCTCCGCCGTACACTGCGGCGCATAGGCGATCACCGCCCCGGTGGATGGGTCGTAGCAAGGCATGTACTTGCTGGTCTTGGAGTCTTTCCAAACGCCTCCGACTCCGTATTTCAGCTTCTTCGGGCAAACGCCGCTGATCGGATCGGGTGTTGCATCGTTCGGGACGTAATAATAGCGATCACCGCTTACTGTTACGGGTGCTACGCTCGTAGTAGTCATAAAGGTCCTTCCGCAATAATTCGTAATGACAGTCTGATATTCTTTACCGGCGCCAGTGTCTCTGGCGTGATCAGCTTGAGTCGAGAATCATGTGTATCCCGTCTGTTCGCTGGGCGAAAGGCACACCTCCCCCAAAACCTATAAGTTAGGTTGGAACGAACCGCTGAACCATAGTACCGCCGACAGCATACAACCGGACGATAATTTACGGAAAGCGCCATCAGCACTGCCCCACCCCATTCGCCACCGAGGCCGATGCCCTGGCACAATCGCATCAAGGTCAGCAGGACTGCGGCCCATATCCCGCCGCTTCCTTCATCTTTATTTGGCCGTCTTCCCGAAACCAGATGGTAGTTGCGGACACCACAAATTGACCTTGGGTTCAGATCAGGCCCCGGCCTGCTTGTATAACTGCCGAGTTGCTTCCCCGGCCCAAGCCTGCTTGTATAACTGCACCTGTTGTTCCGCGGTGGCGGCACGCGGGTTATTGCCCGGTGAGCCAGAGGCTATCGACTGTTCCGCCATGGTTGGCAGCAGTTGCGTCCAGCGGTCAGGGTTAATGCCGTAAGACTTCGGAGTGGGAACCTGTAGATCCTGATTGAACGCAATAAATTCATTGACGAGTTTCTTCACTGCGGACTCGTTGCTCTCACCATCGATGGCGAGACCCATGGCACGCGCGGCGCCGGCATAGAGCTCGGGCGCGGCCGGAGCGGTGAACTCAATCACCGCCGGCATCAGCATGGCGATGGACAGCCCATGTGCCACATGGAAGAAAGCGCCGATGGGGCGGGCCATCCCATGAATTAGGGCGACTGAGCTGTTGGAAAATGCGATGCCTGCCAACGACGCGCCCAGCATCACGGCTTCGCGCGCATAGCGATCCGACGGGTCGGCATAGGCGCGCCGCAAATTGGGCGCAATCGCGCGCATCGCTTGAGTTGCGATGTTCTGCGAAAACGGATGAGTCTTCTTCGAAACATAGCCTTCCAGGGCGTGGCACAGCGCATCCAGGCCCGTGGCTGCCGTGAGATCTTTGGGCATGCTGAAGCTCTGCTCATAGTCGACGAGCGAAGCCGTAGGCAGAAAGCCCAACCCAATGCACAGCATCTTTTCGTTTGTCTTTTCGTCGCTGATGATCGTGAAGCGGGTCGTCTCGGAACCCGTGCCGGCGGTCGTCGGAATGGCGATGATCGGCAGTCCCGGCGAGTCTTGGATGTGCGGCACCTTGTAACTGCTCATGGCACCGCCATGGACGGCGAGCACGGCCACCGCCTTGGCAGTATCCATGGAACTGCCGCCGCCGAACCCAACGACGCAATCGTAATTGCCCGCACGCAGGAAGGCCAGGCACGCTTCGACCGAAGCGACGGTGGGATCAAGAACAACATCGGAGAACAACGTTGCGCGGACTTTGGGACTGTCGAGGCTGCCCATCAGCTTCTCGATCTTGCCCAGTTCGACCAAGTGCTTATCGGTAACGATGAGAGGCCGTGAAAGGCCCAGTTGCGAGAGAATGTTTCCTAATTCAGAGGATGCGCCGGCCCCAATTCGCATAAGGCGCGGCAAAGCGATTGTTGCAATCATGATTGCCTCCAGGAAGCCGCCGATCGGCCTGGCGTCTGCCGCTGTCCAGCCAAATCGGCACCTCGAATTTAAAGTGGGTCGTACTTTAGTCTTGCAATCGCCAAAAAGGAAGAAGTATTATCGCAACCATTTCGTGCGCAAAATTGGGCTCTCCGACAGTTCATTCACGAACAAGTTGCCAGTGCGCAATCGATTTCCCTCGATGGCGCTTGAAGTTCGATGGTGGCTCCAGCTGCCCACGAGCATCCCTTCAACGATCGATATGGCCTAGGTCTTTCCCAGGCGCAATGTGGTCGCGAACCAACCGCTTCAATTCCTTGATCTCAGGAAAGCCGCCTTCATCTTTCCGTGACCAAAGCAGCGTATCCCCTGTGCGTATTTCGAAAATACCTCCCGTGCCCGGTATCAGAGTTACTCCACCGATCTCCTGCTCAAACGTGAGTAGTAGCTCCTGCGCCATCCAGGCAGCTCGCAGCAGCCACCGGCACTGGGTGCAGTATTCAATTTCGATTCGTGGCCGATCTGATGTCATCTCGGTTCCATGATAAACGTTAAACGTAGCCTGTCGAATTGGTGCCCGTTTATGTTCGTCATCGATGCACTAAACCGTATTGTCTCCATTGCATCGAATTCAGCTGAGTAGAAGCGCTAGCGATATCCCAGGCGGCGTGAGCCAATCAGCAGCCCTCGATGAACTCAGGCGGGAACTCTGCCAGGCGGGTCAGTCCAGAAACGGGTCTGCTATTCGGAGACCCGGGGATACAGCCGCATTCTTATCTGCATCTATAGATGATCGGCACTTCTTTGGTCCCGCGGACGAGCGGCGGGCGGCCCACAGGAAACACCGTTATGGACAGACGGATACTGGATGCGTTTCGCGCCGCGCTTGGCTCGGGCGGCTTGATAACCGATGCGACACAACTAAAGACCTACGAGTGCGATGGGCTGACCAATTTCCGCGTGCTGCCTGCGGCTGTTCTGCTGCCTGATACCGCTGAGCAGGTGCAGGCGGTGGTTCGCATCTGCCATCGGCACAAGATTCCTTTTGTCGCTCGCGGCTCTGGAACCGGCTTAAGCGGTGGCGCGCTGCCGGTGGCCAATGGCGTGGTGCTCAGCCTGGCGCGCATGAGCCGGATTCTTGAGGTCGACATCCCCAACCAGCGGGTCACGGTTCAGCCGGGAGCCATCAACGCGTTCATTACGCAGCACATCGCTCCCTATGGCTACTTCTACGCGCCCGATCCCTCTTCGCAGCAGGTGTGCTCCATCGGAGGCAACGTGGCGGAGAACTCCGGCGGCGCGCACTGCCTGAAATACGGATTTACCACAACGCACGTGCTGGGAATGGATGTCGTGCTGCCTGATGGCGAACTGGTGCACCTGGGCAGATCGACTCTCGACGCGCCGGGATACGATCTAGCCGGGGTGTTTGTCGGCTCGGAGGGCACGCTGGGCGTGGTTACGCGAATCATTTTGCGGATCGTCAAGCGCCCGGAGGTCATTACCACTCTGCTGGCCGCCTTTAATTCGACCAACGAAGCCGGCGAAGCGGTGAGCGAAGTCATTGCCTCAGGCGTATTGCCGGCGGCCATCGAGATGATGGATAACCTCGCGATTCAGGCTGCCGAGGCCAGCGTCCATGCGGGGTATCCCAATTGCGGCGGACTGCTGCTGGTGGAATTGGATGGAACCGCGACGGAGGTCGAGACCCTGATGAGGCAGGTGAGCGACATCTGCACGCGCTGCGGCGCCTGGGAGATACGGCTGGCGCAGGCGGAGGCCGATCGCATCGCCGTTTGGAAAGGCCGCAAGGCCGCCTTTGCCGCCATGGGACGCATTTCGCCGAACTATATCGTGCAGGACGGAGTCGTTCCCCGAACCGCACTGCCGCAAATTATGAATGAAATCGCGCGGCTCAGCCGTGAATCAGGACTGCGGGTCGCCAACGTCTTCCACGCGGGGGACGGGAATCTGCATCCACTGGTGCTTTACGATCGCCGCATTGAAGGCCAGGAGCATCTCGCCGAGCAGGTGGCCGGCGACATCCTGCGGCTCTGCATCAAGGCGGGCGGCTCCATCACCGGCGAGCACGGCGTCGGTGAGGAAAAGAAGATGTTCATGGGGGAGATGTTCGCCGAGCCCGACCTCGACACCATGCAACTGGTTCGTTGCGCCTTCGATCCCGAGCACCTCGCCAACCCCGGCAAGGTGTTTCCGCGGCTTCGCCTGTGCGCGGAAAAAACCGGTCCGTATACACCACATCCGTTGGAGTTGGCCGGAGTGGCGGAGTTTTTCTGACGGTTTCGCGGAAGGTGTGCCCCGCGAAGCAGCCGGGCTTCTGAGCCCGGCGGTGATATCAACGACTGTACCAACTATGGAAGCGCTTTAATGGCAGGAATTTCAACTCCATCGCGGCAAATACCGTGGAATGAATTGCAGGGCATCACCTCGACCACCGAGGCCACCGCATCGGACGCTATCTGCGGCCGCGTTCCGAGGCTCATCGCCGAGCCTTCGACGGCCGAGCAGGTGGCTGCTGTTCTGCGCTGGGCCAACGAGAACTCGGTTGCCGTGGCCCCGCGCGGCAACGGCACCAAGCCCGGCTGGGGCGCTCCGCCGCGCGCTCTCGATGTCGTGCTTTCGATGCGCAAGATAAATCGCGTTATCGAGCACGCATGGGGCGACATGACGGCCACGGTTGAGCCGGGCTGCACGGTCGCCGACTTGCAACGCACATTGGCGGAGCACGGACAGCGGCTGGCGGTTGAGCCGCTCTTTGCCAGTGGCGGCGCCGGGCGGGCCACCATCGGAGGGATCCTCGCCAGCAACGACAATGGTCCTTCGCGCGTGCGCTTCGGCTCGTTGCGAGACCTCATCATCGGCGTAACCCTGGCGCTTCCCGACGGAACCCTGGCGCGCAGCGGCGGAAAAGTCGTCAAGAACGTCGCCGGATACGATCTGCCCAAGCTGGCGACAGGTTCTCTGGGGACGTTGGGCATCATCACCCAGGCTATTTTCCGGCTGCATCCGCTGCCGCAGACAGAGCGGACGCTCAGCTTCCAGTTTGAGAGCATAGCGGCGGCGAACCAGGCGGCGCTGGCGCTGCTCGATTCCGTGCTCACGTTTACCGGCTTGCAACTGCGCTCGTCGGGACCGTCTCTGTGCACCCTCGATGTTCGCTTCGAGGGCATCGAGAACGCGGTCGAAGACCAGGCCCACAGGGCCGAGCGCATGGTCGGCAACCTGCTGCCGATGGAGCGGGAGCAATGGCAAAGCTCAAGCGCGCTTTGGAACAGGTCTCCGGGAGCGATTTGCCGCTTCTCGATGCTGCCCAGCGAAGTTGCGCTGTTTGTCGATCGCGCCCAGTCGTTGGCGGAGCCGCTGGCGGTTCGAACGCGCGCCGTGGTGCAGGCGGTTGGCGTTGGCCTGTTGCGGCTCGATGGTCCCACGGATGCGTTGCTGCCCATCATTCTTCAGCTGCGGCAGTTGGCCGCCGTCCGGCATGGTTCTGTCGTGGTGCTGCATGCCTCCGATGAGTTGCGCAGCCAGCTCGATCCCTGGGGAGAAGTGGGCACGGCGCTTGGCACCATGCGCCGCATGAAGCAGCAGTTCGATCCTAAAGGCATTCTCAACCCCGGCCGATTCGTAGGAGGGATTTAGTGAAACAGGCGAATGGCTTGGGTGAATTGCGCCGTGCGGGATACGCCCATCTGGGTGGAGGGATTTGATGAGCCAACCGAATGACCTGAGCAGTGCGGCCGCCAGCGCCGGCGATTCCGCCGGCAACAAGCTCGGCGGCCCCGGAGAGACCGCAACGCTGGGTAGCGTGGGGTTGGCCTCGCCCGAGCCTCTCGGCGGTGTGCCTGCAAACTGCAAGGTCTTCGACGCGCATCACCCGCCGCGGGAGAAACTGATTAACGACTGCGTTCACTGCGGCTTCTGCCTGCCCACCTGCCCTACGTATCTGCTCTGGCGCGAAGAGATGGACTCGCCGCGCGGCCGCATTTACCTGATGAAGATGGGTCTGGAGGGCGACGTCGAGCGCATGGACCAGACCTACGTGCAGCACTTTGACCAGTGCCTCGGCTGCATGGCGTGCGTAGCGGCGTGCCCTTCGGGGGTGAAGTACGACCGGCTGATCGAGCAGACGCGCGCGCAGGTGGAACGCCACTATCCGCGGCCGCTGGCGGATCGCCTGTTTCGCTGGTTGATCTTCTCGCTGTTTCCGCATCCGGCGCGCTTGCGGGCCATGCTGCTGCCGATGTGGCTTTATCAGCGCTCCGGCCTGCGCTGGCTGCTGCGCCGGAGCGGCCTGCTGCGATTGCTTCCCGAACCGCTGCAAGCGATGGAAGCCCTGCTGCCTGAGGTCTCGCTGAAATCTGCATTCAGCAGCCTGCCAGTGCGGGTGAAGCCGCAAGGCACGCCACGGCTGAAGGTGGGGCTCATCCTGGGATGTGTGCAGAGAGTGTTTTTCGACGACGTGAACCTGGCCACGGCTCGCGTGCTCGCCGCCGAAGGGTGCGAGGTGATTATTCCGCGAGCGCAGGGCTGCTGCGGCGCTTTGGGCATGCACGCCGGCCGGGAGAAGGAAGCCCTGAATTTGGCGCGCAAGATGATTCGGGTCTTCGAGCGCGAGCCGGTCGATGTGATCGCGGTGAATGCCGCCGGTTGCGGTTCCAACCTCAAGGATTACGGCGAATTGCTGGCCGATGATCCGCTCTATGCCGAGCGCGCCCGGCGATTCTCCGCCAAGTGCAAGGACGTGACGGTGGTGCTCGCCGGCCTGGAACCGCGCGCCACGCGTCATCCGGTGCCGTTGCGCGTTGCCTATCACGACTCGTGCCATTTGCAGCATGCGATGGGCATTCGCACAGAGCCGCGGAAACTGCTCGCCGGCATTCCGAATCTGGAGATACAGGAAGTCGCCGAAGCCGCCATCTGCTGCGGTTCGGCGGGCATTTACAACCTTGTGCAACCCGGCACCGCCGCCGAGTTGGGCGAGCGCAAGGCGCGCAACATTGTCGCCACCAAGGCCGAACTTGTCGTCTCCGGCAACCCCGGATGCCAGCTCCAAATACGAGCATCACTCGACAAACTAGGGCACGCGATCCCAACCATGCACACCATTCAGTTGCTCGATGCTTCCATCTCCGGCAAAGCGCCGGCTTGGAAAGTGAATGGCGGGCGGAGCCGGCGCGGCAGGAAAGTCTAGCGCGGCTGCCTTATTGGTGTATTTAGCGTGTCACCCTGAGGAGCGTCCGTTAGGATGCGACGTGAGGGTCCATGTATTTGTTTTTCCAGCCTTCCGGTGACGCTCGCTGAAATGCATAGATCGTCACGTCGGCTCGCAAAAGCGGCGAACCTCCTCACGATGACGCAGCGAAAAATACAATAAGCAATTCCGTAAGTATCACCGTCGGTCTCTATTTGCGGCCTTCTCCACTGCCGACGATCAGCAACTCGAACTTGCCCGGCACCAGTTGCCGGCGGTCGGTGGCGTTGGGCTTCACTTCACCGGCGGGCAGCAAGAAAGTGTGCGTCGCTTCATCAAAGGCGACGGTGCGTGCACTGGCTTGGGTCGCGACCGTCTGCACGGCCTCGAACTTTCCCGGAGCCGTCTCTTTCACGACGGTCAGTGTGCCTTCGCCGTTGGCACTCACAGCCACGCCGGCGGCGGGGTCAAAGGCGACTCCGTCGCAGCGTTTCCCAATCGGCACGGTTGCCAGCAATTTGCCGCTGGGGATTTCCAGGATCGCCATTTTGGCGTTGCCGCAACCCGCGAACAGCCGGCCCTTCTCGACATCGATCGCCAGCCCGGTTGGCGCCTGGCACGGCGCGAGCGGCCACTGCGCGGTAATGTCCATGGTGTGCGCGTCGATGCGGGCAATAGTGCTCTTGTCCTGGAGGTCGACGTAAATCTGCCCATGCGGATCGAGCACGGCAAACTCCGGTTTGCCCGGAAGTGCAATGGTCCGCACCGGAGCCAGGCTGGTGGCATCGAGCACACTGGCGCTATTGTCGCCACCGTTGAAGGCCCAGACGCGCTTCCATCTCGGGTCGTAGACCAAGGCATCGGGATTCTTGCCGGCGGCGATATCCGTGATTGCCTTCAGCGCCCTCAAGTGGAATGCCACAACTTTGCCCTGGCCGCCGCTGGAGATGAAACCGCGACCCAGATCGGTGGCCAGCGCCACGCCGTGCACGCGCTCCATGCCACCAATTTCAGCGACCAGTTTTCCGGAATCGGCATCGACCACCATCACGCGATCCGAGCGCGCAATGTAAACCCGGCGCGCGGGAGAATCGACTGCGAGGTAATCCCAGCCCCCGGTGCCGCCGAGTGAAAATCGGTTGATGACCTTGTAAGGCGCCGTGGCTGCAACCTGCGCGGAGGAGACGGCAAGCGGAATCATCGCCAGGCTAAGCAGTACCGCCATGCGCACCAGGCTTGTGGATTTCCTTGACATTGGACCATCCCTTTCTCCGGCGATACGGCGGGTGCGCGGCGCGCGAGAAATCAGATTCCTCCACCCATGCTCACGTATTCGGAAAGCGATTTCTGCTCGCTTCGGTACTGCTCGCGTTCTTCGTCCTCGGCGGCCAATCCGCGGACGGCGTCCAGATCGCGGGCGGCCTGCATCACCTGGCCATCCAGGTGTTCAAGCCGCTCTTCGAGTTGTTTCACTTCCTTCGCCAGCGCAATGATCACGTTCGACAATGGATCCTGCACATCGTGCGGATCGGTAATCAGCACGCGCTTGCCCTCGCGGTAGATGATGTGCGCAGGATTGCCGACAACGGTGGAATCGGGCGGGACATCGCGCAGCACCACCGAACCGGCGCCGACGCGCGAGTGCTCGCCAATGATGATGTTTCCGAGAACGTTGGCGCTGTTGCCCACAAATACGCCGTCGCGCAGCGTGGGATGGCGCTTGCCCTTTTCTTTGCCGGTGCCGCCGAGCGTTACGTTCTGATAGAGGGTGACGTCGTCGCCGATGACCGTAGTCTCGCCGACGACCACGCCCATGCCATGATCGATGAACAGCCGCCGTCCGATCTGCGCGCCGGGGTGAATCTCAATGCCGGTCCAGAAGCGCGCCACTTGCGAGCCAAAGCGCGAGAGAAACTTGTGGTTGTTTTTCCATAGCCAGTGATTGAGGTGATGGAACCATACGGCGTGCAACCCGGGATAGCACAACAGCACACTGAACGTGGAGGTCGCCGCCGGATCGCGATCGAAGACCGATTGAATGTCTTCGTGGATGGTCTCAAGAAAACCCATGTTCTAGTTTAACTCTCCATCTCTGTTTGGGAGGCAGGCGGAGGCGAGCCTGTCAGGCCCTAATGTTTTGCCTCCGCCAGCAACGCTGCCTTCGCCGCTTGCAGCTCCTTGCGCGCCGCGGCATCCACGGTTGGATACGCGAGCTTCATTTCCTTCAGGGCGTCGACGACGACGAAGGAAACCACCAGACGCGTGAACCACTTGTGGTCGGCGGGAACCACGAACCAGGGCGCATGACGCGCTGCGGTGTGGCGAATCATATTCTCATAGGCATGCTGGTAATCGTCCCAGCGCTGCCGCTCCCGGATGTCGGCGGCGGAAAACTTCCAGTTCTTTTCCGGCTCCTCCAGACGCTGCAGAAAGCGCGCCCTCTGCTCCTCCCTGGAAAGGTGCAGGAAGAACTTGCGCACGGCAATCCCATTGCGCGTCAGGTAGCGCTCGAAGGCGGTGATGTCTTCAAAGCGATCCTTCCAGATTTTCTTAGTGACCAGCTCAGCGGGGATGCGCTCCTTCTGCAACAGCTCGGGATGCACGCGCACCACCAGCACCTCCTCGTAGTAGGAGCGATTGAAGATGCCAATGTGCCCGCGTTGCGGAAGGCAGCGCGAAGTGCGCCAAAGATAATCGTGATCGAGTTCCTCGGCCGAAGGCGCTTTGAAGGAGAACACCTGGCAGCCCTGCGGATTCACCCCGGACATGACGTGCTTGATGGTGCCGTCCTTGCCGGCGGCATCCATCGCCTGGAATATCAGCAGCAACGCCCGGCGGTCCTGGGCGTAGAGTTTGTCCTGCAGCTCGGTCAGTTGAAGCGTCTGCTGCTGCTGCAACTTCTGTGCGTCCGGCTTGAAGTCCCCATCAAAGCCGCCGGTGTCGCCGGGCGAGTAGTCCGCCAGGTCAAACCCTTTGCCACCGTCAACGCGGTACCGCTTCAGAATCTGCTCGATCTTCTTCTCCGGATTCATGCCAGCTCCGTTCTTGAAATTTCAGGCTGCTACATTGCCGCCGGATGCGAACGCCAGATCACCGTGCAGGTCACAATTGCGCAGGCGAGCATGATTGCCCGTATGCAGGCTCCGGCATGCAGCGAAGTATCGCCGAACAGGACGCGTAACAGCCCGGTTCCGGCGCTCGTCGCGCAGAATGCGAAGTAGAGCTTTTCGCGGGCCGCAGCCGAAAAGCGAACCAACCACGTCAGAATGCCCGTCACCAGCACGTACACCGCCGTGATCGTCAGCGCTGGAGCAAGATGCGATTGCCGGGCCACCGCCGTGGTCAAAGGTGGAATCCTGGACGGTCCGAAAAGCCCCGAGAGCGCGACGAAGAAAAAAAACACCGCATGCACGAGCGCGATTATGGCGCGCTTACGATTCGTGAGTACAGAATAGCGATTCATGAGACATCCACGACGTTCTTCTTCGAGCCCCACAATAGCCAAATTCAACTGCGGCACTTCGATCCCACATGAGCCAACAGCGGGCAAATGTGGGCCACCAACTCTCGGATAGTTTAGCCCGAACGCGCCACCCTACGCCATGTAACGGAGTCAACAACCCCAGATTAGCCAAAAAACGAGCGAACCTGGCGCATCATCAAACGTAGTGGGATTCCGCCGAAACTAATCGCCGAAGACGCTGTATGGGCAAGGATTCTGCCGCCTGGAACCGAAATGGAACTGGCCGTGAAGCGACTATTGCCCCTCGCATCTAACTTCGGAAGTACAATTACCAGTGCACATGACCGCCCTTTTCCCAACCTTTGAGTTCCACGTTTCCAGGAATGCACGCGACCGCTACCAGTTCGGAGAGGAGCTGTTCTCCGTTACCGGCAACGTGATTTTCGCCAACCTCGCCGCCAGCAGGCAATTTGCGCAACGCATGAACCTGGTGCGCGATGCGGCGCAGCATCCGGAGCTGGCGGTCAATCCAGGCGCGCTTAACGCCATGGCGCTCATCGACGAAGTGCTGCACACGATGGTGGCGCTCTACCGGCAGCAGCGCGATCCGAACGGCGTGCTTGATGCTCTCGCCTGGTTCGAGACGCGATTGGGGCGCGAAGCGCTCGATCGTACTCTGCTGGCATTTGCCGAGGAGTTCCCCACGGTGGCGGTATACCGCGGCCGGCAAAGCGCGCCGGAATGGCTCCGAGGCTCTACCGGCGGCGTTTCCAATCGGGCGGTTGCCCTGGAAGAGCTGATGATGCTCTGGCTCGCCAACCTGAATCCCGCATTCCGGACGTTCTCCGAGCTGTTTGACGACCAAGACCTCGCCAAGTCGACGGCGTACAAACAACTCACGGCGGGGCTGCGCGCGTACTTCGAAACCCGCCCGCGCTTCGGGCCTGAAAACCAGAACCTGGTGGATATGCTGCGCGCGCCGGCGCTGGCTTCCCCCGACTCGCTGGACGGACAGCTTGCATTTATTCGCGAGCGCTGGGCTCCTCTGCTGGGAGACATGGTGCGACGCCTGCTGGCCGCGCTCGACGTGCTGAAGGAAGAGCAGACCGCCATCTGGCTGCGCTTCCATCCCCCCGCGCCTCACGACGGCATGGGACCGAGGTTCGGCGATTCCAGCGCCGCGGCCATTCCCGACTTCGGCGGCAAGGAATTCGAATACGAGCGCTTCAGCGCGGATGTGGACTGGATGCCCCGCACGGTGATGATCGCCAAGAGCGTTTACGTCTGGCTCGACCAGCTCGGCAAGGCGTACCGGCGTCCAATTCATACTCTCGATCAGGTTCCGGACGAGGAATTGGACATCATGGCGCGCCGCGGCTTCAATGCGCTGTGGCTTATCGGTGTATGGGAGCGCAGCCGGGCCTCGCAGGTGATCAAGCGGCTGACCGGAAATCCCGAGGCCGCCGCTTCCGCCTACTCGCTCGACGATTACACCATTGCGCAGGATCTGGGCGGCGAATCCGCTTACGTGAATCTGCGCGACCGCGCGGCCATGCGCGGCATCCGTTTGGCCAGCGACATGGTGCCCAATCACATGGGAATCGATTCGCGCTGGGTCATTCAGCATCCGGATTGGTTCGTGCAATTGCCCTATCCGCCGTACCCGGCTTACAGCTTTGAGGGGCCCGACCTCTCGAGCGACGGGCGCGTCGAGATCAAGATCGAAGACCACTATTACGACCGCAGCGATGCCGCCGTGGTCTTCCGGCGCGTTGACCGCTGGAGCGGCGACCAGCGCTACGTCTATCACGGCAACGATGGCACCAGCTTCCCGTGGAACGACACGGCGCAGCTCAATTACCTCAAGCCCGAAGTGCGCGAAGCCGTCATTCAGACCATTCTCCACGTCGCGCGCTTGTTTCCCATCATTCGCTTCGACGCCGCCATGACGCTGACCAAGCAGCATTACCAGCGGCTCTGGTTTCCAGTTCCGGGAACCGGCGGCGCCATCCCGTCGCGCGCCGAACACGGGCTCACCAAGGCGGAGTTCGACGCCGCCATGCCAGTCGAGTTCTGGCGCGAACTGGTGGACCGCGTCGCCGCCGAGGTTCCCGGAACGCTGCTGCTGGCCGAGGCTTTCTGGCTGCTGGAGGGATACTTCGTTCGCACGCTCGGCATGCATCGCGTCTACAACAGCGCCTTCATGAACATGCTGCGCGACGAGGAGAACGCGAACTACCGCAGCGTGATCAAGAACACGCTGGAGTTCGACCCGGAGGTGCTCAAGCGCTACGTCAATTTCATGAACAACCCCGACGAGCGCACGGCGGTCGACCAGTTCGGCAAGGGCGACAAGTATTTCGGGGTCTGCACCCTGATGGCCACCCTGCCCGGACTGCCCATGTTCGGCCACGGCCAGATCGAAGGCTTCAACGAGCGCTACGGCATGGAGTATCGCCGCGCCTATCACTCCGAGGTGCCCGACGAGTGGCTGGTGGCGCGCCACGAGCGCGAAATCTCTCCTCTGCTGCACCGGCGCGCGCTGTTCGCCGACGTGAAAGAGTTCCTGTTGTACGACTTCTACACCGACGATGGAAGAGTGAACGAAGACGTCTTTGCCTATTCCAACCGGCTCGGCGATCAGCGCACGCTGGTGGTCTACAACAATCGCTACGCCGACACGCGAGGCTGGATACGGGTATCTTGCGCCTGCGCGGAAAAGAATCCGGATGGCAGCAAGCGTCTGCGCCAGCGTACCCTGGGCGAAGGGTTTCGGGCTGAATAACGAGACGTCGATGTTTGCCGCCTGCCGCGACGCCATCACCGGGCTTGAATATCTGCACCATGCCGGGCGCATGGTCGAAAACGGGCTGCACCTAGAGTTAGGGGCCTATAAACACCACGTCTTTCTCGATTGGCGCGATCTTCGCGAAGATGCTGCTCATCCCTGGGCGGAACTGTGCGAAATGCTCGGCGGGCGCGGCGTCGCCAGCCTGGACGATGCCTTGCGCGACCTGCGCCTGAAGCCTGCACACGACGCTCTGCGCGCGCTGCTTACCCCCGAAGCCGCCGAGCGCCTCGCCACCATTGCCGCAAAGACTTCCCGCAGGCGCGGCGAGAAGGTTGCGACTTCGGCGCAAAGTAAACATCTACGGGCATTGCTGGAGCATGTGCAAGCAATGCTGACGGTTGAGGAATACGCCCATCTGCGGCGCGTGCCGGTGCCGGATTGGCGACAGCATCTCGAAAGCGTGCTCGAATCCTTTGAGCGGCAGTTGGAAGCGGCCATCCACATCCCCGAGATGGAACGCCAGTTCGCGGCTAAGTGGCCGGCAGCGGCCAGGGAAGTCCTGCCAACGCTGAACTCGCCGAGCGAAGAAGCCGTCGCCATCTGGGGCACGATTTTGGCGTGGGTAGTCATGCATGCCGTTGGGGCTTTCCTGCGCCCCACCGATCCGAACCGTGGCGCAGCCAGGGCCTTCGAGACGTTGCGCTTGCGCGAGCCAATGGCCGAAGCCTTCCGCGAACTTGGCTGGCATGACGAAGCGCGCTGGCAGGCCGCCGCTCGGGTGCGAGCCAGCTTCGCCCATGCCTACGCCGACGATGGCCCACGCCCCGCGGTTTCATCGGTCGAGGCGGTGCCCGCCGGAAGAAAACCGACCTTGCCGGCAGCCGGAGGTCCCATCAGTTGGCTGCACGATCCCGATGTTGCGTGGTTGATTGGCGTGCATCGTTACCAGGATGAGCAATTCTTCGTCAAGGAATCGTTCGAACGCTTTCTCTGGTGGATGATACTGCCAGCGTTACTGCGGATAGCCGGAGATTCTCCGGCCACTAAGGAATCGGTGAACTCACTGGAGCGGCAGCTTGAGCGCTCTTTGTGGGCGGCATCGGAGGCCGGCTACCGGGTCGAAGTTCTGCTGA
Source organism: uncultured Acidobacteriota bacterium (assembly GCA_963819175.1). Lineage (GTDB taxonomy): Bacteria > Acidobacteriota > Terriglobia > Terriglobales > Acidobacteriaceae > CAWBRT01. The sequence goes on from CAWFVJ010000007.1 coordinate 134,707, forward strand.
CGATGCCTGGGGGCGGCGAGAAGTGAAATCGCGTGCCCAGGCGTCGTTGGCTAGCCGCCAAGAAGGGAACTAATCCCAGGTTAGGGAAACTCTGAACAAGCCTTGCTCGCAGGACCGAGCTCCCTCAGAGGCTAAAGCCTCATTGGTTTTGCTGGTCTTGCGACGGGCTGAACAGGCTGCTGAAAAACTACCTTCCGAGGTGTCATCCTGAGCAGAGCGAAGGATCTGCTGTTTGTGTGCGCTGAAAGCAAATCGGAACCTGGGGCGCTAGGCGTGGCCCGCGGGTCATGGGGTGACGGCGTTTGCGGCGGAAAGCAACTCCTCAATCTTCAGCCGCACTTCGTTCATCTGCTTGGTTTTCCCCAGCCATGCCGCGACAAAAGGACTTTTGATTCTCTCGGCGGAACCCGAGTAGATCACGACAAGGACGCTGGGCTTGATTTGTTTGGCGCGTGCCGCAATCTCAAGTCCCGTCATCCCCGGCATTTCATAATCGGTGAGGATTACATCCACCTCCTCACGTCGCAATAATTCCAGCCCTTCCCGGCCTCTACTCGCCGTGAGCACGCGAAACCCCGACGCCTCGAAGTAGTCTCGCCCCGTTTCAACCGCAAGGTCGAAATCATCGATCAGCAGAATTGTCGGCATGTGCGAAAGGATATACCTAACTCGGGCGACTGCAAGTACCTCCTGAGTACATTGGGGTTTCACCTGTGGGCGTTTTGCAACTATGTCACGAACATTGCGAAAATCCAGCGCAAACGGGCCCGAATTAATCCGGTGGCTTAGAACGAAATGGAAGGAAGAAATGCGCCCGCCGGTTCGTTGTATAAGCCCGTGCTCATCAGGTTCATCGGTTGGGTGATTCGCAGACCATTCTCCAGGCACCATTGGAATAAGGATGCGTTCCGGGTCGGCACCAGAATTCCAGGTCCGGTGAATTGCTGTGCACTGCCGATCAGCGCCTGGATGTCCAGATTGGTTTCGCCCACGGCGTGCCCGAAGAATCCTACATCGGTGGCATATCCGGTCAAGCTGCCGTTGCGTTCCACCACCACGGCTATGCCCTCGTGAATCGCGTCCACGACTTCGCCGGCGCGGTCGTGTCCATGAACTTTGTGGCATAGCTCATTGCATTTCTGCAAATCCCCGGAACTCGCTTTTCGCACCTGAACTCCGGGAAAACTCTTGCGCAGCGGCGCGCCCTGCAGCACCGCCAACGGTTCGCGCACCACAAAGCCTAGACTGGCGTAGAGCGCGAGCGAGCGGTTGTGAAACGCCGCCTGCACCAGGCGCACTCCGGCGAATCGCCTTTCGGCAGCCCGCTGTATGACCGCCTGCATCAACCTGCGCCCTACAGTGCGGTTCTGGATCGCCGGCGCCACCGTGACCGGACCGATGCCGGCAACGTTCAGGTTTCTCTCATCCAGGCAATTGCTTCCTACCGGCTTTCCATCCAGTTCGGCAACCACGCAGTAGTAGCCCGGGTGCGAGAACATGAAAGTGAGCACCTGAGTGGCAACCTCCGCATCGGGAAAATCGGGCGGAAAGCCATGCCGGTTGCTGATTTCGGTGAAGGCATCGAAACATATCCGCGCGCAGACGTCCACGTCCGCGACGGTGGCCCGGCGCATCGAAACCGAGGCCGGCGAGGGTGAAATAGAAATGCGATGAGTTGCCATGAACTTCCTCCGAAGTTGGAAAAACACAGGACATGCGGTCCGGGCCTAAACCAGTCACGCGACCAAGTCTAGGGGAAATGCAATCATTAGCTGAAAAAGCTCTACCAGAGCCGCTTAACAGGGTAGTGCCCGGAGCTTATGCCATCTCATTTTCTTATCGTCCGATTACAACTATCAAGTTGACTAATGCGCCTCCGGAGCTTGATAAAGAGAGTTTTAGTTCTGTCGTTCTTTTTTGTTCTGTACATACCGCCAAAGAGGGCTTTTAACTTGAATTCCCCTACCATCAGCTATTCAAAAGGTCCCGATAGTACTGAGTTGTTGAACCTTTGCATCGGCCAGGCGCTTGACCGCTCCGCCGAACGCTTTCCCGATGGTCTTGCGCTAGTGATGCGGCACACCCACGAAAGGTTTACCTGGAGCCAGCTTCGTTATGAGGTAGAGAGACTCTCTCGCGGGCTGATGGGGCTGGGCGTCGAAAAGGGCCAGCGGGTCGGGATGTGGGCTACCAACTGCACGGAATGGGTGCTGACGCAGTTTGCCACCGCCAAGATCGGCGCCATCCTGGTCAATCTGAACCCGCGCTATCGCGCACACGAGCTGGAATACGCGCTGCAACAGTCAGAATGCGAGACGCTCTTGCTGATCAGCGGCTTTCGCGACTGCGATTACGTCGAGACGCTGTTCAACGTCGCTCCGGAATCGCGTACCAGCTCTCCCGGAAATTTTGCCTCGCAACGTTTGCCGCACCTGAAGAACGTTGTCTTCTGCGGCGAACCCGCGCCTTCGGCAATGTTTAGCTGGAAACAGTTGCTGGCCATGGGCGAGCAGGTTTCGACCGAACAGCTGCGGGCGCGCGAATCCACGCTGTCGCCGCATGATGCAATCAACATCCAGTACACATCGGGAACCACGGGATTCCCCAAGGGCGCCACGCTCACCCATCACAGCGTGGTCAACAACGGCATGCTGATTGGCGATTGCATGAAGCTCACCGAGCAGGACAGGGTGTGCATCCCCGTGCCGTTCTACCACTGCTTTGGCATGGTGCTGGGCAACATGAACTGCGTCGTACACGGCTCGGCGATGGTGATCCCCGCCGATTTTTTCGATCCGCTGGAAACGCTGCGCACGGTTGAAGCCGAGCGGTGCACGGCACTCTACGGCGTGCCCACCATGTTTATCGCCGAGCTTGAGCTTCCGCAGTTCAAGGACTTCGACATGACTTCGCTGCGCACCGGCATCATGGCCGGTTCATCGTGCCCGATCGAGCTCATGCGCCAGGTCACGGAAGTCATGCACATGTCCGAGCTGACCATCGCCTATGGGCTGACCGAGGCTTCGCCGGTGATAACCCAGACCCGCACCGATGACTCGCTGGAGCGGCGGGTTACGACCGTAGGCCGCCTGTTGCCCCATACCGAAGTCAAGATCGTCGACGTGGCGACCGGCAAGACTGTGCCACGCGGGGCCGTCGGCGAACTCCGCACCCGCGGTTACCTGGTGATGAAGAGCTATTACAACAACCCGAAGGCGACGGCCGAAACCATCGATGCCAAAGGCTGGCTGAGCACCGGCGACCTGGCCACCATGGACGAAGACGGCTACGTGCGCATTACCGGCCGCATCAAGGAGATGATCATCCGTGGAGGCGAGAACATCTATCCGCGCGAGATCGAGGAGTTCCTGCACACCTGTCCGGCGATTGCCGACGTGCAGGTGGTCGGCGTTCCCGATGTCAAGTTCGGCGAACAGGTGATGGCCTGGATCATCCTGAGAAAGGGCCACGAGATGACGCCGGAGGCGGTGAGGAATTTCTGCAAGGGCGAGATCGCCTCTTTCAAGATTCCGCGGCTGGTCAAGTTCGTCGATTCTTTCCCCATCACGATCAGCGGCAAGGTGCAGAAGTTCCGCATGCGTGAGATGCACATTGAAGAGTTAAATGCCGCCGCAGCAAGGGCGGGAGAGGGCACTTCTGCGGCTGACTGAATTTGACGCTTCCCTCCGAGCGGCTAAATGCTCCGGCTTTTGCGCCGGAGCATTTTTCTTTCGCGCGCGATAAACTGATCGAAACATCCCAGGCAGCCGAAATGCCTCTGAACGTGAGATCCGCATGTTAAAAATCCGCCGTGCCGAAGCGAACGATGCCGCGCTTATTTTGACTTTTATACGGGCCCTGGCCGAGTACGAACGTCTCTCCCAATCCGTGGTTGCGACCGAGCAGGATCTGCTGCGCGACGGCTTCGGAGCGGAACCCAAATTCCGCTGTGTGATTGCCGAGTGGGACCAAAAGCCGGTGGGGTTCGCCCTTTACTTTTACAACTACTCGACCTTTCAGGGACGCCCCGGAATTTTTCTGGAGGACCTTTTCGTCAATCCCGAATTCCGCGGCAAGGGCATCGGCCGAGCACTGCTGTTGCACTTGGCGCAGCTTGCCGTTCGCGAGAACTGCGGCCGCTATGTCTGGCAGGTGCTGGATTGGAATACGCCGTCCATCGACTTCTACAAATCGCTGGGGGCAAAGCTGATGCGCGAGTGGCTCACCATGCGGGTTGAGGACGCGGCATTGGAAAACATGGCTGCCCAGGGCCAGCCAACAGCGGAGGCGCATGACTGAGCAGTTGCGAGGCCGCGGTATGACTCACGCCGTCAGAATCATCGGGGGCGGCCCCGTAAAGCCAATTGCTTCTCCATAGGGGTCGCGGTATGACTCAAACGGTCAAAATCATCGGTGCCGGTTTGGCTGGTCCGGAAGCGGCGTGGCAGTGTGCCCGGCGCGGCGTTTCGGTCGAGCTTTTCGAGATGCGGCCCGCGCGCAAGACTCCGGCTCACGAAACCGGAGACTTCGCCGAACTTGTCTGCTCGAACTCGCTCAAGTCCGACTCGGAAAACACTGCGCCGTGGCTGCTCAAGGAGGAGATGCGGCGCGGCGGATCGCTGCTGATGGAACTTGCACGCCAAACCGCCGTGCCCGCCGGGCACGCGCTGGCCGTCGACAGGCTGGCTTTTGCGCGCGGGGCGACCGATGCCATCGAGCGCGAACCGCTCATCACTGTTCACCGCGAGGAAGTCACCGCCATCGACGAAGATTCGGCGATCACCATCGTTGCCTCGGGGCCGCTCACCAGTGATGCGCTGGCCCGCGAAATCGAGCGGCTTGCCGCCGAGGAGGCAGGGGACCCCGGCGCGGCGCGCTTGTTTTTTTACGATTCGATCAGCCCGATTGTCGAAGCGGATTCGATCAATGCGGAAAAGGTCTATCGGGCTGCGCGCTATGACAAAGGTTCGGCGGACTACATTAACTGTCCCATGAACTCTGACGAATATAACCGGTTCCTCGATGGGCTGATCGAGGCGCAAACCGTGGATAGCCCCGAGTGGGAAGCCGCCGTGGGCCCCGGGTTCAACTATTTCGAAGGCTGCCTTCCCATCGAGGAGATCGCGCGGCGAGGCCGCGACACGCTCCGCTTCGGGCCGATGAAGCCGGTCGGATTACGCGATCCACGCAGCGGCAAGATGCCCTATGCGGTGGTGCAGCTCAGGCAGGAGAATCTGCGCGCCGATTCCTACAATCTGGTCGGCTTCCAGAACCATCTCCGCTTCGGCGAGCAGGCCCGCGTGCTGCGGCTGATCCCCGGTCTGGAGAATGCGCGCTTCCTGCGCTTTGGGCAGATCCATCGCAACACCTACATCAACGCGCCTGCTCTGCTTCTTCCCACGCTACAGATGAAGCGGCACCCGCGCGTGCTCTTCGCGGGGCAGATATCCGGAGTCGAGGGATACGTAGAATCGATTGCCACGGGACAGCTTGCCGGAATCGCCGCCGCCGCCCTGGCTGTGGGGACGCAACCGGCGGCGGCGCCGCGCGCAACCGCCGTCGGCTCTCTGGCGCATTACATCTGCCACGCGGATGCTCGCCATTTTCAGCCGGCCAACATTACCTTCGACCTGCTTGAGTCGCTCGACGAGGCCACGCGGCGAAAGATTCGCGACAAAAAGATGCGACACCAGATGGTGTGCGAACGCGCGCTAGCGGCATTGCAAGACTGGCTGGCGGAAATCCAGCCTCTGGCGGCGGCCCCGCAGGGAGTGCCGCAGAATTAGAGCGGTTCCTCAATTGCTATATCCGGTGTTCCCGCAAGGCGTCATCCCGACCGGAGCGCCTAGCGCCCGCAGGCCGGAGCAGCCAAGCCGCGTACCCGATTTCACTCGATAAGCAAGAAGCTATTCAAGCGCGGAGTGGAGGGATCTTGTGTTTTTCGGCAAACCACAAGATTTCTCGACTCGCGCCAAAACACGGCGCTCGCTCGAAATGACGTGGATTTCCGGATACGGCATCTCGGGAACCGCTCTAGCACCAACATTTTATTGAGAGATTCAGTTACTACTATCTTCTTCCGCGGCGCATTGGCATAGGGGGGCGCGGCGCGCTGCCCTTGAAGTCCTTGGGATAGACAACCAAATGCCGGTTCGGGCCCTCGCCCTCGCTCTCGGTACGCAGGTCTGCGGAGTCGCGCAGCGCCAGGTGAACGATGCGGCGCTCACGCGAAGACATGGGAGTAAACGCATACGGCGAACCCGACTTGCGCACCTTCTCGGCCGCGACGCTGGCGGCAAGTTTCAACTCCTCGAAGCGCGCGGCGCGGAAGCCCATGGCGTCGAAGGCGACCTTCTCGTGATCGTCCGACCCGAGCCGTAACGACTCCAGCACCAGATACTCGATGGCGCGCAGCAACTCGGCGCCTCGTTCCATCAGCAGCGGCGTATCGGCCCCGGAGAGTTCAACCAGGATCACCGGGGTCTCCCAGTCGCGCTCCTCAGGCAGTGGCGGATCGACGGTGATCTTGTACTTCAGGTGGAAGTCGCCATGCTTGATGATGGAATTCAGCAGTTCACTAATGCGCTTGGCGGTCGCGATCTTGTCAGCTATAGGCATTTCGTTCCACTCGGACGGTGCTGCCCGGAAGCATAAGGCTATCCGGGACCGATCTTGTCGGCTATAGGCATTCGTTCCACTCGGTCGCTGAAGATTCCTTCCTGGAAACTCAGCGACGCACGATCTTGTCCTTGTCCTTGCTGCTGGAATCGACTCCTAATCCCGCCTGCTTGCGGGCCCGCTTGTCGGCCAGGGCATGGATTTCCTGTCCCAGCTTGGTGCGATTCATGACCCACTGCTGAACAATTCCTACGATGGTGCCCACCGCCCAGTAGAGGCCCAGACCGGAGGCAACGGAATAGCTGAAGAAGCCGAGCATGAGCGGCATCATCAGGTTCATCATCCGCTGCTGCTCCTTGCTCACGCCGGCCTGCGGAGTCAACTTCTGCATCAGGAGCGTGGTCAACACGATCAGGATCGGCAGAACCAGCAGATGATCGGGCGCCGACAGGTCGTGCAGCCAGTAAAAGCGCGCATGACGCAGCTCGTTGGCCTGCGAGAGCATCTGGTAGAACGCCCACAGGAACGGCATCTGCACCAGCAGCGGCAGACATCCGCTGGCCGGGTTCACCTTGTGTTCCTTGTACAGCGCCGAGATCTCCTGGTTCATCTCGGCCCGCCGCGGGTCGCGCATCGGGTACTTCTTATACTTGGCCTGTATGGCCTGAATCTGCGGCTGGATTCGCTGCATCTCCAGCGCCGACTTCATTTGATAGAGACGAAGCGGCAGCAGGATGATATTGATGATCAAGGTGAGGATAATGATCGACCAGCCCCAGTTGGGGAAGGGCCAATGATCATGCGTCCATTTCAGCCATACGAACAGCGGCTTGGCGATGATCGCGAAAAATCCCCAATCGATCATCCCGCTCAGATCGGCGCCATCCGGCTGCCCGTTCAGGGTGTTGGCGCGAACTGACTTGAGCACGTCGACCGCTTTGGGGCCGACGAAGATGCGCTCGCTGGTGACCCCGTTGGCGTTGCCCACGGCCGCGCCCAGCAGTTCGACTTTCTCCGTCTCAGCCGGCTTCTGCGGGTCCTTGGGAACGACCGTCAGGTTGCGCAGCGTCGCCGCCGAAGCCTGCTGCGGGAGATCCGGCAGAAAGATCGCGGCAAAGTACTGGTCCACCGGGCCGAAATATTCGAAGGGACCGCGCAGGACGTTGCCGTTGCTGATATCTTTGCCCTTCTTGTCGGGCTTCAGGCGCTGTATCTTCTCGCCGTTGGAGAAATCGATGGTTTGCGCGGCATAGGCAGCCGGAGACTCCGCATCGCCAAAGCCGGACGGCCATGCCGGCAGCGCCGTCACGTAATTGCCGCCGCGCACCACCGAGCTCTCGATGCGGACCGCGTAACTGCCCGGCCTCGAAGCGGAAGCTCTTGCGCACGGTGACATCGCCATCGGCAAACTCGAAGGTCAACTGGCCGGGAGCCTGGATTGTGCCGGTGGCGCTCGGCACATACATCGCCGAGTTCAGCTTGTTGCGCAGGCCTTCATCCCAAGTCCACAGCGAAAGCGGGTAACCCCATTGGGCCGCGCCTGCCTCGTTGACGACATCCAGCGGATTGCCGTGCACATCCTGGGAGTGCTTGAGGACCCACGACTTCACCAGAGCCGCCGCGATTGGTGAAGGTGATGCGATAGAGATCGTTCTCCACCACGATGGTGGATTCCGCGGTGGCCTGCTTGGCTCCGGCGGACTTGGCATGCGGCGGCGGCTTGGCGCGGGCGGCGGCAGAGGCTGTGCGCTCTGCTGTTGCGCGGCGGCAGCGGGTGCCTGCGGCTTCTGCTCCGGAGCCGGATTGCGCCAGGAAAGATATTGTTGAGAAAGAAAAAGAACACCCACGGCGACGGCGATGATCAGGAGGAAGTTCTTCTGGCCGCCGGGTTCGGATTGTGGATTGCGGTACTCTGCCAAGTTCTAGCCATTTCGGCGCCGGCGGTCACGCGGACCCGGCGCAGTCAGTTGGAAGTGGAACAGCAGCGCCTGCCGTTATGCGGCGCCCGTGTGCACATGTTCGGGGTAATGGTCATAGCGTTCCGGGCCGAACGAGGCGATCTTTTCGCCGTTGGGATGCAGCTTGCTGCCGGAACAGGATCATAACCGCTGCCTCCCAGCGGGTTACAGCGTGCAATACGCAGGAGAGCCAACCAGGTGCCACGCACCATTCCGTGCCGGTCCAGCGCCTCCATGGCATACTCCGAACAAGTGGGCACGAAGCGGCACGACAGCGGCAGTCCAGGCGATATCCACCGCTTGTAAATCTCGATCAGCTTGATGGCGACCCACTTCATAAGTCTTACTCTTGCGCCAAACGCGGCTTTTCACTTCTCTGCGAACCAAATCCGGAGTGCGGCCCGGACGCGCGCTTTGTCCGATGACCGCGAATGCGCGCGCTACTTCCTGCGATAACACCGCGAAGTCGGCCTTCAGCGCGGACTTCCTGGGATTGATCACCACGTCCACGATCCCGCCGGCCAACAGACCGTAGTGTTGGCGCACTGCTTCTCGCGTGCGACGGCGAATGCGGTTGCGCTCCACCGCTCCGCCCAAGGCGCGCGAGACGGTGAACCCGATACGAGCCCCCATGACTTCCGCAGCCGGCAACTCCGCCGAAGCGGTGATCTAGTATTTTCCGGCGCGAGGGGGGCGCGATGCAAATAAAACACCGTCATATTTCCGGAGAAATGCCGCTTTCCGTTCTCATACACGCGGCGAAAGTCCGCGCGCTTGAGCAGATGGGCCGATTTCGGGAAAATGCCCTTCGGAGTGTCACTCACGACGTCATCCGGTCCGGCAAATGCACCCACCGTGTTCGGATGCGGAAAGCCCAGTCCAACTCCAGACGTGCCTTCCAGATATCCTCAGGCCCTTGGCTTGTGTGCTGGCGGCCGCATCGCCGGGTTTTGCAATAACCGGGCGCTGCGCTTCACCCCACAACCGGAAACAGGAAACAATTAATCACGATACCCAGGTTTCACGGAAACCCGTTTGCGGCCCTTGGCGCGGCGGCGCGAGAGCACGGCTTGTCCACTTTTGGTCTTCATGCGGGTCCGGAATCCGTGCGTCTTCGAGCGGTGACGACGATTGGGCTGGAACGTGCGCTTCGGCATTGAAAAACTGCGCTCCTCACTAGGCAAAAAGATAATGAGCAAACCAGAAGTATAAACGAGATGCCCAGAGGGCCGCAAACCGGCGGCAATTCCCGGAACTTGCCCCGGTTCGATGCACTTCCGAGCCCGGCCGGGCGGAGCACGTCTGACGCAGGCTGCACCGCCGATGGTGCGCAAAATCCGGACCGCGAACAGCGTAAAGCGGCAACTCCATGGTGGTGGAAGAGTTGAAGCCCGACGCCGATCGGGCAATGTGCTCGCAAGGTTCGGGGCCGGAGGTGTTTCTGCACCACATTCGCAACAACTTCAAAACCCGCATAAATCCAAGACAAAATTCATCTTCCAGTGGTGCAGAGAAAGCTGCTCAATTCACTTCGAACGTGCTAGTATGCACCACGAGTCACACAATAAATTCGGTATGCCCCATCCGCCGTGCACGTTGCGTGCTTTGTGCGTCAGGCGAAGATTGGGGTTGCCGATTGATTGCGTGACAGATTGAGAAATCGCTTTCCAGCCGTGTGTCTTCCGGCTCTCTGGTTGAAAATGTCTGCATCTCTTGGTACAACTTCGCCGAACCCATGGTTGCGTATTCTGGATGCGCTTGAGAAGAAGGTGAACCGTCATTCCTACGACACCTGGCTCAAGCCGCTGCGCTACAGTCACATCCTGGGAGCAACCCTGTTTGTGCGTGTGCCCGCACCCGAGTTCCGGGAGATGGGCGAGCGCTATTCCGATCTGATCCGTGAAGCCATCGAGAACCTGGAGCTCGAGGTCAAGGATGTCGAGTTCATCACCGCGGAAGAGTCCCCGCCGGCGGCCACCGCCATCCGCCATAATGGCGGGTTTACGGCTCCCGCCGGCCGGCCCGGCACCGCAGCAGTCCCGCTTCGACTTCGACAGCGCCGCGCAATTGAACCAGCGGTACACGTTCGATGCCTTTGTCAGCGGCAGCCAGCAATCAGTTTGCGCACGCCGCCGCGCTGGCAGTCGCCGAGCGGCCGTCCAAGGCCTACAACCCGCTGTTCCTCTACGGTGGAGTGGGAATGGGCAAGACCCACCTGATGCAGGCCATCGGGCACCAGGTGAAGCAGCACAGCCCCGACTTTTCGATCTGCTACGTTTCCAGCGAGAAGTTCACCAATGAGCTGATCAACAGCATCAAGCATGACCGCATGACCAGCTTCCGTGAGCGCTTCCGCAATGTCGATTTGCTGCTGATCGATGACATCCAGTTCCTGACCGGCAAAGAGCGCACCCAGGAAGAGTTTTTTCACACCTTCAACGCGCTTCACGAATCGATGAAGCAGATCGTGATCGCCAGCGATCGTCCGCCGAAGGAGCTGGCCGAGATCGAGGACAGACTTCGCAACCGCTTCGAGTGGGGGTTGATCGCCGACATCGCAGCCTCCCGACCTGGAGACCAGGATCGCGATCGTGCAGAAGAAGGCAGAGAACGAACGCGTGCAACTGCCCGCCGATGTTGCGAATTACATTGCGCAGAACATCCGCAGCAACGTTCGCGAACTGGAAGGCGCGCTCGTCCGGTTGCTGGCTTATGCCTCCCTCACCGGCGTGGCCATCAACCTGGTCACTGCCCAGCAGGTGCTCAAGAACTTCATCGACCAGCAGTCGCGCAAGATCACGATCGAGGCCATCCAGAAGGCGGTGGCGGAGCAGTTCGGGCTTCGTCTGCCGGAGATCAAGGCGAAGAACAATTCGCGCCAGATCGTCTTTCCGCGGCAGATCGCCATGTACCTGGCCAAGCATTTGACCGAAGCTTCACTGCCGGAAATCGGCCGCCAGTTCGGAGGCAAGCACCACACGACCGTCCTCCACTCCATTGAGAAGATTGATAAGCAGAAGCAGCTCGACAAGGACTTGAACCGTACGCTCAACAAGCTGACCGAGACGTTGAGCAACTAGGCAGCTCAGGATAGTTCATCCCGGGAATCAGGCCGGCGGACGTACCCGGCAACTCAGCGGATTGCCCGCCCGGTTCCCGGTGGCTTGGGGATAAGCTGGTGCTAACGGTGACCCAAACGCGCACCAGGCAGCGTGCGGAAGCACGCGGGTGAGCTGGTGAGATTGGCTGGTCCGCTCGCGGGTTTCCTGAGGTACGATTTCTCCGTCCGGCTGCGATTCGTGCTGGCGTTGTTTGTTTTCTTTTTGATATAAGACAAGACAAATTGAGTGGTGCTCTCTAAGGTGCAAATATGGCAGACGTAGGCATGGCGCAAGGAACGCAATGGAGATCGTGGTTAGCAAGTCTGACCTGCTCAAAGAGCTGACCGCCACCCAGGGCGTGGTGGAGCGCAAGACGACCATCCCGATCCTCTCCAACTTCCTGTTTGAAGCTTCCGCCGAGAAGCTTTCCATCACCGCGACCGACCTCGATCTGAGCCTGCGCACGGCATGCCCGGCACAGACCAAGAAAGAGGGGTCGTGCACCATCCCGGCCCGCAAGCTTTACGATTACGTCAAGCTGCTTCCCGAGGGCGACATCGCCATCAAGCTGCTGGAGAACCACTGGGTCAACATCCGTTCCGGCCGCTCCAATACCAAGATGGTCGGCATGGCCCGGTCGAACTTCCCCAGCCTTCCGGCGTTTCCCACGACCGGGGTAGTCAAGATACCGAGCAACGTGCTGCGGCAGATGATCGCCAAAACGATTTTTGCGATCTCCAACGAGGAATCGCGCTACACCCTGAACGGCGCGCTGCTGCTTCTGAAACCGGAGTCGATCGTCATGGTGGCCACCGATGGCCATCGGCTCGCCCATATCGAGCGGACCAACACCCCGCTGGAGGTTTCCGGCGAGTTGAAGACGCTGGTGCCGAAGAAGGCCATGGCGGAGCTGCTCTCGCTGCTGGGCGCCGGTGAAAGCGAATTCGTCGAGTTCGCCAAGGACGATACGACGCTGTTCTTCCGCGTCGGAAGCCGTCTGCTCACCTCGCGCCAGCTCACCGGCCAGTTCCCCAACTATGAAGCGGTGCTGCCCAAGGACAATACCCGCTCCGTGGCTGTCACGACCGCTGAGATCATGGCCGCCATCCAGCGCGTGGCGCAGTTTGCCGACGAGCGCTCGGGCGCCATCCGCCTGCGGCTGGAGAAGAACGAGCTCAAAATCTCCTCGTCTTCGACCGAAACCGGCGAATCGGAAGACTCGATCGAGATCGACTACACGGCCGAAACCATGACCATCGGATTCAACTCGCAGTACCTGATCGACTTCTTTAAGAACGCCGACGCCGATCAGGTGCGCATCGAGTTCAAGGACGCACAGTCGGCCGGCCAGCTCCGCCCGGATATTCCGGATGCCGAGTTCAAGTATCGCTACGTGGTCATGCCGATGAGGATCTGAGCAGGGCGCGTAATCCGAAATGGACGAGAGATGAGCTGATTCTCGCGCTGTCAGCGGCGGCGTGCTGGCATGGCGAGACCAGTTCCAGAGATGCTGTATCCCAAGTCATGAACGTCATTCCGAGCGAGCGACGCCTTATGTCGCGAGTCGAGGAATCTTTTGTGTTGCTTGGCTGCGCGAAGACAGCGGGAAGACACAAGATCCCTCCACTCCGCTTCGCTTCGGTCGGGATGACGTTCCTGAAACTTCCGGATATACCAACTCTGGAATCGCGCTAGGATGCCTTTCGTCCTTTGCTGTCTTTCCCCTTATCCTTGTGCTCGGACTTTAGGAACGTACCCTCGCGCAGCTCCTCGAACGCCTTTCGGAGCTGCTCCTGCGTGTTCATAACGATCGGCCCATACCATGCAACCGGCTCCTCAAGAGGCTTTCCCGAGACCAGGAGGAAGCGGATGCCATCCTCTCCTGCCTGCACCACAACCTCGTCGCCCCGGTCGAAGAGCACCAGCGAACGGTTGTCGGCTTCCGCTGGAGGAGCCGTATCCAACCAGCCAACACTCTCGGTAGGCACCGCGAGCGGGCCGGAAGCATTGCAGAACTTGCCGGCTCCGGCAAAGACGTAAGCGAAGGCGTGGCGCGTTGTTTCGACCGGAAGAGATTTTCTCTTGCCCGGCGGAACCGAGACATCCAGGTAGATCGGGTCGGCGGCGATCTGGTCCACAGGGCCGGTTATCCCCCAAAAATTTCCGGAAACAACGCGCGCCTGCGTTCCGTCGTCATCGGTCGCGACGGGGATGTCGAGTGCCTTCACCTCCTGATAACGTGGCTCCGACATTTTGAGCGACGAGGGAAGATTCGCCCACAACTGGAACCCGTGCATACGGCCCGCATGGTCTCCCTTCGGCATCTCCTGGTGGATGATTCCGCTTCCGGCGGTCATCCACTGCACATCTCCGGAAGCAATGGAACCGCTGTTCCCCATACTGTCGCCGTGCTCGACGGTTCCGGCGAGTACGTAGGTGATGGTTTCGATGCCGCGGTGCGGGTGCCAGGGGAAGCCTGCCAGATAATCAGCCGGAACGTCGTTGCGGAAGTCGTCGAGGAGAAGAAACGGGTCGAAGTCAGAGGTGTTGCCGAAGCCGAAGGCGCGGCGCAGGTGTACGCCGGCGCCTTCCAGCGTGGGCTTGGATTTGATGAGCCGCTTAACCGGTCGAATCGACATGGTGATCTCCAGTGCTATCCGGTAACCATCAGAGTGCAAGTATACGTGCGACAGGCTGAACTGCGGTGCCTACCGTTGATATGCAGATCATGTGAGTAGGGTTGTTCCTCAAACTTGACGCCCAGCAGCGTTGATCGGAGTTGCACACAGGTTGAAACCGGGTGACTACGTGCGGCATCTATTACTACTACTCACTGACTTATTCGAGCCGTGGGGGGAACCATGTCTGCCTGGCCTGTACCGAGTGCGCTCGATGCCAATACGCAAGCCTTTCCGGTCTTAACCGCGGCACAGATCGGTCGTCTCCGTCCCGGCGGCAGGTTGCGCAAGGTTGAACCGGGCGAGATATTGTTTCAACCCGACGATACCGAGGTCCCTTTTTTTGTTCTGCTCTCCGGAGGCATGGAGATCGTGCAGCCGGATCTCACAGGCGAACGCCCAATCGCGAAGCACCGGCCCGGCGAATTCACAGGTGAAATTACGATGATCTCCGGGCAGCGCTGTCTGGTGCGCGGGCGGGTTACGGAAGCCGGCGAGTTTCTCGAGATCAGTGCGGATGGCTTGCGTTCGCTGGTCGCCAGGGATGCCGAGTTGGGCGAGATCTTCATGCGGGCGTTCATCCTGCGACGGCTCGCGCTCATTGCCAAAGGGCTGGGCAACGTCATCGTGATGGGTTCTCGCCACTGTGCCAACACCCTGCGAATACGCGAGTTTCTTGGCCGAAATGCCCATCCTTACACCTACATCGATCTGGACACCGACAAGACATCGCAGGAGCTGCTCGACCGTTTTGAAGTCAAGACCGGCGAAGTGCCAGTGGTCATTTGCAATGGCCAGACCTTGCTGCGGAATCCCTCAATTCAACAATTGGCGGACTGCCTTGGGTTCAACGTGAGTATTGACCAGAATCAGGTGCGCGATTTGATCATCGTGGGTGCGGGACCCTCCGGCCTCGCAGCGGCTGTTTACGCGGCTTCGGAAGGGCTGGATGCTCTGGTGATTGAAACTGACGCTCCAGGCGGGCAGGCGGGATCAAGTTCCAAGATAGAAAACTATCTTGGCTTCCCCGTCGGAATCTCAGGCGAGGAACTGGCGGCGCGCGCCATCGCGCAAGCCCAGAAGTTCGGGGCGAAGATGATGGTTGCGCACAAGGTTGTGCAGTTGAAGTGCAACCGCCGTCCTTATGAGGTCGTTCTGGACAACGGCAACACGCTGGCGGCGCGCGCCATTGTCGTCTCCACCGGAGCACAATACAACAAGCCGCCGATCGCCAGCCTCAAGAAGTTCGAAGGGCAAGGGATCTATTACGGCGCGACTTACATAGAGTCGCAATTGTGCGAAAACGAAGATGTCATCGTGGTTGGCGGGGGAAACTCCGCCGGACAAGCCGCTGTGTTCCTTTCCCAGACAGCTCGCAAGGTATATATGCTGGTGCGCTCGAGCGGGTTGTCGGAGACGATGTCGCGGTACTTGATTCAACGGATCACCGATAATCCGGCCATCGAACTGCATTACAAAACGGAGATTGTTTCCCTGCAAGGCGAGAGACAACTGGAGCGGGTTAGCTGGCGCGATAAGGTGACCGGTGAAACTTCAACTCATGATATCCGCCACGTATTCATTATGGCGGGGGCATCTCCACGAACCGAGTGGCTCCGCGGCTGTGTCGCTTTCGATGACAAGGGATTCATCCTCACCGGGCGAGACCTGGATGCTTCCACGGGCCGGATTCCGCCTCTTGCCTGGCCCCTTACACGTGCTCCGCAAATGCTGGAAACCAGTCTTCCCGGGGTGTTTGCGGTCGGCGATGTTCGCTCCGGAAATGTGAAGCGCGTAGCCTCGGCCGTGGGTGAAGGAGCGATCGCCATCCACCTGGTTCACCGGGCGTTGGCCGAGTTCTAGCGTGGATTCGCGCAGTAGCTCTTACCGTGTCACTCCAAGCGAACGCAGGGCCTCAGGTGGTATCGCCTTCCTGACAGAAGCTCTATGCGTGCACCTACCAATAAAACGGGCGCTCGGATGGAGCGCCCTTCTGCTATTTACAGCGTGAACTTAGAGGCCGATTTTCGATCTGGGGAGGTTTCTCAGTGCCTCGGTCCATTTCTATTCTTTACTCAGTAGTTGGACCTGTTGCCCAGACTTCGAAATTCGGATGAAAGCCGACCCAGCAGACTGTGTGAGGCGCGGACGCGGGTGGCGTATTGTCATCCGCCAGTACGCCGGTCGTGGCTGCTAGTGAGCAAGACTGGCTAGGGGACCTCCATTTGACGAAGATTCCATTGGCGTCCAAATACTGCCCGATATAGGTGAACTTCGTATCTGGTTTTGGCCAAGCCATAGTCTGGAAGGCCGAAGAAATACCGATGTTCAGCGAGTCGTAAGGACATCCGACAGCTGTGCTACTGCAAGGCTGAGTTCCTAGGGGCTGCGGGCCCCCGCTTGTGGTGTTATAGGATAGGGTGATAATGACCTTGCCGCTGCCAGCCGGCACAGGGATGTTCAGGTTAGAGAATCAGAGTCCCAGGCGTGGGCGGCCACACCGTATCGTTGACCGCGTAGATGTTCAGCGTAATATACTGCGAGAAGGTCGCGCCAACCGCGGTGTTGCAAAGACCCTTCAACGCACCCGTCGTTCCCAACTTCTGGCATGCCCAGGACACCATAATCGCACTAACTTGGGTAATGTCGCCGCTCGTTGTCAACAACTGAACTCCATCTCCAAGTTCGTTTAGCCCATGGGCCTCGACTCCCAGGCTCCACATATCGCCGGGCAGCAGATCCGGATTGTTGTCGTATACAACTACCGGGGCAGTCGCAGCCATCGCCGTTGTGGTGAAAACGGCAATCGCAACGAGCACAAGTAACGAAATCAAAAAATAACGCTTGTTCATTCAATCTCCTCGAAATTAGTAGGCCGGCTCACGCAAGCAATTAGCCGGCGCGACGCCGCTGCGGGAATGTCAAATCCGCGCTAGGACGCTCCGAAACGCTCGGCAACAAATCGAGCGTTGCGCAGATTGTTCTTCTTTGGTCCGTAGGAAACAATACGCCCAAATCGGGAATGCGCAAGTAGCAAGCCTGAGCCTTGCGGCTGTCCGGCGGGTCCATAGCAAGTCATCTGGCCGCCAGCGTGTGCAAGGCGATTTCGAGAGTATGTTTCAGTACTGAATAGTCGAGAAATTAGACGTCGCGCCGCCCGCGCCGCCTAAGCGCAGTTCTATGAATGGGCCGGGACAGCCCAGCGAAGAGTCAACAACTGAAGTGACACCGCCCTAACAGGCTGCTGAAAGACTATTCTCCGAGGGTGTCATCCTGAACAACGTGAAGGATCTGCTGTTTGCGCGTCCTGAATGCGTAGCATATCCTTTGGACGCGCAACATCGGCACGACCTCAGGATGACACCCCTGCGAGTCTGGGCGGTCGGTGATGTCGGCGCTTTCGGCGGCCCGAGGAAAAAACAGCCGCAAACTCTTAGTGTGCGTTAGTGTGCATGAGGGAGAAATGCGGAAGGGCGTAAATGCAAGCAAACGATGGAGCGGGAGACGGGATTTGAACCCGCGACTTCGACCTTGGCAAGGTCGCACTCTACCACTGAGTTACTCCCGCACCTTCTCTGCGGAGCCACTGGCATGCTCCGCTGTCGCATTTGGCTCAAGAACGGGCTTGCTCATGCTTGCTGTCTGATGAATGTGCAGTACGGCGGAAATGCTTTCGGTGAAAAACGGCAACCCTCGCTTCGAGCACACGTCCCGCAGTGTGCGAAGCTCAGGTTCAACATCTACATAAAGCACGTCATACTTGTTGCCAAGGCACGGCATGAGAGGAGCCATAACAGTGTGAAGATCGGCAGGCATTTTCCGCAGACGAGATTGCACTCCTTCCTCCAAAACGATTCCGCTTGACAATACAGCGGAGGACGCCGAAGCAGCGGACACGATGATGTCTATCAGCTCGTCAATAGGAATAAAGCTTTGAGGGAACAGCGGGCGAAGAGTCAGTACTGTCGCGATGTTCAGCCCGTGGAGCTGATGCAAGAACCGGATTCGCCGCTTAGGCGAAGGAATACGAGAACTTGGTTCTAGCTTCTTAATGGACGCAATTGCAGGAATCGAAACGCATGCCGTCAACAGTCGGCCCGAACGCAGCATGCGCTCATTTAACCTGCACAGCCGCGCTAATTCGTTGGGAGAAAAGACGTTGCGAGTTGTAAAAAGGATATCGCAGCCGCACTTCTCAAATATGCGCTCGATAAGACCTATTCCTGCTGATGGGTCAACAAAGTTCTCGCGATGTCCGGAAACATAAACGATGTCAAGTGAACCTGGAGGCAACGAACTGACAATGTCAGCAACCGATCGTTCTGGTGTTCTCACGAATTGCTTGTGGAATGTGTAGCAATGGAGGCACGCAAAAGGACACACCCCTCCGAAGGATGCAAAACCGCGCCGCAACGTGCGAAAACTTTCACCGCTAGGCGATGCCACGACAATAATCCATCAGTCCAGGTTCGGGGTGTTCAAATAACAGTCAATTGCGCCGTGTCTTGAACATTCGCCGTAACCGGAACGTTAAGAAGTTGCTTCGAGTCCCAAGTCAGCCGGTACCTAGCTCTACGCTTTTGAGGAAACTTTACGGTATAGCGAACTTTATCCACTTCTATCCTCTTGTAAATAGGCGCACTAATCTCAACTGGAGCCTGATCGGGCGGCTTTAGCTCCCAAACCCGTAAGCCTGCATCGATGTCATCCTGTAAGGGCTGCTCAAACACAATTTCAGTTTTTTCTGCAAAAAAGGTGAGCCACCGATTCAAGTAGCTACCCCAATGGCTTGCGGGTACCTCGTACCGATATCTGAGAATCCACCGTGAACCTACAGGCATCTCGATCTTTTCTGGGCGCATTCGGCTCTTGAACAAGATGTTATAAGGTATGAAGTTAGCATTATCAGTAGCGGGTTCGATAACCAAGCCGTAAGAGGCCTGCCTCTCAGGGTCCTTGCCAACCTGTGTCAAACTCGCGGCCACATTGAGATCAGACCACCGCAATGGATTTGAAGCATAATAATGATGCATCTCATCCGCGTTCTCCAGGTGGTTATTGCAGTAAAACTGGCCACTGTAGCGGTCAGGTGCCCCTGGCGCAATAACGGTGAAGTGCTTCTCAAACTCAAACTTGTACTTGTTCAGGTCACTGTGAATTGTCACGGTCGCTCGGTTGAAAGTGTACTTAAACCCGTTTTCAATAGCTCTCCACAGCGTACGATTTGTACTATATAGGAATGCGATCGCGACGCAAAGTCCACTGATAAGAACATAAGGAAGATAAGGCACCAGCCAAAGTAGACGTGGGGGTACAGCGGCCGGGTCCACCAAGACGAATAAACTCGCAATTAAACTCGCAATTGAGCACAGGAGCCCAAGCGCCGTTAACCATTCAGACAATGTCAGTTTTCGTATCGCCGCCCGCATTGCTGCTTTTCGCCTCGTGGACGCATAAAAATCTGCTTGTCGCTTATTGGCACGATAGTGTATGGCTGAAATCCAGAGTTGTCAATACTTTGCGTAACACCGCGCAAGCCACGGACGCAGCATCGCTCCCGAGTAGCACCATCGAGGGTAGTTCTTGTTCGCATTTAGAGGCTTTTAGGGGATCGGCCGGCTCTGCTAGTGAATCACAGGAGCCCACTGCGGGTCCTGGGTGGCGTCCACCATCTGGCCGTCGCGCATGTGCAGAATGCGGTCGCCATAAGCGGCTGCCTCCGGGTTGTGGGTAATCATCAGCACGGTTTGCCCGAGATCCTGGTTGGAGCGGCGCAGCATTGCGAGCACGATCTCGGAGTTCTTGGTATCTAGGTTGCCCGTGGGCTCGTCGGCGAGCACGATGGCCGGCTTGTTGATGAGAGCGCGGGCAAGCGCCACCCGCTGTTGCTCACCGCCGCTCAACTCCGATGGCCGATGGTGAAGGCGCTTGTCGATCCCGAGCAGAGAGGTGACGTGATCGAAATAGGCTGCGTCGCCGGCTAGGCTCCCGCTGATTTCGCGCGCGATGTCGATGTTGCCGCGGGCGTCGAGCGTGGGTAGCAGGTTGTACTTCTGGAAAACGAAGCCGATTTTGCTCTTGCGCATGCGCGTCCGCTCGGCGTCGGAAAGCTTCGAGAAATTCACGCCATCGATCGTCACCTGCCCGGAATCGACTTGCGCGAGCCCGCCAAGCAGATAGAACAATGTTGACTTCCCGCTGCCCGAGGGGCCCACAAGCGACACGAACTCCCCCCGCTCGACTGCCAGCGAAACGCCGCGTACGGCCGGCACTTCGACTTTGCCCACGCGGAAAGTTTTGTATACGTTGTCTACTTCAATGATGGCAGGCATGAATCTTTGATTCTACACTTGATCGCCCCGGCAGGTGCTCTTGCAGGCAGACGCTAGCCGCCACTGGCGCGCTTCACCCCGGTCGATTCCGGCAGGGTAGCGCGCTTGGGGCCGCGCTTGCGAACCAGGAGCAGGCGGATTCGCTCCAGCAGTTCGGCCGCGGAATACATTCCCTTGGGCAAAAAGATATCGGCCAGCGTGTCCTGATCGTAGAGCTTGACCTGGCCGGAAAAAAGAATGACCGGAGTGGCCGGGGAGATTTGCTTGACCCGCTCCACCAACTCGTTGCCGCTCATGCCGGGCATGACCAAGTCGGTAAGCACCAGATCCACCCCGCCGTCGTTGAACGCCACCAGCGCCTGCTCCCCACCGGTGCAGGCAATCACCCGGTAGCCTCTGGTTTCCAGGATCAGCTTTCGAATCGAGAGCGACTGTTCGTGGTCATCAACGCAGAGAATCGTTTTCTTGACTTTCATGATTGATCGACTGCGCGCACTCTGCGCCGCTTTCTTTAAAACCGGAAAACCAGCAACTTTGTTAAACAGATGTTACAGCAGGGAAGGAACAAATCCTAAGGGCGATTCGCGAGAATGTAAAGTATCTCTTGAGTGAATAAATCGAGAAGCGCGCGAACCGTTTTCAGTCTCTGCGCACAAGTCGCAAATGTGACTGCACCACCTTGATCTCCAACAGAATCAATCTGAAGTTTTTTTCTGGAGGAACTTTGTTGTGCATTGGTTTACCAGAAGCAAACATTTCGCACGTGAGGGCCTGTACGTATGCGCCGTGAGTAACCGGAGGGCCGGGTGCTGGTGCCCCACGTTCGCCCGTTGTTGGCTAACGTGGGGTATTTTCTTGAGAGAGGGTCTTACTTCTTAGGTGTAAATGATGACGCCATGCGTTCCATGGCGCTGCGGGCGGTTGCCTACAGACCCACCAGCGCCAGCATCTCCCGCGTGTAGAGACCGCGGGCCTCGCCATACAGAGGCTTTACGGCCGCGACAAACTGGTCGTGCTCTTTCGGCGTGAGCTCGATAATCTCGCCGCCTTCCTTGCGGATTGTCGCTGCCGCGTCCTCTTCCTCCTTGATGTGAAGTTCGCGCTGGAAGCTGACCGCATCTCGAACCGCCAGCCATCATCTCGGTTTGCAGTTCCTTCGGCCATGCGTCAAACGACGTGCGATGAATGAAGATCGGCCGCGAGAGATAGAAGTGGTTGGTTACGGTGTGGAAGCGATGGTACTTGTGTACGCCGTAGGTGACCGTATTGAAAAACGGATTCTCCTGGGCGTCCAGGGTTCCGGCCTTGACTCCCGCGATCGCTTCGGTCAAGTCCATGATGAGCGGCTTGGCGCCCAGCAGTTCGAATGTCCGTGCCTGAATTTTGCTGGGCAGAACCCTTATGCGCATATCCTTCATGTCGGAGGGGACGCGGACCGGCCGCAGGCGGTTGGAGACTTGCCTGAATCCGTTCTCGAAATAGCCGGCAATGCGGTAGTTCATCCGCTCTTCGAGCTTGCCGGCGAGAACCTTGCCGAGTTTGCCGTCCATGGCGGCACGCGCTTTTTCATTACTGTCGAAGATGAAAGGAAGATCAGCCATCCCGACCGTAGGAACGCGGTCGGTAAAGTAGCTGCTCGATTGATAACCAAGCGTCAGCACCCCGTCCTCGACCAGCCAGAGGATGTCTTCGGCACGATAGCCGAGGTCCATGATGTTGTAGACGTACTTGACGTCCACGTCGCCGCCGAACTTTGCTTTCAGCCGTTCGCCGATCTTCTTCAGCGCCAGGCTGAAGCCGGTTGTCGGCGGCCCATAGCCACCCATACGAATCTGGATCGGCCTGCCCTTGGCGCTCGTGGGCACTTGCTCCCCCGCTGACGTGTTGGCTGTGTTTTTCATGGCTCCCTTTTCCGAGATGGAAACCGCGTTTGAATGAAGCACTCCGCTGGTCAGTACGCCGGCTCCGAGCACCGCCGAACTTCTTAGAAAATCTCTCCTGAACATCGGCGCACCCCCTCTGAACACCCCGTCTACCTCTTGGGAATCACCGGCAGCAGCACATACGATGCGCGCTCAGGTTCGATGTGCAGCGTAGTCTTGCCTCCGAATATCTTTGCCGGCCGGTCGCGCGGATCGTTGTGCAGGAACGGCCCGCAGCCCAACAATTCATTTTTGAAGTGAGGCAGCTTGAGACCCGTCTTCTTCGCGAACTCGTAATCCTTGCCGCGAACCGACAACGCAATCCGGTAGCCTGCGGGCACCACGATGGATGTCGGCACGAACTCGACCTCGACCTCGACCGGAATCCCCGGTTGAAGCGGTTGCACTTCGTCGTGTGTGTGATAGGGCCTGTAAGGGTTCGTCAGGGCCGGATCGAGCTTGCGATGCGAAGCGCGCAGCCAGCCCTGTGCAATCGGCGTGTGTGGGTCGATCGCACCCTGGAAAGTGACTTCGCGCAAATCCGGAGTGTAAACCTTGAAGACCAGAAACAGGTCGGCGTCAGTTGTGCTGGAGGAGACAAACAACTTCGCCGCCAGCGGTCCCGTGATCTCCGTCTCTTGCGCCAGCGGCGCGGAGACAAAAGTCAATCCGTCGCCGAGGGCCTCAAACTCCAGCTTGGCCGACTCCGCCGCAGGCTTCGTAGACAACGCATGGCTGGCCGGCTGCAGATAGAACTTGGTCCACCGCGTGCCGGCAATCGGCCACTCGTTTTCAAATCGCTCGACGAATTTATCCAGATGGCGGACCTGAAGCTGCACCTTCGGACGCTTATCCCAACCATTGCGCTCGCCCTTGAGGAAGTACCCAAAAAATTGCTTCTGAACCGCGATTCCGTAGTCCGTGTAAAAATGCGTCCAGTGTTCCAGGCCGTGAGCTTCGAGCCATTTATCTTTCGAGGCGGCGCGCACAAAGCTTTCGAAATTGCCGCGCGGATGCAGCCCCTGCCCGCCCCAATTCGCCGCCGACAGGAACGGCACTTTCACTTTGTCCCATTGCGGCGAACGCGCCTTGTGATAGTCGTCATCCAGCGGATGGGCGAGGATCGCGTCTCCGAACTCGGCGCGATTGGCGGCCAACTGCGTGTCGCAGAAGGTTTCGTCTCCGCACACCAGTTCGCCGGTCACCACGCTGCGCGGACCACGCTCGCCCAGTCCGTATTGCACGCTCTTAACCTGCACGTCGTACCAGTTGGCCCAGAAGGTCGAAAGAATGCCGCCGTGATGCGTCGCGTCGCGATACCAGTCGGCGGAACCTTCCCAGATGCACATCGCCGCCAAGTGAGGCGGCTGCTTGCCGGCGACCAGCCACTGATTCATGCCGTAGTAGGAAATGCCATTCAGCCCCACCTTGCCGCTCGACCACTCCTGCATCGCGGCCCACTCGATGCATTGGTAGAAATCGTCGGTCTCGCGCGGCGAAAAGTGATCGACGAAGCCGGGCGAGCGGCCGGTGCCGCGTGAATCCACGCGCACCACCGCATAGCCCTCGGGAACCCATTTCTCGGGATCGACGACCTCCCAGTTCTGATACTTGTTGGTCGAGCCGTGGGCAACATCCGGATGAGCGGCGACCATGATATTCCACGCCCCAGGGTAGCCCTCCTGAAACGACAGCCCCTTGGCGTACGGGCCATAGCTCAGCAGCACCGGATACTTGCCGCCTGCCACCGGACGGAAAACGTCCGCCTTCAGAATCAATCCATCATCCATCTTGACCGGAACGTCCCAGTCAATCTGCATTCCGTCGCGAACCTCGCTGCGGATAGCGCTCATTCTTTGTCTGCTCCTCTCACGGTGCACTGCCGGGGCCCGGGCGGGTGGCCCATTCAAGCCATCCGTTGGCTTGAGTGGGGCAGTTTGCCGTAGCAAAAGCGGCCAGCATGGACCACCCGACCTTTTATCTCACTGGCTAAACGCACATCCCCGAGCCCGGCCTAATTCTCCACCGTGACAATTGCGCCGCTCTCGGCGGACTTGGCGATGGCTTCAAAGGCTGCGATGTTAGCGACCATCTCGGCGAACGTCACCGGATAAGGCGCGCGGCCCGCGACTGCATCGGCGAAGGCCTCCACGTTGGCGCGAACCATCGACATTGCGGGATATTCCACCGTCTGCTGCGGACCGCCATGCACGCCCCTGGTCAGCAGCCAGCCTTCTGGCGCTTGCGGATGCGCCTTGTCGTGTACCTCCACCCATCCCTTGGTGCCGAACACGGCAAAGCGGATGGAAAAAGGCGGGCCGAGTACCGAGGAGATCACCCCGTTGGCGCCGTTCTTGAAATTGAGAAGAATCGCCAGCGTGTTTCGCGTGGGGTGGCCAACGGAGCGCAGACTGGCCAACACGTTTTCCGCCGGGCCATTCACCGCTATGCAGAGGTCCAGCCCGTGAATACCCAGCGCAACCATCGTCGTTCCGCCGGGCGCCTCCGCTTTTTGCAGTCGCCAATTGTCAGCCGCCAGCGGGCGCAGTTCAAAGGTCAGGGTCGCTTCCGTCGTCTGGAGCTCGCCGAGTTCGCCGGATTTCACCATCCGCAGCACGTCCTGCATGACGGGTTTGAAACGATGTTCATGACCGACGGCAAGCACCACTCCGTTGGCTTTGCAAGCCTCGACTTCCGTGAGTGCGTCGCGCCGCGTAAGCGCCAGCGGCTTCTCGCAAAACACGTGCTTCTTCGCAGCAGCGGCGGCCACCACTTGCGCGGTGTGCTGTGTGTGCGGCGTGCACAAGATCACGCCACCCACGTTAGGGTCGGCCAGAACGGCGGCGTAATCGGTCGTAAACTCGATGCCTTGCGCCCGTGCCCATTCCCCGGCGGCGGGAACCGTGTCCACGGCCTTTACTACGCGGACCTTCGGACTGTCTTTCAGCATGCCGATGATGGTTTTTCCCCACCAGCCCAAGCCGGCAACCGCGACATTGAGTTGAGCGTTCGCATTCTTCATCACGAGTGTTTCTCCAGACTATTGTTTCCGTGGGAATGTATTCACAACGATAGTTTCTCGCGGATAGACTACACCAAATGATCCTGCCAAGTTTGCCGCTCGACAGGATCATTCGCATTGAAATCAAAGTACTCTACACAATACTGCGCTATGCCTTCTTCGGATTGGCAACGATCAGTTTGGTCGGGTCAACCAGCGCCATGGCAATGATGCCGATCACCGGCAGCAGCGCCAACTGTATGAGGGCAGCCGTTCCCCATCCGAAGCGGCCAACCAGCGCGCCCATCGAGTAGCCGGCGATAGAGGCGGCACCGAACAAAGAGGCGATAAAGATTCCCGAAGCACGGCCTACCATCGATGGCCGCACACTGCGTTGCAGCATCGAGAGCAGGTTGGTAAAGACGAAGCCGCTGCCGAAGCAGCCTATGCACCAGGTAAGGAAGCACTGCGCCGTGATAGTGGTGGCAACGTTATACATGGAATAGGTGACCACTGCGAAGCAGACAAAGGCGAAGGCGATAACCCAGCGCTGCGGAAAGCGGTCGCCGCACCAGCCGCCGACAAACGACATGATGCCGCCCAGCCCGAAGAAGCTGAAAGCCAGCGCCACATTAGGACGCGCGAACTTCAGCATGGAGGTCGCAAAGGTCGTGTACAGTCCGAGGAAGCCATAAAGGGAGATGCCGATGATGACGCATCCGATGAACCCCAGGATGACGTTGCGGTTCCACAGATTGGTTGGCATGTGGGCGAGCGCGGCCTCGTCCAGTTTGCTCGCGGTGGCCGGCCCCTTGCTTTCGCTGAAGAGCTTAGGCACGACGAACATCACGATGGCGGCCATGACGGCCCCGATCAAGGCAAAGCAGACAAACGGCGCCTTCCAGCTTGCATACGAGATGGCGATCTTGGTGCCCAGCCATGGCCCGCCAAATCCGCCCACCCCATACGAGAGGATCACGAAGCCAATAAAAAACGATCGCCTGCGGTGAAAGTAGCTGCCCACGGCAGCAAACAGGCCCGCCATCTGCATGCCTTCGCCGATGCCGGTGAGCGCCCTGTAGATCAGCATGTCCCAAATCCCGGTGGCGTAGATGGTCGCCAGCGTAAAGACTGAGTACAGCAACATGCCGATGATAATCACCGCCTTGCGCGAGGTACGGTCCAGAATGTATCCGGTGGGAATGCCCGCGATGGCCAAGCCCAGGGTGAAAATCGTCGCCAGCAATCCACCGATCTTCAGGTTGTAGCCAAACACCTTGGCGATCTGCGGCAGCAGGGTGGGAAATATCTGCCGGTCGGCCGCGTTGGTGGCGTAAGACAAGCAGAGAATGATGAGGAAAACGACCGATAGTGCCATCGAATACGGCAAAGCCGTTGGCTGAGATTCGTTTGCGGAAAGCGGTTTTTCCGTCGTACCCATCTGGAGGCCTCCTGGGTTGTTGGCGTAAGGCTCCTATATTTACCCGCCCCGGCCCGAGTTTCAAGCACAATCGTTCTCCCGCCGAAACACCCTACGGGCACCGAGACCCTGCATTCCTCGACCTTTGCCCGCTAACTGTATCTCTTGTCAGAAGCGGTTCCGTCGAACCAGTCGAATCCGTCCGCGCTTGTTTTCACAATGACGTTCTTGATTCGGGTGTAGTCCTTGTAGCAATCGATGCCGTTTTCCCGCCCGATGCCGCTGTTCTTGTAGCCGCCCCACGGCGATGCGGGACCGATCCTGTGGTGATCGTTGATCCAGATCATCCCGGCTTCGAGCTGCTCCGCCACCCGATGCGCCCGGCGAATGTCGTTGGTCCATATCCCCATGCCCAAGCCGAACTGTGTACCGTTGGCTAGCTCAATGGCTTCCTCTTCGGAGTGGTAGCGCATCAGGCACACCACCGGGCCAAATATCTCCTCCTGGGCCACGGCCATCTCATTGGTGACGTTGGTGAAGACCGTTGGATTGACATACCAGCCCGGTCCCGGCGGTGCGTTTCCTCCGCAGGCCAGCGCTGCTCCCTCGCGAATGCCGACCTCGATCCAGTTCAGAACCTGCTCACGCTGCCGTTGCGAGATCAGTGGGCCGATATCGGTCCGGTTGTCCATGGGCGGACCGACCCGCAGCTTGCTGACCTTCTCGACGAAAGCGGCTGCAAAGCGGTCGTAGAGCTTGTCCGACACCAGAATCCGGGCTCCCTGTACACAGGTTTGCCCGGCAGCAATGTAGCCGGCGAAGACAGCTCCATTGACGGCCGCGGTGAAATCCGCGTCGTCGTAGATAATCACCGAAGCCTTGCCTCCCAACTCGGCCGCAACCTTGGCAAGGTTATGTCCGGCGGCAGCGGCGACGCTCCGCCCGGTCGCGGTTCCGCCCGTCAAATCGACCTTTGCCAGGGTCTTGTTCTCGGCCAGGGCCTTGCCGGCCACCGCTCCGAAGCCATGCACCACGTTGACGATGCCAGCCGGTATCCCGCTCTGAGCCATGCGTTCGGCGAGCATGTTGATGGTTAGCGGAGCCAGTTCCGAAGGCTTAATCACCACCGCATTGCCCGCCGCCAGCGCAGGGGCCAGTTTCTTGGTGAGGATCAGCAGAGGATGATTCCACGGCGTTAGCAGTCCAACCACGCCGAGCGCCTCGCGCCGGGTGTAGTTCAAATACCCGCGCCCAAACGGCGGCACTGTGTCTTCCAGGGTTTCGGCAATGCTGGCAAAGTAGTCGTACCACTCCGGCAGCCGCCCCAGTTGCGCTCGCATTTCGCGGATCGGACGCCCGGTGACGCGAGATTCGGCTTCGACAAAGGCTGGCATATCCTGCCTCAGCTTCGCAGCCAGAGTGCGCAGGGCCGTAACGCGAAACCCCACATCGCTACGCCAGCAGGAGTGCCGCGCGGCATGGCTCGCCGCCTCGACTGCGACCTCGACGTCGCGGGGAGTGCTGCGGGCGATCTCCGCCGCAACCTCTCCGTTCTCAGGATTGATCAGCGGAAAGTATTCTCCCGATTCGCTCGGTACAAACTTGCCGCCGATAAACTGCTCACAGCGTTGGCTGCTCATCGTCATTCTCCAAGGTGCGAACTCCAGGAGTCTCATCCTGAGCGAAGCGAAGGATCTGCTGTTCGATGGTGCCCCATATCTGCCTACTTTTGGGGCGGGTGGCCCAGAGTTGGCGGGTGGCCCAGAGTTGGTTCTTTTCCAACTCTGGGGCTGTGCCTGGTGCCCACGTTCGCCGGGTGACCCATATCTGCCCGCTTTTGGCAGATGTGGGATAGCTTCTTATCTGCCGCCTGTGCGTCTTGCGCGAGAGCTGGTGCCCCACGTTCGCCCGCCTCTGGCTAACGTGGGGTAGTTTCTTCTGAGCAAAGCCCTCTTTTGATTTTTACCTGCGCCCGGCCGCGCCGACCGCCGAACCCACGCCGAACAGTTCGCGCGCGTTTTCGCCCAGCACGGCTTTGAGTTGTGCCGGAGGCAATCCCGCGCTGCTGACAAAGTCCACGGGTGCGAATTCAGCCATATCGAAAGCGTAGTCGGTTCCGAGCATCACGTGATCGGCCCCGGCCATCTCCACCAGGAAACGAAGCTGTTTATCCATGAATACGATGGTATCGAAGTACAACTGGTGAAGATATTTCTCGGGAGAGTGGACCCCGTTCACCTTCGGTTCCTGGCGAACCTCGTAGCCGTGCTTCAAGCGCCCCACCTGGTAGGGGAAGAATCCGCCGCCATGGGTGAAGCCCACCTTCAGCTTCGGACACTTTTCCAGCACGCCGCCGAAGATCAGGCTGGCCGCGCACATCGCGGTGTCCAGCGGATTGCCGTACAGATTCGTCAGGTAATACTTGGTGAACATCTCCTTGGTGCCGACGTAATAGGGGTGGAAGAAGACAAACACCCCCAAGGCTTCGCACTCTTTGAAGAACGGAAGATACTGCGGATCGTCGAACTGCACGCCCTGAACGTTGGAACCTATCTGGATCGACTTGAATCCCAAATCCCTGACGCAGCGGCGCAGCTCCTTCGTCGCCAACTCGACGCTCTGCATGGGCAGCGTGCCCATCCCCACGAACTTTTCGGGATGCTGCTTGCTCAAGGCGAATAGCCCGTCGTTGGTCATGGTCGCCACGTCCAGCGCCAGTTTCGGGCTGGCATAGTAATAGAACAGGGTAGGAGACACCGATACGGCGGCCATATCCAGCTTCGTGCGGGCCATGTCAGCCAACCGCGCCGCCGTGCTATGGAATCCGGGAGCCAGCGGGTAGCTGTAGCCTTGGTCATGCTCGATCCAGGGCTGGTCGCCCTTTTTGATCAGCTTGGCCTGCCACGGCGAACCCGGCTTTGAAATCGCCTCCACAAACTCCGGCGCGATGAAATGAGTATGCATGTCAAAATTCATTTGTTTGGTCTCCCGAACCCCTCAGCGCTTCAGGCAATCTGTATAGACACTTTAGCATTCGCCCGTGAACCCGGGCCAGCTCACTTCCGGGCCGCCGACGCGCCGTGTCATAATTCCGAAGCTACACATCTGACCATTGCGGAGCTTTCATTATGAGTTCCCCTAACGTTGGAATCAAAATTCCCCGCGAACGTCTGCCTTACTCGGCCATTGTGGACCGTCCCAAGCGCAAGTTGCCCGGCGGGGCTCGAGTGGTGGTTTGGCCCATCGTCAACGTCGAGGACTGGGACATCAACCGGCCAATGCCGCGCGTGGTGATTCCGGCTCCCACAGGCATCTCGGTGCTGCCGGACATTGCCAACTGGGGATGGCATGAATATGGCATGCGCGTCGGCTTCTGGCGCATGAAGCAGGCGCTCGACAGCCGCGGCATACGCGCCTCTCTGTCCATCAATGGACGCGTCTGCGAGAGCTATCCTCGCGTGGCGCAAGCCGCTCTCGATGCCAAGTGGGAATTCGTGGGACACAACTACATACAGGTTCCTCTGCCCCGCGTGGAAGATCAGCCGGAGTCGATTCGCCAGACCATCGAGGCCATCGAACGCTTCACCGGATACCGTCCCAAGGGCTGGATGAGTCCGGGCTTTGCCCAGACCATGTCTACCGTCGATTACCTGGCCGCCGCCGGCATACGCTACATCTGCGATTGGGCGGTGGACGATCAGCCTTGCGACATCGCCACCGCGCACGGCCCCCTGGTGGCCATGCCGTATCCCATAGAGGTGAACGACGTTGTCCTCATGGCCGTCCAGCACCAACGCTCCGAGGTGCTGCTCGAACGCATGCGCGACACCTTCGACCGGCTCTATGCCGAAGGCGCAGAGCAGCCTCGCGTCATGGCGATCGCCATCCATCCTTACCTCAGCGGCGTGCCCCATCGCATCAAGTATCTCGAACAGGGGCTCGATTACATTCGCGGACACAAGGACGTGCTCTTCTGGACCGGTGAGCAACTGCTCGACTGGCACACGGCAAGCGCGGCGGCCGCCGCGAAGTTGAGGCGTTAAGGAGGCGTACGAGCCGCCAGCCGAAATCCTGAGCGGAGCGAAGGATCTCTTTACAGTCCATCATGACCTCCAGCGCAACGCCTCTCAAAACGGACCAGCCTCGCGTACCGCTCTCTGTGTACGCGGGTTTGGGTGGCGCAGTCTTGATCTGGGGGGCCAACTGGGCGATGACGAAGAGCGTACTGCACGACATCTCTCCCGTGAGCTTTGTCGCCTATCGCTTCCTCACCGCGGCCCCGTTCATGGCCGCACTTACCATTCCCATGCGGCAATCGCTGCTTCCTGTACGAGGGGAGCGTCTGGCGCTGGCTCTGATCGGGATCGTGCAGATCGCCGCCAGTCAATTTTTCAGCACTGTGGGACTGCGATACGTGGCTTCGGGCCGCACCGTGGTCCTGATGTACACCATGCAGCTCTGGGCCTTGCCGCTGGCGTGGCTCATCAATCGTGAACCTATCGGTTGGCGGGCCTTGTGCGGAGGAGCGGTTGGTTTTGGGGGGCTGTTTCTTTTCTTCAACAGCCCGCCGGTGAACTGGAGCGATCCCCAAGTCGTGCTCGGCAACTGTTTCTGCGTCTGCGGTGGTCTGTTCTGGGCGCTGGGAGCCTGCCTCTACCGCCGCCGCAAGTGGCAGACGCCATTCTGGACGCAAACTTTCTGGCAGGTGCTGTGGACCGCCATCACGGTTGCGCCTCTGTTACTGGGGCCGCAGCACGCAACCAGTTGGACCGGGCCCGTCATGGCCATGATTGCCTACAACGCTATCGGCTGCACGGCGCTCTCATGGTGGTGGTGGGGCAAGGCGCTATCGGTCATGCCGGTCGCGCGCGCCGGGCAAATCGTCACCTTGGTCCCGGTGCTTGCCGTTATCATCGGCGTCCTTTGGGCAGGTGAACCGATGACCACCGGCATAGCGGTGAGTGTTGTCCTGATCTGTCTGGGCATCGTGTTGGCGCTGCGCGGCCGGCAGCCCGCGCTCGTTCGCTGACATTCTCTCGCCGGGTGCCCCAGGTTCCGCGCCGCGTTGTTCGGCGCTAACCTGGGGAAGTTTTCAGCGTCAGTTCCAATCAGTTCGCGTGATCCAGGATGATCTTCATCCGTTCGTCCGCGTCGGAATCGAGCAGATGAATTGCCGATTCCAACTCCGATAGCCCAACCACGTGCGTCACCAGTGACTGAAGATTCAGCACCCCGCGGGCAACCAGGTCGATGGTCGCCGGAAAATCTTCGCTCTTGGCGGCGCGCGCGTTTACGATCGTCAGTTCCTTGAAGTAGAGCTGATAGAAAGGCAACTTGCCTTCGGTCACCGTGATAATGCCAAACGGCAGCAGCATTCCT
Organism: uncultured Acidobacteriota bacterium; assembly: GCA_963819175.1. Taxonomy (GTDB): domain Bacteria; phylum Acidobacteriota; class Terriglobia; order Terriglobales; family Acidobacteriaceae; genus CAWBRT01. The sequence goes on from CAWFVJ010000007.1 coordinate 167,116, forward strand.
CCCCTGCGAGCCATGGAAATTCCACTGGCAAGCGACGGCAGGATGCCGGTCGATTCGATGACCACGTCGGCGCCTCGACCGTCTGTAGCTTCCATCACCAAGCGTTCGGCCTCGGCTCCGCTGGCGGCTGTAATATCGGCTCCGAGCTTTTCGGCCAGGCCGCGTTTCCATGCGCTGCGCGTCACGCCGATCACCGGGTAAGCGCCGCGCGCTTTCGCCAACTGCACGTGAATCTGCCCGCTCACGCCCAGGCCCAGCACCACCACCGACTGTCCCGGGAAGATGTTGAGCATGCGCTGGCCGTGCAGGCAAGTGGTGGCAACCTGAATCGAAGGCGCCTGACGGCTGTCCACCGACTGCGGCAGAGCAAAAATCTGGCGGCGCGGCACCGCCAGATACTCCGCGAAGCCGCCGTCGCGGTCGCGTCCCAGCAGCACGCCATTGGGACATATGCTCGTCCGGCCTGCATGGCAACAAAAACAGTTTCCGCAATAAACGCTGGGATCAATCATCACCCGGTCGCCACGGCGGATGCAGTTGTTGCCGGGGTCCCCAGCGCGCGCCTCAGTTGCGCGAGTTGGGGTGGAATCTTCGCCTTCAACCACTTCGCCGCACATCTCGTGGCCCATGATGAGCGGATGGCGAACCGGAATGTCGCCTTTGTAGATTTTCAGGTCCGTGCCGCAGATGGCGCTGTGGGTGACTCGGACGCGAACATGGTCTTCGGCCAGCGCGGGCAGGTCGAGGTCCGCGGATTGCAGCTCCCGCGGAGCCTTCAACACCATGGCTCTCATATCAGCTTCGTTCCTCTGACATCACGCGAAACGGCGCCGACCAGATCATGGCCGGCGCCCCAGGTTCGCGATCAACTATCTCATCGCCTCTTCCATGTGTTCCATCAGCGTGAACACGACCGGGCCGTCGGCGGTGACGAGTACGTTTTCTTCCAGCCGGGTCGTCTGCTGCAGTCCCGGATGGCCCGCGAACGTCTCGATAGCGAAGTACATGTTTTCCTTGATCTCCGCCGGGTACTTCAACGAGTACGCACGCGAGACCCACATGCCTTCATAGAGCGTGATGCCGATGCTGTGGGCAAACTGCTGCAGGGTGCAGGTGCCGTAAGTATCGTCGTCATACTCAGGGAAACAGGCGGCCACGTCCGCGGTGGTGTTGCCCGGACGCAGTTTCGCCAAGCCGGCGTACATCGAATCGTAGACTTCCCGATAGAGGTCGATTTCCTTCTGGTTCATCTTGGCGGCGCACTTGAAGCAGCGCACGAAATCGATGAAGTACCCGGAAGGCCCGACGACGTTGATGTCGACGATGATGAGATCGCCCTGGCGGATCAGCTTATCGGTCGCCCAGCGGCGGTACGGGCTGGTGTTGCCGCCCGAAGCCACGATGATGTCGTAGATGATCTCGCAGCCGCGTTCCAGCATGAATTCATGCACTTTGGCTTCGATTTCCCGCTCGCGAACGCCCGGCTTGAGCCACTCGTACTTGATCTTCCACATCGCCGCGTCGCCGATGCTGGACGCCTGCTTCAGGCATTCGATTTCGTCCTGGGTCTTGACCACGCGGGCGGAGGAAACCGCCGGCCAGCCGTCCACCAGCTTCAGCCCCGACTTCTGAAAGGCCGTCAACGACGCCATGTCGATGTTATCGATGCCGATTCTTTCCTTCTGCACTCCAGCGGCGGTGAGAACCTCGATCACGCTGGCGACCATTCTGTCCGCCATGTGCGGCACGGCTCCCTCGGCCCATTGCCAGGTGATTGCCGGCCTGATGTTGTCCTGCATCCAGGGCATGTCGATTTCGGCGCAGTGCAGGTCGGAGCCGGCCGTTTCAAACAGCACGGGCTCGCCGCCGTTGGGCAACACGCAATACCGGATGTTGATGTTGTATTTCCAATTGCCTTGATAGGAACCGGTTGCATAACGGATGTTGGCGCCGGCGAACAACACCAGCGCGCCCAGGTCGCGGGCGGTCATCTGGTCGCGGAGCCGCTGCAGGCGGTCCCGGCGCATGCGCTCGAAATCGATCCGCTGCTGCCAATCGCAGGCAGTCTGGCTGTAAAGCCGGCGCGGGTCCCACTCGTGCGGTTTGCCAATGAATCTAGTGTCCATCTTGCGCGGCGAGAATTCGCCAGGCTTCACAATGGTGGTTGTCATATTTACTATCCCCTCTTTGGAATTCAATAATCGCGCTCTGATTTGCGATAGTTCTGCTAAAACTGAAGGTGCAAGGTACACCCGAAATACGCGTACTTCAGCCGCCCCAATTAGGCAGCCACGGCGCAGATTCGAAGATGCGACATATCCTATCACACGTGCCGTCAGTGCCGGGAGATGCGCCCAGCCGCCTTCCCCGCCCACGCGCGCAGCCGCCAGAGTCTCTGGTGCCGCGACCTCATCCGCTGGTCCGCGACCTTCCAGTGTGCGAGTCATCACCGCGGATAGTGCGGTTAATCACATATTCTTGTGTCGTCTCAAAACCACAATCAATACTGATAGCCTGTATCTCGCCCATCAGTCGGCTGCTCGATCTTCCACCCACAGGAGTGGATTGCGATGTTGCTCAACACCTTTGAATACCTCAAGCCAACGAGTTTGGGGGAAGCCTTAAGCGTCCTTGACGACCTTAAGGAAAAGAAAGCGCAGGTCTTGGCCGGGGGAACCGACCTGATCCCATGGCTGCGCGGCCGGATCAAGGACGTGGATTATCTCATCGACCTGGCCGATACGGGGCTGGATCGCATCGTCTTTGACTCTGATTTGGACCAGGTCAGAATTGGCGCCATGGTGACCTTCGCCGCCCTCTCTGAGCATCCGGAGCTCCGGCTGAAATTGCCGGCCATCGCCGAAGCCGCACTCCAGGTAGGTGCCGTGCAGACTCGCAACCAGGCCACCATCGGCGGCAATCTGTGCTCGGCCGTGCCTTCTCTCGACGGCGCGCCTGCGCTGCTGGTGCTCGGCGCAATGCTTGTCTTGCAGGCGCGAGGCAAGCAGCGGCTGGTCCCTATCGAGCAATTCTTTCTTGGTCCGCGCCGCACAGTGTTGCAACCGGGCGAGGTCCTGACCGAGATCATCGTGCCCTTGCGGGAAGACCTGACGGCAAGCTTTCTGCGCATGGGCCGCCGCAAGGCGCTGACCTTGTCGATCGTGAACGCCGCCGCCGGCCTTGCCGTCAACGGGCAGCAGGTTTCGGAGGCTCGCATAGCCCTCGGGGCGGTTGCGCCCACTCCCATCCGGGCATACAAGGCGGAACAACTTCTCCTCGGGCGCAAGCTCACTCCGGAACTATTTGCCGAAGCCGCTGCGGTCGCGGCGACGGAGATTTCTCCGATCAGCGATCTGCGCGCTTCCGCCGACTACCGGCGCCAAATCAGCGTGGTGCTGGTGCGCCGTGCTCTGGAAATTGCCCTGGCGCGACAGACGAAGACTGCGCTTCGAGCCGCCGGCGGAGGCTTGTAAATGAAGAAGAACATCACCCTGAAAGTGAACGGCCAACCGTATTCCCTGGAAGTCGACGCCAAAGACCTGCTGCTGCATGTCATCCGCGAGCGGATCGGGTTGACCGGCACCAAGGAAGGCTGCGGCACCGGCGAATGTGGCGCCTGCACCGTGCTGCTCGATGGCACGCCCATCAACTCCTGCCTGTACCTTGCCATCAAGGCCGAAGGCAAGGAGATTCTCACCATCGAAGGGTCTTGGCGAACCATCTCACTTGCATCCGTTGCAGCAGGCGTTCATCGACAATGCTGCCGTCCAGTGCGGCTATTGCGCGCCCGGCATGTTGCTGTCGGCCAAGGCGCTGCTGGATAGGAATCCCGATCCCAGCGAACGCGAGATTCGCGAGGGCATTGCCGGCAACATCTGCCGCTGCACCGGTTATGTGAAGATCGTCAAAGCCGTGCAGCAGGCGGCTGCGGAACTTCAGCAGCTCGAGCACGAGGGGAGCTACCAGCAATGAGCAACAGCGTAATCGGAAAGAGTTTCCCCCTGTCATGCCCTCTGCAAGGGCACTGGAGAAGTTTGTAATGAGCAACAGCGTAATTGGAAAAAGCTATCCCAGAAGCGACGCCGTGCTGCAAGTGACTGGCAAGTCGCAGTATGGCCAGGATGTTTTCCGTCCGGGCATGCTGCACGCCCTGATTTTGCGCAGTCAGCACGCCCATGCCAAAGTCTTGAAGATCGATACTTCGGCGGCGGAAAAGCTCGCTGGGGTAAAGGCCGTCATCACCCACAAGGACGTGCCGCACAACCGCTTTGGGTTCTCCCATCAGGACCAGCCGCTGTTGGTTGACGAGAAGGTTCGCCACTATGGAGATGCCGTGGCTGCCGTCGCCGCTGAGTCATGGGAGGCAGCCGAGGAAGCGCTTCGCCTTATTAAGGTGGATTACCAGCCGCTGCCCGCGGTCTTCGATCCGTTGGAAGCGATGAAGCCGGATGCCCCCAAGATCCACGGCGAAAGCAACCAGGCGTCGCACCTCAAGATTCGCACCGGCGATGTCGAGCAGGGCTGGAAGGAATCCGATGTCATCTTCGAGGAGCGCATGTCCACCCCGATGGTGGAGCACGCGCATATCGAGCCGCATGCCGCCTACGCCGAGATCCTGCCCTCCGGCGAACTGCTGGTCATGACGGCCGTGCAGCGGCCGTTTCTGGTCGCCTCCGATCTGGGCAAGCTGCTGCAGATGCCGATGAACAATATCCGGGTGGTTACCACGGCGGTCGGCGGCGGCTTTGGCGGCAAAAACGAATTCAGCATGGAGCCCATCCTCGCCATCCTTGCCATGAAAACCGGCAAGCCGGTAAAGATGGTCTTCACCCGCGAGGACGAGTTCAACGCCTCCACCGTGCGCCATCCCTATCTCCTCAAGTACAAGTCGGGGTTGAAAAAAGACGGCACCCTGGTGGCCCGGCAAGTGGAGATCGTCAGCGACAGCGGGGCTTACGTCTCCTGGGGCGAGTCCACGTTGACTAAAGCGTGCGTCCATGCCGCCGGTCCGTATCGCATCCCGCACGTTCGTATCGATGGTTACGTGGTCTACACCAACAAGCCGGTCGGGGGAGCCATGCGCGGATTCGGCGTAACCCAGCTTGGCTTCGCCTACGAAGTTCACATGGATACCCTGGCCGCCGAGCTTGGCTTGGACCCGGTGGAGTTCCGCTTGAAGAACCTGCTGGTTGACAACTGCGCCTTGCCCACCGGACAGGTGCTCGAAACCATCACCGTCTCCGAGTGCGTCAAGCGCGCCGTGGAATTGTCCGGCTGGAAAGACGAAGTCGATAAGCCCGCGGAGCTCGGTTGGGAAAGCGAGGTCAAGGCATTATGAAGAAGCGAGGCAGAGGTATTGCCGCCATGTTTTACCCCATTGGCTTCACCTCGTACGCCAACCCGGGAACGGCTTTTCTGAAGGTCAACCAGGACGGCACCGCCAATCTGTCGATCGGCACCGCCGATGTCGGCCAGGGCTCCACTACCATCATGGCGCAGATTGCCGCCGAGGAACTGGGCATCGAGTACGACAAGGTGTCCGTCGTGACGGCCGATACCAAACTCACTCCTTTCGACCTCGGAACCGTAGCCAGCCGCGTGACCTACATTGTCGGCAACGCCGTCAAGCGAGCCGCCGCCGCGGCCCGGCAGATTCTGTTTGAAGTGGCCGCCGAGGACCTGGCCGCCAGCCCCGACGGATTGGCATCGAGCCAGGGATTCATCTACGTCGCCGGCTTTCCCGAACGAAGAATCGCCATCAGCGCCGTCGCCCAGAAAGCTTGCATGGGCAAGGGCCGTCCGCCGATGGGCGTCGGCACCTTCAATCCGGTGACGACCATGCTGGATAAAGAGACGGGTCACGGCAAGCCCTACGGGACGTATGTCTTCGGCGCGCAGGTTGCGGAGGTCGAGGTCGACACCGAAACTGGCGAGTTCGAGGTTATCAAAATCACCGCCGTACACGATTGCGGCAAGATGATCAATCCCGCATTCGTCGAAGGACAAGTCGAAGGCGGCGTCGCCATGGGATTGGGCTTTGGGACGATGGAGGAAATGATCGTCGACGAGGGCCGCGTGCGCAATCCGCAACTCACCGATTACATCGTTCCCACCGCTTTGGATGTGCCCGAGATCGTCACCAGCATCGTCGAGCGCCCGGAACCGACCGGCCCCTTCGGCGCCAAGGGGATTGGCGAGCCATCGCTGCTGCCGACGGCTCCCGCCATCGTCAACGCCATCCAGAACGCAGTCGGCGTGCGCATCCGTGACCTACCGGCAACGCCAGAGAAAATCCTCAAAGCCTTGCAGGAGAGGCAAGCCCAAGCCAGATAAGGCGGCGCCTCGGGAGTGTCATGTTGAGCGTAGCGAAACATCCCGTGGAACTGCCGCACTCCGCGCCGCGCGATCTTTTTTGATAATCTTTAGGTTCGATGGTGCCCCACGTTCGCCCGCTGTTGGCTAACCTGGGGTAGTTTCTTGATACACCACCCCCGCCCACATCTGCTAACCGCAGCAGATGTGGGGGCACCGTCAAGAGTAGAAGAGTAGAGATGTGGGCCACCAGCCTTTGCTGAATTTTATGGTTTAAACGGTCTCAATTCAGGGGTCCACTCCAAGCTCCCAATAGGTACAGAAGCGAGGGCATCAGAAAGCTCCTGCCTGCATTCGCGAACTTTCTTCTGTACAGAGAACCTCAGCTTCCGGTAAAGCGCGTCTTCCGTCGATTTGCATCCTTTCTTTGCGATGAATTGCTTAATCGTGTCCTCAAATGCGTACTCGAATTCCTTGATCTCGTGTTGTACGACCTCGGGATCGTAGATCACGGTCGTCCGTGTCGATTGCTCGTGAGGGGTACGTGTGCCAACGAACGCAACTTCCTCTCCTATTATGATTAATCCATGTCTGGGCAATTGCTCGCACCACACCATCTGAAGAGAATGATTATCTATATGCTCTGCCAGAGCCGCGAGCAAAGCGTCATAGCGCGGCAGGTAATTACGCTTTGCCTTATCCGCCAGAGCTGGTTTATCGTGCAGTCTCTCAAGATAGATGTCCGGACATATCATGCATCGGATTGTCGATCCGGTACGGAGGAGTTCTAGCAATAATTTCCGTTCGCAGAGGTAGAGCGCGTGGAGCTCCGCAGTAGTGTCTTCCGGAGCTTCGGGCGAGACCGCCAGCGCTGATACGATGCCAGCCAATCGGATCTCTGCCTTCTTGCCAGATTTCAATATGCGTTCGTATGCCTCCATGATACGCCGGGTACGTAGCTTTCGGGCAATGATCGGATCGTCATCGGTGATGGACTCCGCGCGTTTTGTGACTCCCGCGCCAACAACATTCTCAAGCCATTGTGAAACCGCGTCCTGCACAGTTGCATGGGCCTGGTCGGCATCAAATAGTTTGTAGATTTTCCCAATAACGTCAGGGAAAAGTCCCGAAAGCGATTCTTCTTTCAATATCAAACACTTTCGACCAAGTGCCATCATGTACCCTAGTTCAAGCGCGACATTAGGGGAGTGCACCGGTGTGCGCGCTATATCTTCAAACACAACGATGGCATACCGGGAATTATCCATGCAGAACTTCACGTTGGGCCATAGATCATCCTCGTACTGGACATCACGCGCGAGAATTGCCGTTAGTCCATAGCGACGTAGCGTATCCTTGATTGCACGCTCAATGTCTCCATATTGTGGCTTTTTGCCATATCGCATAATCACAAAGACATTTTTGGCGAAATTCTCGCTACATTCTTTTTTGGCGAAATTCTCGCTACATTCATTGCGACGTTTCCGGCTCTTCTGGGCAGAATCAGTTAATCTCATTTTGTTTGCTTGCGACGCAATTTAACAGTACATTCTGCAACGGTTCCAACGCCAGGGTGGGGTCGTTATCGACCCTCTAGTAAACGTCCTGCTCCGCCGTAATCGGCAGCTTGATCGGCTTCTTAAGCCGGGCGGAAAGGTCGAAGGCCTTGGTCAGCATCAGGCGATTGTGAGCCTCCGCGGCGGTAGCGTGTTGTGTTGGCAAGTCCAGTGCGACGCGGTTCAGCCACTGCTCGGTTTCGTCCCGCATCGGTCCTCGCAATTCGCCAATGGCCATATCTCCCGGAGGGTAGCTCCCCATGAAATCGACTCGGCGCGAAGTATCCGGGTTGTAGCCTTCGGACTGTGACTTGCTCGTCGCCAGCACGATGTCGCGATGGGTATCGTCGATAGTCAGCACGCCGTCCGTGCCCACAATGCCGACATCGAGACTATAGACGGCCCCCGGCCACACCACCGGCAGCGCCCACGAGATCGTCGCCTGATAGATGCTGCCATCGCTGAAGCTAATCACGCCCGCGGTGGCGTCGATCCCCTTCCACTCCGGCCCCAGTGCTTTGTCAATCGAGCGGGCGTAGATCTCGACCGGGGTCTTCGCCTCCATCATCCACATCACGATGTCCAAAGCGTGCGTGCCCGAAATCACCATCGGCGAAATCTTTTCCGGATGGTCCGTGCGCTTGTAGTTGTCGATGGCCACCAGGCGGTTCATAAAAGCGCGCGAGCTGACCAGCGTCACGTCGCCCAACTGTCCGGAGCGCACCTTTTCTTTTGCCGCCAACCAGCGCCGCCGGAAGCGTTGCGTGTATCCCACCACGGCGTCAACGCCGCTTGCCTTGATCGCCTTCATCACCCGCTCGGAATCGGCAAGATCGGTGGCCAGCGGTTTCTCGATCATCAGCGAATACTTGTGTTCGCACGCCGCCAGAATGGGATCGACATGCAGATGCTCATCGGTCGATACGATGACAGCAGTGACCTCGCTGCGATTGAGCAGCTCGCGGTAATCGTCGGTCACGAAATCGGCGCCAATCTTGTCGGCTACCAGCTTCGCCCGCTCCGGTTTGATCTCAGCGATACCAATCCAGTCCACCTGTGGATGACGCGCCGCCACCTCTCCACGGAACAAGCCGACACGGCCCGCGCCAATAATGGCAAGTCCAATTCGCTTTGCCTTGCGATCTCTCATTACTCTCCTCCGGCATCGAAATGTTCTATCTTCTGTTTTCGATAGTGTAGTGCGTCAGAAATACCTTACATAACTAAACACACCTCAGAAGTGTCATGTTGAGCGTAGCGAAACATTCCATGGCACTACCCCACCCGGTGCCCCTCGGGGTTTTGATGAAAGCGTTGGCTGTTCCTTGACTCCAAACCGTGCTGGGATTCTTCGCTTCCTATGGTCGCTCAGAATGACACCCCGAACAGTAGTCGCATGAAGTTCCCTCGACGATCAGACCTGAATATTAAGCAGCTTTGCGGCGTTTGTGCCAAGAATCAGAGACCGCTGGGCCGCCGGAATCTTCTCCAACACCTGTACCGGCATGTCATAGCCCATGTCGTAGCAATAGTCGCTGCCCAAAACGATTCTATCGGCGCCCACGTACTCAATCAGGTAGGCAAGAATCTGCGGGCTATGCGTGATCGTATCGTAATGGAAGCGGCGCAGATAAGCCGTTGCCGGCTGCTTCATATGCTTCAGCTCTGGTCGCACCTTGACGCCGTGATCGAGGCGCCCCGAAAGCCAAGGGAACGTTCCGCCGCCGTGGGGCAGCATTACATTCAGCTTCGGAAAGGTGTCCATGACGCCGCCGAAGATCAGGTAGGATGCGGCAATTCCCGTTTCATACGGATTCCCCAGCAGGTTGCGCAGGTAAAATCTCGGCAGCCGCTCCATCTCTCCAATGATGTCCACCGAGTGCAGGAAAATCGGCCAGCCGAGCTGTTCGCACTTGGCGTAAATCGGGAAGTATTCCCGGAAGTCCATCTCGTGTCCTGCCGGCACGGTGGAGAGGTAGAGGCCATTCATTCCCGGCAGCTTGCTTACGCGCTCCAACTCCTGCAGGGCCAGCTTGGGGTCCTGCATTGGCAGCGTTGCCATACCCACAAAACGCTTGGGATACTTGGCATGGGCTTCCACGCAGCTATCGTTGTAGGCCTGCGCGAGCGCGAGGCCCAGGTCGGGCGGAGCCCAGTACACCATGGGACTGCTCAGCGACAGCGCGTGTATGTCGACGCCCTGTTTATCCATCGCCTTGATGCGCGCTGTCAGATCGACAAAATCAGGCGAAAAAGCCGCCGCGAACTTGCCCATGCTGTAGGTTACATAGCCCTTCTGATTTTTCCCGACCTTGGCTCCATGCTTGGGGCCTTCTTTGGCTACCATATCGACCCAGGCTTGCGGATACCAGTGCGCATGCGTGTCGATGACCGGTGCGCGCGGGCCGACGCTGGTTTGTGGTGCTGCGTTTGCCAGTGAGCCGGTGAGAGAAACGCCACCGGCAATGGCGGTACTGACTAGAAAGTCGCGCCTGTTCATTGAACCCCTCGTTGAGAGCTTGCTAAAGGATTGGGATTGCTGAATTTTCGAGCAACACTGTAGTACACATCCCGCCAAATCGCAATTGCAAGCCGCGCGGCGAGCGACCACTGGTGTACGCCTCCTCTGGAACTGGAAGGTGAAGGTGCCCCAGGTTCGCCCGGTTTTGGCTAACCTGGGGTAGTTTTTTCGCGCAGGCTGGACTCCATGAAAGCTGTATCCCTTTTGGTGCCCCACATCTGCCGTCGTCAGCAGATGTGGGCTTGCCTGGGTAGAATTTGCGCCCAACCCGCAAACAAAAAACAACGGGAGCAACCATGTCACTCCCGTCTAATTTGTATTCCCTTCGCGAGCCGCCGGCTATTGTCCCGCGGCGGCCTTTTTCAAGCGGGAATCGGGGCTGCCCAGCATTTCCTCGATTTCAGCAATCGACTTGTGGCGGGTTTCGATGCCGAAGTAGAAGATCACTGCCAGCAGCAAACCGCAGCAGGCGAAGAAGACATACGCCGGTCCCACCGCATTGATCGTTGCCTTTGGTGTAACCAGGTTAGTGGTTCCGGCAAATATGGCCAGGATCATCGGCCCAAAGATCCGGCCGATGCCGCCGATGCCATACGCTGAACCCATTCCGGTAGCGCGCAGCCGCTGCGGCCAGATCTCAGTCGAGTACGGGCCGGTAATCGACCACCCGCCATTGATAAACGCATAGACCGCGATGAACGCCGGGTAAATGATGGGTACCGTTCCCCAGTAGGAATTGAAGTAACGGGCCACGATCAAGCAGGTGATCATCGACCCGATGCCGATCATCATCCCGCCCACCCTGCGGCCCACAACCTCCGACAGGTAAGCCCAGACAAATTTTCCGATGATGCTGGAAATTGCCACGGCGATAAACATCTTGGCCGCCTTGGTCGCCGGAATCTTCAACACCAGTGCCAGCAGCGTTGGTCCCCACAGCACGAAACCGTAGTCCATGATCGACTGAAAGAAACTGGCGATCCACGATACCGCCACACTGCGCGGATACTTGAAAATCTCCACGAAGCGAGGCGTCGTCTCCTTGACCAGCACTTTCTCATCGACCACCACATTCCGGTAGTCGACTGTATCACCCGTAATCCAATTGATCGAGTTGGACCGCTCGCTCGTACTTGCCTTTTCTGATCAGGTAGCGTGGCGACTCGCGCATCCAGAAGCGGAACAGCAACGACAGCAGCGCCGGCGCCAGACCGATAAGGAACAATCCCCTCCAACCGATCACCGGAGTGAGATAAGCGGCCGACAGACTGCCCAGCAACGTCCCGGCCGGAATCAGCGCGGTCACGATTCCGCCGATTACCCCGCGATAGCGGCTCGGCATGAACTCCTGCACCAGCGGCAGGTCGACTGAATACAGACCGCCAACGCCGAATCCAACCAGGAAGCGAAACACCGAGAGAAAGATCCAGTTTCCTTCCGGGGTGAAGTACATAATGCCGCTCGGAATAGTGAAGGCCGCGGTGGTCAGGTACAGCACCGGCATTCTGCCGATCCGGTCGGCCAGGTGGCCGAAGAAGAAAGACCCGATCAGGCTTCCCACTCCCGCACTCAGCAGCACGGTCGCGGTGGCGGCGAAACTCAGTTTCCAGGGGACGACGATGAAGGCCAAAACAAAGCCGATGATGTAGTAGTCGAAGAACTCAAGCATGTCCCCCAGCACGGCTGCCGTGATCAGCTTGTAATGATTGACGGTAAGCCGCGAGCTCTCCAGTTTGGCGAACAGATCACTGAAGGTGATGGTGGCGGAATTGGCGGCCTTCTCATTAGCCATCGTTAGGTTCCTGTTCTGTAAATTGAACGGCATCGGGCAAGTGCCGCCGTCCGGCCGAACTATAAGCGCTGCCGCACCGGAATTTCTTTGCAGCCGGCAGCCGCAACACTCCCGTGCCAGATAAAACGTCTTCCGAAACCGGAGAGCATCGCAAATATCTGACTTAAGTGGCGATCATGTTAGGATTCTGGTTACTTCCTTGTCAATCAATTTCGCGCTCCTCAGGCGGCGCGGGTGCGGCTGAATTCTGCGGTTTTAGTTGTTGCGCCTTAAGCGGATTCTGCAAAGGGGAATAAAGATGAGGATTGTTCAGGTCGGCGGCTTGCCGGTGACGGTGCTGCCACAGCATCATGAAGTTTTTGCCCGGGAAATCTGGGGACCAGCGACCGGCGGGAAGAAAGTTACAGTGCTGCATAACGTCATGCTGGCTCACGGCGGGGCGGAGATGCACACTCATCCCGACTCCGAGCACATCTTTTATGTGCTCTCGGGCGAAATGAAGGTGACCGACGGCAAGCAGACCGTCATTCTCACTGCCGGGCAAGGTTTGGTGATCGAAGCGGGTGAACCGCACCAGGTAACCGGCACCGGAAACATGGATTGCCAGTACCTCGCGATCACCAGTCCCCCAGTGGCTTGGCCGGGCAAGCCGTAAACGGCGATTGGGGCGACAGCGGAGAAGGTCCTGCAAGAGACTTCGGAGGAACACGTTGCCGGGGTCCCCGGCACGCGCCGCCGTTGCGCGTGTTGGGGTGGAAGCCGGGGTCCCCGGCACGCGCCGCCGTTGCGCGTGTTGGGGCTATTTGGTGCGGCAGCGCTTTGTGAGAGAATACGAGTCCCGAGCAAAAATCGCCGGTGGTTCTTCATACATCTGTATCATCGCGGATTACTCGAAGCATCACTGAAAGCATCGGATGACGACCAGTCCTAAACTGCTCTTTTTAAGAAATTTTTTGAAGCATCCGGCCACCTTGGGATCTGTCGTCCCAAGCTCCAGGTTTCTCACCGAACGTCTGCTGCGGAGAGTGGATTTCCAGCGCGCGCGGGTGATCGTCGAATACGGGCCTGGGATCGGCAACATCAGCACGGCGATCGTGCGCAATATGCATCGCGATGCCTGTTGCGTTCTCATCGAGGTGAATCCGGACTTCGTGCTGCATCTCCGTCGCGTCTTCGATGGTGATAGACGGGTGCGAATCTTCCATGGCTCCGCCGCGACCGTCGAAGAGGTCGTCCAGAACCTGGGATTCGAAGCAGCGGATTATGTCATCTCCGGCATTCCCTTCAGCACCATGCCCGAGGAGCTGCGTTTCTCGATTCTCGCGGCCTCCAATCGTGTTCTGCGCAAGGATGGCCGCCTGCTTGTCTATCAATTTACCCGCACCGTCCTGCCGGATCTGACTTCGGTTTTCGCTTCCGTGGACGAAGAGTTCGAACCGCGTAACGTTCTCCCCGCCCGCCTTTTCTACTGCCGTCCGAGGCAGTCGAATGGAGCATCCGCGGGGCTCGCACCCGACGACCGTCGAGAATCTGACGCAGGTCGCCTAGGCTTGTTTCAAAAATAGTCGCCTTGAAGGGGCATCGCACTACTCTCTGAGGTGTCATCCTAAGCAGAGCCGGGGTTCCCGGCAACGGCCGTTTTTGCCGTTGCTGGGGTGGAGGAGCGAAGGATCTGCTGTTTGCGTGTGCTGAAAGGAAAGTCGATCCTTCGGACGCGCAAAATCGGCGCGACCTCAGGATGACACTCCTACAAGTTTTTCAGCAGCCTCTCTAGCCGCCAAAAAAACAGGGACTCGCGTCGCAAGCGTTCGACGGTGCCCCACATCTGCCGCAGTGAGCAGATGTGGGAGAACGCATGCTGCTCTTAGCGTCTTTCACGAAATGTGCCTGGCTCGCGCGGCATTTTCTCCCGTTTTGGTACTTGAACCACGTCTTGCGTCAGGCTTTGCTTGACTTTAGCTTTGCGGCCAGCACTAATAATTCTCGATATTCTTAAAGCTATTTACGACCGGGGAATCCGCGCTGGGAGCGGCCTCCGGGTCGCATGGTTGTGTCCAATGCGGCTGCGTTAGCAGCTTGCGAAAGATGTGGATCGAGCCAAGGGCCCCGGGGGGATCATGCAGGGAAATCGCAGGAGCAGTGGGCTCCGTTGTTCGCTGTGGGCCATCGTAATTGTACTGTGGGCAGCTACTAGCCGCGGGTGATCAGAAGCTGGCGGCGGATATCGCGCTGGGTGCTCCACCGCAATCGCTCGCCATCGACCCCGTAATCAACAAGATTTACGTCACCGCGAATCCAAACATCGTGTACGTGGTGGATGTCGCCACCCGCGCTGTCGTGACGACCTTGACCGTCGGCAGCAACCCGGGCAGTGGTCCCAACGGAATTGCGGTAAATACCCAGACCCATAAAGTTTACGTTGCCAATTATGGAAGCAGCACCGCCAACAGTAATACCGTCAGCGTCATCGATGGCAATAACAACTACGCGGTGCACTCGGTCACGGTCGGGAACGGCCCTCTCAACATTGCGGTCAACGAAAGCACAAACACCATCTATGTAACCAACTATGGGTATAGCACGGCGGGCACCACCGTCAGCGCAATCAATGGCGCGACAGAGCAGGTGACGACCATCAACACCGGACACGGGCCCCGTTGGTTGGCCATCAATCCGCTTACTAACCAGGTCTATGTCGCGAATCAGGATGGCACGGTGACTGCCATCGACGGCGCGTCACAGACGGCCACGTCAATCGCGGTCGGCGCGAATCTGAGTCTGAGTCAGATAGCGGTCAACACCCAGACCAATAAAATCTACGTGGTCAACAATACCGCGTACCATACCGGCATAGCGGTGATCGACGGGACGACGAATACCGTCACTACTACGGTCGCCGGCAGCGCGTCGTGGGGAGTAGCCGTGAACTCCGCCACGAACAAGATATTCGTTACGAATAACTTCAATGACCCCGATGACGGCTACGACGACGATACCGTGACGGTGATCGACGGAAGCAACAACAGCGTCAGTGTGCTTCCCTCGCCGGGTGAACCCCAAAGCATTGCGATCAACTCTGCCAACAACCGGGCGTATGTCGCGAACTATGAAAACAGCGCGGTCACCATCATCGATGGAGCGACCAACCAGGCTTGGGCCATCGCGGTTGGGTTAAATCCGTCTGCCATTGCCGTCAGCGCGAACCCGAACCTGGTATTCGTCGCCAACAAGGGTTCGAACAGCCTCAGCGTGATCGATCCAAGCCAGTCTTTTCCAGTCGCGCCTCCTACGGTTGCCATCACCTCTCCGTCCAATGGAAGTGTGGTGTCGCAGACGGTCGCGATTCAGGCAACGGCATCGGCGGGTCTTGCACTGGCAGGAGTTCAGTTTCAGCTCGATGGCGTCAATTTTGGTACGCAGGTTACGTTGCCGCCCTATGAGATCTCGTGGGACACCACTCAAACCACCGACGGGAGCCACACCATCACCGCCGTGGCGAAGGATAGTGCGGGAGGCACCTCGCCGCCCAGCTCAGTGACCGTAACGGTAGCCAATAGTGCTGCTGGTTTTGCCTTCACCCCGCAGACGAATAGCTCCACGTCGGCAACCGTAACGCCGGGCGGAACGGCCAGTTATCTTCTCAACTTACTGTCGGGTGCGTCCTTCAGCGGCAACTTATCGCTCACCTGCTCTGGAGCGCCCACGGCAGCGGGGTGTTACGTATTGCCGACTTCTCTATCTATCTCCGCCAATAGCACCATACCGATAACCATAACGGTGACGACCGTGGCCCAGTCCGCCAGCTTAGCTCAACCCAGAAGGGGGCGCGCCCCGTTTGCTTTCGCGCTGACGTTGCTGGCGCCACTTGCCTTGGCCGCCGCATGGCAGGGGCGTCGACGCCGCAATGCCATTGGGCAATGGGTTATCGGCGGACTCTTGGCGCTCATCATCGCAATGTCTTCCTGCGGTGGAGGCGGCGGCGCTCCACCGAATTCGACCTCCATAAATAAGAGTACGGGCACTCCGGCCGGAAGCTACACGCTGACGATCACGGGCACAAATGGCACCATTTCGCGCAGTATTAGCCTCACTTTGATCGTGACCTAATGTCCGATAACGGTGAACCCGGCTTGGCGTGTAACCGGCTCTTGCTCCATGGAACATATCTTTCGCGACACTACCAAGCAGGATGAAAAGTGATTGTATTGCTATTGTCATAAAGAGAAATAGCCGAAAAGGGGTGAATACCTGATTTACGACGGCGGGTAAATCAGTAGATACTATCTTCAGACGCTCGTGACAGGACCAGACACCAAGCAAAACGATCTCGCACGGAAAAGCCTTGATTCGCCCTCCCCGCCAACCTCCTCGGACGGGAGGTTCCGGTCAGGCATCCGTCCGACGATGCTCGTTCCGCTGATCGTCGCCTGTGCTCTTTTCATGGAGCACGTCGACGCCACGGTCATCACGACATCGCTGCCGATGATTGCCCGCGACCTGGGCGTGGCTCCGATCGTGCTGAAGCTGGGACTGACCTCCTACCTGGTAAGCCTGGCCGTTTTCATCCCGATATCGGGCTGGCTCACCGACCGTATTGGCGGGCGGATCGTGTTCTGCTCGGCGATCGCCATGTTCATGGTCAGTTCCATGCTCTGTGGAGTGTCGCGCTCTTTTGGTTTCTTCGTGGCGGCGCGCTTTCTGCAAGGCATAGGCGGCGCCATGATGGTTCCGGTGGGGCGTATTGTGATTGTGCGGACGGTGGGCCGCGATGAGCTGGTGACGGCGCTCAACTACCTCACGATTCCTGCCTTGCTTGGGCCGCTCTGTGGGCCGCCGCTGGGCGGCTTTATCACCACCTACTGGCATTGGCGCTGGATCTTCTTCATCAACGTTCCGATCAGCATCCTGGGTATTTTTCTGGCGCTGCGATTCATGGAAAACGTGCGCGAGGAGGAAGTGGCGCCGCTGGACACGTCGGGGTTCGTGCTGTCGGCGATCGGCTTGTCGGTGTTGATGTTCGGGCTGAGCGCAATTACCGAACCGGACGTGGTGCCGAGGATGCTGGCCGCCGCCTGCGTCGTCTTTGGCGCGGCGATCACCTACATCTATTACCGTCTGGCCCGGCGCAAACAGAGGCCGCTGCTGGAATTCGATCTGTTGAAGATCCCGACCTTCTGGGTTGGAGTCGGCGGAGGCTCGCTGTTTCGCATTGGCGTCGGCGCGATGGCCCTGCTGCTGCCGCTGCTGCTGCAATTGGGATTCGGGCTGACGCCTTTGCAATCGGGGATGCTGACCTGCGCTTCGGCCATAGGGGCCTTGTTCATCAAGAGTCTCATCAAGCTGTTTCTGCGCCTGTTCGGCTTCCGCAGATTGCTGCTGGTCAACAGCATATTCGCCTCGGCGACGGTCGCCGTCGTCGGACTGTTTACGGCGCACACCGCTCATTGGCTGATCTTCACCGTGCTGGTGATTACCGGGTGCTTCCGCTCGATGCAGTTTACCGCCCTGAACGCGATCACCTATGCCGAGATACCGGACCACCGGGTCAGCGCCGCCACCAGCATGTTTGCCACCGTGCAGCAGCTCTCACTGGGCGTGGGCGTAACCGCGGGGGCCTTCGCCTTGCAGGCCTCGAATTACATTCAGGGCCACCCCAAGATCGTCGCCGGCGATTTCTGGCCGGCCTTTCTTGTCTTGGGGCTCATCGCCATGGCGTCGGCCATCTCAATTTCGAAGCTGTCTCCCAACGCGGGCGCGGATATGGCCGGACGCCGCCAGCCCAAACCGGAGCTGGAAGCCGTCGGCATAGAGCAGAGCGCGGAGTAGGACTCATCGACGAAGGAACCCACATCTGCCAAAAGCGGGCAGGTATGGGGCACCAGGCGGCGTATGATGCCCACTAAGCCGTTTCCCGTTAGTACAGAGCAAATAAAGCGGCTTCTGAAGGCGAAGCGCATGACTATTTGTGTAGGAGTTCTATCTGGCGACGGCATCGTGATTGCTGCCGACACTGAAGAGACGTCAGGAGATGCCAAGAGAGACCAGCAAAAGCTGTTTCATTTTAGCTCTGGGGATATTCACCCCGACGCCCCTACGCCTCCGGGAACCACCGCAATTTTGACCGGCGCTGGCGAGGCGGGATATTTGGACGCATTCTTCTATTTGCTGTCTAAGGATGCTTCGACTTGCCAAGGCATAGATCAGTTCGAGAAGTACATGTCGGAGGAGCTTCTACTATTTCACGAGAAACACATCTTCCCCATTTCGGAGCCACGGGAGTCACCACAGATTATTCAAGTTCTTGCGGCGGTTACTTGTGGCTGGAACACGTCTCTCTTTGTGACTAACGGTTCAACAGTGCGCAAGGCGTTGATGCACACCGCAATTGGATATGGATGTCATTTTGCCCAAAACCTCCTGAACCTGTGGTCATGGTGTAAAACGTTGAGAGAAGCGCAACTACTGGCCGCGTATGTGGTATATGCCACTAAAGCTCACGTTGTGGCGTGTGGACTCCACACATCTATCTCTTCATTGCATAATTGCGTCGTGGAATACGGTAAGGATGGGAAGTCATCTTTCCGTCAGCCATCATGTCTGATGGAGGTTGGATTCGATCACGAGATTCTTCGGAAATGGGAAACGTCCTTTGATACCAAATGGAAAGCGCGGCAAAAGAGTACCCTTTCCGAGTTATTTACGGAAGAATTGCAAGCAACTGGAAACTAGATAAATTACTGCTTCGGGGCGGGTGGCCCATATTTGCCTTCCGTTGGCAAATGTGGGGCAGTTCGAGACTTCACGCGTTTGAGTGCGCTTTTTTGGAAAGCGGAGCAGACCCCACATTAGCTCCGCCTGCGGCTCCGCAAATGTGGGCCACCAGCCCATGTATTACGAATCAAATACATAGATTCTTCGTTCGCTGCGCTCGCTCAGAATGACACCTCAAAAGTTATTGCGCGAACTTCTAGGACGCCACACTGCACGGAAGTAACGTGGACGCTGGATGCGGCGCGGGATAGCATCTTCGAAGGCGAAACAGAGTACGTTCGCGATTCGGAGCAAGTGATGGACAAAGCGCCGTGGACAATTCGCTCCAACACCGGGAAGAATCAGCTTGTAGGGATATTTAGCGTCTTGCTGGGAATTCCGTTTGTTCTGCTCACCGTCCATCATCTCAAGTCCAATACAAATGCTTTGGCTGGATTCGGTGTAGGAATTCTTCTGATCGGGATCGGCGTGGTCGCTCTGCTTTTCACCGAAGAAATCACCGTGATTGTCGATCCCGGACGCCAGAGACTGATGATCCAAAGAGGCAGCCGGCTCGGGCAAAAACTGTCAATTGTGAATTTCAATGAGATCGCAAGCGTACTCGTGGGCAGCGCAGGGGGTTACAGAGGTCCAAAAAGTTATCATCTTAAGATCAGTCTGAGAAATGGGAAGACCGCGACCACCGGAAGATGGTCTTTGGATCAGAGTGAAATCATCGCACTAGCCGAGCAGTTGGCCGCCGAGATTGGATGTACATCCGATCTTGGGATATTGGTAAACCCGGTTAATGCGAGTCAAATCATCTATTCGGTATGCGGTGCGGTGATCCTCTACGCCATTTGGTTTCGGATTTGGGTGGGTCCGTGGTGTCTCGCAATGTGGTTCGGCACAGCGCCGCCGGTGATCATGCTCATTGTGTTTTCCGGGATGCTTGGAGTTATGCGGAGAATCCCGCGGCGATAGCTCGCAGATATCGGCGCGACCTCAGGATGACACTCCCACAGGGTATAATTTGATCACGAGTTCCACATTTCAAGCTGCTGGACGTGGAGAGTATGCTGCCTGGTTTCATTCGGCGCTCCCGATACGTGCTCCTTTATAAGAATTTAGCGGCGGAGCCGGATTTTCTGCTCTGGAAGCTCAAAGGGTCTCCTCGCCCGAAGGTGCCTCACCTGATCAAGCAGAGGGCTGTGCGGGAGTACGCTCAGCGATTTAAGCTTCCGGTGCTGATCGAGACCGGAACGCAATTCGGACAGATGATCCACGCGATGAGGAAGGACTTTCGCGAGATCTACTCGATCGAGTTGGATGATACGAATTATGCGCTGGCGGTCAGAAATTTTGCCGGGCAGCCGCATATTCATCTGCTACGCGGGGACAGCGCAGTCGAACTGCCCAAGTTGCTCCAGTCAATTCATGAACCATGTCTATTCTGGCTTGACGGTCACACCCACGAAACGCCGATCATGGACGAACTGCATGCGGTGTTCACCCACGGCCCATACAACCACGTCATACTGATCGATGACGCGCGCTGCTTTGACTCGAGCAAGTTTTACCCGACGCTCGACGCCGTCAGGGAGCTAACCGCCCGGCACTATCCTGGAGCGACAATAGACGTTCGCGATAACGTCATCCGCATACACCAGCCTTAACCGCAAACCGTTCCGCAAAAGTGTTTGTTGCCAAGCTGCCGGACGGAGCCTCTCTTTCGGCTCTCGAATGCATCTATGAACGTACGAAGGGGAACACCCGGGAAGATTCTCCCACGCCTGGAAATATCTTCTCTCGGAACCTTGGGTGTTGGCCCTTGCTTTAGTGGCGAGGCAGTTGCTTGATTCATGGCGGAGGGATTGTGACGTTGGGGGCCAAAAAATGGGGCGCGATCTGGCTGGCTGTTCTGGCGGCGTTCTGCGTTTGCTTTGCCAAACACGGTGCCGCCAGGCAAATCGCTTCGAATGATAATGATAAGGATACGCCGACATTGGTTGAAATCGTCGAGCGCCTTGCCCAAGCCCAGCAGGAGAACCATCACGCGGCGCGTTCTTACACGGTTCTGAGGAATTATGAGCTGGTGAATGGCAGTAAGCCGGAGAGCAGCTCACAGGTGCAGGCCGAGGTCAGTTACTCTCCTCCGGGCACCAAGGAGTACGCTATTCGCGCCACCTCTGGAGGCGGCAGAGGCGAGCGGGTGGTTCGCCGGGTGCTGGAACACGAGGCGGAGATGGCATCCTCCTGGAGAAAAATGGCGCTCGTCGAGGAGAACTACCACTTTGCATTGCTGGGCGAAGAGACAGTTGATGGACATCGGTGTTTTGTCCTGAGTCTCACACCGCGCAGCGATTACAAGGACCTGATTCGCGGCCGGGCGTGGATCGATGCGGAGAACTTCAACGTGCGGCGCATCGAAGGCGCTCCCCTCAAAACCCCTTCCTGGTGGGTGAAGCGCCTGGAAATCACCATGCAATTCTCACAGGTGATGGGGATGTGGTTGCAGACTGCTTTCGTCGCCAAGGCTGACGTTCGCTTCTTCGGCGAGCAAACGCTGTCGGCTCACGACGTGCAGCTCCGCACCGATGAACTGGCTGGCTCCGCAGCAAAGCCCCCAGTCGGCACGCAGAGCTGGCAGCTCAACGGCGCAGGCAACTCGCCTGCAATGGTTGGAGCGGGCATTCTCTCGATGCCTTGGAACGAGGTACGCTAGCAGGCTGTTGAAAAACTCATTTCTATCCCGCTGCGATCCCCCCTAAATCTCTCCCACCCTGGTAACAGTTGCGTCGGTCTCCAAAAGCGGTAGTGCCCGCGCTGGATTCTGATGCCGACCCAATCCCTACCCCGGTGAAAAAAGACTGTATGGGGCACTCTGCGGTACTTCACTGATTGCTGCTGGCATCGAGCGCTGCTATTGTTGGCGCATGCGCAGAGTTCTGCTTCTTTTCCTGCTCGGCTTGCTGATGGTGCAAGCTGCCTTCGGACAGGCGCCAAGGTGGGCCGACGAGCGCGCGCAAGGCGTCGGCGTGGACCAGGAAGGCGAGCAGTGGGCGCGCACCACGTTGACAAAGATGTCGCTGGAGGAAAAGGTCGGCCAGATGTTCATGATCTGGGCGCGCTCGGGGTTCCTCAACGTGAACGGTCCGGAGTACCTGCAACTGCGCGACACGATGCGCAGATTCCACATCGGAGCCTTCGGCGTGACCGTCCCGTGGGACGGATCGCAGCTGAAGAAGTGCAGTCCGTACGAGATGGCGGCGCTGACCAACCAACTACAGCGCGATTCGGAGCTGCCGCTGATCTTTGCCGCCGATTTTGAGCGCGGCCTGCCGATGAGGCTGAACGGGGGAACGGTTTTCCCGCAGGCCATGGCGCTGGGAGCGACGCACAGCAAGAATTTTGCGTTCCTGTTCGGCAGAATCACGGCCATCGAAGCGCGCGCGATTGGGGTGCACTGGAACTTTTTTCCCGTGGCCGACGTCAACTCGAACCCGCTGAATCCGATCATCAACACGCGCAGCTTTGGGGAAGACGTTGCCGAAACCGACGAATTAGTGGCCGCCTATATTGCCGGCGCGCGGGGAACGGGGATGCTGACAACGGCGAAACACTTTCCGGGGCATGGCGACACGCAGACCGACACGCATCTGGCGGTGGCCAGAGTGAGCGGCAACGCGAAGCACCTGAACGAGGTGGAGCTGGCACCGTTCCGCGCCGCCATTGCAGCCGGCGTGGACAGCATCATGGTGGCTCACGTAACTGTCCCCGCGCTGGACGACAGCGGGCGGGTGGCGAGCATTTCGCCCCGCATGATTCAAGGGATATTGCGGGGGCAGATGGGGTTCCGCGGGCTGGTGGTGACCGACGCGATGGACATGGGCGCGCTGACCTCGCTGTTCGCGAAGCTGCCGCCGGCGAGTGCGGCGGCGCGGGCGGCAGTCGAGGCGGTGAAGGCCGGCGAAGATATGGTCGTGGCTCCGTCGGACCTGGAGAATTCTTATAGAGGTGTGCTGGAGGCGGTGCGAAGCGGAGAGATCGCGGAGAGCCGGATCGACGACTCGGTGTTGAAGATTCTGCGGGCCAAGGCTGGACTCAAACTGCACAAATCGCGCCTGGTGGATTTGAATGCGGTCGGGGGAATAGTCGGCAGGCCGGAAAACCAGGCCATCGCGCAACAGATAGCGGACGCCTCCGTGACCCTTGTGCGCGACAACCAGCGGGTGCTTCCGCTGAGGAACTCCGTCAACGGCGGCGATGATGTTGTGGCGGTAATCTTCACGGATGACATGCGAGGCGAATCCGGCCGAACACTCGAGCGGTTGTTGCGCGCCCGGCTGCCGTCGGCGACGGTCTATTACGTCGACGAGGCCAGCGCGGCATGGCTTGCCCCGGAGGTGCTGGCTGCGGTGCGACAGGCCAAGGCGGTGATCGCGCCGGTCTACATCGTCCCGGTTCAAGGACGCGGGGCACGCGGATCGGGCGGCGGACTCGGCATGGAGCAGAGCAGCGAAGACCTGCTTAAAGCGATGCTGACAACCGCGGGCGCAAAGACGGTTGTTCTGGCCATGGGAAGTCCTTACATGGCAAGCGATTATCCGGAAGTGCAAAACTATCTTTGCCTCTACTCGGCGGACACGGTATCGGAGATCAGCGCGGTGAAGGCGATCTTCGGTGAGATTGCGTTGCGAGGGACGCTGCCGGTTTCGATTCCCCGCATTGCCGCCCGCGGCGCCGGTTTGCAGCGCGGCCTGAGTTGGAAGCTGGAGAGGGTTGTCCAACCCCGCGAGGGAATCGGGGGTTCAGCCCGCTGATATTTGGGGTATACCGACGGGAATTGCTCTAGAATGTAGTCGGAACCTGCTTACAATTTCATACGGCTGCGACGCGGAACTGACGTAGTCCCGGCATTCATCTGGAGAGTTTGTAAATGATGAGGAGATCGGTTTCACTCGTGTTGGCGATTGTGGCACTCGTCTGTTTCGGGTTCGGGCAGAGCGACACTAACGGGCTTGCCGACTTGCAGGCACGGGCGGAGAAGGGCGAAGCGGTGGCTCAGTTCTTGCTGGGGCGGGCCTACTTGTTTGCATCCGATGGTCTCAAAAAGGACGAGGCCACGGCAGTCGTCTGGTTTCGCAAGGCCGCCGATCAGGGGCAGAAAAACTCCGAAACTTTTCTTGGGTGGATGTACGAAGAGGGGCGCGGCGGATTGGCGAAAGACGACACGCAAGCCGCGGTCTGGTATCGCAAGGCGGCCGACCAGGGCGAAGCAAACGCTATGAGAAACCTCGGCCTGATGTGCCTGGACGGACGCGGAGGATTTGCGAAAGACGAAGTGCAAGGCGTGAGTTGGTTTCGCAAGGCAGCTGAAAAAGACGACGAATCAGCAGAGAACTATCTCGGCCTGATGTATGAGAAGGGCCGGGGCGGCTTGCCGCAAGACGTGACCCAGGCAATCTTTTGGTATCGCAAAGCCGCCGATAAGGGTTACGCCAGCGCGCAGAATAATCTGGCAGTCCTCTACCTGGGGGCAAATCCGGACTTGCGCAACCCCCGGGCGGCCCTGGACTATGCTCAAAAAGCCGTAGCTGCATTCAAGTACAACCCAGTGTTCCTGTCCACGCTTGGCCGCAGCCTACTATGCGGAAGGACAGTTCGAAAAGGCGGTGACCACGCAACAACTGGTGATCGCGATAGTCCCGGACGCGCAGAAAGCCGATTACAACGCCAGGTTGAACATGTACGAGCAGGCACTGGCGGTAAGCCAGCGGGAAGCAAAAACGCGCAGCACTTTCCCAGTCTCCCATTAGCGGCTGGCCGGTCCCACATTAGCTCCGCCTGCGGCTCCGCAACGGGCCGCCGCTCCCCCCATCCAATCAAACGCAACAACAGTGTGCTAGAGCGGTTCCTCAGTTGCTATATCCGGTGTTCCCGAAAGGCGTCATCCCGACCGGAGCGCCTGGCGCCGCAGGCCGGAGCAGCCAAGCTGCGTACCCGATTGCACTCGATAAGCAAGAAGCTATTCAAGCGCGGAGTGGAGGGATCTTGTGTTTTTTCGGGCAAACCACAAGATTTCTCGACTCGCGCCAAAACACGGCGCTCGCTCGAAATGACGTTGATTTCCGGATACACCTACTCGGGAACCGGTCTAGCGAGCCAATGGTGGTTTGTATCGCTCGTCGATCTCCACCTGGTAGCCGGCGACGAGACGGTTGGTTTCATTGGCCATGCCGATAATCGCCTGCAACTCCTGGAACATGGCGTCCGTCATGCCCTTGCCGCGCGCCGACACCGTGTGCGATGCGATGCAATAGCCGCAGCCGTTGGTGACGCTTACGGCCACGTAGAGCAATTCCTTGGTGAGCGGATCGAGCGCCCCCGGCGCCATGATCTGCTTGATGCTTTCCCATGTGCGTTTCAGCGTCGCCGGATCGTGCGCGATGGCCTTCCAGAAATTGTTTACCCAGTCGGTCTTGCGAAGGGCCATGATGTCGTCGTAAACGGCGCGAACCTCAGGGCTCGCGTCCTTATATTCAATCAGTCCGAGTGTTGACATTTCTTCTCCTGAAGCTGTGGCGCAGCGCGCCCTAGCTGTGAAATTTCTTTAGCGCGGCGGCGCGAAAATCTGCCCTCGCCTTATCCATTTGCCGCAACACTTGCTCGATCGGCAGACCGAACGATCCCCGGGCCGCGGAGATCACCGTGTTGCACTCGTTGCTATCCATGAATACAGCCGCTTCCAGCAGGCGATCCTCATCCTCCGGGGGAATCGCGATAAATCCGTGCTTGTCGGCGTGGATCAAGCTGGCCGGACAGGATTTTGCGTCCGAAAACTTCGACCGGGCAATTCCATCGCACCGGAATCACATGGGCGTGGCCAACGCACAGTCGCCGCGCCAGACCCTTCAAGCCCGCATTGGTCATCTCGTCGAGATCGCGCAGTGCCCCATCGGTGATGGTGCCGACGCATCCGAGCGCCCGGTGGGTGTTGGACTGCACCTCGCCCCAGAAAGAACCGAAAGTGTTCGGCTTGTCGAGATCCTGGACAATCGCGATCTTGGGGCCAGGGATCGATGCCACGTACTTCAGGTACTCGCCGCGTGCAGCAGCATTCTCCTTGTGTTTGGGATTGCCCGGCTCGACCACCAAGGTGACAGCGTATCCAACCATCGGTCCCATTTGCGGCATGAAATCGCGCACTTCCTCCAGGTTGACTCCTTCATGGGCGTGATCATGCTTGGTGATCTGTTCCCAGCCGTTGTAGATCGTCGGGGTATTCCAGCGCTTCAATTGCAGCAATTCGGCTTGCGTCAGCATTTCGTTCTCCCGTAAAAATACCCTCGGATGCTAGCCCGCGTATGTGCGCCCGGTCAAGCGCGATGCCCAACCACCCCATATCTGCAACATAAGTATCGACACTCTTATTCAGCGATGACCGGGGCAGCACGATTCGGTGTACCGCATTGAGTCTCCGGCAGCGCTCGTCATCTCTCTTCCGATCTCTTCGGAAAAATCAGGCAACTCGCGCCAGGAATACAGCGGGGGAGCAATACTCGATTTTAGGGCAACCCACTTCCACAATGGTCATCAGAAAGTATTACCAAAGCAAGCGCACCCACCAACTAGTCAATTAACCCCAACGGGCCGAGGTCGTCCCAATGGAAGTAACCGCAGCTTTTCATTCTTTGGAGAAGACAAGATGAAAAAGATAGCGTGGCTGTTTCTGGTCGTTCTGGGCTCCATGACTTTAATGCATGCCCAGAGTTCAAAAACAATGACGATGAGCGGCACGATTTGCCGGTCATCGTGCGTAGTACAGCAGGCAAACCGTAACACGTGCGATACAACCTGTACTGACAAAACAGGCGACGCGGTGTTCGTCGACGATCAAGGTGCCGTCCATCAAATCGCCCAGCAGTCCCAGCCCATGTGTGAGTCGCACATGAATAAGCATGTAAAGGCAAAGATGCAGGCCGTCCCGTCGGAATCGAATCGCGAGCAAGAGTTCCGCATAATGCAACTGTCAGACCAGATAGTAGGAGGGTAATCGCCTCCCGAGGATCTCAGGGGAGGGGAGATGCCGCTTCGGGCGGGGCTGGCATTCCCGGGTTCCAACCGGGGTGCGGCCCCGCATTGTGCTTACGATTCCTTAAAGGTGCCAGGGCAGCAGTCAATCACGCGCTCTGGCACAACTCTACTGTGCTCCTCCGAATGTCAGCCTAAGTCCGGCCCTCGCCATCACCCCTGGCCCAAGTTCAGCCTGTGCAGCCGCGCCCCTTCAAAGACACCTACTTACACCTGCTCTGGTTTTGCTCCCCCCAAAAACCGCTGGAATTCGGGCTCTCGTATAAATCAGAATTTGTCTTTCCGGGTTGCGCGTGCACAACGTTAGGTTGATTCTTTTGACCGGGCCTGTTCAAATCGCAGCGCAAGCGGCGAATGTCCTAAGGAGGTCGTCACCGATGACTGATCCGTTAGAAGCGGCGGTGGTACGCGAAACGACGCAAGCGCTCGTCAGAATACCGTCGATCAATCCGACTCTTGCGCCCGAGGGCGAAGGCGAATTGGCGATTGCCACATTCGCGCGCGCCTGGATGCTGGAGCACGGCATGCGAAGCTGGCTTGAAGAGCCCGCGCCGGGCCGGCCCAATGCGGTTGGCGAATGCGGTAACGGCAAGGGGCCGACGCTCGTGCTCTGTGCTCACCTGGACACCGTGTCCACGACTGGAATGACGCGTCCGCCCTTCGATGGACTTGTCGAGGGCAATCGCGTCTACGGAAGAGGAGCCTTCGACATGAAGGGAAGTGCCGCGGCGGTTCTCTGCGCCGCCGCTTCCGTGGCCCAGCGGGAGGTCAATGGAAAGCTGCTCGTTGCGCTCGTCTCCGACGAGGAGTATGCCAGCATCGGCGCGCAGCACTTCGTCGAACACCACAAGGCCGATGCCTGCATCTTGACCGAGGCCAGTGAGGGCAAGCTCATCCTGGCGCACAAGGGATTTGTCTGGGTGGAAATCATAACCTCCGGAAAAGCCGCGCACGGCAGCCGGTGGGACCTTGGAGAAAGCGCGATAGGCAAGATGGGCCGTATCGTTTCCGCCTTCGAAGACTTCGACCGGGAGGTCTTGCGCAAACGCCGCCATCCGCTGGTCGGACCCGCGTCGCAGCATTGTGCTCTCATCCAGGGAGGCACCGGGCTTTCGACCTACTCCGAACGCTGCTCATTGCAAATCGAGCGCCGCACCTTGCCGGGTGAAAAAACCGAGGACGTGCTGAACGAGTTGCGCGAGGTGATCGCCAAGGCGGGCGAACGCGCCGAGTTGCGCTGCATCCTGGAGCGGCCTCCCCTGACTTGCGATCGTGAGCAGGCCATCGCCGGTTTTGTGCGCGAAGCCGCGCGCCAGGTCACCGGACATCTGCCCGAAGAGGCCGGAGTCGCGTATTGGATGGATGCCGCCCTTTTCGCCGCTGCCGGAATTCCAACTGTGAACTACGGCCCAAGCGGCGCTGGCGCCCACGAGGCGGTTGAGTGGGTCGATATCGATTCCGTCGTGCAATGCGCCAACATCTTTGCGAACGCGGCCAAGATGTTCTTTGCCGGCAAAGTCATTTAAGAGCGGCGGATTGGGGAAGCAGCGCCACGGTAGACCTGCGAGAGCGCTTCCCGAGATGCTGTATCCAGAAATCAACGTCATTTCGAGCGAGCGCCGTGTTTTTGCGCGAGTCGAGAAATCTTGTGGTTTGCCGAAAAACACAAGATCCCTCCACTCCGCGCCCGAACAGCTTCTTGCTATCGAGTAACAATGTCGGGTACGCAGCCTAGCTGCTCCGGCCGCCGGCGCCAGGCGCTCCGGTCGGGATGACGCCTTTCGGGAACACCGGATATAGCAACTGAGAAACCGCTCTGACGGCGCCCGTTCAAACCATTACCTGCCGCCGCATTTCCGGTGGAGAGCGTGGCCGGCGGCTCGATTTCCATGCTTACGGTGAAGATGGGATGAGAGCGATGAGGCACTTTTGAGTAACATTTTATCTTGAGCAACGACTCAATATAAAAAATGTGCTTTGGGAAGAAACAACAGCATCCTTGTTCATGCGAGCAGCATCTATCGAACTAACAGCATTACACCGGGCGCTTACCACCGATAAAGCAGCCTGCAAATTTTGAAGCTGCTTCTACAAGTTCTCAGATTGTTCCTCCAACTGAAGTCACCCTTCTAAATCCTCCCTCAACAAACCCCGCGCCCGCGGTGTGTTCAGCGGAAGGCCTGTCCGCAACTGCCCTAGCGATTCTTTGGGCGATTGTGTTTTGGCTTGCTCGCTGGGGGCTTGGACGCGGGCGATTCTTTTTGCTGATCCAGCGCAAACATCGGCTCCGCGAAAAACTTCTTGAGGAAGCCCGTGGGGATGCTTGCGCTCAGGATAGCGCGGTCTTTTTCCTGCTGAATTTTGATGCTGTCGAATACGGCCTTCACATCGGGATCGCTTCCTGACGCGTGCAGGCTGCTCTCGATCGACTTGAACATCTCTAGAAAAGTGCTCGCCTGAGTGGTGAACTGATGTGCCTGTTGTTCGCCGGGCAGCAGGAATTCAGCTCTTGCGTGCACCGCGCCGACGTATCGCACGGATGCGATCACCATGCTGCCATAAGGCAAGAGCACTCGAAGCCGCCAGGCAAGGGAAAGGGACTCGCGGCGCGCGGATTGGCGGGAGCCGTGGGAATCCTGGCGATGGCCCATATCAGGCTGGCGAAGGGCACATCGCGATAGTACTGTGCCAGCAGCGACGGCCCGCGAACGGGCAGCGCCAAATGCCTGGAGCGGTCGATGATGCCGCGTATGACGCCCGCATCCTGGACATTCGAAATGGCTACGGAGTCGATGTTCAGGATGGCAACGCGAACTGTTCGGTCTTCCACGGGAACATTGAAGATCTCAATGCCCTCGTAGCTGTCCACCGATTGGCCGATCTTCTTCAGGTAGTCTTGCACCCGCTGATGATCGAAGTGTCCCACCAGCACCTGCGAGTAGTGATTTTCGGAGGTGCGGCCTTTGACGGCCGTGCCCAGGTGCACGGCAAACGCAGCTTCCTCAAGATCGCGTTCGAAATCGAAGCCGGTCTGGCGGATGAAGTCCTCGTATTCGGGATCGTGCTTTGGGGCGGGTGAGTTGCTGAAAGAAGTCAAGCGATGAATGTTGCGCAGGTTGAGATAGACGACGGCGTCGCATTCCGGCAACAATCGCGCCGCTTCGGGCGCCGCATGCCGGCGAAGCAGCAAGAGACTGGCAATGGCCGCTGCCAATAGCACCAGAACGATGCTGGAGAACAGGAGGCGTTTTGTTCGCGCCATCATTGGCATCTGCAAGTGCCCGCCTCGTCAGCAGGCGGAAAATTCAAGTAGAATCATGGCCGAAGCTGAATCATAGCACTGCCGGCGTCGGCGTAGCGGGCCGTCTGAAAGGCGCGCCCGCGCCGAGGGGAACGGGTTGCGCGTCATGCTTCCAGTGTGCTAACCTCTGTACTTTGTGGGCACAAAAGTATCGGCAGTGTCGTGCTCTAAAGTTTAGTGTGTTTGGTGTGTGGTTCCATCGCTGGCGTAGCTCAGCTGGTAGAGCATCTGATTTGTAATCAGAGGGTCGGGGGTTCAAATCCCTTCGCCAGCTCCAAGTTGCTTTCCGGGTACGCGAGCGCTGGCGAGGGATGTCTGCCGATTCCCGGCCGAATAGGGCGCGCAATCGTTTTTGCAATCCACACGGACCTGCCGGTGAATGCGGCGGCCAGGGCGTCGGGAGATGTCTTGGGTGCCCATAGCTGTTGCGTGTGAATGCGTGGAGTGCCGCAGGAGGCTTCGGCCGGCAATGTGCTCGAAGCGGATCTTTGAAAGTTTAGGTCTTGGTTCGGAGCCCTATGGCAGCGCGGCTACGCTCCACCGTAGAATCGGGACGTGCACAGGTGGGTGAGCGGTTAAAGCCAACAGACTGTAAATCTGTCCGCCCTTGCGGCGTTCGGTGGTTCGAATCCACCCCTGTGCACCAGTATTTCGTTCGCCTGGTTAGTTCTGTACGGCGGCGGCAGTTCGGTGATGCGTGAGACGCGAAACGAAGCTATGGCTGGCCTTGGCGATTTACGGCGGGCTGGGCGTATTGGAGTGGCTGACGCTGGACGGGAAAGTTCGTTCAGTGGCCCTGTTGATTTTGGCTTTCTTCGCTGTCCGCACCCTGGTGCAGGACCGCAGGGCAGCCGCGCAAGAGCGCGACGAACGGCAGTAAGTTGAGGCGTTTTCGAGGCCCTTCGACTCGCTTTGCTCGCTCAGGGCGGGCTAAGAACGAGGCGCGCATCGCCGGGAGCCTCGAGCCGAAATCCTGAGCGTAGCGAAGGATCTCGTAAGCAGGATGAACGGAGTGAAGGCCTCTGGGGAATTGAGCGGGAGTAACTCAGTGGTAGAGTCTCAGCCTTCCAAGCTGTTGGTCGCGGGTTCGATTCCCGTCTCCCGCTCCAAGAATTTGGAAATGCGCGTAGTTTGCGCAAATAGTTAGAAACTTGTACTTAACTCCCTGTAAGTGAGCCTCTTATAGAGTTTAGAAAGCTGATGTAGCTCAGTTGGTAGAGCACTCCCTTGGTAAGGGAGAGGTCATCGGTTCAATCCCGATCATCAGCTCCATAGTTTTGTAGCCGTGTGGGCGGTGTCTTGGACGCGCTTACCGCGCCGATGTGATTCCGCACGCCGGTTTATTGCGTGAGTACAACTTTGGCCGCTCCAAAGCGACCGATCCAAGTCCTCAAAGGCAGTACGTAAAATCAAAAGGTAATACTAGGGCAGAAAGCAATGGCGAAAGAGAAATTTGACCGCAGCAAGCCGCACGTAAACGTTGGGACGATTGGGCACATTGATCATGGCAAGACGACGCTGACGGCGGCGATCACGAAGGTATTGCAGAAGCACAACCCGAAGATCGTCTTCCGCTCGTTCGACTCGATCGACAATGCGCCGGAAGAGCGCGAGCGCGGGATCACGATTGCGACGGCGCACGTGGAGTATGAGACGGCGAACCGTCACTATGCGCACGTGGATTGTCCTGGTCACGCCGACTACATCAAGAACATGATCACCGGGGCGGCGCAGATGGACGGAGCGATTCTGGTGGTGGCGGCGACCGACGGGCCGATGCCGCAGACCAAGGAGCACGTGCTGCTGGCGCGGCAGGTAGGGGTTCCGTGCGTGGTGGTGTTTTTGAACAAGTGCGACGCGGTGGACGACGCCGAGCTGCTGGACCTGGTGGAGCTGGAAGTGCGCGAGCTGCTGACGGGCTACGGCTTTCCGGGGAACGATCTGCCGGTGATCCGGGGCAGTGCCCTGGGGGCGCTGAACGGCGAGGCGGCGTGGGAGGCGAAGATCGACGAGTTGATGGAGGCGGTGGACAAGTACGTGCCGCTGCCGGAGCGCTCGGTCGACAAGCCGTTCCTGATGCCGATTGAAGATATCTTCTCGATTCAGGGCCGGGGCACGGTGGTGACGGGACGGATCGAGCGCGGCAAGGTGAAGGTGGGCGAGGAAGCCGAGATTGTGGGCTTCCGGGAGACGCGCAAGACGGTGGTGACGGGCGTCGAGATGTTCAAGAAGCAGTTGGACGAAGGGCATGGCCGGGGACAACGCCGGGATGCTACTGCGCGGGATTGCGAAGGAAGATGTGGAGCGCGGGATGGTGTTGGCGAAGCCGGGCTCGATCACGCCGCACACCAAGTTCAAGGGCGAAGTGTACGTGTTGTCGAAGGAAGAAGGCGGGCGGCACACGCCGTTTTTCAACGGGTATCGGCCGCAGTTCTACTTCCGGACGACGGACGTGACGGGCGTGGCGCATCTGCCGGAAGGCACGGAGATGGTGATGCCTGGGGACAATGTGACGGTGGAGATCGAGCTGATCACGCCGGTGGCGATGGAGAAGGGGTTGCGCTTCGCCATCCGCGAAGGCGGCCGCACGGTCGGCGCCGGTACCATCACGGAAATCGTTGCGTAGTAGACTTTAATTGTGGCAAGGCGGTTCGATCCGCGTTGCCGGATTCTCGGCGGGCGCCGAGGTACCCGCTGATATCCGGGCTTGGACCCGGACAAGGCCAAGCGGCCCTGGCCGCAAGGCGATTAACAGAAGGAGTTCAACATGCCCCGCGAAATCGTGACTTTGCAGTGTACCGACTGCAAGGACAAAAACTACTCGACCACGAAAAACAAGAAGACGACGACTGAGCGGTTGGAGTTCAGCAAGTTCTGCCGTAAGTGCCGGAAGCACACGACTCACCGCGAAATCAAGTAATGCGTTGGCGGGGAAGAGCTGACGGGCAAAGGCTTCTTGCATCGAGAGGTCTGGTACAGAAACAGGGGCGTAAGCTCAACGGTTAAACTGCCGGTCTCCAAAACCGGACTTGGGGGTTCGAATCCCTCCGCCCCTGCCATCCGCTCGGAGACTCGGTGCGGTGGCGACAGCAGGCAGCAGTAGACGTTCCGGCAAGGGACGCGCTCGATAGGATTTGGCAATGGCAAAGGCAGTGGTGGCAAGCATCGACGACAACAGGCTTACGACACGGATCAAGCATTGGCCGCAGCGGACGAAAGACTTTTACAACGACGTGCGCACCGAGATGAAGAAGGTAACCACGCCGGGGATGAAAGAGGTGCAGGCCACGACTACCGTTGTCATCGTCACGGTTTTCCTGTTTGGGATTTATTTCTGGGTCGTGGACGGCACGATCAACCGTTTGCTGGAACCGGTCTTTCGCTACTTCGGCCAGCACTAGCCGTGCGGCGATGGCGCGCCTGAGCTTTCGAGGATACCGCTCAAACGCCGAGTTGAGCCGATAGCGTTTGGGGCGAGACAAAATCTATGGAAGAGATTACGAAAAACGAGGGGAGCAGCGGGAACGCGGAGCAGAGCGGGGGAACAACGCCCGAGACTCCCGCTGTCGTTCCCCCAGAAGTTCCCCAGAACCCGAATCTGAAGTGGTACATCGTCCACACTTATTCGGGGTTCGAGCGCAAAGTTAAGGAGTCGCTCGAATCGCGCATACGCGCTTTCAATCTGGAGAACAAGATTGGCAAGGTGCTGATTCCGACCGAGTCGGTGACCGAAGTGCGCGCCGGCAAGAAGTACACCAGCGAGCGCATGTTCTTTCCCGGATACGTTCTGGTCGAGATGGATCTGACGGGCTTTCGCAGCGGCGGAGAGGGCGATCAAGTCTGGCACGTGGTGAAATCCACGCCGAGGGTCACCGGGTTCGTCGGCACCGCCAACGATCCAACTCCGCTCAGCGAGGAGGAGGTTCAACACATTATTTACCGCGTTGCCGACTCCAAAGAGAAGCCGAAGCTCAAGGTCAAGTTCGAGAAGAACGAATCGGTACGCATCACCGAAGGCCCATTTGCGACCTTCCAGGGGATCGTCGACGAGGTGAATGACGACCGCGAGACGCTGAAAGTGATGGTAACCATATTCGGCCGCGCTACTCCGGTCGAGTTGGAGTTTGGACAAGTAGAGAAGACCATAAGTTAACGAAGGCAAAACGGTCCTTCGCGGTCGCTTGGGATTTCCAAGCGCCTCATCCTGAGCCGAAAAGCCTAGACTCAGGGCCGCCAACGCGGGTTGGTCAAGCAAGCCGGTCAAGCGGCGGGACCGAAAAACAGAAAGGTTGTTATGGCAAAGAGGGTTACAGGACAAGTCAAGTTGCAGATCGCGGCCGGCAAGGCCACTCCAGCGCCTCCCGTTGGCCCCGCTCTGGGCCAGGCGCAGATCAATATCATGGAGTTCTGCAAGCAGTTCAACGCCCGGACCAACAGCAAGGAACTCGAAGGCCTGATTGTTCCGGTGGTGGTTTCGGTCTACAGCGATCGGACCTTCACTTTTATCACCAAGACCCCGCCCGCTTCGATTCTGCTGAAGCGTGCCGCCAACATCGCCAAAGGCTCCGGCACTCCCAACAAGGAGAAGGTTGGCAAGGTTACGGAAAAGCAGGTGCTGGAGATCGCCAAGCAGAAGATGCCGGACCTCAACGCGGCTTCGCTGGATGCCGCCGTTAAGAGTGTGAAGGGGACGGCCAGGTCGATGGGACTGGACGTCGTCGCCGGTTAGCCAAAGACTTCTTGCGGCGCATGCCGCAAGTCGATAACACCACGGCTCACGCTGTACCCCAGTGATTGGGACCACGTAAGGCGCGCGCGGTGGGAGACTAGGAGTGAAAAGTGGGACGTAAAGCTGGGAAGAATATCGACAAGGCGCGCGCCGCTGTGGAAGACCGCCCTTACTCGCTCGCCGATGCGGTTTCACTGTTGCAAAAGGTGAAATTCGCCAAATTCGACGAGACCGTGGATCTCACTCTAAGACTGGGTGTCGATCCGAAACACGCCGATCAGATGGTGCGCGGCACGGTTGTGCTGCCGCACGGACTTGGCAAATCAAAGAAGGTGCTGGTCATCGCCAGCGGCGAAAAAGTGCGTGAAGCCGAAGCCGCCGGTGCTGACATTGTCGGCGGCGAAGACATGGTGGAGAAGATCCAGAAGGAAAGCTGGACGGATTTCGACGCCGTGATCGCTACGCCTGACATGATGAAGTCCGTCGGACGCCTGGGCAAAGTGCTCGGCCCGCGCGGCCTGATGCCGAACCCCAAGACCGGAACCGTTACCTTTGATGTGGCTAAAGCGGTGCAAGAGGTGAAGGCCGGCAAGGTCGAGTTCCGCACCGACAAGACGGCGCTGGTGCATGTGCCGGTGGGCAAGATTTCATTTGACTCCCAGAAGCTGGTCGAAAACGCGACCACGGTTGTTACCGCGGTGGTCAAAGCCAAGCCGGCGGTTGCCAAAGGCAAGTACATCAAGGGCTGCACCCTGAGTTCGACCATGGGTCCGGGCGTAGCTATCGATACGGCCCCGGTTGAGGCCGCGGCGAAAGCGTAGGACGACAGAAGATTGACCAACAACCCGGCAGAGCCAAAGGGCATTTGCGCGGGATCTCGAAGGAATCAGCAATGGCTGTCACGAAAGCAAAAAAGCACGAACAGGTAAAACAGCTCGCCGGCGAATTAAAGAGCATTAAGAATGGCTTTGTCGCCGAGTTCGGCAAGCTGACAGTTGCCAACGACGATGAACTGCGCAAGGCAATTCGTGGTACTGGCGCAAAGTATCGCGTCGTCAAAAACACGTTCGCCGAGCGCGCAGCGCAGGGCACGGCTTTTGAAAGCGTCGTAAAGAGCCTTGCGGGCCGTACTTCAATCGCCTACACGAGCGGCGACCCGGTGACGCTGGCGAAGGCGCTCACCAAGTACGCCAAAGACAATCCGGAGCTGAAGTTCAGGGCCGGAGTCGTCGAAGGCCGCGTCATTCAGGCCAAAGACATTGTGGCGCTTGCCAACCTGCCGTCGAAGGCAGAGCTCTACTCGAAGCTGCTCTTCCTGATGAGCGCTCCGGCAACACGATTGGTTACGGCGACGAACGCGGTGGGACGCAATCTCGCCGTGGTTCTCAACCAGGGTGTGGAAAAGAAGAAATTCCAGGACGGCGAGCCGGCTGCTTAGTTCGGCCGTCTGCTGGGTGTATCCGGCGGCTGCCGTTTTGCGGCTGCTCGGGTGAAAAGTTCGGACCATTGGTCTGAGGGTTCGGGGCGGTGAACGCCGCTCCAGAAGTTTTTGTTATCCGTTCGGCCCTGCTGGGCAGGAAGTCGATGTCTGGCAGGTGCCCCGTTCGAGCGTGTCGAGTTCGTCGCGTGTCTGGCGCGGCGGCGAGATTTCCACCCCGGCTCGGTAATGGCTGTCCGGGTGGTTGGAGCGGGCCTAAGTCACGCAGTGATTGCGTTGCGGCCGTCCGTAGGTCTCAGGCTCTTCCGCAGACGGAGATAACGAAATCAACACCAAGAAGAATAACGATCAAGATTGGAGAATCGAAATGGCGGATTTGCAGCAGTTGGAAGAACAGATTGTCGGGTTGTCGCTACTTGAAGCGGCGGAATTGGTGAAGAAGTTGGAAGAGCGTCTTGGGGTCTCGGCTGCGGCTGCAGCTCCAGTCGCGGTGGCCGCCGGTGCAGGCGCGGCGGCAGCGGCTCCGGTCGAAGAAAAGACGGAATTCAGCGTCATTCTCATGGCCGCGGGTGCGAACAAGATCAATGTTATCAAGGCTGTACGCGAAGTTACCAGCTTGGGCTTGAAAGAAGCCAAGGATCTGGTCGACGGCGCGCCCAAGCCGGTGAAGGAAGGTGTCTCGAAGGATGAAGCCGAGACGATCCGGAAGAAGTTCGCCGATGCGGGAGCGACAGTCGAGGTTAAGTAAGCAGGGCCGGTGGATATATCACGCAAACGAGCCGGGCGTTAGCGCCCGGCCGGTAATATGCGGAACCGTGAAGCGATTTTTTAGCGCGACCCAAAAAAGTAACCCGCTTTAGTGTTGGATGCGTTATGCTAAGGTGATAACCTTGGAGTCTGGATTGTTTTTGCCGGACGCGCTGATTTGTGTCTGCACATTCGCATGGCATGTTCCCGATGGCTTGCGGAACAGCCATTTGAAGTTTGACAAGTTTAGGTAGGTACGTGTGAGCGACATGTACAAAGTATTGCTCACAGTGGGCTTGGTTCATGGAGGCAAAGCCCATCCTGTGTTGTTGCGTAGAAATTTGAAGCCGTGGAAGAAAAGCGGTCATCTAATTGCTAGGGCTGCGGCATTCCCGGAAATGAGTAGTTGACTACGACGGCCTCTGCGGAGCCCGATTGCGGGGCGGGAGCTGGGCTGAGTCGTACATAGTTTGCAAAGCGTTGGATTGGCACTGGCGGCCGTTATCTGCGGTGGATGAGGCTAGCCAGGAGACAGGCCTTCAATTAACTGGCGCGGGGAATAAAATATTTCGTTTCCGGTGCAAGCGATGAGTACCGGAACGCCCGAGCATTCGGGCCGCAAGATCACAAGACGCCTCGGATGGCGCCCAGGGAGAGATTTGCTCCTATGGGCGTTTATGGCCGTTTGCCCAAACGATCTTCCCGCTTGGTGTGTTTGGGCTCGGATCGCGTGCAACGAGGTGAATCTAGGGTTTTACTGCAATTCCTCGGCAGTTTCAAGTCTTATCCGGGATCGATGTCGGCATTCCCGGAGGGATCTCGAATAGACAGCTTCCACCGGCTGTCGCGGGAGATTCCATTGCAAATGAGTTGGCGGCTGTTCTTTGGCGCCCAGTAGTTGGGCGACAGCTGTCGTTGCGCGAATATTCGCGCGGTGGTTCTCGCGTGCGCGTTCCGCGGGAAATTTCTAGGAGCATTCAATGGTTGATAAGATCACTCCCCTTCGCAAGCGACTCGACTTTTCAAAAATTCCAGCGACCATCCAGATTCCAAATCTGATTGAGGTGCAGAAGCGTTCCTACGACCGCTTCCTACAAATGGATTGGCTGCCGAGCGAGCGCGATGACGCAGGTTTGCAAGCTGTTTTTCAGTCCGTGTTTCCGATCACGGATTTTCGCAATGTCTCCCAGTTGGAGTTTGTCGATTACGCCATCGGCAACTGGGACTGCAAGTGCGGTCACCTCAAGGGACTGCATCATCTGCGCACAACCTGCCGCAATTGCGGCGCAACCGTGGTTACGGATCCATTTCATCCGGGCGAAGTGCTTTGCACGAAGTGCGGCACCTATAACGCGAATACCCCCGATTTCTGCAACAAATGCGGCGATCCCGTCGGCTTGCAATTGAAATATGACGTGGCCGAGTGCGAAGAGCGCGGCATGACGTATAGCGCGCCGCTGAAGGTCACGATGCGGTTGACGATCTTCGACAAAGACCCCGAGACCGGCAACAAGACGATCCGCGATATCAAGGAGCAGGAGGTCTTCTTCGGCGACATTCCGCTGATGACCCAGAACGGTACCTTCATCGTCAACGGCACTGAGCGCGTCATCGTCAGCCAGTTGCACCGCTCTCCCGGAGTGTTTTTCGAGACCGCCAGCAACCGCACTTATTTCCTGGGAAAGATCATTCCTTATCGCGGTTCGTGGGTCGAATTCGAATACGATCAAAAGAATGTTTTGTATGTTCGCATCGACCGCAAGCGCAAGTTCCTGGGGACTATTTTCCTGCGCGCGTTGGGGTTGCGTTCCGATGAAGATATTTTGCGCACCTTCTACACCGTCGACCGCCTCGCACTGAAGGACAAGAAGATCTACTGGACGATGGAACCGGGCGTCACCCGGCCGACGAACCTGCTGGGAATGAAACTCAGCCATCGGGTTGTCAGCAAGAGCGGCGAGGAGGTAGCGCACGCCGGCCGTAAGGTTTCGCCCTCGATCCTGAAGGATATCCACAAGGCCAAAGTGAGCGAGATCGAAATCGATCTCGGTGATCTTGAAGGTGCGTATACGGCAGCCGACATCGTCGACACCAACACCGGCGAGGTCATGCTGGAAGCCAACACGGAGATTACGGCGGACAAGATTTCGAAGTTCATCGATGCCGGCATCGCCGAGATCGACATTTTCTTCCCGGAGCGCGACGACGTAGGCACGATCATCAGTGCAACGTTGCGCCGCGATTCGGTAAAGACCCCGCAGGAAGCGCTGATCGAAATCTACCGCAAGCTGCGACCCGGGCGACCCGCCGACGCTGGATACAGCGACCGCGCTGTTCCACGGAATGTTTTTCGATTCGCGGAAGTATGACTTTTCGGCCGTCGGCCGCATGAAGTTCAACATCAAGTTGTTCGACAACGCCGACGCTACCGATCGCAAGCTGCGCACCCTGGAGCCGGACGATTTCTACGCGACGATCCGCTACCTGCTCAAACTGCGCAAGAACATCGGCTCGGTCGACGACATCGATCACCTCGGCAACCGGCGCGTCCGCGCGGTTGGCGAATTGATGGAGAACCAGTTCCGCATCGGATTGGTGCGCATGGAACGGGCCATCAAGGAAAAGATGAGCGTCTACCAGGAGATGTCGACGGCGATGCCGCACGACTTGGTGAACGCCAAACCGGTGATGGCGGCGATACGCGAGTTCTTCGGCTCTTCGCAGTTGTCCCAGTTCATGGACCAGACGAACCCGCTTTCTGAGATCACGCACAAGCGGCGTCTTTCGGCACTTGGCCCGGGCGGCCTGTCTCGTGAGCGTGCCGGATTCGAGGTGCGCGACGTGCACCCGACGCACTACGGGCGCATCTGCCCGATTGAAACGCCGGAAGGTCCGAACATCGGTTTGATTTCGTCTCTAAGCTGCTATGCGCGCATCAACGATTACGGATTTATCGAGTCGCCGTACCGCCGTGTCAAGACCGGGCGTGTGCTCGACTTCATTACCGTGGTCAATGCCGGTGACAGCGACTTCAAGGTTGGCGACCACATCGAGAAGCCGGAGGCGCTTAAGGTCAATAGCGACCTGATCGCCCGCCGCAAGCGGCCCATCGATTACGAACCGTTCTCCTTTTATCTGTCGGCTTGGGAAGAGGACAAGTGGGTCATCGCCCAGGCGAATGCCGAACTGGACGACAACGGGATGATC
Source organism: uncultured Acidobacteriota bacterium (assembly GCA_963819175.1). GTDB lineage: Bacteria > Acidobacteriota > Terriglobia > Terriglobales > Acidobacteriaceae > CAWBRT01. The sequence continues at coordinate 207,563 of CAWFVJ010000007.1, forward strand.
GTTACCGAGCTGGTGAATGCCCGCAAGGCCGGCAACTTTGTCCTGGTGAGCCGCACGGAGGTCGACTACATCGACGTCAGCCCCAAGCAATTGGTGTCCGTGGCCGCCTCGCTGGTTCCGTTCCTGGAACACGACGATGCCAACCGCGCGCTGATGGGCGCGAACATGCAGCGCCAGTCGGTTCCGCTGCTTCGCGCGCAGGCGCCGATTGTCGGCACCGGCATGGAAGGCGTCACCGCCCGCGACTCGGGAGCGGTAGTGCTGGCGCGGCGCAACGGCATCATTGATTCGGTCGACTCGCAACGCATCATCGTGCGCGTGGAGGGCGAACATCATCCGACACAGCTTTCGCGCGAGGTTGGCAGCGACATCTACCAGCTCACGAAGTTTAAACGCTCGAACCAGAACACCTGCATCAACCAGAAGCCGATCGTCAAGAAGGGGCAACGGGTGCTGAAGGGCGAGGTGATCGCCGACGGTCCCTGCACAGACCGCGGAGAACTGGCGCTTGGACGCAACGTGCTGGTGGCCTTCATGCCCTGGCGCGGCTACAACTTCGAAGATGCGATTCTGGTTTCGGAGAGGATGGTGAAGGAGGACTACTACACCTCCGTCCACATCGAGGAGTTCGAGATCGAATCGCGCGACACCAAGCTGGGACCGGAAGAAGTCACGCGTGACATTCCCAACGTGAGTGAAAGCGCGTTGCGCGATCTGGACGAGAGCGGCATTATTCGCATCGGCGCCACCGTGAAGGCCGGGGACATCCTGGTCGGCAAGGTCACGCCCAAGGGCGAGACCCAGCTCACGCCGGAAGAAAAGCTGCTGCGCGCGATCTTCGGCGAGAAGGCCGGCGACGTGCGCGACGCTTCGCTCACTTGTCCTCCGGGTATCGAGGGCACGGTGGTCGACGTAAAGATTTTCTCGCGCAAGGGCCAGGAAAAGGACGAACGCGCCAAGCAGATCGAGGGCGAGCAGATTGAGCGGTTGGAGAAGAACCTCGCCGACGAGATTCGAATTCTCACCGACGAGCGCCTGAAGAGGTTGGAGAACCTGCTGGGCGGCAAGGAAGTCCAGGCCGACCTGCACGACGAGCGCACCAACAAGCGCTTGTTGATCAAGGGCGCGATGCTCGACCGCGAGACCATCGAACGCATTTCGACCCGCAACCTCAAGCGGATCAAGTACAACGACAAAGATCCGCGAGTGAACGAGCAGATCGACGAAATCGAGGAAATGACTTCGCGGCAGATCGACGTGCTGCGAAAGATCGTCCGCGAAAAAGTCGAGAAGCTGCAAAAGGGCGACGAACTTCCTCCCGGCGTGATCAAGCTGGTGAAGGTTTACATCGCCATGAAGCGCAAGCTTTCGGTGGGCGACAAGATGGCCGGACGCCACGGCAACAAGGGCGTCATCGCGCGCATTCTGCCGGAAGAGGACATGCCGTATATGGAAGACGGTTCGCCGGTGGAGATCGTACTGAATCCGCTGGGCGTCCCCAGCCGTATGAATGTGGGTCAGATTCTGGAGACTCACCTGGGTTGGGCCGGTAAAGAAATCGGTCGCAAGATCGCCGAGCTGATGTCCAACGGCACGCGGGCCCAAGCCGTTCGCGAGGGCATTGCGGAGTTGTTTAAGGACATGCCGTTTGCCGCCGACCTCACAGGGCTCGACGATGATGCCTTGCTCAAGATCGCCGAAGGCATGCAGGACAGGGCGTTCTTCGCCTCGCCGGTGTTCGACGGTTCCAAGGAGAAAGAGATCAAGGCGCTGCTGGAGCGTTCGGGCCTGCCCGCTTCGGGTAAGACCGTACTCTACGACGGCATGACCGGCGATCGCTTCGAACAGCCGGTGACGGTGGGCTACATCTACATGCTGAAGCTGTCGCACCTGGTAGACGACAAGATCCATGCGCGGTCAATCGGACCTTACTCGCTCATTACCCAGCAACCGCTGGGCGGCAAGGCGCAGTTTGGCGGGCAGCGCTTCGGTG
>CAWFVJ010000008.1:0-50199 GCA_963819175.1 uncultured Acidobacteriota bacterium
CATGAAGACCTCCCGGCTTGAGGTGCGTCGTTGGTGATTTCCAATCTCGGGCTTTGAGACGGCTTGCAACGAAGGACGCACCAGTGGGCAGGAGGGCAAATTGGAACTGCTAAAACGAATCGAAGAATTGCTACGTCAACGCGATGTAACGTCAGTCACCATTGACGAAGATGGCCTTTTTTTCCAAGCTCATTGCGACCCCACCAGCATTCGTATCCGCATTTCCGTTAGCGATTCGGCATTGGTGGTTCGTGGCTTCATCCCTTTCTTTGTCCCAGCAAATCGTCGTCAAGCCATCTGTGAAGCGCTCAGCTTGGCAAACTGGCAGCTCAAATTCGTTCGTTTTGAGATGGATTGGGACGACGGGGAACTTCGATGCCGGGGGGATATGCCGCTCTTTGACGCGGTTCCAACGGATAAACAAATCACGAATGTTGTTTATACGGTCTGGTCCAACACGGAACGATATGCACCAGCTTTGCTGCAAGTGATGGTGGCAGGAACTGAACCGGCTTTGGCAATCGGGATGGCGGAGGAAGACAAGGGGGAACGACAGCAGCAGACGAGAAACACGGATATTACGGTCAATTGAGGTTCACAGTCTCAAACTGGCGTCGGTCTAGCCAAGTTCTCGCAACCGTTGGGCATTGAGCGGTTCAATTAAGGGCAGGAAGCCGCTTTCCCCTTTTTTTCGGTTGGAGCGAACCATTGCAGCCCCCAACTGCAAGAGCCGCATCAACTGGTCCGAAACGCGGCTCTCCTCCAGGGATTTGCGTTAACCGAGTGTTTTCAGCAGCTTTGCTAGCCAATTAGTGCTAAAATCCAGCATCTCAGCCCAACAAGATTGGCTCCCTGCGGATGAACCGCTGTGGGAAAGTCTGAATTGCGCACTGGCGCGTGAAGCTGTAGCTGCCTTACGGGAGACTGCTATGACTATCGATGAACTCCTGGCCGACTCAGACGGCCAGTTCTCGCTGACATTTTCAGCGCGAAGAGTATCGCTTCCGTTAACGCCGCTCTCTTCGAGAAGAACGGTAAGTACTATCTGAAATGCTGCGCGCGGGCAAAGGAGGTCATTGCCAAGCCGGAAGAAATCATTCGTCAGCTTTGGCTCCGTCGCCTCGAACACGACTACAAGTATCCAGTTGCTCGCCTCGCAGTCGAATACCCTATCACCTTCGGGCGTGATTCATCCAAGCGTGCGGATATCGTGGTCTTCGATGCAGACCGCCCAACCGTGCCTTATATCATCGTCGAGGTAAAACAGCCGACTGAAAAAACCGGTAAAGACCAGCTCAAAAGCTACTGCCACGCGACGGGTGCGCCACTCGCGCTTTGGAGCGATGGGCTGCGGGAGGTTGTCTGGCATCGCAAGAACCCGAACTACTTCATTATCATCCCTGACCTACCGACCGCGCACCAAACCATCGAGGACATTGTTGGGAAGCCGTGGACAATTGAGACGCTCATCGAGAAAGAGAAACAGCGTGAATCGGAGGGATTAAAGGCCCTTTCGCTGCGACAGATCATCGAGGACCTCGAAGACGAAGTGCTCGCTAATGCTGGCGTGGATGTCTTCGAGGAAGTCTTCAAGCTCGTCTTTACCAAACTCTACGATGAGCTCGCCTGCCATCAGAAATGGCACGGTCAGAAATATCTACGATTTCGCAATCAAAATACAGCTGCCCAGCTTAAGACTGCTATCCAGGGACTTTTCGACGAAGCTAAAGCAAAGTGGAGTGGCGTTTTTCCCGCCGATGACAAAATTAGGCTTACCCCCGATCATCTTCAGGTCTGCGTGGGCTCACTGGAGGAATGGAAGCTCTTCAACTCCAATCTTGACGTGGTCGATGATGCATTTGAATATCTCGTCAACAAATCATCCAAAGGGGAAAAGGGTCAATACTTTACGCCCCGGTGGGTCATAGACATGTGTGTGAAGATGCTTAACCCTCAGGAGGACGAGATGCTAATTGATCCAGCGTGCGGCTCCGCCGGCTTTCCTGTACATTCCATTTTTCATGTCTGGAAAGCAATTCTTGAAGACGAGGGTACAGTCACATCTGTTCACAATGGACGAAAAACCGCCGCGTTGTATTGAATATGCGCGCGAGAAGGTGTTTGGAATCGATTTCGATGAGAAGAGCGTCCGTGTTGCCCGTTGTCTTAACCTCATTGCAGGCGACGGAGAGATCAACATTCTTCACTTAAACACACTCGATTGGAAGAAATGGGACGAGACTACGAAGCAAGAAGACTGGGTCGATGTCTATCACGAGGGTTGGAAGAAGCTGCGCAAGCTTCAGACTAACAAAGGTGACTGTCGAAATTTTCGTTTTGATGTTCTCATGGCTAATCCGCCATTCGCGGGCGACATCAAGCAAAGTGACATGCTTGCCCCTTACGACCTTGCCCATAAAATTAACAAGGATGGTTCCTTAGGCGACTAGAAACTGCAGTCGGACGTGACTTGCTGTTTATCGAGCGCAATCTCGACTTTCTTAAGCCAGGAGGACGCATGGCGATAGTGCTACCCCAAAGCCGCTTCAGCAACGAAAGTGACTTGCGCGTGCGGAACTTCATCCCGATCGATGCCGCATTTTGGCGGTAGTTGGACTGCACTCTAACACGTTCAAGCCACACACGGGCACCAAGACTAGTGTCTTGTTCGTGCAAAAATGGAACGATGATCACAAAGCTGGGCCGCTCTGCAAGAAGATGGATGACTACAACATATTCTTTGCGACACAACGAGTGGAAAGTAAAGACACCAGCGGCGACAAGCTCATTGCGCGAGGTGATGATGGAAAGCTTTTACGCGACACTCACGGTCACTGGATAGTCAAGCACGACCTTTTTAACCATGATGGGCTCACTAAAGACGGCATTGCCGAAGCATTTCAGGAATTTGCGAAAAAAGAAAACCTAAGTTATTTCGTGTAGGCCTCTTTGACAACAATCGTTTTCAGGAATTGTCAAAGAGGCTGGATATAACGGTATTCAAGCTGAGTGCGGTACTTGAGGACAACCATAAATTCCGACTCGATGCCGAATTCTTCAGCAAGAATGCCTTAGCTGCTTACGACGCCCTTCGTGGCCATCGCCGTTTAAAGACTTGGTGGCACAAGGGTATCGCGTCATTTACGAGAACACTCAGATCATTCCGCGTGAAGAGGGCATTGTTGATGATTTGCCTTTTTTCCTTCAGGCAGCAGATATCGAACGCCGTTTGTCCGTACAAATGGCATGGGGTGTGTAAGCAAGAGTGACTGGGAACGGTATCCGAAAGGCAGAGTCATTCCGGGAGAGGTGTTGATCGAGGTAAAGGGTCTCGCTGAGAAAGTCGCGCTGGTCCCCCAAGACATTCCTCTTAACACACTCGTCACCGGAACATGCTACAAGATGCGAACGCATGACCCACTTGATGCACGTTTGCTAATCGCCTTTCTGGTTTCTCGGCAGGGACAAGCACTAAAAAATCGCCTTAAATCTAATCTACTCGTGGCGTTTATTAGTAAAGAAGACCTGTTCGGGATGCCAGTTCCCAATTCGGAAGCGCTCTCAAGAAAAGGATCGCTGAAGCTATTGATGGAGCATTTGTTTCCGACAGGCTATCGTCCCACAAATTGCGCGAAGCTGAAGAGGCTATCACTTCGGCATTGGGGCTCACCGGCTGGCATCCGTCTGAGCCGCTTTCGTATACGCGGAAAGCGTCAGAGGCTTTCGCGTCTCATCGCATCGATGCGGAGTATTATCATCCCGCCAAGAAAGGCTTCCTAGATCGATTGAGCAACTTGCCGGGCAAACCGCTTGAGGACCACTATAAAGCGATCAGAGACATGTTCGATCCAACTGCAGCTACACAAAGGGAATTTGTGCGCAATTTCGACTTGACCGATGCACTGCAACCGGTCTTGGACGATGAACACCCTATTTCGCTCGCCCGCGATATTGGCAGTTCAAAGAAGCGTTTGGCTCCTGGCGATGTCGTTATCTCACGACTACGGGCCTATCTCCGCGAAATTGCTTTGGTTCGCGCTATGTCGGGTGTGCAAGCTGTTGGTTCTTCAGAATTCATCGTGTTGCGCCCGCACAATCCGGAAAAACCAACACTAAGCCGTGCAGCCTTGATGGTCTTTTTACGGTCCCAACCGGTGCAAGTCATATTGAAGTGGTCGCGCGATGGTTCGCACCATCCACGCTTTGGGGAAGAAGACCTGATGTGCATACCGGTGCCAGCAGCTGTTTGTGCCGCAGCGCCCAAAGTCGAGAAACAATTTCATGAGATGCTCAACGCACGTGCCAAAGCAAGGACCTTGCTCCGTCAAGCAAAGCGGGCCGTGGAGATTGCAATTGAAGAGTCGGAATCTGCCGCACTGAAATACTTGCAGGAGAGCTACAATGCCGAACCTGAAAGATAACTGGAAGCAATGGCGCGATTCCGCCCGCATCGATTGGTTTAGCCATTTTATTAAAGCGTGGATTCCGTTCAACGCATGGATGACAGATACTTTTGGTGATTTGACAGACCACGAACTCCTGGACCATGTGAAGAACGGCAACAATGTAGTGTATAACCGCATTGTTCCGATTCTCACTTGGAATCAGGCCCTGGCGCAGGGTGCTCAGGGTGGCTGGCAGGACCATAGTCAGGAAGCGGAAAGGTTTCGGCTTAATGTCGAACAGCTTCATGTTTTATTACAGAGCTGCCTTGTTGTTGGTCGCAGGGGAAGAGTTTCGTTCGATACGGTAGATATCGGACATAACGGGCATTCTGACGACCAACTTCACAGGTTGAAGCGGGACTTTCGCGTAAGGCGTGACTATCCGTCGAATGGTCAGGTCTCGCTTGAAATGATTGCTACAAAGACAAGGGCGGGATTCACTTTCATCCAGAAAGTGCATGACCGCCGGGAGCTCGAAGACGAGCCTTCCTTTCAAGTGCTTAAAGCGGAGTACCGAACAATATTCTTATCGATGCACAACTGCGTTGCCCCTCGAAAAGTTATCAGCGTGCTGGCTCCGCACGGTTCGCAAGATGTTCTGCGCTTCGGAGCCACTAACTTTATCCAAGACCCCGAAAAAATCTTCTCCGCCCTCGTAGACGTAACCTACAACCTCCGCAACGCTCTCTTTCACGGTTCAATCACACCTAACGAACAACACAACGAGATTTATGAACCCGCCTACCACATAGTGATGCGATTCGTGCGTTGCACAATTTAAAGGAGCGTCCAGCTGAAACGAGAAAGCATGGATACCAAAGCCTTTATCAGTTACTCCACGGTGGACAAAAAGTACGGAGCTGCTATTAAGACGGCATTGGACGAAATCGGCATCAAATCATTTCTGGCGCATGATGACTTGAAAGTGTCTGAAGTGTGGCAAAAGCGTATCATTTCGGAACTTAAGGAATGCAGGATATTTGTCCCTCTCCTAAGTGAGGCATTCAAAGCTTCCGAGTGGTGTGGTCAAGAACTTGGCTTTATTATGAAGCGCCGTCAATCAACGGTGCTGATAATCCCACTATCGATCGACAAGACAAATCCATACGGATTTATTTCACATCTCCAGAGGCAACGCATCCCGTCTAGTGGAATAGATTCGCAAATACTTATGGATGCAATCGGAAGAAAGTGGCCATCTGTTGTCATTGGGACATTGCTGGAGGCTGTCGAAAGACATGCACATAGCTTTCGAGAAGCGGAGTATCGGATCAGGCTGCTTGTGCCGTATTTCGATAAAATGTCCAAGGAGCAGGCGGGAAGGCTTGCTCGCATTGCGGTAAGAAATGACCAGATATGGGACGCTAACCTCTGTCGCGACGAGTATTTGCCCCAATTCTTGAAACTCAACAAGACGAATATTTCGAAACTTTTATACACTGCGTTGAAATATCAGGTGAAACACTGAAAATCGTATCAGGACCATCGCTTTAGCCTTGCCAAGAAGTCGAAAGCTCATGGCGCATTAAGTGAGTCGGCATAAAATAGCGGTTGTTCAATTGTGAATTATGATCGCTGAGGCATCCACATTACTAAATGCGGCTGTTTCTGTACTGGGCTGGTTCGGATTCTCTGAGAGAAGTGCTTAACTAACGCTGGATTTCTCCTAATACCATCTTTGCCAATTGCACTGAATCCGAAATGGCCGCAATGACCTTGGGTGATCGTGCAATCGGTTCACCCCGAAGCCGAATGGCAGCCACGATACAGGCAGCAATCAGCAGTGCCCCGGTCTGTTTTCGGGAAACGGAGAAGCAAAATTCAGTCTTGTGCGCTGAAAACCAGTGGCAGCATGGTTAATAGGGCAAAAGCAGAGTGCCTGCTTAGAACTTTACCCGATATCCGTGACCGCGCCAAGCCGTTACAAAGGATCGTCCTCCAATTCGACAGGTGCCACTATGCACAACTTAAAGATGCCGGTGAAACAGCTCTACAACGAGAGGGAGGCTTCTGATGTACTCGGCATTGCTCTCCCTTTGCTTCATACAATCCTTGATAAACACATCTTCAACGACGGAACCCCCCGGCCCGGAAACGTCGAGTTCACCTCATCGGACCTGCTGATGATCGCCTATTGGGTGGAGAAGACGCCCATGGAGAATATTGTCGTCATGCCGATGAGAAACTGAACACCAAAGCGGCGGAAACGGTGGGCCATCCGGACGGCAGCAAAGACGGAATAGCACGGTCCCAAACGTTTTTTCTTGCCATCACAGGCCAGAGTTGGTTATCTTTCTGAGCGTATGATTTATACTTCCCGGGCTGCTACCAGCAGCCTTTTTTCTTTCCGTACCTCGACCACATTGATCCGTATGTTGCTGCTCTTGCTCCAACAGGTCTCCAAAGATAGCCTTGCCCAGTAGGATTTGTCCGCAGTACTTACAGCGAGATTCGATCAATATCCCGTCGGTCCGCTCAAGCAGTTTCCGTTCGAATAGAATTTGGTTAGCAGTCATGACCTATCCCCTGCATTTGTGCAATGTTTCCACCATCGTCAAACCGCGAAGGCGTGGGGCTGGCATACACGTTCTGGCAGATCAAACAGGTAGACACAGTCAGACCGTTGAGAATGACCCTACGAATAAAGACAGGAAGGCGAGGACGCGGACTGAATTGCGTGTCCAATGCGAAACCTTTCGATTCAGCAGATATTGAAATTCTGCCACTCTGATGTGAGTTCCGGCAAGAAAATACGGTGAATTAACCCTGAATCTCTCCACCGGCCTTGCTAACTGCACCGAATCTGCGACAGTTGCTGAAAATTTGGGGTTCGTGCAATCGGTTCACCCCGAAGCCGGGGTCCTAGCGGCAGAACCAGCGTTGGGAGGCACAAGGTTCAACTAATGTTATTAAGCGACCAATTTCGAGCAGAACGGCGAGCGCCGCGAGTGGAGGGGAGCGGTGCATTAACGCGTTTGACCGCCTAGTCCGTCGTTAAGCGATACACGCAGCGATTAGACTCTTACTTTGATCTCTTCCACGAGTGCCGCCATACGTTCCAGTTCGGCAACCTGTAGATTGGGCAGCGATACCAGACTCCGCGCCAGCAGAAATGCCCGTTCTTCGTCTCTTTCGCGTTGGCGCTGCCAGACCTTGCGTCGTCGCCACGTAATGAAGAGGTAAATCCACCATAATAGGGTGAGTACCGCGATGATGAGTCCCATTAGTTCACCCTTTGTCTAAGCCGCTAATACTGCAAGAAGAATATGCGGTCAGCTTGCTCCCCGCCCGACAGCCTGACAAGTCTCCTGGTCGGCTAGCACTTTTGAGTTAATTTGAAGAGAGCAGCCAGTTGTGTTTCCGCTCGTATGTCGAAAATACGGCGCGCTATAAGAGGGACTCGCTTCCGTGGTCTTGGCCCTCGCTGGCGGAGAAACAGTCGAGGTCGGCATCATTGGCATTGACGGTGTCGTCGGAGGATCGTTAGTTAGCGGTGTTTTATCAACTGTACCGTAACTTGTAGAGCAAGGTGGCTTAGCTACCCCTGCTAACTGGTGCTCATTCTGTGCAAATGGTGCCTATGGCGGGGGAGCTTGACGACTGTTTAGGGCGCGTGGATATTTGTTGGTATTTCTGAAACAGTATTGATGTACTGCCAGCGACCAACCCTTTAATCTCAGCAATCTCTTTCACGCTTTGCCGTTCATCCAAGCATTGTTCGTCGTTCATGGGTTGATCGTTGCCCAGAATGCCAGATTCTTGGTAGCCAATTTGGTCACCACTTCAATGTGAAAAAGTGCAGTTTTGTGCATGATGGTGCAAACAGGTTGGCCGATCTAAACCACGCATAATAAAGGGGTTTTCGCTATCGTGCATAATGGTGCATACAAGTGCAAAAACCCCTAATTCCTATCCTAAGTCTGGTGCGTCTGCCAATTCCGCCACTTTCGCATTACTTACACGCACTATTCTTGGCTCAAGCAAATTGAAGGGGTTTTTGAAGGAACTGAAATGTAACTCTTGGTTTTTCATGCTTCTATTCTCCAAGGTCGCGTCAGTCACTTCTGGTGCCCTCTTCTGCGCCTTTGATTTCACCGATGACCATTGTACCGCCACTCGGAAGCTTCGGAAATAAACTCCTGAGCAACCGCTGGCGTGGCTGCGGGTGGTTTCCAACCCGCTGGGTCATCGGCGCGGACGTTGAGGTAAATTCCACTGAAACTCCGGTCACCCATGCGCAGAAGCGCTATCAACGGCACCCCTGGAAGCACTTGCTTGAAATAGCTGATGAGCCGAGCGCGCTCGTTCCAGTGAGCGGTATGCCCAATTACAACCAGATCAATGCCGCTGTCTTTCGGTCTAAATGCCGACGCCTGTTCTAAGCCGATCAGAGATTCTACGGTGTGCCCTTGTTGGACGAGAATCTCCTTGCGGGTTTGAACCAGGCTTTCCGAGAACTCGACTTGCACGATTGTCGCCATGTCTCACCCGTTCACCGCAGGCCAAATCGGCGCAGAATCACCATTGCCGGACACCAATTCGTAAAAGCAGACTGCAACAGATTCAATCCGACAAAAGCCGTCAGCAACAACCAATACGAGCTCACCGTTACACCCAAGGCAACCGATGCCAGGACAAAGATTCCTGCCAAGAGCCGAAGTCCACGTTCCACTGTCATACTCACCTCCGAAAAGATAAATGCATTCGCAGGTTGAGCGTTACACGGATTCAGAGGCATGTGCCGGTTGTATCTCCGGAGCGTCCGACGCCGGCGGCAGCGCAAGGTGCCGTTGGCTGAGGTAGTACAGGACTGGCACTGCCATGCGCGACAAGACCGTGGATGCGACCTCTCCTGCCATTAACGAAATGGCCAGCCCCTGAAAGATCGGATCGAACAGAATGACACTGGCACCGACCACCACGGCCGCAGCGGTCAGTAGCATCGGCCGGAAGCGCACTGCCCCGGCGTCGACTACGGCCTCTTCCAGGCTCATTCCGTGCGCGCGCCGCAGTTCGATGAAGTCGACCAGTATGATCGAGTTGCGAACGATGATGCCGGCCCCGGCAATGAAGCCAATCATAGAGGTCGCGGTAAAGAACGCCCCCATCAGCGCGTGCGCGGGAAGGATTCCAACCAGTGTCAGCGGAATGGGAGCCATGATGACCAGCGGCGTTATGAACGAGCGGAACCAGCCCACCACCAGCACGTAGATCAGCACCAGAACGGCCGCGAACGCCAGTCCAAGATCGCGGAATACTTCTATCGTGATGTGCCACTCGCCATCCCACTTCAGGGCATAGCGGGAGGTGCTCTCCGGCTGCGCTGCGTTGTAACGCTTGACGCTGTAGCCATCCGGCGTTTTGAGCTTGTCGATGGCCTCGTTCATCTTCATGATGGCGTAAACGGGGCTCTCCTCCTGGCCGGCCACGTCTCCGGTCACGTACACCACCCGCTCCATGTTTTTGCGATAGATACTCTGGTCGATCGTGCCCTGATCGGTGCTTGTCACCTCGCCGAGAGACACCTGAGACCCTGAGGCGGTTGGCAGCTTGATGCTCGACAGTTGGTCTATGCCGGAGCGCTCCGCGCGGCCGAGCCGCACGCGAATTGGCACATCTTCGCGCGCCTGCGGTATGTGCAGTAGGCCGGCTTCGGCTCCGCCCAAGGCTATCTGCATGCTACGGGTGACATCGCCTGCCGAGACGCCATGAAGCGCAGCCTTGTCGAGATCGACGCTGACGTTGTACTTCGCCTGCGGATCTTCCACGTACCAGTCGACGTCAACAACGCCGGGAGTAGATTGAAAAATCTGCTTGATCTGCCGCGCCAGCTCGGTCTGCCCCTTGTAGTCCGGGCCGTAGACCTCGGCCACCAGGGTCTGTAGCACCGGAGGTCCGGGCGGAACCTCGCTCACCTTGATGCGGGCGCCGTACTGCTGCGCGATCCTTTGCAGTCCGGGGCGCAGGCGGCGGGCTATTTCGTGGCTCTGCGCCTTGCGCTCCTGTCGCGGAAGCAGGTTGACCTGGATGTCCGCCTGGTTGGACTGGCTGCGCAGGAAGTAGTGGCGAACCAGACCGTTGAAGTTATACGGACCGGAGGTTCCAGAGTAGACCTGGTAATTCAGCACCTCGGGTTGCTGGGCCAGGTAGTGTCCCAGCGATTGCGCCGCCGCCGTGGTCTGCTCCAGCGTGGTTCCATTGGGCATGTCGACGATGACCTGGAACTCGCTTTTATTGTCGAAGGGCAGCATCTTCACCTGCACCAGTTTCAGCGGCACCAGCACGCAGACAAGCAGCAGCAGCGTCACCACGCCGGCCAGAAACATAGCCCGGCGCTTGCCGTTTTGAATCAGCGGCGTCATCAGGCGGCGGTAGAGGCGAGTAGTTGTGCCCTCCTTCTCGTGACCGTCCGAATCCTTGCGCTCGGCGTAACCGTGCAGCAGACGCAGAGCCGCCCAGGGCGAAACGACGAAGGCCACCAGGAGAGAAAAAATCATGGCAGCCGAGGCACCGACTGGGATAGGTCGCATGTACGGACCCATCAAGCCGCGCACGAATGCCATGGGAAGAATGGCGGCAATCACGGCAAAGGTGGCGAGGATGGTCGGATTCCCGACTTCGTCCACGGCCTCGACCGCGACCTCCGCCAGTGAACGCCCGCGGCTCTCCGGCAGACGGAAATGGCGGACTACGTTTTCGACCACCACGATGGCGTCGTCGACGAGAATGCCGATGGAAAAGATCAGCGCGAAGAGTGTGACGCGATTCAGCGTGTAGCCGTAGAGATAGAAGATTGCCAGCGTCAACGCCAACGTGACCGGCACCGCCAGCAGCACCACGCCGGATTCGCGCCAGCCGAGTGCCAAAGCGATCAGCAGCGTAACTGAGAGCGTCGCGATCAGCAGGTGCTTCAATAATTCGTTCGACTTGTCGCGGGCCGTTTCGCCGTAGTTACGAGTAACGCTGACGGTCAGGTCAGAGGGAATCAAGTTGCCGCGCAGTTCATCGACGCGGTGCAGCACGCGCTCGGCGATCTCCGTCGCGTTCGTACTTTTGCGCTTGGCGATCGTAATGGTAACGGCCGGAAATTCGCCCACTGCGGCTGCACTCTGCTTCGCGGGATCACCAGCAGCGGCCTTTTTCGCCGTTGGGGTAGACCCCGCGGCCGTTCCGAAAAGCACATAGCTGTCCGGCTCGGCGGGACCATCCACCAGTTTTTCCGTCACATCGCGCAGGTATACCGGACGGGAGTTGCGTATTCCAACCACCACCTGCTGCAGGTCCTCGACTTTGGTAAAGAAGCGCCCGGCTTCAACCTGGAATTCGCGGTTGTTGCTGGCAAAAGTGCCCGCGTTCTGGCGCAGGTTGGAGGACTGCAATTGGGCAACGATCGCCGCCGGGGTCAATCCATAGCCGGCGAGTTTGGCGGTATCGAGCACCACGCGGATTTCCCGCCGCTGGCCGCCGATCACTTTGGTTTCTGCGACATCATCGACCTGCTTGACGATGTTCTCCACCTCGCCGGCGAGCAGGCGCAGGTGATACGAGTCGTAGTTCTTGCCCCACATGGTCAGCGCCAGGATTGGGACGTCGTCGATCGAGCGGGCCTTGATGATCGGCTGCGAAACGCCGGGCGGAATCTTGTCGAAGTTGGAGTAGAGCTTGTTGTAAGTCTTTACGATCGCGTCTTCCTCTTTGGTTCCGACGTAGAAGCGCACAATCGCCAGGCTCATGCCGGGGCTGGAGGTGGAATACAGGTACTCGACGCCGGGAATCTCCCGCAGCAGCTTCTCCATGGGAATGCTGACACGCTGCTCGACCTCTTCGGCCGATGCGCCGGGCATCCGCACCATGACGTCGAGCATGGGGACGATGATCTGCGGTTCCTCCTCGCGGGGCGTCTGCCAAATGGCGAAGCCGCCCAGCAGCAGCGCGGCCGCAATCACCAGCGGCGTCAACTTGGAGTCAATGAAGGCACGCGCGATGCGGCCCGCCAGTCCTGCTTGGCGGCTCATCACTGCACCTCTATGCGCTTGCCTGCCAGCTCCTGCTGGCCGGGTACGGCAATAATCACCTCTCCGGGACTCAACCCGGAGAGCACTTCCACGTTCTCCCCGGAGGCATGACCCAGGGTGAGGTAGCGCAGCATGGCCACGCGGTCCTGGCCCACTACCAGCACACCCTGCAGTTGCCCGCGATCCACCATCGCGCTGCGCGGAATGGTTATGCCTTCATGCTGTCCGAGCTGGAAGCGGGCACGGCCAAACAGGCCCGACCGCAGACGTTCGTTCGGCGGCAGCTCGACCTTCACCACGAAACTGCGACTGGCAGGATCAACGGCGGGAACAATCTGCACGACTTTACCCGCCAAACTGTCGGGGCCTACAGCCTCGATGGAAACCGGCACGCTCTGTCCCAGACGGATGCCCATCAGGTTGCGCTCGTCCACAGTCGCTTCCAACCGGTATCTCCCCCGAGACTCTACGGTCAGCAAGGGTGTTCCGGGAACTGCCAGTGCGCCCGGATCGATGCGCCGCTCGGTCACCACGCCATCGAACGGCGCGCGAATGCGGCTAAAGCCGACGGTAGCGCGGGCCTGGGCAAGCTCCGCCCTGGCTTGCGCCTCACCCGCAACTGCCAATTCGCGGTGGGCGGATGCGGCCTGCAAGCGCGCGCGCACCTCATCGAACTCGTGCGGGCTGACGGACTTCTTGTCCCACAAAATCTGGTAGCGCTTCATGGTACTTTCGGCGAGCGCGCGGTCCGAGTTAACGGAAACCAACTCCTGCTGGGCCACCGCCACTCCGGCTTGCGCGCGCGCAAGTCCCGCCTGGGCCTGAGCGTCGTCGATCGAAATGAGCAACTGCCCGCGGCGGACGCTGTCGCCCTCACGCACGGCTACGGAGGTGATCGTTCCCATCACCTGGGCTGCAAGCGGCGCTACTTCCTGCGCGCGCACTGTGCCCACGGCCTCCACCCACTGCAGCACCTGCGATTTCTGCACCTGCAGTACGCGGGCGCTGACCGCCGGCGGAGGAGCCGCATTCGTCACCGTCCGGCTCGATGAGCAGGCGCTGAGCGTGGCAGCCACAGCCAACAAAATAGCAATAGAGAAGAACACATGCAGTCGAGTCATCTTCATCATGGCGTCACCAGTCGGGAATTGGGAGTAAGCGAACCCGCGGCCAGCTCCAGCGCCGCGTAGCTTTCCTGGTAGCGATAGACGCTCTGCCAGTAGCTGGTGCGAGTGGCGCGAGCGGCATCCTCGGCGCGCAGCATCTCGGTTATCGGTGTCAGTCCAGCGCCGTACCGGTTCTGGGTGATGCGCAGGCTTTCTTCTGCCTGTGTCACCGCCGTATGCGCGACCTCGAGCATCTGGCGCGCGGCTTCATGGTCATAGAAAGCCCGCCTGACATCGAGGCGAACACCATCCTCCACGCTCTGCTTGAGAGCCGTGGCGCGTTCGAGCAGCGCTTTCTCGCGATCAAGCTGCGCGCGCTTTTGCCCGCCGTCAAAGACTTCGAACTTCAGTTCCGCGCCAGCCATCCAGTTGTGGCCGCCATTGGAGGCAAAGTTATGATTGTCCAACTCCCAGTCGGCGAAGACGTTAATGCGCGGTCCGAAGGCGCTTTTGGCCAGTGCGACTCCGGTCTGCTGGGCCGCGCGTTGCAGGTCGGCTTGCTTCAAGTCCGGACGCTCCCGCAAGGCCCGGGCTTCCATTTCGTCGAGCGCCGCGGCCGGCAACACCCGCTCGGCCAGCGGCTCGGCGGGACGGTAAACGTCGCCAGTCGGCATGCCGAGCGTCGTGCTAAGGCGCGCGCGGGCGAAGGCGAGCGCATTGTTGGCGGCAATCAACTCCTGCTGGCGCACCGCCAGATTGACCTGAGCGGCAAGCGCATCGGATTCGACCGTCATTCCCGACTCCACCCGCGCCTTGCTGCTGTCAAACACCGCCTGCGCAGTGTTGAGCGTTCGCTCGGCCAACTCTGCCTGCTTGGCCGCCAGCAGCAGCCCGTAATAGGCATCAACGATGCGGAAGATCAGCTCTTGGTCGGTGCGGGTGAGCTCGCTGGCCGCGATCTGCGTCATCTGCCTGGAGCGCCGCACATTGAGCGGAGTGGCGAAGGAGTCGAACACCGTCCAGTTGGCGCCGAATCGGGTGGCAAAGTTGGTGATCGGCGAGGGCGTATTCAGGCTCGGAATCGCGAAGTCGGCAGTGGAGAAGATGTTCTGCCGCAGTTTGGCGCCGAAGACGTAAACCGGGTCGTTCCCTCCGGTCACAGCTTCGTTGAATGCCAGCTTCGGCATATAGCCGGCACGGGCTTCGGATTGGCCCGCCCGGGCGGCTCGTTGGTTGGCCAGCGCAGCCTTGCGCACAGGGTTCTTTTCGAGGCCGATTGCAACCGCTTCCTGTAAGGTCAGCGGAACCGGCACCGCCGTAGCGCCCGCCAGCCCCGTCAGGAGCGTAAAAAGAGTGGCGAGAAATGCGATTCGATATATGTGCATGGCTCTATGCAGTGCGCGAAAAGCGCCTCCTCTTAGAAGAATGCAAAGCGTAGCCAGAGTGTTACAGATCAGGGGAAAAGTAGTTTCAACTTTCAGGATTTAGCGAACAGATCATCCTGCATCAGTCGCCGGTATTCCCGTACCAGCAGGTTCCTTAGCTTTTCAGCGGTTGCCGGTTCACAGAAACCCTCGTCCTTGCGGCAGCGCTCGATTGACCGCTGAAGATCGGCCACAAAAGCCGTGCAGGGTGGACAGGCCTGCAAATGCTTTCGCATTTTCTCGCAGGCTGCGTCATCGATGCGGGAATCCACGTACTCTGAAAGATTAGCGAACATCTCGCGGCAACTGGCGGGCTTGGCAGCCGGAGGTTTCCGATCTCTTGGCGGATTGGGGGTCGCGGCAACGCCGGTGTTGCGTTGCTGGGCTGAATCGGCAGGCGCTCCCGCGTTCGCCATTTCACGGCGGACGAACAACCTCGCCCGATGCAGCCGCACTCGCACGGTCCCCTCTTGCAGGCCGGTGACCCTGGACACTTCAGACGTATCCAGACCTTCCATGTCATGCAGCACAAGAATAAGCCGGTAATTGGGAGGTATGCGGAGAATGGCCTCGCGCACCCGACTGCTATCTTGTGCGGAAACAGCCTGCTGCTCCGGGCTCTGGCCCGGCGCCGAGGTCAGTGAGTTCAATTCGGCGCTGTCCGGCATAAGATCGTCCAACGCCAGTGTCTCTTGGGGGGCAAACTTGCTGCGGCGACGGCTCATCCAGCAACGGTTGCGTGTGACCTTATATAGCCACACAGCCAAAGCCTCCGGACTCTCCAGCTTCGCCAAGTGCGGCAAAGATTTGAGCAATACTTCCTGCATTGTGTCTTCAGCATCTTCCCGATGCCCGCACACTTTCATGCTGAAGGAATACACCGTACGTTGCAGCAGACGGAGCGCTTCATCCAGCTTGCTGGGATCGGTGGATCGCAGTAGATTCGTTGCCTCTTTTAGCTCTGGCCGCATATCGTGACACTAGTTTATCGCTTCTCGGTTCCATATACCTCCACGGCAAGCAAGAAACTGGAAGGGGCCGGCCGGGATCTCTCAGGTTCATCTCTCTTGTTGTAGTGGCCAATGTGACTTATGATTCTCGCCAACACAAGCGTTCTTTGCGGAAATGGAAGCGGTCTTTCGGAAGCACGACAGCACAGGAGGGTTTATGAAGTGCAGCATCAGGCCAATTGCGCTATGCGAGGGAATGCGCGACATGTCCCAGTGGACTTATCGCTGGAATATCGGCACCAAAGTCAAGAGCGCCTGCTACGTGTGGTACATCGAAGGGTCCGATCCGGTGACCCTGGTGGACGCAGGTGCGCAGGGAGAGCACTTTCCCGCCGCGTTCCCGATGGAGACGCGCGTTACTCTGGAGGAGGGTCTCCGCGGCGTGGGGTTGACCCCCGACGACGTTCGCCTGATACTGGTGACCCATCTCCACTTCGATCACATCGCGCTGGCCAGGAAGTTTCGCAACGCGGAATTCGTGGTGCAGAAAAAAGAACTTGAGTTCGCTCTCCATCCGCATGTCTTCAGCGCCATGGACTACCGAAAGGACTTTTTCGCCGATCTGAAGTTTCGCGTCGTAGACGGCGACACCGAAATCCTCCCCGGAATCACCGCGCTGCTGACTCCTGGACACAGCCCCGGTGGTCAATCCATTCAGGTCGAAACCGAGCAAGGAAAGGCGATCATTACGGGCTTCTGCTCGCAGCTGAGCACATTCACCCAGACGCCGTTTATGGAATCGAAAGGGCTGGAGGTGGCAGCCTGCGGACTGCACACGGATTGTCGAGAAGTTTATGACAGCGCCGTTCGGGTGAAGAAGCTAGCCGACATCATTATTCCCTGCCACGAGCCACAGTTCATGGACGTCGTGAGAATTCCATAGACCATTAGCGCGAGGCCTAGCGCGCGGGGCGGGAGTGTCGGCCGGAGCCGAGTCAGACGCAGAGGAGGTGTTCCAAACCGGGCATCTTTCTGGAGTGGCACCCGGCCAGCTCCGCCATTGTGGATTTCGTCCATTCCCTGCCGTGGCTGTTCTTGGCGGCAGCTCTAGCAGCACACCTCACTCGAGAGGAAGCCGTGTACGAACCTTCAAGCGAAGGTTCGCGCCACCGCGGCGAGCGACGCGGCTGGCACCGAGTGCTCTCCAATCAAGAAACGCTTAGTGCTATCCAGAAATATGCCTCTTTTCATGCAGGGGATGTCAGAAAGCCATTCACGGTTTCTGCTGTGCGGCAACGCCAGACAGAGCGCAATCTGTCCTTCGCCTGAGGCGCTGCTCTTATGAGCCAGCCAATGGTCGCAACTGCCAGTCGGGCGAGAGCAATTGCTGATTGCTCATGCAATGGCGCCCCGACGAGACGTGTGAACTAATCCAGAAATTTGCGAGCACCGGGAAGAGTGCTAGGTGTGACCACTCGCGAAAGCTAGCTGCCGGCGGTCTTGCGAGTGCTTCCTCTTTTAGACATTCGTCATCAACCGGTCTCGCGAAGATCAGTCCTATCTACCGGTCAGGCAGCTCTGCTGAAGGGAGTTGGCCAGAGCTTTAACGCTTTTCTCGATAGGTCTTACAACTTTAATGCCTGATACAACGCTGGATAGTAATCCCGAATCAAGCAATCCATTGGTGACGCTGTTTCATATGGATTGCGCCGCGAGTTGTCTCCGGGGCGCGAAAGGCCAGCGCTACTGACGCGCGTCCTCAATATCGTCCGCAAACGCAGGATGCGCTGAGAAGACGCGGATAAGAAAGAGGGTGGCAACATGGGTAGCAAGATTACTCGACGGGATGTTCTCAAGGCTGGTCTAGGTCTCGGGGCCGGCGCATTGGCGCTGGGGGCGCCATCGATTCTCAGCTATGGGCAGGGCGATCAGCCAATCAAGATCGGCTTTATCGATCCTTTGACTGGCACCTACGCGTTCCAAGGAGACAGTGAAGTTCGTGGAGCCAAAATGGCGGTCGCCGAAATCAATGCCAAACACGGCGTGCTCGGCCGTCAGGTTCAACTCATAGTCGAGGACAGTGCCGCCGATACCGGCATCGCGGCACAAAAAGCCCACAAGCTGATCGACCAGGACAAAGTCTCATTCCTCGCGGGCTCCGTCTCATCCGCAGTGTCGCTCGCGGTCAGCCAGGTGGCGCACCAGGCAGGCATGCTGTTCATGTGCACGGGCGGACATACCGACGGCGTCACTGGGAACCAATGCCACTGGAACACGTTCCGAATTTGCACCACAACCTATATGCTGGCCGGTGGGCTCGCCGGCACGCTTTTCAAGAAGTTCGGAGGAAAATGGTATTTCCTCACCCCCGACTATGCCTTCGGCCATACCCTGCAAGCCGGCTACGAGGCATACCTGAAGAAGCTCGGCGGCACAGTTATAGGCACTTCGCTTTCGCCGCTAGGCACAACCGACTTTTCGTCCTATCTGATTAAGGCAGAGTCAACTCATCCCAATGTGCTCATCAACCTCACAGATGGCCAGGATCGAATTAACTCGATGAAGCAGGCAGCTCAGTTCGGTCTCTTCAAGAAGTTCGCCATCGGCGGAGGCTTGAGCGAACTCGAAGTGCTAAAGGCAACACCGCCGGCGGCGCGAGAGGGATGGACATGCCTCGAATGGTGGTGGGACCAGCCGAATACACCGCACGTTAAGGAGTGGGTGGCAGCGTACCAAAAAGCCTATCCGGACGGCTCCTACCCGAGTGCAAGGACTTGGTTCGGCTACGCCGGACTCCATGCGCTCGCCATGGGTGTCGGCCGTGCCAAGTCAGTCCAGGGAGTCAAAGTGGCTCGCGCGCTGGAAGGGCTGGAGCTTCCGCCCGAAATCAAGCTGCAGCCAAATAAGTCTTATTTCCGACCCGGTGATCACCAATTGATGTCGAACGAGTTTCCAGGGGAGCAGATTCCAAATGGAACGTATCCGAACCTGTTCAAAGTTTCGGAGATCGTAGCCGGGGAAAGTGTGGCACTGCCCGTGGCACAAACTGGTTGTAAGCTCGATTACCCTTCTTGAGCTTGACGCATCCAAGCACATAGAACGGCTACCGGCGCGCGTTGTGGGCAAGGCGCGCGCCGCCGAGGAGAAAACCCTTATGGAGCTGCTGCTCTTCAATGCGTTCAACGGCCTTGTCCAAGGGGTTTTCTATGCGCTCATGGCCCTCGGCCTCGCCTTGATCCTGAGTCTGAACTCGGTGATCAACATGGCGCACGGCGGCTTTCTTGTGATCGGCGCCTACCTCGCCTTCACTCTTACTCCCTACCTCGGGTTTTGGGGAGCCTTGGTGGTGGGCCCGCTTCTGGCTGGAATTCTGGGATTGGCTGTCGAACGAACGCTGATCCGGAAGCTCTACAAGCGCTCCGACCCGCTCTATAGTCTCCTGCTCACTTTCGGATTGGCGCTCATCATTCAGGATCTCACGCGTACCATCTGGGGCGCGCAGGGTCTGCCATCTGCTGTCCCTGAAGTGCTGGACCATCCACTGAACTCGACCTTGTTCTTCATCACCGGCTACCGCATGGTCATCATCGGGATCACCATTGCGGCAAGCCTCGGGTTGTATCTCGTCCTTCGGTACACCCTGTTCGGGATCCGCATCCGGGCCGGAACGCGCGACTTGGAAAGTGTTGCTGTACTCGGGGTGAGCATTTACAAGCTCCGTGCCCTGAACTTCGCCGTCGGCTGCTTTTTCGCCGGACTCGCCGGGGTACTGGCCTCCGGAGTTCTTGGCCTCACCCCGCCAATGGGCGACAGCCTGCTTATGCCAAGTTTCGTCGCCGTCATAGTGGGCGGGGTGGGCAGTCTGACGGGAGCGGTGCTAGGAGGCTTGCTCATCGGCGTAGCCGCAGGGATTACGGCCACCTACTACCCCGCAGCGAGTGAAGCAGTGATCTACCTCATCATGCTCGTCGTCCTGGTAATCAGGCCTCGCGGGCTGTTGGGAGAAGAGAGCGTATTCGAATGAACCGCATTGTCGGGCTTCAGCGGAGATACGGCTTGCCTTTGCTGCTTTGGGCCGCGCTAATCACTGTTCCCTGGTGGCTGGGTCTTGTCGGAGGTTACTCCGCACTCGGTTCCAAGATCCTGGTATTCGGCCTCGCCACCATGGGTCTGAACATCCTTTTCGGCTTTACCGGCGGCCTCTCGTTCGGCCAGGCTGCCTACTTCGGAATCGGCGCTTACGGTGCCGGGCTGACGCTGAAATACATCTCCCCAAGCACTCCTCTCGCGATCCTTGTCGGCACGTTGGCCGGCGGCCTCGCGGCAGCGATTTTGGGACCGCTGGTGATGCGTCGACGCGGCATCTACTTTGCCATGATCACGATCGCCATCGGCCAATTGTTCTACTTCGTCGCGGTGCGCTGGAATTCAGTTACCGGCGGCGAGGACGGACTTGCCGGCTTCGAGCGTCAGCCAATCCATTTTGGCCACCACACCCTGGCGCTCAATCAGACGAATTTTTATTACCTGGTGCTCCTCTGCTTTACGATCGCCGTCATTATCATGCGCACCCTGCTCGGGTCGCCCCTGGGGCACACCTGGGTCGCTATCCGCGAAAACCGACGGCGAATGCAATTTCTCGGCGTGAAGACAGACCTCTATGTTTGGGCTTCATTCGCCATCGCTGGCCTGATCACCGGGCTGGCAGGAGCTCTCAACGCGCTGCTCTTCAACTTCACCTCGCCCCAGGATTTGCACTGGGTCCTGTCTGGTGATTTCGTCATGATGATCGTGCTCGGCGGAATGAGGAATTTCTGGGGACCGCTGCTGGGTACCGCCATCTTCGTAGTCGCACAGGATTACCTATCGAGCATCACGGGCAATTGGATGACTTTCGTCGGCCTGATTTTCGTCGGGATCGTGCTCCTGTTTCCTAAAGGGCTGCTCGGCATGGTCGGCCGTCGCACGGAGGCAACGTGAATACGGGTATCCCCGAGAGCGCGGTCTTTCCTGTTGGGGGCGACGGAGCGCCGGAGCAAGGACAGGCCGCGAAACTGTTGCGTCTGGAGCATGTCAGCCGCCACTTCGGCGCGCTGCGGGCACTCGATGACGTCTCCTTCGAGATGGCTCCGGGCGAATTGCGCGCAGTCATCGGACAGAACGGCGCAGGCAAAACGACCTTCTTTAATATCATCAGCGGTTTTCTTCCCGCCACCGCCGGCGAGATATGGTTTGATGGAGAAAATATCGGTCGTCGTACAGTCGTAGGCCGCGTCGCTCGCGGCATCGTGCGGACCTTCCAGATCACAGAGGTCTTTCCTGACTTGACCGTGTTCGATAGCATCCGGGTGGCGGTCGAAGCCGCCGCCGGAGTCAATCGCTGGCCATGCCTATCGCGAAGCACCCGGCGAAGCCTCAACGAGCAGGTAGCTGCGGTAATGGACGATGTAGATCTCACGAACAAGGCATATCGCGTAGTAGGCGAATTGGCGCATGGCGACCAGCGCGCGGTCGAAATCGCTTTAGCTCTCTGCATGAAACCGCGGCTCCTGCTGCTGGATGAACCTACCGCCGGGATGAGCGACGCGGAAACGGAGCACATGGTCCGGCTGATCCGCCGCTTACACGAAGAGCACGGGCTGAGCATCCTGTTCATCGAACACGATATGGATATCGTCTTCGAGATCGCGAACTGCATTACCGTGCTCGACCACGGCCGCAAGATCGCGGAGGGATTACCGGAGGAGATCTCCGCTGACGCGCGGGTTCGCGATGCCTATCTGGGGGAAGCCGCGTGAACCTCGCCTTAAAAGTCCAGGACATCCATACGTATTACGGGAAGAGCCATATATTACATGGCGTTTCCCTGGAGGTGAACGAAGGCGAGATCGTCACGGTGCTCGGACGGAATGGCGCCGGCAAGACGACTTTGATGCGCAGCCTCACCGGGCTTACGCCGCCGCGCGCCGGCATGGTTGAAATCTTCGGCCATGACACTACACACTGGCCTGCGCATCGCATCGCCCAACTGGGCACCGGTTATGTCCCCGAAGGACGCAAGATATTCGGCGGCCTCACGGTGTTGGAAAACCTCATGGTGCCTCTCGTTAGGCCGGGCCGCTGGACGCTCGAAGGGGTCTTCGAGCTGTTCCCGCGCTTGGCGGAACGGCGCTCGCAGCTTGGCAGTCAGCTATCCGGTGGCGAGCAGGAGATGCTGGCCATCGCACGCCCTCTGCTCCTGAACCCCCGCCTCATGCTTCTGGACGAACCTTCTCAGGGTCTGGCGCCGCTCATCGTCCGAGAAGTGATCCAGGTGGTCAGTCGCATGCGCCAGGAAGGCCTCTCTGTGCTGTTGGTCGAGCAGAACGCTACGCTCTCCCTATCCATAGCCGACCGCGCCTATGTGCTCGACGACGGCAGGGTCGTCTATTCCGGCCAGGCTACCGATCTCGCCCAAGACACGGAATTGGTTCATCGTCTGGCAGGCGCGGCAAGCAAAGCCAGGCATTATGGCGGAGAGTTGCCAAGGAAAGCGTCCTGATTCAGAATGGCGCGATCGTCAGCTTTGAATAAGTGAGATCGTGAGGTTGCGTATGCGTAGGAAGATTGTTGCGGTTGTCATGCTGCTGGGGCTTGTGCCCATAGTTTTGGCGGCAAAGGTGAAGAACGATGTAACGCGGGCCACTTTGAAGAATGGCTTGAGGGTGGTCGTGATTCGGAACCCTCTGGCGCCAGTGGTGAGCGTTTATCTGAATTTTCTGGCCGGTGGCGACGAAACTCCACCTGGATTCCCAGGCATGGCCCATGCGCAGGAGCACATGGCATTCCGGGGCTGTTCCGGACTGACGGCAGACCAGACGGCCGCGATCTTTGCCCAGCTGGGCGGAGACAATGATGCCGATACACAGCAGAACATTACACAATTCTTTGAGACCGTTCCGGCACAAGATCTCGATGTAGCGCTGCATGTGGGTGCGGCCTGTATGCAAGACATCGCCGATTCCCAGGCACAATGGGACCAGGAGCGCGGTGCCATCGAGCAGGAAGTTGCACGCGACCTTTCGGACCCTGAATATAAGATGATTGTGCGTCTGAATCGCGACATCTTTCAGGGCACGCCATATGAGCACGACCCTTTGGGGACAAAGGAATCTTTCGATGCCACCACCGGCGCGATGTTGAGGAAGTTTTACGCTGACTGGTATGCACCGAATAACGCGATCCTGGTTATTGTCGGCGACGTTGATCCAAAGTCAGCTATTGCCAAAATAGAGCAGCTTTACGCCAAAGTCCAGCAGCACCCGGTACCCTCGCGTCCTCAGGTAAAGTTGCAGCCCGTCGCCTCGGAAAGCTTCACACTGCCCAGCGATTACCCGTACGTCCTGACGGCTCTGGCGTTCCGAATGCCAGGAACGGACAGCCACGATTACGCGGCAACGCGCGTGCTGATTGATGTGCTGGCAAGCCAGCGAGGTGAAATCTACGGGTTAGTGCCGGCTGGTAAGGCCATGGACGCGGGCTTTGAGTGGGCGGAAACCTACAGGAAAGCCAGCATGGCAGTTGCCTATGCCGTCCTGCCGGTAGGCAAGAACGCAGCTCCGATCGACCTTACCTTACGCAAGATTCTTACCGATTACGCTGAGAATGGGTTACCGCCGGATTTGGTCACGGCGGCTAAGCGCAGTGAAATCGCTACCGCGGAATTCCAGCGCAATTCCATCCCCGGCCTCGCGGATCTTTGGTCACAGGCGCTGGCTGCCGAGGGCCGCCACTCACCGCAGGAAGATGTCGACGCCATAAAGAAAGTCACTGTGGCCGACGTGAATCGCGTGGCAAAGGAGTACCTGACCCAGAACGCGATTACCGCCACTCTGCAACCGCAACCGTCCGGACAGCCGGTCGCAGCCAAGGGATTCGGTGGCGCGGAGAAATTAACAGCTCAACCCACCAAGCCTGTGCTACTGCCGGACTGGGCTCAAAGCGCTCTTAGTCGTCTGGAAGTTCCCAATTGGAACCTGCATCCCGCTGACATGACGTTGGCCAATGGGCTGCGGCTAATTGTCGAAACCGACAAATCAACTCCTACGGTATCCATCATTGGAGAGGTCCGGCAGCAGCCTGACCTGGAAGTGCCAAGTGGCAAGGAAGGCTTGGACAGCGTGACCGGCGGGCTCTTTGTCTATGGCACGACATCCCTGGATCGTCTGGCTTTTCAGAAAGCTCTGGATGATATTGCCGCCGAGGAATCCGCTGGGGCGCAATTTTCGCTACGGGTATTGAAGCGGCATTTCGACCGGGGAGTGCAATTAATGGCTGATAATGAACTGCACCCTCGATTCCCTGATAAAGCGTTCAAAGTGGTGCAGCAGCAATCTGCAGGCGCGGCCGCGGGACAGCTCAAGAGCCCGGGATACCTGGCAGGGCGGGCTATGCTCTTTGGCCTGTTGCCAAAGCAGGATCCCCAGTTGCGTGAGCCGACTCCGCAAACTATCGGCACCCTAACACTTAATGACGTCAAAGGTTATTACGCGAAAGCCTTTCGCCCGGACTTGACCACGATTGTTGTTATTGGTGATGTGACAGCCGAAGAGGCGCGCAATACCATCGGGAAGTACTTCGGCAATTGGAGCGCAACCGGACCGAAACCTCCGACTGATCTTCCGGCCGTTCCAGCCAATAAGTCGGTGGCCAAAGATGTGCCGGATCCCGCCCGTGTGCAGGATGCAGTTGAACTGGCGGAAGAGTTGCCGATGACCCGCTTCAACCCTGACTACTATCCGTTAGAGGTCGGCAACCATGTGCTAGGCGGAGGATTTTACGCCACACGGCTTTACCGCGATCTTCGGCAAAAATCGGGGTACGTCTATTACGTTTCGAACGAATTGGAAGCAGGGAGAACGCGATCGATATTTGCCGTGAAGTACGAGTGCAACTCTGAGAATGTCTCCAAAGCCCATGCCCTGGTCGAAAGAGACCTGAAGCAAATGCAGACTACTGATGTGAGCCCGGCTGAATTGCAACAGGCCAAAGCGCTGCTGTTGCGACAGATTCCGCTTGCCGAAGGAAGCGAGTCGCACGTGGCGGCAGGTCTGCTTCAGCGTGCCGTCATCGGATTGCCCCTGGATGAGCCGGTACGGGCAGCACGGATTTACGATTCCGTAACTGCGGCACAAGTGCGCACTGCTTTCGCTAAATGGATCAGGCCCGCGGATCTCGTGCAGGTGGTTCGGGGACCAACACCGCAGTAAATCCCAGCCTCGCCCTTTGCGCGAAATCGCTGCGGAACCCAGGCTGTGATGGCGGCATACAGCGCGACCGCGCTGCACACGCCATCCGTCTCGGTCCGGGAATTAAGCGACTCCGGTGCTCGCATACGCATCACATAAGTGGTTGTCCATGTCGCGTTTGCATGCCAATACGTTTGGAGCGATTGCAGCCATCGGTTGCCTCGTGATTGCAGCCGGCGCCTTCTGCCTCTGCACGTCGCCGGGACATTCCGGCAACGCTGCTGTTCAAGGTACGGTGAACAATGAGGCATCTTTCAACCTTGCCGCGCCAGCGTGCGCGGTCGGGACCTCGACTTTCACGTTAGTTGCGATCTTCGTGGTCGCTGCCGTTATTTATCCTGCTGAGTTCGCTGGCCGTGGTTGTCGCACGGTCTTCGCAACCGAAATCCGCCCTCCTCCTATTGCCTGAGCGCTTCTCGCAGGCGCTTCGCCCAACACCGTCCATAAATTTTCATTCCGCTTTTGAATCCGTGGCAGCCGCGGCGGTAGTCGTTTAGTCGGCGGCGCGGGAGAGAACCCGTGCTTCTCGAAGGCAAGATCGTGGCAACGATCGATCTGTGGTCACAAGAACAACTTGTTCCCGCCGGCGAAACAGACTGGCATGCGCCACAGTTTCTGGTTATCGCGGAGGCGGTGGTCGAAGCGCTTGCCTCAGAAGATATCTCAATCGTGGAGCTCCGCATGACGCTACCCACGGCAAGTGCGGAACAGCTGTTGCTCGGCATGGTCGACGGCGAAACCAATATCACGCTTAGAGAACTCTCGCCATCGGCTGGACCGAACGACCCGCTCAACCTCGAAAATACGGGTCCACAGCCGGACTCATCCGGACCGGCAAAGGCGGAATCCTCCGCGCAGGTCCGGAGCGATAACAGCAATAAGAGCAATAAGAAAAGAGAGAAATTTATGTCTGACAAAAAACTTCAGCTTAGTCGTGGAACGGCGATCGTGCTGCTCATTATCGCGCTGGCGTTAGGAGGCGGCTTGGCCGCGCTCATCAGCGGATGGGTCGGCCATCCCGTCATGGCGGCCACCGTCCCTATTTACACAGTGCAGCCAAGCGGCGGCGGATCATCTCCGGTGCCCGCTGCGCCAACCAGTACAGGGTTCGCCGCAGTGGTCAAGCCGGCGCTCCCCGCAGTGGTCAACATTTCGTCTTCCCGGATGGTGCGTACGAAGAATACGCCGTTTATGAACGACCCATTTTTCCGCCAGTTCTTCGGCAATCAATTCAACGTCCCTCATCAACAGCGGGAACAAAGCCTGGGCTCCGGTGTGATTGTCAGCCCGGAGGGCTACATCCTCACTAACAATCATGTCATCGACGGAGCGACTGATATCAAAGTATCTCTGTCCGACAAGCGTGAGTTCAAAGGGAAGGTGGTTGGCCGCGATCCCAAGACCGACATAGCCATCGTCAAAATCGACGCCAAGGGTCTGCCCGCGCTGCCCCTGAGCGACTCCTCCAAGTTGCAGGTGGGAGATTACGTTCTGGCAATCGGCGATCCGTTTGGCGTTGGCGAAACCGTAACCCAGGGCATTGTCAGCGCGACCGGGCGCTCCGGACTCAACATCGAGGGGTATGAAGACTTCATCCAGACCGATGCGGCGATCAATCCCGGCAACTCTGGCGGCGCATTAATCAACGCCCACGGCGATCTGGTGGGCATCAACACGGCGATTTTGAGCTCAGGCGGCGGCAATCAGGGAATTGGGTTTGCCATACCGATAAATCTGGCGCGCAATGTCATGGACCAGATTCTCAAAAACGGCAAGGTTGTACGTGGCTGGCTGGGAGTTTCCATCCAAAGTGTTACGCCGCCAATCGCAAAGGCTTTCAATATTCCTCAATCCAAGGGAGCGCTGATTAGCGATGTTGATCCCAAAGGTCCGAGCGCTCACTCCGACTTGAAGCAAGGCGACGTGATCGTTGCTCTGAATGGAAAGCCAGTGAGTGGCCCTAACGAGCTGCGCCTTGAGATCGCGGAAATGGCGCCGGCTAGCGTGGCCCACTTAGAAGTAGTCAGCAATGGTAAGACCCACGAAACGGATGTCAAGCTTGGCGAGTTGCCGGAGAGCTCGTCGGCCACCGCCGAGGCCAAGGAGGGCACAACCACTGGACCCATGGCCGGAGTTCAGGTCGAGGCGTTGACACCAGATACAGCGCAGCAGCTCAATCTGCCGGCCAATACCAAGGGCGTGGTGATCGACTCTGTGTCATCGGATTCTGCCGCCGCGGAGGCCGGGCTCCAGCGGGGCGATGTCATTGAGCAGATCAATCGCAAGCCGGTGACTTCGGTCAAGGACTACGAAGACGATCTCAAGCAAGCAGGTAACAAACAATCAATCGTGCTGTTGGTGGACCGCGGCGGCTCGAGAATATTCGTCGTGGTAAACCCGCAATAGCGCGTCGTGAGCTCCGAACTACGCTGAAGGCTGACTGAGGCCACGGCGTAGCTCGGGCCGCAGCTCTAAAGCGCTCATGTGTGCGAAATTACCTTTGTCTCGTCAGGAACTTAGGTGCAACTTTCTTGCCATAACCCGAATCAAATTAGACGGGAGTCCTCAGGCTCAAGCACCTCCGAAGCAGTATTCCCGTTGGCGCGGACCAATGTATGCGTTCGTCTTCAGGCCCTTTCACATCTGAACCTCAAAGGAGATCTTTATGAATCAGCGTCTCGTGCGCCTCCTGTTCGCTTTCGCTCTAGTCGCGCAACTAAGCGTTCAGGCAGCGTTGGCCCAGTCTGCTCCCGCAATGCAGGGGGTCAAAGGAAAGCTACAAACAGTCACAAGCAAATCACTCGAAATTATGACACCGTCGGGCGTGGTTCACGTTAAGGTCAAACAGCCCCTCACAACCTATGAGGCAATACCATCGGACCTGAGCCGCATCACCTCCGATTCTTATGTTGGGGTTACGTCGGTCAAACAGGCCGACGGAACGGAAGTGGCGAAGCAAATCAAGATCTTCCCCGCTGAACTGCGAGGATTGAGCGAAGGCAGCAACATGATCAACGCGGGCCCCGGCACTGTCAGCCAGAGCCGGATGACAAACGGTTCGGTCGTCCGTCCGACCGCTGCGGCTTCGCGTATGACGAACGGCACCGTACAGAAACAGGGCACGACCATAGTCGTTCGGTATCAGGACGGCTCGCAAACAATCTCCGTGCCAGCCGGTGTAGAGGTTACGCAGATCGTGCCTAAGAAGGCGACCCTTGCAGCTGGTGACACAGTCAATGTCGCCGTCAAGAAACAGACGGACGGAATGTTGGCGACGAGCAAGGTCTACATCATCGCTAGAGGCAGCATGTCTGCTTCGAAATAGATCATGATGAATCCTCATGACTGATGCGGCCCGGGAAATAAGCGAGTCTGTCACTACGCGTACGCCGGAGGTGAAACCCGGCGTGCGGATTTTCCGCAAGCATCACGTCTTGGTGCGCTTGAGTCATTGGCTGAACGTGCCGATTCTTCTGGGTCTGTTCCTAAGCGGGATTGCCATATACTGGGCATCGCCCATCTATCAGCACAAACCAGACCCGCAGACCGGCACCTTCGATTACTTTGCGGACGTTGGCGGCTGGCTGTGTGCCCACGTGCCTGGGCTACGTGGCTATAGCAACCCTCAAGACTGGGTCTACAACCACCTTAGCATGGGTCCGGGCCTGCTTGCCGCGGCATTGCGTCTGCACTGGTTTTGTGCCTATCTATTCATGCTGAACGGGGTGCTCTACCTGGCTGGGTTGGGTCTGGGAGGAGGCTGGCGGGCCCTGTTGCCACGGCGGACAGACCTGCGTGATGCGTTCAGGATGTTCCGCTACTACCTCACTGTGCCGTTTGCCCTGCTGATGCGCCGCGTTAGCGTCGCTCCACGCTGGGATACGAAATATAACCCATTGCAACGTCTCGCATACTTTTCGGTCTTGGCCTTCGGAGTCCTCGCG
Organism: uncultured Acidobacteriota bacterium; assembly: GCA_963819175.1. GTDB lineage: Bacteria > Acidobacteriota > Terriglobia > Terriglobales > Acidobacteriaceae > CAWBRT01. Next base: position 29,172 of record CAWFVJ010000008.1, read on the forward strand.
GTGGCTACGGGGTGGGCGATTCACAAGCCCATGCAACTCCATCTGCTGGCCGCACTTTTCGGCGGGTATGACGCGGCACGGGTCTGGCATTTCTGTTTGATGTGGCTGTTTGTCGGCTTTGCCGTGCCGCACATCGTTCTGGTCCTGGCTGATGGATGGGATACGGTTCGCAGCATGATTGTCGGTTGGTCCTCAAGAATAACGAGAGCGGAAGGCGTTGAGCATGAATCCTGACGAACCCGAGGCCAAGCCGCAACCCGAGGAGCTCTCTTCGAAGGACGAGAAGCAGCCGGCGGAGCAGAAGTCGGAGGATGTGGAGCATTCTGATCATCCCGAGACCGAAGCCCTCAAAGCCAAAGACACCCCGCCGGCGGCAATGGAGAGCGCACCCGAGGACGCTAAGACGGCGGACCTAAAGCCGACGCCAGAGGCAGAGCCTCTACCGCCAACAGCAGATGAGTCGCGAATCGCTGGGCCGGACTCTTCCGCAAGGCCGCCCGCCGTACGCAGAGAGACACCGAAACGATTCTTCGCGGAGCAAGCTCCCGATGTGGTTGAGTTGGCGCCGCAGAGTCTGCGCCGGCAGACCCGACGCAATTTTCTGTTTTTTGGAGCGGGAGCGATTGCGACTGTGGCAGCCGGCGGTTTGCTCCTGCCGCAAGCGACGCTTGCGCGCCTGGGTGTGCGCCGCAACCTACAATCACCGGGCAAAGAATGGTTCTTGAATAGAGCACTGCGGATCGACGACGACGTGGCAGAAGCTCTGTATGCGAAGGATCGTTTGGTCCCCACCTACACCAAATCGCAGATCACTCCGCTCCGGAACAATTACAACGGAGCCACTCCCGATCCCGGCTACATTCCCGCGTGGAAGCTTACTCTCAACGGACTTGCTTCCGGCTTGAGCGTCTCGCTGGATCTTCGGACACTTCTGACAGGTTTCTCCACACAAGAGCAGATTACGCGATTGGTTTGCGTTGAAGGCTGGAGTGCTATCGCATGGTGGTCCGGTCTGAGATTCGATGAACTGCTTCGCGCGTACCCACCCATGTCACAGGCCAGATGGGCGCGTGTGGAATCCTCGGTTAATCTCGACCCGATAGGCAATCCCGATCCCTACTTCGTCTCGATTGATCTGCCGACCGCCAGCCATCCACAGACGCTGCTCGCGACGCACTTCAATGGGCAGCCACTTACGGTGGAGCACGGCGCACCTCTCCGTCTGCTCGCTCCCGTAAAGCTTGGTCTCAAGAACGTGAAGGCCATCACAAGTATCACTTACACGGCAGAACAACCCCGGGATTATTGGGCGGAACGCGGGTACTCGCGATACGACGGCATCTAGCCTGTGCTTTTATTCTGCGGAGCGCATTCGCGCAGGGCGGGTGACTCCGAGCCGAGAGTAGCGAGATGAGATGTATCCGCAGCAACGCGTTAAAAAGCGAGCAAATGACCATTTCACCATGAAGTCTCGCCGCCGAGGCACAATGGCAACATAGCCACTTATCTGGTTGCCACCGCCTTCGCCGCCAAGCCGAGCATTTGTCTGGCCTCAGCCGGAGTCGCCAGATCCCTGCCGATCGCCAGTGCGATGTTCTTCATGCGAGTCAGCAAGCCCAGGTTAGTCGAAAGAACTCCCTTGACGTGGTAGATGTTATCTTCAAGACCTACGCGGACGTGTCCGCCGAGCACCATGGCAATCACGGACAGCTTAACGTGCTCCTTGCCGATTATCGTTACGCCCCAGGTACAGTCCTTGGGCAGGTGGTCGTACAAATAGAGTAGCGCCTTTTCGGAGGCCGGTTGCGAGCCGTTCATACCCATGACGAGGTTGATGTGCAGTGGAGCAGAGACCTCGCCCTTTTCCGCCAATTTGAATGCGCTCCAAAGCATGGCCGTATCGAACACTTCAATCTCCGGTTTGATCTTGTATTTGCGCATTTCGCCGGCTAGGTACGAGATCGTTTCCGGGTCATTGAAGTTACCTCTGGTAGGAAAATTAGATGAACCGGTCGCCAAGCTGGCCATCTCCGGAGCAAGGCAGAGCATTTGGCCGCGCTCCATGTAGTTCTTGCCGGCACGCCCGCCGGTGGAGAGCTGGCGAATGATGTCGCAGTCGGGATACTTATCCAGCTCGGCCAACACCTCGCGATTGACTTCAACGTCCGATGTCGGCAGGCCATGTTTGTCGCGGGTGTGAATATGGCATACCGCAGCTCCTGCTTTCCAGCATTCGTAGATCTGCGCGGCTATCTCCCTCGGTGTGAGTGGCACATTGGGGTTCATCTCCCGAGTGGGAACATTTCCTGTGGGCGCGATTGTGAGAATAAGTTTGTCGCTCATCATCTTCACCTTGTTTGTCGCTTAACTGCGGGCCGATTGGATCGCTGCATCAATGACGAGTGTCGACCAGTTCGTCGATCTGGCCAGTAGTGTACCAGTAACTTGGTCGGAGATTGTAGCTGAACGGCGGGAGCATCCGGGGATTGACTCCGCCATCGTATCCGCGATCGGCGACCACGAGCGCCATATCGGCGTTTTGCTCGACCAGAAGCGCGGTCGTTCCGTTGCGGCGAAACACATCTCCAGCGTCAATCGATATTTACTAGCAGGGCATGTGCTCGGCAAGCCTGCCGATTACTGCGGCGAAGTGTTCCAAACTAGCGCCGCGTTACTCGCGTATAGGCAATTCGCTTCATGATTCGTGTTGCTCCTCACCTCTCTTTTCCATTGACACAACGCCCGCCAGTTATGACCCCTCTGCCATTTCGCGTCGGGCAGCGTTGTGCTCGTAACGTGCTGTAAGAAGGAAGTTTCAGCAACTCACGCCAGCAACGCACACTAGGGCCTATCTCTGGCTTATGCCTTCGCTCACTAATGGAAATACCTAAATTCCAGGTCTAGGAAAAACCTTATTGGGAGTCTTAGTTGCGATACTGAGTCCGCCTAAGTACTCGCTTGTAGAAATGCTCAGGTTGAATGCGAAGTGGACTAAAGCATACGGTCGACTGTCAGAGCGCTCTCGGACCTGTAACTTCTCCTTCATGGAACACCACCGGGTGCTGAAGGAGTCAAGAGTGAAGATAAAGATCGGCGCTTTCATAGTTATAGGTTTTTGCATGCTAGTCGCATTCGGATGTGGAGGAAGTGCATCAGGAGCCTCGCGGGCGGCTAGTCAAACGAACCCGGGGACGTCATCCTCGACGAGCGCTTCAACCTCCCCAACCATGCCGAGCTCGTCCGCCACGGCAACATCCGGCTCGGATACAGCGTCGGTTGCCTCACAAACCAGCCTCGTTGCGAGTGGAAGCGTGACCTTCGCCCCGACGACGTCGCTTGCAGTCGAAACCGGTAATAACACAAATCTCACCAATTTCAACGGCACCACCAACGGCGACGTTAAGCCCGGCAACATCAGCAAGGTTGACCTCCATAGCTTGCTCTATACCGGTGCAACCACGAAGATATTCGCTCACTATATGCCGTGGTGGGGTGGCTCGGGCCACGTCAGCATCGGCCTTGGCGATGAAGCCAATCCGGCCGTCGCCAGCGCCCAGGTAGCAGACGCTGCCAGTCGCGGCATCGAGGGTTTCATGGTCGACTGGTACGGCGCGCAGAACACCCACCACAACACGGCAACCATGAACATCAAGGCAGCAGCGGAAGCAAGCCCTAACTTCGAGTTCGCCATCTGCGAGGATTCCGGAGCCCTGACCAGCGCTGCTAATCCCACTACACAATTGCTCGGCGACATTCAGTACATGAACGACAACTATTTTAGCTCGCCCCGTTATTTGCGCTGGAACGGACGTCCGGTCGTGTCATTCTTCCTGAACACATCTTTGGCAATCAACTGGGCTACTGTTCGTGCCCAGGCAGCGGGGAATCCTCTATTCATCTTCCGCAATGCAAGCGGATTCACGAACACCGACTCCGATGGCAGCTTCAGTTGGATCAATCTCTCCAGCAACGTCACCGACAATGCAGTGAGCGACTATCTGGACAATTTCTATGCAGCCGGAATTACTAACCCGTCGCTGTTGACGATCGGCTCTGCCTATAAGGGCTTTAACGACAATCTGGCAAGCTGGGGCTCAAACCGCGTCAAGAACCAGCAGTGCGGACAGACATGGCTCGCGACGTTTGCCGAGATCAACAAATACTATTCCGCCTCCAACCAATTGCCGGTACTTCAACTTGCTACCTGGAACGATTACGAGGAAGGCACTGAGATTGAGTCGGGCATCGACAACTGCGTTACGGTTTCCGCTTCGCTAGCCGGACAGGCGCTGAACTGGAGCATTACCGGGCAGGAAAGTACGGTGGATCATTATGTGATCTACGTCTCGCAAGATGGCCAGAACCTCATGCCGTTGGCCGAAGTCCCCGCGGGCGATCATACGATGGACATCAGCGGATACAGTTTTGCGAGTGGCACATATGAGATTTACGTGAAGGCCGTTGGCAAGCCCGGACTCCTAAACCAGATGTCGGCGGCGGTTACGTTCACACGTTAGAGATCGATCTGTCAGGACTATAAAGGCCCGGCTGCTTTGTGGGAAATACGTTCCGGGAATCCGGGGAGAGCAAGCTGCTGGAATAGTTCGATGGACATATGGCTGGGAAGGTTCGAAAAACAGCGAACTGGCCCAGCGGTTTATTTTGCCCTTCCGCAACAGCGTTTTTCGCGAGGCCTCCTCACAGCGGCGAGACGTCGAACGGCTTACAATCGTGACAGTTTGACACCGGAGGAGACATGGCCTATCACTATGATCCCAATACCGCCCTGGAAGAACTGAAAGACGAACTGGCGTTGCCCAATCCCGTGCGCCTGCGCGACATGATGCTGCGGGCGCATCTCAACGCCGATCGTTCGCTCGAATTGAACCGCTTGTTCGCCGATTATCAGAAGCGATTCGGCGAGCTCGAATCCCTCGCTCGTGACTTGCTGTCAAAGTTGGCGAAATAAGCTTGAAGGATTAGCCCCTACCAACGAAGGCGAAGCTGCGAGTCGCAGCGTTTAGGATGCTGGGGCATCAGGATCGGGGGACTGGTAAGCGATCCCGACAGGCCGGACAGACTTCATCTTCATCGAATGACTGGCCTGGTTCAGGATATCGACCGCAAAACCTGCATCGCCAGCCATTCCGGACGGCGAGGCTATTTCGATATTCGTCCCTGTCCTTTTCGTACATCTTTCCCATTTTTCAAGACTATCAGAAGCTCCGTAACAAGCTGCTGAAAAACTACTCTTTAGAGGTGTCATCCTGAGCAGAGCGAAGGATCTGCTGTTTGCGCGTTCCGAAAGCAAAGCAGATCCTTCGGACGCCTGCCCCAACATGCGCAACTACTGCGCATGCCGGGAACCCCGCAAAATCAGCGCGACCTCAGGATGACACTTACGACTTTTTCAGCAGCCTGCTGATGGTCGCCCTCAACAAGAGCGAAGACCTGTCATGGCGGGGAATCTATTTATTCTTTTGCTTCGCTTCCCTGCTCGATTTCTTCTTTCGTTTCGCCCTTCGACTTGCCGAAGAAGTGGAATCGATGCTGCTCGATGCGCACACGCAGCCCGGTGAATTCAACGCCCTCACCTTGCAAGCATAGGCGCTGTTCAAAGCCGAGCTCTCCGGTACAGAGGATCTTGCCGCCGCTGCCAATCACTCGCTGCCATGGGACCGTGCGTCCGCAACCATGCAGAGCCCAGGCAACCTGGCGCGCCCCTCCCGGGTACCCCGCCGCATAGGCCACATCACCGTAGGTGGCGACCTTGCCGTGCGGAATGCGGCGAATTTGGCTGAGGATATCGCGAAACATGGACCCGGCAACCATGTTCCCCTCGCGGTTTGGAGCCTTTGTTTTTTTTGCCACGTCGGTCTTCCCTTTCAGCAGCACTCGCTCTCCGATATTACCGCCCGGCCGAAGGCCACTACCCATTTTCCGCAAAATACCTTCCGCCTCCGGTTTTGGCCCGCATTCCGGGTCGTAGCGTTACCTTGTTACAATGCTATATTCCGCTCACCTTCGCAGCACATTAGGCGTAGCGCATTAGACAAGGCGGTTTTGAAACATGCAACTTTGGTCCCGACTCTTTATACCCACGCTTCGCGAAGCCCCGGCCGACGCCGAAGTCGCCAGCCACAAATTCCTGGTCCGCGCCGGCTACATACGGCAACTGTCTGCTGGAATTTACAGCTACCTCTACCTCGGCCAGAGGGCCATCCTGAAGATCACCGACGTAGTGCGGCAGGAGATGGACACGATTGGGCAGGAATTCTTTCTGCCGGCGTTGCATCCGCGCGAGATATGGGAAGCGAGCGGGCGCTGGACGGGCATGGGAGACAACATGTTCCGCCTGAAGGATCGCAAGGGCGCCGATCTTTGCCTGGGCATGACGCACGAAGAGGTGATGACCGACATCGCGCGCAAGGAACTGCGCAGCTACAAGCAGCTTCCGCAGATCTGGTACCAGATTCAGACCAAGTTCCGCGACGAACCGCGTCCCAAGTCAGGACTCCTGCGGGTACGGCAGTTCACCATGAAGGATTCATACTCCTTCGATCTGGACGCCGCCGGCCTGGACGCGAGTTATAAAAAGCATTACGAGGTTTATTGCCGCATTTTTGAGCGTTGCGGACTGGACTACCTGGTGGTGGACGCGCATTCAGGCGCAATGGGTGGATCGCAGTCGCAGGAGTTCATGGTCTACACCGATGCTGGCGAAGACCTTGTGGCAAGCTGCGCGGCCTGTAGATACGCCGCAAACCTGGAAAAGGCCAGCTCGAAGTTGCCGCCCACGGAAGACCTGGCTACGGTCGGCGACGGCACACCGGAGCTGGTGGAAACTCCCGGGACAAAGACAATCGACGAGGTCGCCGCGTTCCTTAAGTATTCGCCGAACAACAACCTCAAGTCGCTGGCCTTCATGCTGCACGATGGCGTGTCGGCGGCCGGAGAGACAATCTGGCGTCCGCTGCTGGTGCTGATGCGGGGCAACGACCAGATGAACGAAGCCAAGCTGGTTTCGGCCGTCGAGGGACGCGAGTTTCGTCCGATGCGCGACGAGGAGATTGTGCAGTATTTCGGGTCGCCCGCCGGCTATCTCGGTCCGGTAGGGCTGAAACTTGCGCGGGTGGTTGAGAAGAAAGGCAAGCGCAGCTACACGGGCGAGGCCGGCGATTTCGTCGTTCTGGTGGACGAATCGCTGCGCGGCCGCAAGAACATGGTCGGGGGGGCAAACCGGGAGGGCTTTCACCTTCGGAACCTTACGCCCGATGTGACTTTCCAGCACAATGGCTACGCCGATTTACGCACCGTCGGCGAGGGCGAAGGCTGCCCCAACTGCGGGCAACCATTGAAGTTAGGCAAAACAGTGGAAATCGGACACATCTTCAAGCTGGGGTACAAGTATTCGGAATCGATGGGAGCGCGCGTCCTCGACAAGGATGGCAAGGAGATTACTCCGATCATGGGCAGCTACGGCATCGGCGTCGAGCGCATTTTGACCTCCGTGATCGAGCAAAATCACGACGAAAACGGATTCTGGCTGCCGCCGCGGATCGCCCCATTTGATGTCGTTGTGGTGCCGACCAATGTGACGGATGCGAGGCTTTCCAGCGCCGCCCACCAGATTGCTGCCGACTTGGAGAAGGCTGGGTTGGAGGTGCTGCTGGACGACCGTGACGAGCGTCCCGGGGTTAAGTTCAAGGATGCTGACCTGGTAGGTATCCCGTTTAGGATCAACGTGGGAAAGAAACTTACTGAGGGAAAAGTTGAGGTAATTACCCGGTCGACGCGGGCCAGCCGCGATGTAATGATCGCCGAGGTCAATGCCGTGGTGGCAGAGCTGGTTCGCTCCGCCTGCTAAAGAGGGGACTAAAATGATCCGGCTGAAGGCACTGCTGACAATCGTGATAGTTGTCGGTTGCATATATGTCGGCTCAAAAGTGGTACCCGCATACTACACGTACTACCAGTTCCAGAGCGACATCGAGCAAGCCGCGCTGACTGAGTCTTACACGACAAAATCGGAAGCAGATATTCAGGAGGTGATCTTGAGAAGGGGACGGGATTATGGCATCCCCTTAACGCTTGAGCAGATCCATGTGCGACGTGCCAAGAACGAGCTTTCGATATCGGCGGAGTACACGGTACATATTGATGTCCCTATTTACCCATTCGACCTGAAATTTACTCCCACAACAAAGAATCGGGCGCTTTAGCAGGCTGCTGAAAAACGCGACGAGGCCCGAACTCTTTTTCGGAAGCTGGAGTCCGGCGGCGCCAGTGCCGGGTTTACAGATACAATAATAAAAGCGCGCTGCGGGATGGCCGAGAAGATTGAACATGGGTTTAAGTCCATTGGGCTCCTCGGGCTGGATAATGTGGAGTGCAGAAAGGTTTTTGCGCAGAAGCCCGCGACGGGTACCGTGTATTCATCCGGCTTAGACAGTCGATTGCGTGGCTTGGGCTACCGTGCGTGCAAGCGGCGGCATCCACTCTCATAAAAAGTGGCTATAAAAATTAAAATTCCGCACTGGAAATCCGCGCCGGGCCGCCGCAAAGAGAGTGACGGCCGAAGCCATCGTCCGCATCTGACAGACCCCATCGTTCGTACGGCAGTTGCTGCCTTCATCATCCTGAGCATGGTGCTATTTGGCGTCTTCGCGTTTTATCACGTGAAGTACGAACGCATCATCGACCGGCGCATGAGTGGCCCTATCTTCAATGCTTCGGCGGGAATTTATGGTCGCGCCGAGGTGGTTCGCCCCGGAGATCACATCAGCAGTCGAGGAAGTTGCCAACCAATTGCGTGGCGCCGGCTACACGGAACAGCAAGACGGGTCTTCGGGAATGGGGTGGTTCCGCATCACGCCGGCCTCGCTCGAAATTCACCCGGGCCAGCAGTCGTACCACAATCCGGACGGCGCATTCATTCACTTTCACGGCCCCACAGTTGATCGAATCCAAGGGATAGGCAACAGCTCGGGTCAGGGTCTCGATGGCTACGAACTCGAACCGAAGCTCCTCACCCAGCTATTCGAGGGTGAGCAACGAACCAAGCGCCAACTAGTGAAGTTCGACGATCTCCCCAAGGACCTGGTCGACGCGGTCATTGCAATTGAGGATCGCCGTTTTTTTCAGCATGGTGGAGTGAATTATTTTCGGCTGCTGGAAGCGGCGCTGATCGATCTGCGAGCGGGTGGTCACCGGCAAGGCGGTTCGACCATCACGATGCAGCTCTCGCGAGGGTTTTTCCTCACGCCCGAGAAGCGGATCAAGCGCAAGCTGATTGAGATTCTGATTGCCCTTGAGTTGGAGCAGAAACTCACCAAGCAACAAATCTTCGAGCTCTACGCCAACCAGGTTGATTTGGGACAACGCGGTTCATTCACCATCTGCGGCTTTGGCGAGGCGTCACGGGCTTATTTCGGCAAAGACGTCAAGAACCTTACGCTGCCCGAAGCGGCGATGCTTGCCGGGCTGATTCAACGGCCAAGCTACCTCTCTCCCTACCGGCATCCCGACCGTGCGCTGGATCGGCGCAACCTGGTGCTGGAATCGATGGTCGAAACCGGCGCTATTACCCGTGCACAGGCCGACAAAGCAAAGGCAACGCCGCTCAATCTGGCGACCATGAACGTGGAGTCGAGTGATGCCCCGTACTTTGTCGACTTGGTGAAAGATACGGTGCAGAACTCGCTCGGTGAGCATGATCTCAACGAGCAGGGCTATCGCATCTATACGACTGTTGACCCGGAGCTACAGCATGCGGCTGCGGAGGCCGTCAGCAGCGGCGTGAAGCTGGTCGACGAGCAGGTCAAGAGACAGCGCACGAAGCGTATAAAGGTCGGTACAGGCAGCTCGGCCCACATCGAAACCAAAGAGATGCCGGGCCCGGTTCCGCAGGTGGCGCTGGTGGCTCTGGACCCTCACACCGGCGAGGTGCTGGCGCTGGTGGGCGGACGTAACTACGGCTTCAGTCAGCTCAATCATGCAATCGCCAAGCGCCCTACCGGATCGATTTTCAAGCCCTTCGTTTACGCCGCAGCGGTGAATACGGCAATCACCGGCTCGCCTGAGAAAGCGATCACTCCGGCGACTCTCATCGACGATGCACCGACGACGTTCGCCTATGGCGATCAGATTTACGAGCCGCGTAATTACAAGAACGAGTACCACGGACAGGTGACTGCCCGCTATGCGCTGGCACAATCGCTCAACAACGCTACGGTAAAGCTTGCGGAGATGGTCGGCTACGACAATGTGGCGGAACTGGCGAGGGCGGCGGGAATCGCTTCCGTGAAAGCGACCCCGGCAATAGCGCTGGGAGCCTATGACGCCACCCCGCTTGAGATGGCGGGCGCTTACACGGTTTTTGCCAACTCTGGCACGCGCATCTCGCCGCAAATGATCAAGTCCGTGCGGGCGCCCAATGGCGACGTGGTGCAGGACTACAACACCGACAGTAAGCCAGTGCTCGACCCACGCGTCGCCTACGTCATGACGTCGATGATGGAGTCGGTGATGAACAACGGCACCGCTTATGCCGTCCGAGCGCATGGATTCACCGCTCCCGCCGCCGGCAAGACCGGCACGTCGCACGACGCATGGTTTGCCGGATATACGACGAATCTTCTGTGCATCGTCTGGGTTGGATACGACGATTACAGCGACCTGAAACTGGCCGGCGGCGCGACTGCGGCACCCATCTGGGCGGAGTTCATGAAGCGCGCCATCAAGTTGCCGCAGTATGAGAACGCCGGCCCATTCCAGCCGCCTCCGGGCGTGGTGGATGTCCACCTCGATAAGGTCACTAACCTCCTGTCGACCGTCTCCTGCCCCAACGCCTATAACGTGGCCTTCATCGCAGGCACCGAGCCCACCATGACCTGCGACCAGGGAGATGGCCGCAACTTCCTGCAACGCATTTTCGGAATCGGGCAGCCGAAACCTACCCCGCCCACGACAAACGGACCAGCCAGGATTGTGCCGCCGATCGAGCGAACGCAGCGACAACCGAGCGCGCCGCCCGTCGCTCAACCCCCGGCCTCCACCGGTCAGCCGGAGAAAAAGAAAGGCTTCTTCGGCAAGGTGCTCGGAATCTTCAAGTCAGACGACGACAAAAACAGCGCCCAGAACGGCTCGCAGCAGAATTCGAAACCGAGATCACCGGGCAGCAATTAAGGCAATTTCCGGAATCCCTGGTTCCGATGGCCTTTACCCTCCAAAATTATTTTGCCCGGCAGCTCCAGCAGCCGCTAACCTTTTCCCGCCGAGGATGTCTAACAAAGCGAGCATCCTTATACCTCTCAGAGATAATGGCGCCCACCGGTCAGACCACTCAGATCGGTGGGTATTTTTTTGAAGAATATGGGAAGAATGCTAGCTCGGCGAGCGGTCTCCAATGTAGGCGGCCACCACCCGGTCCAGCGAGCCCTGAGCTTTCAGGATGTACTCCACGGCGTCGCGCACTGCGCCGTCTCCGCCGGCATGCTCCGTAATGATGTGAGCTACCTGCTTTACCGATTCGCGCGCATTGGCCACGGCCATGGCTAGTCCGCAGGCGCGCATCGTGGGAAGGTCGATCACGTCGTCGCCAAGGTAGGCAGCCTGTTCGGCCGTGAGTCCCTCTTTTGCCAGGATTTCCTGCATGGCCGACAGCTTATCCGAGATTCCCTGATAAACGTGGTCGATGCGCAGGTCGCGACAGCGAATCTGGACAGTCTCGGAGATTCGCTTGGTAATGACGGCGGTCTTAATCCCGCCTAATCGGGCCAATGAAATGGCGGTCCCGTCGTGAGCGTGGAACCCCTTCGCCTCCACCATGCTGTCGCTGGAGACGCTGTAGCCGCCTTTGTCGGCATACTTCTCCTTGTCTTTGCGAAGCGCCTGCTGCGTCCCGGCAGGAGCCGGGAAGAGGTAGATTTTTCCGTCGGTCATGACGCCGTCAACGTCGAGGATGAGCAGTTTGATCTTTTTTGCGCGTGGTCTGGACATTTTCCTATAAGAGCTGCATGAGATTTAGGTTCGATTCTAGCAGCCCGGGCCAAAGCAGCAGAGCGGTTTCAAGAGCGGTATGTAGCAGAGAGATTCGGCGCGAGGCGAACAGTTGGCGAAACTCGCCGTCCGGCTTAAAATTAACAGGTGGGAATTTTGGTGGAGTGCGTCCGGGCGGAAGACCCCGCTGTTCACCTGGCATGGGCGCATCCGCTCGTCCGCGACTGGTTTTTGGCGAAGTTCGGCTTGCCGACGGAACCTCAAATCGAAGGCTGGCCGCCCATCCTGGCCGGGAAAGACACTCTCATCTCGGCGCCTACCGGCTCCGGCAAAACCCTGGCGGCTTTTCTGGCCTGCATAGACCGGCTGGTCCGCAAAGCGCTCGACGGGCGGCTCGAGGATCGTACAGAGGTTTTGTACATCTCGCCGCTCAAGGCGCTCGGCAACGACATCCAGAAGAATCTCGAGGTGCCTCTCGGCGAGATCCAAGCCTTAGCGGGCGCGCGTGGGCTGCTGATGCCGACGATTCGAGCCGCCGTCCGCACCGGCGACACGCTGATGCACGAGCGCCGGGCGCTGCTGAAGAAACCGCCTCACATACTCGTCACAACGCCCGAGTCGCTTTACATTCTGCTCACCACGGAGAGCGGGGTGCGCGCCTTGCGGCACGTCGAGACCGTCATCGTCGATGAGATTCATGCCATCGCCGACGACAAGCGCGGTTCTCATCTGGCGCTCTCGTTGGAGCGGCTGGTTCACACCACGCAAAAAGCGGGCGGGCCCGTGCGAATCGGGCTATCGGCAACGCAGAGACCGATTGAGTTGGTTGCCGGCTTTCTCACCGGAAGCGCGCGTCCGAATCCGGTGATTGTCGACACCGGTCATCGCCGCCACCTGGACCTTGCGGTGGAGACTCCCGCCAGCGAACTCGGTCCCGTCGCCAGCAATGAAATGTGGGACGAGATCTATGATCGCATCGTCGCGCTTGCCGGCGAGCACCGCTCCACCTTGGTCTTCGTCAACACGCGGCGGCTTGCCGAGCGGGTTGCGCATCATCTGGCCGAGCGCATGACGCCCCAGCAGCAGGACGGGCAAGCACCGGAAACGATGGTCGCCGCGCACCACGGCAGCATGTCGCGCAAACTCCGGCTGGAAGCGGAGCGGAAGCTGAAGGAAGGAACGGTGCGGGTGCTGGTTGCCACCGCCTCGCTCGAACTTGGCATCGACGTTGGGACGATCGACTTGGTTTGCCACCTGGGTTCGCCGCGTTCGATTGCCGTCATGTTGCAGCGCGCGGGCCGCGCGGGACACTGGCGTGGAGCAGTTCCCAAGGCGCGCATCTTCGCCACCACGCGCGACGAACTTGTCGAGTGCGCCGCGCTGGTGCGAGCCATTCGTCAACATGATCTCGACCGGCTGATGATCCCTGACGCTCCGCTCGATATTCTTGCGCAGCAAATCGTGGCCGCCTGCGCGACAGAGGAGTGGGACGAGGACGCACTCTTCGCGCTGGTGACCCGCGCATATCCCTATCGCAACCTCAGTCGACCCGATTACGACCGCGTTTTGGAGATGCTTTCCGAGGGTATTGCCGCGCGCCGCGGGCGATATGGCGCCTATCTGTTCCGCGACCAGATCAACCATCGGCTGCGCGCCCGGCGCGGCGCTCGACTGGCGGCCATCACCAGTGGCGGTGCCATTCCGGAGACCGCTCTGTTCACCGTGGTCTCCATGCCGGAGGGCATCGTGGTGGGTACGGTGGATGAAGACTTTGCGGTGGAGAGCAATGCCGGCGACATCATGCTGCTGGGCAACACCTCCTGGATCATCCACCGAATCGAAGCCGCGTCCGGACGGATGATCGTCGAAGATGCTCACGGCGCGCCCCCAAGCGTTCCCTTCTGGCGAGGCGAAGCGCCGTCGCGCACGGCTGAGTTGAGCGCGCAGGTGGCGGAGATTCGGCAGATCGTCAGCGACTTGACGCCAAATACTGTCCCGATGAGCGTTGAAGATTATTCCAACCAGGAGCCTTCGCAGCAGGCTGACTCTGTGCCCGCGAAAGCGCGCGTGCTGCGCGGGTTGCTGCCATCGGCTGAGCTTCAGCGTGCAGTCGAGTGGCTGAAGTCGGAATGCGGGCTCGATGATGCCGCAGCCGAGCAGTTGATTGAATACATCGTGAGCGGGCGGGCGGTGCTCGGGGCGGTGCCTACCGAACAGACGATCATTGCCGAGCGTTTCTTTGATGAGGGCGGCGGCATGCAGTTGGTGATCCACGCCCCGTTCGGAGGACGGATCAACAAAGCCTGGGGGCTGGCGTTGCGCAAGCGGTTCTGCCGTTCGTTCAACTTCGAACTGCAGGCGGCAGCCACGGACAACGGCATCAACATCGCGCTTGCCGAGCAGCACAGCTTTCCGCTCGCCGATGTCTTTCACTTCCTCCAGCCTGAAACCGTGAGAGACGTGCTTGAACAGGCGGTGCTCACCGGCTCGCCCATCTTTCAGACGCGCTGGCGATGGGATGCCAACCGATCACTCGCCCTGCTGCGCTTTCAGGGAGGCAAGAAGGTTCCACCGCAAATCCAGCGCATGCGGGCCGACGACTTGCTGGCATCTGTCTTTCCCGATGTGGCGGCTTGCTTCGAGAACATCGCGGGCGATATTCAGGTGCCCGACCATCCGCTGGTGCACGAGGTGATGAAGGACGTGCTCACCGAGGCGATGGATATCGAGGGACTGATGGCCGTACTGCGCAAAATTGGCAGTGGCGAAATCAAGACGATTGCCGTGGACACTACCGCGGCCTCTCAGTTCTCGCACGAGATACTGAACGCGAACCCTTACGCTTTTCTCGATGACGCCCCGCTGGAAGAGCGACGCGCTCGCGCGGTGCAGTTGCGCCGCACGCTGCCGGAAAGTGTCTTGCGCGAGGTCGGAAGGCTCGACCCCGCCGCCATCGATCAGGTGCGCGAGCAAGCCATGCCCGACGTTCGCGATTCCGACGACCTGCACGATCTGTTGCAAACGCTGGTGGTCTTCCCTGCTCCGGTCGTGCTTGGCGGATGGGAATTGCTGGACCGCAAGTGGAAGCCGCAGATGATGGCGCTCGAGGCCAACCGCCGCGCCGTGGTCGCGGAGATTGACGGACGGCAGTACTGGGTCGCCTCGGAGCGCACGCCGGAGTTTCGCACGCTCTTTCCTGACGCGAAGTTCGCACCCGAGCCGCCAAACATGGCGAAGGAAGTCGTTGCTGACCACGCGCTTGATCGCGCTTTGCTCGGATGGCTCGGCCACTCAGGCCCGATCACGGCTGCCGAGTTGCACGAGACTTTGGGAGTTTCGTTGCGAGCGATTGAGGGCTCGCTGCTGCGACTGGAAGCCACAGGAGTAGTTCTGCGCGGCCACTTCCGGAGCGGCGCGGCCTCAGCGTCGCCCACGCAAGGCGCGGCAACTCTCTTCGAGCCGGGGCTTGAGTGGTGCGACAGACGTTTGCTGGCCCGGATTCACCGGCTGACGGTTGCCACGCTCCGCAAGCAGGTGGAGCCGGTCACGCCCGCGCAGTTCATGCGCTGGCTGCTGCGCTGGCAGCATGTTGCGCCCGGCACGCAGCTCAGCGGCGAGCGCGGCTTGCTGGAAGCGATCAGGCAGTTGCAGGGTTTTGAGATTCCCGCCAGCGCCTGGGAGCGGCAGATTCTGGCCCGGCGCGTTCGCGATTACGACCCGGCCGTGCTTGACCGCTTGTGCTTGACCGGTGCCGTAGGTTGGGGACGGCTGTCCCCTCACCCGGCAACCTTGGACAATGCCGGTGAGCGATCAGGCACTTCGCCCGACGGGGCGATTAATGGTGACCAGGGCAAGCGAATTCGCCGCGTCGTTCCGACTTCGGTGGCGCCGATTACGTTCTTCCTGCGCGAGGAATGCGACTGGATGCGGTCGCGACACGAAGGCGTCGACGCCGAACTCTCGGAGCGAGGGCTCTCGGAAGTGGCGCGTGAGGTGCTCAATTTCCTGCGAAGGCACGGCGCGTCGTTTTTCGCCGACATCGTGCGCGGCTCCGGAAAGCTGAAGGCCGAAGTTGAAACGGGACTCTGGGAATTGGCCGCTGCCGGCCGTGTGACGGCTGACGGCTTCGATAACCTGCGAGCCTTAATCGATCCCCGCAGGCGCGCCGGCCATGGCGCCGGGCGCACGGCGCGTCCTCGACACGCCACCGGCCGATGGTCGCTGCTCTACGCGGGCGAACCGGCGGAACGCAACCGCCAGGTGGAAGCAACCGGATGGATGCTGTTGCATCGCTATGGAGTGGTTTTCCGCGAGTTGCTCGCGCGCGAAACCGGCCTGCCGCGCTGGCGGGAATTGCAGGTCGCGCTCCGCCGTCTGGAAGACCGCGGAGAAATTCGCGGCGGAAGATTCATTGCAGGCTTCATCGGTGAGCAGTTTTCGCTTCCAGTGGCTGTCGAATCGCTGCGCGAATTGCGGCGGCTTGAGGTGAGTCAGGGCGAGCGGGCCGCGCCTGAATTGGTCACGATCTCGGCGGCCGATCCGCTGAACATGGTTGGGATTGTCGTGCCGGGCGAACGCGTTCCCGCCATCTCCGGACGGCAGTTGACGCTGCGCAATGGCATTCCCATCGAAAAACAGCCCTCTGCGCCGATGCTGATCCACGACGCCGCAATGTAAGACGCGCGGACAGCGGCAGTTGACTAGAGCATGTTTCATAAAAGTTCTTTGAAGGGACGCGGCTTCAGCCGCGCCGTCCCGGGTCAATAAGAATGCTGGCTTTGGCCCCTCAGGGGGATTCGTTTTTTCCTTTTGGCATTAATTTATGAAACAAGGTCCAGCGGCACGCGGCGGGCACGCGCGACCGTTCAATACTGCCATTCCGAAACCGCTCTGTAACTTCGATGAGGCACGAACTCGTTGTTTGATGTTTGACGAACTGCTGCCAGTGCGAGAAAATAACGATGTCGCGCCGATTGTCAGTCGTGTGGAGAATCCTCTACCGGGAAGATCGCGCGATGCCCTCAAAAAGTGGGCCTGTGGCGCAGCTGGGAGCGCGCTTCCATGGCATGGAAGAGGTCGTCGGTTCGATCCCGACCAGGTCCACCAAATTAATTCTAAAGCAATTAATGCCGTTTTCAGACCCGCGAAGATCAACCCCTTCAACCCTACTTTCAACCCGATGTTCATTGGACAGCCGTTTTAATCCGGGTAGTGCCTCGCTTCAAGTTGTTCAAGGAAGCAGGACGCGAGCGGCAGCTCGATGATGAAGCAGAGCGGAAACTCTTGGCCGTAGGCAGCAATCGCTCCAGGATGTCATCGTGGTGATGCGGGACACCGGCATGCGGAATGCACGCGAGCTGTACCGCATGCGGGTCGAAAACGTCGACTGGACGAACGGATTGATCTTCAATCCGTTCAGCAATGCCGCAAAGGGACGACGGTTCATTCCAATGAGCGAACGGGTTCGTGAGATTTTGCGGGTCCACTGCGGTGATCGGAAGGACGACTGGGTTTTCAAGTCCCGTTACAAGGGCCAGCACATCGGTGCAGCCTTAGTGAATAGGCAGTGGGTGGCGGCGCGGAAGAAGCCGGGTTGCCGGAGGATCTGGTCCCATACTGTGCCCGGCACGACTTCGGCACCTACCTGCTGAACACGACCGGCAACTTGAAAGCAGTCATGGACAGCATGGGACATGCTGACGTGAAAACGGCAATGAGGTACCAGCAACCGGAGCTGGAGATTGTGCGGTAGACTTTGGATTCACGGCACATTCTGTGGCACACCGGGTAAACGGCGGTAAAACAGTAATTGTAAGTGGTTGAAAAGATTGGCTGCCCCCCAGGAATTCGAACCCCGATGTTGCAGGTAGCAAATGAGCTTGTCTGCCACAAAATTGCCACAGCGTCGAGTAGCTAGTCAACACCGATACTCTTCTTGCTTGCTGATGGCATTATTGCATCAAGCTCCGCTTCGATTCTGTCCTTAACCTTTCGCAGGTCAGCTTCGGAAAGCCGTGGCGCCCAAAGATGGTAAAGGGCCGTTATGCTTTTATAATATCGCCGAACACGATCGCCATCCGCAGAGAACGCAAGAATATCGTAGTACGTCTGGACCGAGCTGCAATAAGACCCTCCGATAATGTCAAATCCAGTAGTCTCGTCCGCTACCCCTGTCACAAAGGCAGCGGAAATCGCCTCGAGTTCATTCATTGCGGGGCACCAAGTTTCCATCGTCCACAACTTGTATGTTACTCCGACGCGTTTCTTCGGAATCGACTCAAAAGTGAAATCGCCGACTGGCAAATCGCTATGGCTATACAGGGGGAGTTTTGCGTTTCCGGCTTCCGTTGAGAACTTGTTGATAAGGGAAACAAATCTTGTTAGGTATCTACTACTGTATTCAATCGCCTTTTCTTTTGCTGCTCTTTCACTTCTAAGGGCAGTGTCCCGCTTTAGCACGCGAATCTGCTCTAATCCAAATAAGGCGGCGATTGAGAGCACGATGCCGCTGATGTAGAAAGCCATCTCTAAGTAATTCTTCATGGTGTCCATGCATGCCCCCTATGCGGGCTGCCCGTCGATTGGCTGCCCCCCAGGGATTCGAACCCCGATATGCTGATCCAGAGTTTGTGAAGGTCAATATTCACGAATGATCCTTCCTTTCCTGAGGTTGTCAAAGATTGCGGCGGAGCCGCTGTTTACAAGGGTTTTGACTACTGTTGACTTCCCTTGCGTACTCGTGAGCATAACAGAACAAATCGCCTTTCTGAGCAAGAATGTGGGGAAGAATGTGGGGGAAAATGTGGGGCGGTTCTGAGCTGATCGGGCCTTGCGGGGAGTCGTTCGGAGGGTCGGAATTGCGGATTGTTGCAGGGCTTATTGGCAGGACATCAACGTAGACGTGGACGCAGGCTCCGGTTGGCTAATGCTTGTGAAACACGACGTCGCGGCCTAGTTTCGGCAGCTCATAGCACAGGCCACAGGTTTCGCAGTTGCCAGGGCACTCAATGGCGTGCTCGGGTACGCGGCTTTCGGTACCATCCTGCATCCATGCGATGCAGTGGCCGTGGGGATTGCTAAACTCCATCCCCGGCCAGGCAGAAAAGATGATTACCAGGTTGCTCGGCATCGCCTCGTGGTCTTCGTATCGGTTGACGATACCGAATGCCTTGGTGAACGCCAGGAAATGCGTATCTGGATTCTCCACAGCAATTCTGCACATACCGCACAGGTAATTCTCGCTGAGAATATCGCCAGCGACATGCCAGCGGAATAGGCGGGGCTTGTCCTTGGCAATGCGCACGGCGATCTGTGCGAAGTACGACTCGGGGTGACGCTTGGCTATACGCCCATTCCTGCTCCATGCCTCACGTGTGTGGGGATACAGCCTGACAGCCTTCAGTGCATAGCACTTCTTGCTGCAAGGCACACCTGCTGGGCAACATGTCCGAGGCGACATCGAGATATTCATCACGACGCCCAGTTTGCGGTTTCCATTGCTGATGCTTACGTGTTCATTGCGTTTCATTCATTCCTCCATGGGGGTCGCCAGGGACAGCTGTGCCTGGCGTGGTTGGTGAGTTGTGGTTGGGGTGGGGGCAAGAATGCGAAAGACGTTCTGGATTTGGCGGGGCAGGAAATGAAAGGTCGACATTGCGTCGGCCGAGTCGTTACTGGGGATGGACGATGTCTAGCGGAGTTTTGTGTGGCGGTGATATTGGCTGCGTCACCGCTCAAGCTGTGGCGCGATGTGCTCGATTTCCTCCCACTTCACGACATGACAGCCAGCGTGTACGGTGCCGTCTGGCTCGATGCGGTCAACGGCGTAATGTCCAAGGTGGACGGTGTGGCCGTTACGGACATACTCTCGACCCGATGCGCGTATCTGGCGGACAAAAGCCAGCGCCATCAGGGCATGCGACACAGGAAAGCGTGCGCCCAGCGAAGTCTGGACTTCATTGCCGATGAGGCGGAGCATGGGCGAAACGCCAGGAATGTAACTGGTAATGGAATCACCAGCGCGGAAGCGCTGGATTTGTTCTGCCTGCTCTATGCGCCGTTGTTCCTCCGCCAGCCGTACTGCCTCTTCCCTGCGCTGCCGTTCTTCTTCCTGGTGCGCCGCGATCCAGGATTGCAGCGCGTCTAGTTCATCGCTTTCAGGGACAGCGACGTCGCACACATCGAAGAAGGCGATGTAGCAGCGGAGTTGCTGTTGCAGGTTCAGGGCTTCGCGCTGTCGCCATTCCCGATTGCAGTCCGTATGTGACCGCTTGGCTTTGCCAAGCAGGTCGCCCAGGCGCCGTATGTAGCTTTCCACGTTGTCCTGGTGGTTCGGATTGTTTCCCCAGCTCCCCTGGACATGGGGAACATTGAAGACGGGAGCAGTCGCTGGAATAGCGCGATGCGCAAGCGAGCAGTGATGGGTTGTGGTGATTGAGTGAGACGCGGTGGTAAACAGAATTGCCCGTTCGCCGCCGTCGTTGGTGACGTGCCGGGCGATGGGGAAATGTGAGCCGTAGCTGTAGACTGTCGGCCCGGCGAAGTAGAAGCTGCCTGACGGGTTGTGCGCTTCGTCTTGAGCTGGTGAGCCCACAGATGTGGAATTTCATGGTTTGGATAAACGTGACGCATGGTGAATCCTCCTTTGGGGCAAAGAAAAAGCCCGAAACCGTTGCCGATTTCGGGCTGTTGTTATGGGGGTTATCCGAGTGAGGTTATGTGCTGGCGGTACTTACGGTGGGCGAGCTGGCGCTCGTCCTTGGTTAGTCCGGCTACGTCAAGCAGCCGTTTCCAATTGCGCTCCAGGTCGGAGCGCGCGCCGATGAAATCGTTGTAGCCGATATCGCCGTCGTGCCTGGCCAGCACGCAGCCATCGGAGGTGATGACCAACTCCGAAATGCTGGGTTGAGTGAATTGACGGTCGAGAATGCAGCCGACAATGGCGGCCATCTTACTGCTCATCCCAGGAAACCGCACTGGGTGCAGCTTTCGGGCGAGCGTGTCGCTTATATTTGCCATACTTTGTATT
>CAWFVJ010000009.1:0-32813 GCA_963819175.1 uncultured Acidobacteriota bacterium
CGCGCCTGCGTTGACCAAGTCGTCTTTGATGGCGAAAAAGCTCGTTAACCTCCGTCCTTTGACCACCCCTGCGGAGATGGTGAGCCACGGCCCATGGCAGATCGCCGCGATCGGCTTGCCGGCGGCGTCCATCTGGCGGACGAAGTTGAGGATGTAAGGTTCGCGGCGCAGTATGTCGGGGCAGAATCCGCCGGGAATCACAATTGCATCGAAATCTTCGGCCTTGATGGTCAACGCGTCCTTTACTTCGTAACGGCGGCCTTCCACCATAGGCACGGGCGGAATGGGCGTACCAAAGCGGCCCGTGATTGGTTTGCTCTTTCCCATGTAGGGCCGGGGACTGGAGCCGCCTTGGTAGGCGGCGATCACGACATGCGCGCCTTCCTCGGAGAGGCGGAGCAGAGGATAAAGCAGTTCGATATCCTCGAATTCATGCGCAACCGGGATGCAGATCTTCTTGCCTTTGAGCTTCATAGGAGTTCTTCCTCGTCTTCGAATCGGGACTGTAGAGCTTGGCCATAATTCACATTCAATTCTCCCACGAAGGGATCGCACAGGGCGTTCAAGAAGTGGCCTTTCGTGGCCACCATATTCCTGGGCAACAGCGAAGGTCGAATGACCGCTATCTTAAGAAGCGGTGCATTGGTTAAAGTAGGAGCGACAAGCTACTTGCCGGTCGCGGGTACAAGTCGTTTGAAGTTGCTCTCCTTGGCGCGCTCAAGTTGCTCCGGAAGCTGGAGTTCCCAAGCGAAATAAGCATTCGCCGCCTGCTTGAATTCGGGGCTCATTGGTTCGAACTGGCCCCAAAGGAACGGCTGCCGGAAAATATCGTCGGTGTTTGTCGCCAAATTCTCGAAACCCTGCGTGAGCGGCAGGTTCGCCTTGCGCCAGGCCGCATTGCCCCCTTCGAGGATGCTGACCGGTTTGCCTGAGATCTTCGCCAGATCACGCGCGGTGAGCGCAACCAGGGCTGAATCGTTGCCCGTAACCACAAAGCTCGACGACGGCGGGAGCGTCTTGAGACTTTCCTGCAGCCGCGAGCGAATGGCAAACCACGCACCCGGAATGTGACCCCGCTTGTAACTGAGACTGTCGGCGACATCGATCACAGTAACCTTTTTCGTCTGCATCAACGCATTCAGCCCGGCAGTCTCGATTCGGGGGAGTTTGACCTGGTCGACGCCGGGGACAACCGGCTTATAATCGCCCGATACGAGACGTGCACCTTCGAACGGATTCGACAGAACATAGGTTTCCGGCCAATCGGCCTGTACCATCCAGGACGCGGTCATCAGCGCCCGAACCATGTAGTTGTCAACCAGCACAACCCTGGCGTTGCTGGTTGCCGCGTATTTGTCCATTCCCTGCACTAACTGCACGCCCCAGCCATAGGCCGAGTCGGGACGATGACCGGCGCGATACTCGTCCGGCGTGCGCAAGTCGATGATGTAGAGGCTGCGGTTCTTATCGGCTTTGAATACTTCAAGCTGCTTGGAATCGATCGTTTTCACTCCGAACCGGTCCGCTACCTTCTGCGCCGTTTGGAGCGCCTGTTGAAGATTGGTTCCCCACGGCTCTGGAGAGTGCCGGGTCGATCCATGCTCGAGTTGGAATCCGTCCATCTGCCAAGCCATAGTGCCGCCGCGCATGGCAGCAACCTTGTTAGGTATTCCCGCATTAATTAACGACTGTGCACCGATAAGGCTGCGGGTACGTCCGGCGCAATTTACCACGACCAGGGTGTCGGGGCTGACTCCAAGTTGAAAAAAGCGAAACACTAGTTCAGATACGGGCACATTGATCGAACCTGGTATGTTCATGCTGACATACTCGTTCGACGGGCGGCTGTCCAGGATCAACACCTTCTCCCCTGCGGCGATTCGCTTCTGGACTTCTTCCGGCGTCATCGTTGGGGTTTGGTAATTGACGGCGATCCACTCGCCGAAGGCTTTGCCCGCCACGCTCATGCCGCTGAAGATTTCGTGACCAGCGTTCTTCCATGCGGGATAGCCGCCATCGAGAATTGCGACATTGGTATACCCCAGTTCTTTCAGTTTAGCTGCCGCTCGTTCGGACATGCCTTCTCCGCCATCGGTCAAAACAATCCGGGTAGAATTGCGCGGCACCATCCTGAAAATATTGAGCTCCAGCTTGCTCAACGGCATGTTGACCGCATAAAGCAAATGGGCTTTGCCGAAAACACCCTCTTCTCGGGGGTCTATAAGGGCGATCTCTTTTCCGTCAGCCTCCATCGCCTTCAGCGCCACGGCGCTAATGCGCGTAAAAGGAGGGTCGGAGGCAAACACGTTTGTTGCGATGATCGTCATTATTATCAGTGCTACTGCAAACCAACATTTCGTCGTCATGCGACGTTCCTTTCTCTGTTCACATAAGGAACCGCTCGTCATATGGAAGCGTGATCCCAATAATGTCTATTCAATAATCCATACACTTCGAGCGATGATTTGAATGTGACCGGCGTAACACTGAACAGTGAAGGGCCCTCGAATACAACATCGGCATCCGACCGAAAAGCCAGAGGGAATTAGACACTTCGTAGCCCTGTGTTAGGCGACCCTGAGCTTGAGTTACGGGAATAAGCTCCAGTTCCTTCAATTTGCTTTCACCCGGGACCCCATCGTTCTTGCAATCCGCGAAACTCATAATATTCGTTCAGCATCTTGGGCAGGTCGGGAACAGATCCAGCAGCACCGCCCGACTGGAACGGTTCATTGGTAAACCTGTAGGGCAGTAGTGTCATCGGCCCCGGTCAGCCCGCAAGAAAGGTTCAACAACCTCTTCAGGTTGAAGTTCTTTTCCCCAACCCTGAGAAATTCCTCCGCATCCATGTCCCAGCCGGTTACACAATTTGTCCACGTCAGTAAGAGCGGAACGTCCAAGGCCGCCATTGAGAGGGAACAGAACTTCAGGCTGTTAGCCAGTTCCGCATAGTTCTGGGCCAAAGCTGCGAGCTTTCCTTTGCCTTCTTGCGCGAGGCGATCCACCGGCTGCGGATACCCAAGGCCCGCCAGTCCATTGCGCTCCAGTGTATGGGTCGCGTCCCAATGGCATGCTCCCCGATTCGCCGTCGCGTAAGCAACGGCCAAACTCGTGATCGCTCGGGGATCATGGTAAGGCGCTTCCAAACCCTTCACCTGGACGGCAAATTTGTCCGCCTCCGGACCAAGTCGCCGCGCCGCGCTACGGACTCCGTCCGCATCAACGCTCCTACGCCTTCGCCCGCGGCAATTTCTTGGATCAGTGACAATACCGCCTCACCCCTGCCCCGATCGAGCTTCGGTCCTGCCGGCGGATTCTTGATCAGGCCCTTGCTCACGGCTTCGAAGACAAAGGCGACTGCTCCACTGACCGAAATCGTATCCATACCGAGACGGTTACACAGATTGTTTGCCTCGATAATGGTGTTCCAATCAAACACCCCGCATTGCGGGCCGAAGCCGCCAATCGTCTCGTACTCCAGCGGCGCAGTTTTGCCAGCATAGGGTCCGCTACGAACGTGCACTTCCTTCCCGCACCCGATCGCGCACGGTGGACAGTGATACTTCCCAGAGGCGTGCTCCTGCTGCATGATTTCGCCACTGAGTCCTTCGACCCTCTTGGCGCAATCTCCATCGGTCCAATTAAAGCCGGACAAATCGGCGAGAACAGCGCCTCCGAGTGTGCCCCCTGGCGTTCCGTATGCGCGGTAGCGTTTCATCTTCTCCAAAAAGAGGGGTTGGTGCTCACGGATACTCTGCTGTAGCTTCTTCGGGTGCGCGATGGGTGTGCGTAACGTACCGTCGGCTACCACGGCCTTTAGCTGCTTGGAGCCCATCACGGCGCCCATTCCGCTTCGTCCAGCGGCCCGGGCATGCAGTCCCTCGCTCATGATGTTCGCGAGTCGCATCATTCGTTCACCCGCGGGGCCGATGCAGACGGTCGCTGACCTGCTTCCGTACTTCGCCGTCAAAATATCAAAGGTTTCGACCGTGTCTTTTCCCCACACCGATTCAGCAGGAAGAACTGAAATCTTTCCCTCGATCACACACAGAACCGACGGTGATGGCGCTCTTCCTGTGATGGCAATCGCGTCATACCCGGCGGACTTCAGGGCGATGCCAAATCTTCCTCCGCTATCGGCCTCACCCCAAATCCCCGTCGCTGGTGATTTTGCGATCACCGCGTAACGTCCGGAGGTCGGAACATTTGCACCCGTCAGCGGCCCTGAGGCGAAGATAAGGATGTTCTCGGGCCCCAGCGGGTCGATTTTATGAAATCGAGATTGCCGCATGATGTACGCCCCGAGTCCGGTCCCGCCAATATGCTTTCTCCGGACGTCCTCCGAGATCTCTTCAACACTCACAGCGCCGGTGGACAGATCAATCCACGCCAACTTTCCCATATAGCCGCCCATAGAGCTTCGCCTCCAAATCGGAATCTAATACCGGTAGTCCGCCCCACTGCAGGAATAACTGCGCAACTGCCCCCAAAAACAGACAAACGGTAGCTCAGGTTTTTACCCTAGTCAATGTCATTTTAACCTTAGGCATAAAGAAACTGCTCCGAACAAGGGAGTGACGGCCTACACGGAAGCTGGTCCTCACAAGTCCAAGTGCCTGGACAGCTTTCGCATTCGGCCGTTCGAATCGCCAATTTTCGGACAGCCCGTGATCCGGGAGCAATCGGGCGATTGGGAATTCAATAGCCAACATTGCGCGACATAAGCCGATTGTACAATTGCAGAGATTGAATTCGAGTGCTCTTCGTGAGCTTTGTTGTGTGGCCACATACGAAGAACGCCGCGAGGCGTTGGTCTGGCAACACTCAAGCATAAGACTGCTTTTGGGCAAGGAGAAATATGGAATATAAAACCCTCGGCAACACCGGCCTGCTAGTGTCAACCCTCTGCCTAGGCACTATGACCTTCGGACGCGGCCGCGGCTTCTGGAAGGCCATCGCCAGCGTCGACCAGGCGGGAGCCGACGAGCTCATTAAAGCCTCTATCGATGCCGGCATCAATTTCTTCGACACGGCTGACGTTTACGCTGAAGGCGAAAGCGAAAAAACACTTGGTCAGTCCCTCAAGAACCTGAACACCGCCCGTAAGGACGTCGTTCTCGCTACCAAAGTCTTCAGCCGCGTCGGCCCCGGCCGCAACGACGTCGGCGCCTCCCGCGGACACATTATGGATGCCGTCGAGGCCAGTCTCAGCCGTCTCCAAACTGACCATATCGACCTCTACCAGATCCACGGCAATGACTCGGTTACACCCATCGAAGAAACTCTCCGTGCCCTTGACGATCTCGTCAGGCAGGGCAAGATCCGCTACATCGGCTGCTCCAACTGGCAGGCTTGGAAAATAGCGAAAGCGCTAGGCATATCCGAATTCAAGAATCTCGCGCGCTTCGACACGCTGCAGGCCTACTACTCCATCGCCGGGCGCGACCTGGAACGTGAACTTGTCCCTCTGCTCGAAGCTGAGAAGACTGGGCTACTGGTTTGGAGCCCACTGGCTGGTGGTCTGCTCTCCGGAAAGTTCAGCCGCGAAAACCAAAAGCCTGAAGGCTCGCGCCGCTCTGAGTTCGACTTCCCTTTGGTCGATAAAGAACGCACCTGGAAGATTCTCGATGCCATGGCTCCGGTCGCGAAGGCCCACGACTGTAGCCCGGCGCGCATTTCCCTCGCATGGCTGCTGACAAAGCCCGTGGTCACCTCCGTCATCATCGGCGCCAAGCGTCTCGACCAGCTCAAGGATAACCTCGCCGCTGTGGACCTCAAACTTACTGAAGGCGAAATTAAGCAGCTCGACGAGGTGAGTGCTCTGCAGCCCGAGTACCCGGGATGGATGCTTCCGCGCCAAGGCGCCAGTCGCTTGAAACCTTAACCGAGAGACGAGGCCGGTGATGAGGGTTCTAACACCGCCAGCCCCGTCAAAGTCCAGGAACCTGGACTTCCCGAAGCGCCGTTAAGCGCCGTCACCGCATGCGGCTACAATGTATATGCATCCGAAGTCCGCGCGCGTTTCCGCTGGGCCGGGGGCATCGAACCCGCTTTCAGGACCGCGTTGCGCAGGCGGGCGTGCTGTTGCAGGTGACGCACGTACGCGATCTCGTCCGGCCCAACCTTGGCGCGAATGATCTCGGCGAGCGCCGTCGTTTCCGCGGCTGTCCAATCCTGTAGGCCGGGTGTAGGATGCTGCGGTTCATCAACCGCATGATCCTTAGAGTCAACGCCCGGCGATTCGTAATCGACAGGTCATCGGTTCAAGTCCGATCGTCGGCTCCAGGATATCTTCCATCTTTCGGCAACATGCTCGGCCCTGCTTTTGTTTGCGAGGTAAATTCCCTTCATCTGCGCCTTGCGTTTGCCAAAGGTTGTGCCTCAATCGCTCGCTCGAAGCCTGCACTGTGACTGAGGCGTTAATTCGTTCTAAGTGTCTGATACCAGACAGACATAACCCCAAGCTAAGCGCATGCTTGAAAAGATTTTATTGATATTTTATCATTTTCGGCCACGCGGAAGGTCCGGCCATGGGCGAGCAATTCAATCCGCGGCGTCGGCTTCCTGTCTTTATTCATCAGGTCGTCGCCAATGGACTGATCGTATCTACTTGCCTGATCTGTCAGAAGGTGTTCGCCAGCCCTACGCCTGCGGGCTTGAGGATGGTGGAAGCAGTTCACAAGTGCAGAGGACTAGGTCATGACTGCTGAACTTGACGTTGGAAACCGATTCGAGCGAAAACTGGCCGAGCAGTCCGGTAGAACGCTGATCGAATCACGATGCAAACGATGCGGAACAATCCTGCTAGGCTCCGCCATCTTCGATGATTTACTGGGCCAGGAGCAGCGGCATGCCTTGCAGTGTACGCAAGATGGCACCCAGGGGTAACTATGAGCTGTTACGAACCGAGTCAGGCCACCAAAGAGAAATTAGCGAAGCTGTACCACAACAAAGGCTCCGCGCCCTGCGGAGAGTGCAACCTCAATCGCCATATTATCTGCCGCCCACGGCTTGATGGCACACCCTGTACTTGCTCATGCCCTCAGGCGGAAGCCATGCGGCAGCGTCTCGCGAGAAGCAGAAGACAGCCCCGATCAGCCTAACGATTCTGACACCCCGCTGATAGTTCCAGTCTGCTGAAAAACCATTCTTCGAGGGTGTCATCCTGAGCAGAGCGAAGGATCTGCTGTTTGCGCGCACTGAAAGCAAAGCAGATCCTTCGGACGCACAAAGTCGGCGCGACCTCAGGATGACACTCCGACGAGTTTTTCAGCAGCCTCAATAGTTCCAAATAGTTCCGACTGGTGGCCCATATTTGCCAGCGGTTGGCAAATGTGGGGAATTTCGACTGCTGCCCCATTCCCTCTGTTTGCCTTGCCAGTTCGAAATAGTTCCGCGACCGCTCCTCTTCTGGTGCAATTCTCTCTCGGAAATGGATTCCGCACAGGCAGACGGCAACTTTCCTCTTGCGCAAGATTCGGGACATCACCATAATCTAGATACGACCACGGAAGCTTTTGTGAACCGATTCGCACGCTCGGATGTGCTCAGAATCCTGCATGTCACTCCGCGTCAGTTCAGCGGCTGGCAAAAAGCCGGACTGATTGCGAATGGGGAATCGTTTACCTTTTTTGACCTCCTGCAACTGAAGAAGGTGCGTGACTTAAGGGCCCGCAAGGTCCGTCCCGCCGTCATCCGCGAATCCTTGCTCGCCATGCGCCAGCAAGCCGCCGGGATGGAGAACCCGCTGGTCGAGGCGGGAGCTTTTTCGGTTGGCTCACGCGTGGTGTTCAGGCATGAAGGCAGGTCGCTGGACCCCGTCGGCGGACAGTTTTTTATGGATTTCGAGCCGACTGGGAAGCTGCTTCCGGGACGCGCCGTGAAGCCGATCAGCCAGCTTGACACGGTGACCGAATACTTTGCCCGCGGCATTGCTCTGGAAGAAGATTCCAACAGTGCTGATCTCGCGATGCAGGCCTACAACAAGGTTCTCGAACTCGACCCGAATTACGGCCCGGCTCACATCAACCTCGGCACGCTCCATTACAACCAGGAGGAGTTCAGCCAGGCTGAGCAGCATTACCGGGCGGCGATTGAGTGCGACGCGCGCTATGCCCTCGCATGGTTCGACTTGGGCAACGTGCTGGATGAAACCGGACGCATCCTGGAAGCGATTCGAGCCTATGAGACGGCTGTCGCGCTGGCCCCCACTTACGCCGACGCTCACTACAATCTGGCGCTCGCCCATGAGCGCAACCGCGAGCCTCGAAAGGCGCTCAGGCACTGGCGCAGCTATCGCAAACTGGATTCCAATGGACCGTGGGCAGTGCATGCCTACAATCAAATCAAGCGAATTCTCAAGGCCGATAGACTCAAACTGGTCCGCGGCCGCTAGCCTCGCTGCGAGCCAAATCACCTTTTGAAGTGTCATTCTGAGCGAGCGCCGAGCGACCGGAGCAGCCAAGCTGCGTACCCGACGCTGCGGTCGACAATCAAGAAGCTATTCAGACTAGCGAGCGGTTCCCGAGATGCCGTATCCGGAAATCAACGTCATTTCGAGCGAGCGCCGTGTTTTGGCGCGAGTCGAGAAATCTTGTGGTTTGCCGAAAAACACAAGATCCCTCCACTCCGCTTCGCTCCGGTCGGGATGACGCCTTTCGGGAACACCGGATATAGCAATGAGGAACCGCTCTAGCGAGCGAAGAATCTATGTATTTCACTCGCAATGGAAAGCACGTGCCCCACGTTCGCCCGCATTTGGCTAACGTGGGGTTGTTTCTTCCCCAAAACCAACCCATCGTCCAAATTTCTCCCTCTTCAGCAACGGTGGGTTCAGTGATATAACAAAGTGATAATCCCAAGTAGGAACCTCATCGAAACAGGAACTTTTTTGCCATGATCGTAATGAAATTTGGCGGCACCTCCGTGATGGACCCCGCCGCGATTCAACGTTCGTGCAGTATCGTGCAGGGACGAATTGACCGCAAGCCTGTGGTAGTCGTCAGTGCCATGGCCAAGGTCACCGACCAACTGTTAGCCATGGGGCGAGCCGCTGGAAGCGGCGACCGCGAACAGGCTTTGCAGCTTTCTCAGGCTCTGCGCGACCGTCATCACGACACTGCCCGTCAATTGCTTGGTCCGGCCAGCTACGACCAGTTCCAGGCCACGCTGGAGCAGGAGTTCGACACCCTCGACGAGCTGCTGCGAGGGATTGCCGCCGTAGGCGAGATTTCTCCCCGAACATCGGATTACGTCGTCAGTTACGGCGAGCGTCTGTCGAGCAAGATGTGCGCTGCCGCTTTCTCCGCGATGGGGGTGAATTCCGCGCTGGTGGATGCCCGCGAGGTGATGATCACCGATGGGCAGCACACCAAGGCTGTTCCCCAAGTCGAGGAGATCGATGCCCGCACCCAGGCGATCATGGGTCCACTGCTGGACGAAGGATGCGTGCCGGTGGTCGGCGGCTTTATCGGCGCGACCCGCGAGGGCGTTCAAACCACGATTGGCCGCGGCGGTTCCGACTATTCGGCCGCGCTCTTCGGCGCCGCTCTGAATGCGGAGGCCATCGAGATATGGACCGACGTTGACGGCATGATGACCACCGATCCCAATATCTGCCGGGATGCCCGCCGTATCAAGATCATCAGCTTCAAAGAGGCTGCGGAGCTGGCCTACTTCGGCGCCAAGGTGCTGCATCCGGCGACGGTTCTGCCGGCCATACGGAAAAATATTCCGGTGCGGGTGCTCAATTCGCGCAATCCAAAAAACGAAGGTACATTGATTGTCGCCGACGCGCCGCATTCACAGGCGACCTTCAAGGCGATTGCGGCCAAAAAGGGGATCACCATCGTCGATGTGACCGCGACGCGCATGCTGATGGCGCACGGATTCCTGCGGCAGATCTTCGAGGTCTTCGATCGCTACCGCTGCCCGGTCGACGTGGTTGCCACCTCCGAGGTCAGCGTTTCCATGACGGTCGACTCCACCCAGGCTCTGCCGCAGATCACGGCCGAGTTGCAAAAGTTTGCCGACGTCCACCACAAGGAGCGCAACGCCATCGTCTGTCTCGTCGGCGAGAACATTCGCGAAAAGCCGGGCATCGCGGCTCAGGTTTTTACGGCGCTCGATAACATCAACGTGCGCATGATTTCGCAGGGTGCGTCGGAAATTAACATTACCTTCGTGATCGATGAAGCCGAGGTGCCGGAGGCAATCCGGCGGCTGCACAAGCATTTCTTCTCGACGCCCGATCCGGAGACATTCGACTCATTGGCTAGGGCCTGATTTATTGCTCTTTGAAGGGACGATGGTGGTGGCCCATTCTGGCCCGCAGTTGGCTAGAGTGGGGTAGTTAGCTCTTTCGAGAGGAATTCTTCCTTCCTCTGGCACAGCATTTGGAGCACACATGAACCTTGTACTTCTTGGAGCGGGCAAGACCGGATCGGTGGTCGCCGGCGTCGCCGGTGAACGCGGACACCAGACGAAGATCATCGAGATCGATGAGAACCCGAACGGGGCGGCGCTCACCCGTGCTGCCCTGGCCGGAGTAGATGCGGTGATCGATTTCACTGGGCCCCAGGCCGTGCTGAAGAACATCGAGGCCTGCACCCAGGCCGGCACGAACATGGTGGTGGGAACCACCGGATGGTATGACCACATTCCGGAGGTACGCTCGTGGGTCGAGCAGGCCGGGACCGGCTTCCTCTTCGCCTCGAACTTTTCAGTGGGAATGAATGTTTTTCTTAAGGCCATCGCGGCCGCTGCCGCCGCCCTGAAGCACGGCTATCGTGGCGACATTCTGGAGCGCCATCACATCCATAAGAAGGATGCGCCCTCCGGCACCGCCGTCACCATGCGGCAGATCGTGGAAAAGGCCTCGGGCAAACGGCTCGAAATCCGCTCGGAACGCGAAGGCGAAGTGTTCGGCTTCCACCAGCTTACGCTCGACTCCGCAGCCGACAGGATCGTGCTGACGCATGATGCCAACAGCCGGCGCGGCTTTGCCGAAGGGGCTGTGCTGGCAGCCGAGTGGATTCGCGGTAAAAAAGGATTTTACGAGTTCAAGGATATTTTCGATCAACTCTGAATTCGTGAGTTGTTGATAACATCCAGTGTCATGGGCGGGTGCCCCACGTCCCGTCCTGCTTTTGGACTGACGTGGGGTAGTTGTTTTGCCGGGAAAACTTGGAACGATCTGAGCTTCGGTGACAAATACTTTTGTTAACCCCGCCGCGCGCCGTAAAATGGCAGGGCTGTTATACGAGGGGACTCACATGAATCTGCGTGGATGCGGCACAGCACTGGTAACTCCATTCCAGAGTGACGGCTCGGTTGACGAAGCGGCATTGCGCTCGCTGGTCGCCTGGCAGGTCGAATCGAAGATCGATTTTCTGGTCCCCTGCGGCACCACCGGCGAAACGCCGACGCTGACCCGGGACGAATGGCTTCGTGTGGTCGAGATCACCATTGAGGTCGCCGCCGGGCGCGTCCCGATTGTTGCCGGAGCCACCTCGAACTCCACCAGCGACGCCGTCGAGAAGGCGCGAACCATCGCGGCCGTCAAGGGCGTGGACGCGATCCTGACCGCCTCGCCCTACTACAACAAGCCGACCCAGGAAGGCCAGTATCAGCATTTCAAGGCCATCGCCATGGCCGTCGATAAACCGCTGGTGCTCTACAACGTCCCCGGACGCACCGGAGCCAACATCGAACCGGCTACGGCGGCGCGGCTGGCGCAGGTCGAGAACATCATCGCCATCAAGGAAGCCAGCGGCAACATCAGCCAGATGGCCGACCTGCTCAACGCGGTGCCGGAATCGTTCCTGGTCTTATCGGGAGACGACGCGGTCACCCTGCCGCTGATTGCGCTTGGCGGCGTGGGCATTATCTCCGTGGTCTCGAACCAGATTCCGCGCGAAATGGCTGAGATGACCCGCGCGGCACTCGCCAACGATTGGACCAAGGCGCGCAAGCTGCATCGCAAATACCTACCGCTAATGCAGGCCAACTTCATCGAGTCCAACCCGATGCCAGTGAAGGCCGTGCTGGCGATGATGGGCCGTATGGGCGAAAACTATCGCTTGCCGATGGTGCGCGTGAAACCCGAAACCCGTGCCAAACTGGAAAAAATCGCCAGCGAAGCCGGATTATTGGTTCCGATGGCAGCAGCCCGCTAAACGATGTTCAAAAGAAGAAACTCGACGGTGCCCAATATTCGTACGCCCTTCGTGGGTGTCATCCTGAGCGCAGCGAAGGATCTGCTTTTCTTTTTGGCCGGTGGCCCATATTTGCCATCTGTTGGCAAATGTGGGGAATTCTGAACGGTGATAGGCGGAATACCCGTTCATAAC
The DNA here is from genome assembly GCA_963819175.1 of uncultured Acidobacteriota bacterium. GTDB lineage: Bacteria > Acidobacteriota > Terriglobia > Terriglobales > Acidobacteriaceae > CAWBRT01. Next base: position 12,351 of record CAWFVJ010000009.1, read on the forward strand.
TCAACCTACCCGCGCGACTCTCGGTGCCCCACGTTTGTTCGCTCCTCGTGGGTGTCATCCTGAGCGCAGCGAAGGATCTGTTTTCTTTTTGACGGGCCCCATATTTGCCATCTGTTGGCAAATGTGGGGAATTCTGAACGGTGATAGGCGGAATACCCGTTCATAACTCAACCTACCCGCGCGACTCTCGGTGCCCCACGTTTGTTCGCTCCTCGTGGGTGTCATCCTGAGCGCAGCGAAGGATCTGTTTTCTTTTTCGACGGTGCCCCATATTTGCCATCTGTTGGCAAATGTGGGATATCGGGGTGTAGTCTAATCCGCGCGAATTTGGGGTGTTCTCAACTCGCCCGCACGAGCTTCAGGCACCTCGCGCGTTCTCTTATCGTCGCGTACATCCGCTCATAGCCATCCGCCATTCGCGATGCGTTGAAGTGAGCCTCGACGTGAGCCCTACACTCCCGCCGCTCGATTGCCTCGACGCGGCTCACGGCGCTCACCATCCCGTCGAAATCATTCACCAAAAAGCCGGTTTTCCCGTGGGCAACCACTTCCGGCAGTGCGCCGTTGGCGAAGGCCACCACGGGCGTACCGCACGCCATGGCTTCCATCGCCACCAGCGAACTGGTTTCGGGCGCAAGCGTCGGGATGAGCAACGCGCGCGCCTGGCCGAGCAGCTCGACCTTGCGTGCAAATGTCGGAGACTCCACAAATTCGGCCATGGAACCGGCGGCCTCAAGCCTGGGACGCACCTCGCGATCAAAGTATTCGCGATGCCATGAGAACGGATACACCGAACCGGCGAGCACCAGCTTCATTCCAAGTTCGCGGGCAACGTCGAGTGCGATGTGTGTTCCCTTCTCCGGGCAGATGCGGCCCACCCAGAGCAAGTAATCCTGTTTCGTCGCGATCTGTCTTGCATCGGTTGCATAAGTATTTCTTTGATGGGGATGGGCTTCGCGGTGCAGATGGCCAGCCTGATCGCTCGTAAGCAAGGTTGCACCAGTACTTTTTTGAAGGGGACGGGCTTCAGCCCGTCCGTCAGCAGCCGGAATCATTGGGGGCTTTAGCCCCTGAGGGAATTGCCGGTTCTCCCCAAACGCATTTTTGCACCTGGTTCTTACATCTACGAACGTGAATCTCTCCAACGCGATTCCATTCGCAACCACACCCAGAAAATTCGGCAGATCACGAAATCCGCCGGCCTGCGATTCCGAAACGCAATTGAAGAACACGTTCGACGCAACCGACTCGAACAGCTCCGGCGGATAAAAACTTCGCGGCAGATGGAGCGTGGCCAGCACCGGACAGGGCACCCGCGCGGCATGTCGCCAGAAGTGGCCGCTCTTGTCGTGCAGCAAGGCAAACGAGCGCTGATGGCAGAGGCGCACAACGCTCTCGCTGTGCTCCCGTTCGCGCACCTCGAAACGGTCTGGCTCCTTCGGCGCGGCGCCGGTGCTCACGAGCTCGCCGCGGACGCTCGATCCCTCGCAAGCCGCGACCACCGTCGCCACTCCGCGCAGCGCCAGTTCGCGCTCCAGGCACCACAACATCTGCTCGGCTCCGCCACAACTGCTGTCGGAGACCGGCAGCATGGGATAAGCCACAAACAGGATCGGATCGGGAACTTCAGAGGACATGCGTTGGCCGTCGTCTCAGATTCTGATGTCCGTCGATGGTTCCGAGTTGCTGCCAGATCCCGGCACTACAAACTTCTTCGAACTGCTCCAGAAACGCCACGAACGCCTGGCAAACGTCCTTTCCAGTCATCGACCATTGCCAGCGCTCGTAGTTCAGTTGGCCTGGGTGTGGAGGAGCCGAATAGTCATAAGCGGCCAAGGGACGCACGCATTCTTTCTCCGGCGAAAAAAATTGCAGAAAGTCGCCCTGCGAAGCGTATTCGCTCCACATCGCACGTTTGTGCTCAACTTCAAGCTCGGTCGGGCGAATATCGGTTTCAGTCCCATTCTCATTGGCGAATCTTTGCGGCTCCAGACGCTCGGCGCCGGTTTCGCAAGCCCGGTTGTAGATCGGCGCCTCCCAGGCCGGCAGGCCGAATTTCCTGGCGGCAAGCGACACCAGCAGGTTGCAGCTATCGTGGTCCGGATGACCGCCTTCGTAGGCCAGGGTGAGCAGCGCCTGCGGTCGCAGCCTCTCGACCGCATCGACGAGTTCCCGCCAAGCAGCTGGCAAGTTGCGAAACAACTCCTGATCCACCAGGATGTCGGATGCCGCGCTCTCGTTTTGCTGAGGATTGCCGCCGTTGCTTCTGCCGTGGTATCCGTCGGAGACGAACTCGACTCGCCGCACGCCTACCCTTGCCAGCGCACGCCGGGCCTCCTGCTGGCGGAGCGCGGCGTAAGCTTCGCGAGAGCCATAGCGTCCCCAGAAATAGGGATCGCGCGGGGCGCCGTCCGTCATGAATCGAACGATGGGATCGGCCATTCTTTGCAGTAATGCGCCGTAGGTCACACACTCATCGTCGGGATGCGCCAGCACCAGCAGAGAGGGCCCGAGTAAGGAAGATAGCGTGTCCATCGATAATTAAGATGCGATTATTAAGATGCCGATACTCGGTGCCCCACATCTGCCGTAGCTAGCAGATGTGGGATTCCGTCCGGCTTCCGCAATATCGGTTCGATGTGGCTACATGATTTTGGCAAAGCGGCGTCCGGCTTCTTCGACGTTGGCTCGGCTGTTGAACGCGCTCAAACGGAAATAGCCCTCCCCGCAGTTTCCAAACCCGCTCCCCGGTGTTCCCACCAAATGGGCTTCCCGCAGCAGCTTGTCGAAGAAGTCCCAACTGCTCAAACTGCCGGGGGTCTTCAGCCACACGTAAGGTGCGTTCACGCCGCCGTAGGCCTGTATCCCCAGCTTCGCCAGTGCTTCACGCACCAGCTTGGCGTTCGCGAGATAAAACTCAATAGTTTCGCGAGTCTGCCGTTTGCCTTCCGGCGAATAAACCGCCTCCGCGCCGCGCTGAACGGGATAAGAGACACCATTAAACTTGGTGCTGTGCCGTCGATTCCACAGCGAATGGATCGAGGCTTCGCCACCATCCCGCGTCTTTCCCTTGAGGCCTTTCGGAATAACGGTGAAGGCGCATCGAACACCTGTGAAGCCAGCCGTCTTGCTGAAACTGCGGAATTCGAGCGCCACGTCCTTTGCTCCATCGATTTCGTAAATCGAATGCGGAATGGACGGGTCGGTAATGTATGCCTCATAGGCGGCGTCGTACAGAATGATCGAGCCGTTCTCATGCGCATAGTTGACCCAACGCTTCAGCATTTCTTTGGTTGCAACCATGCCGGTTGGGTTATTGGGATAGCACAAATAAATCAGATCAACGTGCTGCTTGGGGAGCTCCGGAACGAAATCGTTCTCGGCTGTAACCGGAAGATAAACCAATCCGCCGTAGCGGCCAGTGGCGTCTGCCGCACCTGTGTGGCCGGCCATCACATTGGTATCCACGTACACCGGGTAAACAGGGTCCAGGACGGCGACGACGTTACCTGCTCCGAAGATATCCAGAACATTTGCTGAATCGCACTTTGACCCGTCGGAGACGAAAATCTCATCCGCGTCAATGTTGGCTCCGCGAGACTGGAAGTCGTTTTTGGCGATGGCTTCGCGCAGAAAGTCGTAGCCCTGCTCGGGCCCATAGCCGCGGAACGACGACCGCACCGCCATTTCATCGACGGCTGCATGCATCGCTTGAATCACCGCGGGGCAAAGCGGTTCGGTAACGTCCCCAATACCCAATCGGATAACTTTTGCGGAAGGGTTTTCGTCGCAGAATTTCTTCACACGGCGAGCAATTTCAGCAAATAAATAACCAACAGTCAGCTTTAGATAGTTGTCATTGATGTATGTCATGTTCAGTCATTCTCTTTATCGGTTATTAACGCGGATTCGTTCGTCGAGCCTCGCCAAATAACATTACGCGCTTCAAGATACCATCGCTTTCATCGAATCTAATTGGCGCGACGCCTCCCGGCATCACGACATTGACGGTCTTCGCACTTAGAAGCCCAAGCGACCTTGCGGCACTCGCGACGGCCGTCGCGCTGCTTCCGGAGGACAATGTAGGTCCCTCGCCTCGCTCGAAAACCCGCGCAGCAATGCTATCCGGACCAAGGAGCGCAGCCCACTGCAGATTAATTCCGTTCCTGCACGGATGTCCTGTGCCTCGCACTCCGTCGCTTTCGGTGCTATTTGCAATGGCGGTCAGACGGGGCAGCCAGTTCTGCGACCCGATTTGCTCCATCGAAGGCAAGAGGCTGTGGTCTTTCAGGAAGGTCACACAGTGCGGATTTCCAACATTCACAAACTGGCTACACGCCCACGATGCCTCGATCTGTTCGAGATCGAAAATACGAAAGGTGCGGTGACCTTCAAACTCAGAGACGCCGACGTGTTCGGGAGATGCACCGACCGCGGAGAGTCCGTAGGTTGGGACGCCCATGTCGATCCAGAATCCGTTCCGTCCGTCTCGCACAGCCGCTTCAATCCGAGCCTCGACCAACGGTGACTTGTCATGATAGATGCGCACAACGAACGCATCCGTGCGATTGGCCTGTCCGGTGTCAACCAGGAACTGGGAGAAAATCGTCAGGCCGTTTCCGCTGCGTTCCGCAATCGTGCCGTCTGTGTTGACGATCAGCATGCCAAAGGCGTCTTTATCGGGGAACGGTCCCACTAATAATCCGTCCGATAGGAATCTCTTGCCCTCGGAAGCATTCGGCCGGGCGCAGATGCGTTCGATTGCGCGAACCGCCCATTGCCCGCGCGCCATGGCGGCCTCAGCGGCGGTTCGAGGAATTTCGGCGAACTGGCCAATCTCCTTTGGCGAAGCGACAAAGTAGGTATTGCCACGGGCATCGTAGAGGTCTGCCATGTTCTCCCTTAAAGCGTCGCGGCGATCTCACGGATGATCGTCACGTCGGAAAATGGAATCTTCTTGGTTAGTGGGCGGCCTCGGGAATCACGGATGGGTTGGCCCGACGGCTCTCGTTCAAGAACAACCTGATAGTCCTCATGGCCTTTTCCGGCGACGACCAGAACGTCCCCCGATTGCAGCGCCGAAAGAGCGCGTTGCAGGGCTTCACGCCGCGGACCCGCATCCAACACGTCGGTTGCCCGAGTCGTGCCGGAGAGCACCTGTTTCCGAATCGCATCCGCATCTTCCGTGCGGGGATTATCATCGGTCACCCAGACGCAATCGCCAAGTTCTTCGGCAATGCGGCCCATGATAGGCCGCTTCTTCGTATCGCGGTCGCCGCCGCATCCGAACAGCGCGTGAAGCTTTGATTTCGCGCCGACGTGCGGACGCAAACTGCGCAGAACGTTGTCCAGCGCATCGGGAGTGTGCGCGTAATCCACGTAAACCGCCGCGCCGTTAGCAAGCACTGCGGCAAGTTCGAGGCGCCCTGGAACCGACGCGAGGTGCGAGATGCCAGTGATCGCGCGGTCCACCGGTACGTTTGTTCCAATCGCGAGCCCCAGCGCACAGAGAATGTTCTGCGCTTGAAAAGATCCCGCCACCGGCGCCTCGACCTCATGGTATTCGCCAAACACCGATATCTTCAGCGTTTGGCCCTGCGCATGGGGAATTCGCTCGCATAGCATAAGGTCGGCCTTGTCGCCTGCTTTTGCATTTGCTGGGGTGGCATAGGAGATGACCTTGGTGCCCCGTGCCCTCATTGCCGATACGATCTGCACGCCCCATGGGTCGCTGAGGTTGATGACTGCAACGCCGTCAGTCTTGAGCCGATCATCGAAGAGTCTCGTCTTGGCCTTGAAATAGGCCTCCATCGACACATGGTAGTCGAGATGGTCCTGAGTGAGATTCGTAAACCCTGCTGCGTCAAAAGTGACGCCGGCCAGTCGTTGCTGATCGAGTGCGTGGCTCGAAGCCTCCATGGCAAGGTGCGTGACGCCATGCACGCGCTCCAGTTCAGCGAGGATCGTATGAAGGGTCTTCGCATCATACGTTGTCAGTCCCGCTTCAAGATTTGAGTGGCGCTTATCGCGCGCCTGGAGGCCCAGGGTTCCCAGACACAAAGCGTTGTGACCGTTCTCAACCCACAAATCCCGAAGGAAGCACACCGTCGATGTCTTGCCGTTAGTGCCGGTGACGGCTGCAATGGTGCTCGGACGACCGGGGTGAAAGTCGGACGCCAGTCGCGCATAGAATCCGCGAATATCACGGACGCGGAGTACGATGATTTTTCCGCGCTCGTACTCGTTGAGGCCAAGAGCCTCGTCGCACGTGCCTTCCGGTACGGCGATTGCCTGAGCCCCTCTGGCGGCGGCTTGCGAGCAGAAGGCGAGCCCATCTTCTTTCACTCCGGGCAGAGCGCAGAACAGGTAGCCGTAGCGAACGTCTCTGGAATCGTCCGTCACGCCGAAGATGAACAGATCATTTGTTTCGGGGGAATCCGGCTGTATCGTGCCACTGCGGTGCTTCGCCCAAAGATCGCCTAGTCTCATAACCGTACTCATTCTATATGACAAATAGTATACTCAGCGCTTAGCCCCCACTTGCTCAGAGAAAGGCATTCGGATACACCGAGCATGACCATCGACAAGACACTTCCATTTGATGAAGCACTGGTCCGCGAGATCATTCGCGACTATCCAACGCCGTTTCACCTCTACGACGAGCGGGGCATTCGCCGGAATGCGAGGCGGTTGAAGGCCGCGTTTGGCTGGTGCGACGGGTTCAAGGAATACTTCGCCGTCAAGGCGTTGCCCAACCCGTACATCCTGAAGATCGCCAAAGAGGAGGGCTTCGGCGCCGACTGCTCGAGCTTGCCCGAACTGCTGCTGGCCGAGCGGGTCGGAATCACCGGTGAGAACATCATGTTCACATCGAACGACACGCCTTGTAAGGAGTTCCAGAAAGCAAAAGCGCTTGGCGCGGTGATCAATCTCGATGACATTACGCATTTGCCGTATGTCGAGAAGCATGCCGGAGGATTGCCGGAGCTGATTTGCTTCCGCTACAACCCGGGAAAGGCGCGCGAGGGCAACCCGATCATCGGCAAGCCGGAGCAGGCGAAGTACGGACTCACGCGTCCCCAACTGTTCGAGGCCTATGCTTGCGCCAGAAAGAAGGGATGCAAGCGCTTCGGATTGCATACGATGGTCGCTTCGAACGAACTGAAGTTGGAGTTTTTCGTCGAGACCGCGCGCATGCTGTTCGATCTGGCTATCGAGCTGGCCGAAAAGCTCGGCGTGCGCCTGGAGTTTGTTAATCTTGGCGGAGGAATCGGCATCCCCTACCAGCCGGAACAGAAGGCCGTCGACCTTGAAGCGCTGGGTCAGGCCGTGAAGGCTCTCTACGACGAACGGATCCGGCCGGCGGGGCTGCATCCGCTGCGAATTTTCATGGAGAATGGCCGCTGCATCACAGGGCCGTACGGGTTTCTCGTGACACGAGCCATTCATGAGAAGCACACGTACAAGAAGTACGTCGGCGTCGATGCCTGCATGGCCAACCTGATGCGTCCGGGGATGTACGGCGCCTATCACCACATCACCGTCCTGGGGAAGGAGCGGGCTCCCGCCAACTCGATGGTTGACGTTGTCGGCTCGCTTTGCGAAAACAATGACAAGTTTGCTATCGACCGGATGCTGCCGGACGTAGAGGTAGGGGACATCCTCGTGATCCACGATAGTGGCGCGCACGGCCATTCCATGGGGTTCCAGTACAACGGCAAGCTGCGCTGCGCCGAACTGCTGCTGCGTGAAGACGGCAAGGTGCAGCAGATTCGCCGCGCCGAGACCGTTGACGACTATTTCGCAACCCTGGATTTTTCCAAGCTGTAAATCACTGCGGAGACGTAGAACCATCGGCTGGTGCCCCATGTTCGCCTGCTTTTGGCTAACATGGGGTAGTTCATTTCTGGCTGGTGGCCATATTTGCGGACGCCCCATTCAAGCCCGCAGTTGGCTTGGGTGGGGCAGTTTCTTCCTGAATCGTAACGCTATCTCTGTGCACGTACCTTCACATCCGTCATCCCGACCGAAGCGGAGGGATCTTGTGTTTTCCGTGAGTTGGTGGCCCATCGGTCGGCAGATGCCGGGACGTTCTTGCGAGCCCTTCAGAGCTGTTGCTGAGTTGATGGCGGGAGCAGAATCGTGTTCGCACGCCGCTGCTCTCGCGATTCCAGATGCCTCTGGCGGAAATGGGCCAGCGCCCGGTTTCCCCACGCGCGTACAAAGTAGTAGTTGAGCACCGCGCCCACTCCCGAGCTCACCACGGGAATCATGCGGGCCGTCCACTTCTCGACGAATTCGGCACTGGCGGAAACCGCAATGCGCTGAATCACCTTAGGGACGAAGCGATAGAGTACGCCCTTTTCCAGCAGTTCACGGGTTATGTCCACCCCCGCCGCGCTGGCGGCAGCCACCCATAATTCAGCAACTTCCTCGTCGGTGGTGAACTGGAATCCATAGACCAGGCTGAGTTTCTGCAGCGTGCGCATGGTGATGGCCGACAAAACTCCCAGGTCGGGCACAATCGTCAGCATCCCGCCTAAACCGAAGCCGGCTCCTTCGGCGGCAGCCATTTTCATTCCCGCGCGGACGGTTTGCTGCGCGACGATGTCCAACCGCTCGACGGGCAGGGTGAACAGCCCTTCGTAAGTCTCCACCGGAAGTTCATGCGCGCTCCGCAGATGAAACAAGAACTGCTCGGGATCAACTCTGATGGTTTCGTAAGCGCGAGTAAGCCCCGAGCGTATCGCGCCTTCCACTCGCCGCATCAGCCATGAATTGGTTGCCGTCGCCTCGCCCATGACCCCTCGCTTCCTATAAGTATAGTCGGATGCGCGAACGGCAGGGCCTCTCCGCTTGCGGGTGCCCCATTCAAGCCGGGGTCCCCGGCGAGGCTCGGCTCGCTGGGGTGGAAGCCCGCAGTTGGCTTGAGTGGGGTTTTCTTCGTTCCTGAATCAAAGCGATCTCGGCATCACCCTGGCCCGGGGCTGGATCGCTGCCCCACTTGCGCCCAACGTGCTAGCATCAGTAGACATGCCTTCAGGAAAACTTCAAATCGTTCCGCTCGGTGGCCTTGGCGAATTTGGGATGAACTGCATGGCCATACGCTGGGGCGACGACATTATCGTGATCGACGCCGGGCTCATGTTTCCAGAGGCCGAGCTGTTCGGGGTCGATATCGTGGTCCCGGACCTCACTTATCTCATCGAGAACCGCGCGCGCGTGCGCGGCGTAATCCTGACGCACGGGCACATGGACCATATAGGCGCCGTTCCCTGGCTGCTTTCCGAGTTGAACGTCCCCGTCTTTGCCACCGAGTTCACGCTGGCCTACGTCGAAGACAAACTGGAAGAGCACGGGCTGCTGGATGACGCCGAACTGATCGAGATCCGGCCGGGAGAAAGTTTTCGCATCGGCGCCTTCACCATTCAACCCATCCAGGTGACGCACAGCCTGGTCGATTGCGTGGCGTTGGCCATTCACACGCCCCTCGGCACCCTGATCCACACCGGCGACTTCAAGGTGGACCCCACGCCGACCGACAACCGCCTTTTCGATTTGCACTCGTTCGCCGAACTCGGCAAGCAGGGGGTGCTGGCGCTGTTGCAGGACTCGACCAACGTCGAGCGCGCTGGCTACACGCCAAGCGAGCAGGCGGTGCGTCCGCGCTTTGAACAGATTTTCTCTACTGCCCAGCGCCGCATTTTTGTCACATGTTTTTCGTCTTCCATTCACCGCATCAAGCTGGCGCTGGAATTGGCCTTCCGATACAACCGCAAGGTTGCGCTGCTTGGGCGCTCGATGGTCGAATCCACCGAAATCGCGCAGGACCTTGGCTACATCACCATCCCCGACGGCCTGTTGATCAACCCCGGGCAAATCAGGGACTATCCGCCCAGCCAGATCATGATCATGATCAGCGGCACCCAGGGCGAGCCAATGTCTTCGCTGTCGCGCGCGGCGCTCGACAATCACAAGCACGCCAAGATCGAGCCGGGCGACACCGTCATCCTTTCTTCGCGCATCATCCCCGGCAACGAGAAGGCAATCTATCGCGTCATCGATCATCTCTTCCGCCGCGACGCCAAGGTTTTCTATGAGGACGGCTCCAAGCCGCCCCTGCACGTGAGCGGTCACGCCAGCCAGGAAGAATTGAAACTGCTCATCAACCTCGTGCGCCCGAAATATTTCATTCCGATTCACGGTGAGTATCGCCAACTCAAGCTGCATGCGGCTCTGGCCGCGTCCATGCCTGGCGCTGTCGGCAAGATTTTCCTGCTGCAAAGCGGCGAAATTCTGGAATTCGACGAGCTCGGCGCGCGCAAGGCCGGAACCGTGCCGGTCGGACGCATTTGCATCGACTCCGGTTCCACCGGCGACGTGGTCGAGGAGTTGATCATCAGCGACCGCCGTCATCTCAGCGAAGACGGCTTCGTTCTGCCCATACTTGCCATCAACAAAATTACCGGAGCGGTCGAGAATCCGCCGGAGATCGTAATGCGCGGCTTTGCCGGTGCGCCCTCCGACAATGGTTTTGTCGAGCAGGCACGGCAGGTTGTCCTGGCAACCCTGGATAACTCCACGCGCGAGGAAATGAGCGATTATGGCGTCATCAAGGAAAAGATCCGTCAGGACCTCAAGCGCTTTATCGCCAAGAATACCCAGAGACGCCCATTGATCATGCCCGTCATCCTGGAAATCTGATATCGGCATCCTTCGCGGTTTCTGGATATGAGCATTCCAGTTGCGAAACATGGAGATCGCCGCCTTCGCCGGGGTACGCGCAGTGCTGCGCTGGCGTTCGTTTTGATCATCCTCTTCGCGGCCATCTATGCTCCGCTGAAGCACCACCTCAGGGCGGCGTCGGTGCTCTGGGATTTGCAGAGCCCGGCGGCCGAAAGTTGGCTTGTGCGCAAACTCGCGCGGATCGGACTCAACCCCGTGCGCACCGAGACCCGAACGATTCCGGCCCCCACGCCAATCGCGGCCCGCTTCTACTATCCGGTCGGTTACGACAAAGCCCCCGCCGTGATTGTGCTGCACGGAGTGCATCACCTCGGCATCGAGGAACCGCGGTTGGTGGCCTTTGCCAAAGCGCTTTCGTCGCACGGATTCCAGGCAATCACGCCCGAGTTAAACGACCTGGCTGATTACCGTGTCACTCCGGAAACCATTCAAACCATCGGCGAGTGCGCGCATTTTGTCCGGCAGCATTCGGGCAAGCCGGCGACGATCATCGGCTTGAGCTTCGCCGGGGGCCTGGCGCTGATGGCCGCCGCCGAGCCGCAGTGGCGCGATGACATCGGTTTGATTGTGGCGGTCGGCGCCTACGACGATCTGCAGCGCGTCCTGGAATACTATGCCACCAACCTCGTCACCTGGCCTTCCGGCAGGGTCACCAAGCTTCCAGCGCATGAATACGGGCCTCTGATTTGCGTTTACGACTATCCCGCGGAGTTCTTCTCGCCCCGCGATGTCCCTGTCGCCCGCACCACGCTTCGCTATCTGCTCTGGGAGGACCGCAATCGCGCAGAGGCGGAAGCCAAGCGGCTCACCCCGCAGGGAGAGCAACTGATGGACTCGCTCTTCCAGCACCATATCGATGCGTTGGCCCCTGTGCTGCTGCGCGGAATTCGCAAGTATCACGATCAGCTCGCCGCAATTTCGCCGCACGGACATTTGGCGGGCTTGCGGGCAGCGGTCTACCTGTTGCATGGCGCGGCCGATAACATCGTGCCCGCCGCCGAAACCGAATGGCTGGAGCGAGACGTACCCAGTCGCTGCCTGCGCATGGCGCTGATCTCTCCCGTGCTCAGCCATCTCGACCTTGAGCGCTCCCCGACGCTCACCGATAATCTGAAACTTGTACACTTTATGTCAGACCTCCTGCGGGATGCCGATTCTTCGGGTGCGGCACTACCGGTCGAATCTCCTTCGCCGAGAAGTCAATATAAGAAAGGTCTGAACAAGTAAAGGTTTTGAAGGGTACGGGCTTCAGCCCGTACGTAAGACCAGCAAAACCAATGAGGCTTTAGCCTCTGAGGGACCTCGATTCTACTAGCAAGTCTTGTTCAGAATTTCCTTAGAATAGAGATAGATTCATCGACATGGTCACGCTGAAAGAAATCGCGCAAGCGCGGCAGCGACTAGCCGGAGTCGCGGCTCGCACCCCGCTCATCCAGTACTATGCAGCATCGTCCAGCGACCCGAAACGCTCGGGTGAGCACGAAATTTATCTGAAGACGGAGAATCTCCAACCTACCGGAAGCTTCAAGCTGCGCGGCGCTTACAACAAGATTGCCTCGCTCACGGAAGCAGAGCGCAAGCGAGGCATAGTGACCCACTCCAGCGGCAATCACGCGCAGGGTGTCGCTTACGCCGCCCGCGCCCTGGGATTGCACGCCGTGGTTGTAATGCCGCGCAATTCCAGCAAAATGAAGCAGGAGGCGGTCGCCGCCATGGGTGCAGAGGTGGTCGTCGTCGGCCCGTCCAGCCGCGAACGCCGGCAAAAGGCTGAGGAACTCGCGGCGCAACATGGCTATGTCCAGGTCCCGCCCTTCAACGACGAGTTGGTGGTCGCGGGACAAGGCACCATCGGTCTTGAGATTCTGGAGGACCTCCCCGATGTCGACCTCGTGCTGGCCCCCGTAAGCGGCGGCGGACTCGTTACCGGCATCGCAGCCGCCATCAAGCTGAGCGGATCGCGGGCCAAGGTGGTGGGCGTGGAGCCGGAGCTGGCAAACGATGCGCAACAGAGCTTCCGCAGCGGACACATCGTGGAGATCGAACCCGAGCGCGCCTCCAGCACAATTGCCGACGGCCTGCGCGGACAATCCGTGGGCGAGATTACCTTCGACCTGATGCAAAAATACGTGGACGAAATGGTCACGGTGAGCGAAGACGACATTCGCCATGCCATGCGCACGCTCATTTGCCAGGCGCATATACTGGCTGAGCCCAGCGGAGCGGTCGCTTTTGCGGCCTGCCTGCTGCACGGTGACAAGCTGCCGCACGCCCGGAAGATCGTCGCCGTGGTAAGCGGCGGCAACACCGACCCGCAATTGCTGGCCAGAATCATCTACCCCGAAGGAGAAGCAAAGGAAGAGTAGCTCTCCGGGTGGTGACCCACATTTGCCCGTTGTTGGCTAAGACATTTTCCGGATTGGTGTAGCCCTGTCAGGTAAGATAAATTTCAGGGTGGCCCATTCAAGCCTTCAGTTGGCTTGAGTGGGGTAGTTTTGCCGAGTCCCAATAATGCGGAACCCGCAGAGGCAGGTGGCCCACATTTGCCCGCTGTTGGCTAATGTGGGATTGAATCGCAGTCGCCCATTTTTGCTGGAGGCTCATTGAACGACTATTCACTATCCGTCCTGCTCGGCATCGTGGAAGGATTGACCGAGTTCTTGCCCGTCAGCTCGACAGCGCACCTGCGAATCTGCGAGAGGCTGATGCACATTTCTCTCGACGACCCCTACTGGAAGATGTACACCATCGTCATCCAGTTGGGAGCCATCCTGGCCTTGCTGCTGCTCTTCCTGCCTCGCATCGTCAATTTTTTCCGCACCTTTCCCGAAGGCGAGCGCGGCAAGAACACGGCGCTGACGCACCCCATTACGCTGACCATGATTGCCTTCGTCTGCACCTCCATACCTTCGCTGCTGTTGATCAAGCGTATCGGCAAAAACCTGGAGAGCCTCAAGGTAATGGCGCTGGCGCTCATCGTCGGCGGCATCATCATGTGGATCGTGGACAACATGAGCGAGCGAAGTGAGCCCACGACCACCAACCTGGAAGAGATGTCGCTTGGCCAATCGATTTGGATCGGCCTGTGCCAGGTCTTTTCGGCGGTAATTCCCGGAACCTCGCGCTCCATGTCGACCATCGCCGCCGGACAGATCGTCGGCATGAGCCGGCCGGCTGCCTTGGAATTCAGCTTCCTGCTCTCGATTCCGACAATGCTGGCGGCCACCGCTTACTCGCTGGTCAAGGCCCTGCACCCTCGCCTCGCCGCCGCCGGAGACACGCTCACGCCTCTGGTCATGACCGGGCATAATTGGATCGTGCTGGCCATCGGCTTCGTGGTTTCGTTTTTCGTGGCGCTGGTCGTCGTCGAGTGGTTTCTCGTCTGGGTGCGCGAACACGGATTCGTTCCCTTTGCCGTCTATCGCATCATCGTCGGAGGTTGGGTCCTCTACCTCGCGCTCCACGGCTAAGGCGGCGTAGCGAAAGATGCATTCCACTACCGCATGCGATGGTGGCCCAGGTTCGCCCGCTTTTGGCTAACCTGGGGTTGTTTCGTTGTGTTCCAGCAGTTCGCGCAATAACCCGCTGAGATGTCATCCTGAGCGAAATGCGGCGAATCTCCGAGGCTGTCATCCTGAGCGAAGTTCGGCAAAGCCGAACGCAGTCGAAGGACCCCTACTTGGACAGGTGGCCCACATTTGCCCGCAGTTGGCTAATGTGGGACGAAGAGATTGGGTGGCTCACCCGCCGTTGGCTTGGGCGGGATAGTTTCTTCCTGAACCGTAATGCTATCCCTGGGCACGTACCCTCGCATCCGTCATCCCGACCGAAGCGGAGGGATCTTGTGTTTTCCGTAGGTGCGCGGGTGCCCCACGTCCCGCCCATCCTTTGGGCTGACGTGGGTTCGCTTCATAAATTCTAGTGAAGAGTCGAACCTAGCATTGTTACCCTGTGGGCGCCAGGGCGCGCTCCGCGGCCTGCTGGATGAACCGCTTCATCACGTTTGCCCACATCACTTTCTTGCGCATCGCGCTCTCCCGGATGGTGCGCCCCTGTACCAGCATGCTCAGCAAGGTTTTCATCTTGAGCACGCGCAGCAAGCGCTGATCGGCAGCCGAGACCCCGTAGGACTCCAGGAAGCTCTCCTGCACCCCTGAGGTGATCGTGCGATCGCAGAAGGGATATTTCTCCAGCGCCTCCACCGAGGCGAGGAATAGCGCGACATCGTGAAAGGAATTGCCTCGCTTCGACATCTTGGCGAAATCGCAGAACCCCACCCCGCCTTCCGCGATCACCACATTCAGCGGGGTGAAGTTATTCAGCACCGCCGAAGACGGCAGGGCCTTCCTCGAGCGTGCCAGAATCGACTTAGCGCCGCCCATGATGTTCTTGATGGAAAGATCGTCCAACCCTTCCTTCTTGCAGTTGGCGCAGAGTTTCTCCAAATCCGCGAGAAACCCGACCGAATCGAAGGGCTCAGGCATGTCAGCAGTCGCCCGATGGAACTTGCGCAGCCACTCGCCGGTACGCTTGGCGGCGAATTGCAGTGCTCCACAATCTGCGTAACCGGGAAGCAACGCCGCCTTCATGATGATCGATTGCAAGGGAATGCCCGTGAGCTTTTCGCTGACGATTGCCCCCAGTTCGGCAAAATCTCCCAAGGGGCGGGGGATTCCCGTAAGCTTTTTCGCTTCAGCCAGGGCGTGGACACTCTGGAGGTGTCTTAGCTCCTGCGCCGCCAGACTCTTGACCCCCTGCACGCCGCAGCGGTTGGCGCGAAATACCTTGATCGCGAGCCTCTCGCCGCCGTTGGCAAATTCCATGACCGCGTCGTAAACGTAGTGGTCGCTCTTGGGAGTGTGTCCGACGATCCGTACACTGCGCATTTCTCCGCGTTCGGGGTACCAGGGCGCGCCACCCTGGCGCAAGAGGCTGACAATCTGCTCCATCGCATTATCGGACATTAACACTCCATGCAAATCTGCAAATAACGCGTTGAATTGTGAACCGCTATATACGTTCTCACCCCACGGCATGTGCAGTTTTGCCTCCAACCCAAAAACCCAACGTGAGACGTAAGCAGTTGAATACTAGCAACTTAATGGACACCATCCCGATGGGATAGGCAGCCGCCAAGGCGAAGTGGAACAGCAGTGCCTACCTTGGCTAGCCAACATCCGCTCATTGTCATATGAGATGCTGCTCAGAAGTAACTAGTTTGTCAATATTTTGAAGGCGTTTAGGAGGGTTAAAGCGCGTGAATTTAATACTTAATCTTTTGGAAGAAAGGATGATCGCAACCCGTATGACCAATCGCAAAGTTGCCTATTTAGTAAAACAGATACTTGCGCCATTTAGCGTCGGAGCCGCCCATCATTCGCATGATATGCCGGCTGGTGTGCAGGTTGAAGGTGCGCGGCTCACGCAGCAACTTCATTGAGGACTCATGAAGTAAATGGTTTCCTTTCTTGTGGTTACACGGATGACAACAAGCAACCAAGTTCTCCCAAGTCGACTGGCCACCCCGTGAACGCGGGACAATATGATCTAGGGTCAGCTCGCTCGACGGCAGCAAGACGCCGCAATACTGGCAGGTGTTGCGATCGCGCAACAGGATGTTCTTGCGCGACAGGGCGCGCGTCTGGTGGGGAATGCGGCGATACTCCAGCAAGCGGATTACCGAGGGGACGCGCACGGCGATCCGCGCTGAGTGCAGCAGGTGTCCATTGATCTCCTCAGTAATGGCCACCCCCTTGAGCACGAGCACGATCGCACGCCGCGCCGCACAGATATTAATAGGCTCGTAGGAAGCGTTCAGCACCAGCACCGGCGCGTGCATAGGCAAGTATGGCGCCTGGGTGAGAACAGCTTCGGCGAGTTCACGTCCCGATCTGTGGTGTTCCCCTTTGCCCGGCATATCGTTAGCAGGAACTCGCAATCATTCGCGCAGTTCCTTCGCTCCCTCCCGAGAAGATGCGAACCACGAACTCTCATTCAATGCACGTGCGACGGTTGCGACAAAGACGGCCTTCGCCCCAGCGCCCAGAAGCATTCTGGTGCATTCGGAGACCGTCGCACCCGTAGTCATAACGTCATCGAGCAGCAGCACCTCGCGTCCGGCGACCTGCTCTTTGCCGGCCACGACAAAAGCGCCGCGGATATTTTCCCTCCGCTGGTCACGCGTCATGCCAATCTGCGACTCAGTCGCTCGGCGGCGGAGGAGCACGGTCGTCGACAATTCCAGCTTGGTAGCAGAGCGCCCGTTTCCATTTGTGACGCCCGCCCGGCGGCCCAGTTCCCTGATCGCAGACCGGGCAATCAGCTCTGACTGGTTGAATCCCCGCTCGCGAAACTTGCTGGCATGGAGCGGCACGGGAATCACGCAAATCGGCTGCGATTCGAAACTGGCGATCAAGGGTTCGGCGGCTTCGGCCAACATGCGCCCGAGCAAGCCCGAGGCGGGGCGCACCAGGTGATACTTGAGAAGATGAATCAGTTCGCGCAACTCACCCGCGTGGCCGCCATAGCTGATCGCACGTGTAAACAACGGGCGCTCAATGTAACAGTTGGCGCAAATCTCGACCGTCAGGAACTCGGAATCGGGAGCCAGCGGATCGCCGCAGAGATGGCAGCAAGGGCCATCAAAGGGAATGATTTTCGCCAGGCACTCGTCGCATACGGGAAGACGGGAGAGATTCGCTAGCGGAGCACGGCAGAGACGGCAATCGGAGGGAAAAACAGCCGCAAACATGCTGCCGAGCACTGCACCGGCGAATTTGGCCGCAGAAGACCGCCGGCTTAGCTGCTGGGCTTGGGTGGCCCGGGTTCTGTCTCCACTACTGCTGAAGACACGCCTCCTTCCCCTTGAAAAACCGGGGATTCCAGAGGAACTCGCTCGCCTGCTGGAATACAGAACAGTATACGTTCACTGGGATGCAAATCGCAATGAAACACCGCCTCTCAAAAGTATCAAGCAAGTTGTTACAGGGTTGTGAACATACCGCTAACTCTGGACTTAGGTCGGCTGTCCAGACAACTCTTCTAAGCGGCTGCGCGTGCGTTTGCCGCTCCCGCTTAGCTCCGCAAACGCTGACACAACTTCAGATGCCATGCTGCACCGCCGGGATTGAACCCGGCCAGGCGCCAAGCTGATCCGGTATTTCAGAGCTCGCCGCGCGCTCCGAAGATTGCCGTGCCAACTCGCACGCAGGTGGAGCCCTCTTCGATGGCGACTTCGAAATCATGGGACATCCCCATGGAAAGCTCAGGAAGGCCCAACTTCGTTTGCGCCGTTAACTGGTCGCGCAGCTCGCGCAAGCGCCGAAAGTACGGTCGCGATGCTTCCGGGTCCTCGGTAAACGGCGGAACCGTCATCAATCCGCGGATTTCGAGATGCTCAAGGCGCGACGCGGCCTCAAACATGCGAACCAGTTCGGCAGAGCCGGGCTCGACTCCTGATTTTGCCAGCTCGCCGCCGATGTTGACCTCGATCAGCATGCGCAGTGTTTTGCCCAGCTTTGCGGCCGCCGCGTCAAGCCGCTCCGCCAAGCGCAACGAATCCACCGAATCCACCGATTGAAACAATTCAGCGGCCTTGGCGGCCTTATTCGATTGCAGATGCCCGATGAGATGAAAGCGCGGCGTGCTCGATGGTAAACACGTTGCAGAGCGGCGACTGAAGCAGTCGCACTCAGCTCCGCATGCTTCGACTGGAACTCCTGCACGCGGTTCTCGCCAAACAACCGCTGGCCGGCCTCGAAGGCCTCGCGGATGCGATCGGCAGGCATTGTCTTGCTAACCGCCATCAGCGCAATTTCGCCGGGTTGGCGTCCGGCGCGAATCGCGGCGGCGGCCATGCGCTGCCGAATTTGAGCAATGTTTCCGGCTATCGACATGCAAACCGATTGTAATCCGCATCGATATTCTTCGCTTCTCCACCGCCGGGAACCGCCCGTCGAGCGCTCCGGCGCTTGTGACCTTTCCGGACGGTGCCCCACTTCTGCCCCAGTTAGCAGATGTGGGACTTGCGGCACCAGTCGAACTACCCCACGTTAGCCCAACAGCGGGGCGGAACCGCTCGAGGCATCCCCCTGCGACCTTAAAGCCATGCAAACCAAACTGGATTATTCTATGAACGGCCTTGCCCAATGATCCCCGTCCGCAACATTGCCGGAGGCGCCAGTTTCGCCGTGCGCGTGCATCCGCGCGCCAAGCGGAACGCAATTGCCGGCGCCCTGGGCGACGCTCTCAAGCTGGCGCTGACTTCGCCGCCGGTCGAAGGACGCGCCAACGAGGCCTGCATCGAGTTTCTGGCGCGGCTTTTGGGCGTATCACGCTCGTCGATTGCCATCGCCGCCGGCGAGACTAGCCGCAATAAGGTGATTCGCGTCCGCGGGCTGAGCGCGGAGGCGGTATGCGAGCGGCTGCTGGCGCGCGATCCCTCATTGCGATGATCGGCATTCCAGGACACTGTCCGATTGCCGCGCTGTTCCGGGTTTTATTCATGAATTTTTCGACTTGGCACCAAGTCCGCACATCTGCTAACTGCGGCAGATGTGGGGCAGGCAGTCCAGTACAATAGTGGAATGGATCTGCCGGCGATTCAGGCCGCGTTGCGCGAGCGCGAAATCGATGCGTGGCTCTTCTATGACCACCATCGCCGCGATCCCATCGCTTACAGCGTACTCGGTCTTCCGCCGGATCTGCACGTAGCGCGTCGCTGGTATTACCTGATTCCCGCGCAGGGCGAGCCGCTCAAGTTGAATCATCGCGTGGAACCGCGCCATTTGAGTTCGCTTCCGGGACGGCAACGGCATTACGTAGCCTGGCAGGAGATGTGCGAGCAATTGCGCGAGATGCTGCGCCCTTACAAGCGCGTGGCCATGCAGTACTCGCCGAAGAACCAGATCATGTATGTTTCGCTGGTAGACGGCGGAACCCTGGAGCTGGTCCGCGGCTTCGGCGTCGAGGTGGTTTCCTCCGCCGATCTGGTCGCCCGCTTCGAAGCTACCTTGTCGCCCGAACAGATCGCCACCCATTTTGAAGCGCGCGACGCGATGGACCGGATCATGGAAGCCTGCTTCCAATGGGTTGGGCAACAACTCCGCAACGGAGGCACGCACGAATTCGCGGTTCGGCAGTGGCTCGGCCGAGGCTTTCCGCCGCGAGCACCTCGTCACCGACGATCTGCCCATCGTAGGGGTCAACGAAAACAGCGGGAATCCGCATTACTTGCCGACCGCCGACAGCTCGAAGCCCATCCGCAAAGGAGATTTCCTGCTGATCGACATGTGGGCAAAGAAAGACAAACCCGGCGCGGTCTACTACGACATCACATGGACGGGCTTTGCCGGCAACGCCTTCCGGGCGGCACTGCGAAATCTTTGGGCTGGTGCGCGACGCCCGCGATGTGGGCATCCGCACGGTTCAGGAAGCTCTCGCCGCAAAGAAGAAAATTTGCGGCTGGGAAGTGGATGCGGCGGTCCGCGAATTCATCGCCAAGGCCGGTTATGGCGGGTGCTTCGTGCACCGCACCGGGCACTCGATCGGGACGGAAGTACACGGCAACGGCGCGAACATGGATAACCTGGAAACGCACGACGAACGCGAGGTGATCGCCAATACCCTGTTCTCGATCGAACCAGGAATCTATTTGCCCGAGTTTGGCGTGCGCAGCGAAATTGATATGCTGGTTCGGAACGGAGCCGCCGAAGTAACCGG
>CAWFVJ010000010.1:0-285286 GCA_963819175.1 uncultured Acidobacteriota bacterium
TGTACGCCTCATCAGCCCCCTCCACCACTCGTCGGGTGCCCCACGTCCCGTCCCGCTTGGACTGACGTGGGGTAGTTTTCTGAACTGCATATGGAATCCAGCCGCCTCCACGAAACCTAGTCGTCTCCCGTCCCGCCACCGCCAATTGCATCGAGAAACGCTTGGCCGTATTTCGTCGCTCTCTTCTCACCCACAATCTTGGCGATCTGATCGAGGCTTCCAGGAGCCAGCCGCGCCACTTCGTACAGATTGCTCGCCGACAGGATGAAGTATGTGGGCCACCTGTGATCTTTCAAGAGGTTGTCCATTCGATCGAAACCGGAGAAGCTGATTGTGACGAGCAATCCAGTTTCCGAGGAAAGACCGAATGGACATCCACAAGAATGCCCGACTTACCCTTCGCAGTCGAGAGGAACTGGCCGAATTGTTCTCGCCGGCCAGGGACTCTCAGCGCCGCCGCACGGCGCTTTCTGGTGACTCCCAAGACCGCCGCCAAGTGGGTCCGCCGCTTCGACGCAGGGCCCCGAGGGGCTCGGCGACCGTTCCTCGCGACCGCATCGCAGTCCACGCGCCGCACTTCCCTGAACTGGTCGATCGCGTCATCGAGCTGCGCCGGCAGCATACTCCCGGCTATCAGATCGCACGCGCCACCGGACTCAGTCCCGCCTCCGTCAGCCGCATCCTGCGCCGCGTTCATCTCAGCCGATGGCGCGATCTGCATCCCGCTCCGCCCGTGGTGCGCTACGAACACCCCTTCCCGGCGATCTGCTGCATCTCGACATCAAGGGCCTGACCCGTTATCAGCAGGTCTTTATGCGCGGCGACGGCCGCCGCCGCGGCCTGCACCAGCATCCCGGTTTCGAGGCCCTGCACGTGGCCATCGACGACCACTCGCGCCTGGCTTTCACCCAGATGCTTCCCGATCAAAAGGCCGAAACCACCATCGGCTTTCTTGCACGATGCCCTCGCCTTTTATCGCCGCCACGGCATCCAGGTCCGCGCCCTGCTCACCGATAACGGCAGCTGCTATCGCTCCCACCACTTTCGCCAAGCTTGCGGCCAACTCGATATCACGACACCGCCGCACTCGCCCCTATACGCCGCGAACCAACGGCAAGGCCGAACGCTTCATCCAAACCGCTCTGCGCGAGTGGGCTTACGCCAAACACTGGACCGACTCCGACGAACGCGACCCGCACCTCCAGCCCTGGACCGCACTACTACAACTTCGTCCGACCCCATGGTAGCCTCAACTACAACCCGCCCATCAGCCGCACTGATCCGGGTACAACGTCTTGATCATCTACAGCCACCCACGCCTTCGCGCTAGTTCGAGGCACACACGCCGCAAACGCTCAAATCGTGCCCGCGAAGGCACGTCCAGTGCAGCCAGCAATTGCTCGCGTCTTTGTTTCTTCTCGTCGGGTGTCGACTTGCCGCCCGTG
The DNA here is from genome assembly GCA_963819175.1 of uncultured Acidobacteriota bacterium. Taxonomy (GTDB): domain Bacteria; phylum Acidobacteriota; class Terriglobia; order Terriglobales; family Acidobacteriaceae; genus CAWBRT01. The sequence goes on from CAWFVJ010000010.1 coordinate 1,446, forward strand.
CCTCCCTGCATGTCGGGATGAATTGAACCGTGGGCGACTGCGGACGGTGCGGAACCAATTGGACTACGCGTCACGTCGGCTTTCCGCGCGTATACCGGCACGTAGTTTGGGTTCGCGCGAGTGCTCATGCCTTTGCCCGGGCCGCAATCGAATGCATCAGCCAATTCTCGCTCCCTCCGCGAGTCCCTCCTGCGTTTCGTTCTGTCAATGGATTTGTAATCAGCCGATGCTGATGCGGAGTGAAACTGTGCACTGACGGAAACAACAGGCTGCGTCGTAATCGCCCGCAAGAATGCTTGGCCGTACTTCGCCGCCGTCCGTGGGCCTATCCCGTCGATCTTGAGCAAAGCGCTGATCGAAGCAGGTGCCAAGCGCGCGATCTCCCGTAACACACGGTCCGATGCAATTATGAAAGCACTAACCCCCTGCTTTTGCGCCTGCTCAAGACGCACTCTCCGCAGAAGTTCAAATCGCACCCGCGAGATTTCGTCGAGCGCGGCCAGCAACTGCGCGCGCTTTTGCTTCTCTGAAATCGACTTTGATTGCTTTCCGCTCTGAATCACCGCCCGCGCGGGCGCCGCTGGACTTTCCAGCGCAGCGCTTTTCCGCACGTACGTCGGCACATAGCTCGCCTTAGCACTGGTGTTCAGCGGTTTTCTATAACGCGATGACCCGGTTGACTCCGGTCTGGATGCCGGCCTCGCCAATCGCTCGCACGCATCGCATGCGCAACCCGTAATAGCCTTCACCTGACCGAAATACTCCATGATCTGCTTTCGGCGGCAAGCGTGCGAGTCGCAATAGCGCACCATCAGTTCCAGCTTTTTGCGCGCTGCTCGCTGTAGAAGTTGGACATCGCTCGCGCCCGCTTGTGGGTTGTTCTCACCTATTTTGCTGATAAAAAATTCTTGCGTGTGCAGGTCGCGCGGAATGAAGTAGAGCACGCAATCCGCTGCCTTTCCGTCGCGGCCCGCACGCCCGGCCTCCTGGTAATAGGCCTCCACGCTGCCGGGCAGGTTGTAATGCACAACCATGCGTATGTCGGGCCGGTTGATTCCCATGCCAAAGGCGTTGGTCGCAATCACGATTGTGTCTGTGCTCGATATGAACAACTTCTGGCTTTCACGGCGCGCCTGCTGTTCCATTCCCGCGTGATATCCGCACACCGCGCGCTCGGGAAAGCGCTCTTCGCACCACGCCGTCAGTTCCTCTACAACCCGTCGGGTTGAGCAGTAAACGATTGCTGCGCCCTTGCAATGTTCCAGCAGCGCCATCAGCGCGGCATCTTTCTCCGCCTCAAGCCGGACACGCGCCACCGAGTACGCCAGGTTTTCGCGGTCGAAGCCGGTAACATGGACCCGTGGCTCGCGCAATCCGAGCACCCGCGAGATGTCATCGCGCACCTGAGCGGTGGCCGTTGCGGTCACGGCGATGGTCAGCGGAAAGCCAAGCGTCCTCCGCGCCTCGGCCAGCCGCAGATAGTCCGGACGAAAGTCATGTCCCCACGCGCTAATGCAATGCGCCTCGTCGACCACGAAAAGCCGCGGACGCAGTTTCTCCAGCGAGTGGGTAAAGGAAGGCGAAGCGAAACGCTCAGGGGCAACGTACAGCAGCCCTTGAAAACCCTGATGCAGTTGGCGCAGCACATCGGCATTTGCAGCGCCGTCCTGCGAGCTATTCAACAGCAGCGCCGGAATCTTCAGCGCTTGCAATTGCCGTACCTGGTCGGCCATCAGAGAAATCAGCGGCGAAACCACCACGGTGAGCCCGCCAAGCACTACGGCGGGAAGTTGGAAGCAGAGGCTCTTGCCGGCTCCCGTCGGCATCACGCAGATGACATCGTGCGCGTCCAGCACGTCCTGAATCACTTCGCGCTGGTATGGGCGAAATCCGGATAGCCGAAACACCGAGGCTAGAGTTTGGTCGAGGTTCTGCATGGGCTGAACAGGCTGCTGAAGACTACCTTCCGAGGTGTCATCCTGAGCGCAGCGAAGGATCTGCTGTTTGCGCGCGTCGAGCAAAGCAGATCCTTCGGACGCGCAAAATCCGCGCGACCTCAGGATGACACTCCTACGAGTCTTCAGGAGTCTCTGAGACCTCACTCTAGCAGCACTGGTTGTTGGCTTAGTACCGAAAAACACAGGGAGGTGCGGTGGTCGCCATCCCTACTTGCCGTACACCACACGCCCGCCGACAATCGTGTAGATCACGCGTCCCGTCATGGCAGTTCCGTCCCAGGGCGCGTTCTGCGATTTCGAGCGCGTTTTGCTCAGATCGTACTTCCAGCGTTTCTTGGGATCGAAGATGGTCACGTCGCCGTGCGCTCCGGGAGCCAGCGTTCCGCGCCCTTCGAGCTTCACGATTCTGGCCGCGTTGACCGAGAACAGACTGACCAGCCGCGACAGCGGCATTTTGTTTTGCTGGTGAAGCACTGTGCAAGCCACACCGAAAGCGATCTCCAGTCCGGTGATGCCGAAGGCGGCCCGGTCAAACTCCACATACTTTTCGAAGCGGGCGTGCGGCGCGTGGTCGGTTGCGATGCAGTCGATCGTTCCGTCCAGCAATCCGCGCAGCAGCGCCTGCCGGTCCGCTTCTTCGCGCAGCGGCGGATTCATCTTGAAATTCGTGTCGTAGCCGAGCAGCTCCTCGTCGGTGAAACTGAAATGATGCGGCGTCACCTCGCAGGTAACGTGCACGCCGCTCTGGCGCGCCTCGCGCACCACCTCCAGCGTAATCGCCGTCGAGACGTGCGCCACATGCACGTGCGCTTCCGTCTGGCGGGCCAGCGTCACGTCGCGCTCCACCAGTCGCCATTCGCTCTCCGCCGGCTGCCCGCGCAGCCCCAGGCGGAACGCAATCTCTCCCTCGTGCATGGGATTGTTCTTCGAGATGCGGGTGTCCTCGGCATGCTGAATGACCGGAATCCCCAGCTTCTGCGCCATCTCCAGCGCCTTGCGCATCACGTCGTCGTTCAGAATGGGCTTGCCATCGTCGCTTACGGCGACCGCGCCGGCGCGCTTTCAGCTCGGCATAATTGGTGAGCTTCTCCCCCTGGCTGCCGCGCGTGGCCGCCGCCACCGGAAACACGTTCACCAACGCGCCGCGCTCCGGGTCTTGCATCCAGCGCGTAATGGCCGGCAGGTCGTTGACCGGGGTGGTGTTCGGCATGGCGCAGACCGAGGTGAACCCGCCCGCTGCCGCCGCCGCCGTGCCGCTGGCGATGGTTTCCTTATGCGCCTGTCCCGGCTCTCTCAGATGAACGTGCGGATCGATGAATCCCGGCGCGACGATCAATCCCTTGGCGTCGATGCTTTCGCTGGCCTTGCCCTGCAGCTTTCCCGCCGCGGCCAGCTCGACGATGCGGCCATTCTCGATCAGGACGTCGCGCTCCGCTTCCAGGTTCTGCGACGGATCGATCACTGCTCCGCGCAAGATCGCCAGTGAACCTCATCTGCTTCGCTCCATGCGCTGTGCCTCTCGCAGCAATCGCGACAGAACCGCCATCCGCACTTTCACTCCGTTGGCCACCTGCTCGGTGACCACCGATTGCGCGCCGTCGGCCACCTCGTCGGTGAGTTCCATGCCGCGGATCATCGGCCCGGGATGCATCACGAGCGCGTCTTTCTTGGCCCTCCGCAGGCGCTGGGCCGTCAGTTGGTAGCGGCCAATGTATTCGCCCATTTCGATCTCGAGCCCCGCCAGCCGCTCCTTCTGCACCCGCAGCATCATCACCACATCGGCGCCGTCAATCGCCTCATCCATGTCGTAGACCAGGCGAATGCCCGGCGCCAGCGCGTGCGCGGTCGCCGGCAGCAGCGCGCTCCGGACCGCAGAGCGTCACCTTGGCTCCGAGTTTGCTGAACAGGTGCACATCGCTGCGGGCCACGCGGCTGTGGTAGATGTCGCCCACGGTCACGATGTTCAGTCCTTCGAGCTTGCGCTTGTGCTGCAAGATGGTGAAAGCATCCAGCAACCCCTGCGAAGGGTGCTCGTGCATGCCGTCGCCCGCATTGACGATCGGAATATCCAAATCGCGCGCCAGCAGGTTCGGGGCGCCCGAGCTGGGATGACGAATCACGATGGCGTCGACGCCGATGGCTCGCAGCGTCCGCCCGGTGTCGATGAGCGATTCGCCTTTTTCGATACTCGAGGCGACGGCAGTAATGAGGGTGGTGTGCGCGCCCAGCGCCTTGGCCGCAATTTCAAAGGAAACGCGTGTGCGCGTCGAGGCCTCGTAAAACAACAAGGCCACTCGCCGGCCCTTCAGCAGCGGACGCGGATGGCGCAGATCCATGCGCTTGGCCGACTCCAGCAGACTGACAATGACCTGCGGCGTCAGTGGCTCGATCGCCAGCAGAGAACCGATTGCTTCTTCTTTCATGACGCTCCGCGCGTCCGGTACGACGCGCCCTGCGCCGGGCTGCGGCGTAGGCGAAATCCGGCCAGGCCGCGTGCCGGCCCAGGATTCCGGTTAGGTGTCTGATTCGCGCTCCACCAGCAGTACCTTTTCGATCTGGTCGGTTTCCTGCAACTTCACTTCGATGATTTCCAGATCGGAGGTCTGCACACGGCGGCCGACGAACGTCGCCTCAACCGGCAGTTCGCGGTGCCCGCGGTCGATCAGCACCAGCAACTGCACCCGGCGCGGACGGCCATGGTCGAACAGCGCGTCAAGCGCGGCGCGCACCGTGCGACCGGTGTAGAGCACGTCATCGCAGAGCACGATATCCTTGCCGACGATGTTGTACTCCATGGGGCGCGGCCGTACCACGGGCTTGGGCCCAACCGTTGAAAGGTCGTCGCGGTAGAGCGTGATGTCCAGCGTGCCCACCGGCACCGGCGCCTTTTCAATGCGCTCGATGTGCCGCGCCAGGCGCTCCGCAATGGGAATGCCGCGGCGCTTGATGCCCACCAAGCCTAGATTCGCCACGCCGTTGTTCTTCTCCACGATCTCGTGCGCGAGGCGTACCAGCGTCCGCTCAATCTCCGAAGCGGACATTAATTGTGCTTTTTCGTGCAGATGAGGGGGACGAGTGCTCACGATCATCACTTTCCTTAAACTTGGGCTGGCGGAATCATACCCGAGTCGCCAGAGACCGCACAAGGAAGTACCTCGGACGGCAGCAGCCAGTCTCCTCCGACCTCGGGCGCCCTACCCTTGTGCCGCGATTCTCGGCGCAGGGTGGGGCTTCTATTGTCGCTGTCTTCTGACATGAGACGGTGGGCAGCGGTGCCCCGCTTCCGCTATGTGGGATTGAAAGAATCGGGTGCCCCACGTTCCGCCCCGCTGTTGGGCTGACGTGGGCTTCTAAATCCCCTTGAGATTTGCGGTGGTGGCCCACATTTGCCGCAGGTTGGCTAATGTGGGATCCAAAGAAATGCGGGGTGCGTTCCGCCATTGCGGGTGCCCCACGTTCCGCCCCTCTGTTGGGCTAACGTGGGATTCAAAGAAATGCGGGTGCTTTCCGTTACTTGGTGCCCCAGGTTCGCCCGCATTTGGCTAACCTGGGGTCGTCTCCTGAAACTCGTCTTTGAAATTTCTTACCCTGTCGAGCCCTCAGTTTTTCCTCACTGCGCTCGAAATCCTTCGCACGTAATTTGGAAGGTCCAAAAAAATATTCACATTTTTTTCAAATTGTGCAACTTTCCTATTGACAGATTGCACACGTACCCACAAAATATGGGGTCAGTAGTGGTGAGTACCCCGCCACTGGGTGCTCATGAGGCTCAAAGGCTCCCAAACGGGAGCCCACACTCAAAACCTTCAAGGGAGAAGGTTCTTAGGAGGCATTACATGCCGGTAAAGAAAAAGGCCGTAAAGAAAGCCGCCCCGAAGAAAAAGGCTGCCAAGAAGTAACTAGGCGCGAGGCGAAGACCTCGTCGCACGGATTTCACTGCTGTGAAAAGTCTCCGCCCAGTGCGGAGGCTTTTTTCGTTTGCGGGCCACGGCGGGTTCCCAGCGAGCCCTGCTCACCAGGGTGAGTTCGCGATACACTGTGTCTGCCCGGAAAGCGCGTCGGCCGCTCATCGAGTCTCGCCCCCCGTACGGGGCCCCGGGCACGTGCCGCAGTTGCGCGTGGCGGGGCGAACAGGTGCTCATGGCCACTGCCCGGAAGAAAAAAGACAAACCCGATGTTGTCATCCCCGAAAAGCTTTACTTTCGCATCGGCGAAGTTTCGCGCCTGAGCAGCCTGCCCACCTACGTACTGCGCTTTTGGGAGACCGAGTTCCCGCAGCTCAAGCCCGGCAAGAGCAGCAGCGGACAGCGCATGTACCGCCGCCGCGAAGTCGAGTTCGTGCTCGCCATCAAGAAGCTGCTTTACGAAGAGGGCTACACGATTCCCGGCGCGCGCGAGAAATTGAAAACCGAGATGCGTCCCGGAAAATCTCAGTCCGCATTGCCCTTCCCGGCGCGTCCGCGCACCGACCGGCTGCGGGCCGTGCGCCACGAACTCACTGAAATCCTCTCCATCCTCACGCCCAAGCGCCGCAAATAACCCGCAAAGAAACTGTTACTCAGCCCTGCTGTTCGCGGCCCTCTCGCGGTTGGCGGCTCCCGCCTCGTCATCCTTCCGCCGTGTCATCGTGAGGAGCGCCGCCAGGCGCGACGTGACGATCTATGCATTCTCTCTCTCCAACTATCGGAAACCAAACAAATGCATAGACCCTTCGCGGCGCTCAGGGTGACACTCATGAACTCGGAGGGTGCCCCATTCAAGCCTTCTTTGGCTTGAGTGGGGCAGTTCCTCTACTGGGCAGAGCTGCTGGTGCCCCACATCTGCCGCAGTAAGCAGATGTGGGATTTCGCGACTGCAGCACAGGGTGACACCGCCCCTGCACCTTCGAATTGAAGTCCTACTCTTGCAACTCAGGCATGTGCGCCATCAGGTCGACGAAGACCCGCCTGAACTGCTCGAAGAGTTGTTCGAATTGGCCGATTTCATCATCGGATCCGACCCGTATTTCCGATTTGTAGTCACCGCCGACTACGCGGGTCGCAACCGCAACGATGTGCTGCAGGCGCCGGAATACCAGACGGTTGAGCAGCGTCAGCACCAGCAGAATGCCGAGCGCCAGTGATATGACGATCAGAAGCACGAGGATGTTCTGCGTGTGCCGCATCGCCGCGTAAACGCTCGAAATATCCCGCACAACGAACATTGCTCCTACCGTGTCCCCCGCCACGTTACGAATGGGAAAGAGACCGCGCACGAAGACGGAATTTCCATCATGGAAACGCTCCAACACCTTGCCTTGGGCGGGCACCGCGGCCAAGTCTCCCTGGAATCGAATAATCCTGTCGTCGGCCGTGGTTTTGTCCGCCACCACGAAGTTCGAATTGTCATTCCAGTTATCGCGACGTTTCCAAACCGCACTCGAAACAGCCCAAAACTGCCGGTCCACAAACTTCTTGTTGAGCAGAAGTCCGTAGTCGTCTCCGGTCTGATTCTTCATGGCGTGGATGAACTGGCCGAGTTCTTCGCCAAACTCGACATAGCCGGTCAATCTGCCCTGCGCATCAAGCACCGGCCGGAAGATTCTCACCGCAAACCCTGCCTTGGCCAGTTCGTTCCCGACCACAATGGAATGGGTGCGCGCGGCTTCCTTGTCCATAAACCGATTCAGGTGGTCACCGAACAGCGCGGGGTTATGTAGCCGAAGGAAGACAGTCATATCAGGCTCAGGGGTATGGAACATCCAGTTGGTGATGCCTTCGCTTTTCAGCTTCGGATACATCGGTGCAGTCAGCCCCAGCAGGCGGCTGCGATCTTTGGCCGCGAAGGCATCGCGCACCTGAGGGTTCACGGTCAGCATCTCGCTGACGGCCGTCATCTTGCTGATCTCTCTGGTCTTCAGGATTGTGAACAGCTTTTGCGCGCCAGACACCGACTCTGTTGCCAATGCCTCTGCGTTACGGGCAAAGCTGTACCGCATCAGTGCCAGGGTGCCGCCAACCCCCACCACCAGACAGGCGACCAGTGCAACCAGAACTTTGGTTCGAATCAGGTTCCATTTCATGCGAACACTCCTCACGCGTTGATATTCAGCACGTCTTTCGCAGCCTTCCTGAGTTTGGCGACGGCCTCCGGTTCATCCGGGGTATTGGGATTGATGAACGCCAGCATCCGGCCCGTGCGCAGTCCAATCTTGCCTTTCACGTCCATTGGGTCCAGGCCGTTGGCTTTAATCTTGTTTTCTATAAGTACCTTCAGATCGTAAAGTTGGCCCACTGGCCACCCCCCTTGTACAGGCATTCATCCACTCGGGCGCTTGCCTGGAAACATTCGTTCCAGTTCTTACCGGCACTTTTTTTATCGGCACTTTTTCGGATGAACTTCAGCCTCAAAACCCTCCGTCGTGGCCAGGTGCCCCATTCAAGCTTCCGTTGGCTTGAGTGGGGTAGTTCCTCTACTCGCTGGCCGGGTGCCCCAGGTTCCGCGCCGCGTTGTTCGGCGCTAACCTGGGGTTGTTTCTTGGGGGAATCAGGAGGCGGGTGGCCCAGAGTTGGCGCAGTTCCAACTCTGGGATATTGTTGCCGGGGCGGGTGGCCCAGAGTTGGGCGGGTGGGCGGGTGGCCCAGAGTTGGCGCAGTTCCAACTCTGGGATATTGTTGCCGGGTGCCCCCATTCAAGCCTTCCGTTGGCTTGAGTGGGGTAGTTCCTCTACTGGCTGGTGGCCCACATTCGCGGAGCCGCAGGCGGAGCCAATGTGGGGAAGGCTGGTCGGGTGCCCCGTTCTAGCGTAGCTAGGGCGGGGTAGTTGACGTTCCGACGTTTCCCTTTCCGGGGTGCTTTGTTGCCGCCTCACCCCGTAACGGTATATCTTGGTCAGCGGTGTTGATGGCAAGGTAACAACCCGATGACACAGCCAGTCCCCTCCATCGCATTTCTCTTTCCCGGCCAGGGTTCGCAGGTCGCAGGCATGGGAAAGGAATTGGCGGCCACCTATCCGGTCGCGCAACAGGTATTCGAAGAGGCCGATGAAGCTCTCGGCTACAAGCTTTCCGAACTGTGCTTCGAAGGGCCCGACGAGCAGCTCCGCCTCACCGAGATTACGCAGCCGGCCATCCTGACCGTGTCGATAGCGGTCTTCCGCGTTCTCGAATCGGTCGGCATCGTCCCCGGCTTCGTCGCCGGACACAGCCTGGGCGAGTACTCGGCGCAGGTCGCGGCTGGAACCATCTCATTCGGCGATGCGGTCCGCACCGTGCGCAACCGCGGCAAGTACATGCAGGAAGCGGTCCCGGTTGGCGAGGGCACCATGGCGGCGATTCTGGCGCTCTCGCTCGAAAAGATCGAGGCCGCCTGCACCGAAGCCGCGCAGGGCCTGGTCTGCCAGCCCGGCAACATCAACTCCCCCGATCAGATCGTGATCTCGGGCGCCAAGCCGGCGGTCGAGCGCGCCGCCGAACTGTGCAAGCAGAAGGGCGCCAAACGCGCCATCATGCTGCCGGTCAGCGCCCCTTTCCATTGCGCCATGATGCAGCCCGCGCAAGATCGCCTGGCGGAGGACTTGCAGGCATTGTGCCTTCAGCCGCCGCAGATTCCAGTGATGTGCAACGTGGACGCCAAGCTGGTGACCACGGCCGATGCGGCCCGCGACGCCTTGGTGCGGCAGGTTACCAGCACGGTGCAATGGGAGCGCTCGATCCGCAATCTGATCGAGGCCGGCGTTGAAATCTTTGTCGAGACCGGACCGGGAAAGGTGCTCACGGCGCTGATGCGGCAGATCGATCGCTCACGCACCGCGATGAACGTGGAGGACGAGGCCTCGCTGCAGAAGCTGAAGACTCATCTCGCCTCCTTAACCCCCAAGCCCGAAGCGCTAAAAACAGTCCCCGAATAGAACGGGCTTCATGCTTCGGGTGCCCCATTCAAGCCCGCTCGTTGGCTTGGGTGGGGCAGTTTCTTCGCGATCCGAGCACCGCTCGCTGGGGCTGGGAACTGAATTTCTCGTATGCACTCACCTGAAGAAAAAAGCCTGACAGCGCGATTGCGCCCTCCGGCTTTTCAAACGTTGGCGGGTGGCTGTAGATTATCAAGACGTTGTACCCGGATCAGCGCGGCTGATGGGTGGAGCGTAGTTGAGACTACCATGGGGTCGGAAGAAGTTGTAGTAGTGCCATCCAGGGCTGGAGGTGGGCGTCGCGTTCGTCGGAGTCGGCGCGGCAGTGTTTATGCGTAAGCCCATTCGCGCAGAGCGGTTTGGATGAAGCGTTCGGCCTTGCCGTTGGTGCGGGGTGTGTAGGGACGAGTGAAGCGGTGGCGGATATCGAGCTGGGTGCAAGGCTTGGCGGAAGTGGCGGGAGCGATAGCAGGAGCCATTGTCGGTGAGCAGGGCGCGAATCTGGATGCCGTGCAGGAAACGCCATAGAAAGCCAGGGCATCGTGCAAGAAGGCGCGGGTCGGTCTGGGCTGTCTGATCGGGCAGAAGTTGGGTAAAGCCCAGGCGGGAGTGGTCATCGATGGCGACGTGCAGGGCGACGGAGCCGGCGTCTGGGGCAGGCCGCGGCGTCGGCCGTCGGCGCGCAAAGAAACCTGCTGATAGCGAGTTAATCCCTTGATATCGAGGTGCAGCAGATCGCCCGGCTGGGGGTGCTCGTAGCGGATCACCGGCGGAGGTGAAACAGGTGGCGCCAGCGGTTCAGATGGACGCGCTGGAGGATGCGGCTGATGGTGGCCGGCACTGAGTCCGAGGATGCGTTGCGCGATGTGGTAGCCGGGGGTAGCACTGACGACGCAGCTCGATGACTCGATCCACCAGGGCAGGCGAAGTTGCGCGTGGACTGCGATGGGGTCGGGAGGAGCGGTCGACTTAAGCCGGTCGCTCCCCTCGGCCTGATAACGACACGCCCATTTGGCGGCGGTGCGGGGGCTGACTTTGCCAACTCGGCTGCAGCCGAGTTCAAAGTCCCTTGTCGGCCGAGAACTTTTTGGGCGAGAGCCTCTCGACCCAGAGGCGTAAGTCGGGCATTCTTGTGGATGTCCATTCGGTCGTTCCTCGGAAACTGGATTGCTCGTCACAATCAGCTTCTCTGGTTCCGATCGAATGGACAACCTCTTGAAAGATCACAGGTGGCCCAGAGTTGGCGCAGTTCCAACTCTGGGATATTGTTATCGAAGAAAGTGCCGGGTGCCCCGCTTCGCCCTGTATCTTGTCCACATGACGGAGGGCTCCGAGGCGCTCAAATGCACTGGCGGTACGTAGCCTACTTGTCGGCTTCTTCCTGAAGCTGGCCCTTCTCCTGCTTCTCCTGACACGAGATGCAGTAGCGCGTCCATGGCACGGCTTGCAGACGCTTGCCATTGATCTCGTTTCCGCAGGAGATGCACTCGCCGTAACTGCCCTGGCGAATGCGTTCCAGCGCCGTGTCCACCATCAGCAGCAGTTGACGGTCGTTATTGCTCTGGTGAAACAGAAATTCTTTTTGGTAGGAGCTGGAAGCCCGGTCGGCAATGTCCTGCGCCGAATCGGTGACGTCGGCCGTACGACCGTCTAGTTCGGTTCTTGAGACGCTCTCGCGCAGCACGCGCTGGCGCTCCTCCAAGGTCTTCTTGAACTGCTCCAACACTCTCTTTTCCATGTCGTCTCAATTCCTATTGCCAGCCAAGCATCCCAGTCCGATCTAACCGCAATGGGCGAATGGGAATGATATGCGCCCACGCAAAGGAGAGTCAACTTCCCCCTCCGGAAGTGAGAATATCACCGTATCTTGCGGCTTCGGAAACCGCGGCTCTGACACCGGTCACGCCAGAGAACAATATTGAATGAATCCAGAGGGAGGTCGCCCAAAGGTTGCATCCCAAGAAACAGCCGGACAGCGGCGATCACCGATTGCGGGTAGTGGATCATTTTTGAATTTTCCATAGGATTTTAATTTTCCAGAAGAACGGTGCCCCATATCTGCAGCAGTTAGCAGATGTGGGAATGAAGTTCCAGCGGGTAGTCGGGTGCCCCAGGTTCGCCCGCTGTTGGCTAACCTGGGGTAGTTTCTTGCTCCTCGCGAGAAAACTGCAACCCCGCCGGCTGCCCGTTATCGGACATAGCTCCGGCGAAACCAACATGCATAAACTCGACGAAATCCGTGCAATTTTTGCCCAAGAAAAAAGCGACTTCTTTTGGAAGTCGCTCTAAAGAGGCAAGGAGGGAGGGAAACCTATGGAAGGCGATGTATGGTGTCGTTCCGTCTGGAACGTCCAGAGTGAAGTGAACAACGCTGGAAGAGAGTCAAAATCATGGTTACACGGCCTCTTTTATTGTAAATACATGTGGCACTTTTGTTTCCATATCCCTTAGATATCCCTCAGTATCCAAATATTACATGTAATGCTAAGAAAATAAGCAACTTACATTGAAATACATAACGTCTCACAATGATCTTATCGACGGTTTTATCAACAGATTGTGGTATTGAGTGGTATGTTGATGACACTACTGAGCAACTTTATGCTCGTTAACGGAGTGATTGTGCTCTTCCATAGCCTTGAGTTTGTTCAGCAGGGCCTTGTAACTCACCTTCAGGATCTTGGCTGCCTGCCGCCGGTTCCAGCGGGTCTGTGTCAGCACGCGCTCGATAGCTTCACGCTCGGCGAGCATCGCTGCACGTTTACCGATATCGAGCAGCGAGGGCGCCTCCAACTCGTTCATCGGGGTTACCGGCGCGAGAGGAGGCTCCTGTGGCGCCGAGATGCCACTTCCCGACTGTCCGGTTGAGGGCTGGGTGATCTGTTCTTTCAATCCCCACATGGGGGTGTTGCCCGTGGTGGAAGACACAATGGGTTTGTGAGTGGAGAGTTCGCGGATAATCTGCGCTTCATTGCCCACAATTACGTAACGCTTCACCAGGTTTTCGAGCTCGCGGATATTGCCCGGCCACGCATAATCCAACATGCGGTTTGTGGCGTAATCGCTGAAGGCGGGCGGCTGCTTGCCATAGTACTCGCTGTACTTGCGCAGGAAGAACTCGAGAAACAACGGAATCTCCTCCCGGCGCTCGCGCAGCGGCGGAATATGGATGGTCACGACATTGAGGCGGTAAAAGAGATCTTCGCGGAAAAAACCTTCCTCGACGCCACGCTCCAGGGGCTTGTTGGTCGCCGCCAACATGCGCACATCGACGGTAATATCGCGCTTGCCGCCAAGGCGCGCAAACTCTCCGTCCTGCAGCACGTGCAGCAGCTTGGCCTGCAGCGAAGGATGCATCTCGCTGATCTCGTCCAGGAACATGGTGCCGTTATTTGCCTGGTCGAATTTGCCGGGCTTTTGCCGGTTGGCTCCGGTAAAAGCGCCCGGTTCGTAGCCAAACAACTCGCTCTCCAGCAGTTCATGCGGAATGGCCGCGCAATTGACCTTCACGAACGGCTTATCACGGCGGGGGGACTGGGCGTAAACCATGCGCGCCACTACTTCCTTGCCGGTTCCGCTCTCGCCGCGTATCAGCACGGTAGCGTTGGTGTCGGCCACCTGCTCGATCGTATTCTTAACGTCCTCCATCTTCGGACTGGTGCCGAACAGCATGTGGAAATCGGCCTGCTTCCGCACCTGGTCGCGTATCTGAGTGACCTCTGTGCTGAGCCGTTGCCGATCCATGATCTTGTTAATGCGCTGGTCAAGATCGCGAGGTTCGAAGGGCTTGGCAATGTAGTCATCAGCGCCGAGTTTGGAGGCGCGAAAGATGAGTTCCGGGGTGCTTTGCCCGGAGACCATGATGACCGAAACCTCCGGTTTAATCTGCTTAATACGTTCCAGGGTATCGATGCCGTCCATGCCCGGCGTTGACATATCCAGCAACACCAGACTTGGATCGTAGACGCGGAACACGCGGATGGCCTCTTCGCCGGTGCTGGCCGTGGAGACTTCAAAATCACGGCGCGCTAGATACGAACTTAGAAACTTCGCCATCGTGCTGTCATCATCTACGACCAGCACTCTGGTCTTTGGCGTCACTAACATCCCTTGGAGTCCTCAGCCCTATCAACTACTCTGCTTGGCAACTCAGCTTCCAAACAGGTGCTCTCGTTCGAAACTCAAAAAGTGCCCTGGAAATGCTGAGCCGCGCAACGCGATCGTCTCATATTTACTATTATGTAACCTTTTCCTGTTCAACCACTTCACTACAGATGATGGCGAATGGTTCTCCGTGGGGTGAACTACATTCCCCACAAGAAACATTCCCCTCCGCATCTCGGTATTTAGATGCCGAAAATAGCTTGGCGTATTGTAGATCAGTTCCGAAAGTTGGTAAAAAAATATCACTTTCAGGCAGAACCACCGACCCCGAAGCTGTAGGGGTATGCAAAATGAGGCAGACCATTCTGCCGCTTCCGTGCCTGCCGGATTACCGTAAGGTAATCATTGCTGCTTCAACCATCCACTTAGCATGTTGGGGCAGGCGTCCGAAGGATCTGCTTTGCTTTAGCGAGCGCAAACAGCAGATCCTTCGCTCTGCTCAGGATGACAGCTCGGAGAGTAGTTTTTCAGCAACCTGTGAAGCCGCGCCTCTTCAAGGACGAACTTGAAGGGAAGGACTTGCCTCCCGGAGGCAGTCGCGACTATACTAACTAACTGGTTAGTTAAATGACGAAAGCCATCCCAATTCCGGGCCGGACGCATAGGAACGCCGAACACAGCCGCCGGGCGATCCTGGAAGCCGCCAAGCGCGAATTCTCCGAGCTGGGCGTCGACGGAGCCCGCACAGACTCCATCGCGCATTCCGCCGGCGTCAACAAGGCTCTTCTCTACTACTACTTCCATAACAAAGAGTCGCTTTACGGCGCGGTGCTCGACGACGTGTTCAGCGCGCGTTTCCAGGGGCTGAAGAGGATACTGGACAGCGGGCTGGCTCCCGGAGAAAAGATTCTGCGCTTTGCCCGCCAGCACTTCGACTACGTGTCGGGTCAGGATAGTTATCCGCGCCTGGTGCAGTACGAGATGATGCGGGCGAGTCGCGGCGCCTCCAAGCATCTGCCGCGGCTGGTGGAATCGTTCTTCGCTCCGTTAATGAGGGAAGTGACGGCAATCATCCGGCAGGGCATCACCGAGCGCCAGCTCAGGCCGGTCGATCCCGGCCACCTGGTGCTCTCTATTGTTGGAGTCAATGTGTTTCACGCCGTGAGCGCCCCCGTGAGGGAGGCAATGAGCCGGACGAAAGATCGTATCTCCGACTCGGTCGCCGAGCGCCGCGCCGCCACGCTTGACTTCATCGCCGCTTCCATTTTCAGCGACCGCGACGAAGGCATTCGCCTGGCAGCCAGCATCGTCGCCGAGCCCGCCATGCCGGCGGCCGCACCGCAGCATACGCCGAGTGAAAGCCGGCAACCGATTCGAGGCAACCGAAAGTGAACCAGAAGAAGCGATTTTTCATCCTGTTGAGCGCCCTGCTAATCATTGCGCTGGCCTACTATTTCATCTCCACCGACCGCACGACGGACGTGGTTTTGATCGGTACGGTTGACGCCAATCAGGTCATCGTCAGCTCCAAGGTCGTCGGACGTCTGGAGACGCTGAACGTCGACGAAGGCCAGAACGTGAAGGCCGGCGAGCTGGTAGCCACCGTCGATAGCGCGGAATATCTAGCCATGCGCAACGCGGCGGCCGCTACCCTGGCAAGTTCGCGGAGAAAGATCGAGGAGTCCAGCGCCACTGCTGCCAGCGCGCAGGGCGACACCACCAATCAGGTGGCCAATTCCCGGGCAATGCTGCGCGCCGCGCAGGCCACGCTCAAGGTAGCCATCGCCAACCGGGATCTGCAAGAGGCCGATACGCGCAGGACGGTCGCATTGGCCGACCAAGGAGTGATGTCGCAGCAGGACCGCGACCGCGCCGTGAACTCTCTCCGCGCGCAACAGGCACAGGTGCAGTCCGCAACTGACCAAGTGGCCGCTGCTAAAGCGGCTCTCGAAGCCGCCATCGCCCGCACCAACCAGGGCACTGCCGCAGCCCACGTCGTCGTGGAAACCCGCGAGCAGGCCCGAAGCGCGCAGGCGCAACTGGCGCAGGCGGAAGTGCAACTCGGCTATACGAAGATATTTTCTCCCATCAGCGGAATGGTGAACGTGCGGGCCGCGCGCCAGGGCGAAGTGGTGAGCGTTGGCTCGCCGATTGCAACCATCGTGGACCTGACGCAAACCTGGGTTTATGCGGCCGTGCCGGAGACTTACGCCGACAGCATCCAGTTGGGCGATACGCTCACCGTACGCATGCCGAGCGGAGCGCGTCTCCAAGGCAAGGTGATTGCCAAAGCAGCCGAAGGCGACTTTGCGACCCAGCGCGACGTGAGCCGCCGCAAGCGCGACATCAAGACCGTGCAGATCAAGCTGCTGATCGACAACCCAGGCATGCGTTACGTTCCCGGCATGACCGCCGAGGTACTGCTGCCCAAAAGCAAATTGGTGACGCCGCGATGACTATGCCTTCGTGGTTCAAGCGTACAGGGCACGGCCCCGGCGATCGCGAGCGCGCGGACGCCATCGTGGTGGAGAACATCACCAAGAAGTATGGCGATTTCACGGCCGTGGACGGCGTCTCTTTCAGCGTCAAGGACGGCGAAATCTTCGGACTGCTGGGACCAAACGGCGCGGGCAAGAGCACGCTCATCCGCATGATGACCACGCTCATACCGATCACGGCGGGCAAGGCGTTTATCAACGGACACGACGTGCAGAGCGATCCCGATGCGGCCCGCCGCGCCATGGGCGTGATTCCGCAGGCGATGACCAGCGATATCGATCTGACGGTGGAAGAAAACATGAACATCTACGCCAAGCTCTACGGCGTGCCGGCCGCGCAGCGCAAACACAATGTGGATGAGCTGCTGGAAGCCGTGGATTTGACGAAATGGCGCGGTGCGCAGACCAAGACACTCTCCGGCGGCATGCGCCGCAGGGCGGAGATTGCGCGCGGACTGGTGCACAGTCCGAAAATCTTCTTCCTCGATGAACCAACCACCGGGCTCGACCCGGTTTCGCGGGTAGCGGTCTGGGAGATGCTGAACAACCTCAAGAGCCGGCGGCAGCTCACCATCCTGATCACCACGCATTACATGGATGAGGCCGACCGCTTGTGCGACCGCATTGCGATTGTGGATCACGGCAAGTTGGTGGCGCTTGATTCGCCACAGGCGCTCAAGGAGAGCGTTCCGGGAACGAATGTCATCGAAGTGCAGTTCGTGGGCGCGCCGGACGACTGGGAGCAGCGATTACACCAGTTGCCGCACGTGACGAGCGTGCAGGCGCAGAGTGCCGGCATGTATCGCGTGCTCTCCGACAACGGCTCGAACACGACGACTCACCTGGTCTCCATGGCGACAGAAGCAGGCGTTGCGGTGAAGTCTCTGAGCGTGCAGAACACCACCCTCGACGACGTCTTTGTTCACTACACCGGACGCCAGCTCCGGGATGAGCAGGTAAAGGCCTACGGGTTTGTTATGCCCGACAGGCCGGGGATGCGGCCATGAACAGGATGTTTGCGATTGTGGAGCGCGAGTTGAGGAAGTTCTTTCGCTCGCCTGCCCTGATGCTGGCTTCGATGGTGTTTCCGCTGGTGCAGTTGATCGTGCTTGGCAACGCCTTCGGCGGCAAGATTCAGGACGCCAGGATGGGCGTAGTCGATGAGGATCACGGCACCCAGGCGCTGCGCATCCGCGAGGCGTTCGACTCGGTCGCCGCCAACGTCAGGACCTTCAAGCCCATTTATTACGACAACGACAAGCGGGCGCAGGAAGACGTGCGCACCGGCAAACTGGATGGCGCAGTCATTATTCCGCCGCAGTTCTCCAGTAAGTTCTACGAGCAGAACCATCCACGGCTCGGGCTGGTCGTGGATAACTCGGACCAGTTCATGAGCTCCAGCCTTGAGCAGAAGATGCAGGAGCTCACCGATTCGCTCAACTCGCCCACTGTGCCTGCCCGCATACCGAAGGACATCGCGCTGGAGATCGTCGAACTTTATCCCTACATCGAATACATGAAATATCTGCTGCCGGGTTCCATTGCGCTGGCCATGTTCGTCTCGGTCATGATCGGCGGAGGGATGCTCTACATCGACGACAAGGCACGCGGGGTTCACGAAGGATTCCTGGTGACGCCGATCACCAAGCTCGAACTCGTCCTCGGATTGATCACCGCCGGCTCTCTCAAGGCGGTGTTATCCGGGGTGGTGATCACGACCATCGGCTCGCTGCTGGCCGGAGTGAGCACCATCTTCAATCCGTGGAGCATCCTGCAACTGCTGGTCCTCATTGTCTCCACGTCAATCGCGTTTAACTCCATGATGTTCCTGATGATGGTGCGGGTGGAAGACCCGCTGGTGCCGCGTGCCATGTTCGGCATTCTCAATACCCTGCTGTTTTTCCCCAGCGGCAGCATCTATCCGATCAATGCATTTCCCGCGTGGCTGCAGGCGATTGCGCGAGTCGATCCGTTCACCTACGCCGTCCATGGACTCAAAGGAGTGCTGCTGAAAGAGGCTGGCTTTGCGGCCATTTTTCCAGATGCGCTTTTCCTGACCGTCTTCGGTTTGAGGTGTCTGCTGCTGGCAACCGCGCTGTTCAAGCGGACGCTGTAAGAAGCACATTGGCGGCGCGCCGGGCGGCGTCGGGTTTATAGTGGTAGACGGAGCCGTCGGCTGGCGAGGAAGCCCCAAAGCAATGGCGACAACCCTGTTCGATCACCAACCCTACGATCCGGTGCGCGAGCGCCGCAAGCGCATACGAATCATTGCCGCCGTGGTCGTCATTCTCGCCCTGGCCGCGCTGGTGTGGTTCCTGCGATATTGGCCTGAGGAACACCGTGTGGATGGATTCTTCACCGCTCTCCAGGCGAAGAATTACGAGCAGGCTTACAGCGTCTGGATGAATGACCCCGCGTGGAAACAGCATCCGCAGCAGTACGAGCGCTATCCGTTTAACGCCTTCTATCTCGACTGGGGCCCCGGCGGAGAGTATGGCGTTATCCAGAATTTCCACATCGATGGAGCCGCCACGCCTCCCGGCCGCGACGCCAGCGGCGTAGTGGTGGTGGTCACGGTGAATCAGCGCGCCGAAAAAGCCCACATCTGGGTTGAGAAAGCGACCAAGACGCTGAGCTTCTCGCCCTACTAGAGAGCGGTTCCCGGATTGCTATATACCGCCAAAGAACGTCATTCCGAGCGAGCGGCGCTTTGCGACGTGAGTCGAGGAATCTTTTGTTTTGCCTTGCCGCGGAAAAACACAAGATCCCTCCACTTCGTTTCACTTCGGTCGGGATGACGTTTCCTAATCTGCCTTACCGTGCGGCTACACCAATCCGGGAACTGTCGTAGAGCGGCGCGTCAAACAGATCAACGTTTAAGTTTCTCCCAGCCGCCGAAGGCGGCGGCGGACGGTAGCCCACGGCGCAAGCCGTGGGTGCAAGGGCGTCCAGGATCGCAAGCCCCCGAATGGGGCGACAGAGCCCGGTCGAAATTCTGTCGCCCGCGTTGCGGGCTTTCCAGATTTCCCATTCCAAAACCCATGGCTGACGCCATGGGCTACCATCTTTTCCCCCGCTTCGCGGGGTCAGTTTGCAGCGTTCTGATTTGTGACGCACGAAGTAGGAATTTTCCAGCAACCTGCTAGCAGCAGCGAGACACAGCGAAGCCGTCGGTGTGGGGGTGCAACTTGTGATAGTAGTCCAAAATCTCATTGCCGAGCAGCGGGGCAAACACTTCCGTTTCCGCGCAAGCATCCGCGCCGACAAATGACAACGGGTCCAGCACGACATTTGGATTGCCAGGCGCATCATGCTCGTGACCTGTAGGATATGCCGGCAGCACTACGGAGATCTTCTTTCTTGAAATCGAACTCTCGCTTTGGACCGTTACGCGGTCGCCACGGACCTTCTCGATCTTGAATTTGCAGTCGGGAGTACTGATGGCTTCCAAGTGCTCTCTCAGCGTGCTTAGAGTAACCACATTAATACTTTGAAAGCGTTTAGATAGTATGCGCATAATGCACCCCCAACGTCGCTACATACATTATATCCGCATTACATCAGGTGACTAAGTGGAATCAGCGAAATGCCTGCGCCATAAAGCGGCACAGATGCCATGCGTCCATGTATTTGTAGGGAGTCTCGCCCAGGGTGTAGTGGCCGCAGGGAAGGCAGCGCACGATGGTATTGAGCTGGCGCCGCGCAAACTCGCCCGCAGCCTGGCGGGAGAATTCGGGAAGGAAAGTTAGGTCGTACTTGGCCCAGATCATCAGAGACTTCTTCGGCCAGCGGGCAAATTTATTGAAGTATGCCATGGGGCTTACCGCCAGCAGCGCTCGCCGCAAGCCTTGCTGGTCGAGCACCGGTTCGACGCCTTCACGCACGTGGCGCGTCGACTGGCCCGTCCAGACCACGTCTCCGAAATAAGTCGAAGCGTGGTTAAAGGCATTGATTTTGAGCCGCGCATCGTGCGCACTGGCGATGAACGCGTAGCACGATCCCAGGCTGGTGCCCAGAATCCCAAATTCGGAATAACCCTCGGATTCAAGCCAATCGAGGCAGGCGCGAATGTCGCAGACGGCCTGCCGCCCGGCGTCGATGGTGCGGCCCATGTTCGCCGAAACCGCGTAGTCGGCGCGCTGCAACTCCGCCGGCATGCGAACGTCGTGATAGGGCATGGACATCCGCAGGGCCGCGATGCCGCTCATGTTAAGAATGCGGCACAGCGCATTGTGGCTGAGGGCGTCGGCATTCCATTGCGGCAGCACGATTACGGCACGGCGGCCACGGGCCGGAAACCAGCGCGCATTCATCGTGTTGTTTTCCGGGTAGAGCGATTCCACCGGCGACGTAAAGCGCAGGAACAACCCCGTCTTGTTTGCGAACCGCAGTTCGTCTTCCGGCTTGGCTTGGCTTCCGGTGGCGTACACGCGTATCGGCAGCCGCTCGAGGTGGAAATCCGTGGGCTTTTCGTAGCTGTAAAACTCATCGCTGTTGGCTACGAGTTTTTCGTTCAGTTCAAAGAAGAAGCGCTGCGTCTCTTCCGGAGCGGCGGGGGCTTCGCCGTCGACTCCCGGCCAGCGCCGGCTCCACTCCAGACCCCAGTCGAATGGGCGTGCCACGCGATTGGTATCGCGCGTGGTCAGCCGGTGCTCCCACCGGTACATCCATTCCTGGTAGCGTCTCAGCACACTCATTCCCTTAGTTTAAGGCTAACCCAAGTCCCGGCCACACAAAAGCCGTTTGCGGTGAACGGATGCGGAGATGGGCTGAACGGTCACATTCGTACCCGAACGCGGGTTCTCTCGCCAGTCTCGGTCATCCTGAAACCACGGACTCGATCACGATCTCCGGCTCATGGCTCACCTGGAAGTTGACCGAGCGAGCGATGAAACACATCTGCTGCGCCCGCTGATGTAGATACCGTGCCAGCTCAGTTTTGGAGCCGTCGGCAATCGTCATGCGCGGATGCAACACGACGGTGGTGAATTCGCCGCTGCCATCCTGATTTTCGCGCATCGTGCCAACGGGCGAATCTTCGTACGCGGTGACCACGATGCCTGCTTCGGCGCAAAGGTGCAGCACCCATAACATGTGGCATCCGGAGAGCGCTGCGATCAGCAACTCCTCCGGATTGTAACGCGAGCCATCGCCGCGAAAGGCAGGATCGGAGCTGCCCGGAATGGGCACACGCTTTTCGCCGCCGCTGATCTCGTGATCACGCGAGTAGGCGCGGTAATGGGACGTGCCGCTGCCAAGATTGCCGGTCCAGGTGGCCGCGAGTTGGTAGTGATGCTCTTTAATCATCGTCTTCGCCGTGAGGTGAAAAAAGATTACCCGCTGTTTCAAACAGCAGATCCTTCGCTTTGCTCAGGATGACACCTCGGAAAATATGTTTCCGCAGAGCCGTACTTCCAAAAATAGGTTGCGGAACAGCCCACAGGCTCTTCCACTTCCGTTCGATGAAGCGTTCGGAATCGCGGATGCCGTACGGCGAGCAAAGCCGCGATCTACTGCGCCAGATATCCGCCATCGACAGCAAGGGTGTGGCCGGTAACCATGTCCGATGCTTGCGTAGCCAGAAACAATGCGGCGCCGGCGATCTCGTCAGCCTCGGCCATCCGTCCCATCGGCGTGATGCGCTCGATCTCGGCGACCAGGTCCGGACGCTCCAACAGGGGCTTGATGAGGTCCGTCCGGACCCATGTGGGGGCGATGGCATTTACGCGGATGCCGCAACGAGCCCACTCGACGGCGAGCGCTCGCGTCATGTTGATCACCGCGCCCTTGCTCGCCTGATAAGAGATGTTGGGATAAAGACCGCCTCCGGAGAATCCCATGATCGAGGCGATGTTCACGATGCGTCCGCTCCGCTGTTTCAGCATGTAGCGCGCCGCCGCCTTACAGCACAGGAAAACGCCACTCAGGTTCGTCTCGATCACCTCGTTCCACAGTTCCAGCGACAGCTCAACCGTGGGCCGGCGGATGGACTTGCCCGCGCTGTTCACCAGAACATCGACCCGGCCATGCCTGGCAAAGACGCTCGCGAATGCCTCATCGACCTCTTTCTCGCTCGAAACATCCAGCGCGATGGCCTCGGCCGCCCCTCCCGCCTGCACAATCGACTCGACGGCCGCCACCGAAGCTTCCGGGTCGAAATCGAGAATGACCACCCGCGCACCGACCCGCGCAAAGCACTTTGCGATGGCTCTGCCGATCCCTTTTGCACCGCCGGTCACGACAGCAACTTCGCCGTCCAGTCGAAAGGCGCGCTCTGGATTAAAAGAATTTGTTTCCATGTTTCCTTTCTCCTCGCTGCCGCTGCATACTCCGCGCGGCGACTGAATGCCAAGCTGCTGCATGGATCTACGAAACTATCATCTCGCAGATCACCCAACACATGTCGAGGTTGGGCCATTGCGACGTCGGTTCGCAAACCGGGGTCCCCGGAGACGGCTGTTTCTGCCGTTGCTGGGGTGGAAGAGCGGCGAACCTGACACCGAGTTCCTTCGCTGCGCTCGGGATTTCGCCTGCGGGCTTGGACGCCCGCAAAACGGCTCAACCTCACGATGACGCAGCAGCGAAGTACACAGTATCTCTGGTGTTGGCCTGAATGCGGAGAAGGAATTTTTGCACAACTTGGGCGGCCAGAAGAATCAGATTTCAATTCAGCTGAGACAACGCGACACCAGCCTGCTGGAAAGGCTCAGGCCGGACCTTCACCCTGAGGCTTAACGGCGACGGCGGCCGCAGTGCTCTGCTGTGCCGCGCTGTTCACCATATCTTTCAATTCCTTACTGGGTTTGAAGAAAGGAATCTTCTTGGCCGGAACCTCGACCCGGTCGCCGGTCTTGGGATTGCGACCGACACGGGGCTTGCGCTGGCGCGTCCGAAAACTGCCAAAGCCACGAATCTCGATCTTGTCTCCCGACCGCAGGGCCCGCACTACACTGTCGAAGATGGTTTCAACAATCACCTCGCTGTCCTTGCGCGTAAGTTCCGCAAGACGCGAGACTTCTTCGATTAAGTCAGCTTTGGTCATGGATCGCTTCTCCGCGGCTTCACTCACTGGAAACATCCCGTTGACAGTAGCACAAGAGACTTGCCTTCCTGAAATTCTGCTACGCAGGATAACAATCTCAAATTCTACAATGAGTTGGCAAGAAAAGGTGCTGTTAAAGAGATTAAAACTCAGGCACAAACACTATTATTTGATTATTTTCCCTCGGCTGGCCGCCAAAAGCCCTCATTTCCATAAATAGTAGAAGCCGACGTTGGTTTGCAATAGCTTAGCCCCGTCGGGCAGATACTCGGAAACATCACCGAAGACGAGGTCGAGCAGGTTCACTCGCGGTTTGCGATAGCGGACGAGCGAAGGCTTGCCATGAATGCCCACGGCGTCTGCCGTCTCCTTCACCGCCGCCCGGAAGTCGCCTATCTGGTCAATCAGCTTCAGGCCGAGTGCCTGCTGGCCGGTCCAAACCTTGCCATCAGCGATGGAACGGATGCCGTCCTCGGGCATGTGCCGGCCTTCCGCGACGGAGTGAATGAACTGCCCGTGCATGTTGTCGATAAGCCCCTGGAAGTACTGCTTTTCCGCCGCTGTCATCTCGCGCAGCGGCGAGCCGGTGTCCTTGAACTCACCCGCCTTGAAGACGATTGCCCGGAGCTTGGCCCAGCGCACCAGCTCTTCGTAGTTGAACCACTCGGCGATCACTCCAATGCTGCCGACGATGGAGGCTTCATCCGAGTAGATTTTGTCGGTCGCCGAAGCCACATAGTAAGCGCCGCTGGCGCCAACCGTGGAGATCGAGGCCACGATGCGCTTGTGCTTCTCATCGCGAATGCGCTTGACTTCGCGGTAGATCTCCTCGGAAGCCGCTGCGCCGCCCCCCGGCGAATTGATATGGATGATAATGGCGCGAATCGACTTGTCATCGGCGAACTTGTGCAGTGCCTCAACCGTCTGCTTCGGGTCGAGGATGACGCCTTCCAGATCGACAACGCCAATCTTTCCTCCGGAGCCGGCCACACTGTAGGCGTAGTCGGAGGAGGGCCGGAAGCTGTAATAGGCAATTGCGAACAGCGCCGCCATGAAGAGCAGAAAAGCAGCGGATCCGAAGACAGCCCAACGCATTCCGCGTGAATGACGACCTTCAGCCATAACTGTTTACCCGCCTCCGAGAGCTTTCGAGAAAAATCGCCCGATGCGATGAAAGAACCCGTGCTTTTCGGCGGCGGGCTGCGCAATCGGGGATTTGGCTGGCTTAGCCGTTGAAGCCTGCGGCGGGTACAACAGGTTTCGGGTCTGGTGCCTCAGTCGCCTGTTTCGTCTCCGGGGCCGCTCGATTGCCCGATGCCATCGACAACCGCGAGGCGCTGTACGCGGGCGCCGCCGAGCCGCCCTGATACACCATCGGGGTATCCATCTGAAGATGAGTTTCCGGCGGGGGTTTCTGCTGGGGCGGCGGTGACAGCGGCGGCGGGGTGGCAGTGCTCACAGCCGGGGCCTGCACGGCCGACGCTGGAGGAGCGGGACAGCCGCAACCGGCGAACGAACCTTTCTTCGCTTCGGCAATTTTTCCTTCGGCAAACGTCACGGCAGAATCGGGCGCCACCTGATAACTGCCTCCGCCAAGAATTTCGCTGACGATAATGCCGGCTTCGGAGCCCTCCAGCGGACGCACGCAGGTGGTGCCGCTGGAGTCCGCAGCCAGAGCCAAGTGGAAGGTGCCCGGCCCGATCATCTGGATTCGGAAATCGGGTGTCATCACCGTATCGGTTCCAGCAGCCAGCGCATAATGCAATTCGAGCGAGCCGGTATTGAAGCCGATCATGAGTTCCCCGCCCGAGGGAGAGGTGTTCACGCTGAGGCTGGTGCGGGGACAGATGCGAAGTTCGCCACCACGCTGCAGTTTGAGTACGGCTGCGCTCTGGCCGGCACTGACCTGCGAACCACCCAGCACGCTGGTTCCACTGGCCGCCAGCACCACCGAACCGCGGACCGATGCTTCACCGGCAAAGAGATCCCCCACCGGAGCTTGGGCCTGGAGCACGGCAGGAGCCAGCGCAACAGCGAGAACAAGCGCGAAACAAGTCCTCAAGGTCACAGCCATCTCACCATTGAAACACAAATTACTGCTCCCCGCGGTAGTTGCGCGCGCCGGGGTGCGGCCGACTGCCGGTCATGGTTGTCATTAGCAACCTGCCCGGAGGAAAGCGTCTTTCATGCCATCAGGGAGATTTCATCGGAGGGGGTGTCGATATTGCTGAGCGAGCAGGTCACCACTCGCGCCTGCGTATGGAAACGGGTCGAGCGGCCTTGAAAGGCCCCAGCGAAGAACTGGCGACAAACGAACGTCCGCGCCGCGCATTTGGCCACAAATGCGTCAACAAAGAAACCTTCAGAACCGCTAGGCCGGATTAGCGGAAGGTGCGTCCGTTAATGTAGCCGGGCTCTCGGGGTCCCCGGCAAACGCCGCATTTGCGTTTGCTGGGGTGACATTCAGCCCGACGATGATCGTGCCGGATACACTGACTCTGGATCTGCACTAAATGCGGCCTTACGCTTGTCGGCCCGAGCTAGCCACAAACTTTCTGGTTCCTAACCTCTGGCGCCGACGGCGGTCGCTGCGCCTGTTTCCAGCACTTGTTTCACGCTGCCGACGATGGCGTCTGCCGTCAATCCGTATTGACGCAACAGTTCGTCGTAGTTGTCCGCCGACGTGCCGAAACAGTCCTGGATGCCAACAAACTCCAGCGGCTGGCCGGTTTCGCCCCGCAAGGCTTCGGCAATTGCACTACCCAGTCCGCCGATGACACTGTGCTCTTCGGCGGTGACCACCCCCTTGAATCCCCTGACGCAGTCGATGACTGCCTGCCGATCAAGCGGCTTGACCGTACTGACATTGACGACTTTCACCGATATGCCTTGCTCCTCCAGCAACTTTGCCGCTTCCAGAGCCTTCGAGACCATGATGCCATTAGCAAAGACGACGGCGTCTTTGCCTTCCTTCATGGTGTAGAGCTTGCCGATTTGATAGTCGCCGTCCTCGCTCGTATAGACGGGCAGATCGGCGCGGTTGACCCGCAGATAGACTGGCCCCTGCCAGGCGACCATTGCCTTGACCATCTTGCTGGTCTCCACGGCGTCGACCGGCACCAGCACGGTCATGTTGGGAATCGCCCGCATGATAGCCACGTCTTCGACGGACTGGTGAGTCGAGCCATCACCGAAATCGGACAGCCCCGAACTGGAACCGCAGACTTTGACATTCAGTCTGGCAATGGAAATGGTTTGCCGAAGTTGATCGTAGGCGCGCCCCGAAGCGAAGACGGCGAAGGAGCTGATGAACGGTATCTTCCCGATCAATGACAATCCGGCGGCTGTCGATGCCATATTCTGCTCGGCGATGCCCATCTCGAAAAACCGCTCCGGATATGCATTCTGGAACAGAATCGACATGGTGGATTTAGCCAGATCCGCCTCTAGAACGACAATATCCTTGTTGTCTTTTCCCAGCGCAACGAGTGCTTCGCCATAGGCGGTGCGTAGACTTTTCGTGCTCATGTTCCCCCCTTACTTGCGCAGCTTGGCAAGGTCAGCAATGGCGATCTCGCGTTGTTCGGCCGTGATCGGCCCGTTATGAAAGGCAGGGTTGTTCTCCGCGAAGGAGACGCCTTTGCCCTTGATCGTGTTGGCGATGATGACGGTGGGTTTTCCTTTGACCGTTTCGGCCGCATCGAGCGCCTCGACCACGGCACTGACGTCGTGTCCGTCGATCTCAATGACGTTCCAGCCGAAAGCCGCCCATTTGGGCGCCAGTGGGCCAATATCGAAGCGGTCGGCGATGGCGCCGGTGGCCTGCAGTCGATTCCGGTCGACAATGGCGGTCAGGTTGTCCAGTTTGAAGCTGGCCGCGGCCATGACCCCCTCCCAGATCTGCCCTTCGTTATGCTCACCGTCGCCGATGATGACATAGACTCGGCTCTTGCTGCCGTTCAGCCGCAGACCCAGAGCCATGCCGTTGGCGATGGACAGCCCCTGCCCGAGCGACCCTGTGTTGGCTTCGATACCCGGGGTCCGGGTCATGTCGGGGTGGCCCTGCAGCATGCTGCCGAGGGACTTCACGTTCTTCAGCTCTTCCTTGGGGAAATAGCCGGCCATCGCCAAAGCGGCGTATTGGACGAGCGCCGCGTGCCCCTTGCTCAAGAGAAAGCGGTCACGTTCGGCCAGAGCAGGATTGCTAGGATCGTGCCTCATCTTATGAAAATAGAGCGCCGCCACGATCTCGGCGCTGGAGCAGGAGCCGCCCAGATGGCCGACTTTGCCCGCGCCGATGAGGTCCATGACGATGTGCTCCCTGAGGCTCAGCGCTTTTTCTTCCAGTTTTCGCACTAATGCTTGAGATACCATATCCTTCCTCTCTTTTGACTAGCTGTTCACTCGGGCCTATCCCAGGGTGTTCCGGCGAGCCAGCCACCCTCGACGTACATCGCCTGGCCGGTGATAAAGCAACCGGCATTCGACGCCAGCAGAAGGCACAACCCGACCAAGTCATCCGGGTAACAGGGTCGCTTCCACAAAGTGCGATCGAGCAACCATTTTTCGCGGACCGGATCACCCCAGACGGAGGTTGTCAGAGGCGTCAGCACGAAGCCTGGACAAATCGCATTGACCCGGATCTTGTATTGCGCCCATTCCACCGACATCGACTTCGCCAACTGACACAGCCCCGCCTTGTGCGCCCCGTAGACGGAGACACCCGCGAGGCCGATTGCGTTGTTCAACGAACCCATCTGGATGATCGAACCGCCACCGTTTTCGGCCATCACCCGCGCCGCGGCTCGCGACAGTTCATAGGGAATTCGCAGGTCGATGGTCGAGATAAGATCCCACGATTCCCGCGAGACCTCGAAGATCCGCTCCCGCCGATTGACCCCAGCGTTGTTGACGAGAATGTCCAGCCGGCCGAAGCGCGCGCGGGCAGCCTCGACGATGGCGTCAACCGCCTTGGGCTCCAGCAGATCGATCGAGAATTCCTCGCAACAACCGCCCGCCGCCTTGATGGCATCGGAGGTCGCCGTCATCGATGCCTTTGGATGATCGGTCAGCAGCACGTTCGCCCCGGCAGCTGCCAGCCCGGCGGACAGCCATGAACCTATCCCGCCGGCGGCCCCCGTCATGATCGCCACCTTGCCGGTGAGATCGAAAAGCGCTTCGGGCCGGAGCGCGTGCGCTTTGGCGCCATCCAATTGGCGCAATTCCCACTTGTTGCTCACGCTTGTCTCCTTAATGGCGATTTCATTCTCGCTCGATTTTCCTTCGCAAACGCTTATCTAATACCTCGACTGTCTGGCACGACCGCTCGACGGGCGCAGCCATAGCTCTGGAGTTGACATCGATACATCACTTCAAGGGTCTTTCGGCAGGCGATGACTTAGGTGCAATCTCCTGCTGTCTTGAGACCGGGAAAGACCTTATTGTGTCCGGCGCCAAGTTCCCTCTTCAGCTCTGTATGGCAGAAATTCTACTACTCGTGTGCGATTCTGCAATCCAAAACTGCATGGCGCACGCAAACCGGCGCCGCGCCACTCTGGGCTTTGATTGGGTAATCAAGATCGTTCCGCGTCGATTTCTCGGACTACCCCGTCTTTCATACCGTTCATCCCACCGGAAGCCTTAATCCACCCATCTAGCCGGCAACAGTTTCCAGCAACTCCTTTGGAGGAATCAACGTCAAAACGGCGCTGACGTAAGTTCGTTGACCTTTGCCGGGGAAAACGGCTTATACTGACGGCAATTTCCTAGCGTCCCCGCGAGTGCACGGTTGCCCGCTTGCGCGCCGGGTACGGGGCGACGGATCGCTCTCCGGATCGCGGGGTGGTTTCCGCCGCTCGCCGCATGATACGAGGACGACGGGAAGCACGGAAAGAGAGGCCATGGAGGTCAAGTTCTGGGGCGTTAGAGGGTCAACTCCCACTCCGCAGATCGAAAACCTGCGCTACGGCGGCAACACGTCTTGCGTCGAAGTCCGGATGAACGGCCAGATCTATATCTTTGACTGTGGCACGGGCTTCCGCATTCTCGGCAAGAGCTTGCTGCAGGAATTCGCGAATGCTCCGCTGTATGCCCACATCTTTCTTTCGCACTTTCACTGGGATCACATTCAGGGCATACCGTTCTTCGCTCCGCTGTATGAGAATCCTGACAGCTTCTTCTTCTTTCACTCCAGCAACCGCGGTAGCGGCCTCAGGGCGACCATCGAAAAACAGATGGCCGATCCTTATTTTCCGGTGAATATGGCCGAGATGGCGGCTCACCGCAATTTTTACGACATCAGCGAAGGCCGTCTCCCGTTTGACGATTGCGTAATCGATTCCATGTGGCTGAACCACCCGCAGGGATGCCTCGGCTTTCGCATCACCAGCGGCGACTCCGTCTTGGTTTACGCCACCGATAACGAACCGGGCGATCCGATCTTCGATAAAGCGGTACGCAAACTTGCCCAAGGCGCCGACACGCTGATCTACGACGCGCAGTTCCTGCCCGAGGAATATGAGGCGCGAAAACACGGCTGGGGACATAGCCATTGGCGCGAAGCCGTCAACATCGCCCGGGAAAGCGAGATCAAGCATCTCGTGCTTTTCCACCATGATCCGGATCACTGCGACGACTGCATCGACGAGATCGTCAAACAAGCGCGGCAGCACTTTCCGCACGTGACGGCAGCCAGCGAGAATTTGGTGTTGCACCTCTGAGCGTGGCGAAAATAGAAACCGGAAGACGCCTGTGCCCGTTGTCATCTGCCTCAGCCGCCGCATATACTTTGTCAGTCCCTGGAAAGAACCGCGTCGTTCTTTCGCGGGAACTCGCCGCTGTGAATGTTCCTGAACGAAATGCGCGGCGAACCAAGACTTTGGGCTAACCATCCGTTTGCAACTCGACGCCGGCTTTCGGCCACTGGAGAGACAGAAGCGGTCACACGACAGCAGTCACACGACTTCGGAGATTTTCATGACTACAGCACTTGAAAAGGAAATGCAGGAAAGAAATCCCTGGGAAGCACAGGCGGCACGCTTTGAATACGCTGCCACCAAACTCAATCTCGACAAAGGTCTCTGGAAGATCCTGAGCCAGCCCAACCGCGAGGTCATTGTTCACATTCCAGTGCAGATGGACGATGGGCGCATGGAGCTTTTTACCGGTTATCGCGTCCAGCACTCGACGGCCCGCGGCCCCGCCAAGGGCGGTCTCCGCTATTCGCCCGAAGTCAATCTCGACGAGGTACGCGCCCTCGCCGCCTGGATGACTTGGAAGTGCGCGGTGGTGAACATTCCCTTCGGCGGCGCCAAGGGCGGCATTATCTGCGACCCGAAGAAGATGTCGCAGAACGAATTGGAACGTTTGACCCGGCGCTACACGTCAGAGCTGATCGAGTTCCTGGGACCCGAGAAAGATGTTCCTGCCCCCGATGTGAACACCAACGAACAGACCATGGCGTGGATGATGGATACCTATTCCATGCACATGCGGCAAACGGTGACGGCCTGCGTTACCGGCAAACCGATCGACATCGGCGGATCGCGCGGACGTCGCGAGGCTACCGGCCGCGGGGTGATGGTGGTGACCGACCAGGCGCTGAAGAAACTCGGCATGGATCGCGACTCCACTCGAGTGATCATCCAAGGCTTTGGCAACGTGGGTTCCAACGCGGCTCACCTGATGTTCCAAAACGGATACACCATCGTTGGCATCGCCGAATGGGACGGCGGGATTTACAACAAGCACGGCATAGATCTCGACGCTCTCTGGGAGTATCACCAGAAGAACCGCACGATTCACGGCTTCCCCGGCGCCGAGAAGTACGACTCCGCGGAATTGCTGGTCACCGATTGCGAGGTTTTGATTCCCGCAGCGACAGAAAACGTGATCACCAGCGAGAACGCCAGCCGGGTGAAGGCAAAGATACTGGTGGAGGGAGCCAATGGGCCGACCACTACCAATGCCGACAAGATTCTGGGAGAGAAGGGAGTGTTCATCGTCCCGGACATTCTCGCCAACGCCGGTGGCGTTACCACCTCCTACTTCGAATGGGTGCAGGATCGCCAGGGCTATTTTTGGACCGAAGCGATGGTGAACGAACGACTCGATCAGATTATGGTTGACTCATTCAATGATGTGGTTCACTACGCGGAGAAACATGCGGTCGACAACCGTACTGCCAGTTACATGCTGGCGATTGATCGAGTTGCTTACGTCATACGACGACGCGGCATTTACGCCTGAATACGGCCTCTGCGCGGTGAATCGCGGGCGCCAATAGGCCGCCCGCACACCCTTCGGTAGCGTTGCTTTCGTCTACCGGAGAGCGCATAATCGTGACTTGGTGGAGAGGAGGGTGTATTGTGCCTCTTCGCCGGCCACAACCGTGAATCTTCCGAACTACATCACGATTACCCGTATTTTTTGCGTGCCTTTTTTGATATGGGTGCTGGCAAGCAATTTCTTCCGGGGATCACACGGGGAGAAGGAGATTGCCGCCTCCACCATATTTATCCTGGCCTCTATCACGGATGGCTTGGACGGGTACCTGGCGAGAAAGCGGAAGCAGGTCACTACCCTGGGAATGCTGCTCGATCCGCTGGCGGACAAGCTGCTGATTGCGGCGGCATTTATCTCACTCGTGCAGTTCACGCCCCGGCTCGTTCCCGCCTGGATGGCAGTGGTGGTCATCGGCAGAGAGTTCCTGGTGAGCGGTTTGCGAGCCATCGCCGCGCAGGAAGGGTTCACAATCCAGGCAAGCGATCTGGGCAAGTTCAAGATGTTCGTGCAGATCGTCTCGGTGGTTGCTGTTATCCTTGCCCATCGCTGGACTTACTGGGTGATCGGGCCGTGGATCCTGCCGGTTGAGGTGATTGCACGCACGGCAACCTGGTTCATGGTTGCACTCTCACTGGTGTCGGCAGCAGACTATTTTGTCGCATTTTGGGCCAAGATCGACAAAACGGCGACTCAAAAACGGCGCCGCCGCGTGTTTGTCCTGAATCGGCGGAAGAAGGACGATGTCCCGGCAACGTAGCTTCCGAGTTTTCCGTTTGGCCTAACCTGAGAACTGGTCGATGAGCGAATATTCCGACGAAGAGCGGAAGCTGCTGTTGCGCCTGGCGCACCGGACGATTGCCGCCGAATTGCGCAAAGAGCGCCTGGACACCTCTCCTCCGTCCGCGCATCTCGCCGAACTGCGCGGGGCATTCACCACCCTGCACCGATGCGGAGCGCTGCGCGGCTGCATCGGTTATGTCATAGCGTTGCATCCGCTTTACCATACAATTGCCGAGACTGCGGCAGCCGCCGCGTTTCGCGATCCGCGCTTTGCGCCGGTTGGGGTTGATGAGCTTCCGGAGCTACAGATCGAAATCAGCGTGCTCTCGCCGCTGGCTCCAATCAAGCCGGAGGATGTTGAGGTTGGCCGCCACGGCCTGATTGTGACCTTTGGACACGCGCGTGGGCTGCTGCTGCCCCAAGTCCCGCTGGAGTGGGGCTGGGGGCGGGAGAAATTCCTCTCGGAAACCTGCCGCAAAGCCGGCTTGCCGCCGGATGCATGGAAGCAGGGCGCGCGTCTGGAAGCCTTTACGGCTGAGGTATTTGGCGAGAGTCAGCCGAGCGAGTCACTCGCCTGCGGCAGCACACCTTTAGCGCCGCGTTTGGGCTAACGCTCACTCTCCTGTGCAACCAAGTCCCCGACCTGTAGGTTCTCCAGGGCCATGGTGACGAGACAGGTTGCTGTTTCCGGCGTCACCGAGATCACCATCATCTCTCCCAAGCCTTTGACGGGCCAGTTCTTCATCGACCTTCGCGAGACCGTAAACGGATGACGTTGCGTGTCGTCATAGCCGGGAACGTTCAGCGAGAGCTTGTTTATTTCTGGCATCTTGCCGGCATCATAAGTTCTGCTGATCCGCAGATAGTCTCCCGGCTTCACTCCAGCATTGGAGCCAAGGTTGATGTAGACAATCTTGTGCAGCCCAAAATTAGTGTCGAATTCGGAAGCCATTATGATCGTGCCACGCCGCCGAGGCAGAGCGACGCCAAAGACCTGAAAGGGCGTAGTCCGGGGCTCTGCGGCGAAACTGCCTTTATCGCGGAAAGGAATCACTATGTCGCCGGCGACAATTGGCTGACAACTCGTCTCTATGGTGGCAACCGCATAGCCACCCTCAACGCCGTCTATTCTCAACTGGCCCAGCTCGGCGTACAGATGTCCGAGTCGATTCAGGCGTTTATTCTGCCCCTGGAAATACTCATTGCCATTCGGATCGCGGACATCGCGGATGATAGCGTAGCGGCTCCCGACCTCGTAGCCGGAACCGGCGAGAAAGACTGTTTCTTTCGCGGTAAAGTGGTCCACTTCGGGCGAACGCCTTCCGCCCTGGACCGTTCGGCCTGTACGGAAGCGCTCACGGCTGATAAACCCGGCACAATAGACATCCTTGTAGCTGGTTTTGTAGCCAAAGCCCAGAACCGAACCCGCCTGCGACGCCGGCAAGTTCTGTTGCGCCGCGCCCGAGCTCACCCAACAGAGCACCAGCAAAAGTGCTCGCCATTTCATAATCACCTCCGCCACAGGCAGGCACTTTGCCGCGCTTGACCTGGGGGCTTGCGGACTGACCCGCCAATGGCACAAAAGTGTGTAGTACCGGCTCTGGCGAACCGGATAGGCAGACAGACCTAGCCAGCCGAAACGCTAGCAGAGGAGTGCCGCCGGTTCAAGTAACGATTGGTCATTGTATTGACCGCACTGGTACGTAGTTACGAATTCACGCTGAAAACCTTTATTGCGGTTGCAACTGGAGCGGTGCATCTGTACCATTCCCCCGGAATGAGTGTAGCGCCAAACCTGTTAGCTGGCCGGATGTTGCGGCTCCGTTTGCCGAAGGTCTGTGTGTGCCTGAGCGCCAGCGAACCGAGTGATCTTTTCTACCAGGCCGACTTGCAAGTTCGCGAGAACACCTTTCTGGAGTTCAGGCTCGATTACCTGAAGAATCCGATCAGCGCCATTCCGGGCCTTAAGCGCTTCTTTGAATACCGGCCGGATGCAATCGGAATCGCGACCTGCCGCCGTGCCGCACACGGAGGGAAGTTTCGCGGTTCAGTGAGCGCTGAAATCGACGTTCTGATCAAAGCAGCCGCAGCCGGCTGTCAGATCCTCGATCTTGAAATCGAAAGCGCGGAGGCATTGAAGAAAGCCGATCTTGAGCGGCTGCGCTCAAAAGCTTCGCTGCTGCTTTCGTTCCATGATTTCAAGCAGACGAAAGGCCTGGAAAAGGTTTTTGCCCGCCTGGCGGCATTGTCACCCGAGTATTACAAGGTGGTCACCACGGCAACATCGCTGCACGACAACGTGGAGATGTTGAAGTTCGTGCAGAAACATGCGGACGACCATGCCATGTTGGGAATCTGCATGGGTGAGCAGGGAGCGATCAGCCGCGTGCTGAGTGTTCGCGCCGGGGCTGCCTTTACCTTCGCTGCCCCAAATCAGGGGGAACCCACCGCCGATGGGCAGATTACTGCCCGCGAAATGCAGGAAACCTATCGCGTCAATCAGATTGACGCCGCTACGCGGATCTACGGAGTAGCCGCCAATCCGGTGCGACATTCGCTGTCGCCGGCGCTCATCAATACCGCCATGCGGCGGGAAAATGTCAATGCCGTTTACCTGCCTCTGCTGGTTGAGTCGCTGGAAGACCTGCTGGCCTGCGTGCGCCAGATTCCTATTCACGGGCTTAGCGTCACCATGCCGTTCAAGGAACAGATCCTGCCGTTCCTCGACAGGTCAGAGCAGCTTACGGCGGCAACCGGCTCCTGCAACACGGTAGTGCGCAGCCAGGATGGACAGCTGATCGGGTTCAACACGGATATACAGGGTATTCTCGCTCCGCTGGAGGCCCAGCTAACCCTGTCCAGCGCCGATGCGCTGGTGATTGGCGCGGGAGGCGCGGCACGCTCGGCGGTCTACGCGCTCAAACAACGGGGCGCGAATGTTTACATCGTGAATCGCACGCCGGCCAACGCACAGAAGCTGGCCAGGCAATTCGAAGTCAACACCGTGAAGCGCAGCGATCTGCCGAAGATGCAGTTCGCCGTGGCGATTAATACGACTCCGGTTGGAATGGGAGGCTCGGCGGAGTCGCCACTCAGCGAAAAGGAGCTGAAGTCGGTGCGTTGCGTCTTCGACATGGTCTACAATCCAGCCGAAACGCTGCTGCTTCAGATGGCTCGGGCGCAGGGCATCCCAACCATTAGCGGCGTGGAGATGTTTGTCCACCAGGGGGCGCGCCAGTTCGAGATTTGGACCGGAAAGCCTGCACCGGTCGAGCAGATGCGCAGCGTTGTGCTGCGCCAGTTGGGAGTTCGCGCGCCGAACTCATCCTCCCCGCAACCTCGCCCGCCGGTTGAACGCGTCGCGGCTCCCGCGCCAGCCCAACCTGCGGCGCCACCGCCATCAGTCCCGGAAAAGGCCAAAGCCGGAGTCAAGTCGCGCTCCGACGGTACTCAGAAGTCTGCTGCCAAGAAACCCGCACCGAAACCGCCTGTAAAAGCCTCTGGTAGCAAGGGGGCAAAACCCAAGATCAGCGAAAGACGAGCCGTTCCCGCAATCGCAAAAAAGAAGACCGGCAGAAAATAGACAGGTCACGAAACCTCTTTCTTACGGTCCAGCTCCGAGCAAAGCACGACGCGGTTGCGGCCAGTGCGCTTGGCTTCATAGAGGGCCGCATCGGAGGCTTCAATCAAGTCGCGTTTAAACTGCGCATCCTGCGGAAACACTGCGATTCCCATGCTGATGGTCAGCTTGACAACGTCGGAGGGCGAACCGGCGAAGAAGCGCGCCGATTCAACCGCCTTTCGCAGGCGCTGCGCCACTCGATACGCGCCCACGTTGTTCGTTTCCGGAAGAATGAGCACGAATTCCTCGCCGCCATAACGCGCGACGGTGTCGATCTGGCGCATGTCCTTCATCAGGACCGTCGAGAGGTCCCGGAGAAGTACGTCGCCGACGTGGTGACCATGCGTATCGTTGAGAATCTTGAAATGATCGATGTCGATCATGACCAGCGCCAGCGGGCCTTTGCTGCGCTCGGCACGCTTGATTTCGCGCTCGAGCTGGGTTTCGAAGTAGCCGCGCGTCTTCATGCCGGTCAAGAAATCGGTGAAGGCAAACTTGATCAGCGCCTCATTGGCGAAATCGCGCGTCAACAGGTTCTCCACCACCAGCGACAGAATCCACAGCAATTGCGCGTCTTCCTCGCTAAAGCTGGTGCGGCTCGATCCGAACAGTTGCAGAGACCCCATAACCCGCGTGCGCACGAACAGCGGCAGAGTCATAACCGATTCGGCGCCAACCGCATCGAGCAGCAGATCGACCGGCTCGTGCGCTCCTCGCGGAACGATCATGGGCCGCTGGAACTTGGCGGTCCAGAGGTTGAGCAGGTTACCGCGGGCAATGGTTTCCTCGCCGGGAGCGTCCAGATTGCGCGTAACCCGCAGATGCATCTGCTGCTGCTCTTCGTCCCAGAAAAAAACCAGGCCGCGATCATAAGGAATGATCTCGCTCGCCATGTCGCAGACGAGATTCAAGGCGGGTTCCAATTGCAATTCGAGACCAGCCAGCATGCTCATTCGCACGATGACGTTGATGGCGGGCCAGCGGCGCTGCACCGTCTCGCGACTGAACTCCGAGAACACCTGGACCACGAACTGTTCGGGTGAAAAGGAGCTCGCGGTTTTGGAGTCGGAAGTCATGAGTACTCGCGGCAGCCAAGCTGCGATGTTCAACCGGAACACAGCCGCTACAATTCGCTTAGAAAATCTTAGATGCGAGTAGGTGCGTTTCGTATGTTCAACTCTGACCGATTTGCACTCAAAGGTGAATTCTTGCTGCTGGCCAACCGCACAACCGGCTTCGCCAAAAGCGCATATCGCCGAAGAGATGCTTCAGCCGCCGGGGGGTAATCTCATGGCCATTTTCTGCCGTCGGAATCATGAGTGATTGATTTAGATTTTCGAGCTCAAGCTTAGGTCCAAGCGCCTCGACCGAGCTATTGCCGCCGAAAACCTCGTCTGGAGGCGCGTTCGGTGGAACTAGGTTGCTATTAGCGCGCAAGAAGAAGTAGGATATTTATGGGTATGCCATCGACATGATCGTCCTTGATCATTCAGGAGCCGTCTCCCGTCCCACTCTATTATTCCGGGAAAATTTGTTTCGTTCTGATTTAAGGCATTCCGCGGCGCTATCTCCACTCGCCCGGGTTCTCTGGAGACATGGAAATGACGTGGTACGCGTACTGCATTACCGAGCAGAGTTCGGTGCAACAAA
This sequence comes from uncultured Acidobacteriota bacterium, assembly GCA_963819175.1. Classification (GTDB taxonomy): domain Bacteria; phylum Acidobacteriota; class Terriglobia; order Terriglobales; family Acidobacteriaceae; genus CAWBRT01. The sequence goes on from CAWFVJ010000010.1 coordinate 39,271, forward strand.
GTCGGGTCCGACGTCCCTTTCAATTTGAGCAACTGCGTGGCGTCAACGCATCGTCTGTCATGGGGTTCCCTACCGGCGAGTTCGTGGTCCTGGTAAGCGCCTATGATCGCAGCCTTTCATTGAATCAGCAGGCTGTCGTGGAGCACGCACGGGTGGTGAGCGAGTGTTTCCGGCAGGCAACCGTGCTGCCTTTCCGCTTCGGGACGGTTTTTGAAACCGACGAAGCGCTGCGGCACGCCGTACGGGCCAACCGCAAGACATTTCATGAGAGCCTTGAGCGTCTGCGTGGCAAGGCAGAGATGCACATCAAGGTGATGATGAGAGAGGACGGTACCGTTCCAGAAGTGGTTCTGCAAACGCTTCCGGTGCGGACTGGCGGACAATACCTTGAACGGCTGCATGTAATCGCCACTCGCGATCGCGAGCGCCAGACCAAGGCGCGCGCGGTTTCCGTCCAGGTGAATAAGTTGCTTGCTCCACTGGAGCACGAAACCAGTTGCAAGCGCATCGACGCCGGGCTGGTGATCGACATTGCACACTTGATCGAGGCGACTTCCCTGCAGAAGTATCAGAACCGCTACAACACGGCGACGCGGCAGTTGAAGAACTGCGAGATCACGATCAGTGGCCCCTGGCCTCCCTATCACTTCATGCGCGGCAAGCTGCGCACCGTGAACGGAACGAATTAGACCGGTTCGCGAGAGCATTTCAAAGGCACGGCTTTGTCCGTGTCTTTAATTTTTTTGGACGAACAACGACAGACAGGGGACAGGTGGCCCAGAGTTGGCGCAGTCCCAACTCTGGGACTGTGCATAGTTCTGGGCTGTGCAGAGTATGGATAAAGAGTACGCCACGCTTCCCATCGACAACAAAATCCCCAGAGTTGAAAAAGAATCAACTCTGGGCCACCCGCCGGGGTGTTTTCGCTGAAATTTCTTGAGAACTTAAACAGCACGTCAGTGAGGCCCGCTTCCAGGAGCCCAGACAGGGGGGAATGGACCGTACTTGATCGTGCGCACGGCCTCACTTGCCTCATTTAGGAATTTCTGTAGGCGGCGATCGCCTTTGTGCGGCAGGTTGTCCGGGTTACTGGTGCGAAATGTGAGCGTAAACACCATTTGGCAAGCATCCAGGGTACACAACTCGGGCTCGAAGTGCGTGTTCGCCAGTGAACGATATGATAGAAAGTAGCCGCCCTCGCAATCATCGGTTCGAGATGGTGAGCAATTCTGGCTAAAATACGAGCCGTACCAGAGCACTGCTTTAACAGAGGGATGGCCGCACAGGTCCAACACGTCTTGGGTTGCGCGGCGGCTGTCGAAGTACAAATCCACACGCGACAAAGCGTCGGTTACCCTCGTCCTGACTTCCGTAGTAGGGCAGCCATCTACCTCAAGGTTCGACCACGGGGCGACAACATCAGCAATTTCGAGAAAGCGGCCTCCTATGATTCCACTGGTTTGGCCGGCGTGGGTCAGCAGATAGAGGGCATAGGTCCCATCACTGAAAGCCACCCCCGAGGGTGCTTTGCATTGCCAGTTCTCGACAATGGCCTGGTTCGCCGTGCTTATTTGCGACCAGCGAGAAGAGACCACAACCGAGATGCGGTCATCGTCACACGCCCGTTGGCTGGAACTGCACGGACGCACAGGAAATGATCAACCTGCACCATTTCATGACGGATTGAACAGCACGTTGACTTCAGTCGTAATTGATGATAAATCGCCTTCTCACCAATAACAGCTGATAAGTCGAGGCTACGGCCTGATCCCCACCACGGCCATCATTCGCCCTGTGACCTGCTCTTTGCGATAGGAGAAAAAAAGATCAGTGTGGCACGAGGTGCAGAGGCCCAAGTTCGAGATATTTTCCTCCGCCACGCCGGCGTCGCGCAGTTGCAGCAGATTGGCTTTCACCAGGTTGAGGTGACGCGAAAGAGCCGGATCGCCGTGTCCGGGAGCGCGCTGGTTGAGGAACAACATCGGATAGCGCGCGCGCAGCGACCGTGAGTCGACCACATCTTCGAACAGCTCCTGCCAGTAGGTGAACTGCGACTCGAACTCGCGCTCGACCTCCTCGCCAATCTCATAGCAGCAGCTACCGATACCGGGACCGATGGCGGCCAGCAGCTTCGCAGGATCGCTGCCGAAGTGTTTTCGCATTTCGCCAACGCCCTTCTCGACGATCCGTTGCGCAGTGCCTCGCCATCCAGCATGGAATGCGCCGATGGCGTGCCGCTCGGGGTCGGCAATGAGCACAGGCAGGCAATCGGCGATCTTGATGCCGAGCAGAATGCCGGGCGTGCTGGTAATCAGGCCGTCGCCCCGCAGCGGCGGGACAGTTTCCTGGTCAACGCGGTGAATGATTGCCGAATGAATCTGGGTGACGGTGACGACCGGCCAAGGGCGACCTTTGGCATCGACGGCGCCCAGTTTACCGATAAACCGTTCGCGATTGCGCGCGATGCTCTCCGGCGTGTCCTCGCGGGTGGGGCCCAAGTTCAGCGCCCGGGCTCCGTAGGCGGAGCTGACTCCGCCTTGCCGGGTACTGAAGCCGTGTACCAGCCATGCCGAATGTCGAGAGAAGTTCGCGACCGTGAGCACCTCGACGCCGCCTGGGTTGGGCGCGCGCTTCCGTCCGGCGGAATCGCGAGGCTTCGGCCTGGGAGTGGATTTCGCAACTGGCGCGATCAGGCGAGCGTGAGATGTGGGTTTTCGGGCCACCGCTCGGATTCTAGCAGGCTGCGAAGAAAGGGTGCAGGCAGGCGGCATGGAGTCCGCGCCAGCTTCGTCCTTTGGCTATCAATTTTTTTGCTTCTTTGCAATCGACCTTTTTCTTCTTGCGGCCGGACGGCATCTAAACGGGTGAGCAGGTTGCTGTGATTGGCGCCGCCGGACTATAGTTTTTGACATGTACAGCGATTTCCAAGTCAAGGAGCACTGGACGGGCGAGCCAGTGCGATGCGTCTTTCAAGCCGTGGTTGTGGCTATCGCCACGCGCCATGCCGACGCCGTTGACGTGAAGTTTTTGGTCAATGGACGGACGGTTTGGATTGCACTGCCGCATCCGGCTTGGGGCGAATACAACCGGCGCACCGGGAAGGTCATGACCGATCCTATGGCCGTTCAGATTGCCGGCTTCTATCTGAAATCGATCATCGAAAACGGCGAGGAGAGCGGTCGGGAGATGTATATGCTGACCGTTAAGGAAACATTGCGGTACCTTGCGGCGCTCCAAAGCGAGTACACGTAGAGTACCAGCCTCGGCTAGACGCCTTGGGCCTGGTTCTCTGCCGTTGGACGATGCCATCCCGGAATCCTGTAATCACGGCATACAGAGCTTTTGGAAACGGACTCCGAAGCTGACAGCCGCTTTGTGGGGGAAGCGGTTGCGGTGCTGAATTCAGAAATTTTCGCACTTCATTTTCCTGGTGCGCCCAGAGGAGACGCTCTATGGCCAGCTTTATCGAAACCGTCGAGGCAACCGGCGGCACAGTGAACAACCAAAGGCTTTTGCAGTGGGTGGAGGAAGTGACACGCCTCTGCAAACCCGAGCGCGTCTACTGGTGCGATGGCTCCGATGCGGAGTACCAGGAGATGGTGCGGCTCATGATCCACGCCGGAGTTGCAATTCCGCTCGATCCGAACAAGCGCCCCAACAGCATCTACGTGCGTTCGACCCCGGCTGACGTGGCCCGGGTTGAGGATCGGACGTTCATCTGTTGCCGCGCAAAGGATGACGCCGGGCCGACGAACAACTGGAAAGATCCGGTCGAGATGAAATCGATCCTGATGAAGCTGTTCGAAGGCTCGATGGCCGGACGGACAATGTTCGTAATCCCTTACTGCATGGGGCCGATCGATTCACCAATGGCCGGCTTTGGAGTTGAGCTCAGCGATTCTCCATACGTTGTTGTCAACATGCACATCATGGCGCGGGTCGGCAGCCAGGTGCTTGCAGCTCTCGGGAGTGAAAGCGAATTCGTGAAGGGGCTGCATTCGATAGGGGCCCCGCTCGGGGCGAACGTCGCGGACACGGCTTGGCCCAGCAACCCGCGCGAGAAATGGATATGTCATTTTCCGGAGACGCGCGAGGCTTGGTCTTTCGGCTCCGGCTACGGTGGCAACGCCCTGCTGGGCAAGAAGTGCCACGCTCTGCGCATCGCTTCCGTGCAGGCGCGCGATGAAGGCTGGATGGCCGAGCACATGCTGATTATGAAGCTTACGAATCCGCGGGGAGTCGTGAAGTACATTGCCGGCGCATTTCCATCTGCCTGCGGCAAGACAAACCTGTCGATGCTGATTCCTACCATTCCGGGGTGGAAGGTCGAGGCACTTGGGCGACGATATCTGCTGGATGAAGTTCGGAACCGATGGGCGGCTGTATGCCATCAATCCCGAAACAGGTTTCTTCGGCGTGGCGCCGGGCACCAGCGCCCACACCAACGCCAATGCGATGGAAACCATCAGCCGGAACTCGGTCTTCACCAATTGCGCGATCACGCCGCAGGGAGACATCTGGTGGGAAGGCATGACAGCGGAGCAGCCCGAATTCCTTATCGACTGGCTGCGCCGCCCATGGACCCCTGACTCAGGCCGCAAGGCTGCGCACCCGAACGCGCGGTTCACGACTCCGGCGAGACAGTGCCCCGTAATCGCTCCCGAATGGGACGACCCCAAAGGAGTGCCCATCGATGCGATCCTGTTCGGCGGACGGCGCGCCAGCGTTGTGCCATTGGTTTGCGAGGCCTTCGATTGGCAGCACGGGACGTTTCTAGGGGCGACTGTGAGCAGCGAAACGACGGCGGCCTCCGCCGGAGCTGTCGGCCAACTGCGGCGCGACCCGATGGCCATGCTGCCTTTCTGCGGCTACAACATGGGCGACTACTTCGGCCATTGGCTCAAGATGGGAACCACGGCCGGCGCCCGGTTGCCAAAGATTTTTTACGTGAACTGGTTCCGGCAAGATGAGCACGGCAAATTCCTGTGGCCGGGTTACGGCGAAAATTGCCGCGTGCTGAAGTGGATCTTCGAGCGCGTGGAGGGCGCGGGAGAGGCGGCTGAGACTGCCATCGGGCTTATGCCTGGCCCAGACGCTTTGGATCTGCGCGGCCTTGATATATCGGCCCATCGCATCAAGCAGTTGCTGAACGTGGACATCGACGGCTGGCTTCGCGAGGTGCCGCTCATCCGCGAATACTTCCAAAAGTTTGGCAAGCACCTGCCGCCTGCGCTGTGGCAGGAAGTGGATGCGCTGGAAGAGCGCCTGCACGACGCGGCAGGCGAGAAGGCCGCCTAACGACACCAGGACCGGGTTTCTACCATGTTCTCTCGCAGGATTCGCGTGGAATACGAGGAAGGCGACGCGCGCCGGCCCGCTCCCTTGAAATGGTTGGATAGCTTTGCCATGCGCAGTTTTACCAACGATCCGGTGTTCGACGACACCCTGCCGCTTGCCGATGGCCTGATGGAGGCGGGTACGCGCGTGCCATTGCCTCTGCTGAAAGAACGCATGGAAGACTGGTTCCGGCGTAAGAGCTACCTGCAAAAAGATAAGTATCTGCTGGTGCGCGAAGAGCCACCGAGCGCATAGCAGTGAAGACAGTGAATGTAGCATGGACCGGGCGTTACGGATTCGCTGTTCGCTTCCACCCGATCCACGCATCCCTCCGCTTCCATGGCCGCTAACCGCCTACATTGTCGTTGCTGATGTAATTCCAATCCTTGGGCTCCCAGTACGGGTTCTTTTGGGGATCGCCGGGTGCCATCTGCTTGTTGTCGTCCTGGCTGCTCGTGTCAGCATTGCTCTTGTCGCGGAATGTGTTGTTAGGGTTTGGCTGCGCGGTGCCGGTGTTGAAGGGCTCGTATGCGCCTCCGCCATTGGCCACGGGTGCGGCCATGTTGTCCGGACGAGTAGCATCCTCGGAGCCTTGGGTTGTCATCTGCGCGCTGGCAAGTATGGAGCCGGCGAGCACAGCGGTTGCAAGCAGAATGTTGGTCCTCATTTTCATATTCCCTCCACATTGACGAAGCCTCGATCAGTTTCGGTACTTCGTTTGCCTTTCACTGGTGCTAACCGGTGGGAGGAACATTTATTCCGCGGGCGACACACTTTTCTTTGAGTGATTAAGCAAGACAAATCGACGACGCCCTGCCAGAATGTAATCACTTTCGTCGCGCGAAACTGAACAATTTTAAGAGCAGGATGTGAAACGTGAAAGAACTCAGCGACCTGACAGCAGGGAAGACCGCGCTTGTACTCGACCAGAAGGATAACGTGGCAATCGCCTTGACCGATCTGGCCGCCGGCGACGCTTGCACGGTGGCCGAGGACGGGGGCAAAAAGTACGAAGCAACCGTGATCGAGAAGATTCCCTTCGGCCACAAGTTCGCGCTCGCCGACCTCGCGCCGAATGCTCCGGTTTATAAATACGGCGAAGAGATTGGCAAGATGAAGGTCGCAATCAAGAAGGGCGCGTGGATTCACATCCATAACATGTATTGCGAGAGGGGAATGTGAGAGATGGGCGATAAATTTCTCGGCTTCAAAAGGGAGAACGGCAGTGTCGGAGTGCGCAACCTGATCGCCATCATTCCCTCGGTCTTCTGCTCGGCCAAGGTGGCGCAACGCATCTCGGAGAGCGTTCCGGGCACGGTTCACTTCAGTCATCCGGTCGGATGCAGCCAGGTGGGCGAAGATCTGGAGATCACCGCCAAAACCCTGATCGGGATCGGCCGCAATCCGAACTTCGCGGGTGTAGTCGTGGTGGGCCTGGGATGCGAACGATTCACGCCGCGCGAATTGTTCGACGGCATTGCACCAACGGGGAAGATGGTGGAGATGGTGGTGATTCAGGACGAAGGCGATTCCATCAAGGCCATCGACATCGGCACCCGCCATGCCCGCAAGATGCAGCAGGTTGCTTCGCAAGAGAAGCGGGTGGAGGCCGACGTCAGTGAACTGATGATCGGCCTGAACTGCGGTGGCTCGGATACAACCTCTGGGTTGGTGGCCAATCCCGCGCTCGGCATCGCCTCCGATAAGCTGGTGGCGCAAGGCGGCTCATCCATCCTGACGGAGCTGACCGAACTGCTGGGGACCGAACACATCCTGGCTCGCCGCGCCATCAACGAACAGGTGGCCAGCGATATCCTGCGGGTGATCCGCAACATGGAAGAGCGGCTCAAGCGGCAGACTCGAGCCAGCAGCAATGAAAAGCGGAAGAACTTGATCTCCACCGGCAACTACGATGGCGGACTTTCCTCGGTGGTCGAAAAATCGCTTGGCGGAATGAAGAAGTCAGGCAACGCGCAGTTCGTCGAAGTCTTTGCCTATGGCGATGTGCCCACGAAGAAGGGCCTGCTGCTGCTCGACGGCCCGGGCCACGACGGCGAAGTCACTACGGGACAGGCCGCGGCGGGCGCGCAGATCGTCTGCTTCCCGACCGGCAGAGGCACTCCCTCGGGATTCCCCGGCGTGCCGGTGATCAAGATTACCGGCAATCCGCGCACCTTCCAGCGGATGAAAGAGAATATCGACATCAACGCCGGCGCGGTCATCACCGGCGAGAAATCACTGCAAGAGGTTGGCGAGGAAATTTACCGGGAGATATTGGCCGTGGCCTCCGGCAAACTGTCCAAGGCCGAAGTGCTCGGCCACGACGAACAGTTCTGCATCACGCGCATGCCGTGAGGGAAAATCAAGATCCCACATCTGCTGACTGCGGCAGATGTGGGGCACCATCGAACAAGTGGAGACTTGGGCATGGGTGCAAACAATGACCACACCAAAAGCATTGTTTATATTACTTCTGCCCCTGTTGCATCTTTGTCTTTGCGTAGCAATCGCACTTGGTCTAATCAGGGCAGAAGGAAGTTGGGCATGGTTTGTCGTTTTCTTTGCCGACTTTCCATTATCTATATTGTTGCTGCCGCTGCTGAAGCTTTCAACGCCCTTGCTGGTTTTTGGCATTCTGGGGACGATGTGGTGGATTCTCTTGAGTTGGCTAATCGCATTTCTTTTTCAGAAGATATTGGCGCTCGTACGGCGGTTGGCCCAAGTCTGGAAGTAAGAGAGGCCGACGGTGCCCCACATCTGCCGCAGTTAGCAGATGTGGGAACTCGCTGGTCGAGGTGGTAGTCTTTCCGCATGACGGACGGGCTGAAGCGCTACCAGCAATCCAAGCAGACTCATTTCGTGACTTTCAGTTGTTATCAGCGGCAGCCGCGTCTGAGGGACACATGGCTCCGTGACATGTTTGTAGAGTGTCTGGAGCGAACGCGGCGAAGCTATCGGTTTCGGGTGTACGGGTATGTTGTGATGCCGGAGCATGTGCATCTGCTCGTCTCCGAACCGGAAGTGGAAGTGCTTGCGAAGGCAATTCAAGCTCTGAAGATCTCCGTTGCGCGCCGTGCCATGCGTTATCGAGCAGAACTCGATAGTCCCTTGTGGCAGAAGCGCTACTACGACCACAACGTGCGTACCTACGAAAGTTTTATCGACAAGCTGCGCTATATGCATCGCAACCCGGTGCAGCGGGGGCTGGCAGCGACACCCGAGGACTGGAACTGGAGCAGCTTCCGGCATTACGCGGCGGCTGAGATCGGACCGGTTGAGATCGAGTCGCAATGGACAGCTGACCGGCGGAGTGGAGAAACCCCGAGATTGTTGCAGATACGGTCCGAGTGACTCGAAATCAGAGTCCCACATCTGCTAACTGCGGCAGATGTGGGGCACCGTCGAAAACATTTATGAAATCAGCGTGTCCGCCGCTCGGCGCTTACTTGTTGTAGTGCAGCAGGGTGTGGACGTCGTATTCCTTCAGGCGGTCGCGGCCTTTCAGGAAGTCCAGCTCGACCACGAAGGCGAGGCCGGTGATCTGCGGCGCCCAGAGACTTTGCCAACTCGGCCGTGGCGACGGCCGTGCCGCCGGTGGCGAGCAGGTCATCGACGATGAGGATGCGCTGGCCGGGCTTGATGGCGTCCTTGTGCATCTCCAGAGTGTCCTGGCCGTACTCAAGCTGGTAGGTCCAGCGGACGGTTTCGGCGGGCAGCTTTTTCGGCTTGCGCACGGGCACGAATCCGGCGTTGAGGCGATAGGCTAGCGCCGGCCCGAAGATGAATCCGCGGGCCTCTATGCCAAGCACCAGATCGATGTCCTTTTCCAGATAGTAGGCGGTCAGGGAATCGATCAGCTGCGCGAATCCGAGCCGGTCCTTCAGCAGCGTGGTGATGTCGTAGAAGAGAATCCCCGGCTTCGGAAAATCGGGAACCTCGCGGATGAGCTTTTTCAGTGGTTCGCAGTCCATGGCCATCTTTGGTTGTGGCATTCCTTACCAGACTCCTTCGATTCGGAAAGTGTGCAGATCCTTGAGCGGTGCAGCTTCTTCGACCTCGATATCGTCGACGCGGGAGGCGCGCGGGCCTTCCTTCAACTTGTCATAGAGCAAGCGGAGCTGATCGCGCGTGCCGGAGGCAAGCACCTCGACGCTGCCGTCGCTGCGGTTGCGAACCCAGCCCGCCAAACCGAGCGCATGCGCCTCGCGTTCGACGAACCAGCGAAAGCCGACGCCCTGCACGCGTCCACTGACGACGTAACGGCGTGTTTCGATCATGCTCCCCATGGCGTAAGGCTCTATTTGAACACAGATCACTTTCCCCGGACAGCCGGTTCAGCATGCCGCGGGCCGGGGTTCCCGCCGGTTATCACGCCCGGTTCAGATACGCTCCATCGGAGGTATCGACCTTGATCTTGTCGCCTTCGTTGATGAACGGCGGCACGTACACGACGAGTCCGGTTTCGGTGGTGGCGGGCTTGGTCACGCTGCTGGCCGTTGCCGATTTCAATCCGGGCTCGGTTTCCACCACTTTGAGTTCCACCGTCTGCGGCAGCTCGATGCCCACGGGCTTGCCATCGAAGAATTCGACGATGATCTGCAGATTCGCCGTCAGGTATTCGACTGCATCGCCGAGGGTGTCGTGCTTGAGCACCGTCTGCTCGTAGTTCTCGATGTCCATGAAATAGTAGTCGTCGCCGTCCTTGTAGAGGAATTCCATCTTGACCTGGTCGACAACGACTTTTTCGAGCGCGTCGCCGGAACGGAAGCGATGCTCGAACATGGCTCCGGTGCGGAGGTTGCGCAGCCTTGCCTGGATGAAAGCGCGCAGATTGCCCGGCGTGCGGTGTTCAACGCTGAACACCGAATGCAGATCGTTGTTGTGCTTGATGATCATGCCGGGACGTAGCTGTGTGGCCGGAATTGCCATGGTTGTGTAAGGTGCTCCTTATGAAATTGGGTGATGAACCCGCGGACCTCATGGGATCGCTCGCGGCCTTCGCCCCTACGCTGCATCTCCCCATCAGAACGAGGAGGCACGTATCGGAGAGACAAACAATTAATTTTACCTTGCGAGACTTCGCTTTGCGAATCTTCAGCGGCAGCAGGTATTCACGCTGGCGGAAAAGCTCGAAAAACCCTGGCAACAGTTGGACGCGCTGGTTTTTCTAAATCTACATTCCGAGGTTCCGGCCGAGCAAGGGCCGAGCCAAGGAGCGCCGGCCAAATTTGAAGGTGAGGTGTTTATGGACGAGAATCGCAACCTTGATGATTACAGCGTCTCTGAAACCAAAGGGCGCGGTGTGCCCACGGGACTGATTCTTCTGCTGCTCGGGGTCGGCATCGGTTCTTTGCTGGCGGCTACGTTGACTCCCAAAACCGGCAAGCAGCTTCGCAAAGGGCTTCGCCGCCGCTACGAAGATGCGCGCGACAGGCTGGAAGAATGGGGCGATCAGGCGGAAGGCTGGATGCAACGGGGAAGCGAGCTTGCGAGCGCCGCCAGCAGCAAAGTGGCACCCATCACACGCAAGTTTAAGAGAGAGATCGGCTAGGCCCGGTGGCTGTCTAATAAAGCCGGAAATTGACCTCGATGCTGATCTGCACGGCGACCGCTTGGCCGTCCTTTTTGGCGGGATCGAACTTCCAGCGGCGCACGGCTTCGACGGCTTTCTCATCGAGCCCCATTCCCAGGGAGCGTCGCACGTTGATCTCGCGCGGGCGGCCGTCCGTGCCAATGATGACCCACAGAACCACCGTCCCCTGGTGCTTGGCTTTGCGTGCCGCATCCGAGTAGTCCGGATCGGGATCGTAGATCACCCTGGGAGGCAGAACACCGCCCCCGACATGGTAAACACCGCCCCCGATGCCTCCGTCGCTGCCCGGCCCAACTCCCGGACCGCTGCCGCTGCCGACGCCGGTTCCGACACCGCTTCCGATGCCGCCACCGACTCCCGAACCATTGGAAGGGAGGCTGGCCAATGCCTTCGATAGTGGATCTCCGAATGCATTTGCCTGGGGTAACTTGAATTCGGGCGGAACCACCACGGTCGGCTCTACCACCAGCTTGGGCGCTTCGTTGCGAACTACGACCTGCGGAGGCGCAAGCTGCTTGAGAGAGCTTTTGGGGAGCGCACCTTTGCCGGCTGCCAATTTGTCATGATCGCCGCCGCCTCCTCCGCCGCCGCTCAGCTTCATGGAAGGCGTCAGAAGATACGGGCTGATGTCGGTGGCCAGCGCAGTGACCTGATTCTGCACCTGCGTGGAGTGCGTGGCAACCCAACTGCCAATCGCGACCAGAGCGGCCACGGCGACCGTGTTCAGCAGGAAGGAAGCAACGAACGAACCCTTGCGTACCTTGTAGATGCCATAGCCTTCGCCGAAGAGCGTCGGCAGTACAAAGTCTGCTGGCTCGCTCGTGATCTGGTTCGTTTTATCAAGAACCGTGGATGGCATACTTTCGCTCAGTATAGACCTACCCCACGGGAAATAGTTCCTGCGTAATCCACTTTGGCCTAATTCAATGCTCGCGGGGCGCCGGCGCCCAAACCTTAGCTTTTTGTAGAGGCCTCAACCTCCGGATTGCGGCTCTCCTCGTGGTACTCCTCTTCGGAGTTTACGGCCCAGATATTGCTCTTATCCTTCTGTCCGGAAATGATATTGTCCACGGCCGTCATTGCCGTCAGCATGGAATGATCCTGGTTGTTATAGCGGTGCATGCCATTGCGGCCAATGAGAAAAAGGTTCTCGAAGACGTCGAGATATTGCCGAACCTCGGGGAATCGGGCATAGCTGCCGAAATATGCCGGATAAGTTTTCTCCATCCGGATGACGGTTGCATCCAGCACATCGGATTGGCGGATGATGCCGATCTTCTCCAGCTCCTCCTGCGCCAATGCCGCCAGCTTCTCCTCGGACATGTTCCACAGGCTGTCCGACTCGTTGCAGAAGTATTCCACGCCGATCCACACCGTCTCGGGGTCGCGCACCAAGTAAGGACTCCAGTTGTTGAAGATCTGCAATCGGCCGGCGATGACATCGGGCTCCTGAATATAGATCCAGTTGTCCTTGATCAGCTCGCCTGGCCTGCCTTCGTCCTGCACCACCAGTTTCTTGACCAGCAGTCCCACGGTGATGAAGTCGCGATAGAGCAGCGCATCGCTGATTTCCCGCACCTGGCCGGGCACATCGCAATCGAGGCACTTCACCAGGTCTTTGACCGCCATGGTCGAGAACAGGTAGTCGCCCCGGAAGTCGCGGCGCTCGCCATTCGAGGCTGTCCCGCTGACGCCGCACACACGATTCCCCTCCACCAGCAGCTTGTCGACTTTGAAGCCGGTGATGATTTCTCCACCTTGCGCAGCGACTTTGCCGGCGACGATTTCCCACAACTGCCCAGGACCTAGCTTGGGATACAAGAACTGCTCGATCAGAGAAGTTTCCGTGCCCTTTTGCTTTAGGTCCCCGGATGGGGCAAATATCTTCTTCAGCACGTGCAGAATCGTCTTGGTGATCGATAGGCCTTTAACCCGCTGAGCACCCCATTCGGCGCTGATTTCCGTGCACGGAACGCCCCAGACCTTCTCGGTATAGGACTTGAAGAACGTGTTGTAGAGTTCGCGGCCGAAGCGGCTGATGAAGAACTGTTCCAGGTTGTCGACCTGCCTGGGCGGAAACAGCGCCACTCGCAGATAACTGAAGCCGATCTTCAGCGTGCGCGACAGACCAAGATTCCCAAGGGTCTGCGCGCTGAGCGAGATCGGATAATCGAAAAACTTACGCAGAAAGTAGATGCGCGACTTGCGGCTGCGCAGGAGCATGACTGCGTCGTCGCCATCGGCGTGCGGCTGGCTGTCGAGCTGCATCTGCCGGGACCACCACTCCATGACGCGGTCGCTCTTGGAAAAGAAACGATGCCCACCGATGTCGATCCGGTTTCCCTTGTAGTGGACCGTGCGGGAGATGCCTCCCATGAATGTGCTCTTCTCCAGCACGATCGGAACGATGTCAGTCCGCGACAACAATTCATAGGCAGCGGTTAATCCCGCCGGACCAGCGCCGACAATTATGGCCTGTCGCTTCATAGTCTCCTTAAGATTTCCGCGGTTTTCGCACTGCTATCTTATCCCATTACCACTGCAAAAGAACGTGCCGAAAGCCCGGGGTACCTCGGCAAGCATTGTGTTTGCCCGGCCTTCAGGGCTGCTGCTTGCTCGCGCTAGCTGCCGCGCCTTGGGCGGGCAAACTTGTTCCAGAGTTCTTTAGTCGTTACTATTAAGTTAACCCTGTAATGTGGGGTCTCCTGATAAGGCGGGCCGGTGATCCCGCGATGGTTCGCGGTCCGTCTTTTTTTTCCAGGCTTTTGCGAAGCACCCGCTCCGAGAACCGACATTTTCCCTAAGTTTTGTGATTTTTGTCATATAGCCTTGTGTCAAGCGCATTTACCATGAATTAACTGGGTCCATTCTGTTGCAAACAATCAGGGGGTTCCCTCTCGTGGATTGGATCTTGGAGGAGATGAATGGCACAAAGTAAGACTCCGAGCGCTTCCGGCGCAAGTTGGACAAGCATGCAGGCGTACGTGCTCGCCACGATCTGCCTGGTGGTGGGAATCGCGGTGGGATATTTACTGCGGGGTTCGGCGGCAAGCGACAGCAAACCGCAGCCAAGCGCGACCGCGACTGCGCCCACTGGCGGCGTGCCCACAATGGGCAGCCAACCGACGCCGGAACAACTCAAGCAGATGGCGGACAAGCAGGCAGAGCCCATTCTGACGCAATTAAAGAACTCGCCAAGCGACCCGAAACTCCTGGCGGAGGCGGGCAACGTCTACTACGACGCTCAGCAGTTCCAGGCCGCCATTGAATATTACGAGCGGGCGCTGCGAGTGGAACCCAAGAACCCGGACGTTCGCACGGACATGGGCACTGCCTATTTCTATTTGGGCGATTCCGACCGGGCCATCAAAGAGTTCCAAACCTCCCTGAAAGACGATCCGAAACATGCGCAAACCATGTTCAACATGGGAATGGTGCAATGGCAAGGCAAAGGCGATGCGCCCGCCGCGATCGCAACCTGGGAGAAGCTGTTGAAGACCGTCCCCGATTATCCTGAACGGGCGAAGGTGGAAGAAATGCTCGCCAAAGCCAAGCAGCACAGCTCGATTCAGCCTGGGACCAAGACCGCGAAGCCGGCCTCGATGTAAGTGCAGCCAACGGCAAAGGCAGCAGACCCGGATCTCAATGCGAGTCTGCTGCTTTGCTCCTACCGGGGTTTGTACTCGTTCGGCGTCTTTTTCAGCTCTTGCCGATGGAGATCAGAGGAATTCGCGTTCGCTCGCCGCCGCGGGTTAAACTGGCGCTCACCCCTGTTCAGGAGTCGCCATGACACTCTTGCAGCAAATTGCCGTTACTCGCATTCAGGAGAACATTGCGCTCGTACACGCTCTTTTAGAAGATAAGCTCTACCTCGCAACGGTCTGGAAGGTGAGTGAGGCAATGTCCGGCGCGCTCAGCGCGGGTCACAAGATCCTGTTCTTCGGCAACGGCGGAAGCGCTGCCGATGCGCAACATCTGGCGGCCGAGCTGGCCGGACGCTTCCTGGCCGATCGGCGCAGTTTGCCGGGCATTGCGCTGACGACGAACACCTCTGCCCTGACTGCGATCGGCAACGACTACTCGTTTGAAGACGTATTTGCGCGGCAGGTCGAAGGCTTGGGCGCAGCCGGCGACGTTGCATTTGGCATCTCCACAAGCGGCAACTCAAAGAATGTGCTGCGCGCCATGGAAGTCGCCGCCAGGAAAGGAATGACCACCGTAGGTCTCAGCGGGCGCGGAGGCAAACTCGCGGCCATCTGCGACCACTGCATTTGTATTCCTTCGGAGCAAACGCCGCGTATCCAGGAGGCACAGATCCTTACCGGACACATTCTGTGCGAAATCGTCGAACGGCAATTGTTCTCAGACGGGAAGGCATAAGGCGCTATTCCGGCTGGCGAAATGAGAAGTTTTTGTGTCCTAAGAAGTTGTAGAGGACGCCAACGATGGTCAGTAACGCGCCTCCCAGATAGGGAGCAGCAGCCTGGAAGCGCGTTCCATGCCGGAGGATATAGACGACAATAGGCAACAGGCAGGCACCGACGACGATTCCGCTGCTGTACACCGCCACGCAGCGCATCCACTCCCGCAGGTAGTTTCCTTTGGTCTTGAAGACGAACCACTTATATCCAAAGTACGAAACCGTGATGTTCAGCAGGCTGGAGAGCACCAGTGCGACGACGTAGCTGTGCGGCACCACGGGCGCCAATAGCGCTGTAAAGAGGGCATAAGTCCCGTATCCGAAGAGCGTGTTCCATGCCCCGACGACCAAATAGCGCGCCAATTGACCGGGCGGGACGTGCTTGGCCAGGCCCGCAGACCAACCGCTCTTCTGAGCATTGTCCATCGTCGCTTAGCCTCAGGTCTTTGCGCGATCTGATTCGCGCGCCGGTTCCCCGGGGCCATATTCGAAGTTGACCCGCTCCTGTTCGATTGCGAATGGCCGCTTCTGGACCATCGTGTGGATCGCCCCAACGTATTCACCTACAATGCCCAGGAACACGAGATTGAGCGACGCAAGAAAAAACACGCCGATCACCACCGGCGCAACGCCTAGCGAGAATTCATTCCAAAATAAAAGTTTGTACACCAAGTAGGCGAGCGACACGAGAACCGACAGCAACGCGCCAGCGAAGCCCCCGAACACCGCCAATCGCAGCGGCACCTTCGAAAGGTTGGTAATCCCCAGCATCGCCATGTCATAAAGCGAGTAGAAGTTATTCTTCGTGAATCCGCGTTTTCGCGCCGGTTGGTGGTATGGCAACTCAACGCGCGGAAAGCCCAACTCGGCAATAACGCCGCGGAAGTACGGGTAGGGATCATCAAACGACTTGATCGCCTCCACCACTCTTCTATCGTAAAGACCGAAGCCTGTGAAGTTTTCATAGGTCTCAATCCCGGAAAGCCGATTCACCATCCGGTAATAGCGCTTGCGAATCCAGAACATCAAGCCGTTTTCGTCGCTGGCCGCCTTCACGCCGATCACAACCGGCGCTCCGGCTTCCCACTGGCGGACCATGTCCACGATCATCTCCGGCGGGTCCTGCAGGTCGCCGACGATGCCGATGACGACATCGCCCGTTGCCTGGTGCAAGGCGTGCATTGGCGAGCGGACTTGGCCGAAGTTGCGCGTGTTGCGGATCACCTTGACGTTCCTGTCCACGGCCGCGATGGCCTTCAGCACGCCCACCGTGTTGTCCTCGGAGGCATTGTCGATAAAAATGTGCTCGTAGCGATAATTGCCGAGTGAAGCGATGGCCGCACGCACGCGCTCGTAGACTTCGCGGACATTCAGCTCTTCGTTATAACAGGGCGTAATGATACTGATGGTTTTCATTTGGCTTAGCTCCGCGCCGCGGCCAACCGGTGTTTCGGCACCGCGTAGCAAACCAATTCCCAGCAGTCCTCGGCGTATCGGCGAATAAACAATTCATACCCTGGCGCGGTCTCGCGAATAAAGCGGGGAATCTGCCACAAGTGCTCACTGCGATGGTATAGGCAGATCGCAAGCACGGGCATGTGCTTACGCAGCAGGCCCGAAGCGCCGCGCAATGCATTGGGTTCAGCGCCCTCGACATCCATCTTGATGTAGGTTGGCAGGTGCGTCCATGCGATGTTGTCCAGCTTACGGCACTCTACGCGAATGCCCTCACCCGACGTCACGTGCGAACCGGCGGAGCCGTCGGCGCTGAACTGGACCGGACCGTCCCGGTCTCCGACCCCAAAGGGTAATGCAGTGATTCTGCGGCTGATCGCAGCACCCATCGCCATCGTTGATTGCTCCAGCACCTTTCGGTTTCCGGGATCAGGTTCAAAAGGAAAGGCATGCTCGAAGCGTCCATCAGCGTGCTCGATAAAACTGCGAAGAGTATCGCCATCAAAGGCGCCGCAATCGACAAACACTTCGCCATCGAACGGGGTGATCAACTCGCGCGGGAAATAGATGTCACGCCCGGCCAACGGCGCCGGCATGCCGCGGTCGTCAAGCCAGTAACGCCAGCGCAACTGTGCGCACAACTCGCGCCGTGAGGGCTCGTCGTCCAGCATGCCGTAAACAGCTCGCAGCTCATCGGCGAGTGGAGGCAGATTGTGCGGCAAGTCGATTCCGCCACCGGGGATAAACTCGCCGGCGATACTTCCAGAATAAAGCTGCAAACGGCGCAACATGCTGACAGCCCAGGTCACGAAGTTGCCGGCGTATCTTTGACCCGTTATAGATCGTGACCACAAAGCAGCAATCCTGGCCGAACAAGTGCGCGGCCTCGGCCGCCGAAAACACGCGCAGCCCCTGAACTTCTTTTCCCCAAAGCTTCGGGTTATTGTCAGCCAGCCCCCTCGGCTGAATGCCGAGGCGGCGCAATCCCGCAAGCACCGTCTTTCCCAATGGACCGGTGCCAAACAGCACAATCGGCCGAGCGCCGCCAGCGAGCTGATCGAAGGTGCTCTGCTCACGCGCGATACACACTTCGCGAGCCTCCGCCGCCATTTCATGCAAGATGGTTTCCAGCTCCTGCTCGGAATCTACTCGTCCGGGTGTGCTCAAATTACCTCCTACTCGTCAAACCTCAACTTTGCGGCGTCGATCTCGCTCGCGTGCGCGTCGTACCACTGATAGAGTTCGTCCACACATTCTCTCATCTCACGGAAGTTGTAGCCGCCGATCTCATCCAACATGCGCGTGTTGTCTCCGCTGTATTCCGGCCCCATGCCTTCGCTACGAACAATGATTTCAGGGTTGCGGCCCGAAACTGCCGCCACCAGCCTCGCCAGCTCCATCAACGTAAACGTGCGCCCCCGGCAAACGTTATATGCCTTGTGCCGCGGCCCATTTTCAATGAACCACGCGGTCAGCCTCGCCAGTTCTTCGACATACAGGTAATCGAATGCAACGTTCTGTCGAATTACGACCGGTAATCCCTTCGCCACGCGAGCACAGGCATTCGAGATGAAGCGCACGTCCCAAGCCTCGTATTTGCCGAAGACGCCGAACAGCCGCAGGACAAATATATTTTCCGCGCCTTCCGCATACTTCGCGCAAATGTACTTCGAAAAGCCATATGCATCGTGGGGTACACGCGTGTCAAAGTAGGTCTCTGGAACCGATGCAGGCAGGCACTCGCGGCTGTACTCAGCGCCAGAGCCGAAGTGCAGCAATTTCCCGAAGAGAGCCTGATTGCGCGCCAAGTTGAAAAACATCCGGCAGTTTCGATCCAGCATGTCGGGCGGAGCGCTCAATCCGCGGTTGGAACGCGTTGTCGCCGCATGCACAATCACGTCGAAGCCTCCGCGACGGAGGAAATCGCGCACGGACCGCTCATCGAGCAGGTTCAATTCGGCGGACTTCGGCGCGGAGATGTTGTATCGATCCCCGAGGCACTCCACGAGGTTCCGGCCAATGAATCCCGAGCTGCCGGTGATCAGCACCTTCGTCATGCATGAACCTCTGCCGCGCCGCGCAATCTATGAGGCGGCACGGCATAGCAGACGGTTTGCCACCCGTCTCCGTCATGATGGCGCAAAAAAAATCGATATTCCTTACTGAAGTTCCGTATGAGAAGCGGAATGCGCCAAATATCGCATTGGATATGGTAAACGCACGTTGCAAGCACCGGCCTGTAGCGTTCGATCACCTGGCGTGCTCCCATCAGCGAATCGAACTCTGCGCCTTCAATGTCCATCTTGATGAACGTTGGCGCTTCGCCTTTGGTTAGTTCATCGAGCGGAATGCAGTCGACGACCGTATCTCCATCATCCGAGAGGCAGGCTCCCTCACCGCCGGTAGCCTTGAACCGAAGTTGTCCGCGCTCGCTGCCGACTGCAACCGGACAGGCGACTATGCGTTTGCGAACATCTGCATCCACCCCGGCGATCCATTGCTGCAATCGGAGGAAGTTTGCCGGATCAGCTTCAACAGCGATGATGCGCCCGAATTCGCCATTTCGCTCCACTACCCGCAAGGCGGTATTGCCGATATATGCACCGCAGTCCACAAAAACTTCGCCGCGTTCAACTTCAAACAATGTGTCGAGGAAGTATGACTCCTCCTGATGTTGGGCACGCAGTGCGCCCATGTCGCCCAGAGCGCGCCATTGAATCTGGCTCAAATACTCGGAGCGAGACTCATCATCAGCCCACAACCGTGACGCCATTCGCACCTCGTCAGCCTGCTCGTACAACTTGTGCGGCAAATCCTGGCAGTAGTCGGGGAGCAGCTCGCCGGCAAATTTCCACCGCAAACTCGAACTCGACAGCACCGTGCGACAGCCCAAGGATTTCAATTTTGCATGGGTCTCACGAAAAGTATGCCCGAGTGACCAGATCGTCACCATGAACATCGCGGAGGCGCGAAACTTGTCAGCCGCTTCTTCGGGCGAAAGCACATCGACGCCGTCGGCTTGGCTACCCCAGCGTGCCGCGGCATTATCGGCAAATGCCAGTGGCTCGATCCCGACGGAGCGCAGACAGCGCAGCGCCTTGCGTCCCAAGTTGCCGGCGCCAAAGAGCACGATCCGTCCGTCGGCCTCGGCCAGAAGACGGTCGAATGCAGTCCGCTCACGCTCTTTGACCGCGTCAACATCCTCGGCCAACAAAAGATCGACCTGCTCTTCGTAGGTTGCCATAGTTACTCGGGTAGCGGCGGCACAATCATATTCGCCATGAATTCTTCACGGTCCAGGAACGGCCAAAGGTCTTCAAGCGGCTTGGACACAAACGAACCGTTCGGCCGCTGCACGGAGGAAAGCCGGGGCGCCCGGATTTCATCGGGGATCACCTTCACATCGCAGACGACGGGGCCTTTCATCCGCAGCACCCTGCGCACGGCCGCATGCAGGTCGGACTGGTCTTCGATGGTCGCCGTCTTCAGGCCGTAAGCCCGCGCAACCTTGCGATAGTCGGGCAGCTTCATCCCAGTCTCTTGGCCGCACCCGATGCTCGGCGCGCCGAAGAAGTTTGTTTGCGATGCGCGGATGGAGGCGTACCCATCGTTGTTCAACACGAAGAACTTAATCGGCAGTCCAAGATGTGCAATGGTGGCCAGCTCCTGAATATTCAATTGAAAGCCGCCATCGCCGTCGACGCAGACCGTTCGCCGTCCGCCGCTTGCCATGCATACTCCAATGCTCGCGGGAATGGCGAATCCCATGGCGCCCAAGCCGGCAGTGTGATACACGCGCTGCCCTTTGCGAACCGGAAAGGCAAAGAGGAACACCTCGATTCCGCTACCGGAGCTGCCGCTTATGATGCAGTCGTCGGCTCTGGTTTCGGCAGCGATGACCTCCGCGAGGTTATAAATGCTAACGCGGCCTTCGGGGCGGCGGTGTTCTTCGGTAACAACCGGATAGCGAGATTTCCACTCCTGGCAACGCTTGATCCAACAACCACGGTCCGGACTTGCGATCTGTTCGCGCTGGCGCAGCAACTCCGCAAGGAATGCCTTGGCGTCCACGCACACCGGCATTTGAATGGTCTTCCCCATCTTCGCAAGCTCCGCCGCGTCAACATCGACCATCGCCTTCCACGCCCCGCGCGCCATATTTTCCGGGGCGTAACCAACAATAGGCAGATCCATGCGCGCGCCGATGGCGAGCAGAAAATCGCAATTCTGCAGGGCAAAATTCGCACCCCGCGCAGCAACTGTGCCCGGCCGTCCTACAAACAAGGGGTCGTCGTCGCCAATGAGATCCATAGCAACCCAGGTGGTCTCGACCGGGACGTTGAGGAGCCGCAGGGTCTCATCCAGCAGCGCTTCGGCTCCCGCCAGCCGGACGCCGTTGCCGATCATGAGCAAGGGCCGCTCAGCAGCGTTCAACCTCTCGATGACTTTGCTCACCTGCTCCTTTAAGGAGTCTGTCGGGGAAGATGCGGCGACCTCGGGCGAAAATCCGGGCAACGCCGTTTCGTCGATTGGCGCGCCCTGAACATCGATGGGGACGTCCACCCAAACCGGGCCGGGTCGTCCGCTTCGGGCCAGGAATACGGCTTTCTCGAGGTGGTAGCGAATGCTGTTCGGGTCGTCGATGGTCACCGCATACTTGGTTAGAGGCTTTACCACGGAAACAATGTCGAGCTCTTGATTGCCGATCTGCCGGACGCCACGATGATTGCCTTCGCGGTCGTACATACGGTCAGGACGCTTGACTTGGCCGCTGATGAACAGGCATGGAGTCGAATCAAGCCACGCCCCGGCGAGTCCGGTAATGGAGTTGGTTCCACCAGGCCCGGTGGTGACCATTGCCACTCCGAGATGATTGGTGAATTTGGCATAGTTCTCGGCGGCGATCGCCGCCGCTTGCTCGTGGTGATTGCAGACAAACTGCAACTCATGGCAGTGTGACAGCGAATCATTCAGGTGCATCGCACCACCGCCGACAAGCACGAAGACATGCCTGACGCCCTGTTTCGCTACGAAGCGGACTACATAATCCGAAAGTTTCATTTTTGCTTTCAGAGCAGGTTCAAAGTTGATATCTCAGGCACTGACACTGCCTGCGAATCCGGTCTAGCCCTTACTCACGGCGGCCCGCGGGGCAGTTTCGGCAAGGATCATCTCAATCAATTCGCGTACTGCGCCATTGCCGCCCGTCGCAATGCTGACAAAGCCGCACTTGGCCCTGACGGATGGTTGGGCATTCGCCGGGGCGGCAGCCAAGCCCGCGATTTCCAGTGCCGGCACGTCGTTGACGTCGTCGCCCATAAAGCACACTTCCGCAAGCGAAAGTCCGTGGAGTTCGGCGAGACTTCGCAGAGCGCCTGCTTTGTCCCTGGAATTCTTGCGAACGTCGGTAATCTGCATCTTCGCGGCGAGCCGATCGATAAGAGGGCTGTCCTCGCCCGAAATTAATGCCAGTTTCAGCCCCGCCTTCCGCGCCAGCGACAAACCCATGATGTCTGCAAAGTGGAAGCGCTTCCACTCTTCGCCGTTTGGCCCCCACCAGAAGGAGCCGTCGGTGAGCACGCCGTCCACATCCATGGCAATCAGCTTAATTGCCACCCGAAACCCCCACGCGGCGCAGTTTCTTCAGGATGGGCTGCTCTCTTTCCAGCACACGCTTTACGCCGTCACCCATGGATTTCTCCACCAACCGGATGTAGCTGACCAGCTTGGTAATACCGTTCGGCTCAAGTGACGCGGCATGATCGGTGCCCCACTGAGCACGATCCGTGGTGATGTGCCGCTCAACGACGCACGCTCCCAGGGCGACGGCCGCCACCGTGGAGGGAAGTCCGGTCTCGTGGCCCGAGTAGCCAATCGGGACGCCATAGCGCTCACGAAGTGTCGCAATGGCCTTCAGGTTGAGTTCCTCATAGTAGGCCGGATACGTGCTACAGGCATGCAAAAGGACGACGTTGTCCTTCCCGAGCACCTCCACCGCATGGTCGATCTCTTGCACGGTGCTCATGCCGGTCGAGAGCAGAATCGGCTTGCCTGTTGCGCACGTATGCCGCAGCAGTTGATCGTCGGTGAGCGAGGCAGATGCGATCTTGAAACACGGCACATCGAAACGCTGGATAAGGTCGACCGACGCTTCATCCCAACACGATGCGAACCACGGCATCCCGACCTCGCGGCAATAGCGATCCAGCTCAAGGTATTCCTCATACCCGAACTCCAGGCCGCGCTTGAGATCACCATTGGTATTGCCGAACGGGCTTTCACGCGGACGTGATAGCTCTTCCGCCGAGTAAACGACCTCAATGGTACGTTTCTGGAACTTAACGGCGTCGCAGCCGGCTGCGATGGCAATGCTGATCAGGCGCTTCGCGAGATCGATATCGCCGTTATGGTTGATCCCGATTTCGGCGATGACGTAACAAGGGTGGCCTTCACCCACGATCTTCTTCCCGATTCGGACTTGGGGTCTTACGCTTCCTGCTTGCGACATAGTTCAGGCCTCTCAGCAACGATTGCGTGGAATGAATCCACGACGTAATCCAACATCTGGGGCGTAAGTCCCGGATAAACGCCGACCCAGAATAAATAATCCGCGACTCTATCCGTGTTCTCCAACGACCCGGCGACTCGGTAAGCAAGGTCGCGATAGGCTGGCTGCCGCACCAGGTTCCCGCCGAATAATAGACGCGTGCCGATCTTCTTTGCATCGAGCGCGCGTACGAAATCGGTGCGTGTAAATGGAGCGCCAGCCCTGACGAGCAAAGGGAATCCAAACCAGCTGGGTGCCGATCCGGGGGTAGGTTCGGGCAGAACGAAAAACTCTTCGAGGTCTTGCAGGCTCTCTCTGAGCCGGGCGAAATTTCTGCGTCGCGCCTCGACGAAAAGCGGCAGCTTGCCAAGCTGAGCCACGCCTACCGCCGCCTGCATATCCGTGGCTTTCAGGTTATAGCCGATATGCGAATAGGTGTACTTGTGATCATAGCCGTAGGGCAGCTCGCCCAGCTGCCAGTCGAAGCGCTTGCCGCAGGTATTGTCCTTACCCGGATCACACCAGCAGTCACGCCCCCAATCGCGGAACGACTCAACCAGGGTCTTCAGCAGGGGCGTGTTGGTCAACACACATCCGCCCTCGCCCATGGTGATGTGATGAGCGGGATAGAAACTCGTGGTCGCAAGATCGCCAAAGGTACCCACCTTGCGTCCGCGATATTCCGATCCGACCGCATCGCAGCAGTCTTCCACCAGCCACAGGTCGTGACGGCGGACAAACTCCATCACGGTATCGAGATTGAATGGATTGCCAAGCGTGTGCGCCAGTGCGATGGCCCGCGTTCGCGGCGAGAGCGCTTGTTCCAGGCGGGCGACATCCACGTTGTAGGTGGGGATCTCAACATCGACAAACACCGGAATCAGCCCACATTGGATAATTGGATTCACGGTAGTCGGGAAACCGGCGGCAACCGTGATGACTTCATCACCCGGCTTCAAGGCCCGCTTGCCGAGCTTGGAAGAAGTCAGTGCCGCCATTGCCGCCAGATTAGCCGAGGAGCCCGAGTTGACGAGCGAGGCCGAGCGTACGCCAATAAAACGCGCGAACTCCCCTTCAAATTGCGCGGCAAAGCGGCCGGTGGTCAACCAGAAGTCCAAGGCCGAATCAACCAGTGACTGCATCTCCGCGGAGTCGAATACGCGGCCCGCAACGGGGACGGGTGTGTCGCCGGGAATGAACGGAGGCGCGGCGAAGGCTTCGGCGTGATACTCCGCAACCAGAGCGAGAATACGCTCCCGCAGTTCTGCTCTGCTGCTCACGGTTGCCCCGCCCCCTTCATCAGAACCGTATCCTCGCCCAGAAACTCACGGTACCAGCCGATGGTACGATCCAAGCCCTCATCAAGCGTGTAGTGCGGAGCCCAGTCTAAGACGGTTCGCGCCCGCTCGGCGCTCAGGTACTGATGGCGAATTTCGTTGAGCGGCTGATTCAGTATCTCCGGCTCAAGCGCGGATTGCATTCGCTCCAGAATCTTCTTGACCAGATCGAGCACGGTAATCTGCAGTTCGTTCGAAAAGTTGAAGGCCATGCCGCGCAGCCTCTCGTCCGCGGTAAGCTGCTCGGCCAATTGCATGTACGCTCCGGCGCCATCCTCCACGTAAAAGTAATCGCGGACGTATTGCCCATCGGAGCGGATCACGGGCCGGTGGCCTCGAATGACAGAAAGGATCGTTCCCGGCACCACCCGGTTCCAGTTCAAATCGCCGCCACCGTAGAGATTGCCACAGCGCGTGATGGCGATTGGCAGATTGTAGGTGGTGGCATAGCTGCCTGCAATCAGATCGGCACAGGATTTACTGACATCGTAGGGATGGCGCCCTCGCAGCGGAGTGTCTTCCGTGTAGGGCAGGACTTCCTGATCCCCATACGCCTTGTCGGAAGACGCGAGCACGATGCTGTTTACGCGGGGTGAGCGCCGGCAGGCTTCCAGAGTGCTCCAGGTGCCGCCGATGTTGCTCTCGAAGGTCGATATCGGATTGCGATTGGCGATGCCTACGATGGTTTGCGCCGCGAGATGAAAAACCGTTTCCACCTCGTATTCGCCCAAGACGCGCTCCAGCAGATCACGATCCGTAACATCGCCGCGCACTACATTGACCTTAGCCAGCAAATCAGTGCGGACTAACTCCGAGCCTGGTACCCAGTCCCGCACAATACAGGAGACCGCCGCACCGCTCTCGATCAGACGGCGCACGAGCCAGCCACCGAGAAACCCAGTTCCACCCGTGACCAGCACCGATCGATCCCGCCAAAACTGAAGCGTCATTTCCAAACCTTCCAGGGCGCCTGCCCAGCGGCCCACACGCTGTTCAAATGCTGGTATTCACGATAGGTGTCCATCGAATAGAAAAATCCTTCATGCAAGTAGGCTTGGAGTTGCCCGTCAGCCGCCAGACGCTCCATCGGTTCGCGCTCCAGGACGCACCGATCGCCGTCAAGGTAATCGAATATCCCCGGCTCGAAGATAAAAAAGCCCGCGCTGGCGAATGACGAAGTCTTGGGTTTTTCAAGGAACTTGTTCACCTGACCGCTTCCGTTCATTTCGAGAATTCCAAAGCGCGAGGTGGGAGCCACCGCAGTCACCGTCGCCAGCTTGCCATGAGCTTGATGGAATTCCAGGAGTTTGTTGAGGTTGAGATCGGTGACACCGTCGCCATAAGTAAGCATGAACGGCTCGCCCTTCACATATTTTTGAATGCGCTTTACCCGCCCACCGGTCATCGTGTCGAGGCCGGTATCGGCCAGTGTTACGGCAAAGCCCTGTTCGCCGTGATTGCCGTGGTACTGAATCTGCGATTGCCGGCCGAGACACATAGTGAAGTCGTTGTTCATCGCCTCGTAGTTCAGGAAGTACTCCTTGATCATGTTGCCGCGGTATCCAAGGCAAAGCACGAACTCGCGAAAGCCATGGTGGGCATACATCTTCATGATGTGCCAAAGAATCGGGCGTCCCCCGATCTCAACCATCGGCTTCGGGCGGTACTCGGTTTCTTCACGCAGGCGGGTACCCAATCCCCCACACAAGACCACGGCCTTCATCTCTATATCCCTTCTAGAGTGACTTAGCAAATTGTTGCGGCTTAAGGCTTTTATTTTACGCTTCTGGCAGTCGAGGAAAGCTGGATTGGAGGAGATTTGGTAGTAGATATTCAGGAACCCCCAATCCCCGCCCGCTTGGCAAAGCCGCGCCGCCTCTGTAGGGGCAAACACAAATACCGCATTCAGGTTGCGCATTGCCGCCAGTCAGTACAGGGTCATATTACGCGCCCTTCGGGACAAAACCTGCAAGTTGTCTCCACCATGCGGCTCATGGCAAGTGGTGCAGCCCTGCCCGAATCCCAGGCAAACATTCACTGCATCGAGCTTGGGAAATCCGGGCAAACGGACGGCATGGGGATTGTGGCAATCGGTGCAATCACCCATCGCACCCGGATGCTGAACCTTGGCTTTCTCTATCTGCTCGGGCTTGTCGGCGTGACAGGTAATGCAACTCGACTTGGCATCGGCTTGCGTCAACACAACCTTGCCGTCCTTCGCCGGAGCATGGCAGGTGTCACACTGTCCACCGGCAAGCGAGCCCGGAGACCGCAAGTTCTTGTCCTTGAGTCAGCACTCTCGATTTGTGATCGACGTCATAGCCTCGCGGAGCGCCGGGTGCGAACATTGAGGTCGCGGTTGGATTGGGTCGGATAATCACCGTGATGGGTGATATAGCCCACAATTGACTCGATTGAGGTCGGAAAGCTATTCTGCAAGCTGTTGAATTGCAGTAGGTTAGCTCGCACTAATTTCTGGCCTCGTACGTGCATTCCGATCCTCAGCAGGTCAAGGAGCCCCGTATGGGTTTTAAGGAAATCTGGGCGAAGTTTCATAAGACGCTCTCTTCAGTGCGTACCGGGATCATTCTTTTGCTGATTGTGGTCGTGTTTTCGGCTGTAGGAACGGTAGTTTTGCAGCGCCCCACCACTGAACCGAGCGAAATCCAGCGCGCATATTCTCCGGCGACGCTGATGTGGTTGGATCGGTTAGGGCTCACCGATGTCTACCATGCGTCGTGGTTCGCCATTTTGCTTGGCCTAGTAAGTCTTAGCATTATTTTTGCATCTCTTGAACGTTGGCCGACAGCTTGGCGCTTTTACGCCCGTCCGAATCGCCGCCCGGAGGCGCATTTTCGCGCGGCCCTTCCTTATCATCAAGAGTTCAAAATCAATGACGCCACCGCCGGCATGGACGCCGCCGAGCGTGCGCTAATCAAGCTCGGACTCAGGCCCGAACGTGTGGTCGAAAATAACGAAGTCTCTCTTTATTCCGAGCGAAATCGGTTTTCCGTTTTGGCGGTTTACATTGTCCACCTCAGCTTGTTGATGATCTTTGCCGGCGGCATCGTCGATGCCATGTTCGGCTATCGCGGCTCACTCACGCTGACCACCGGCGAAACCAGCAACACCATCATGGTGCGGCAGAAGGGAATGGAACTGAAGAAGTCTCTTCCATTCTCCATCCGCTGCGACGCTGCCGGACAGGAGAACTATGCCGATGGTAGCCCGAAGCGGTGGTGGTCAGATCTTGTGGTTGTGAACAAGGGTCGCGAGCTCGGGCGCAAGCAGATCGTGGTAAACGATCCGCTCACCTATGATGGCATTCGTTTTTACCAGTCGAGTTTCGGAGCGAGCAGCAAGATCGATCGCCTCCAGTTGCGAGCGATGCCCCTGAAGGGCGGCGAGGCGCAGACGATCACGCTAGCGCCGCAGCAGGCGGTGCAGCTCGGCGCCGAGAACACGATCAGATTGAATCGCTTCGTCCCCGACTACTACATTCAGGACGGCGAAGTTCACCAGCGCTCGGACGATATCTCCAATCCGGCGATCGAGCTAACCCTGACGAGTAAGGGAAGCAGCCACAGCGTATGGCTGTTCCCGCGCGACTCCAACGGAGTGCAGGACGCCAATGTCGGTTACGCCTTCATGCTCACCGATCTGAAACCGAAGTTCTACACCGGACTCGAAGTTTCGCACGAGCCAGGACAATGGTTCGTATGGGGCGGTGTGCTGATGATGGCGCTTGGGTTGGGTGTCGCTTTCTATCTCGTCCACATGCGCTTCTGGGTGACAACCTTATTCGACGCCAAGCAGGGGTTGCTGTTGTGGGTCGGAGGCGCATGCAACAAGAACCGCGACCGCTTTGAACAGCGCTTCGCTGAAGTGACCGAGGCCATCGGCAAGGAACTAAACGGCAACAGCAAAGTAACGGAAATGAAAGAGCAGGATGAACCTGCCGAAAAGGAAACCCTGGCTCACAGGTAGCCAGCCGCCTAGCATCGTCCTGGCACTCGCGGATGCGCGCATGCCTTGGGCCACTTACTACTACCGTGCACGCGAACGTTTCGGGGCGCGTGCCGGGCAACCGGAGGTTTTTGACTGATGTCGCGAGCAAGAGCAGAGCAGACGTCAACTGGGAACACACTGCTGGTCATGGTCGGCCTAGTCATGCTGTTCCTGCTGTTTACGGCATTCCTCGGAGTGATGAAGAGTCACTCCGGCCCGATCTATGGCGAAAGCAACATGCTTTACACGGCGCTGGTCTTCTACGGCGGAGCGGCTGCGCTCTACATGGGATTCGGCGTGACCGGCATTGAACGCTACGTCAGGTTTGCATCGATCTCGACCGCTCTTGGTTTTGTCGCTAACACGGCGGCGGCCGCTCACCGCTGGTATATGGCCGGGCATCCTCCATTCTCGACGCTCTACGAGATGTTGCTGAGCTTCGTCTGGACGGTGGCCGCGCTGACCCTGATCGCGGAGCGGCGCTATAAAGTGAGGATTATCGGCAGTGTGACGATGCCGCTAGCGGTGGTCAGCGTAATCCTGATGCAACTGTTGCCCTCCGAGGTCCGCCCACTGGTTCCAGCGTTGCAATCGACATGGCTGCACGTTCACGTCACGCTGGCGATGCTTGCCTATGCCGCCTGCGCGGTGAGCTTTGCCTTGGCGATGATGTTCCTGATCCAGGATGACATGAAAACGGAATCGTTCCAGGTGCTGACGGCGCTTGGAATGGTGGCCGTCTATGCCGGCATGATGCTGCGCTTCCGCTCTGGCGGTTTCGCGGTTACGGCCTGGGATCCAACACAGAATTCGGAAGTTTTCGTGTCCCGCGGCGTGCGCCTGTTTGTCACCATACCCGATCTCGGTTGGCTCTTCGCGCTCGTGCTGCTGGCCACGATTATGCCCGTTGTGCTGTACGTGCTTGGCCGAGTGAAGCAGGACGAGAGCCTTTTCGACTATGCCAATAAGGCAATGTTTGTCAGCATTCTGTTGCAAACCGTGGCGCTGGTAGCGTTTATCCTACGCTCAAAGAACGGCACCTACGCTTCGCCGGACGTCGACGGTTCCTTCCCGACGGCACTGGCGGCAAGTCCATTCCTGCTCTCGGGCATGCTTGGCGGAATTTTCGCGGGATTGCTTTACCTGCTGCTGCTGTGGCGCCGCGACGGCCTGCAAGCGATGTTGCCTCCGGCCGCCAACCTGGACCAGATCACCTACAAGACGATCTGCGTTGCCTTCCCGCTGCTGACGCTGATGATCGCCGTGGGTGCTTACTGGGCCAACCAGACTTGGGGATCTTATTGGAGCTGGGACCCGAAAGAAACCTGGGCCGCAATCACCTGGCTTGTCTATGCAGGCTACCTGCACATGCGCGTTACTCGCGGCTGGAAGGGCCGGCGGGCGGCGTACTTTGCGATTCTGGGTTTCGCGGTCGTGATCTTCACATTCTTCGGAGTGACGTACCTGTTGCCTGGATTGCACGCTTACGCCTAACAAACCTCCGGCAATCGATACTCCCACCGGCGGAAGCTAAAGGCTTTCGCCGGAACCTTTTTGGGGCAAAGAACGCTTCGCTAAGGCTGCCAAGGGCTTTCCGGAGGAGGGCTGCGCGGCAAGAACGCGGAAGATAGTAGACTTCATGTAGGGGGTTCGCATTAGACCGTGAGCCGCGTCCGGATGAACTGGAGCGTGATCGTCCTGCTGCCGGTGGCTTTTGTCCTGCTCAACGGACTGCTGATCTTTGTGCTGGTAACGCTCTCGATCGGCAGCGGGCTGCGGCGTCCGATTCTGATGGTCGCGACAGCCGGGGCGGTTGTCGTTTGCGCGGTTGTGTTTATGGTTGTGGCCGTCGTGTTCCGGCGCCCAATGCTGGAGTTGCAGCGGAAAATTGCCTTGGTTCGTCTCGGGGACTTGCACACTATGGTCGAGTTCTCGACTCGCAGCGATGAGATTGGCGATCTGGGACGTGACTTCAATGCCATGGTCTGTCAACTTCGGGAGAGCCGAGAAGAGATCCAGCGACTGCACCGGACGCAAATGTCGCGGGCCGAGCATCTGGCAACCCTGGGTGAACTGGCCGCGGGGCTGGCACATGAAATCCGCAATCCGCTGGCCGGCATAGCCGGTGTAATCGAGATTATTGGCCGTGACCTGCCCAAGGAAAGTCCGGCGCGAAAAGTTCTGAAGGATGTTCGTACAGAGGTGGCGCACATCAATCGCATCGTCACCGATCTGCTGGAGATTGCGCGTCCCAAGGCACCGGTTTTTAGCGGTTTCGACGTGGCAGCCACGGCCGAGCAGGCTTTGTTGTTTGCACGCGAGCAGGCCACGGCGAGGTCTATTTCGTTGGAGCTCTTGAAGAACGAACCACTTCCACCCGTCAAGCACGACAGCGGGCAGATGCAGCAGGTATTGCTGAACCTGCTGCTGAACGCCATTCAGGCGTGCGAAGAAAAAGGCAGCGTCAAGGTCGAGTTCGGGCAGGACGAGGAGTCAGTCTGGGTAGCCGTTACCGATACCGGCCGGGGAATTTCCTCCGAAACGCTGCCGAATATCTTTCGTCCGTTCTTCACGACGAAAGGAAATGGAACCGGACTCGGACTGCCTTTGGCTAAGCGAGTCGTCGAGGATCATAATGGACGCATCGAAGTAGAGAGCTGGCCCGGTAAAGGGAGCCGGTTTGCGGTGTATCTGCCCAAATGCCAGTAGTCTTGCGCGTTGTAAGCTATAGACAAACATGCCCAGCGAAAAAGTATTAATTGTGGACGACGAGAAACTCGTCAGGTGGTCTCTGCGCCAAAAGTGCGAGGAGTGGGGATACCATACGCTGGAAGCTGAAACCGGCTCCGCCGCCCTCAAGATTGCGCGCAACGAGTCTCCCGATCTCGTGCTGCTCGATGTGCGTCTGCCCGACATAAGCGGAATACAGCTTTTGGAACAGTTGAAGCAATCGGGAGTAGCTCGCGCAGTCATCATGATCACGGCCGATCCGCAACTGGAAGACGTCAAACTGGCGCTCAAGCTGGGTGCTTTTGACTTCATCGGCAAGCCACTTGATTTCGAAGAACTTGCCGTCACCATAAAGAATGCCCTGGAAACCACCCGGCTGCGCACCGAGGTGGAGTCGCTGCGCGGTGAAGTGCGCCGCCGTACGGGCTATCACGATGTGATCGGCATCTCTCCGCGCATGACTGAGCTGATGAATTTCGTTCGTAAGATTGCCGACAGCGAAGCCACTACGATACTTATCCAGGGCGAAAGCGGCACCGGCAAAGACCTGATTGCCAAGGCAATCCACTACCAGAGCCGGCGGCAGGATAAGTCTTTCATCGCCATCAACTGCTCGGCGATTCCAGAGACGCTGATGGAGGCCGAACTGTTCGGCCACGAGCGCGGAGCGTTTACCGACGCCAAGGCGATGAAGAAGGGCCTGTTCGAGATGGCGGACGGCGGAACCCTCTTCCTGGACGAAATCGGTGAGCTGTCGCCTCTGCTGCAGGCCAAGCTCTTGCGGGTGCTCGAGGACCAGGTGATCCGCCGCGTGGGCGGAGTCCGCGACATGCAGGTTGATGTCCGCGTGATTGCCGCCTCCAACCGCGACCTGGAGCGCGCGGTACGCGAGGGCGGATTCCGGCAGGATCTCTATTACCGGCTGGCCATCATCTCGGTATTTCTGCCGCCTCTGCGCGAGCGCAAGGAAGATATCCTGCCGTTGGTTGAATACTTCGTCGGACGCTACAACAAGAAGTTTAAGAAAACCGTTCTAGGGATTACCGACGAGATGAGCAGGCTGCTGCTCAAGCACGAATGGCCGGGCAATGTCCGCGAACTCAAGAATGCCATCGAGCGCGCCATGATCCTGGAGGAAGAAGACCATCTGCGTCCCGACTACCTTCCATTCGCGGTGGGCCGGCACATGCCGGGGCAGACGGCGTTCGAAGCGAGTTCGGCGGCAACCGACGATGCCGCCACGTCAGCGGGCGGGCGGACTTTGCCTAAACTGTCTATCCCTCAGGGTGGAACATCACTGGAACAGGTGGAACGGGCATTGGTCGAGATGGCACTGCAACAGGCCAACGGCAATCAGACGCAGGCTGCTCGCCTGCTGGACATCAGCCGTGACGCGCTTCGCTATAAGCTGAAGAAGTTTGGCCTGATGCACGTCGACGAGGAAGAGGCCGCGCAAGCCTAGGGCACCTATTCTGGAATCGCTTCGGGTTAGAGCGGTTCCTCAGTTGCTATATCCGGTGTTCCCGAAAGGCGTCATCCCGACCGGAGCGCCTAGCGCCCGCAGGCCGGAGCAGCCAAGCTGCGTACCCGATTGCAGTCGATAAGCAAGAAGCTATTCAAGCGCGGAGCGGAGGGATCTTGTGTTTTTCGGCAAACCACAAGATTTCTCGACTCGCGCCAAAACACGGCGCTCGCTCGAAATGACGTTGATTTCCGGATACAGCATCTCGGGAAGCGCTAGAAAGAAAAGACCGGACAGGATCTGCGCAATCCTGTCCGGATGAAGGGTGTTAACGGCGCTCAACGATTACCTACGTTGGGTCGCCTTTAACCCCAAGTCGCAGAGACGATTAAGACTTCCACTCCCCAATTTGGGGCAGCCAATTTCTTGCAGATTACCGTTGTTCTCCGGACGCGGGACACGGGACCGCTTGCTCTTCGGCCTCCGCTACCGATGCGCCCTTGGCGGCTTCCACGTGGAACATTCCCTGCAAGAGATTGGAAAGCGTTTCCTGCTCCAATGCACTGGGCGGATCGGCCAGGGTTCGCGCCAGCGAACTCGCTATGCGCTGCATCACGCGTTCAGCAAGGGCATTCAGCACTTCGTGCTGCTCTTCGGTAAACGGGCCATACTCTTCGTTCACGCGCTCCAGCTGTTCACTGCAAACCCGTCCCAGGTGCGAGCGAAATTCCGCGACCATGGGATTCACCTGCTCGCTCGCCATCTGCGTGAGGAATCCGGCGGCTTCACAGCGCAGAATTTTTTCCGCTTGGACAACTAGATTGTGCTGCTGTTTGGCGTTGCGCAGAACAAATTCGTTCAGTTGATCGATGTTTTGCAGCACCACTCCCGGCAGTTCGCATACGGCCGGATCGACATTCCGTGGCACTTCGGTATCGATGATGACCAGCCGGCGCTCTCGATCACGGGTGAGCTCGGCCACATGGTTTCGTTGCAGCGCAAAACTGGTATCAGGCATGCACGTAAGTAATAGATCCGCGGAGTTCAGAGCATTCCTAAGCGCCCCAGGGCCCCGATTTGGCGAAACCAATTCCACCCGGATCATCCCGGCATTGCGGAAGAGTTCGGCGATCCGCTGACTCTTCTTGCCGCTGCCAAAAACGACCAAGCCGCGTTTTTCAAAGTCTTCGTAAAGCTGGCGCGCAAGCTCGACAGGCGCCAACGAGTTAAGGGCGAGATTCGAGACGATCTCGGTTTCGGTTCGCACGCGTCGCGCGACCGCCAGTACCTTCAGCAGGACCGCTTCCAGGCAGCGGCCTATGGATCGTGCCTGTACGCCAGCTCTGTATGCGAACTCGACTCGCGCCGTGATATCGGCCTCGCCGAACACCAGCGAGTCCAGCCCTGAGGCCAATCTCAGCAGGTGATTCATGGCTGCATCATCGACGTGCCTATGGAACTTAGACCACTCGGCCAAGCGGAGATTGTACTCACAAGTCAGATACCGCAGAACCGAATTGGCGGCCTGGGAGGCATCCGATGTCCAGACGACGAACTCTGTGCGATTGCATGTCGACAGCACTGCAACCTCATCGACCGCTTCGCAACGGAGCAGCCCGGCGAGTGTCTCAGCGTAACCTGACTCATTGATCCAGAATTTCTCACGGACCGCTACTGGCGCGCTTCGAAAACTGATGCCGATGATCACCAGAGCTGGGTCCACAGCTTCCCCCCCAAGAGATGTCGGTGATTAATAGGCATCTGATTGGCCAAAATCAGAATTCCTGGATTGCGGTTTCTTTAGAACAACATAAGACCGTTCTCGGATAGCGCCGCAGTGTTACCTGAGCCGTGGTTAGCGGAAAAACACCCGAGCTACAGTGTGAATTCCCACTCAGGGTGGGCTCACATCGTGATGAAGTGTTGCCGATTTTTTAGAACAACTGGCCTGTGCCAATAGGCCAAGCGCCCTCGAGGCGGAGCAGCTTCTCTTTCACTTCCAGTCCTCCGCCATAGCCGCCAAGCGTGCCGTCAGAGGCGACAACTCGATGACAGGGAACGATAATCGACACCGGATTGGCGCCGTTGGCGGCACCAACCGCGCGAAATCCGTTTGGAGACCCGACAGCCCTAGCAAGCTGCGCATAGGTACGGATCTCGCCATAACCGATCTTCATCAGGGCGTGCCAGCATCGTAGCTGGAATTCCGTCCCATGAAGATCAAGCGGCACCGTGAATTCACGCCGCTCTCTGGCAAAGTACTGCCGCAGTTGGTCAAGATAGGGCTCCAGCGCTTCAGCCGATTCCACCGCATTCGATTGAGGTCCAGTAGAGCCGGAGACTGCTCCGTGCACGCTCAATTGCACCACATTCGACTCGAGGATTCGGGCGGCGCCCAGGGCGGTGAGGCGAGAACTCAAGCAGGACGAGGCCCTTGTCACTTGCCGCAACCAGCATTGGGCCGACCGGCGAATCGAAATTTGTGTAATGAATCAGCATCGTTAAGGTGCGGCCAGACAAACGGGGATGCTGCATCGGGACCGCCTGCTCATTTTCTCTTAACCAAGCCAATCCGGAAATAGAAAAGCCTCCCGCATGGCGAGAGGCTTTGCGTTGGCAAACCGGCTGGATTCTACTTGCCGGCCATTCCGCCTGGAGTTTGCGTCATTCCGCCCTGGGCGAGTTGATCGACGCCGTTCGTCAGAACCGTCACCTCGACACGGCTTGAATTCCCGTGGGTGGACTTCGACTCGCCTGTGCTCTGCACGGTAGCGTTGCCCATGCCAAGTTGGAAAATCCGATAAACCGGTACGCTATGATTCAGCACCAGGTAACGCACAACGGAATCGGCCATCTTCTGCGAATTCTGAACGGCGGCTTCGCCGCGGCCCGGAGAGAAAGCCTGAATCTCTACGATGAAGCCCTTCTGTGACTTTAAATCGGTGGCAACCTGATCAATCGCATCTTTGTCACGCTTGCTGAGCGCAAGTTGGCCGGGACGAAAGCGCAGCTCGAGTTGATTCGTCGCCAGATATTGGTCGAGGTTGCCGACAACCTGCTCCACTGTTTGCAGACGGGTGCTGGCCTGTTGGGCCGTCATATTGGCCTGCTGGGCGCGATTGCCCGCATCCAAGGCGTGCTGATCGGCTTCGTTAGCCTTAGCACTGGCCTGCCGGATGCCCTCGGTGGCGCGGGCGTCGACATCCTTCAGCATGGTTGAATTCCTGGCCGTCAGCTCATCCAGTTCATTAACCCGGTTGCGAATAGGCGAGAGCTGGTTCTGCACGTACTTTTTGCGCGCGAACGGATTTATCTTCCCCCAGAATCCCTGCCGCGTCTCCGGCTGAAGCGGTTGAAGCGGGCCAAGGTCATCGCTGGGCTGGGTGGCCTGGGTGGTTTGGCTGCTCGAGGACTGCGGGGCGGCACTCGCCGGTGCGGTCTGCGCCAGCACCGCCGGAACCATCAGACTGACAGCCATCGGTAGCACAATAAAAAAGCGGTTCTTCATTCCAGATTCCTCCGTTCAGTCGAGCGCTGGCCAACCGTACGGCAATGGCGCCCTCAACCGTACTTATTACAGTTCGAGTGCCAAACCGCCCGCTCGGGACGGATGCCGTAAGCCCTTAAAAAACAAGAAGTTGGCTGAGTCCGCGTTTCATCCTCGATGGCGACTGCGATTCGACAGGGTAAATTCGTCAGGGTTCGGGAAGAAACGTGCGAGGAGAAGCCAAGTTCTCAACCGAGAAGCTTGCGGTGCTGCTGGAGAATGAAACCGTCGGTCATGCCGGCGATATAGTCGCAGATCGTGCGGGGGAGCGATGAGGTTCCGGCCATTTCCTGGTAACTCCGGGGCAGTTCGTCCGGATGGGATAGCCAATGATCGAACAGCTCGGTTACGATCAGCTGCGCGTCGTCTTTCTGTGGCTTGAGTGTGGGGCTGTCATAGAGCTTTTTGTACAGGAACTCTTTTGCTTCCTGCCGGTCGCAGTCAACTTCCGGACTGAAAACCGCGAGCCTCTCCGGCCATTTCCGAACGTCTTCGAGGCTGCGGATTCCCGCTTGGCGCACGCGTTCGGTGGTGGTTTCAATCAGGCCGGTCACAAAATGGTCCAGCATGCGCTTGAGCGCCTCGTTGAACTTGAGCTTGGTGGAGGCGTGGCGATGCTGCCTGTCGACCTCCCGGTAGAAACGCTCGAAGATACGCACGTGTCCAAGAATTTCGTCGATGGACAGAAGCCTGGCTTCGAAGCCATCATCGAGGTCCGCCGTGTTGTAGGCAATCTCATCGGCAAGATCGATCAACTGCGCTTCCAGCGGAGGGCGCAAGTCGAGCAGGTATTCCGCCAACTCCGGGTGTTCGTCGGGATCGTAATCCCGCGAATGCTTGATGATGCCTTCGCGGACCTCAAAGGTAAGATTCAATCCCGCGAAATCTATATAGCGCTTCTCAAAGCTCTCGACGATGCGCAAGGCGTGCAGATTGTGATCAAAACGGACGCCATGGCGCCGCATAGTCGCGTCCAGCGCAATTTCGCCCGCGTGTCCGAAAGGCGGATGCCCGATATCATGCACCAACGCAAGGGCCTCGACTAAATCGGCATTCAAGTTGAGACGTGATCCGACGGTGCGCGAGATTTGCGCAACCTCGATGGTGTGCGTCAGCCGCGTGCGAAAGTGATCGGAGATACGATGGGTGAAAACCTGAGTCTTATCCTCAAGCCGGCGGAAGGCTCGGGCGTGAATGACACGGTCGCGATCGCGCTGGAACGCGGTGCGATACGGATGCTCGGGCTCTGGGTAGCGCCGTCCGCGAGAGTTCTCAACCCGAACGGCATATTCGGCGAGCATGGTTAGAGTCTACGGCAAAAGGGATGTTATGTCCTTTTCGTTTC
The DNA here is from genome assembly GCA_963819175.1 of uncultured Acidobacteriota bacterium. Lineage (GTDB taxonomy): Bacteria > Acidobacteriota > Terriglobia > Terriglobales > Acidobacteriaceae > CAWBRT01. The sequence goes on from CAWFVJ010000010.1 coordinate 77,052, forward strand.
GTTCAAGATCGCCGCTCCCTGATGGTCGCGTCGATTGGAGTGCTCCGGCGGCCCGCTGAAAAACGCGCGCACCGAAAAAAGGCATCGCCATGGCGATGCCTTTGACATAAAGATTGTTCAGGTCCGCGCTTATTCCTTCGAATCCTTCTGCTGCGCCAGGCGAATCTTGGCACTTTCCAGTTTCTTTTGGACCTTTGCCAAGTCAGCCGAGTCGACCTCGGCCGGGATGGTTCGGTTCCATTCCGCCACCGCGCGCTCCCAGTGCGCGACAGCTTGCTTCAGACGTCCAGTCTTCTGGTAGAGGTCGGCCAAGTGATCGTGAACCGTTGGATCGCTGTTGAGCCGCTCGCTTGCCTTTCGCAGGTTTTCTTCGGCGAGCTCATAGTTACCCATCTTGAAGTAAGCCCAGCCGAGCGAATCGAGATAGGCCCCGTTATTCGGGTCGAGCGTGACGGCGCGACGTATGTAGCCGAGCGCTTCTTCCAGCCGCGTACCACGATCGGCCATCATGTATCCGAGATAATTCAGTGCGACAGCATTGCGCGGATCGCCATTGATGACCTTGCGAAAGGCCTCTTCGGCCTGATCGTAACGCTTTTGACGTTCGTAGATCGAACCGGCGATAAAGAACGTATAGTCCTTATCTTCGGGCTTAGTCGACAATTGTTCCGCTTTGCCGATTGCCTCCTGGGCATCTTTCCAACGCCGCAGCCGGCTGTACATCTGGGCCAAAGAGGTCCATATCTCACGATCGTCGGGTGTGCCCTTGAGCATGGCTTTCACGCTCGAAATCGCCACGTCGGCATGTCCGGTATCGGCCTGCTGGCCGGCGTAAATGAGCTTCAGCCCGCGATCGTTGGGCAGCTTCTTGGTGGCTTCTTCGGCCACGGTCGTCGCCTGGGTCCACTGCTTGGCGTCACGATAGGTCTCAACCAACTGCTGATAGCCACGCGAGGCGCTCTCGTCGCCAAGCGCGACCAACTTGCGGAATGTTTCCACCGCCAGTTGAGTCTTGTTCTGGTCGCGATAAACCGTGCCCAATCTTTCCAGGAAGATGGACCGGTTGTTGCGTTCCGGAACGGAGTAAGCGCCATCAGCCTTTTCGGTCTTTTTCAAGAGGTCTTGCAAAATCTGCGCCGCTTCGTCATAGCGGCCCACGTTTTCGTAAATAGTGGCGATACTGTAGGGAACCTCGAAAGAATCTTCGGCAATCGTCTGCGCCTTCTTCAGCACCGCCAACGCCTGGTCGAATTTGCCGTCGCGACGGTAAATATCCGCCATGCGCATGTAACTCTGCGCGTCCTGAGGATCGGCTTCGGTGATCTGCTTGTACTGGTCGAGCGCGGCATCGGGCTGATTGTCATTCAGCAGGTTCTGCGCCAGCCCGCGCATGGCGTCCAGATTGTCGTGATCCGCACTGACGGCCTTCAAGTAGGACTGAATGGCGCTCTTGAAATCCTTCTTCTGCTCGTAGGTGTAGCCGAGTGCCGCATACAGCTTTGAGCTGCGGCTTTTCTCGGGGATGCTCAGCAATATGTTGAGAGCCCGATCGAAATTGCCCTCTTCGTTGTAGAGATACGAGAGCGTCGAAACCGCTTCCTCGGAATCAGGGTTTAGCTGCACCGCCGTGCGAAACTCCTGCTCGGAGCTCGTCGTGTCGTTGTTCAGGCGATAGAGACGCCCCAGCAGAAGGTGATCTTCCAGGCTCTTGGGATCTTGCCTGACGATTTCCTGGTACTGTTCGATTGCGAGCTGGAGCATGTTCTGCGATTGGGCGCCCGCACGCATGTCGCCCAGCGACCGTAAATAAATGCGGCCCAGCAAGCGGCGCGCATCCAGATTGCCTGGATTCTGCTTGATAATGTCTTGCGCCTCGGTGACGGCGTCGCGGATACGCCCGGTCTTGAGGTAGAGTTCGGCCAACCCGGCATTCAAATACTCCGATTTGGGATCGTTCTCCACCGCTTTCCGGTACTCGTCGATCGCCTTGCTGGCGTACTCGGAGCGGCCGGTGATCGCCATCATCTCTTCGTAAATATGCGCCAAGGAATAATGATAGTAAGACTGCGCGCGATCGACTTTCTGCTCGGGCGCGACCGGAGCGGCCGATGGGGTCGCAGAGGAAGCAGCGGCGCTGTTCTGCGGGCTACCTGTCCCGGGCAGCGGCGGCGGGTTCATCACCCCCGGCTGACCATCCTGTTGAGCCAAGGCCCAGATCGACGTGGTCAGGAGCAGAGCAAAAAGGATCTTCATGGAAATCTTCATTGGAACCAGCCGTTTACCTTGGATGTTGCTGCCGCTTCCTTACGCATCAGTAATGCTATTCTATCGGCTTTTGCGACAAGACGTTTGCAGGCGGCAAAAACTTCGCTAAACCCGCGTGAACGCTGCCTTTTCCTGAAAATGCGCCGCGGTTGCGCGTTTCGGGGTTGAACAGGAAATGCTGGCCTAGAAACTGGAAACGCTCTCCAGAAGCCGCACCTTCCAACTGTTCTCTGCCGGCGTCATCAAGGCCAGAAAATAAAATGTCCCCTGGTCGCTGTGAACTACCTTGTCGCCATCCAGCAATTGGATTTCAAGCCGGACGGTGTCGTGCAATTCCATCGCCGAACCGTCGGGCGAGTAAAAAACTACTCGCACCTGATGACCGTGATCGATGTAGCGCCGCTTCAATCCGCTTTTGCTCTGGTCGGCAATCGCCTGCGACAGTTGATCCTTGGCAAGACCCACAAAGTCGGAGCCGAGCAAGCCAGCCTTGTTCTCTTCCATGGCCGTAGCCATGGCGCGCCATGCATGACCGTAGTCGCGTTGCACGGATGCCATGGTCCCCTCTTCAACATGGCGGGGTTGCGACTGAGAGGTGTCCAGAATGACGGCAAATCCGGTTTCAGCGGCCGGCAGCGGGGCCGCAGCGGCAATCAACGCTGCCAACAGTCCGAACAGCAGGTGTCTAATATGGATTCGCGCCCGCATTACTGTCCGCCTCCCCAGCGAATCTCGTTTCCGATGACAACGCCCGCTGCCACCGAGATGGTTGCCTGCCGCGAGGCCGGTAGCTCAGCCTGCGCAATTCCGCGCTTGATGCGCGCATCCACCGTGCTGCGTCCGGCCGCGTCGACGGATGTGAATGTGACGATTGTGCCATCCGGAACCGGGTTTCCCGCGCAGTCGCGAATCGGGTCCGTCTGAACTGCGATGGAACCGCCCTTGGCGCGCTCAGCGTGGATGCGGATATTGCATGGATCGCTGGCGACTTCCTCGACTACCCGCCGTACGGAAGCCACTCCCGCCGAGGCGACGAATTGTGCCGCTCCCGCTCTGCGGCTGGAATCCAACCGCGTCCAGGCGACTCCGCCCTTGGAGGTTTCCGTGCGCCGTACATCGGGCGCACCGGGCACCGCAAGACTGAAGCTCACCGGCTGAGGCGACAGCACCAGGTTCTGGTTACGATCAAAGAGAAAGACCGTTCCGCTCACGACATCCCTGGTTGACGCAGGAACACGCGAAGGACGGGCGATGAAAGCCACGGTCGATACCGGACCCGCAGTCACAAAGAACGTTGCGGATTCCTTGTTCAAGACCACGACGTAACGCCCGGCGCTCGCCAACTCGTCGCCCGTTAAGATTACAGGGCTCCCGAGCTTCACCGTATGCTTCGCCGCGTGGCTCGGCCCAAACAGATAAAGCGTGGCTTCGCCACTGCCGCTGGTTGGAATCGACAGCTCCTGCCCGGCCTGAACGCTGTCCGGCACCCGCAGAGGAGCGCCCGCCAACCATTGCGAGGCGGCACACGCCATGGCCAGCAGCAAAAGGAATTTCCTCATGGTCCTCCTAAGGCAAATATCAACGTTGTTGCATACCGACAACCTTCAGCGCGGGCAAGACCGGTCTATGGCTGCCGCGCATGAATGCTGTACTGGTTTACCGTCACGCGATAGCTGTGAACGTTTGCAGCCAAGTCCTCGCGGACGTCGACCATGAACGGCACCGGCGTCTGGGGCAGCAGAGCCTGTTGTACGTAACCATCGGAAACCCAGATGACGCGCCCGGAGCTGTCGTAATAAGTAGCGAGCACGTGCGGGATATTTACCGTCTGACCGCTCTCGTTGACCAGCTCGCCCCTTAAAACCGGGCGTCCGCGCAGATCTTTCTCCAGCCGCTGGTGAAGCACGCCAATCACTGGATCGGCGGCGGCGGGCACTAGCAGCGATGCGGGCTGCATCCGCACGGATTTCACCTTCGCAAGCGTCACCTCAGGAAAGTCAATGCGGAAGGGCGAGATTTCCTTTGGCAGCAAGGTATGGGAAATCTTGTCGAAACTCTCTTCCTGCCCCAGAATCGCGCCATCCTTGCCGAGCAGAGTGGCATTGACTGAGACAAACGCGGGAACCGTATCTTCATTCACAATCTCGCCGAGCACAGTGGTTCCCCCATCCCGCGCGATGGCGTTCATGGAGACGATGCGCACATGCGGAGCATCGACGTTTTGCGAGCCCCAGTCGTCATCCGAACCGCGGGTAATGATATCCCAGCGCAAGTAATTCACCGGGATGACCTGCGGCGGAACTTTAGGCTGCTTGACCACGCGCCACACCACTTTCCAGTTATTGTCTTCGCGCACCACCTGGAAATCGCGCGTATCGTAAAGGGCGCCCACGGCGGATGACCACTGCATGGTGGCGCGCACGACGGCCTGGTTATCGTCCTGGTTCAGTACCTTGGTTTCGAACGATTGTAATGAGGAATAGGTGCGCAGCGAGCCGTTGCTTCCGCCCAGATCGCGGGCAAACGAATGAATGTCAATATCACTCTGCTTGGCGACGTAAGCATACGCGCCACGAATATCGTCAGATTCAGCCTTGCCCCAAGCGCCAACGTGCGACTTGACATGGCCGAGCAATCCCCGTACGGCTTCGTCGGGTGTCTTCGCCGTGAATGGCCGAGTGCTATGTACGGTGCCCATCGCAATCAGCACGGCCGCAACCACAATGAGGGCGATCGGTAGGACCCGTTTCATCACTTTGCCTCCCGCAGAGCGACTTCCGTCGACGCGGCCGTCGGGAATTTCAGTGTCGTATCCGCGCGCCTGGCATCAGGCAGCACCAGCAGAACCAGCACGGACAATAGGCTGGTGCCAACCGGCAGAATTCCCCACAAGATGCACTGCCACATCGGCGGCGTCCACCCGCCGAAGTCGACCTTCCGCGCTGGTGGAGCATCGTCTTTGGTCCAGAGCGTGACTAGACCGTCGTCATAGGTTTCCACCTGGCGCCATCCGGAAAAGGCGAGCAATGGTTCGTAGAAACGATCTTTGACGAAGATGTAACGGAGCCCATACTGATCGGCGTGCTTCAGCACGGCGCGCAGAGCTTCCATGCCCGAAGTTCCGTAATACTTCGAGCTATAGAGTTGAGCGGCACCATAAGCGGTCATCTCCGGCAGCAAGCGCGCGGAATTGTAATCGCCATCGAGGCTGCTGGCGCTGACGCGAGCGGAAAGCTTGGCAAATTTGTTGCCAAAGCCCAGCGTGATATAGCGAAACTTGGAGTGGTCATCGCGGTTTAGGAAGTTCACCATCGGCTGAACATTGAAATCCCCTTCGTTTATGGGACTGAAATTGATCCAGCCAACCGCCATGCCGCAGGTGGCCACGGCAGCAACCCAAAGGGCAACGATGGCTTTGCGGGAATAGCGCTGGATGAGCGAATCCGCCAGCAGGCCGACAAACGGAACGGCCATCAGGGTCGCCCAGAAGGTAAAGCGCTCGAAGGTCAAAATGTAGAACGCGCGTCCAAGCAGCCACTTGCCGAGAGGCGTCGTACCGCCCAATCCCAGCAGGGTGGTGAGGTACCAGCCGAACAGCAGAGGCCGCAAGCGACGGTCGGACGAGCCTTTGACCAGAATATAGGGGATCGCCAGGATCAAAGCGCCCATCGGTATCAGCCAGAAATTAGCTCCGCTATGTGCGACCAGGAGGTAATTATCGCGGCTGGGATGGGGGATCGGCATCTGGTTGATCGGGTTGTGGAGCAGTCCGATGAAGTAAGGAAGCAATATGACGAGCGAGCCAATCGCGTTGCAGACGGCAAAAAACAACGTGCGTAAAGCAATGCCGCCGCTGGATGCGTTCGCTTCCTCATCATGACGGTCGATGAACGACAGCCAAATCACTGGTATCGCGAACAGGATAGCGCCAAAGAGAAATGTAACGTGGTGCGCCGCCGCAGCCGTCAGACTGAGAAACACGCCTTTTGCGAAGTCGGTAAGACGACCCAGCCGGTTCCAATTGTAAAAATAAGGAAGCGCGATAAGCGTCAACGCCGCCGCAGTTGTCGTCGGCAACTGGCCCGACTGGTACACCAGCATCGCCAGCGAACCGAGAAAAATTGAGGCAATCGCAGCGTAGCTCGCCTGCCGCTCGCTTACCCAGAGCCGGGAGTACCGGTAGACCCCCACGGTCAGCAGCAGCACGACAATCAGCTGCACCACCATGTAGGCCATCGTCAACCCCATCAAATGGGAGAAAAGAGCTATCCACTGGTGTGTCAGCGGCGGATAGGTAGTTTGCGAAAAACCCGCAAACCAGTTCTGGTTCCAGGGGTTAAACCAGCTCTTTGCGTAATGCGCCGCAAAAAAGATGTGGGTGCTGGCATCGTAGGAGTTAGCCGGCAGTTGCAATAACAGCAACGGGCCGTGCACCGCTAACGCGAGCAGCACGATTGCCATTTGGGGAATCGGGCGGCGGGAATCATCTATCGACGTCTGTAACAAGGGGGACATCCTCCGCGCTTTCATCAGAGTTGTTTTGATTCCCTGAATAGCTGGAAAGTTTGCCGGTGAGAACGCGAATTCCTCTTTTTGCCGGCCGGGGACGTTAATTTTCTCTCCGAGTCGGAATCTGGAGTCCCAGTTGAAGCATATTGATGCCCTCAGACAGGAATTTTGTCCCAGCCGGAGCTGCCGGAAACAGCCGTTCGCTGCTCAACTGCATCGGAACAGTAGTCAGCTACTCGCGGACAGTCCCCCCGCGAACGCACAACCGAGTGTCCCACGTGAAAAAGAGCTCGAGTGTTTTGATCTGTTCCCTGCTTGCAGTCTGCTCTGCCGCCTTGGTTTCGGCGCAGACATTTGAGATTGGAGGCGAACAGCAGCAGCCCGCGAATACGCCGTCCAGCGAGAGCCAGAAGAACGTGAAATCTGAACAGAAGAACACCAAACCCGATCAAGGATCGGGCGGGCAGTTGGGATGGGGCAGCAGCATTGAGGTCGGCCGCAACGCCAGGGCTGCCGAAGATGCGCTGCGGCGTGGAAACCCCTCGTCCGCCGCCGACTTCGCGCAGCGCGCCGTCAAAGCCGCCCCGAAGGATGCAAAGCTTTGGTTTCTCCTGGGATACACCTCGCGTTTAGCCGGACGTTTCGAGCAGTCGCTGCAAGCTTATGACGAAGGCCTGCGGGTGCGTCCCGGCGAGTTGGATGGACTGTCGGGGAAGGCGCAGACCTACGCCCGCATGGGCCGCATAGACGACGCGAAGAAGCTGCTTATGCAAGTGATCAACGCCAGCCCGCGCCGCGAGAATGATCTGCTGGTGGCCGGCGAGTTGTTCATTCGCACGAACGAGCTACAGGAAGGAATCAAGCTGCTGTCGCGTGCCGAGGCCATTCATCCAACGTCGCATGCTGAACTGATGCTGGCCGTCGCTTACATAAAGCTGAAACAACCGGAGCGCGCGCGGCAGTTGCTGGATCAGGCCAGGGCGCGTGACCCGCACAATCCCATGGTGTTTCGCGCGGTCGCCAACTACTACCGCGAGGAGCACGATTACAAGGCCGCGATTTCGACCTTGAGGAACTCACCGGTATTCAACAGCGACGTGCTGGCCGACCTCGGATACAGTTACGAGTTGAACGGCGATAAGCAGGAAGCCGCCGACTCCTACGCCAAGGCCGCCAAGTTGGCGCCCAGCCAGATCGGCCTGCAACTGAGCGCGGCGGCGGCATTCATGCGCCTTGGGCTGCATGACAGGACGCGCGAATATCTTGGCCGCGCGGAAATTCTGGATGCCAATCATTACCGGTTACACGCCTTGCGGGCGCAGCTTGCGAAGGCGGAGGACCGCAGCCCGGAAGCCATCCGCGAGTACAACGCGGCGATTGCGAACCTGCCCGCGGGCGTTCCCCCGGAAGGGCAGCTCTATCCGATTCAACTGCGGCTCAATCTGTCGGAGCTTTACCGCGACGCGGGCGACGACATGAACGCGCGCCGCCAGATTGCGGTGGCCGAGCAAATGATGGATCAGTTGCACATCGAGGGTACCGCGCGGGCCGAGTTTCTGCGTGTCCGGGCAGCCGTAAAAACCGCCAGCCAGGATTACAGCGGCGCCGAGGCCGACTTGAAGCAGGCGGCAGGGCTCGATCCGGAGAACCTGAACATCACGCTGCAATACGCCGCGCTGCTCTGGAAGATGGACCGCAAGCAGGAGGCGCGGGCGACTTATTCGGACGTGTTGCAAAAGGATCCGCGGAACCGCCTGGCGATGGAAGGCCTGGGCTACCTTGCGCGCGACGAAGGCGACTCCAAGACCGCTGAGAAGTTTTTCGATCTGTACGCTCGCGAGTACCCGGATGACTACGTGCCGTTTCTTGCACTTGGCGACCTGTACACGGCGACGCGCGAGTTCGCCAAGGCGGAGCTGAATTACCAGAAGGCGTACAAACTGGCGCCGGCCAACGCCATCGTGGTTGCAAACGGTGCAAACGCCGCGATTGAGGCGCGGCAAATACCTCTCGCCGGCGAGTGGATTGCGCGTGCCAACGGGAAGATGCTGGATGACCCCCGCGTCATGCGGGAGACCGAGCGTTACTTATTCCATACCGGCAAGTTCCTCGAATCGGCACAGATTGGCTATCGGGTGATCCAGCAGCTTCCCAAGGATCGCAACGCGTCCGTCTATCTTGCATACGATCTTTACAATCTCGGACGCTTCGACGACGTGCTCGGCCTCGTTGAGCAGTATGAAACCATCTTGCCGAAGGAAGCCAATTTCCCTCTGCTCGCCGGCCACGTGCACAAGCAAAATCAGCTGCTGGGCGAAGCGGTCGACGACTACTCACGCGCGATCGAGCGCGATCCGAACATGGTCGACGCATACGTCAATCGTGGGTATGTGCGCAATGATATGCAGAACGCCGAGGGAGCGATCCAGGACTTCGAAATGGCACTGCGTCTCTCGCCCAATAACGGCGTGGCGCACCTCGGCATGTCGTTCTCGCAATTGGAACTGCACCATGGCCGCATTGCGCTCGAGCAGGTGGAACTCGCCGAGAAACAGTTGGGCGAGTCTGGAGCCACGCACCTGGCGCGGGCCACGGCACTCCGGCAGCAACGGTTGTTGCGCCCGGCCGAACGCGAATATCTCGCCGCCCTCAAGTTTGCCCCCGACGATCTGAAGCTGCACCTGGCTCTGGCCGATACGCAAGACCGCGAACGCCGCTACCAGGATGCGATTCACACCCTCAACGACGCGCTGCGTCTCTCGCCCGATGATCCGCTGATTTATGCCTCGCTGGCGCATGCCCACGCCGAATTGCATGACCGCGAGCGGACCCTGCAGTACGTAGCCGCAGCAGAGAAACTGAGCCCCGACTTGTCGTCGATTCTGCTGAACACCGGCGACGCGCTGCTCACGTTGGGAGATCGGCAGGGCGCCATGGAGCGATTCTCGCGCGCTCTGCAAGCGCCAGACGGCAACCGGGTGGAAGCGCGCCTGGCAATCGCGCGGCTGTTCGAACGCGAAGGAAAGAACAACGACGCACTCCAGCAGATCTCACTGTCCCTGGCGGAAGCGCGCATCGGGGAAGCCGAGCCGGTCTCGGCCGACAACCTGATCGAAGCCGGTAACCTGCTGCTCGCGATGAACGATTTCGATCTTGCAACCAAGTATTTCCAGCGTGCCAAGGCAGCCGGTGCAGCCGACGAGGTGGTCGCGCTTGGCATGGCCAACACTCTGCTCGCTCAGGGAGAAACGGAGCGGGCGCAAAGCGCTTTGGCCGCCATCAAAAATCCTGACACTTTCAAGGACAACTACGACTATGCGCTGACGATGGGCAACATCTACCGCCAGCGGCATGACACCAGCCAAGCCATGCTTGCGTTTGCTCACGCCAGCGAACTGGGCGGCGACGATGAAATTGCGGAGCGCTCCATGCAGGAGGCGGCGGGGCAAGAAGGCTTACGGGTAACCAAGAAGATCAGTGTCGACACCGATTTCGACATGCATGGCCTGATGGATGACGCCACGGTTTACCAATTGAACGCGCTCGCCAACGGGGCCGGCCCGACCAACCTGCCTGGTCCCTTCAACTCGCTGGAGACCGTCTGGACAAACGGCTTTCGCGTTCACCAGGAAGGCATGCCGTTAATCAGCGGCTTTTTCCAGTTGCGAAATGCGCGCGGCCAATTTGCCTTTCCCAATGAGGGGTTGATTTTCGATCGCGACACCTACGACTACAACTTCAATGGCGCTTTGAATCCAGTTCTGCACATTGGACGAAACGCGATCGCCTTCAACTCTGGAATTCAGTTCACGTTGCGCCGCGACCAGCAGTCGCCGGTGCAGATGAACCAGAACCTGTTCCGGCAATTTGCCTACGCCTCCTCCAATTCCTTCGGAAACTGGCTTGCGGTGCAAGGCAGCGCTTTTCACGAGTCCGGACCATTCTTGGACCAGAATCTCAATTCCAGTGAGGTCGGCGCACGTATCCAATTCACGGTCGGGCGACCCTGGGGCCGCACGCAATTGATCACCGCGTACTCGGTCCGCGACCTGAAGTTCAATCCCCTGACCCGCGAGTTCTACTCGACGGTGACTTCCGGCGGTCTGCAGCACCAGTTTGGAAAGAAGCTGAAAGTGGCGGTCTTGGCCGACTACATCCGGTCTTGGCGCGTGCAAGAGCCGAGCCTTGTGCCAGGCGGGCAGACTTCCTGGTTCGCGCAGGTACTCAGGCCGGCTGGAGAAGTGCACTACCGATTCGATAACCGGTGGAGCGCCGACGCCAACCTTTCATTCTCGCGTGGTCAAGGATTTAATTCCTATGACAACGTGCAGAACAGTTTCTTCATCTCTTATACAAAACCAATTCGCCGCTCTATGGAAGATGTGGGCGGCCCGGTTCCGGTTGAGTATCCACTTCGATTCTCTTTCGGAATTGAAACTGCGGATTATTTTGATTTTACTGGCCACGGTCAGACCGTCCTTCGTCCGATGGTGCGTCTGACTGTCTTTTAGGCCAGGGGGCCCGATGAAAATCTGTCTGGTGACTGCGTTCCCGCCGAGCCGGCGGGGATTGAACGAATACGGATATCACATCGCGAAAGAACTGCAGCGGGATCCTCTGCTCAGCCTTACGGTGTTGGCAGACGAGCTTGAATCGCAGCAACCCGAAGTCGAGGGATTCGACGTTGTTCGCTGCTGGTCCTTTAATGATCTGTCAAATCCGCTTCGTCTGCTCAAAGCGATTCGTCGATGTTAAGCCGGACGTAGTTTGGTTTAACTTGCTGTTCTCGACATTCGGAAGCAGTCCAGTCGCTGCCTTCGCCGGTCTCGCGATTCCGGCTCTGATGCGGCTGTCCGGTTTTTACACCCACGTTACATTGCACCACCTGATGGATAATGTTGACCTGGGGCATGCTGGCGTGCGTTATCCACGCGTCTACCGTGCGGCGGGACGTCTTGCCACTCATGTGCTTCTGATGGCCAACTCCGTCTCGGTACTGCTGCCGGCCTACCGTCGTACCTTGATGGAGAGATACGGCGGCGAAAATGTCCACTTTCGAGCACACGGTATTCTTTCCGCCCGACCCGAGATGCCTGATTTTGCTCGGCGCGGCAATCCCCAACACCGCGTCCTGGCGTTTGGGAAATGGGGCACCTACAAGCGCCTTGAATTGCTCATCGAGTCATTTGCCAAGGTGCAGGAAAGCATGCCTGAGGCTCGGCTCGTAATCGCCGGTTCCAATCACCCAAAGGCACCCGGCTACGTCGAATCGGTTGCGGAGCGCTTCCGCGACAACCCTCACATCAACTTCACAGGGTACGTGGCGGAAGAGCAGATCCCCGAACTGTTCCGCACCGCCTCAGTCATGGTCATGCCGTATTCCTCCGCCACCGGTTCGAGCGGAGTGGCGCACATTGCCTGTGAATACGGTGTCCCGATCATCTGTGCCGACATTCCCGATTTTCAGGAGATGGGCGACGACGAGCGGCTGGCAATCCGGTTCTACAAAACTGGAGACCCTAATGATTTGGCCAATTGCATTTGCAAGGTGATCGAGGACGTTCCGCTGATGCAAGAGATGGCGGAGCAGAATTTTTCGGCGGCCTTGCGCATGACGATGCCGCAGATTGTCCGTCAATACTTGCGCTCCTTTGACTTGCATAAGCATCAGCGCGCGCTGGAGCCGCTTTCGCGTTTTCGCCGAATCCCCGGATGGGTGCCGTCGCGTTCGGCGATATTCCGTGCTGCAACTCCCAGGTGGACACCATGGATGTAAGGGCAATTCTTTTGATCGGGGGCAAACCCGAAGCCTCCAGCGAGCATTTCAGCGGCGTGCCACTCGCCATGCTGGACCTGCTAGGGGCCAGTCTGCTGAACCGCGTCACGCATCGCATGCATCAGCAGGGCATCAGCTCGATTGCGGTTATCTCCGAGTATGACCAGTTTCCGGATCGCAATCTCAGCCCTGATCTTCGCTGGTTTAAGGCGGCGAACGGCCAGTTCTGGCGATTTGCAGAGGCCGTCTTCAACGATTTCGCCCAGAACGGGGCCGAGTTGATCGTGGTGTTGCGGCTCGATTCCCACATGATTGTCGACTTCGAAAAGCTGGTGCAGTTTCACCTCGATCGTCAAAGCCGGTTGACGCAAGTCTGCGACAAGCAGGGCAAAGCTCTGGATTTATTTGTGATCAGCGCCTCCCGGCGTAATGACGCCGCATTCGTCTTCCGCAACATGCTGGACCGCTTCCGGGTTCCGCCCGACGTTTTTCTTTTGGAAGGCCCCCAGAACCGCCTGCGAACCATTGCGGATTTTCGCCGCTTGGCATTGGAGTCATTCGCCGGAATAAACGGCATCGAACCACGGGGCGAGCAGATCAAGCCGGGTGTGTGGGCCGCTCCGGGCGCACGGATTCACCGCGAGGCGCGGATCGTGGCACCGGCCTATATCGGCGCATACGCTCGCGTCCGCGCATTAGCGGTCGTCACTCGCGGCAGTGTCATAGAACGCAACTCGGAGATCGACTGCGGCACGGTGATAGAAAACTCGACCGTCCTGCCATTCAGCCTGGTTGGCGCCGGACTCGATGTCAGCTATTCCGTGGTCGGGTTCCGGCACATCTTTCATTTGCAACGCCAAGTGGATGTGGAGATCGCCGATGAAAGGCTGATCGCCATGGCTCCCACCAGTGCCACGGTGAGGGCTCTGAGCGACATGCTCAATCTAGCTCTTTATATGCCGAAAGTTTTGCTTTCGAACTTGCGCGAAAAGAGAAGGGAAATTCCGGCCACTTTGCCCGAGGCGATCCAAGTGGCTCCGCCTTCTCTCTCGACCGCGGCGGTCGAGCATCAAGATCGCGCCGATCGTCATTTTGCGTCCGAATTGATGACAGCGAGGCGATATGGAAACGAGTAGACCGGTGATTGTGAAGCGAGTTCCTGAGCGGGTCAACCTGAAAGAAGCGCGCCTGTTCATGCGTGCGATCGAACCGATATTGCAATCCGACCGGCCGCAGGTGGTTTTGGATCTTTCCAATGTCAGGCAACTGGATTCAGCGGGCGTCGACATGCTGCTCCACTGCATGAGCGAAGCGATGAAGCGCGACGGGGACGTAAAGCTGGCCGCCCCTTCGGCGGAAGCCATGGTCATCCTCGAGTTGACCCGCACCGGACGGTTATTCGAGATTTACAATTCGGCGACCGATGCCGCGCGAAGCTTCAGCAGCTTCCTGCCCAATGTCATGCGGCAGTTCTCCGCCGCGGAACCTTCAACGATTCCATTCCCCAGCGCTGGTTCGAAGGTGGCGATCAGTCAAGTTCAGCCGGGCGGAAACAACGAACACGCAGCATGAGTTCCAAGCACGACGCCGTATTCGAGTGGGCGGAGCGCAAAGCGGGCTTTGCGGGCCGGTTGCTGCACTCCCAGCAATCGCGTGGCCTGGTACTGTCCGGCAGCCTGATTATGCTGGTCGGTTCGGGCTTTGTGAGCCTGGCGAATTTCGGCTACAACATTGGAGTCGCTCATCTGTTGGGGCCCGGCGACTTCAGTCACGCGGCGGCGGCGGTGACGCTGCTCATGCTCGCCTCCTGCATCAACCTGGCGTTTCAGCTTGTTACGGCCAAATTCATCGCGCGCAATCAGCAAGCAGGCGGGCGCGCCTCCGTCTACCGGACGCTGATGCGCCAAGCCTGGAGCATAGGGCTGGGCCTCTGCGTCTCGCTGTTGCTGTTGAGCGGGCCAATTTCCCAATACCTGCGCCTGCCGTCCAAACGGCTGATTGAGGTGCTTGCGCTTGGGATGTTGTTCTACATCCCCCTGGGCGTACGCCGTGGCGGAATGCAGGGCACCTGTCAATTTGTTCGCCTCAGTGTCAACCTGATCGCTGAGGCCATGGTGAAGCTGATTGCGGCGATTGGCTTCGTGCTGATGGGAGCCGGCGTGATGGGCGCCGTGGGAAGCATTTCGCTATCGGTGTTCGCCGCCTATTTGCTGCCCGCCGGAGATACCGATTTGCGCGGCGAATCCGGACCGGGGCAGGTGGCTTCCTTCAGCGAGGGTATGCAGGCGATCATCTTCTTTATCGGGCAGGTCATTATCAGCAACATCGACATCCTGATGGTGAAGCACTACTTTGCGCCGCGCGATGCCGGCCTATATGCCGCCGTCGCCCTGGTCGGACGCCTTCTCTACTTCGCCACCTGGTCTGTGACCAGCGCCATGTTCCCGGTTTCCGCCGGTCAAGCCGTAGAACATGAAAGCCGCAAGACCCTGGTCGTGCCGCTGCTGTTTGTCGCCGGTCTGTCCGTCGGCTTTGTTTTGTTGTTGGCAGCGTTCCCGGGCCTGGTGGTCGGGACGTTGTTCGGCAACGGCTTTCACCACGAAGGGATGAAGCTGCTGCTGACGATGAATGCGATTGCCACGGGCACCTACGCCCTGAGCGTCGTGCTGATTACTTACGAAATGTCTCGCCGAATCGCCAATACCGGCTGGTTCCAACTTGTGGTCAGCGGATTGGTGATGGCAGGGGTCGCCGCCTTCCATTCCACCCTTTTGCAAGTAATCGTCGTTCAGCAGGTCTTGCGCATTTTGCTCCTGATTGCTGTGTCCGTACCGTTCTTTGCCCGGAGCAAGGCGTGCGTCGAGGAGGCGGCATGAAAAGGCTATTGAGAGTTACCGAGGCTGCCGCCATCGCCGAGTTCCTCAAGAACGAGTTTTACCGGGATGAATTTCATCGCGACCGGGATAGCTTCGAACACCTCGTCATGCACGCCGATATCGAAAATGAGGACGAGAACGCACTGCGCAGGGCGCTGCTCTTCCGCCGTCGCGGACACATGTGGCGCGAGCTGCCGGCAGACACGCAGTGGTGGGAAGTCTGCATCGAGCCGGGGGATCTTGCGCTGTTACGCGTTTTTCCCCGTGCGCAGTGGCGCCGGGTTGCGTCAGGCAGTTTCCTGTTGGAAGACATTGTCGAGCGCATTCGCCATAAGAAATTTTCCGGCAGAACTCGTGAGTTCATCTCGAAAGTGCAAGCTCTCAGTTACCGTTTGCGTGTTGACCAGACCCGTAGTTGCGTGCTGCTGATCGGAATCGACGAGCATTTGCCGTTCACCATTCTGGAAGGCAATCATCGCCTCACCGCCGCCCTATTAACGGATGGAACCCTCCTTCAGAACCGATTTCGGGTGCTGTGCGGTTTTTCCGCCAGGATGCCCGAGTCGTGCTGGTACGAAACGAATCTCGCCAATCTGTGGCGGTATGCCAAGAATCGCATGCGAAACCTGGTGTACGACAAAGATGCCGACATAGAGCGCGTTCTGGAAATCACCAGAACGGTTGAGGCCAACCCCATGGAAAGTACATTGTCGACCCGCAAGGTGGCCCCAGGATCGAAGTGACAAACCCTGCCGGATGGCAGGAGAAAGTTCCCCATGAAACTGCAAATTGCCGTAACAAAAGTCGTAGTTCTTGCCGTTGGATTTGCGCTCTGTGGCGCGCCAGAACTGTTGCACGCCTGGCAGCAACCCACACAGCCGCCGCAATCCGAGCCGGCCCCGGTCATCAACGGCACGACGGTCAATCCCTCGCAAGGTCCGCTGACGCCGGCGCCGGAAACACAACAGCCGCCTGCTCAGCAAAACCTACCGACGGCGCCTGCGCCTTCAACACAATTGTCGCAGCAGCCGAGTCAGCCTTCGACAGTCACCACCGAACCCCTGGGAACCGCGACTGCCGAGAGTGTTCCCGCGAACGGCGGTGGAGCTTCGCGTCCGGCTGGAACGGCTATTGCCGGCGCCAAGCAGCACCAGATGCGCTCTCTGTTTTTGAAACTCGGGGCCGTGGCTGCCGCTGGCATAGCAGTCGGAACCGTAGCAGGGTTGTCCAAAGGAACGCCCAGCACGGCACCGGGCAGCACGCGTGCTGCTGCTCGCTAAGAGCGAGCTGCCCTGCAAGGCGGTGAACCTGGGGCAGAATTATGAATGCACTGACACAGAGACGTGCAATGCTGGTTTCATTTTCCGGAATGGATGGCTGCGGCAAGACGACGCAGATCGAAAATCTGCGCCGCGTGATCTCCGAACTCGGACTCAGCGACCAGCTTTTGACTTTCTGGGACAATGTCGTCGTGCTTTCGCGCTATCGCGAGGAATTCGTTCACACGGTCTACGGAAGCGAGCGCGGCGTGGGGTCTCCTGAACACCCCGTCAAGCGCCGCGACAAGAACGTGCGTGCCTGGTATCTCACGCTGATGCGCCACCTCCTGTACTTGATTGATGCCGTCCATCTTGACTTCGTGGTGGCCCGCGCCACGCGCTCGGGATGCGATGTCGTTATCTTTGACCGCTACATCTACGACGAGATGGCGAACCTGCCTTTGACGAATCCACTGACCCGCCTGTGGGTGCAGATCATCAGACTGATCGCGCCGCAACCCGACTTGGCTCTGCTGCTCGACGCGGATCCGGAAGAGGCGCGAGCGCGCAAGCCGGAGTATCCGGTGGACTTTATGCACAAATGCCGCAAGTCTTATTTTGACTTGGCGCGTATCGTGCGCATCATCACAGCCGTGCCGCCACTGCCTCTGGCCGAAGCCAAGAGGGAAGTCGAGTTGCTGTTCCGGGAAAAAATTCAATGCCGGCAAACCACTAAGAGCGAGAGTACAGTCCCTGCCGCCTAGAGCAGTTCCCGGATTGGTGTAGCCGCACGGTAGGGTAGATTGGAAGCGTCATCCCGACCGAAGTGAAACGGAGTGGAGGGATCTTGTGTTTTTCCGTAGTAAAGCAACACAAAAGATTCCTCGACTCGCGTCGCAAAGCGCCGCTCGCTCGGAATGACGTCTTTTGGCGGTATATAGCAACCCGGGAACTGCTTTAATACTGCTAACGGGCAAAAGTGAAGACCCAGCCATTAAGACTGGGCCTACTTGGTTCTTGCCGCTCAACGGCAACTTGCACGGCTATCCGCTTCAAGGCGTGGTAGTAACGACTGCACATTCCTTCTCTGCCGGTTTGATGTCGTGAACTTCTACCCAGTCAGTCGGATACTTGCCGGTGTAGCACGAAGTGCAGAACGTGGTGGGCTGTCCCGGACGCTCGCCGCAAGCCAGACGCAGTCCCTCCAGTGACAAATACGCCAGCGAATCGGCGCCGATATAGTCGCGAATTTCCTCCACCGTCTTTCTTGAAGCAATCAACTGGCCGCGAGTGGGCGTATCCACGCCGTAATAGCAAGGAGAGATGGTGGGCGGACACGAGATGCGCATGTGAACTTCCTTGGCGCCGGCGTCGCGAATCATGCGCACAATTTTCTTGCTGGTCGTGCCGCGGACGATGGAGTCGTCAAACAGCACCACGCGCTTGCCCTTCAGAATGGCGCGCACCGGGTTCAGCTTGAGCTTCACGCCAAAGTCCCGTACGCGCTGTTCCGGTTCAATGAAAGTCCGCCCCACATAGTGATTGCGAATCAGCCCGAATTGCAGCGGGATGCCGCTCTCGAAGGAATACCCCATTGCGGCCGTCACACCCGAGTCGGGAACAGGGACGACGATGTCGGCCTCGACCGGAGCTTCGCGGGCAACCTGGCGGCCCATGGCCTCGCGCGCTTCCTGCACCGGCACGCCGAAGATCAGGCTGTCCGGGCGCGAAAAATAGACGTGCTCAAAGATGCACTTCGACTGCGGCAGCGCCGGGGCAAATCGATATGAGAACACACCCGAATCATTGACTTCGACCAGTTCGCCCGGTTCGATATCGCGTTCGTAAGTCGCGCCAATCAGGTCGAAGGCACAGGTTTCGGAGGCAAAGACGATGACATCGCGCTGACCGTCGCCCGCGGACATGCGCCCCATGCACAGCGGACGGAATCCGCGGGGATCACGGGCGGCGAAAATTGTGTCCGGCGTGATCAACACGACTGAGAAGGCGCCTTCAATGCGGCGCAGAGAATCACTGATCGCCTCCACCAGAGTTTGCTCGGTTGAGTGCGCGATCAGGTGCAGGATGATCTCGCTGTCGCTGGTGGTCTGAAAGATGGAACCCTGCCGCTCGAAACGCTTGCGAATATCGGCGGCGTTCACCAGGTTGCCATTGTGCGCCAGCGCGATGCGTCCCTTGTTGCATTCCACCCGGATCGGCTGAGCATTCAGCAGCGCGGAGTCACCCGTAGTGGAATAGCGTGTGTGGCCGATGGCGAGCCGGCCCGGTACGCGCGCCAGCGTTTCATCGTTGAAAATATCGGCCACCAGGCCCATGTCCTTGTACAGGAGAATCCGCTCGCCATCCGATGAGGCGATTCCCGCCGACTCCTGCCCGCGATGCTGCAATGCATGCAGGCCCAGATAGGCCAATGTCGAAGCCTCTGAATTGCCCCAGATGGCAACGACCCCACACTCATCGTGAAATTTGTCCGACCTGCTGTTCAGCATCTCTCCCCAGTTATTCTTGATTTCGCGTTATTTCCGGTGGAATTCAATCTGAAACCAAAAATCTTAAATCTTCAATCTGCGTTTTCGCTCCCGACATACAAGGCAGACTCCAGAGCCGACGTCCACGCCTGCTTCAACTCGGCGACCCCGACGGACATAGCCAGCGCGCCATCGATGTCAATCTTCAAGATGTCGCCGCCAGTCGTGCCCAGAGGCTCTGCCTGGATTTCGCGCTGTCTCGCTACTTCTTGGATTCTGTCGACGTGATCCGGGTCGCAGGAAACAAGCACCTGGGATGATATTTCGCCAAACAGGGCTTGGACGGGGCTGAGTTTCCCGCTGTCCACGTTAATGTCTGCTCCCACTCCGCTCGCGAAACACTTTTCGGCCAGCGTAACCGCCAGTCCGCCCTCGGAAATGTCCTTGGCAGACTCGACGAGACTCTCCGCCGCGAGCTGAATGAGAAGTTGTTGCAGCTTCAACTCACCGTCGAGGTCTAAGCCCGGCGGATGGCCCCATAATTTGCCCAACACAACCGAGGCATACTCAGAGGAACCAAAGGCAGCTTCCAATTCGGAGATGCGTTCCGGGCCCGAGGCATCGAGCAGCAGCACCGTACGCCCTTCGCCGAGGAAGCTGGAGCCGACAACCTTGGTAACGTCATCGACGATTCCTACGATGCCCATCACCGGGGTCGGGTAAATTCCTTCTCCGAGCGTTTCATTGTAGAAACTGACATTGCCGCCGGTGATCGGCGTTCCGAGTTTGAGACAAGCCTCGCTGATGCCATCGATCACGGCCGAGAATTGGCCCATGATTGGCGGCTTCTCAGGATTGCCAAAGTTCAGGCAGTTGGTGGCTGCCACCGGACGCGCCCCGGCGCAGGCGACATTGCGCGCGGACTCGGCCACGGCATGCATCGCGCCAAGCTTGGGGTCGAGATAGCACCAGCGTCCGTTACCGTCGAGCGCCATGGCCAATCCGCGATTCGTTCCCTTGATGCGAATGACGCCAGCCTCGCTTCCCGGTCCGATCACGGTATTGGTCTGCACCATCGAATCGTATTGCTCGTGCACCCAGCGCTTGCAGCAAATGTTCGCCGATGCAAGCAGCGCCTTGAGGCTGCTGCCGTAATCGTCGCTCCACACGATGCCCGCAGGAACCGATTTCGGAACAGGCGCTGTCCAGGGCTCCAGAGGCCGGTTGTAGAGCGGAGCATCGTCGGTGAGGGCCTCGTTGGGAATCTCGGCGACTACTTTGCCGTGTTCGAGCACGCGCATCTTGTTTTCCGCGATCACTCGCCCAATGGTTACGGCGTCCAGTCCCCACTTGCGAAAGACGGCGAAGACCTCGCTCTCGCGGCCTCGCTCGGCCACCAGCAGCATGCGCTCCTGCGATTCGCTCAGCATGATCTCGTAAGGGGACATGCCGGTTTCGCGCTGCGGCACCAGGTCCAGTTCGATCTCCAGCCCGACACTGCCGCGGCCACCCATTTCGCATGTGGAACAGGTCAGGCCGGCGGCACCCATATCCTGTATGCCGACCACCGCACCGGTCTCCATGGCCTCCAGACAGGCTTCCAGCAGCAGCTTCTCCAGGAATGGGTCTCCCACCTGCACGTTGGGACGCTTCGCCTCGCTGCCTTCGCTAAACTCCTCGCTCGCCATGGTGGCGCCGTGTATGCCGTCACGGCCCGTCTTCGAGCCGACGTAGATCACCGGATTACCGGCGCCGGCCGCCTTGGCATAAAAGATCTTCTCGCGCCGCACCAATCCCAGGGCAAAGGCGTTCACCAGAGGGTTGCCGGAGTAGCAGGGCTCGAACTTGGTTTCACCGCCGAGATTCGGCACGCCAAAGCAATTGCCGTAAGAAGCGACGCCACTTACAACGCCTTCCATGACCGAGTGATTGCGGCCGATCGTCGCCGGGTCGGTCACGACGCCGCGCGCAACGCCGATAGGCCCGAAGCGAAGCGAATCCATAACCGCAACGGGCCGCGCGCCCATGGTAAAGATGTCGCGCAAAATGCCGCCAACGCCGGTCGCAGCACCCTGAAAAGGCTCAATGAACGAAGGATGATTGTGCGATTCGATTTTGAACGCGCATGCCCATCCGTCGCCGATATCGATGATTCCAGCGTTTTCGCCCGGGCCCTGCACCACCAGCTTGCTGCGGGTTGGAAGGCGCTTGAGATGCACGCGAGACGACTTATAGGAGCAATGCTCGCTCCACATGACGCTAAAAATGCCCAGCTCCGTCATGGTTGGCTCGCGGCCGAGCCACTTCAGAATCTTCTGATACTCATCGGGCGTGATGCCGTGATCGCGAATGACCTCTGGCGTGATAGCTGACTTTATGGGGGAATTCATTGCGGTAGTCTTATTTTCGCACGCTCGGAAGCGAACTGGAAGAGCAAGCTGGCCAGGAACAATGAAGCCTGCGGCTGGCGGCCGTAATCCGGAACCGCACCGGCAATGTTTCCAAGCCCACCAGCGGGTCTCCAGTCGACCAAGTTGCTGAAAACACGCATGTAAAGCTCCTCATAATGCATTCCCTCACGCAAACGGGTGAGCGATAGTGCGGATGACGCCCGCTCACTGCATCCAGGCACTGCGCTCCAGGGTCTCAAAGCGCGTGAATGCCTTCAAGAACGCCAGTTGCACGGTGCCGGTGGGGCCGTTGCGTTGCTTGCCGATAATCAGTTTGGCCTTGTTTTCGATGTCAGGATCTTTGTGTTCGTAGTCGTAGACCTCCGGGCGATACAGGAACATAACCACGTCGGCGTCCTGCTCGATGGCGCCCGACTCGCGCAGATCGCTCAGCTTGGGTTCATTGTCCTTGCCGCTGCGGTTTTCCGGAGCGCGACTCAACTGCGAGAGCGCCACCAGCGGCACGTCGAGTTCCTTGGCGATGGCCTTGAGGCCGCGCGAAACGGCTGAAACTTCCTGAGTGCGATTCTCGTAACGGCGTCCGCCGGGCGCCGAGGCCGACATGAGCTGAAGGTAATCGACAACCAGCAGATCGAGCCGTCCCTCTTTTTGTTTAAGCCGCCGCGCCTTGGCGCGCAATTCGGTAATGGAGATGCCGGGCGTGTCGTCGATGTAGATAGGCGCCTGCATAAGCGCGTCCAACCCGTCGCGCAGCTTCCCCATGTCTTCCTTTCCCAGAAATCCTTTGCGCAGGTTTTGTGAGTCGACGCGCGACTGCGAACAGAGCATGCGGTGCAACAATGCCTCCCTACCCATCTCCAGCGAGAAGACGGCAACTAATTTGTTATCGCGCACGGCGCAGTTCTCGGCAATGTTGATGGCGAAAGCCGTTTTTCCCATCGAGGGGCGGGCGGCGATGATAATCAGTTCCTTGCGTTGCAGCCCGCTGGTAAGTTCGTCGAGATCGCTAAAGTAGGTCTCCAGGCCGGTGATGCGCCCGCCGCGCTCATAGAGCTTGTCAAGATTGCCGCCGAATGAATCCATCGCAACCTGCGCGACCGAGATAAGGTCCTGCTGGTTGCGGTTCTCCGAAAGACTGAAAATCTCCGCTTCGGCGCGGTCGAGCACATCGGCGGCTGTGTCCGACTGGTCGAGCGCGTTCTGCATGATGGTGTTGGCCGCACGAATAACGCCGCGAACAAGCGACTTGTCGCGCACGATGCGGACATAATGCTCAATGCTGGTGCGGCGCGGCGTGCCATCGGTGAGCGACGAGAGATAAGCGGCACCGCCAACCGCCTCCAGTTCCTTGTGGCGGTTCAGTTCTTCGCTAAGGGTCACGATGTCGATGGGCCGACTTGTGTCGGCCATATCGAGCATGCGGGAGTAAATGCGACGATGCGCATCGAGGAAAAAATCGTCGGGCTTGAGCGCGGCGCCGGCGTCGGTATAGAGCGTGTTATCCAGCAGAATCGCGCCCAGCAGCGAGCGCTCAGCCTCGACATTGGAGGGTAGTCCGCGATCCAAGCTGTAATCGGTGGTTGCCATTAGTGCTACCTGCTTCGATGTTTCGCCCAAGCCATGGGATCGAGGACGAACACTACCAGTTACCCACTTTTCGATAATCGAAAAGAGCCCGGGGCGCCAGCCGCGCACCCGGGCCCGGTCAAGTGGAAAACCAAACTCAACGACGCTGCTCCCGCCGCCGAGCGGAAAAGCCGGGAGCCTGGTATGCGCCGACGCGAAGCGCCGGGCGGACTGCCCCGCGCAAGACGCGCACAAGCGGTTAAACCTGGCTCCCTTTCCAGTGGACGGATCGGCTACTCATCGGGACCGGCGCGCACAGCGCGCGGGGTGGGACCCTCCCTGAAGTCCGCGCCCACGCGTAACGACGCCCTGATCTCCTGGTTGCCTGAGTGGCGACGCTGCGAGCTGTTGCGGCACCTACGGGTTACCGCTGCCGTGCACCATCGGAAAGCAATGTGCCAAGCCGTAAACACGTCACCGGGCGTTTTGGCCTTGCACATCGCAATCCGGTTGCACAGGCGCCTGACGCCATGCGGCAGGGCAACCCGAACAAGCGCCGGAAAACCCGGCTTGCATCGCCTTCGCCTTATCCGCCCCTGGGAAGCATCACGTTTAGCTTCCACCGTTGCGTTACAAGCAGAGTGCCTGATGGATTTGCGCGGCTCAAGCGAGAAGCGCGATGCAACTTTGACTATGCTGTGAAAAGACGCGAATACCTGTGGAACGATTTGGAAAACCCGGGTGTAATTGATTGCCTTGGTCGTTCCCGGCTCAAAGTTGCACAGAAATCAGGGCTTTGGCCGGGTGCAATCTCGCGTCAGCGACGGTGCGGCAAACAGTCGAACCCCAAGAAAAAAGCGCGACCGAAGCCGCGCCTTCACTTCTTTCAATTCATACCGTCTTAGTCGTGCACGCCGTCCATGAAAGCCCGCAGTTTGCGCGAGCGTGAGGGATGACGCAGCTTGCGCAGGGCTTTCGCCTCGATTTGGCGGATGCGTTCGCGCGTGACCGCAAATGACTGGCCCACTTCCTCCAGCGTATGTTCGCTGCCATCCTCCAGCCCGAAGCGCATCTTGATGACCTTCTCCTCACGCGGAGTCAGGGTGCGCAACACCTGCGCCGTCTGGTCCTTGAGGTTCACATTGATGACGGCCTCGGCCGGCGAGATGACGGCACGGTCCTCGATGAAATCGCCAAGATGCGAATCTTCTTCTTCGCCGATCGGCGTTTCCAGCGAGATGGGTTCCTGCGCGATCTTGAGTACCTTGCGCACTTTGGCGACCGGGATATCCATGCGCTTGGCGATCTCTTCGCTGGTGGGCTCGCGGCCCAGCTCCTGCACCAATTGGCGCGAGGTGCGGATCAGCTTGTTGATCGTCTCGATCATGTGCACCGGGATACGAATGGTGCGGGCCTGATCGGCGATGGCGCGCGTGATCGCCTGGCGGATCCACCAGGTGGCGTACGTTGAAAACTTGTAGCCGCGACGGTACTCGAACTTGTCGACCGCCTTCATCAGGCCGATATTGCCCTCCTGAATGAGGTCGAGGAATTGCAGTCCGCGGTTGGTGTATTTTTTGGCGATGGAGACCACCAGGCGCAGGTTCGCTTCGATCAGCTCACGCTTGGCGTACTCGGCATCCATATCGCCCTGGATGATCTCGCGCTGCGTGCGCCGCATATCGTTGAAGCCGGCGCCGGCCTCGTGCTCGATACGCTCCATGTCAGAGCGCAGTTGGCGGCTCTGACGGCGCAGTTCCTTCTTCTGCTCCTCCGAGCGGGTAGCCGCGACTCGGTTCTCCAGGTTCTGGATCTGCTTGTCGAGCGCCTTCATGCTGTCGACGGTCTTGTTGACGCGATCGATCAGGTGCTTACGCTCGTTGTTGGTGAATCCCAACTTCCGAATCTGCCTGGAAACTTCCACCTGCTCACGGCCCAGGGCCCAACGGACTTTGCGATACTCGCGCGCCCGCTTCTTGTCCTTGGAAGGAATCTCCGCAAACTTGGCCGCCAGTTGCATTGCCTTTCGGTAATGCTTGTTTAATTCATCAACTTTGGCGGTCGTGTCCTTCAGCCGGTTCTGCAAAATTTCGTCGGTGATCTCCTCTTCGTCAAAGATCACCACTTCCTTAATGGAGCGGACCCCGCGCTTGAGGTCTTCGCCCATGGCGAGAATTTCGCGGATGACGATGGGAGAACGGGAAAGCGCCTTCAGCACGCGAAGCTGGCCGCGTTCGATTCTCTTGGCAATTTCGACTTCGCCTTCGCGGGTGAGCAACGGAACCGTGCCCATTTCGCGCAAGTACATGCGGACCGGATCGTTGGTCTTTTCCAGCGCGCCGGGGGTGAGATCGAGCTCAACATCCTCGCCCGCCTCGACCTCCGTGTCATATTTCTTGTCGAGGGCGGCGGATGGCAACTTCGGTCCCTCAAGGATGTCGATGCCTTGCGTGCCGATGGTGGTCAGCAGATCGTCAAGATCCTCGGGAGAGTGCAGGTCATTAGGAAGTAGATCGTTGACCTCGTTGTAGGTCAGGTATCCCTTTTCTTTTCCTACATCGATTAATTTCTTGATATCGTCAAATTTGTCTTCGAGAGCCAACGCAAATACCCTTCGTGACGGCAAAGCAGACCGCCAGTTTGATTGCACACTTCAAGGAATCGATATATCGATATGTGGAAAGCGATAACAGGCCGAAACCTTCGTATTTTAGCACAGAGCAAAAACGGTTCGCCAACCACCCACAGGATAGGGTATGTCCTAATTTCAAATCTCAAGCCGGGGGTGACAAATGACACCAATAAATCCAATCACGAACAAAATTCCTCTTGACAATACTGAAGGCATTTTGTATTGTTCTTACGGTATCGAGGGGCGCAGCTTCTGAGCATTCGATTCACACATCGCGGCAAAGAGTGGCAGACCGACACGGTAGCGGAAGCCCTTGAACTCCGCAATAAACTTGAAGAGCAAGACTACGATAACGACGTTGCAAGGGCGCACTTCGATGAGGAGGACTCCGACCCGGAAGCGGCTGCGGTATGGACTCCCGATGCCGTGACGGATTTATTAGAAAACGCTGGAGACCTGCAAAGGCGCTTTATCCGTTTGCTTTCAGAAAATGCCAAGCTCACGAGCGAAGAACTTGTGAAAAGGCTAAGGCTTGATTCCCAAGTTGCCTTTGCTGGCGTACTCAGTGGGCTTTCAAAGCAGCTAAAGCAGAACAAAATCCGAACCGACCAACTTTACACGGTAACGGTCACTTGGGCGGGGAAGGAAAAAACAAGGACTTTTAGACTCATCCGCCAGTTCAAATGGGCCGCTGGCGAGTTGGGATGGCCGATAACTGGCCGGAAAGAAAGGAGGTTCCATTGCCGCCGCCACCAATAACGAGCGCAAATAACAAGAGCCGCTGAGTGCTGGTAACACTCAACGGCTCTGAAACCACAACCCGGCAAGCCGGTATCATGGCCTCTCAAACCGAATTATCGGTTTGCCTTTACGAAAAATCAAGAGGCAAGCCATGTACATTCTCAAGCCTGAAAAGAAGCTCGCCGTTATCTCTGCCCTTATCGAGGGCACTTCCATTCGCTCAACCGAGCGCATTACCGGCGTACACCGGGACACGATCTGCCGGCTACTGGTCGGGGTAGGCGACCACTGCGCCGACCTGCTGGACGAGCAGATGCGGAACTTGCGCTGTAACTTCATACAATGCGATGAGATATGGACATTTGTAGGGAAAAAGCAGCGCCTCGTCCGCAAAGGCGATTCCGAGGAATTAGGCGACCAATGGGTTTTTGTGGCAATAGACCCTCAGACGAAGCTGGTACCCGTGTACACGGTCGGGAAACGGTCAACCGAGACGACCTGGTACTTTGTCACCGAGCTGGCGGATCGGCTTGGAGTCCGTGCCCAGATCACCACCGACGGGTTCCCGTTTACCGGCGCCACATCGAGGACGCTTTCGGGACAGACGTGGACTTTGCGCAGTTAATCAAGCTGTACGGCGATTACGGGCAGCATGGGAATGAAAAATACTCCCCAAACCCAATCGTCGAGGTTATATCCAAGGTCCGCAGCGGCGACCCCGACCCGGAGCATATTTGTACCTCGCACGTTGAGCGGCAGAACCTCACTATGCGGATGCAAATGCGTAGATTTACGAGACTTACGAACGCTTTTTCAAAGAAACTGACAAACCTAAAAGCCGCTTGCGCTTTGTATTTCGCGCATTACAATTTCTGCCGGGTTCATTTCAGCTTACCAGTCACCCCGGCCATGGCGGCGGGGGTCACGAACGAGATTTGGCCCTTAGAGGCACTGCTACCGGATACCCAGGCACGCGCATCCCGAGCAGCCTAGAAGTAGCGTTACGAGGAAACGGATGCCGTACTGTCCATGTGTTGCGTGCAACAACATGACTGCCCACCAGTACACTTGTGTGCTCTGGCTCCCATATCCCAACCCTCCAGAAACAAAGCCTGATCCAACACCGTGGCCCAAGAGTGCTTGGCGAATACTTCTATTGTGTCCCGCATGCAATCAAGTCGGCAGTTACAATAGCGGTGACGTTCAGTGGCGTCAACGACCAGCCGACCAGTATTCACAATCACTTGTTCGTGGAGTTTGGTTCTGTGCAAGATTTGAATGCGCAGAACAAGGCTGCGGCACTCCCGTAGAACTGCATATCGGAATGGATGCGGATACGTCCACCGAATCAATCGTTGAAATGCTGCATGCAGGAACCGTTCGAGGGGTCCTTCGTGCGGGCATCCGTTTGTTCCACCAGACCGGAGGAAGTGTAAGGTCCTGCGGAAACCGAAGCAGAAGCCAATAACGTCCTATTCTCATTAGCTGAATCTTGGGGTTCCATTATGCGCAAACTTGTGCGAAGATTCGCTTAGGCGTACGAATCGAAGTCCCGGCTGGCACCGGGGCTTTTCTATTTTCCCACTTCCACAACCTCTGGCAACTCTGCCGATTGTGCGGCTCTCGCCATCCATCTCCGATACCAGATCGCAAACCAGACCAGGAGCACGGCCGATGGCATTGTGATTACCAGAGCCCCGTGATCGTAAAACCCTTTACCAGCCACGGCTACTGCAAGAACCCAAACGAGCCACGGTGCGCGATGATCGTTTTGCAGCATGAGCATTCCTGTGGCAGCCAGAAATGCCGAGGGGAATATGAGCAGCCAATACTTACCCTCCCCGAGGCAAAGAGCGAGTCCCAGCGCTACGACTACCCCGAATCCGCCCCAAACGGCAGCTACCCATGCAAACACACTTATCAGTTTGGACGCTTCGTGGTTGTGCCATCGGATGCGGTGTGCGGAGATATCGAAGATTGCTGGCCGGCTTCGAGTCGCTCCTCAAACGAGGGGCGAATGACTTTCTGCTCGGAATATTGTGGCTTCACAGCCCTATAGGCCCACCGAACCGAGCGACCGAACTGTAGCAGGAGATAGGGTCCGACCAACAACACTAAGGCCGAAATATGGTCACTACTATTTGAGTCAAAGAGGGCGCCATAAAATTCACGGAACTTGTATTCGTGCGCCAACACCAGCATGACCGCAAGTGGAAACAGAAAGCCACCAGCGACCAATCCGCCAATCAAGATCAGCCATTCGCGAGCAATAGCCCTTTTGGTCTTGGCCTCCATAACGGGAGCAGTTTACCTCGTTTTCCCCCGCCTGGGAACAACTCGTTCGCCCTTGTGCAGGCGGTAAGCCCCGGTCTTCCGCACCAAGCCACCCTTCCGGAACGATCCGATGATTGGCTGAGTTAGCCTGTCCGCGACATCGCCCACTGTGACTGCCCGCTGGCCGCCAGGGACAAGGTTAATATTGCGAACCTTCTGCTTCACAGCATCCAGGCCCTTAACGGCTTCGATCTTGTTTTCGCTCCGCTCTTGGGAGCTATCTGATTTCGGCGTCGGCGTCAGAAACCCGGGGCGCTTGAACGGGGACGACCGAGAAGTTGAAGAGGAATCTGAATCTGATCGCAAAAATGAAGGTAACTTGCTGCTGGCGTCCGGCATAGCCGTGCCGCTTTCTGCCCTCGTGGATGGGTTGATATTGTTGGCCGCCTCTCTGACTTGGAGGCTTCGCCGCTGTGCAACTATCCGATTACTGCCAAGTCTCGTTGCCTTTTCGACTTTTGCAAGTTAAAGATTTTCTGCCGGGAAGCCTTAACTGGCTGACCATGCCGATAACCGCATTGAAGTCGAAAACCGACCTGTATTCAGGTCCGATCCGATTATTAGCCTCGGATTCTTGCGAAAAATCGAATTCAGAAGGGTCTAAGGCAGCGTTTTCTAACACCTTATCCAGCACGGATTGGGCATCTTCGACAAGCTGTCGGGTACGCCTACGCAACCCTTGCAGTTCAGCCTTGGCATCCTCTAACTCCAACTGGAGTTTTGCTCGCTCCATTCTCAACGCATCAGAGGCAGCCATATCTCACCTCGTCTACATTCTAAGCCTGAGCACCTAAACAGCAGGCAGGGTTTCTGCAGGGGCGATTAGCGAGTATCATGGTTGCCGTTCCCGAGTTTTCCTTTCTTGCAGCAGTTGGTCGTAAACCCGCTTAACAAATTCCGGAAGCGGAGGTTTCGGCCCTGTGTTATCAAAGACTGAAGGATTAGCGCTTTTATATCGCTGGAAATCCTCCCAGCTCGTTATCTGCATGACAGTCTGTTTGCCAGGAGGAGAAGTCGTTAACTCATTTGACTGTAGAATCGCAGATGTTTCTGAGGATTGGGTAGAGGTGTGCCGCTGGCGGCGGGGAGCGCTGCTGAGTTAATGTGTCGGCCTGCGAAATGAGAGACTGTGAACCATGGGCTGGCACATTGAAGCGACGCATAAGTCTGCGTTGTGGTCGTTCCTCTGGAGAGACGTTAGACATAGAACAATTTCAGCAGTTAGTAGTGGGAGAGGGGGAGAAGAACAGGATATAGATGGCCCGGAAGACCGATTGGGTTCGAGTTCCCGCTTTCTTTCCGTTGCTGTAACCTAAATTGGTTCATGTACTTACACGGCGATTCCGCAAATCAATGGCGCATCATGGGTTTGCCGCTTCCTGACCCGGGCGAAGCAACTTGTCGATACTCATCTTCTCGCGCAGAAGCTGCCCCAAGGTGGCTGAATCCTGCTTGCGTTCGGCATCGGCGATCAGGCTCTTCAACTCCCGTTGCCGGTGTTCCAGTCCCCGGCGGCGCAGAGCTTCGAGCGCCTCATGGAGCAATTCCGGAGTCAGCGGCTCATGTTCATCCATGAGGGCCGCCGCCATCATCTGCCGGTCGGCGTCGGCCAACTCCAATGACATGGGATCTTTCCCGTCGGTCGCCGCCTGCATCAGGGCCGCAATCAGTGTTTCGGCCGACAACCCCTCGTGCAGGCGCTCCGAGGTAAGGACGAAGCAGGCCTGGCGCTGAGGATCGAACTCGGGATCTTCGCCTTCCCGGCTCGAGATTCCTTCGTGACCGAGACCAACGCCACCCGCAAGGGCGCGGATTAGCACCCGCTCAGCGCCAGTGAGCGCCGTCACGTTCGGAGTTGAGAGCTTTGCCGTGCCGCGAGCGCCCGCCACGTGGCGCAGTTCCTGGCGGAGCACCGTCGAATCGATTTGCAGCTTCTGCGCTACTTCGGAAGCGATTTCATCGCGCGCAATGCGGCTCGCCACGCGCTGGATGTGAGGCAGCAAATAGTTGACGGCTTTGACCTTGCCCTCCGCCGTGTGCACCGGAAACTGTTTCCGGGCGCGTTCGATGAGGTAGTCGAAATACTTCTGCGACTGCAACAGCGCCTGCTTGTAAGCGTCAGCGCCCTTGCGCCGGATGAACAGGTCAGGGTCAAAGCCCTGATCGAGAGTCAGGACGCGGATCTCGAAGTCTTCGCCCACCAGCAGCCCCAGAGAGCGCTCGGCGGCGGCGGCCCCGGCGGTGTCGGGATCGAAGTTGACCACAATCTTCTTGCTGAAGCGGCTGAGCAGTTTTGCCTGGACTTCAGTGAAAGCAGTGCCTGAGCTGGCTATCACGTTGTGGAAGCCGGCATTGTAGACCGAGATGCAATCCATTTGGCCTTCCACCAGGACTGCGTAATCGAGCTGCCGAATGGCCTCCTTGGCCAGATGTAAGTTAAAGAGCACCCGCGACTTATGGTAGATGGCGGTCTCCGGCGAGTTGAGGTACTTGGGCCCCGACTTCTCGTCTGTGGCGAGCGTGCGTCCGGTGAAGGCGATGATCTTGCCCTGCTCATTGCAGATGGGGAAGACGATCCGGTTGCGAAACTTCGAGTAGAGCACCGAGGGCTGCGCGTCGGGTTTCCCCACGGGTTCGCTCACGCCAGCAGACGCCGGGGCGGCATCTCTGGGAGCAGCCTGCGAAAACAATCCGGACTCGCGCAACACCTCGTCGTCGGCCATCTGCTTGATGGCGTCGCGCAGCAGGAACCCTGATTCGGGCGCGTAGCCGATGCGAAAACGCGCGATCGCCTCGCTGTCCAACCCGCGGCCATTGAGGTATTCGCGAGCATGCGCGGCTTCGGGGCGCTTCAGCCTGTCCTGGAAAAATCGGCAAGCCGCCTCGTGAAGATCGAGGAGGGTTCCGCGCAGTTTGGCCTCGCGGGCCTCAGCCGGGCTGTCGAACTGCACCTTCGGCATGGGCACGCCAAGCTTCTGTGCCAGCAAGCGCACGGCTTCGGGAAAGGAAATGTTCTCTATGCGCTGCAGGAACTTGTACACGTCGCCGGACTCGCCGCAACCGAAACAATGAAAGAACTGGCGCGAGGCGTGTACGGAGAACGACGCCGTCTTCTCACCGTGGAAAGGACACAGCCCGGAGTAATTCTGCGCGCCCGCGCGCTTGAGGCGAACGTACTCGCCTATGACGCGAACAATATCCGCCTGCTGCTTGAGCGTGTACGCAAAGTCTCCAGGGTTCGCCATTAGTGAATAGTTTGCCTGAGTTGCTGCCGCAGAGTCTGTGAATGTGCTCAAATCCGGTGCTTGGCTGTGGAAAAGCCTGTGAAAAGCGAGTCTTAGCTCTGCATAGGTGTGGAAAACCCGCAAAAGCCCTCAGGATTCCAACTCTCAATGGCAACTATCTATGGCGTCTTGGGTTGAGGTCACTGTTTTGCGTAGGATGGCCGCCGCCCGGAGCGCACTTTGCGTCACAGCCCACGCGCAACATGCGGCGGGCGCCGGGAACCCGGGCTGGCCGCCAAGCAAAAGGAGGAGCGATGCGGGTTTGGAAGTTGTGCTGGCTTGCTCTCACTCTGGTTATTCTTGCCGAGGCAGCTTTGGCACAGGATAGACATCGATTGGAGATTTCGCCGTTTGTCGGCTACGAAACCAACGGCAGTTATCCTGTTTGGAGCGCCTTCGGAGCACCCGGAAGTTCAATCCCGATTGGCACAACGAACAACTCGAACATCGATCAGTTGCGCGTGAACGGAGATTTGAGCTTCGGTGGGTTTTTGGATTATTCGGTGTTGGATTACCTTCAGTTGGAGTTCATGTACACGCGCAACCAGAGCACCTACAGCCAGCACAATTTTGTGACCGGCTCGTACACGTTTGCATACGACTCCAATATTGACCAGTATCAATTCGGGGTTCTGGTTCCATTCCTCGGCAGCGGATTCTATCGGGAGCGGAAATTTGTACCGTACTTTGCCACTGGCCTCGGATTTATCCACGAATCCAACGATAACGGCAACCCCAATCGAACCGCTTTCGCATTCAATCTTGGAGGCGGGGCAAAGTATTTCCTGACAAAGAATTTAGGGCTGCGCGGTGATCTCCGCTACATGCCCAACTATGCCAATTCCACGCCGGGGTATGCCTGTAACTTCTACGGAGACTGCTTCTATGTTCGCTCGTACAACTTCCAGAACCGAGGCAATTTCAGCGGAGGAATCATTTTCCGGTTTTAGGGTTGATGCAGAGAAACAAACGTCATTCCGAGGGAGCGACGCCTTACGGCGCGAGTCGAGGAATCTTGTGTTCCTTTACGGCGCACACACAAGAGCCCTCCGCTCCGGTCAGGAAGACATCGTTCTTACGAAAAGCGTTCACGCTAAGATAAGCCAAACTTCAATGAGCAACAGTACGATACCAATGGCAGAAAGCGAAACACCCGTTGTTTCGATATAGTAAATCTCCTTCTGGAGTCTAGCCCTGTCTTTTGCTACTGCGGGATTGTCCACATATTGCGGATTCCTCGCCGTGGCGGCGGCGGCGTGGAATTCAAACTTTGCAGCTAAGTAATTTCTCCACAGAAGCGCAAGCATCGCAACTACGAGAAATGAGAGACCAACTCCGAGTGTATATTTATGCTTAATAGTTGTATGCAACTTCCCGAAAACAGCGGTTATCACAAGCGCAACCGTGCCGCCATCGAGAATGGCGAGTTTTTCAAAGTATGAGTTGCGGTGATTCCTAGCGTCTTGGTATATGTGGTGTAAGTCCTTATCGATTTGCCATTGCGGCGGGATATTCATGGCTGACCCTGCATTACTTCTTTTTTTAATCTCCCTCTCCATCACTTCCATGCCATTCAGCAAAACGGCTGTCCCGAGCTTATCTGACCCCTTGCACAATGGGTCATTCTTTATACCCTTGTCTGCTGAACTGAGAGTAATTCGTTTTTTGATGAGATCAGCACGGAGAGTGTCTACAACGCAAATTAATCCGCTGTCTACTGCAATAATTTCCTTATCATCCCAGCGTAATATATCAAAGCCTTGGACATTGACGCCAGCTTTCCTTGTCCACGTATTTGCGCTGGCAACAAAGCAGTATCCCAAGCGTTTATAACACTCAATGTGGGTAGACATTACCGCCACATCGTCACCGGCATCCGACCACTTTCCGAGAGCGAATAAATATCGGGTCGGAGTCTTGGAGCTTCCTACGACAACATCATCAACGGAAAAAATGTCCGGGGATTGGGCGCTAGCAGAAAGTGAAAGAACAGCCATGAGGAGCACCAAACAGAACAGGCGGCAGCGGTGCATAATCCCTCCAACGTGAGTAGCTGGAATTGGGGAACTTTACCACTTTCCAGGCGGTTGCAAAAGCGATTTAGGTTTTGAGCGGGTAGAGCAGTACTACGGGCTCATCCGACCGCTGGCAATGCCCCTCAAGCCAATTAGAACTGGCGCAGGCTAAGTAACGATCCAGCCCCGCGCACAGGCATCCTCGATAATGCCGGTCACCACTGGCCAGAGTTCAGGCATCGCCGTGCGGATGGGCTCCATGCGCCGGTAAACCTGATCGCGAGCGACGGAATGGATGCGCCAGGTGCCGCCCTCTGTGCGCGAGTTGTGCAGCAATGGTTGAAGGCGGTCGAGCGCGTTGGCGTATTTCGATTCCGGAGTTTTGAAGGCGTCGAATTCCTCCCAGAGAGCGCGCAGTTCGCGTCCCTGTTCTTCGGGCAGCATCCCGAAGATGCGTTCGGCGCAACGCTGCTCCCGTTCGGCTCTGTCTGCGTTGCCGGCGACGTCGTAGGCGAAGGTGTCGCCCGCATCGATCTCGATCAGGTCGTGCACCAGCAGCATCTTGACGACGCGGAGGATGTCGACCGGCGCGGTTGCATACTCGGTGAGCAGAAAGGACATGATCGCCAGATGCCAGGAGTGCTCCGCCGAGTTCTCGCGGCGCGAAGAATCGGTGAGCAACGTCTGCCGCAAGATGGTCTTGAGCTTGTCGATTTCGAGAATGAATGACAGTTGCTGATCGAGGCGATTCATCTACACCAGTTTAGCGGAAGCTGTGGCCAAAACCGCGGTGAACACGGATACGCCAATTCCCAATCTGCTCTACACCTTCAACTCCACGACCGTTGCGCCGGCTCCGCCTTCCTGCTGTGGAGGTTCGCTGACGGAGGCGACCTGCGGATGACTTTGCAGGTACTGGCGAAGGGCGCGCCGCAGGATTCCCATGCCCGATCCGTGCACCACACGCACCCGCGAAAGCCCGGCGAGAAAAGCGCGGTCAAGGAATTTCTCCAGCGCTCGCGTGGCGTCTTCGACGTTGTGGCCAATGACGTTCAACTCCGAAGGCGCGCTCTCCTCTTCGTTGCGCAGGTAGACGCTGATTCCCTTCTGGCGCGCCGCCTGCACCGGGCTGTTGGCCCCGCGGGCTATGACCTCGGCGATGTCATCGATTGCAACGCGCACCTTCATGGGGCCAACCTGGACTTCCACGGCGTCGTCGGGAAACTTGCGGGTGATCTTGCCGGCGCGGCCCAGCGACTTCAGTTGCACGGTGTCGCCTTCGCTGACGTGCTGCACGCGGTGCGGCTGCGCATTCGGGTCATCGCGGTCCGCCCCGGTGGTGTGCGCCACAATCGCCTGGTTGAACTGCTCGCGGAATTCGCGGCGCGCCCGGGCGATGCGGCGTTCAGCCTCTCGGCTAAGCTTCACGGATTCAGCGCGATCCTGAATGGCATTGACCGACTCGCGCGCATGATACTCGAAATCGCGCAGAAGGCTCTCCAGCTTACGTTCCAGTTCGCGGACTCTTTCGCGCTGCTCCTTGAGCCCATCGCTTTCCAGACGGCGGCGCTCGGCGGCGATTTCCTGCTCGCGGGCCGCCAGCCGCGCGCGTTCGATGTCCATCTCGCGGAGATCGTGGTGCAGGCGGTCCAGAAAACGAGAGACATCCTCCGTCTGGCTGCTGATGCGCAGCCGCGCTTCGGCAATGATCTCCGGGTTGAGCCCGAGTTTTTGCGCGATGTTGATGCCCGCCGACGCTCCCGGCACGCCGACCCGCAACTCGAAGGTCGGAGCCAGCGTCTGCTCGTCAAAGCCGACGGCGGCGTTCAGCACGCCCTGTGTGTTCTCGGCGT
Organism: uncultured Acidobacteriota bacterium; assembly: GCA_963819175.1. Taxonomy (GTDB): domain Bacteria; phylum Acidobacteriota; class Terriglobia; order Terriglobales; family Acidobacteriaceae; genus CAWBRT01. Next base: position 113,062 of record CAWFVJ010000010.1, read on the forward strand.
ACACCTTCAGCGAAGTGTGATGGGTAGAGATGATGCACACGGATTGGCGGCGGCGGAAATAGTCGGCGATGGCCACCGCCAGAGCCGCGCCCTCCTGCGGGTCGGTCGCTGAACCGAGTTCGTCGAGCAGCACCAGCGACCCACGGGCCGCGGTATGCGAGATGAAGTCAATATTGGTAACGTGCGCGGAGAAGGTCGAGAGGTTCTGTTCGATCGACTGATAATCGCCAATGTCGGCCAGCACGGCATCAAAGACCGGGAACTCGGCGCGATCGGCCGGCACGGGAATTCCGGACTGTGCCATCAACGCGAGCAGCCCAAGGGTCTTCAGTGCGACGGTCTTTCCGCCCGTGTTGGGGCCGCTGATGACAAGCTGCCGGTGGCTGCCGTCAAGTTCCAGCGAAATCGGGACTACCTTCGCCGCACCAACGGCCGCTTTGCCGCGTGGGCAGAGCCGCAGCTTGGCCCGCAGCGTGCGCTCCAGCAAAGGGTGGCGGGCATTGCGCACGATGAAGGTGTCGACCGGTGGCTGCCCGGCGAAAGTTGAAACGCTCGAAGTGTCTTCCAGAAAGACGCACCGGCACGCAGCCATAGTCTTCGGCAAACCGTGCTTTGGCAAATTGCATTTCCAGCTCGGCAATGCACTCGACGCCGATGGCGATTGCATGACTTTGTTCGCCGATGCGCGCGGTCATTTCACGCAGAATGCGCTGGACCTCCGCCTGCTCTTCCTCCAGCAAGCGCACCAGCTCGTTGTTCTGCTCGATGGTCTCCAACGGCTCGACGAACACCGTCTGCCCGCTGGAGCTGACGCCATGAACTACTCCCTGCACGCGCCGCTTGTGCTCGGATTTCACGGGAATGACAAAGCGCTCGCCGCGAATAGTAATCAGTTCGTCCTGCAGCGTTCCACCTTCAGAGAGCCGTCGCAGATAGCCGCGCAAGGATTCCTGGATGAGCCGGCGCTGCCGCTCAATTTCACGGCGTATGCCGGCCAACGTGGGCGAAGCGTGATCGTCGAGCGTGCCATCGGGCAAAAGCTTGCCGCGAAAGAACCGCAGCAACTGTGTAAAGTCGGCAATTTGCGCCGAGAGTTCCTCGACGCCGGGCCAGGCTTCTTTCAGCGAGGCCGGCGGATGCAGCGCGATCTCGCGCCACTCCGCCACGCGGTCGACAACCGTGAGCACATCGCGGATCTCCACGACCTCCAACATGGCGCCTTGGATGCGCGACTTCTCCAGCATCTTGCGGGGATCGACCAGCCCGGCGAAATCGAAACGTCCGCCGGCACGCAGGTAGTGGCGCACCTCGGAGGTGAGCTGCTGTTGGCGCTCAATCCAGGCGCGGTCGCCGGTGGCCTCAAGCGCCTCGACCCGGGCCTGCCCGAGCTGCGATTGGCAATAGCCGCGCAGGAGCTCTCGCAGCCGGTCGAACTCGAGAACGCGGGCGCTGTTGTGTAGTAAGGGAATGGCCATGAATCTCGATCTATCCTACACCGGCCGGAGAACAAGCCATTAGGTTGGTAGCGCAGCCACGAAACATATTGTGACACAGGGAGTTAGGTGTGATAAGCATCACGGCACGAGCGTGTGCGGAAGATGCTAAACTTTTTGGTTATGGCATTTCCGGCTAGCCGCTTGCGACGTCTGCGGAGCTCCAACACCTTGCGCTCAATGGTGCGCGAGACTCGTCTGTCGCCCGAGGGTTTCGTGTATCCGCTCTTCGTTTGCCCCGGTGAGGGCGTGCGCAAAGAGATTCGCTCGATGCCCGGCGTCTGCAATCTCTCGGTCGACGAAGCGGTCAAAGAAGCCGCCGAAGTGAAGAAGCTCGGGATTCCGGGAATTATCCTCTTCGGGCTGCCGGAAGGTAAAGACGAAATCGCGACCGGCGCATGGGCCGACGATGGAATCGTGCAAAAGGCATCGCGCGCCATTAAGAGCGAAGTGCGCGATCTGCTGATTCTGGGCGATGTCTGCCTCTGCGAATACATGTCGCACGGCCATTGCGGAATCGTCAAGAAGGTCGAGAGCCGTGCCTGCGGAGTCTCCTCGAAGGCGGGTGCGGCGGCGGCCACGGCTCCCGAACCGGAATATGAGATCGTCAACGACGCCACGCTGGAGATGCTGGCCAAGACCGCGGTTTCACAGGCGCGGGCCGGGGTCGACATCATCGCGCCCTCCGACATGATGGATGGCCGCGTGGCCGCGATCCGCTCGGCGCTCGATGCCAACGGATTCCTGAATACCCCGATTCTGGCGTATGCGGCAAAGTTCGCCTCCGGATTTTATGGTCCATTCCGCGAGGCCGCCGATTCGACTCCGGCGTTCGGTGACCGGCGCTCCTACCAGATGGACCCCGCGAACCCACGCGAAGCGATGCGCGAGATCGAGTTGGATCTCGCCGAGGGCGCGGACATGATCATGGTGAAACCGGCGATTGCCTATCTGGACGTGATCGCCGAGGCGCGCCGCCGCTTCGACGTGCCGATCGCGGCCTACCAGGTCAGCGGCGAATACGCCATGATCAAGGCTGCCGCACAGATGAACTGGATCGATCACGACCGCATCATGCTGGAAACCTTGTTGAGTATCCAGCGTGCAGGCGCTTCGATCATTCTTACGTATTTTGCAAAGGATGTTGCGCGTTTGCTGGGCTAGTTCTGCTTCTCCGCATCTTCTCCGCATTCACTTGGCGGCTGCTTTCGGGCAGCCGCCTTTTTTCGCCCAACCATGCGGCGATGCGGAAGATCAACTATGATCTTCTAACCGTTCCCGGAGCGTCTGTGCTGGTCCGGGTGCCTGATGAATTCGATTGCTGTATCTCCATCTCGGCGTTGTCGATTACGGCACGGCGCTCCGTTTGCAGGAGACGCTGGTCGAGCTGCGCAAGCAGGAGCGCGTTCCCAATGTGTTGCTGCTGCTTGAGCACGCGCCGGTAATCACCCTTGGGCGCAATGCCAAGCCCTCGAACATCGTCGCCTCGCGCGAGTTCCTCGCCGCCAAAGGCGTTGAGGTCGTCGAGATCAATCGCGGCGGCGATGTCACCTTCCATGGTCCGGGACAACTGGTTGCCTACCCGATTTTCGACCTGCGGAGTTTCGCTCCGAAGCTCGGCGCGGTTGACTACGTCCGCAAACTGGAAGAGGTGCTGATGCGCACCTGCGCGCAATATCGAATTGAAACCCAGCGCATCAAGGGCATGACGGGCGTGTGGACGACGACGACCCAGGCTGAGCTACCCGATTCGGGCGAGCGCAAGATCGCCGCCATCGGCGTGCACATTTCGCGCGGCGTAACCTCGCACGGCTTTGCCCTCAACGTCAGCACCGATCTTGAATACTTCAAGCTCATTGTTCCCTGCGGCATCAGCGGCAAGCCGGTGACTTCCATTGAGCTCGAAACGGGTATGCGATTGCCGATGCAGGAGGTCCTGCCGCTGGTGACCCGCAACTTCGGGTTTGTATTCGGCTCGCAGATCCTCTGGCTGGAATCGCTCGACGACCTGCTTGCGAGTGCCGCCGACGTTGCCGCACCGGCCCCGCAGGACACGCCCGCCAAAACGCCCGAAGAGCTGCGGCGGTTGCATCAGCAGGACACGCATTTCGCCTGATCTTCCCGCGATTCCGGCCCATGTCAGAAGCTCCGGTGTAAAATCGGCTTTCCTTGGTAAGAGGAGCGCGACAAGCGTTTTTGCCGTTGCCGAGACCAGTTTCGCAGGGAGAACCATGGCCGACGAATCCAAGAACTCATCAGCCGGGAGAGAGCCGAAATCTCAGGCGAAGCCCCGCGGCTCTGGTCAGGATGAAGCCGCGTCGTCGATGTTGCGCAGCTACAACCTGCCCGATTACCGCTTGGAGCACCCGGAGTTCGAGCTGCACATGGAGACCGTGGGCGAAGAGGTGCAGTATCGGGTCGACGGGGATCTGACGGCGCCCGCACCACCGATCCGCGAGTCGAAATATCTCAGCCGTGAGCAGTGCGTTGAGCTCTATCGCTGGATGCTTCTCAACCGGCGCATGGAATCCGCTTTGGAGACTCTCTACAAACAGTCCAAGGTCATCGGCACCGTCTACTTCGGGCTTGGGCAGGAGGCCTGCTCGTGCGCCGCCGCCTATGCGCTCGCGCCAGAGGACTGGATGGCGCCGGCATTCCGCAATCAGGGCGCGCTCATGGTGCGCGGCTTCACGCCGGCGGACATCATGCGCCAGTACATGGCCAAAGCCGATTCGCCGAGCTTTGGGCGTGACGGCGGTTTGCATTTTGGCGACACCGTGCGGCGTAATGTGTGCGCGCCTATCACGATGCTCGGTGAGATGATCTCGGTGATGGCAGGCATCTGTCTGGGCGCGCGCCTGCAGGGCCGCGACATCGCAACGCTAACTTATATCGGAGATGGCGGCCAGTCCACGGGCGTCACTTATGAGGGCTTGAACCTCGCCGCCGTACAGCGCCTTGGGGTGGTGGTGATCGTGGAGAACAACCTCTGGGGATTCTCCACGCCGTCGGACCGGCAGTTCCGCGTCAAGGACCTTGCCGAGCGCTCGATTGCCTATGGAATTCCTGGCGTAATCGTCGACGGGACCGATCCCTGCCAGATGTATGACATTACGCGAGACGCCTGCGAACGCGCGCGCCGTGGCGAAGGGCCCACGCTCATCGAGGCAAAGATGATGCGCATGAAGGGACACGCCATGCACGATGCCGCTCAGTACGTGCCTCGCCCGCTGTATGAATACTGGTTGAAGCGCGATCCCCTCGAACGCTTTCGTCAATACCTGGTGGAACGGAAGCAATGGCTCACCTCTGACGAACATGAAAAGCTGGTTGCTGAAGTCGACTCGTACGTCGAAAGCGAGCGAGCCAAGGCCGAGGCTTCGCCCATGCCCAGCCCGCAAGAGGACGCCAAGCATCAGGGCGCTTACTGCGAGGGAAACTGCCACACCGTGCTGCCGAAGTACGGGGAGGTGAAGTTTGGGGTAAAGGAGTAATGGAGAACGCATGAGGGGTCTGGTTTTGCCGTGTCATCCTGAGCGAAGTTCGGCAAAGCCGAACGCAGTCGAAGGACCCCTATGATAAGAAGAGACAGGCGCTTCCATACAACTTGGCCAGCTCTGAGCGCGATAACTCTAGCTTGCTGGATCTGAGCCGAGCGTGCCTTGAGAGTAGTGGTCCTTCGACTCCGCCGCTGTGCGGCTTCGCTCAGGATGACAAATGAAAGGAATACTTAAGTCTCCAGTTTGCTAATTGCTTCGGTGTAAAAGACATGCCCACGCTTACCTATCTCGAAGCGATCCGCCAGGGACTCCATGAAGAAATGGAGCGCGACTCCTCGGTATTCTGCATCGGCGAAGACATCGGGGTCTACGGGGGCGCGTTCAGAGTCACCGAAGGACTGCTCGATCGCTTTGGCGCCGAGCGGGTGATCGACACACCGATCTCCGAGATGGCTTTCGTCAACGCCGCCTTCGGCGCTTCGCTCACCGGATTGCGCCCGGTGGTCGAGTTCCAGTTTATGGACTTCATCAGTTGCGCCTTCAGTCAGATCGTCAACATGCTGGCCAAGGCGCACTATCGCTGGAACGTCGCCGTGCCAGTGGTGCTGCGCGGGCCCTCCGGCGGCGGCGTGCACGGCGGTCCCTTTCACTCGCAAAATCCCGAGACGTACTTCGCCCACGTGCCGGGGCTGAAAGTCGTCTGCCCGGCGACAGCCTATGACGCCAAAGGACTCATCAAGTCGGCGATCCGGGACAACAATCCAGTCTGCTTTTTCGAGCACAAGTTTCTCTATCGCCGGGTGAAGGAGGACCTGCCGCTGGAGGATTACACTGTGCCGATCGGAAAGGCGCGGGTGGCGCGGGCGGGTCGTCATGTTTCTGTGGTCACTTACGCCGCCATGCTTTACGTGGCCCTGGAAGCAGCCGAAATCCTCGCCAAAGAAGGTATCGAACTGGAGGTGGTCGATCTGCGCACCCTGCTGCCGCTCGACCGGGAGACCGTAGTCGAAACCGTGCGCAAGACCAACCGCGTCATCGTGCTGCACGAAGATACCAAGACCGGCGGCATCGCCGGTGAAATCGCCGCCTGCATCAATGAGGACGCTTTCGATGACCTCGATGCACCCATTACGCGAATTGCCGCGCGTGACACACCCGTGCCGTTTTCGCCGCCGCTCGAACGAGCCTTCTTGCCAAGCGTGGAAGATGTGGTGCGCGAAGCGCGCAGGCTGAAACGGTATTAGACCGCATCACGGAAAGTGCGTGGGCCCGCACTGCGCGCACGCTGAAGCTGAATTGGGAGATAATAGTGCAGGATGCCTGGCTCAGCCGCCGGACTTGGGCCTATGGCTGTGGTCGGCCGTGGTGCGGTTCTCGCAGTGAAGCTTTATGCTGCGCAACAAGCAAGGAGGAGCTGCGATGCGAGGGTTCATTACCGGTGTGCTGCTGACCTTGGCTCTCATTCTCGGCGGGACCTATCAGTATCTTCACCTTGGCAAGTTCCCGATCGGGGCCGACAATCCACCCAGTTCAGTCGAGCGCTGGCTGGCGAACATGGCGATGGACGAGTATGTCGATCGAAACGCGCCCAAGCAGGACAACCCAATGCAACCGAATGCACAGAACCTGGCGGCCGGCGCCCGCGTCTATGAGCAGAACTGCTCTTACTGCCACGGCGGGTTGTTGCAGCGAGTCAGCCCAATGCGCACCAAGTTCAATCCCCCGGTTCCGCAAATCATCAACCACATTCCTGGCGATCCGGATGCCCATCTGTTCTGGGTTATCAAGCATGGCATACGGCTCACCGGTATGCCGAGCTGGGCGGGAACTCTAAGCGACAATCAGATATGGCAGGTCACCGCCTTCGTCAAACATTCGGCGAATCTTCCTCCTGAAGCACAGGAGGCTTGGCGGCAAGCGGCTGCTCCGGCAGCGGCCAACTCAGCTCCGCCACCGGCAGCAATGCCGACGCCGGGTAGCCAATCCAAGCCGTGACTCCAAGCCGGCCAGATCAAAGTGCTCAGGCGCGCTGCCGAGTACCCGCTGGCAAAGGTATAATTCAACGTTTGTTCTGACTCTGTGAATCCGCAAGCGCGCCCATGCGCCGGGTTGGAGTAGGGTGGATTGCGGAACACTGCACCTGCGGAAGGAAATCTATGCCAACCGATGTCATCATGCCCCAGATGGGAGAATCGATCTTCGAAGGCACGATCACCAAGTGGCTCAAACAGCCCGGTGAACGAGTGGAGCGCGATCAGCCGCTGTTTGAGATTTCCACCGATAAAGTCGATGCTGAAATCCCCGCTCCTGCCGGCGGCATTCTCAAGGAGATCAAGGCGCAGGCGGGCGCGACCGTGCAAGTGAACTCCGTGGTCGCCGTGATTGACGACTCCGGTGCAGCCGCCGGCGTTGCGCAGCCGCCAGCAGCACGCGCTGCGGCTCCCGCACCGGCTGCGCAGCCCGTTGCGACCGGTGCCGTCGGCGCCAGCGTTGCCGGCCGGCCCGGCCACCAATGTTGTCATGCCACAGATGGGAGAATCCATCTTTGAAGGCACGATCACGCGCTGGCTGAAAAATGTGGGCGACAAAGTTACGCGCGATGAGCCGCTGTTTGAGATCTCGACCGACAAGGTCGATGCTGAAATTCCCGCCTCTGCAAGTGGTGTGCTAAGTGAAATCAAGGTTGCTGCGGGACAAACCGTCCAAGTCAACCACGTGGTCGCAGTGATTGCTGGCGAAGGCACTCCGGCGGCCGCTCAACCTTCCGCAGCGCCAGCTGGCGCGACGGCGGCGCCAGCCGAAACCGCCGCTGCTAAGCCAAAGGAAGTGGCACCGGCCGAGGCTCTCAGCGCGGAAGAGGCCGAGCGTATTCGCTCCTCGCCTCTGGTGCGGCGGCTCGCACAGGAGCATGGCGTGGATCTGCGCCGTGTGACCGGCAGCGGAAGCGGCGGGCGAATCACCAAGGAAGATATTCTGGCCTTTGTGGAGCGGGCCAAGACCACACCGGCTCAACCGCCGGCGCCGACCGTTGCCGCTACTCCCGCGCCCGCGGCGGCTCCTGCCGCAGCGCAGCCTGCGACTCCGGCAAACAAATTTGCCGGTGTTCCCGGAACCATCGAGACGATGTCGATCATGCGTCGCAGAATCGCCGAGCACATGGTGGCATCCAAGCGCACCAGCGCTCATGTGCATGGCGTCTTCGAAATCGATTTTACCCGGATTGTGAAGCTGCGCGAGACGATGAAGAACCGGTTTCAGGAGGCGACCGGACTCAAACTCACCTACACGCCTTTCTATGCGCGCGCAGTGGCTCATGCCTTGCGAGTCTGGCCGGTGGTCAATTCGTCCATCGAAGGGGAGAACGTTCACTACAAGCGCGAGATCAATATTGGCATCGCTGTTGCGCTCGACTGGGGATTGATTGTCCCCGTCGTCAAGCATGCCGACGAACTCAGCTTTGTCGGGCTGCAGCGGGCCATTACCGATCTCGGCGAGCGAGCGCGCGCCAAGCGATTGAAACCTGAGGATGTACAGGGTGGAACGTTTACCATTACTAACCCGGGCATCTTCGGCGCCAAATTCGGCATGCCGATCATCAACCAGCCGCAGGTAGCGATTCTTGGAGTGGGAGCCATTTACAAGACGCCGGCGGTCATAACCGACAAAGAGGGCAACGACAGCATCGCAATTCGCTCTGTCTGCCATCTTTCCATCGGTTATGACCACCGCATCATCGACGGCGCTGTGGCCGATCAGTTCATGGTGGTATTGAAGAAGTATTTAGAGAACTGGAACGAGCCGCTGATGTGATTCTTACTGCTTTACTGCTGGGGAGCGTGGCACGGGCGGCATTCGGCAGGCCGGGCGGCCTGCCGTTTTGGGCCGATTTCGATCTGTTCGATCACTTCGTAATTTTAGTTCTTCAGAATTGCACCTAGTTCTCGGAGCAGGCGCTTGCCGTTGCAGGCTGAAGCGCTGGCGCCTTGCCGGCGACTGCGGCGCCTACGCTCGCAATCGCGGCATTGGCGAGTGAGGCTGCTGCGCCCGCCAAAGGTGCTGCCGCAGGATCAACAATGCTTGCGATAGCGGCCGCTGCGCTCACAGCCGTCTCTGCTGCGCTGGTCTTTGTGGAATTTTTCACGGAGGTCACAACGCTGGCCACCTCATCGACGATTTCCGGGAAGTATTCCGCCACATGTAGCATGGCAGTCTCGAACTTCTGCAAAAAGCTCATGGGTTCCTCGTTACGGCTTTACCGCCGTTGTTGTTGAAGCAACCTGGGGTTGCTCTGTTGTTTCAAGAACAGCTTGAAGCTGCCTATTGACCTCTTTCTGAACATGATTGAGAACGATCTTGTCAACGAAGCTCACGCCAGAGTGGTTGAAATCCTTGCAGGCAACTCCAAAGCCGGCAATCAGCACGGTAATCACCACAGCCTTGGGCGTGAGGCCCGTTGGAGCCTGTTGCCAGGCGTAGAGCATTGCAAGAAGGATGCCGATTACGGTGGTCTTCCAGTTGGAGGTTAAATCTTCTGTCATTCTTGCTTCTCCTCTCGGTTAAAGAGCTTGCCCCACACTCTCCTCACAGCCCCAACGCCGGCTTTAATGTCATCGGCAGTCACAGAGACGCTTGTGCCTTCTTCGAGGCCGTCAACCTCGCCTCGCTCCGCGGGCACCACAACTTTTCTTTGAAAAAAGCGCGTCAGCTTTCCATCACGAATTGAATAAATAGTTTTCATGCTGAGCCGAGTGCCGGGATAGCAATCTCGTCCAATGATTGCAACCGGAACCGCCCGTAGATGGCCAGGACTTTTTCGGCATACGCCGGATCGGTCGCCCAATGCTTGGCGATGGCTCGGGCGAACGCCTCCGCATTTGCCGGGCACGCTCGCGCCTCGGCGAACAAACTGCTCGTGGCGATTAGCCGGTCCCGTGCCGTGAAGCACTCTTCCATCGAGTGAAACTTCGTGAACTCGGCAGTGACTGCCTTGACCGTTCCGTTTTCAACTTCGTGCGTTGGCATTGCAACCCGGTCGTGGTTGCCGTATGCCTTGATCCCGAAATAGTTGTTCGCCTCGCGCGAAAGTCTTGACTGTCCCCACGCGCTCTCCAGTGCGGCTTGGGCTACCGTGATTCCAGCGGGAAATCCGCTTTTTGCCGAAGCCGCTTTTGCGGCCGCCATTGCCTGCCTCAAAAATTCGCTTCGTGTCATCAGTGACTCACTTTCAGGTAGTCAAACGCCAGATGCGCCAGCGCAACCAGGACCGCGATTCCTCCTCCCACTCCCATCACTCTCTGCAGGAACCCTTCGTGGCGGGCGATTCTCTGCTCCAACTCCTGCATCTTTCCCTCGTTGCCGTTTCCCACGATCCAGCGCATGTGAGCTTTCAGCTCTGAAAGGTCACGTAAAACCTGTTCTTCAAATTGCGTCATGGTTAGACCAAATTGCGAAAGGTGTATCCGCCAAAACAGCCGGGCGAACGGAGTCCTAAATTTCCCGGCGGTGATAGGGCGGACATGTTTGATTTCTCAACCGCTCTAATAGTCCACATGCAGGAGAGTCGCGAATCGTGAATAGTTCGGCGGAGTTGAACCGTCGAACATCCGCAAGAAGTAGTCCTGCGACGTAGCTAACTTTGGAGCGGTGAAGGTTTCAGTGGTGAATCTGCCAAGCAGGTTCCGATTCACGTTGGCTCCCCAACCCTCGTCTTTCAGCCGCACTTCGAATCCGCCGCCCGCGACCGGCGCCATCCCCGCATCGATAACAACGCTTCCGGATTGCACGGAGGTAATCTCCGCACCCGGCAAGCAAGGCACGCTGGTGCCCGCGATCTCCGTCGAATAACTCAGCGCGGGCTTCTGCGCGGTCACTCCCAGGGAGAAACTCAACTGCTGAGCGGCGTCGTTGGCGAAATCGATCGTGTACTGCGAGCACTCTTCGCCCATGCTCACGAATTGGATCTTCACTTCGCGCACGGTAGCGGTCACCTGCAAGGACTGGCTCGGCATCGCGATTGCCATCGCATCGCCTGGCCAAATGTCTTGTGCTCCAGGCAACGAATGATTCCAGCACTGGTACTGACCCGACCACGCCGTTGCTGTCGTGTCCTCCAACAGTGTGGCGGCTGCACTGCGGCATTCGTCGGAAGCTTCGTGCCGGCGGCAGCTTCACTTTCACCACCGCGCTACGCATCCCGTATCTTGTGCGCGCGCCAGCGCCGCGATGCTCCCACTGTTTTGCGCCCTCCCCTCGGCCTGTCCGCCTCCGCGATAGCTCACGACGATCACGTCGCCGTTTCCCGGCATGCTGTAGCTGTAAAACACAACTTCCGGGCTGGTCGTGATCGTCGCAAGCCGCCCCGTCGATTTTTTCGCCAATGATCTTCGAACTGCTGGCCGTCGATCCGCTCGGTGTGACTCGCACCTCCGCCGCGGCTGTCCGCTGGATTTCCGTGTACCCCAACGTGCAGTGCAGGTCCACCGCATCGATCACCGCATAAGTGGCGAAGGCAGGCGCGTTCTTGATCTGCCCGTCAAACAGCACGGTAGGCGCCGCCAGCATGGTTGCCGGATTGGATGGATCGATCTCGCGCAATTCCATGACAACATTCAAATCCGCCGCAATCGTCGCGCCTCCAGTCCCTGACCCGCTGGGATGCGAACCCGAATGGAACAACTGTTCGGTCCTGAACGGCTCGACACAGTAGAATCTGGTGACAAGAACATATCGATGACCTTTGGTTGTCGCCACCACCGGGCCAGTCGCAGCTCCGTTCACCAGTGCCTGTATCGTCGGAACCGTTTCCGTTCTGTGTAATTGAAAAGCCTGCCAGGCAGCTTGCCGCGCCCACGGTTCCCGCATAGAGTCCGCCCACAACGCCACGGCTCGGCGCCGTGAAACTGAATTCTCCGTGTTGCAGAACGACGGCTCCTGCCAACTCAATGTTTTCAGCCATTGCCACATAGGTTTGTCCGTCGGTTCCGGTTCCGCCGCTCACCGCCAGGTATCCGCCTGCCGGCAAAAAAGCTTGTGCCGGGTCAACCACGCTCCATGCCTGTGTCGCCAGAGCTTTCTGTGTAGTCTTCCACCAGCAGAGTGCCGCTCGCGCCCGAGTATGGGCTCTGCGACAGCGTGAACCAGTACGAACTTCCATTGCCTTGGAAGTAATCCTTGACGTAGCGCTGCGGCTCCGAGTCGCCCAGAACCGTAATGTCGTTCACGACCCCATGCGGCTGTTGCAACGTCAGTGTGGCGTCGTTGCTTTCGGTAATCGCAACGCTCTGCGAACCGACTGGCTTGAATATCAGTTTGCTGTCGTGAATGCGATACGCCGCCCGGCACAAGGTCCCGAGTTGCGCGGCATGCTTCGACCAGTTCAGTTCGGGATCAACACTGAATGGCGCCAGCATTTCCATGGCTTGCACCCCGGACATGTCGAACACACCCGGGGCCAACTCGCTGGTGAGCGATTGCAGGATGTCTCCTCCGCAGCGGCCCACGATCGGCGCCCTGCGCGGGCAGCACCGCGCGGTCCAGCACATACTCTTCTCCTACCGCGTTCAGCAGCAAGCGGCTGATCGGCCCAGTTTGTCCGGCGCCCAGCAACTCCCGTTGCGGCGCTTGCGAGAGGTATCCGGTGAAAACCGCCGAGCCGTCTCTCCTGCGCAGCTCGACTCGCGCACCCAGCGCGGGCGCCGTGAGGTCGTTCGCGCCCGTCAGCCACACCTGCATCCCCGCCGCCTGATTGTATTTCCGCACAATCCGTGGCAGGTGTTCAGCGTCAAGAAAACCGCTGTAATCGCGGGGTCCGGCGTTATCCAGATTGTCGATCGTCAGAATCATTCTGCTCTTGTCCGCCCTGGTGATTTCCGGCAGCCGCCCGGCGGCTGTCGTTTCCCGTGGCAATACCGCTCCCCAGTGCATCCAAACAGCAAGGGAGTGGTTCCAAGCTCCATTGGATTTCGGTATGAGCGCTTCCCAAACCGAGGCAATTTTGCTTCTTCAAAATCAACTGCGAATTCGCTTGGCCGAGTTGGGCTTTCAGGACAGCCAGGCTGCCGGCAGTTTGCAGCGGCATCTGGCGGAAATCGCCGTTCTCGGCAACGACTTCGCTCAGCACACGCTGCCGCTGTTCTTGTCGATGTCGCTTGAAAACTCAGAATCGATCGCCCAGCTCGCCGCCACCATCAAGTGCGATCTCGACGAATTGCGCGACGCGCTGAGCGATGTGCAAACCGACCTGATCGAACTCATGCAGTTCCTGAACCGCGCGTCCCAGGAGTCTCAATAGAGAGTCGCCAGCGACGGAGGGAAATAGACCCTGTAGCAGTAGACCGTCTCTCCGTCAGTGGCGTCCTGGCATGCCATCGCCTCGAACGCCGCGTGCAGTGTCGTCGCCCGCCACGGATCCGCCAGTTTCAGCGCGCCCTCCCGCGGCGAACCCGCGCCTTGCAGTCGCGGATAGTAGAAGCAAACCCTGCCGGCCGAGGTTTCCGGCAGCACGAACAACGCGGACCATTCCTGGAAAAAGTTGCCGCCTTCGCGGTCGACAAACGCGACCACTTTCTGCACGCACGCCGTACTCGCTGGTGCTCCGCCAAGCAGCGGCGCATCGAGTTGCAGCGAGTGATCGGTCAGCCCCACCACTCGCCCTACGTTAAACGTAATTCGCCGGATGTAATCCGCCTGATAAGCCAGCGGCGGCGGACTCGGAATATAGGCTCCCGGCGATCCCTGTTCCCACGTACCCCGTCTGTTGCTGGTAATCCAGGTCCACGGCCACGATGTCGCCAACCGCAAAGCCTGTAACCGCCGGGCCCACCATCAACTCCTGTGCGGTCGATCCCGCTTGCAACGCAACCGCCGCCTCCGCACTCCGCCGGGTGCCGCACGGCCAGCACGTTCATGTGCTGCGCACCGCAGGCGAGCGCCATCTGGAGTTTTCCCCACTCGCGGAATTCCAGTTCCACGGCCGCTCCCCGATTCGTGCGGAACTGCCGGTTCACGGCCGCGTCCGGACCTATGCGCAGAGTCTCCACCTTGGTCTGCGCGCGTCCGGACGAAATTGTCCACCCATCCCGCGTCGATCCACGGCGCGGGCGGACTGTCCAGGTTGAACAATCCCACCGCCGCCGGATCGAACGCGCTCGGCGTTTCCGTCGTGCGATTCACGGGCGCAAAGTATGCGCGAATTCCGTCGCTGACGGGCTGCATCAATGCTCGAATCGTGCTGTTCCCGCTCATGCAGGCTGCGCCTCCGGAAAGTAATAAAGTCTGCAATGTGGCCGAACGCATCAGCAGCTTGCCGTCGTTTTTCAGGGCCGCCAGTTTCGGCGCTGTCCAGAAGATCGTCGTTCCCAGCGGCACCGCCGGTGATTGCGTGTAATCGAACTCGGGAGCCGACGCCGGCACGCAGATGCTTCGCAGCTCCGTATCCATCTCCGTCAGTTGCCGGCCTCGATCCGCATTGCCGCTTCCGTCGGTGCCATCGACGCGATACTCAATCGTGCATTCCAGCAGGTGCAGCGCAATCTGCCCGGACGCCGCGGTAATCGCCCACTCCGCGCCCCAGTTCACGCAGAACACGCCCAGCAGCAAATCCTGCAACCCGGGACGCTCATTTTCGTTCACCAGAATTCCCGGTCTCGTCGTCCCGTTCACCGTCATCGTGCGCGATGGATTCAACTGCGCCAGCCGGTTTCGCAACGCAATGTAGAAGCTGTCTTTCGCAAATTGCATCCTTCACTCCATCACTTGCAGCCGGTACAGATATTGGCTGCCGGCAAACAGTTCAGAGTCCACCTTCGTTACCCGGAAGGTCTGCTCATTCCATCGAATCGACGCCAGTTGCACCAGCAAACCGGTCACGTCGCTGGCGCCTCGCTGTTCCACGATCGCATCCAGCGTGGAAGCGGCGATCACCAGTTCGCATTTGCTTCTGAACTCTCCCGGACTCTGCATCGCCCGTACCATCACCGGCGCCACCGTGACTTCTTCCATCTGTGGCTGTGAGACTCCCAACTGCGCTCCGTCCCCCGTCGCCGACGCCGCCAATGGGAAACGGAACTGCACCGAAGTCGCTCCCATCGTGCGAATCAATGCTTCCGCTGAACGCGCTGCCGCCAACGCCGGAGTTGCCACTCCCGTCCATCCCGATTGAGGCATCTCAGCTCACCTTCCGCGCCACGTAATGCGCCAGCAACTGCCGTACCGTATCGTCGATAATCGAATTCGAAAAATACTCGAGCTGCATTTGGTCCAGCTTGCTCAGCCGCACATTGAGCGCCGGAGTCGCCTGCGCATTGCGGATCAGCGCCGCGCATGCGTGCTTCACCGGCTCGGCAATCGGATCCAACCCCGCCGTGTACGTGATTTCAACCTCGTTGAATGGCATGCCCCACGGCCCGCGCAGCAGCGACACTTCTCCGGTAACGGCGTCGAAGTCGATAATGTCCGCCGTGATCGCCGTCCACTGTCCCGGCAATCCAAAAACTTCCGCCACTTCGGCGACAAACTGTTGTTGCGGCTCCCACCAGAATTGCGCTTCTCCGCGCCTGCGGCTGAGCGTAGCGCGCGCGCCCCGAGATAATCGGCGAAGTCGCCGGCGAAACCGCGGCCAGCGGCAGATACGTCAGCCGCACCGTGCTCGTCTCCGGCATCAAGCGCAGCCGCTCCGTGTACTGCGCCGGCGCCAGCGTTGGCCGCTTGCAATACGCGTCGACTAGCGCGGACACCGCGCCAATCAGCGCCGAGGGCGTCGCCAGATCAACCCCGTAGCTCTCGAATTCCGAGGCACTCAAATAGACCATTGCGTTCTCCGTCTGCGAACCCTCTCCAAACGAGCGGCGGTTGCCCGGCCGGAGCAGCCAGGTGCAACCGGGATTGTTCCCGCCGCACCTGCTGCTCCAGGCCCGCGCGCGCCGCGTCCCTGGGATTCCGCCTCTTATCGAGTGACGTTAACCTGGAAGTGCGCGTAGTTTGCGCCCTTGACGACGACCGCGCCGAATTTGACCACCATCAACTGGTGCGCCAGCGTGCCCGTCAACCCCAGCTGGAAAACCCGCGGATTCGCGTCCGTCAGCCAGTGATACTCGATCAGGTCTTCGGTCACGATGTAGGCGGGCAACACCGCCGAACCGCTGCCCGGCGTGCCCGTATAGGGCAGGCACCATTCCGGAATCAGCGGCAGCTCGCCAGCCTGGGTGGTCAATGTCTTCACCGAGAGTCCAGCCGTGATCTCCTTGGTCGAGAGCACGACGTTGAACTCCGCTTTCATTTCGCGGTCGATCAGGTCCAGCAGCACCGGGTTGGCGTAGATCGCGGTGGGCCGGACCTCGTAGTTGGAGTTCGCCACCATCGACGCGATCGTCGATTTCAATCCGTCGACAATGCTGCTGCTGTTCCCGATCGTCGCGATGTTACCGCCCGCCTCGATCTGCCCGACTGCGCCGAAATACTGCATCGTGGCCGGAGCGCTCAGCGAAGTATCGTTTCCGTTCCACAGCGCCACATCGTGCGTGCGCATCAACCCGTCGACGGAGTCCGCCAGGTCCTTTGCCTGCAGATAAGCGAACTGGCTCTGCTGCGCGCCGACTTCGATGTCAAACAAGTTGTAGTTGATCTGGGAAACCAGCGCCTTCAGTGGCACGCTGCGCTCAACCCGGGTCGGCGACCCGATCGCCGCCACAATGTTGCGCGGATCGACAAAGCCGTTCGCCGCCGAAGGAGCGTGCGATCGCCGTCTGCTCGAAATAACGCGACGGGTGGCCGGTGGCCGGAACCTGCTTGATGCGCTGCCCGAATACTCCGCGGCGGCGGACAATGTCGAGGATCTCCGTCTGATATTGGTTGACCTCTATTGCGCCGGGGCCCATGAAATCGGCCGCGGCATGCAGATCGATAAATTGTGTGTTCATCTTCTCCCTTTCGAAAGGAAAGCCCGCGGTGCGGATGCACGAACATTGCACCTGCCCACGGGCTGAAACTGAAACTCGGCCAGTCCTATAAATCGTCGGGCGCGTCATTCGACATCAGCCGGCACAGCAATTGCAGCCTACAGCAGACCCGCCCGCGCCATTTCGGCCTTCACCGCGATCCTCTGCTCCACGCTCAATGAGGTCAGCGCCTTCTCCAGCGCTGCGCTATTGCGCGGCAGGCCGTCGTCTCCGCCATTCTTGGCCAGCAACGCCATGGTCGTCACCGACAGCGTTTTCCTCCGCGTGCGTTCGGCCTCGGCCTTCAGCTCCGCGTTCTGCTTCTCCAACTCCGCCAAGCTTCGCTTGCCGCGACGCTGCTGTCCGATCCGGTCTTCTGTGCATCGTCGCCGCCGTCTTCGCCGCTGCCGTGCAGGCCATTGCCGGAGATTCGTCGATGGCCGCCACGATTCGATCCACCTTGGCGTGCAGAGCCTCGAACTGCTGCTCCATCTTCGCCACCAGCGTGCACAATCGTGTGGCAACGTCTGTCATTCGTTCCGCGCTTGCCGCCAATTCAGCCGTCGCGGCCTGGTTTTGTTCCATTCATTCCCCCAAAAAAAAAGCCGGCTCCCGGCCGGCTGTTCGAGCTGTCCATCGATTCCGAATCCACTGCTATGGCGCCAACCGCACCTTGCGAACCTTCAACCAACCGGGCCCACTCTGCCGAGCTGCCTTCGTGAATCGCGGCTTGCTTTATCGAGTACTTTGCGCTCGCCTCGCGACCCGTAATCTCGACCCACGTTCGTTGATATGCCGCCTTGTTCTTCAGCAGGACCGCGGCTCCCGTGAACGTGAACTTCGTCACCGCCCACACTGCTGCCTCCACGTCGGCCACGTGCACGTCCGCGATCTCGTACGACATGCCGAGTTCGCCCTTCCCTTTCGCCCGCATCTCGCCCACCACTTCCGGAAAGTCCTTGCCGTAGAGATAACCGCCGACCTTCAATTGCTGCACCCGGCCGTGCAGATGCAGCGCTCGTCCCCCTCGCTCCAGCACTCGTGAACGCCGGCAGCGCTTCCAGCTCCGCCGAGGTGACCACCCCGATCTTTGCCCGTGCATTGTGTCCGTCGAGCGAAGGCGTGTAGTCGACCGCCATGCCCAGCAGAGAGGGAATCGCCTCCTCCACGGCCTTGCCCGTCAGCAGCACGCGATGTCCCCGCGAGCCGCTCGGCGGTTTATCCGACGGCGCATCCACCAGCGTTAACACGCCGCGGAACGGCACGCGATTCGGATGCCCCTCGATCTCCGGCATCTCGATCGCCATCGATTCCAGCAATTCCAGGCGAGCGGCATCCTTGCTTAACTCCGAGCGCGCTTCCAGGCTCATTGCGCGATCCTCCGCCTTAACCGCGCCGGCATTGGCCGCCTGCTCTCGCGCTCGCCGAAGCCCGCTGGAAGGAAACCGGTTTGCCCGCCAGCGGTTCTTCCTCTTGTATCTGCGGCGGCGTCAGCGGCGGCAGGCCGCGCCGTCTCCGCACCTCATCGATGGTCAGCACGCCGTTGCGCAACAGAATCTCCTCGATCTGCGCCTGCTCAAACTGGTCCGGCGCATCCAGGTCGGTGAAGACAAATTCCAGATCGTGCCAGCCAAGTCTCTTGACGATCACGTCGCGCGTCAGATGCTCGGACAGCAGGCGCGCCGTCGGCACAATCGCGGTCTGGAACGCCGAATCGTTCATCTCCTTCGCCGTCGATCGATTCACGTCGGATTCCAGCCCCAGCAACATCGGCGGCAGATCGAAGGCATCGGCGATCACCCGGATCAGAAACTCCTGCCACTGCAATCGCAGGTCGGCATCCGTGCCCGATCCGAAGCGCAACACCTCCGGCTTGTTGTCGGCCGTAAGGATTGGCACCTTGCCGGTTCCCTCGATCTCGTCCTGCCACCACCGGATCAAGCGCTCGTGCTGCGTTGCGCCGATCCCCTGCAGCCACAGCGCGTATTGCACCACCGAGTTGCTCGCCGTTCGCGCCGCATACCGGTGCGCGCTCAGGAAGTGGTGGATCGTCTCGAACGCCACCTCCAGCCGCCCCAGCCCGAACGGCGTGTGCGTGCGCGGGTTCAGCCGTATGTACGACAGCTCGTCGTCCCGCAGCGTGATCTGTCCCTCGGCGCCGAAGCGGCCGGTTTCCTGCACGTAGCGCGGCGACTCCGGCCTTCCGTCCCAGTCCGCCCGCATCCGGATCGTCGCTCCGTCCACCGGCCACAGCGTCAAGGGCTGCGACGGATCGGCATTGGCATCGATTTCAATCGCGCCGAAACCGCCCACGATCACGTCCTCCAGCACCTGCTCGGCCAGCGAGCGAAAAGAATCGTCCGGGTTCGGCAGCTCCAGGTTGCGCGTCAACACCGCGATGCGCTCCTCGCCTTGCGCCAGCTCCTCCAGCTTGCGCCCGTGCCGCGGCTGTATTCTCCACCGCATCCCCGCGACCCGGTCTTTCACCGTGTTGATCGCCTTGCGCGCCAGCGGGGTCTCGGCGAAGCGCCGCAGGTTCACCGGCGTCCGTTTTGGCAGCGCATTGTTGCTCGGCGCGTAGGTGTTAAAGATCGAAGGCAGCGCCGCCGTCCGCCGCCGTCCCGCCTCGGAGCCTGCCACCGGGCTCTGCCCGGACTCCTTGTCGTTGCCCCTGGCGGGACGCCCACCATCGGTGCGCCGCGCCGCGCAAACTGTCCTGTATGCTCATCCGTTTCCTCAGTCCATGTCATTGCCGGCAAGCCCCTGGATCCCGGCCAATACCGCCTGTGACGCCGCTGTCACCTTTGGCGTACGCGTCTTGCGTTCGGGCGACGGCGAAGCCTCATCGAGCGCCTCTCATGCTCACCCGCGAAATTCGGCTCAACCCGCCAACTTCCAGTCCAAACAAAAAAGCTCCCTTCCGGGAGCCGCCTTGAACATTCGTCACTTTTCCAACTCTTACAGCCTCAACTCCATCCGCGCCCGCTCGGCGATCCTGGGCATGTCCGCCAGGCTCGCCACCGCAATCTCCTGCGCCTTCAGTGTCGCCAGCGCAAACCCGATGCCTTCGTCGTCGCGGTCCAGATCGTCTTCGACAATCGCCGTCAACTCCGCCTGAGCCTGCTCGATCCGCTGGATTCCTGCGCGCAGATGCGGGAAGCTGAAGGCCAGCACCTTCGCCGAGTTCACATCGGCCTCCAGCGAAATAGCATGAAACAGCTTGACCCGCCCATCCGCTCGCGGCGGAGCGCCGCCCGTACCGTTCTTCTGCGGCGCATAGCCGCAATCGATCTTCAGCGGATCGCCGCGATGCGTGTATTCCGCCACCGCAATTCCCTTGCGCATGAACTGCCAGACCCCATGCCGTTCGAATTCGTCCCGCATTCTTCCGAACAGCGCCTGCCGCCCGCTGAACGCCCGCCCTCCGCGGCGCGCCCGCTCCAGGTACAACTGCGCCAGGTTATCCATCTCGGCCTGCGGCGACTCCGCCAGAACCGCCTTGGCGGGCGTCAGCCGAATCGCATTGGAGAAAGTATCCTCCATCCGGCTCAGCAGCCACTCGCGGCTGTTACCGCCCTCCGCCAGTCGCTCGCGGATTTCGCGCTCCAGCGCCTCCAGCATCTCCACGTCGACATCCGGATCAAGGCAACGCACCCGCCTCCAGTCCCGCGTAAAACGCACATCGGCGAACACCGCCTGGCTCGAACCCGCTTTGCCGGGCTCGTAAAGCACCACGCCCAGGTTGACAAACTCGTCCTTCACCGCGTCCGGCACATACCGCAGCAGGAAGAACTCGCACTGTCTCCGTTCTTTCAATTTGCCGCCCACTGAAGTTTCGAGTTTCAAGTTTCAAGTTTCAAGTTTCGAATCTCGTGCTGAAACCCGTTTTCTTGCCGTCTTGAGCTTCGAGTTTCAACCCGTGAATCCCGCTTTCTTGCTTGAAACTTGAAACTCAAAACTTGAAACTTCTCAGTTCACTCTTTCCTGCCACTTCGGAAATGGATTCCGCGTCGAATTCTTGAAGGCGAGAATCAACTCGGGAACCCGCGCCCTCCGCTTCAGCAACGCCTCCACCAGCCGTTCCATGTCGCGACGTTTCGCCGTACCACTCTACCGGAACCTCCTCGGCGCAGCGCCAGATGGCTTCCGCATCCATCTCCACGATCCGCGTCAGCCAGGGATCGAAACTCTGCCACCCCAGGACGCCCCGGTAGACATCGTTGCGCCCATACACCCCGCGCAGCGGCGAATCCGGAAATGTCCATTCCCCGGCATTGAAACAATATCCCTGGTCGATAAACGTTACCGTGAACTTGCGCTCCCGCGAACGCTTCCAGAACGCCGCCTGCCGCCCGTTGGCATTGCACGTCCATTTGTCCAGCGCCAGGATCCCGGCAAAGCTGTCCAGGTTGCGCACCCGTTCCAGCATATCCTCCGGCAGAAAATCGTAAACCAGTCCCTGCGTCGGAGGAACCACGTAACGCGACCCGAATTGCAGCCCGGCCTGGCAGGACTTCGTGCCATGCGCCATCTCCACCATCAGCTCAGGCGTGTGCGCGATCAGCCACTCGTTGGCCTCCACCACTTCGGTCACCGGAACCGGCAGCCCGATGCGCTCCGCCAGCCGCGTCGCGAACATCTCGTTGGCCAGCACCCGCCGATGCTGCGGGTTGTTCTGAAACTTCACCACATAAAAGTGGCCGTCCGAGCAGCGCATCAAATGACTCTGCGCTCCCCCTCGCATCCTTCTTACGTGTTGTACGGCCGCAATTGCCAACCTTTTTCGCCCGAGCCCCGATTAAGTTTCCGCATCCGGGCACCATTCCCCATTCGACACTTGCTCCCGCCAATTATTGCATGCCGCGGCGGAGCTGGATCATGCGAAAGACCTATCCGCAACCCCCTGCGGCCTGACGCTATTGGCGAAGTAGGGTCTTGCGGCGCCGCATCCGCCTTCCGCCCGAACCGACGCGGCGATCGCCATGGCCATCACCGCGTCGTCGTGCGCCCCCCGCTCCGCCTCCGCCCTGCCGTTCTCATGCCGCACAAACGTCCGGCACTCCTCCAGCAGACGCCTGCTATGAAAAAGCTCGGGACTGCGCGCCAGCAGCGCCGCCAGCAGCTCCAGCATCTGCGGACGGTTTACCCTCGTGGTCAGCCATCCCGCCTTCTCCCCGTCCGCCGCCGGAAACAGGTTGGCGTAGCCCTGCACCGTGAGCATCTGCGCAATCACCGCGTGTCCATGGTTGTTGCGCTCCACCGCCACCAGCGCGCCGTTGTATCGCCCGGCCAACTCCGTTACGCGCTGCGCCAGCGCCGGCGGATCGAAATGTCCGCGCAGCTCCGCGCATTGCATTCCCGTCCCCCAGGTCCAGCACCTGCGCGCATGAGTAATCGCCTCCCGCGTTGCCTTCCGCCGGGTCTACTCCAATCACGTATTTCCTGCCCGCCTGCGCCGGCCACCATATTTGCAGACATCCGTTTTGCTCGCTCTCGACCGGCGGAGCCAGCTCCTGCATCCGCCGCTCGATCGTCTCGCGGTCGAACACGCATTCGCCGCTGGTGCGAAAGCAGCTCTCGGCATCTTCCGGGTACTCTTCTACAAATCGCGCTCCGAAGTTCGCCCGCGTCTCTCTTCGGAACGCGATCTGCTCCCCGTCCAGCCCGAACTGCTCGGCCAGCGCCGCTTCTTCCGCGCTCAACTCGCCGATCGCCTCCACCGTG
The DNA here is from genome assembly GCA_963819175.1 of uncultured Acidobacteriota bacterium. GTDB lineage: Bacteria > Acidobacteriota > Terriglobia > Terriglobales > Acidobacteriaceae > CAWBRT01. The sequence goes on from CAWFVJ010000010.1 coordinate 135,712, forward strand.
GCCAACCGGTAGCTGGGCTCCCACCACCAGGGAAAGAAGTGCTGCACATAGCCCGTCTCCGCTGCCCGCTGCCATTCGGCGTAGAACGCTCCGGCCGCGCCGTTGGGCGTCGATTCCAGCACGATCTCGCCCCCCGGCGGCACTGCCGCCCGCAATCCCGCCAGCGTCTCCGCCGCATCGCCGGGCCAGCGGGCGACCTCCGAACAATGCAAGTTCTGGATGGTCATCCCGCGGCCGGCGTTCGGGTCCGCCGCTGTCTCCACGCGGTACTCGCTGTCGAGCCGCGGAAACACCACTTGGCGGACATTGGCGCGCGAGGTGCACAACGCTCCGGCCTGCAACCGCTCCGGCAAGTTCTCCAGAAAGCGGTGCACCATGCGGAAGATCTCCTCCGCCGAATCCTGATCGTGCGCCACCTGCACGCTCAGCGTTCCCCGCCGGGTGATCGTGTGCACAAAAAATCGCGCCGCCACATACGTCGTAATGCCGAGCTGCCGCGCCTTCAGAACAATGTTCTTCTTGCCGCAGCGCCCCTCATATTCCTGCTGCGCCCGGTTTAAGCACCAGTGGCTTGATCTCGCCCTGCTTGGTCCGCACTTGCAGCAGCTTCTCCACCAGAAACTGCCGAATCGTCTTGCCGTCCAGCCGCTTCGGCCTGGCGTCCAGCCGGGTGCCCAGCCTTTGCAGCAGCTCCAGGTCGAGCAATCCGCCGGCTTCTCCCACGCCTGGCCAACCGTCTTCGCATCTTCTCCGCCTCCAGCCGCTCCCGAAGCAACGTTGCCTAATCGTGCAGCGCGACCTACCACGTCGGCGACGGCGTACCTCATCATCGCGCAGGCACCAGCCCAGCGCCCTACGGACCCCAGTAGGTCAGCTTCCAATGCGCGGAGTAGACCATCTGTGTACCTGTGCTGGCGTAACTAAGCGTCAGCGCGTTGATGTTCGTGCTCGCTGCTGCGTTGAAGCAAAGCACTCCGCCGTGGTTGGCACCAATACTGCCATTGCCAAGTGTTGCACTGGTTTGGTTGTACTCACCCGCGACGCCGGTGTCGCCATCGGTGTATGACACCTGTGTCGAAGGCAGAGTTGAGGTCGTTCCCGCCGTCGTCACCGTGGCACTTCCCGAGGCGCAATACGTCCCCGCGCCGTTCGATGGAGTCGTGTAAAACGCCGTCGCGCCGACGTTGGCAGTCTTGCCGCTGACATCATATTTAGCTACATAGCAGGGATACTGGATGGTGCCAATCGGACAGCCAGCTGGTGGGCCTAGCCCGGTGGCCGCTGCAACTGCTGCCGCCACGTCGTTTGCCGTCGCCAATTGCTGAGTAGCGCTGTTATCGCGGAATACAGGATGGTGTAAGTCAGTGCGATACCACGCGTCACCTTCGACCGCTCCCGCTGGGTCTGCCGTGACTGCACCAAGGTTCGCCCCGGCCTGAAACGTCTGCTTTTGCGTGAAGGTGTTTGCGCTCGCAAGTGATGGCGCATCGCCGGCAACCAACACTTGTATGTTTGAGCTGCTGCCCCTAAAGAACAGCCGGTGCAGGTCCAGGCGGTACCACATGTCGCCCTCAACAGGCGAAGCTGGGTCTGCCGTCGCCCCGCCGAAAGCGAATCCCGCAGTTGTGGCCGATGCCCGTACAGTCTGCTTCGCGCCAGTCGCATACGTGTTCGACTGTTGGAGCGCTGGCAACGTCCAGGCATTGGTTCCACTGGCGTCCGGGAAGGTGTAGGTGTTCTTGCCTGCGAAGGTCTGGCAGAGCTTCCCGTACTGCCCCTCGGAGTTCGTCTCGCTCCAGCTCAGACATCCCAGATTGTCGATTCGCGCTACTGGATAGGTGACATTGACGCCATTGCCAAAGAGCACGCCACCCGAACCAGCGATGACGTTATGCCCCTGGATGGCCATGTTGAACCTGATCGGTTGCGCCCCGCGCGAGTGCAGCGAGAGCGGAGTGTCCTGCCCACCGCTGAGCGAAACCGCTGCCGTGGTATATCCAGTGCCGCCGTTGGTGATCGTCACCGAGGTAATGGTCAGGCTGTGAGCGTAGTCCGCGACCGCCGAACATTTCGCCCCGCTGCCGTCACCCGTAACCGCGCAAATCGGCGTGGTGGCTGTCCAATTCGCTCCGCCGCTCGATACAGTTACGTTGTTCTGCACCACTCCGCCCACGATGGTTGGCCCGCTCAGAGTCGGCTGTACGATGGCGTTGTAGTTGTAGGGCCAAATCGAGGTGCCCCGCGTTGCGTTGCCTGTTTCCGTCTGGAGCAAATCGCCTCTGGCGGTGTGCGCCCAGCGGTAACCGATGGTGCTTGCACCCTGCCCCGCACCCCCCGGATAATCCACCGGCTGCGTCGCTGTTGGCGGACACATGGAGGCCGACGCTATGCCAGTGAACACCGTGAACTCGGTGGCTCGTGCCAGGTACATGCAGTTGTGGGTGTTCGCCTCATTGTCATCCGGCCCGTAAATCCACCAGCCACTAACTGCCGGATTGCCGGCGCCCGAGACTCCAAACTGCATCGCGTATCCGGTATTGCTCTGAAACCCGCCGCCCTGGATGGTGCCGTTCGAATTGGCTCCGTTGACCAACAGCCCTCCAGCCTTGTTATAGACTGCGGTCACTTTATCGAAGCGCAAATCATTTTGATCGCTGCCGGAATCGTCCTGCACGTTGAAGCCCCAGCCGCCATTCGATTGAGCAAAGCTATGGTCGAAGATCAGGCCGTTGTTGTTAGCGTGTAGCAATACGGTGAATGGCGCGGTGTGCGCCTTCGCCGCATTGACGGTTACGGTCTGCGTTCCGCCAGAAGCCGCCGACCAGGTGCCCGTGGCAGTGATCGTCTTGAAGTCCTGTCCAGTTCCGGGCTCCATGATCGCGGCGATACCTTCTGTAGCATAGATCGGAAACGGCACCCCCGTCAGCGTGAGCGTAACTACTCCTGCACCGCTGACACTGGTGGAGCTGGTGGCGACGAAGTACGAGTCATTCACCACGAAGCCATCGCCAGCCACGTTATTGACGCTGACCTGGTGGAGCTTCCCGCGAATACAGTACCAGCAGAGAATCCCTGCGCTGGCCTTGCCGGTTACGTTGCTCACACCGTCGATGACCAGGCCATCCACGTTCGCCGCGCCCGCGGCGAGTACCAGAGGAACGAAGGGAGTTGCAGCGTGCGGGTCGGCAACCAGACCAGAGTCAGGAGTACCCCTCAGCGCCGGAGTACCCTTGATCCGCATCGAGCCGTTGTTAGGGTATAGCAGATAAAGGCTGGAGCTGATCTTGCAGCGATGATTGGCCGGAAACACCAGATCACCGCCGCCAATCGTATTGATCGCCGTCTGGATCGCCGCCGTGTCATCCGTGCCCGTCGTGCCGTTCCAATCGCACTTCGCCCCGTAGTAACGCGGATCGCTGCTGGTGATCACCTCTTGCGCTGTCACGTTACCTGTGAGTTGCAGTGTTCCGGCAGCATTGGAGGTAACTCCTGAAGGCAACCCTGACACCGTCACCGCGCCCGTCTGCCCGTTCACGCTCTGTACCGGAGCTCCGGCGCTCGATATGAACCCGCTGTTATTCGTCAGTTGCGAGGTCTGCGTTGGGATCTGTGAAACCTTCGCAAGGCTCGTGGCGTCGCTCAAGTGGCCGGACGCCAACACTGTTCCGTTGACTTGATACTGAGCGGCGTTCACCGTGCCAAACGCTGCCGCCGTCTTCGAGTTGCCAACTGTGTCCAATACAAACTGCTGGTTGGCGGCGTCTCCGGGATTCGTCGGCACCGGCACCTGGGGCGAATTCTGGAATGTCTTTACCCCCGCTATCGTCTGATTTCCGGTCAGCTCGACTGCCACAAAGCCTCCCATCGAGCTGGCAATTGCCGAATCGACATAATCTCTTCCCACAAACTGCATCGCCTGCGACTGCGGCACCAGCGAGGAGCGAACCGCGGCGATCGTTGTCTGCGGAACGTGCGGAATCACCCAATACTCCGTGCTTCGCGTTCCGTCGTCCAGATCCACCACAACCTTGTAGTAGGTGCCCTGCGGTGTTGATCCGGTATTCGGAAACAACGCTGCTTGAACCGATCCGTCGGCTCCCAGGCTCACCGTCAGCGAAGCAGCCGCGATCGCATCGCCGTCCGCCGTCGTGAATGCCGGCCACGAGATCAGCAAAGTCCCTTGCGCCGGTGTGCCGTCGGCCCTGATACAGAACATCCACGATCGAGGTCTTGCTCGTCGCCGCCGATGCTTCCGCGCCCGCAAGAATTGTGACCGCCAGAATGAGCCACCAAAAAAAAATCCGCCCCGTAGGGCGGCCTGTTCTGAATCTCATGTTCTTTATCCCGCTGCCTGTCTTGGTTCTTCGCTCCCGGGGTCCCCAACACGCGCCGTAGTTGCGGGTGTTGGGGTGGAAGCTCGGCCAGATCTTATCGCGCCGCTTGGCCCGAAAACTCCTTCATGAATGACTCCACGCTGCGCACATACACGTCCGCAAAATCCACCACGTAGCGCTTGCTCTGAATCAAGCGTTTTGCCTCTTCCAGCTTGTGGCCCAGAGCACGCATCACCGCCAATGTCATCATCGGTGCCCGGTGAACTCCCGCTGCACAATGGATGTACAACTTCGTTTCGCTTTGATCGAGCACCCGCAGTGCGAAATCCACCCCCCGCTCAAACACCGGCCTCGGTTTCGGCTGGAAATCGTCGTCCACCGGGTTCCACAGCACTTCAATCCCAAACGGCTCCGCCAGCGGCGTATCGTCAAACTCGATCTGCATGTCGATGATATGCGTGATCCCGGCGGCAGCCACCTGCGCCATCTTCTCTTCGACCCATATCCCGCCTCCGACCGCAATCCGATCGGTCACCCATGTCATGTCCATTACAGAATTCCGTCTCCAGCCCTGATCGAGCCATTGCGGCCCGCCGCGCGCGCCAATACTCTACTTTAACAGCTTAAAACATTCGATTGAATCCCGACCAGCAACGTGCCTTCTTCCAATCCCTTTGGATGAATCTTTCCTGCTCACGTTTGCCCGCCGGACTGTGGTTTGTCCGGCTCGCCGGGCGCTACCGGCTCTTCTGGTAGCGGAGCGGCTCCGGCTTTGCTCGAGCTGCCTGCGCTCTTGCGCCTGCCGCCGCGCTTTTTCACCGGCGCTGCGGGCTTAGCCGCCGCACCCAGATGCCCCAACAGCAACTCTGCCAGCGAGGCATCGGCTGCCGCTTGCGCCGCTTTGTCCTCCGCCTTCTTGCCTTCGTCCTTATCGGCGATGGTGAGCAGAAGTTTCGCCTCGTTGTAACTTCCCCGCTTTGCCTTCTCGATCAGACCGGTCACAATCTGACCCATTTCGGCGATGATCTTCTGCTTGCATTCCTGTTTCACGCTGCGGGCTGACTTCGACTGCGTGCGTTTTTTCCCCGCTTTTCCGCCCGCGGGCGTGCCTTTGGTCACCGGGGCATCGAGCTCAGCGCTCGGTTCGATTACCGCTGCGCTCTCCTTCCGCGTGGAACGCATCTTACGGGTCTGGCTGCGCTGCGCGGGTTCCCCGCCGCGTGCGCTCTTCGCGTGGTGGGCCGCAGATTCGGCGGCACTCTGTTCCAACGTTTTCCTCTTCCCTCTATCGCTCGCCATCCGTGACTTTCATGTTTCCGTGCTGTCATACGCGATCCCCGCGTCTGACGCGCCTTTCCTTCTGCCTTCCTATTCTTAGGATAGCAATTTGAAGGGGGGCATTGAGACATTGAACACCAAGCTCTAACTCACGCGATTCCGTGCACTTGCCTTTTTTTGCCTTCCAACTTCGCTTGACACGGCCAAGCGCCCACCGTGGTTTGCGCTTTCGAATCGTCGGCGACGACCCCCACTGTCAGTAACCGCTGCGCAAAAAAGGGCGCGGTCTTGGCCGCGCCCCCGAGTGTACTTTGGGTAAATCCGGGTACACCGACTATCGAACTGCTTTAGTGAATCCGATTTCGCCACATAGTGCTCTGCATTTGAACAACCCCGGCTCGGCCCACGGCTTTCTGCTCCGTGTCCAAAACGACTGCCCTCACCGAAGCAGCAGGCTTCTTCGGCGGCAATTGCAGGCGCACCGAATCCCCGAGCGGTTTCAAAACCCTCCGCCCGCGCCGAGAATTCCGGATTCCGCAGGCACACCATGCAATCCGGTTGCTCCAACGTCAAAGGCAGCGGCTGAATCAGCTTGGCTATCAGCAGCCTGTACGACAGCCGATCCAATGCCGTGCTGTAACGCCGTTCCACTTGCCGCCGCGAGAGGCCCAGCGATTTTCCCGCTTCCTCCTGCGATTGATCCAGAAAAACCAGCGCGGCAATCGTCTCCAGCGATGCCGGGTCCAATTTTTCCATGCACCGTTCCATGTCGTGAACAAAGATCACGAAGTCTTCAAACGTATGCATCCGGCTCGAGGAAACTACTCCCCGGAACACCTCTCCTCCCAGGATCGACGGCAGCCTGCCGAGATCCAGCGACAACCGGAAATAACGCCGCAGCATTTTCTCCGTTCCCGCCCTGTAGAAGGGAAGCACCCCCTCGCCATCCACAAATTCACAACCCGATTTTTTCGGCCCGCTACAGGCCCCCTCCCGCGCTGGTATACCGTTCTGAGCGGTCTTCATGCCGGCAAGCCTCCCGGAATCGTAGTCGACTCATTGCCGAAACCCGCCAGTCGTGCGCTCCTGTTGAACCGATTGCTCCTTGCCCTCCATAGTTTCGTGAGTTGCTTTTCTTCCGCCATGCACCGTTCGCAACGGCTTTGCAACACTCCGTGCTCCCTCGTCCACAGCCCTCCACAACGCTCACAGTACTTCAGTTCAAGTCTCACGATCCCCAGTTCCAGCCTTAAGACCCCCCCTGTTGTTGTATGGTTCATTTTCCCCTCATTGGTTCGGCGCTGGTTCCCGCAACCTGACCCTGCATTCGGTTCGGCCTGCTCCTTCGGCTCTACGGTCCATTTTGAATCGCGAAATCTCTAGACCGAAACGGACATGCCGTGACGCGATGAAGCTGCCTTTTGTGCTAGTTCCCCCGATGCATGGGTTCGCAGTTGCCGATAACCAGATTGGCGTCTGGTTTTATGTGCTCGTGCTTTGCAGGGGTTCCTCGATGCAGTGAAGTCCCTCGAGGTACTCTCCCCCTGCACATTCATTTCAGCCGGCAGCAGTCGCAGCCGGCTGAAACCACTGTCTACCGGACTCCGCACGACAGCCCTTTCGGCTGAGGTACGGTATGCTCACTCGCGCAAATCGTCACGCGGTTGAGCTCATCCGGCGAAGCGAGTTCAACGTTCACACAAGTTGATGACGGAAACCTCTACGGACCGGCTCACGTGACTGTCAGTGAACACGGCAGCGCGGGGTTTCCTTCATCATCAGCAACACGTCCTGGGTAAAGAGGGGTTCAGCCTATGCAAGTCGTGGAACATCGGTCAACAAAAAAATAGCTCGCAGCTTATTTTTCGAATATTCGTATAGCTTAAAGCTATAGGAAACCGGAATGCTCTCATGGATTTCATCGCTCTGCAGGACTCTCTTCGAAGCATTGCCGCCGGCAGGATTCGCACCGGTCAGCTAACCGGCGTAGCCCTGGCGCAGCAAACCGGATTTCGCCAAGCCCACGTCTCTAACTTTCTTAACCGGCGCCGCGGCCTCAGCCTAGAGGCCATGAATCGCGTCCTCAAGGTTCTCGGCCTCACCGTCGTCGACCTGATCGAACCTGCCGAAATCAATCGGCATGCCACCATTTCCGCACCCGCCGAAGGCGCTTACATTAGCGTCCTCTTGGTCGAACCGCAGGCCGCCATCCGCCAGCCCGTCATCACCCGGGCCGCTGTGCTGGATATCTTGAAATTCAGACAGGGGTTTCTCCGTCGCTTGCGACCCGATATGGCCAGCGCGCGCCAGAACTGGATTCGCTTTGTCCTCGTCAAGGCCGATGCCGCCAACGGAATGGCCATGCATCCCCGCATGAATGCCGGAGCTATTTTGCTCATCGATCGACACTACAATTCACTCCGTCCGTACCGGCGTGGCGCGCCCAACATCTACGCAGTCGCCAAAAACAGCGAAATGCTGGTTCGCTACCTGGAGTTGCAGGACTCTCAGTTGTTGCTGCGGCCACAAAGTCAGCAGCTTCCGTTGACCGTCATCGGCATCAGCGAAGGCAGCTCTTTTGCCGACCACATCATTGGCCGTGTTTGCCACGTCGCATTCGAGACCTAGGAAAAGAGCGGGCAATTCCACAGGCGCTATCCCCGAAAGAAAATCTGAACAAGTGAAGGCTTTGAAGGGTACGGGCTTCAGAGGCCGTGGAAACTACTCTCTGAGGCGTCATCCTGAGCAGAGCCGGGGCCCCCGGCAACGGCCCGCTTTTGCCGTTGCAGGGGTGGAGGAGCGAAGGATCTGCTGTTTGCATTTGCTGAAAAGAAAGCAGATCCTTCGATCGCGCAAAATCGCGCGACCTCAGGATGACACTCCTACGAGTTTTTCAGCAGCTTGTTCAGCCCGTACGTAAGACCAGCAAAACCAATGAAGCTTTAGCCTCTGAGGGACCTCGGTTCTGCTAACGTCCGCCCGGCTTATTCGCGGGTAGACATTCCACCAGCCCGATCCTGGGGTTCCGTCCCGATAAGGAACTAAAATGCCGGCGAAACCGCTTTTGAGGTCAACAGACGCCTTCTGGGCTAGAATAGAGACAAGTACGAATACGTACGAAAATTCTCGCGTTCTGGAGCTATCAATGGCACTCATATCGGAAAGCAAATCTGCTGTCCGTTCGCCTTCCCCGGTTCAGCCTCCCAAGAGGCTCTTGTTTGGGCCAGGACCGACCCAGGTAGATGCTCGCGTGTACAAGGCCATGGCAAAGCCGGTCGTCGGCCACCTTGACCCATACTTCTTCACCGTTTTCGAACAAGTCCACCAGATGTTGAAGGTCGTCTTTGCCACACAGAACCCCGTGACCTTCGCCGTCTCCGGGACCGGCAGCTCCGGAATGGAAACTGCTGTCGCCAACTTCGTTGAGCCCGGAACGAAGGTCGCCATCTTCGCCAACGGCTATTTCTGCGACCGCATCACCGAGATGGCGCGCCGCCAGGGTGGAGAAGTCGTGCGCTTCGAGAAGCCCTGGGGAGAAGTGTTCGGCGACGCTGAGGCCTCCGAATTCATTCAGCGTGAGCGTCCGCAGGTGGTGGCCTACGTCACCGCGGAAACCTCAACCGGCGCCTTCCAACCCGGCAAGGCCATCTGCGCGGCCGCGCATGCGGTGGGTGCCGTGGTCATCGCCGACTGCGTTACGTCGCTCGGCGCCATGCCGGTGGACGTCGACGAGACCGGCATCGACATCGCCTACAGCTGCTCGCAAAAGGGTCTGAGCTGTCCTCCGGGATTGGCGCCGATTACGGTCGGGCCGCGCGCCTGGGAGCGCCTGAAGTCCCGCAAGACCAAGGTTCAGAGCTGGTATCTCGATTTGAATCTGTTGAACGAGTATTACTTCGAGACGCCGCACAAGTATCACCACACCGCCTCGGCTTCGCTGCTGTATGCGCTCCACGAAGCGCTTTCGTTGATCATCAAAGAGACCCCCAAGAAACGGTATGCGCGGCATTACCAGGCGCACCTCGCGTTCGTAAAGGGCATTGAGGCACTGGGCTTGCACATGCACGTGCCGGAAGGCAAGCGCATCTGGAACCTGAATACGCCTTGTGTTCCTGAAGGCACCAATGACGCCAACGTTCGCAAGGTTCTTCTGGAAGAGCAAGGCATTGAAATTGCCGGCGGCTTCGGCCCACTGGCGGGCAAGGTGTTCCGCATCGGCACCATGGGCCCATTGGCGACAGCGGCCAACGTGCGCTCGTTCTTGCGGCATTTTGCCAATGCCCTCAAGGTAAGCGGCTATCAAAAACCGAAGGCAGCCGCCAAGGCAGCCAGATAAAGTCGGATCGATTTCCAACCGTACTCACCCCAGCAGGCGGATGTCTGCTGGGGTTTTGTTTTCTGCCCGCTCTCGCGGCGCTGCCTCGCGGTCGTTGAGTTTGGTTTCGCGGATAGATGCCGAGAATGCCTGTTAGCGACAGCGATTGCCAAGTATCATTTGCTGCTGTCATCCCGCCAGTTACGTGCGAAAATAGCCGTTCCGACGGTGGCCCACATTTGCCCTCTTTTGGAAAATGTGGGAAATATAACGACCCCACCTTCAGGGTGCAATCTACGCAGACGCTTGCAGAACCCAGAGTTGGAACAGCGCCAACTTTGGGCCACCCGTCGCTTATAATTCAGTGTTCGAGAGCAGTTCGGGTTCATACTCTCATTAAGGCCGTATTCGAGGTCCAATCTTGTCTGCGAGCCTATCCCACCGATTGCCGGGTGCCCCACGTTCGCCTGCTGTTGGCTAACGTGGGGTAGTTCCGTTCGCTCGCGGCAGAGAGAACCCAGGACTGGTGGCCCAGAGTTGGCGCTGTTCCAACTCTGGGGCCTGAAGGGCGGCTGTGGGTTCGGTGTGAGCCCCACATTCAGAACCGTCCCACATTTGCCAAAAGAAGGCAAATATGGGCCACCAGCCGACCACGAGCATGCCAGGAGAAGCTGTACGCCAAAATGGCTAATGAGGCCAAGTAATCTATTATGGCTAGTCAGTTTTGCCCTTTACATTTATTGGAGCGGGGGACACGTAGGGGTTCCCTTGATCCAAGGCGGTGTCATCAAAGCCATAATGGCGGTCGCTATCCTAGTTCATCTGTGGGAGGATCAAGATAACATCGGATGATGGTGCCTCGGCCTCCATCGAACAGTCATGTTGAATGATACCGGTGCCCCATATCTGCCTGATTTTGCCGGTGCCCCACGTTCGCCTGCTGTTGACTGGTGGCCCAGAGTTGGCGCTGTTCCAACTCTGGGGCCTGAAGGGCGGCTGTGGGTTCGGTGTGAGCCCCACATTCAGAACCGTCCCACATTTGCCAAAAGAAGGCAAATATGGGCCACCAGCCAGGTTAGCGCCGAACAACGCGGCGCGGAACCTGGGGCACCCAAAGTGATATATCTTTCGCTAAACTCATCTACAGATAAATCGATCTGGCGCCTTTCACGGCGGAGATCTTTCCGCGTATATCAACCAGCACCACGTTCGGAACAGCCGTGTCGGTTTGCACGATCGCCATCGCCCGGCGCACCCGCTTCTCATCCCGCGCGGGATGTGCATCGGGCTCGCGTCCCAGCGAGAAGCGCGCGATGTTGATACCGTGCTGCCCCAGCATGGTGCCGATGCCGCCGATCACGCCCGGCAGATCCTGGTTGGAAAAGACCACCAGGTGGCCTTCCAGCGGCGACTCGATATCGATGCCGTTCAGCTCGATGATGCGCGGAAACCTCTCGTGAACGACAGTTCCGCGTGCCTGCAACGTAGTGCCGTTGCCCTTCAGTGAGAGCCGCACGGCGTTGATCTGCCCGGCACTCTCCGAGGCGCTGTCTTCGCGGATGCTGATGCCGCGCGTGGCCGCGACCGTGGCGGCGTTCACGATGTTGACCACTTCCTGCGATCCGCATTGCAGCACCCCGGCCACGGCGGAATCGCGAAGCACGGCGGTCTTCCACCCGCCGACGTTGCCTTCATAGCCGACGCGGATCTCCTCCAGGTTGAGGTCGGAGTCCATGAGCTGCGCCAGCAGAGAAGCCATGCGGCGCGCGAGGTCGAGGTAAGGATGAAGCTGCTGGTATTCGACCTCGGTTAAGGAGGGCACATTCACGGCGTTCTGCACGACGCCGTTCTTAAGGTATTCGCGGATTTGCTCGGCCAACTGTACGCCCACCGCATTCTGCGCCTCAGCGGTCGAAGCCCCTATGTGCGGCGTCGCGATCAGGTTGGGCAACTCCAGCAACGGCGATTCCTTGGGAGGCTCCTGCACAAACACGTCGAGCGCCGCACCGGCCACGTGGCCTGAGCGCATTGCTTCGCAGAGTGCCAGCTCATCGACCAGTTCTCCGCGCGCGCAATTGAGGATGCGCACGCCCTTCTTCATCTTCGCCAGCGCCTCGGCGTTGATCATTCCCTGCGTCTGCGGAGTCAGCCCGAGATGCAGCGTGAGGTAGTCGGAGCCGGCGTAGAGATCGTCGAGCGAACACAGCTTGAGCCCGAGGTCGCGAGCCAGCGCGGGAGAGACATAGGGATCGTGCGCGCTGACCGTCATGCCCAAAGCCTTGGCGCGCTTTGCCACCTCGACTCCGATACGCCCTAGGCCGAGGATGCCCAGCTCTTTGCCGCGCAATTCCGTTCCCTGAAACGTCTTCTTCTCCCATTTACCGGCACGCGTGGAAGCATCGGCGCGTGACAGGTGGCGGGCGAGCGAAATCATCTGCCCGATGGCCAGCTCGGCGACAGCCACGGCGTTGGCCCCCGGCGTGTTCATCACCACAATGCCGCGGCGGGTGGCGGCTTCGACATCGATGTTGTCGACGCCAACCCCGGCACGCCCGATCACCCGCACATTGGGCGCCTTCTCCAGCATGGCTGCGTCAACGTAGACAGCGGAGCGGACGATGAGTGCATCGGCATCCCGCAGATGCGCCTCCGGAGATAGCTGGTATTGACCGGGATCGATGACTTGCCATCCCTTTTCCTGGGCAAGCAACTGCATTCCGGCCTTGGACACCGGTTCGGCTATAACAATCTTCATCGCTTTCCTCCGCCCGCTTCCGCGGTTCTGGCGGCGATGCACTCGGAAGCGGAGCGTCCGCAGGCGCACAGCGCCGGCCGCTTGCCCGCCCGCCAATCGAAGTCGACACGTTGCGCAGCCGTAAGGCCCGCGCCCAACGGGAACTTGCCTGGACGCATGCGCTCCAGAACCTGTTCCAGCCCGCCGACAATGCCCATGGTGTCGATGTAATCGAGATATCCGAGATGGGAGACGCGGAAGATCTTTCCCTTCATCTCATCGCCCTGCCCGTCGGAGAGAATTCCACCGAAGTCGGCCTTGAAGCGCTTGACGATGTCGCTGCTGACGATGCCTTCGGGCGCAAGTACGGCGGTTGCGGCTGCGCTCGGCGCCACCGGCGAGAACAGCTTGAGCCCCAGCGCCTGCACGGCAGCGCGCGTCATGGCGGCGCAGCGTTCGGCGTTATCGACCAGCAGACGGCGTCCTTCGGCAACATCGCCGCCGCCGAGCGAGGCGAAGTAGTCGAGCGAAGCGCCCATGGCCGCAATCAGCGCGACCGAGGGCGTGTATGAGGCTTCGCCCTTGGCGTTTGACTTGTGCTCCTTGCGGAGATCGAAGTAGTAGCGCGGCTGGTTGGTGGTGTCCATCCGCTTCCAGGCGCGTTCGCTGGCGGCAAGATAGGCGAGCCCCGGAGGAATCATCAGAGCCTTCTGCGAGCCGCCGATGATGACATCGACCGCGTTGGCGTCCAGATGCGTCGTGCCCAACCCGGTAATGGCGTCGACCACCAGCAGCGCGTCGCTGCTGCGCACCAGTTCCGCCAGAGCCGGAATGCAATGCCGCGTACCGGTCGAGGTCTCGGTGGCCTGAACAAAGACGGCGCGCACTTCGGGAGAGAACTGGGCGCGCACCTCCTCGATCGAAACCGTTTGACCGTAAGGAGCCGAGACCGTGCGCACTTTGCAACCGTAGGTCTTCGCCAGGGCCACCCAGCGTTCGCCGAACTTGCCGGCCGTGATCACCAGTACCGTATCGCCCGGATTGGTCAGATTGCTGACAGCCGCTTCCATGGCCCCAGTGCCCGAAGCGGTTAGAATGACGACATCGTTCGAGGTTCCGATAAAGGCCTGAAGCTGTTTCAGCACCTTTGAAAATAGCGCCCGGAACTCAGGCGTACGGTGATGAATATCGGCTGCTGCCATCGCGAACTGCGAACCGGGAAACAGCGGCGTTGGCCCGGGGGTGAAGAGGCGTGTCTTGCTAATCATCTCTGGCTCCGTTCTGCCCCAACAACCATGCGACTGTTTGGGGCCAATCCTAAGGAATAATGAAGTTGAGCTGCCTGCTACTTCAGAAGCACTGATCCAGGTTATCGAGCGTGAGTCCGCTCAACAGCTTGGGATAAAAATCGGTTGATTTCTGTGGCATGAATCGCCCGGCATAGCAGAGGTCGCGCATCACCGTCAGCGAAACCGGGTTCAGCAGAAACGCTGCATCGGCACCGTTGCCGACTTGCCGAACGGCATCGTCTGCCGAACGGAAATAGCGCACATTTCGCTGCTCGCGCACAGCTTCCGGCGAAATGCCGAGAATCCTGTGCAGCACAACTTCATGCAGCAGGATGACATCGAGCTTCCGCTCCAGCGCGGTCACGTCCGTGAGCAGGCTGTCCACTTTGTCCGCAAGCACGCGGGCGAGAATGCGGCCATTTGCGGTGACGACGCCGAAAGCGGTGCCCCGACGGCCCAACTCCGCCAATTCGGCCAGCAACATCGCCCCACTGCTGGTGGTGCGTTTCAGCTCGCAAAATTCCTGCAATTGGCGCGTCAACTTCTCGGCATCGAATCCCTCGACTCCGAAGACGACCCGGTGCGTGGGCAGCACCACCAAGCCGGGAGAATTCATGTTGACCAGCGTCATCATCACGAACTCATGCGGGGCGTTGCGGTCGGTGGAATTCGCCCGGCAGGCGTCGCGGTACTCGCGCGCAGTCTCGTAACGATGATGACCATCGGCAATAAACAACGGCTTGTCACGCATCGCGCCGACGACGCGACCGACGACCTGCGGGTCGTCGATTCGCCACAGCAGGTTTTCCACACCGTATTCGTCCACCACGCTTTCGTCGGCCTCACGATTCGCCACCGCCGCGCAAATGATGTTTTCGACTTCGTTCGCTGCATCTTCATAGATCATGAAGAGCTGGCCCGAGTGCGTGCGCGCGGCTTGCAGCAGATTGCAGCGATCGGCCTTGGGCTTGGCCAGGGTTCGCTCGTGGCCAAAAACAACCCGGTCTTCGTAGTCGTAGATTCTGCCGAGGGCGATCACCCCGGTTCGCCGCACCGGAGTGTCGGGCTGCAAGGGGCTGGCGAACTTCTGCACATAGGCGTAAATGCCGGGCGCAGGGTCGCGCCGCAGGACACCATCACGTTGCTCCCGCCGCAGAAAATCGGCAGCTCGCGTGTATACGTTAGACGACGGAGTGTCCCCAGCTTCTGGCTTGCCCAGTTCGAAGCGCACAAGATTATGCGGACTTTGGCGGTAATAGGCATCCTGCATCGCAGGCGTGATCTTGTCGTAAGGCTGCGTCAGCACGTCAGCCAGTTTTACCTTGGACGAATCGAAACGTAGCGCGTGAAAAGGTTTGATTTCTGCCATCTGCTAGGTCCTATACCTTCAAGAATGATTCCCGTGAAAACGTCACCGCTTGGAGAATGTAACTATCGACCCGCCACCCTGGAGAAGATTTTTTATCAGGCCGTGTGACTGAGCAGGTAATTACGCCAGCGTGTTGCGCAACTGCGGCAACAGCAGCATGATCGACATCGAGGAGCGGCTAAGTGGAGACATAGCCGATGAGAGTAACACCCCATAATTAAAACTATCACGGGAGAGCCTCAACGCGCACCACCATTCTGGTGGGCGTTTCGTCAGCGGCAACTGGCTCGGGGAAGAAAGCACAATCCAAGCAGGGGGTTTGTTTTCAAGCTGGGGAAACTAGAGCGGTTCCCGAGATGCCGTATCCGGAAATCAACGTCATTTCGAGCGAGCGTCGTCTTTTGGCGCGAGTCGAGAAATCTTGTGGTTTGCCGAAAAACACAAGATCCCTCCACTCCACGCTTGAATAGCTTCTTGCTTATCGACTGCAATCGGGTACGCAGCTTGGCTGCTCCGGCCTGCGGGCGCTAGGCGCTCCGGTCGGGATGACGCCTTTCGGGAACACCGGATATGAGCAACTGAGGAACCGCTCTAAAAGAGATGCCGTGGGAAAAAACGGCATCTCCAGTAGGTGGCTTCGCACTCGAAACGCTGGCACAGGCTTACTCCCGAGGTGAGGCGCACAGACCTCACCCCGTAAAATCCGCCAGAGACTCGCTTCGACAGCTACGATACGTCTGCTTTCTTGTAGGTCTCCTCGCAGAAGAATACCGAGATAACGGTAATAATCACGAACGAGATCATGTACAGCGACACAGGCCATGACTTGTTGCCGGCCCATGCCAGCAACGCGGTTGCAACCGGAAGGGCCATGCCTCCGGCAAAAATCGATGCAAACTGATAACCGAGCGATGCGCCGCTATAGCGCACCTTCGCCGGGAACAGTTCCGCAAAGAAGCTTGCCTGCGGTCCGTACATCGCCGAGTGACCCAGTTGGCCGATCAAAATAATGGAGGCCCAGGCCCAATAGATGTTTCCGACAGCCTTGTCCAGCATCCAGAAGAAGGGGAACGACAACAAGCCGCACATAATGGCCCCGAACATATAGACCGAACGCCGCCCGATCTTGTCGGAAAGCCAGCCATAGAACGGCATCATGGCCAAGCCGATGGCATAGTTGATGGTCAGGGCAGGAAGCAATGCTTGCCGGCTGAGCTTCAGGGCAGTGACGGCATAGGTGAGCGAGAACACGGTGATGATGTAATACAGTCCGTTCTCGGCAAAGCGCATGCCCATGGCGAGCAACAGATTCTTCGGGTGTTTCTTGATCGCCACCAGAACCGGCATCTTCTCTTCGCTCTTCTGCTCCTTAATCTTCTGGAACGCGGGTGATTCAGCAATCGCCATCCGCACCCAGATGCCGATCGCGACCAGCAAGATGCTGAACAGGAACGGCAGGCGCCAGCCCCAGGAGAGGAACTGAGCGTCGCTCAACGATTTGTTTGCCATCCAAAAGGCGAATACCGAAAGCAGTCCGCCCACCATCGCGCCCGTCTGCGGGAAGGCTCCGAAGAATCCTCGCCGCTTGGCCGGGGCGTGTTCCACCGCCATCAGTACGGCTCCGCCCCACTCACCGCCAAGTCCAATGCCTTGGCAGACGCGCATCAGTGTCAGCAGGATGGGAGCCCAAACCCCAACCTGAGAGTAGGTCGGCAGCAAGCCAATCAGAGTCGAGGAAACGCCCATGAACAGCAGCGTGATGTACAGCATCTGCTTGCGCCCGATGCGGTCGCCGAAGTGGCCGAAGACGACGCCGGCAAAGGGCCGGGCAACGAAACCAATGGTGTAAGTGGAAAAGGCAAGGAGCGTCCCCACCAACGGGTCAAACTTGGGGAAGAACAGCTTGGGGAAAACCAGCGCCGCGGCCGTGCCATACAAAAAATAGTCGTACCATTCAATCGAGGTGCCGATGAGGCTTGCGAAGGCCACCTTGGCGAACTGTGGCTTGAGCGCCTCTTGTGACCCCACGGTAGATTGCTGTGCCATGTTCATTTCCTCCGAGTGGGTTTGGCGAACTTGCGTAGGCCGGTTGAAGCGTACTTGCGGACAGGACTTACTGTGCCGTCCAGCCGCCGTCATTGGAAATAGGAACGCCGGTCATGTTCTTGGCAGCGTCGCTGCACAGGAAAACAGCCAAGGCGGCTATCTCCTCGATGCTGGTGAACTTTCCCGAGGGTTCCTTCTCGATGAGCAGTTCGCGCTCGGCCTGCTGCAACGAAATGGCCTGCTTCTCCGCTCTCATTTCGATCTGTTTCCGAACCAGGGGCGTGAGCACCCAGCCGGGACATATGGCGTTGCAGGTGATGCCTTTGCCTGCGTTCTCCAGAGCCACAACTTTGGTAAGACCCATCAAACCATGCTTCGCGGAAACATATCCGGCCTTGTTGACGGAAGCCACCAGACCGTGGGCGGATGCTACGTTGACAATGCGTCCCCAGCCGCGCGCCTGCATTCCGGGCAGTGCTCCACGAATGGTGTGAAACGATGAGGACAGGTTGACGGCGATGATGGCATCCCACCGTTCAACCGGAAAGCTCTCGACTGGAGAAACGTGCTGAATTCCGGCATTGTTGACCAGGATGTCCACTTTGCCCAGACGCTTCTCGGCATCGGCAACCAGTTGTGCGCACTGTTCGCCTTTGGAAAGATCAGCGCCGTTGAACAGCGCCGTCACGCCAAATTCTTTTTCCATCCCGGCGCGTATCTTTTCGATCTCGCAGGGATCACCAAATCCGTTCAGCATAATGTCGCAACCGTCGGCTGCCAGCCCCTGTGCGATACCAAGGCCTATTCCGCTGGTCGAGCCGGTAACGATTGCCACACGTCCTTTCAGCATAAAAGATTCTCCTCTGCTCCCCTGTGAAATGTTCACAAACGCATCCGCCTCGACCGTGCTCTGGAGCAGGGCCGGGTGGTGATGATTGCAAATAGGACGAACTTCTTCGAGGGCCCGTGCTACAGATCCGGCGAACATGTCGCGAGATCATGTTTTGTGCTTCAGAAGAGCTGCTTGCCTTGCCAGGAATGGCACTCAGGCAAGCAGCTTTTGTCTTCAAGCCTTAATTAGCCGCTGCCTGGGTCAGCTTCGGTTCGTCGCTGATTGGCATGACCGGAACGTTACCCTGGATAATCAACTTCGCCGCGGTCGCCGCAACGACTTGCTCCACCGTGACACCCGGCGCCACTTCCTTCAGCACCAGTCCCTGCTCGGTCGGTTCGATTACGGCCATTTCGGTGACGATCAGACTGACCCGGCGCACCGATGTCAGCGGCAAGGTGCACTTCTTCAGGATTTTCGGCTTGCCCTTGGCGGTGTGGGTCATCGAAACGATCACGCGTTTGGCGCCCGTCACCAGGTCCATGGCGCCACCCATGCCCGGAACCATCTTGCCGGGCACAATCCAATTGGCCAACTGCCCCTGCTCGTCGACCTCCAGGCCGCCGAGCACTGTGATATCGAGATGCCCGCCGCGGATTAACCCGAATGACAGGGCGCTATCGATGCTGGCCGCACCGGGAATGGCTCCGACATATCCGCCCCCAGCATCCGTCAGCGAGGGATCTTCCATCCCCTGGCCCGGAATCTGGGCCATACCGATAATGCCGTTCTCCGACTGGAAGTAGACTTCCATGTCCGGCGGCAGATATTGGGGCACCATGGTCGGCAGACCAATACCCAGGTTAACGAGATTCCCCTCCTTGAGTTCGAGCGCAACGCGCTTGGCGATAACGACTTTATCTTCCATATGCCCCCTGCCCCCTTTCAATCAAGTAGTCCACCACGGGAAACGGAGTGGCAACCGCGTCTGGAGGTATTACCCCGACAGGAACGAAGTGCTCCGGTTCGGCAATTACCGTGTCCGCCGCCATAGCCATCACCACGTTGAAGTTGCGGGCAGTAAGCGAGTAGTCAAGGTTGCCGCGATAATCGGAGCGATGAGCAGCCAACAGGGCGAATTGCGCCCGCAGCGGCGGCTCAACCAGAAACTGCTTGCCTTCCACTTCAATGGTCTGTTTGCCCTCTGCCACCATCGTACCGAAGCCGGTTGGGGTCAATACCCCGCCCAGCCCGAAACCACCCGCGCGGATGCGCTCGGCAAGAGTCCCCTGCGGAACCAGTTGAACTTCTATTTCGCCGGCAATCATCTGCCGCCCGGTTTCTGGATTGAGACCGATGTGAGTGGCGATGAGCTTTCGAACCAGCTTGGCAACGATTAATTTGCCAATGCCCCAGTCGGGTTTTCCGGTATCGTTGGCGATAACGGTCAGGTTCTTGCGCCCCTGCCGAACCAGCTCGTCGATGATTCGGTGGGGCGAACCAACTCCCATGAACCCACCGATCATCAGAGAAGCGCCGTCGGGAATCATCTCGACTGCGCGTGTGCAGCTGATCGCTTTTTGTTGCATCAGCAACTCCCCTTATGCATGAATTAGTTGTATTTATTAAATCTGTAAATAGTCGAGAGCCCAGTTATACCCTAATCGTGGCCTGGTGGGAATCTTTCCGAGTATTAATTTTTAGTCGTGCTGTAACGAACGTGCCAGGGCGCACATCACGTTGAGACGTGCGCTCCGATGGCCGCAGAGCCATCCCTGCCGTGGCAGTTTAAGGAGCCATGCGGAGGCCGCTCCTCCGCACGGCTTACGTCTTTACGCTCTTTCAAGCGCCATCGCCACGCCCATGCCGCCGCCGATGCACAGGGAGGCAAGTCCCTTGCGCGCGCCGCTCCGCTGCATCTCGTACAAAAGCGTTACCAAAATGCGGCAGCCGGAGGCGCCGATCGGATGGCCAATCGCAATCGCTCCCCCGTTCACGTTCACCTTCGACAGATCCCAGCCCATTTCCTTATGGACGGCGCAGGACTGGGCTGCAAATGCTTCGTTGATCTCCATCAGATCGAGGTCCTCGATCTTCCATCCGGCCTTCTGCAGGCAACGCCGCGATGCCGGCACCGGGCCCATGCCCATCACCTTCGGGTCCACGCCGGCGCTGGCAAAGGCCGCAATCCGGGCCAGCGGCTTCAGTCCCAGCTCACTCGCCTTGCTGGCCGACATCACCACCACCGCCGCGGCGCCGTCGTTGATGCCCGAAGCATTTCCCGCTGTGACCGTTCCGTCCTTGGAAAAAGCGGGCTTAAGGCCACCGATGTCTTCGATCTTCGCCCCGAGGCGAATGTATTCGTCGTCGGCAAACATCACTGGGTCGCCTTTGCGCTGTGGAATAGGCACGGCGACGATCTCCGCCTTGAACTTGCCGGCCTTTTGCGCGGCTTCGGCCTTATTCTGAGACGCCACCGAAAACTTGTCCTGCTCTTCGCGCGTGATGGCGTATTCCTTGGCGACGTTCTCGGCCGTTACCCCCATGTGGTACTGGTTGTAGATATCCCACAAGCCATCGATGATCATGCTATCGACCAGCTTGGCGTCTCCCATGCGGAAGCCGTCGCGGGAGCCCTGCAACACGTGCGGCGTGGCGCTCATGTTCTCCTGCCCGCCGGCAACCACGATCTCCGAGTCGCCGGTCATGATGGCTTCGGCTGCCAGCATCACCGCTTTCAACCCGGAACCGCATACCTTGTTGATCGTCATTGCCGGAACCGTGACCGGCAGGCCGGCCTTGATCGCCGCTTGACGAGCTGGGTTCTGCCCGAGTCCGGCAGTGAGCACCTGGCCCATGATGACCTCGCCGATCTGTGCGGAATCCAGTTTGGCGCGCTGTAAGGCGCAACGAATTGCTAAGGCGCCGAGCTCGGGAGCCGGGATCTTGGCGAGAGAGCCACCGAACTTGCCTACGGCCGTTCGGGTGGCGGATACGATTACGATATCGGTCATAAATCTCCTCATAAGTGTATGAATTCAAACGCGGGTGAATCTTGTTTGTCTGAGCTGCTGGCCGCCGCAACCGGGAAAGACCTGTCCATGAATGAATGCGTCAGTCGCTGAACTACGATGAGTCGCCCAACTGCACTGGCTTACGGCCTCGCCAGTCGGAAAGCTTGTCCCAAAGCCCTGGTGCGTCTATACCCCGCAGCCCGCTAAGATAGGCTGATGCGGTGCAAGCCTTGTAGGCGCGGCTCACACACCGGACGGCCCGCCAGACGGCGGAACACGGTCCCTATCGAGCGGAATGCTGGGGTGAGAAAAATATCAGTTTTCCGGAGCGAAGTAAATACTCTACTTTGGAAAATTCCGGCGCATCATTTGCGCTTACGGCGAAGCGCCCGCGCTGGCGGGAGAAAACGACCGTATCGCATTGTAGCGATTGGAGTTAGCAGATTCGACATGGCCAGGAATATGGCATGACGGTGGCCGCTGCGTTGGTGCCCTGCCGCCGCTGGCCGCATCTCTAAATGTAGGTGTTCTTGGCGTCTTCGTTTATTTGTTATTGTTGGTTCGTTTGCTTCCATTCAGGAGCAAGGAGGATCGGATGTCCCAACCCATTTATATCGCCGCCTACAACCAATCCAAGTTCGGCAAGCTAATGGCAATGACGATCCCGGAGATCGTGGCCAACGCAGTCAACGGAGTTTGCCGGCAGATCGATGTACCGGCTTCAGCGCTGGATGTTGCCTCGGTGGGTTCGGCGTGCAACTTCACCTTGAACCGGCAAGGTTTGCTCGCCGGTCTGGTCGCATCCGTGCCCGGCATGGAAAGCAAGCCGATTGAATCGGTCGAGAATGCCTGCGCGTCCGGCGGTCAGGCGGTGCTTTCGGTGATCTACAAGCTGCTGGGCGGTCTCGGCGATGTGGGGGTCGCCGTCGGATATGAGAAGATGCGCGACGATGACGGCAAAATGGACGGCAAATTAATCGGCGAAGCCCTGGGCTACTTCTCCCACCCCGACGATCGGACCGGCAAGGTCTTCGTCTTCCCTCACCTCTTCGCCGAAATCATGCAGTGCTACCTCCAGGTGCACGGCGCCACCGAAGCCGACTTGGCGCAGATCGCCGTCGCCGAATACGGAAACGCAAAACATAACCCGTATGCGCAGATGAGCAAAGTCCAGATCACGCTGGAGCAGGCGCTCAAAATCGAGGGCATTAATCGCTACGTGGTGGACGGCCTGCCGCTCAAGACCTATGACTGCTCACAGATCACCGACGGTTATGCCGCGCTGATCCTTGCCACCGAAGAAGGGCTGCGCAAACTGGGAGTGTCCAAAGCGGATGCCGTCGAAATCGCCGGCTATGCCCAGGCAACCGACCCGCTGATGAAAAGCGGGCGCGATATCCTGAGGCCGGCCGGAGCTTACAAGGCGATGCAAAGAGCTTACGCGATGGCTGGCGCCACTCCGGCCGACGTGAACGTGGCGGAGATTCACGACTGCTTCACCGTAGCGGCGGCGCTTGGCACAGAGGTCATTGGCAAAGCCGCTCCCGGCAAGGGTGCGCGTTACTGGGTCGATGGCAAGGCAGCAGTGGATGGCGAATGCGGCATTAATCTCTCCGGCGGACTCATCGCCAAGGGGCATCCGGTTGGCGCCACGGGAATCTCGATGATTGGATTTTCTTATTGGCAGTTGAAGGGCATGGCTCCCAATGGAATTCAGAAAAGAGATGCCAAGCTGGCTGCGACCTTCAACATCGGCGGGGCGCTGTGCGCGTCGGTCTGCACAGTGCTTCGCCCTGCCGGCTAAAGCAGTTCCCGGGTTGCTATATACCGCCAAAAGACGTCATTCCGAGCGAGCGGCGCTTTGCCTTTGAGAGCCCTAAGCTGAGTTGCTGCAATGCGCTCACGAGCAGTGGAGCAAATAGCACATCGCTCTCTCGGTCGCGAGTCGAGGAATCTTGTGTGTTGCTTTACTACTGAAAAACACAAGATCCCTCCACTCCGTGCCCGAACAGCTTTTTGCTATCGGGTAGACAATGTCGGGTACGCAGCCTAGCTGCTCCGACCGCAGGCGCTCGGCACTTCGGTCGGGATGACGCTTCCAATCTACCTTACCGCGCGGCTACACTAATCCGGGAACTGCCCTGAGGGCAACCGGCGCCAAAGCTTTCGGCATCTCACCTAAGTGGTGTTGGTGTGAGGAGCTGGCATTAATGATTGTTCGTATTCTATGCGTCGACGACAACCTGCCGCTGCTGACGGCGCGAAAACTCCTGCTTTCACGACTTGGCTATGACGTATGGACGGCAGCGACCGCGGAAGAAGCACGCAGCCTTTTCCACTCCAATGCCTTTGACTTGGCAATTCTGGATTACCGCCTGCCCGACGCGTCCGGCGTCGAACTCTGCATGGAGCTCAAGGAAACACAGCCTGACGTACGCGTCATACTCAGCTCTGGCGTGTACCCGGATCGTGATTGCGACTGCGCCGATGATTTCGTCCTGAAGGGGCAACCGCCCACCGTTCTGCTGCAAGCAATAGCAGCTCTCACCAGGCAAGCTGCATAATCACTTCCCCAGCCCTACTTTTCCCGCGACCACGCATCTGAAATACACTGATGTGCTGTAGGACCGTTCCCGGATTGGTGTAGCCGCATGGTGGTAGATTCGGAAGCGTCATCGCGACCGAAGCGCCGAGCGGCTTTAGTGATGAGCGGGCGCGCCGCTTTTGCCCGCCTGCGGGAGGCATGAAATGAAAGGGAAACTCCGCTATATCGTTATCGGTGTTGTTGTCTTGGTCGTGATCGTCGCCGCGCTGCCGTTCCTGATCGACGCCAACAAATTCCGTCCCACGGTTGAGCAGGAACTCTCGACCGTGCTTCAGCGGCAGGTGAAGATTGGCGACCTCAGGCTGTCGCTGTGGTCCGGTTCGCTGACGGCCGACAACCTCTCGATTGCCGACGACCCGGCGTTCAGCCACTCCGCGTTCCTGAGCGCTAAGTCGTTTCGGGTCGGGGTGGAAATGATGCCATTGATCTTCTCCAAGGCGTTGCACATTACCGGGCTGACCATCGAAAAGCCCGCGGTCACGCTGCTACGCAACCCCGCCGGAAAATGGAACTACTCGTCCCTGGCGGCTGCGGGGTCCGGACAGTCCGCTCCCAAGAGCGGCGGAGCAAGCACGGACTTGACGATCAAGAAGCTGGAACTTAAGGACGGCCGCGTGGCGGTGGGGTCCACCACTTCGCAGAAGCAGACCGTATATGACGGGCTCAATCTTGAAGCCAACAATGTTTCCCTGACCTCGCAATTTCCCCTGAGCGTGTCGGCCAAATTGCCGGGCGGCGGCAGCCTGAAACTGGACGGCAAGACCGGACCGGTCGACCGCACCGACACTTCCCTGACTCCTGTGAATGCAAAGCTGGCAATCAGCGGCCTGGACCTCGCTCGAACCGGCTTCCTGGACCCTGCCTCCGGTATTGCCGGCATGATGGATATGAATAGCGACATCTCGTCCACGGGTGGCAAGGCAAAAGCTAAGGGGACGCTCAAGCTGGATAAATTTCAAATGGCGAAGGGAGGCTCGCCGGCGGGAACGCCCATCAATGTGGATTTCGATTCCGACTATGACCTGCAGCGCAGCGCGGGCACACTCAACAACGGCGCCGTGAAGATCGGCAATGCGGTCGCTCATCTGGCCGGAACCTTCGAAAAACAGGGCGATTCCACACTGCTCAACCTGAAGCTGAATGCTCAGAACATGCCGGTCAAGGACCTGCAGCCCGTTCTGCCCGCCGCCGGTGTCGTGCTGCCGCAAGGCACTTCGCTCCAGCAGGGCACGCTCAACGCAAATCTCAACGCCTCCGGACCGATGGACAAGCTCGTCACCACGGGAGATTTCGGACTCTTCAACGCTGTGCTCACGGGTTTCGATCTTAGGTCAAAGCTTTCCGCGCTCTCCACTTTCACGGGGGCCAAGGGCGGCAACGGAACTACTACCATCGAGAAGCTGACGTCCAATGTTCGCGCCGCTCCGGAAGGCATCCAGCTCAGTTCGCTGTTGATGGTTTTGCCAGGCCTCGGTCAGATCAGCGGAAACGGAACCATTAGTACTCCCGGCAAAGAGCTCAATTTCAAAATGGTGGCGAACTTATCGGGGGCTGGCGGGGTGCTCAACGTGGCCGGCGGACTCACCGGCGGGGGTCACTCCGGAATTCCGTTCACCATTCAGGGCACAACATCTGATCCGAAGTTCGCCCCCAACGTAGGAGGCATGGCCGGCAGCATGGCTAGCTCGGCTGGCTCGGAGGTGAAAAACATTCTGGGCGGCGCCAAATCGAAGGGCAAGTCCGGCGCGCTAGGGGGCGCGTTGGGAAATGTTTTTAGCAAGAGCGCGGGCAAGTAAGCCAATCTCGCCATATTGGTCGCGGGGCACCGGCGACGGCCCGTTACCGGGGTGAGGCCGTTACTTCAACTGAATTGGCCGCCTGATCATTTGCTTCAGATGCGCACCGGCCGGAACGATCGGGTACACCGAATCCTCCTGTTCCACCTTGAAATCGATAAGCACCGGCCCGGAGCGCTCGCGGGCCTCGCGGATAGCGGGCAGCACCCCGCCGCATTCCGCGACGCTGACGCCGCGCAGTCCGAACACTTCGGCCAGAGCGGCAAAGTCGGGGCTCATGATCGGAGAGAACGAATAGTTCTTCTCGTAAAAGAACTCCTGCCACTGCCGCACCATGCCGAGATAGCCGTTGTTGATGACAGCGATGTTGATCTTGAGTTTCTCCTGCACCAGCGTCATCAGTTCGGGAGTGCTCATCTGCAAACCACCGTCTCCGATGACCGCCCAGACTTCGGCGTCGGGGCGCGCCATCTTGGCACCGATTGCGGCAGGCAGGGCGAAGCCCATGGTGCCGAAGCCGCCGGAGGTGATCAACGAGCGCGGACGATCGTGCTTGTAGTACTGGGCCTCCCACATCTGGTGCTGGCCCACGTCGGTGACAACGATGGCATCGCCCCGGGTTTCGCACCAGAGATCGCGAATCACGTGCGCGGCGTAGAGGTGGCCGTCCTCGTCAAGATTCTGAATGTCGTTAACGGCTGCGGTTTCCCTGAGCTCGTGGATGTAGTCGAGCCACCCCGCATGCATCGCGGGCTCCACGCTTTTCAGCAGAGCGGAAAGAACCTCGCGCAGATCGCCGAGGAGCCCGACATCGACTTTGACGTTCTTGTTGATCTCTGTGGGATCGATCTCGACATGGATCTTGCGAGCCAGCGGCGCGAACTGCCGTGGATCGCCCGTCACGCGATCATCAAAGCGCATGCCCAAGGCGATCAGCAGGTCTGATTCCTGGATTGCCGTGTTCACCCACGAGTCGCCATGCATACCCATCATGCCAAGGTTGAGGCGATGCGAAGCCGGGAAACCGCCAATCCCCAGCAGCGTGACTGCCACTGGGATATCGGCGCGCTCGGCCAGTGTGCGCAGTTGCTCCATGGCTCCCGAAAGGATGACACCGTTGCCGGCGAGGATCACCGGGCGCTCGGCTTGGCGAATCAATTCGAGAGCGCGCTTGAGATCCGCAGCAGCAGGCAATTTGCGGGTGCGAAGCGGCAGATCCCTCCCGCCGGCGCTTGCGCCGTACATGCACATGCCCTGTTGAGCGTCCTTGGAAATGTCAATGAGCACTGGCCCCGGACGGCCGGAGCGCGCCACGTGAAAAGCTTCATGCACGGTCTTTTCGACCTCGGCCGGATTCGTGACCAGGTAATTGCGCTTGGTGATAGCAGCGGTAACCGAGGTGATGTTCACCTCCTGAAACGCATTGGTGCCAATCACTTTGCTGTGGACTTGGCCGGTGATGCAGACGATCGGCGAAGAGTCGAGCATGGCTGTGGCTATGCCGGTCACCATGTTGGTTGCGCCCGGACCCGAGGTCGCAAGCGCGACGCCAACCTCTCCCGAGGCGCGGGCGTATCCGTCAGCCATGTGGGTTGCGCCCTGCTCGTGTCTGGCAAGCACATGATGAATCTTCGAGTGCTTCAGGGCGTCGTAGACCGGCAGAATTGCCCCCCCCGGATACCCGAATACCTGGCGCACTCCTTCGGCCTCAAGGCACTTCCAGAGAACCTGGGCGCCTGTCATCATCCGTGATTTGTTATCTGCATCCGCCATGATCCTTATCCTCTTTGTCTGGCTTCCCGGCCGCCGCTGCCGCGAAAAGCCACGCTAAAAACAAAAAGGCCGTCATCTTTAGGATGACGGCCCTTTTAAAACCCTTACTTACAAGGCGTCATCCCGAGATGAGCGGAATAATGCTAATAATAATGACGCTAATTCGTACGGAGGTTCCCACGCAGAAAGACTCAAGCGCCGGGCCTTGCCCGAAGTCGACGCGAGTTGTGGGATCGGTGGACATGAATCCAAAGTACCAGCCAACAAGTGATATCACAACCCGACTGGTTGTGCAATCAATTCGTTTCTCTGGAGAGCACCCGGTTCGCCAACACCCCCTAAAAGTGACTGGCCGGGCTGCACCGCTTTCGCCGGCCACATCCAATAATCCGCCGGTAATTGCCATGAGCAGTGCGCATTTTGGGTCAGTGGGTGCCTGCGCGGCGGGCAGGACTCAACCACGCCAAATTTCCGGCTTATCCTTCCTCTGCGTTGCTTTGCTGCTGATTGCAAACTGCGCCAGTGCGTTGGGGCAAACTACGGCTCCCGCGCAGCCGCAGCCTCTATCCGTCGGCATTCAAGCACTGCCCATCGGTGCCGCCGGAGAGGCGTACAGCTTCCAACTCACTGCCGGCGGGGGCACGCCGCCAGTGCTATGGCAACTCGTGCAGGGCAGCCTCCCTCCCGGCATTCAACTCGACGAAGCTTCCGGACTGCTGCTGGGCACGCCCCGGTCGACTGGCGACTTCCGTTTCATTCTTACCGCAACCGATTCCGCCTCGCCTCGCTCGGTCGCCCGTGCCGAGTTCACGCTAAAGATAGCCCCGGCGCTCACGATTGTCTGGAATCCCGCGCCCAGCGTGCAGAGCGACACAATCTCCGGGCAGCTTGCGGTCTCCAACAACTTGGACGCGAGCCTTGACCTCACGGTGATTGTGGTGGCGATCAACGAATCCGGAAAAGCGTTCGTTTTGGGGTATCAACACTTTTCGCTGTCGCCGCGCACTTCCAACCTGGCGATCCCCTTTGCCTCAAGCCTCCCCTTTGGGGGCTATGTCGTTCACGCGGATGCGATCGCCGAGGATACAAATACAAATTCCATCTATCGCGCCCTCCTTGACTCCTCCGGCTTAACCGTCAGCCCGCCATAAACTTCTGTCAGGCTTTCTTTAATAGCTGCTGAAGGACTGCCGCCGACGTAGTTTCCGGCCTCACAAAGTTGGAGCCGTGGTGTTACTCGTGGCGAGGGATCGGATTTCAGCCTCAAGTGCATCGAGACGCGCCAGGGCATTGTCGACGGCCGCAGCGCCTTCCGCTTGCAGTTTTTGCGCGTGGGCGAGGGCGCGTTCCGCCACTGCGGTGACCTCCCGCAAAAGGATGCGAATTTCGGTTTCCAGCCAGTGCCGGCTTTCCAGCACCCGGTTGTCCACATCACTGCGAACCCGTGCGCTGTTCCATTCCAGCAACTGATCCAGGAACTGCTGCGCGTCTCGATGGAACGAGTTGTATGCTGCAACCGCACCCAGCGCAAAGTCGGCGACGAGGCGAAAAGGCGATGCCGGCGCCGCGATGCGCTCCAGCAGGTTGAAGTGGAACTCGGAGCGCGCTCTGAATCCTTTTTCCGGGTCGAGGGCGCGCGGAAGCTGCGCCAGTTCCGGCAGACCGGTCGTGGCTAATCTGTTGAGGAACTCGTTCGCGAATTCAACGAAGCGCTGAGCAACAGCCTTGTAAGCTCGCTCGGCATCGTGCTCTTCGCGCTCAAGCCACGGCAGCAACCGCTCCTTTGCTATTTGTTGGGCGGCGTGCATCAGTTCGCGACGGAATACAGGTCCACTCTTCTTGCGCGGCAAACTATGAAACGCGTGGTCGAGTTCTTGTCGTGCCTCCGGTTGCATCTTCGCCAGAAACGCTCGTCGACGGTCGCCAAACATGTCGGAAAGATGGTGCTGCTCGGCTGTGAAAAGGTAGCCAAGCTCGCGCATGGATCGTTCGGCCTGCGCAAGAGTCTCACGCAACTGGGCGATCCGGCGCTGCGACTCCTCGACCGGGCGCCGCAATGCTTGCCGCTCTTCGGCAATGATCCGAAGCAGTTGCTCCGCGGTGCGCGCCAAAGCGCGCTGTGCCGATTCGCGCACCAGATTGCTTCCGGAGCCATCAACCAGCTCTTGCAGTGCCGAGACCAGCTTCTTCCAGTCGCGTCCGGAACCGCGATTCTCGATCTGTTCCGTCGCGCTGGTTTCGAAGATTACTGGAACCGGCCGGTTCAGCCGCTTTTCAAGCACGCGCCGAGCAAAGGCGGTTGCCGTAGCCAACTCGCCTGGATTCACGCGGTCTGCCTTGTTCAACACGAACAATAAGTTGCTGACCAGCTTCGCGACGCTTTCGACGATGGCAAGTTCTTCGCCGGAGATGGGCGGATCGGCGCCGATGACAATGATCGCGGCATCGATGTGCGGAATGAAATCGTGCGTGGCGGCCGTATTGCCGGCGAACACCGAACCCAGCCCAGGCGTGTCGACAAAACACATGCCGGACGAAAGCAGGGGGCTGGGAAAAAAGACTTCCACGCCTGCAACTGCTTTTGCATTCTCCGGGTTTTTGTCTTCGGAGACATACTCATCCAGCTTGTCTATGGGAACAGCCGCCCAATCCTTTGTTTGAAAGCGTATCCGCGCCGAGCGGTGGTCGCCATGCCGAATGACGGTCGGCACCGTGGTGACCGGCACGACGCCCACGGGAAGAATCGAAGCACCCATCAGGGCATTGATCAGGGTCGATTTGCCCCGCTTGAACTGACCGACGCAAGCGACATAGAACCGGCCCTCCGCAACCCTCTCGGCCACGGAGCGAGCATCGCCGGAGGTGTACTCCGCACCAAACTCGTCGGCAATAGCAGCCAGGCGCAGGAGTACCGCATCGCCTGCTAATTGCGCGATCGCTTCAATGGGCGTCGTGTCCATGCCGATTAGACGGAGCCCGTGCGCAGGACCGTCGCGAGATCTTGGCGTATGTCGGCGGGCACGGGCATATGCTGAATGCGCTCCAAGGCGCGCTCCAGGTCATAGGAAAACTGTTTCAGTTCGAACTTCCCGTCCTCCCACACCGCGTAGCACGCGTCTGGTTTGCCGGTCTTTGGTTGCCCCAGACTGCCGGGGTTAACCACGGTTGTTTGCCCCACAGGTCTAACGAATGGCGTATGCGTGTGGCCAACCAGAAGATAGTCCGCCTGAATGCTCTCAACCTCCTGCCGCCAGCGCTCCGAGTCCTGTGGGCAATACCCGAAGAGCGGATCGGTTGGAATGGCATGGCACAGCAGGAACCGCTTACCATCACGCTCCAGGATTCTTGTGTTGGGCAGACCGCGAAGAAACTCTTTCGCTTCTTCATCCAACTCGGCAGTACTGAACTGCATGGTGGCGCTGGCCATCGCGTGATAGCGAGGATTGCAGCGCGGGTCCACGTCGAATCCCACTGCATTGTCGTGATTGCCCCGAACCACAGCGGCGGCCTGACCACGCACAAAATTCACGACCTCGCGGGGTTGTGGCCCATAGTCGACGAGATCTCCCAGCACCCAAAGCTCATCGCCGGACTCCGGCAGCGCGGAGAGCGCGTCGAAGTTGCCATGCAAGTCTGAGATGACGACGATCTTCATCGCGACTCACTTCACCAACAGCACCGGACAATGTGCGTACCGAAGCACGCGTTCCGAGACCGAGCCAAGAACCATTTTTGTAAACAGCGAGGTTCCTCTCCGCCCGACAACGATCAGATCGAAATGCTCCTCTTCGGCGCGGTGAATCAGCTGCTCTCCGGGATGGCCAACGGCAAATGCGGTTTCGATGGTTACACCCTGCTCTTTTCCCCGCTCGACAACCTTCTTCAGGCCCGCTTCGAAATGTTCGTGCGCATCGTCCAGCGCCGCCTCCAACTCCACAGAGGTTGGCGGTTCGGGAGGGCGCGCCACCGCCAGCGCCAGCACGTATGCATCATGACATCGAGCAATCGCGATGGCGGCATCGATTGCTTTTTCGGACTGCTCGGACCCGTCGTAACCAACCAAAATCCTTTGAAAACGCGTATGTCTCCTGTGCTCCATAGCGCCTCCTAGTCTGCGTCTGCAAGCGTCGGCGAAGTATGGGCCGGCACTTGCTGTACGGTCTTCGCGGCCTTCGGAAGCAGATGTCTCGGCATAAAGAAGGCGTTCGCGATGACGGTCGGGATAACGGCACTGCCGATTACAGTTGCCACCAAGAACGAATACTGGCCTTCGGTGATGATGCCGTGGCTCAATCCAAACAACGACGAAATGGTCCCGAACGTCAGGCCGGTTGACATCATCAACGTGTAATAGAGGCCCTCTTCCCGCTGATACTTAAAAGCTCTTACGGCGGGCAGCAGACCAACAATTTTGGAGAACATCTTGGCGAAGAACAATACAACGAAGACCAGCGGGGCGGCAACCAACGCCGGAACCGAAACGAACGATCCCGCGCGCAGGAAGTAAAAGGGCGTCAGCAGCCCAAAGGTCAAGGTGCGCAAGCGGCGTATGAGAGTGTGATCCTTGCCGACTGTGCCCGCCAAGACCATGCCGATGATGTAGGCCGGCAACACCGCTTCGCTGCCCGACCACACCGCAAGTCCTCCCATGGCGAACAGCACGAACAGGAGGTATTTCGCCTCCATTTCCGACGCTCGACCACCGTATTTGTGGAAAAACTTCGGGGTCAGGAACGGCAAAACGGCGAACACCAGGACAGAAACGACGACAAAGATCAGCGTCCGGATGGTGAATGGCGAGAAGATCAAACCGAGCGCGATGACCGTGCCCAGATCATTCACAAAACAAGCCGCCAGGATCGCTTTGCCAAAATCAGTCTTGTTGAACCCGAGTTCCAGCATGACCGCATAGACCACGGCAACCGAGGTTGTACTTAGAGCGACTCCGGCCAACCAACTGGGGCGCGTCGCCCAGTGCAGCACGTAGTGCGCAATCGCCGTGCAGCCAAGAAAGGGGCCGAAAAAGCCTACGAGCCCCACGACTGTAGCTTCTTTCCATTTGGCGCGGAAAATCACGGGATCGAGTTCGGCGCCGGCCAGGAAGGTGAGGACAACCGCGCCCGTTCCGGCAAGGAAAGCAATCCAGCCCGCCTTTGCCCCAAGCCCACCATGACCGATAAAGGTCATAATGACGAATTGAGCAACCGTGCCAACGATAATCTCTGTAAGCGCCGTCGAAATCTTGAACCAAATTGCAAACAGCGTGGCGATGAGCGCCAAGCCCACCCACAACGCGGCGAGTACCCACACGTTCTCCATCGAACGCAGCTCCTTAATTTATAGTGGACCGTTGCCGGGGAACTTGACTCCGCGACAAGAATCTCTGTCAGGAGTCATCATCTGTCCCGGCGATTGGTGGGACAGCGGTTAAAGGTGAACTCCTTCACCCGTACTTCAATATCTTTAAGATGGAACGAAAAGTCAAGTGGATGCTGCGGCTTAGATGCCAGAGATACGAGCACGCTAAAGGGTGTTATCAACCGCCGCAAGAAATGTGCGGCGGGGTACGTAGACCGCCTCTTCATCATTCCTAAGCGTTTGGTCGAGTTCCACGAGCGAATCTATCAACCTGCCGTACCGGAGCGACGCGGCTCACCCTCGAATGGAATGCCGCGGTTCCCGGATTCACAATTTGCCCCTTCTTGATGGCGTACATGTCTTGGTCAGCAGCATCCAGAACTTCGTCCAGGGTTTGGCCGTCTTTCCACTCTGCCACCCCAACACTTACGCTCACATCCAACCCCTCAAGATGGCGGCCCTTGTTCCAGCGGTTCAGATAATCCGTAATCCGCCCTATGACAATACCCGCGTTTTCCATCGAGGTGTTACCCAGAACGATGAGAAACTCATCTCCACCGTAACGCACAACGGCATCGGAGCCACGGGTCGAACTTTTGAGCAGTCCTGCGATTTCCGCGAGAACAAAATCGCCAGTGAGATGTCCAAATCGCGTGTTCACCTCTTTGAAACGATCAAGGTCCAGCAGCAGGAAGGTAAGCGGCTCTTGTGTGCGTCGGGCATGGCTGATATACCGTCCCGCCATTTCATCGAGGGAGCGGCGGTTATAGACATCGGTCAGAGGATCAGTGAACGATTGCAGCCGGATCAGTTCGCTTTGGACAGCAGTGCCAACCAAGTTCCGACGCGTTCGGCGCAACTCAGTGCGCCGGACTGCGATATACGTGTTCAACAGGAGCAAGCAAGAAACCACCACGAGGAACATTCGCTTGGAAACCGTGACCTCGAAGCGTATGTCGCTTTGTTGCCGAAAGACCGACGGAAATAGGATAAAGAGCAGTCCGAAGGTAGCGACAAGACCACTCAAAGCGACAACGAGCCACAACTCCCAGTCGCGCTTCTCTAGTCGAGAAAGTTCTTGACTCACCCTCGATAAGAGAGTGTCGGCTGCGACAGGGGTGTTTTCTTTCGGCCTGAAATTCATAGATGACCTTTTCACAACTTACATTCGTGCCGGTTTTGCTGATTGAACAGTCGCGCAGTCAAATGCCGCCGTCGTCTGCGACTGGACAGGTTTCTTGTCGAGGATTGCCTTGACTTCCTTTCTATCTCTCCCTTCCGCCCGAAAGTCAATCTGGCAAGAACCGGCATCTCCAAGCCTCGGGATCAAAGCCCGCAAACTAGACCGGTCCGTTTCCGTCAAATCCCTGAACTTCAATCCCATTCCTACCCCTGGATGGGAGGTCCGTACCTCCGCTGCCGTGCGAATTTCCGTTCCATTAATGTCGAGCATTACGACTACTCTGTCGTTAACGGCCAGTGGCATCATCATGGCCACATAACATCCCGTCAAACTGACGTCAGTCACCGTACCGCGCACAAAATACTTAGCGCCCGGGTGCCAGATAGAAGCCGCGCCACCACAAATGTAACGTTGTGCTACCCGCCGCTCGACCGGTGCGCATTCGTCCCTTGCCCCGGAAAAATCAGTCGGCCAAATGTTCTGCGACAGCTCCAAGGCACGCAAGCCGACCGCAAATTCCGGTCGAGTGCCCTGACTCCTGCTCCAGATGACGCGAAAGCGGGCTTTGCGATCCTGGTGCGACACAATCAGAACGTCGTACTTCCTGACCTCCCAGGTCAGTCCGGTCAGGCAGGCACCGCTCCGGCTGACGTTCTCCGTGACCGCGTTGTCAACAAAAGGCTGCCCAGCCTTGTTCACTCCGCACACACGAACCGGAAGCTGAAGTCTGAGACGGGGTTCCCGGGGTACTCGATGCAGCAGTCCAACTTTAGGCAGGAAACTGAGCAATTGCGACTGTCCCTGCTCTGCATTCTTCAGTGCGGCATCGGCCGCCCTCCGGTCCAGCAGAGCGGCGCCGGAATCATAAGAGCACCCACGCTTCGAGCCAGGCTCAGTCTCGTATTGGTTTGTGGAATCTAAAAATTTGTCTCCTATGCTAGGGATGGCGCGTCCCCAAAGATTATTCCAGCCGCCGACAACTTGCAGACCGGCGTGTCCTTGCGAGTCGACTCCCGCCTTTCCGGTCCACCTGACTTCGGCCGACGCACTCTTAGCGCCGTAACTTACACTGATCACGGCACCGCGTCGAAGGGTCTGCATGAGACCCTCAATACGCACTCCGTTCGCAGTCAAGTCGACTGTCGTACAGCTCTGTTCGAATGACTCGCCGTCGGCGTTCTCACCCGAAACACGAACCGGAAGAGCGAGCCTCAGCCGCGTCTCTTTCCGCATTCCCATGCGTTAAGATTGCCCGGCTGACCCACGGAAGACAACTTACTAAGGTAACGGTTACATGAACGGTACTAACCTTGGGCTATGACGGTTCCATATTTCCCGCTCTCTCGATGTGTCATCCTGAGGCGGAGCGAAGCGGAGCCGAAGGATCTGCTTCGCTTTCGGCGCACGCAAACAGCAGATCCTTCGCTCTGCTCAGGATGACACCGCGGAGAATAGTTTTTCGGCAACCTGCCTGGGGATGGGGAAATCTACTTGCGCCGCTGTAGGATTTCGTCTTCCGTGCGCTTCGCCTGTTGCGCTTTCCTCAGTCCCGCCAGAGCGGCGGAATTGGAGGGGTCCAAGCGAACCGCCTGCTCGAGGGTCTTGACCGCCGTCGCATAGTCGCCGTCGTCGATCTGCTGCTGGCCCGTCGCCGCCAGTTCCTGTGCTCTTCTCTGATTTTCAGCGCTGGCGGCAACCGGAGTCACTTCCTTCGGCTGAACGACCTCCTTCGGCTTTGTGAGCGGCACAAAACCCAGCTCATTGCCAGCCTTTTCCTGCCTGGCCTTTTTGAGTCCCGCTTTGGCAGCCGCATTGGAGGGGTCCAAGCGGACCGCCTCTTGATAACTGACGATGGCGCCGGCGTAATCGGCTCTGGCCATCTGTACCTGCGCCACCGACACCAACTCTCGCGCCTGTCGCTTGACGTCAGCGGCGCTTGGAGACGGAGGGGCTGGCTTTTCCGACACGACAGCCGACGGCTCATTTTGCGGCTTGGGTTCGGCTGCGACTGGAGATTGAGGCGACAAGACTTGGGGCTGGACCGGCGAACTTGCGGCCGGCGCACTGGGTTGCGAGGCCGGTGCGGGCTTGGCGGTCTGGGGGGTGTTTGACATCCAGAAATAGGCGCCAGCCCCGGCGGCGAGAACGAGCACCACCACAAACGTAATCAATCTTGAGGACGACTTAGTTCGTCCCACGGAATTAGCCGGAGCGACCGCCGCTGGTTTCCGTGCCGGAGTTGCCGCGGCAGCGGCCGCCTGTCGTGGAGCGGACTCCTGGCGTTGCCGGTTAACTGGTTTGACCGGCGGCGGTGGCAGAGGCGTGTACTTCACACGCGCGCCGCCGAGGTTGGGTTGGGGTATCGGGGTGGGTTTCGGCGGCGGTGGTGCGCTCTGGATCGGCTCGTCGAGGCTGGCCACAACGGTTGGCGCCTGCGACATCGAGAGGGCGGCCCAGCGCTCCGGGTCCTGTAACGCCTCGATCATCTGGTCGATCGTCGAGAATCGCTTCTCACGATCCTTCTCCAGCGCCTTCATCACCAGTTGGCTGAGACCAACAGGAATATTCAGGGCCGCGGAAAATTGGTGCGGCGGCACCGGCAGGGTATGGAGGTGCTCCAGGCAAAACCCCATCGGGGTGTCGCTCTGGAACGGGAGCTTGCCGGTAACCATTTCGTAGATCACCACGCCGAGCGAATAAATGTCTGCCCGGCTGTCGATTTCATCGCCTACCTTGCCGCGCGCCTGCTCCGGCGACATGTACTGCGGAGTGCCGACCACCATTCCCTTGCGCGTCGCCGTGTAGGCGGCCATCGTAAAAGCGCCTTCCTTGACCTTGGCGATGCCGAAATCCAGAACCTTGGCCGCTTCGTTGCCGCGATCATCCTGAGTGATCAGGATATTGTCGGGCTTGATGTCGCGATGCGTAATGCCGAGCTTGTGAGCCGCCGCCAGCGCCCGCGCCACCTGCAACGCAATGCTAAGAGCGCGCTTTACCGGCAGTGCTCCATCCTCGTCGATGACGCTCCGCAGGTTGCGGCCCTTCACGAACTCCATCACGATGTAGGGCCGGCCGTCTTCGGTGGTGTCGTAATCTTCAACCGCGATGGCGTTGGGGTGGCGCAGCTTGCGGGTGAGAACCGCCTCGCCCTTGAAGCGGTTGTTGAACGCCGTGTCATCGGCGTACCTGGCCTTGACGACCTTAATGGCGCAAATCTCGTTGAAGGCCAGATGCTTGGCGCGGTAAACGTCGGCCATTCCACCGCCGCCCAGATGTTCAAGGATCTGGTACTTCGAGCGAATCACCATCCCCGGCTCAATCTCGTTGGTCTCCCGCAATGCCGTATTGTCCTGCGGACAGATACGGAAATTGGTGGGATAGCTGTTATTGCAAACCGGGCAATGCTTCATAGGCGGCCGTCGCGCGTACCGATACGGTTATGAAACGCTCGATAGAGCATACTTCGAAACCTTTGGAAACTGGAACCAAAACTGATGTGGCGCCGAAAAAAGGCCACCATGTCATTGGAACTTGGTCGCTCGGCCATATATCCACCCAAAATCGCCCTTTCCCCTCCATTCTGCACGCGCAGAACCATCGGGTCGAAATGAAATGGTGACCTGTGCCCCATTCACGGCTTTTGCTTCAATCGCGAAAGATGAAGGTTTGGATTTGCGCCGTTCCCGCGATTGAGTAGAATCCCCCGCGAGCGTTTCTCGCCAGAGATTCATAGCTGTAGATTCCCAGCGCCCGACCGTTCTTTATAGAAGTCAGCACGATGCAGAACTTGCGCGCCGTGCTCATCTCCCAAGCTCCAGTCCAGATCCCAAGCTTGTCGCGGTGTTCAGATTCATTGTCGTAGTTAATACGGTCCGGAAGCGGGCAGTAATCAGGACGCCTCTGTCTCTGCGATTGCGGCACGCGTGCCACTTTTGCCCTCGCTTCAATTGCTGCCTTCGCCGAACTTGCATACGTTCCTTGCGGATAGGCGTTCAGGAATGCCCGCAGGCGCTGCACGTCCCTCGAGTCCTTGACCGTGTCCCAATCAATCTGCTCTAGCGCTTCATGCGCCTGCTGACCGTAGCGCCCGTTAGGATGCTGATCGATAAAGGCTTGGATGCGAGCACGATCATGGCTGCTGGAGGCTGAATTCCAGTCGATTTGTTCAATTTGTTCACGAGCCTGCTGCTCGAAACGTCCGCCGCTGTGTTGATTGAGATACGCCTGCAGCTTGGATCGATCATTACTGCCGTTCGCCTTACCCCAATCAATTTGCTCAATCTGCGCGCGAGCGGCGTCAGCGAATGGGCCGCTCGGGTGACGTTGAAGAAAAGCTTCCAGCCGGTCCCGGTCGTTGCCGTATCTCACGGCCTCCCACTCCTGGGCAGTCGTGTCTACGGGCTGGACACGCTTTTTGGAAATGACCAGCAAGAGATCGCCGTCGGCGCCCAGTTCCCGAAGTTCTTTCTCGATGTCTTCCGTCAAGTCGAAGCTGACGCCATACTGCTCAACCAAGGTAGCTACCCTTTTAGGGCTCACGCTTCCTTCAAGCAGCTTCTTTACTTCCGTCAGGGAAAGTGGCATTTTAGCGGCTGTTTTTTCCATAGAAGCCTGAGCACCGAATGCCTGTGGCTGAGCCGCGAGGCAAGTGCCTATCAACACCAGGAACGTGCACAGCCACAACGTGCGATGCTTCTGCATAAGACCTTCCACTCTGCCCCGTTAACGGCCTTGTGCCGCACCCGAGGTGATATAGCCGGCGCATGCGGCGGAGAAGGAGTTCAGCGGCAAGGTAAATTCGCCGTCAGGCTCGGGATGGCGCGCCCATGGATTGCGCAGCTTGATGGTGCCGGCGGCGCGATTGACGTTCAGGACTGAGTAGGCATGCCCCTCGTCGTACCAGCTGCCCACCTGCGATCCGAGCGGGAAGCGCGACTTCGATACCATGATCTGAACGGGGTCGTCGCCGGTCCAAACCACGACTGCCTGATGTTTTTCCAGTGCATTCGATATTGCTGCAAGCGCCACTGCCCCGTTGCGGATAACATACGAATGGCCCGAACCGGCGAAGGCCTTCATCACCCGTTCAGGCAGGCCGCCCTGGCCAACGGCCCGGTAAGCCCCGAACAGCTCTCCGTTAATCTTGATCTTGTTTTCCAATGCATCCAACAGACCGCTGGAATCCAGAAACCGAGTGCGCGCTGCTTTGACCCCTCTTCCAATGGCAAGCTATTCAGCTCCTGACGGAGCCGTGCCTTCAGGCGGACGCGATCGATGTCTCCAGCCTGATCGATCTGCGTGCGGATGGCCCGGTCATAGGCCAGCAGGAGGAGATCCGAATTCGTGACAACCGCGCCCATACTGAGCTTCAGGATTGACGATAGCGAGCTCTCGGCAATGGCCTCGACCAGGGCGGCCCGCAAGGTGCGCTGGGCGTAGCCGCGGAACAGCACTGCCACCCAGAGGCCATCGGAGCGATCGTAGCCGCTGTCGCGCGCGAACTGCGCGTCCGCGAGGTAAACCTGCTCGACCTTGCCGTCGGCAAAGCGCACGCTGAAACCTCCGCCCGCGTCCGGGCGGATGGCGGCGCGTAACAGACCCGGCTGGGTAACCGCAAGGGCGGCAATGGTGGCATGGAAATAACAACTTCCCAAAGTGCCTTGCCGCACGGCTTGCGGGCTCACCCCCGTGGCACCGTAGAGCTCGTCGCCGCCAACGGCCGCATGGGTCGCGAAACACAGCAGCAGGAGAATGAGGGTTCGCAAGAGATTTTTCATATTAGCGTCCCGTGCTAGCCTGCTTGAACTTCAGGGCCTTCGCAGCCACTGCAATGGGCACCACGGAATTCTCATAGGTGACGACGCCGATAACACCAGCCTCGGAAATCACAGGCGAACCCCAGCCGGCCGAATCGATCATGGCGTCCAAGTGGACCTTGCCCGCCTCGGAGGACCCGGAAATCACGACCAGTTCGGGACGCGCTTCTCGCCCCTGCAGGCCCTCGGGAAAGCGAAACAGCGCCAGGGAAGAGGTTTCGCCCGCTGGCGCAGTTGTCGTGGCTGGCGCGTTCATGACGGCAACGGCCGGGTCGGTAATCTCAACCAATCCAAGAGCAACCGCGCCTTGCCGGCGATGCACGCTGACCTTGACCATTTTGCCGCTATCTTGAGGAAATATCAGAGACTCGAAGGAGTCCCGTGTTGAGGGCACCAGTCTCAACTGGTTCGAGCTGAGCCGCCAAGCCTGGTCGGTATTGAGTTGATTATCGTCGCTATGCAGCCGGGCATTTGCGGGCCAGATGGCTAAGTCATAGGCAACGACTCTGAGGCTTGGATCCTGCTTCATGCTGGCGGCGATACTAGGATCGAACTTCCAGGGTTCCAGAACAGATTTTGGCAGGAGCACTTTCCTGCCCGCAACACGAAACCCCATGGCCGTGGCATCGAACGGAAAAGTCTTGCCTGCGGAATCCTGCAACTGGTAGGTGGAATGCGCCAGCACGAGCGCGGGAGCATACTGCTCCCACAATTGCTTGCGCCATTGGGAAAACATCTTTGTCGTAGTCTGCCATCGGCTGCCGACGCTGTCCAAGGCCGTCTGAGCTCCGTCGATCAACGCCAGCGCCGCGTTGCGGACGACCGCCGCGCCGGGCACCTGCAGTTCCACCGAATCCTGCACTTTCACGGGGATGCGGGCACGCTTGGTGAACAGCATTAGCTTGGCGGCGGGGGTCAGAATGACATCCGCATAAGCCATACCGGTCACGGAAAGTCTGCCTTCCGCCACCAGGGAACGCAGCGGCCTGAGATTGTCCAGGTCGTGGAGATAGACCGTAAGAGTCAGCGGCTTTGACGGGATGACTTTCTCATTGGGCGCCAGTACCAGGTTGCCGGAAATCGGCGAGGCGTAGAAAGGGACGCCGTTGATCCGCAGTTGATCGAACGCAACTTCTCTCAGGGTGACGTTTCGCGAGGAAGCAAGACTGACGAATGCGCTCAGTTGCACCTTTTCGGTGGTGGCCGATACCAGCGAGAGGCTTTCCAAGCCTATCCGGACGGCGGGCTTGGTGTCATCGACGTTAGCCGCGGCAGCGGAAAAAACTCCGCCGACTGCAAAGGCAAACGCAAGAACCCAGCGTATACGAACCATGTGTGCTCTCCAGAGACGGCCTACTTGCCGGTTTGGCGTCTTAACTCTTCAAATTTTCGGTTGATGTACTTATCCATGACCGAGGGCAGTTCCTTGTTCATGCGCTCCACGAAGCGATCTTCCGCCTGCTTCATCTTGCCGTCGAAGCCATCCATGCGCTGCTCCATCACCTTCAGGCGCTGGTCGAGGGCGGGTGTAAATGTCTTGACCGCGTTCTGGGCCTCTTGGTGCATTCCGGTCAGCGCCTCCCGGTTGCGGTTGATCTGCTGCCCCTGATACAGCACGGCAAGCAGGAGGATAACCATGACCGCAAGATTCGCGGCCAGCAGGTTGCGAATGCTGTCTAATCTCTTGTCCATCGCTTGTTGATCTCCAACCTCCAGCGTTGCCGGCGTTGCGGGACTTGGCGTGCTGGCGCCGCGGGGCATCTCCGGCTGCGGAGCTTCCTCCAAAGCCACACGAACGGGTTTGGCATCGGGCGCAGGCGGCGGATCGGCGATCCACCCCGCGGTTTCTCTCCTCGCCGCGCTCGCCTGCAATACGGTTGCATCGGCCTGGGGTTTTTCCGAAAGAACCGTGGCCGCGAACTCTTGGGTTAAACGGATGCGAAGTTCGGGCCCGCCCGCTCCAAGGCGCAACGTGTCGCCCGAATGAACAATTCCAGCACCGAGGCGCTTTCCGTTCAAGAACGTGCCATTTGCGCTCCGGTCCGAGAGCGCAAGCCCACCGTCCTCGCCGAATTCCAACATTGCGTGTTCGCGGGAGACCGTTGGGTATTCGCTCAGGCTGACGTCGCACTTCGTGTCGCGGCCAATAAGAATCCTGGCCTTTCTATATGACCAATTGTTGGTCTGTCCGACGAGTTCGATTTCAACCAGCATGGTGTTCCTTCCTTCTCAACGCGATGATGATTCCCGCGATCAACAGCCCGCCGTATCCGGCTACTATGCCGAAATATCTCCAAAAGACGGTGGGGCCTAACTTTGCCGGCATGGAATCCGCTTCTCGAATCTTCCGCTCCGCCTCGGCGCGCGCCTTCGCCAGATCGTCGGGGTGCAAGGTAGTGTAAATGCTGTTCAGCAGCCGATAGCTGTACTTCTCGCCATCGTGAATATACAGATCCGCAAGCCCCTCCAGCCCCCATCGGGCGACCATGAGGGGCGAGAGACCATATTTCAGTGCCGGACTCATGCCGGTTGGAACCAGCGTCGCGGGCAGCGCACGCAACTCCACTTGCTGATTTGGCTGTTCCACTGCATAGAACGACTGGATCGTATTGACCGGAATCAGCAGTCCGGCAAGCAGCAGTTGCGGGATCATCGTCAAGGGGAAGACATAGAGCGCCTTTTCAGCCGTCGAGAAGATGGACGAGATCAAGAGCCCTGTGAAACCGCCCACCAGCGTCAAGAGCCACATCATCGCAAAGCACTCCGCCAGGTGATCTTCGATTGCACCCATGCCCACCAGCACTGCTATGAACAACAGCGACTGCATCGCTGCCACAGCGCCGACGTAGATGAACTTTGAGCCAAGATAGCTGCTCAACCTGAGGTCTCGTTGCCGTTCTCGTTTGTAGATCGGAAGCTCGTCGACAATCTCGCGGACGGAAGAGGAACATCCGAACCAGAGCGCGACCAGCACGATCATGAACAACACCTTGGGCTCATTGGGTGCCTGCTTCATCAGGCCCATCAGGATGGCAACGATCACCGGAGGAAGCAGGAGTGCGGCCAGCGACGACTTCTCTTTGAACTTAAGCGTAAACTGCCGGCTCAACAGCGTGGCAAGCTGGCGCCAGACGGAGCGGCGCAGTTGTTCGACTTGTCCGGCGACGGGGCGCTT
Source organism: uncultured Acidobacteriota bacterium (assembly GCA_963819175.1). Classification (GTDB taxonomy): domain Bacteria; phylum Acidobacteriota; class Terriglobia; order Terriglobales; family Acidobacteriaceae; genus CAWBRT01. Next base: position 178,629 of record CAWFVJ010000010.1, read on the forward strand.
GTTGCCGGCCGTCTCGTTTTCGAGCGCGTTGCCGACCGACTCCCGAAACGCATCTGACTGCCGGTACTGCGCAGCCCATTGCTCCGGCTCCTGCTCCCTCAGCTTGTCGAAGATTTCGTGAGGCCGGCTGGCCCGGAAGTACGACAGCATCTCCTGACTTTCACCGAAGTAGGCGAGCTTGCCGCGTACCAGCACGGCGACCTTATCCAGCAGACTAAACGAGCCTAGCAGGTGGGTGTTGATGATGACCGTCGATCCTCGATTGGCAATTTGACGGAATAGCTGCATCATCGCCATTTCCGCCCGTGGGTCTTGCCCCGCTGTCGGCTCATCAAGGAAGAGCAGCGCCGGCTTGCTCAACAGCTCGATGCCCAGGCTGACGCGCTTGCGCTGTCCGCCACTGAGTTGTGCAATGCTGAGGTCGGCGCGCTCGGTAAGGTCGAGGACCTTGATGATTTCGGTGACACGGTTGCGGATTTCGATCTCGCCAAAGTCATCCGGCAGCCGCAGCCTCGCCGAGTAGTAAAGGCATTCCTTAACGGTAAGCTGCCGGTGGAGGATGTCCTCTTGCGGAACATATCCAATCAGCGCGCGTAACGAGCCGAATTCGCTGTAAAGGTCGGCAGAGTTAAGCCGGACACTGCCTCGTCCCGCAGGCCTGGAGCCATTCAAGGCGTCCATCAGGGTCGATTTCCCGGCCCCGGAGGGTCCTAGTAGCCCGACGAACTCGCAGGGCTGAATCGCCAGCGATATGTCGTCCAACAGCCGGAGCGGTTTGCCGGTTTTGAAATCCATGGTCTCGACGCGCAACCCGCGCGCGGTCAGCCGGATGCGCGTGCCATCCGCCTGTTGCTCCATCTGTGAGCCATCGAACACGAACTGCACCGCGCCAAGGCTGATGCGGTCGCCCGGCTGGAGGAGGTGCCTGGCGATCCGGCTTCCATTGACAAAGGTGCCATTCGTCGAGTTGAGATCGGTGAGCTCAAACCCGCCTGCAACCTTTCGAACCCTGGCGTGGCGCGATGAAACCGTAGGATGAGAGAGCGGGATGGTATTCGCCTGATCGCGGCCGATCGTGACGACGGGCTGGTTCAGTTCGATGTCCCTCAGGGTCACGGCGCGGCGCCGCGACTCCCGATAGAGGAAGACATGCGACTCGCAGGCCGCGAATTGGATCAGGTCGCCTTCATTCAGCCGGGCTTCGACAATCCTCTCGCCGTTGACGAAGGTGCCGTTGCTTGATCCCAGGTCGCGTAAAATCGCGCCATTCTTGTCGATGACGATCTCCGCGTGACGCGAAGAGATTGAAGGATGCTCGATCAGTAACTTGCCCGCGCCTTCGGTCCGCCCGAATTCCAGACGCGAACCTTCAAGCAGGATGTCGCGCACCGCGTACTGGTCAAGAACCAGTTGCAACCGGCGATGCGTAGTGTCTTCCTCATGCTCCGACATGACCACGGTGTCCGCGCGCCGGATGGCGGCGGCCGACGCATACATCGTGCCCGGCTGGGCGGCTCTTCCTGCTCCGGACCGCTCAACTCCCTGGCCGGTCTCCGGCTGAACCGGAACTAGGCGGCCAGAGGCCGGGTCGCGGCGGAGATTCGAGACCCCTGCCGGCTGGAATACAAAATGGTTTTCCCGGCGGATGCCGAAGCAAATTTCGTCTGCTGGTTGCAGAACTCTTTCATTGACCCTTTGTCCGTTTACAAAAGTGCCATTCTGTCCCTTGTTCGTCAGGCATACGCTTCCGTCCGCTTCGAGGGAAAGAACCGCATGCTGTCGCGAGAGCTTTGGGTCTTCGATGACGAGATTTTGATCCTGCGCACGCCCCACCCGAAGGCCATCCACAGGAACCGAAAACTGCTTGCCTTGGTAGGGACCGTAGAGGCCGAGCAGACACGGCTGCACGAAGGAAAGATTCAGTGCGTGGCATTTGACACAGAAATTGTCGGAAACAGAAGCGCCACACCATCGACAGGTCGACATCCTACCCTCGCCAGGAACACACGAACAGGAACTCTGGGCGCAAATCTAGCATTGCTTCCGCCCGAGGTAAAGCTGCTTTTGCCCCCTGGCAGGCGCTGGAAAGCTATTCTGTGTATCTATTCTGGAAGCGATAGATTTAAGCTTCTGCCGATTCGTGTGTCCGCGGCAACGCCGTCTCCGAAAACAGCTTTTGATACCAGGTCTGAGCGCAAAACCGCAGCAGCACACAGGTTATGTTGTCGCTTCCGCCGCCGGCCTTCGCTGCCTCAATCAGGGCGTCGCATGCGGCCTGTAACGAGGATGCATGCTGAATGATCTGGAGGATTTGATCGTCGCCGACGTGGCGCACCAAGCCATCGCTTGAAAGCAGAAGCGTATCGCCGGGGATAACTTCCACGTCGGTCACGTCTGGCTGCGCGTCCGGCTCTGCGCCAAGCGCGCGCGTGATGACGTTCTGCATCTCGGAGACCGCGGCTTCCTCGGCCGTCATCAGGCCACGCCGCACCCTCTCCATTACCAGCGAGTGGTCGTTTGTCAGTTGCACCAGAGTCGCGTCGCGAACCAGATAAATGCGGCTATCGCCGACATGCGCGATGGAAACCGGCTTGCTCCCAGTCAGAACCGCAACGATCGTGGTGCCCATCCCGGCCTGCCGGACATCGGCTAAGCCGGCCTGGTAAACGAGGCGGTTTGCCGACAGGACCGCGTTTCCCAAGGCATTCGCTTGCTCCGAGCAATCCTCAAAGAGCCGTTCGAAAGCCGGATATGCGCCCGCCGTGGCCGCCTGACGAAAGTAAGAGAGAACAGTCGAGACACCCAGTTGGCTCGCAACTTCGCCGGCCGCCGCCCCGCCCATGCCGTCGCAAACAATGAAGATGCCGCTTTCGGTGTCGTAGCCGAAGCTGTCTTCATTATTGGTGCGAACACAGCCGACGTCGGTCTTGCCAGCCACTTGGACAGTAAAATCCATCCCTGCTCACCCATGCGCCGAAGTTGGTAACCCTCTCACCGGCGAGAACATAACCTCGGGAACCCGCTCTCGAGCGCCGGGCTGATTGTACGCTGCCGATGCTAGCACGCTCCAAATTGCCGGGTAAAGAAAGTTCAGCGCGACCCCGCGCCGGCCAGCGTGGGTCTGGCAGCGTAAGTCTCTGGTCTTCGCGGCCATCCTGTGGCAGACTACGTTGCAAGCCCGAAAGGCCCCCTGTGGAGGTGTGCCCATGAGCGCCGGTGCCCGTATCCGCGTGATTGTTTCGCTGCTGATCACCGCCGTCTATCTCGCACTCTCGGCATCTGCGGCGGCGCAGGGCATTGACGAACTCAGAAGGCTCGCACAGCAGGGCGACAGCAACGCCCAGACCATGCTCGGCATGAGGTATCAAAACGGTGACGGCGTGCAAAGAGACGATGCCGAGGCGGTGCGCTGGTACCGCAAGGCCGCGCAGCTGGGTAACGCGTCGGGCCAGTTCAATCTCGGCAAGATGTACCAGAGTGGCCGGGGCGTGGCGCAGGACAATAGCGAAGCGGTGCACTGGTACCACAAGTCCGCGGATCAGGGCTACTCGATGGGCCAGAATAATCTCGCAATCATGTACCAGTACGGCCGGGGCGTGCCGCAAGACTATGCCGCCGCGTTGCGCTGGTTCCGCAAGGCCGCCGAGCAGGGCAACCCGATTGCGCAGAACAATCTCGGGGTGATGTACCTGAGTGGCCGGGGTATCGCGAAGGACTATGGCGAAGCTGTGCGCTGGTTCCGCAAGGCCGCGGAACAGGGTAACTCGATGGGCCAGAATAATCTCGGCGTGATGTACCGGAATGGCCGGGGAGTGCCGCAGGACGATGCCGAAGCGCTGCGCTGGTACCAGAAGGCCGCGGATCAAGGCAATATGTTCGGCGAGGGTAATCTCGGCTGGATGTACGAGAATGGCCGGGGAGTACCGAAGGAAAGGCCGCTAGCCTTGTATTGGTACAACAAAGCCGCCGAGCAGGGTCACGCGCCTTCCAAAGAGGCGATACAGCGCCTTAAAATCGCACCCGTCGAGCCAACCGTTTCCGCGACCAACAACGTCGCTCCCTTGGTTGTTAAACCACAACCGGAACCAGAGCCGGAGTCGGAGTCGGAATCAGAATCAGAATCGGAAGAACCAGAGACGGAGCCGGAACCGGAGCCACAGGCACAGCCACATAACGTCGACCGCCGGTTGTCGATCAATGAAGTCGAAAAACTGCTCAAGGGAAGCGTTTCACCCGTAAGGGTGGCAACTCTCGTCAAGCAATACGGTGTCAATTTCGAGACGACCGCCAGGGTCAAAGAACGGCTTCGCAAGGTGGGCGCCGACGATAAATTGTTGACCGCCATCACGGAATCGTATGGAATTTCCCTGGTGCTGACCGCCACACAGCTTTGCCGGGTGACAATTTACCTGGATGGGAAGCAGGTGATGGAAGGCACTATGGACCCCAATTCACCGGACAAACGCGAGCGGAGTTTTCACGCCCGGCGCCGTTTGGTGGTGGTGGCGGGAAATCCTGCGGGAGTTGATGTGAACTTCAATGGCCAATCCATGGGACCACTCGGTGCAACGAATAGCAAGCGAACCATCACCTTTACGCCCATAGGAGTGCAGCAGTAGAGGACGGCCGCTGCGAACAATACGTCCCTTCGCGTAACAATCTTGAAGTGTCATTCCGATAGAACTGTATCCCGAAAGAACAACGTCATTCCGAGCGAGCGACGCCAGGTCGCGAGTCGAGGAATCTTGTGTGTTGCTTTTGAGGCAGGAAAACACAAGATCCCTCCACTCCGCTCCCGAACAGCTTCTTGCTGATCGAGTGCAATGCCGGGTACGCAGCTTGGCTGCTTCGGCCTGCGGGCGCTTGGCGCTGCGGTCGGGATGACGTCTCGATCACAAGCCCAACACAAACCGTGGTACTACCCTAGTAAGCGCTCCAACTGAATTGGTCGATGTGTATCGGGCCCAGTCCGGCCCCTGCGGGCAGAGTCACGTGCGGGGTCTGAGTCTTGAGGTTGGTGTCGTAGTTGATGTGACCGCTGCCGGAGAATGCGTACGACTTTCCAACTACTGCGCCGTAAACACCGGCGTTGCCTGATAGGGTTATCTGGCGCGTTCGGAGCATAGACCGTTCCGAACATTGCGGCGCCAGTTGGCCAAGTTGACTGGTCTTGGTGCCGTTATAGACCAAGGTGAAGTTGTTCGGGTTGCCGCCGCTGTTGGCAACCGTGCCGCCATTGAGATTTAGTGGCGTAGTCGAAGTGCCCTGGTCGAGGACGTAGATGACAACGTTGCCTGTGCTGGGCACGACGATCATGCCCGCCATTGGTGATCAGCAGGCTGTCCATGTAATACACGCCCGACTGGAGCGTAATAACGGCGCAGGAGCCGAAATTCACCGCCCCATAGTTGGTGGGCGGGTTCGTGTTGGTGCTGGGAGGAACAGTTGCCGCGCAGCCGGAGCCGCCACCGCTTCCGCCGTTGCACAGACCGTTAAACCCAGAGCAGGCGGCGGTATTGGTTGGCACGTTGCTATTAGGGATCTGGGCACTGGCCATGACGGGCGCTGGGCTCGGCATGGCAGAAACCAAATTCGTGCGTTGCGGCTGGCGGTTGTTCGTGATTACCGAGCCGGAGTTGTCCTCATTAATTGCCCAGAGACTATTCGGGCTGCTGCAAGCCGCCGAACCATTGAGGCCGCTAGGGCCGCCCGACACTCCTTTGGCGGAGTACGCAGAGTACAGATTACCGTAAATGTAAGCGCCGTTGGTCATCTTAACGTTGCCCATGGCAGCAACGTCACCCCCGGAGGCGGATACAGTGGGATTCGTATTGCCAACATTGGCGGGAAGTGATGAGTTGTAGCTCTTGGTGTACTGGCCGCCCGCCATAGTAATGACGTTGCAGCCCGTTCCTGTGGCGAAAACACCATAATTGAAAGTAGGTATGGGTGTAGCTACACCAGTGGTCAACACGTTATCGACGATCTCGACGATCTGCACCTGCGCCTGGGCGCCGGCGCCTGCCATCTGGCCGCGAGAGAAGAGCTTCCATTTCGTTTTGTAGGCCCCAAGACGTTGCATCGAACTGCGCGGACAGCAGTTGCACGGCAACGTTGTACTTGGCCGTTCCCGGCATTCCGGAAAACTGGGTGCTGACGTTGGTGAACGCGGCTTGAAAGCCGTGTCATCGGTAGCGTCGATATTCGAGTAGGTGTCGGTGAAACCGGTCATTCCGCTGCCGGCTATTACCACGCACATTGCATGTTGGTGGGGCAAGTTCCAGATCCGGCTCCCGCCGCGTATTGTGCGGGGAAGGTGGTGATGTTGAATTTCGTCGTGTCGCCGAAATTAGGCGGGCTAGTTCCTTCAGGTAATTCTGGAGCCAGTTGATGGCCTGCTCGGCTCCTGCCTCGGCCACATATCTTGACTGTGTCACATAGCGGTAGTTGGCGGAACTCCAGACCTCTGCCTGGGTCGAAAACATGAGACCGGCGGCAATCACCGACATAATGAACACGCACAGGAGCGCGAGTATGAGCGCAACGCCTCTTTGGCGGCTACCATGCTGGATGCGCTGCCCGCAGAACCGTCTTTTTCCGGCTTGGATGATCAATTTAAGCTCGCAAAAATACCTGTAATCGGGGTCGGCTGTAATTCCGACGTATTCCCCGCTGCGACCTGTTCAATGGCGGCCAATACGTTGCGGGGCTGAATGTTGAGAAAGGACTTGGTAAGTTGAAACGGCTTGTTGCTTATGGGATCGTTGGTTTGCGACGTCGCCGTAATGGTAATGCCCACCGAGGGCACCATGTTGTAGGTGCCGTTGTGCACGGTTCCGCCACTATCGGTCCAGCTTATAGGCACTGTGGGCAGCGTGACGGGAAAGGCAAGATTGGGATCATTCGGGTACGTGAAGCTGCAAGAAGTTACGTTGTCGAGCAGGTTCGTCGGTCCTGCCTGAGGAGTGGTCCAGGTGCCGGTGGCAACGTCCCACTCGGTGCGCTGGATCGCACCAGGGAATGTCGCTGGGCAGGAGTACCTGACAAGAACCAGCGCATTACCAACCGCGTTTACATCGCCAAAGACCATCAACTGCGTGCGCGTTGACGAGTAGCGAGCTGGAGATGCGGTGTAGTCCGGCGCAAGAATGCCGCCGGGGAATACCCCTGGCGCATAAAGTGGCGTGCTTGCGATTGGTGTGGGTCAAGGCAAAATTGGCCGTAATCGAATACGGTGCGGTCGTGCTCATGGCGGTCACGATGACGGTCTCCTGATTCGTGCCGTCATTGACCACCAGGGATGCTCCCTGAAAGATTCCTCCAATTTTGTCTACCGTAACCGTTTTCACTCCAGTGCTGGTAATCGTCTGCGTGATGCTCGCCAAAGGCGCAACCAACCCGCTTACGTCCAGGCCCGAAGCTTGTAGCCCCGCTTGGCCGATCTCCTGCGCCATCAACTCAAACGCCGAACGCATCCGTTGCTCAAGGGCGTTGCGGATTTCCAGGCTCCGGTAGTTCCGTATCACACTGATCATGCCGCCCAGGATAAGGGAGGAGAGAGCAAGGAACAGCGCGGTGCTGAGCATCATCTCCAGCAGCGTAAAGCCGGCGGCGCGATTATGTCTCCGAACGTACACGTGAAGTGTCTCCCTCAATAGCGCGAAACCTGCGAGACCAGTGTTGTCTGCGGCGGAAGTAACTTGGTCTTGGCGACCACCAACACGGTAAGGGTCTTGACCTGCGTTGGGGCGAGCCCGTCGTTGACAATCTGCCACGTTCGCACGTAGACGGCGTTGGCGGAGGACGACGAATAAACACCGCTCTGGTTGACGTAATCCACATACCCCGTGGTGGGAGTAGTCAGGCTGCCGCCGGCGGCCAGTCCGCAACAAGTGGCGCCCGACGCTGCCGGCTGCGTCGGGTACTGCGTGACGTCGCTTTGAACATCGTCGAAATTGACCATGCTCAGCGCCATCAGCTGTTCCATTTTGTCCTGCGCATACTCGGTGGTTCGCGTAACCTCATCGCCCTGGCTGGTGTTCACCTTTATGGCAAAGCCAAACAAGGCGAGCAATCCCGCCGAGCAGGTGATCATGAGAAGGCACGCTATCATCGCCTCCAGCAGCGAGAACCCCCGCTGGCCATTGCTGCCGCGTTTGCGAACCGAACGAGGCATCATTCCGCCAGCTCCCAATAGCTGCTGCCGGCAAAGGTATAAAGCGAGGCCCTGCCGCTTGAATCAATCGCGATCGCGACGTAGGTGTTGCTCGCCGCATCTTTCAAATAGAATGCGTAATTCCCGACGGAGCTTCCGCTGGTATCGTCGATTGGCAAGCCGCGAGAGTTGAATGTGATGGTATAAGGGTTCGTCTGCCCACTCTTACCTTGGTAGGGCCCGTTGCCGGTGCCCGCTTGTCCGCCCGCCCCCCCGGCCGTGCCCGTGGGGAAGCCGAAGCTGATCCCGGGCGAGAGACACACCTGCTGTTTTTCCGCCGTGTAGGTAGTCGTTCCGTACTGCTTCATCGAAAGGGTGCAGAGGCCCGCGCCAGGACAGGCAGTGCTCGTGGTATCGCAGGACACTTGCGCATGGGCAAACTTCGATGCGCCGCGCATGCGCCCAACCATCAGCAGGCTTACAAGGCTGTCGCCATCGCTCCGGAGCCTGTAAGTGTGAGTCAGGCGAAGGAAGTTTGGGATGGCGATGGCTGACAGGATTAATGTAATCGCCGTTACGATGACCAGTTCAATCGCAGTGAAGCCACGCTGGCCAACACCGCCTGTCCCGCAACGTTTGGATGTATCTCTTAACTGCATCGCCCGCCTGTATCAATAAGAGTCGTTGCCGTGGATTTATTCGCAGCCCAAAATGATTAGAGCCGAAATATCCAGCTCTCCATTCGCCACCATACATCGAGTCCACTAGCAAGGCAATCGGGATATCCTTCACGAAACGAAACTAAAGTAACGTCCAACTGGGCTCCCGCTTCCCCGAACTTAATAAGGTGACACCTAAGGGCGAGTGCGTTTTAGTTTCCGACAATTCGAGGTGTAAACCCTACTGCGCATCTCTCGGCTTATCGCTATGGTGGTTGCGGGTAGCGAATCTGCTCCCGGAAGAGTTGGGCCGATGTGCCTCGGGGGAGAGCGCATCGGCCCATTCTTTATGGTCAGGGCTGTACAATCGCTTTCTGCGATGAATTCCTAAGGAGCGGAGTCGATGGTCATTGCTGACATGGCAAGCGCAGCGGCTGGATTGATGGCAAAAGTTCGCGCCGGGAAACCGCTTGTCCATCACATCACCAATCTCGTTGTAATGAACGAGACTGCCAATATAACCCTGTGCGCCGGCGCTCTGCCGGTCATGGCGCATGCCAAGCAGGAAGTTGAGGAGATGACGTCGGCTGCCAAGGCGCTGGTGTTGAACATCGGCACGCTTTGGCCTGAACAGGTTGACTCCATGATGTTGGCGGGGCATTGTGCGAATCGATGCGGCGTGCCGATCGTTCTCGATCCTGTCGGCGCGGGGGCAACCCGCCTGCGAACAGCGACCTGCCGGCGTCTGCTCGAAGAGCTGTCGATAGCGATCACCAGGGGAAATGCGGCCGAAATCGCGGCTCTCGCCGGCTATGAGGCAAACATCAGCGGCGTGGAATCGCGTGGCATTGCTTGCGACCCCGCCGAGCTGGCAGCAAAGTTCGCCCACCAGTTCAGTTGCGTCGCCGCCATGACCGGAGCCGTGGACATCGTGACGGACGGAACGCGAATTGCCCGTATAGCCAATGGGCACCCGATGATGGCTTCGGTGACCGGCACGGGGTGCATGGCTACCTCGGTGGTGGCCGCCTATGCCGCCGTGGAGACCGATTTTGTGGCGGCAGCCGCGATCGCGTTGGCCGCCTACGGACTGGCGGGAGAGATTGCCGCGCGCACTGCGAGAGGTCCCGGCAGCCTGCACGTCGGGCTCTATGACGCGTTGGCCGGGTTAACCGAGGAGTCGTTGCGGGCAGGACTGCGTATCGAGGTCGCACGGCAGTGAAGAAAATGGATTTGCGGGTGTATGTGGTTACCGCTGAAATTGCGCGCCTTGGCCGGACGCATGAGGATGTAGCTCGCGCCGCGGTCACCGGCGGCGGCACCGTTATTCAGTTTAGGGACAAGTTCATGAACGATGAGGTGTTTGCAGCCACTGCTGATCGAGTTCGCAGCACCACCGCCGCCGGCGGAGTGCCGTGCATCGTCAACGATCGGGTTTCGATTGCAATCGCAGCGGCAGCCGATGGAGTTCACGTCGGACGCAGCGATGCCGCACCTCGCGAGATCAGGAAACTGCTGCCGCCGGAGATGATCCTCGGCATATCCGCGACGGACTATGACGAAGCCGTGGAGATGAGTTTTTGTGGAGCGGACTATCTTGGCGTAGGCCCGATTTTTCCGACCGGCAGCAAGCCTGATGCGGCGCCTCCCATCGGACCCATTGAACTGGCGAGAATATGTCGCGATGTGCGGCTGCCGGTAGTCGCAATCGGAGGCATCAATGCGCAGAATCTGCGGCAAGTGATCGACGCTGGCGCCGCTGGGGCGGCGGTGGTGGCTGCCGTCGCGGAGGCTCCGGAGATGCAGGCAGCGGTCGCCGAACTGAGAAGCATCTGGGAGAAGTGCGGTTAACGGTGCCGCCTGTTACGGTGAATCCATCAATTCTTCGGATCAATTATCCAATGCCAGTTCGGTTGTTTTGCGCACCGTACGCAGAGCAAACGAAGACTGGACGCGCAGCACTCCAGGCAGGCCGGTAAGTTTGTCATGGACGCGCATGTAATCCGAGTTGTCCTTGATGATCACCCGAAGGAGATAATCGAAGTCACCTGACATTAGATAGCACTCCATGACCTCCGGTACGGCGGCAATCGTCTTTTCAAATTGCTGCAGTTTCTCCTTCTGCTGCCCCTCCAGGGTAACCCTGACAAACACATTGCCCGGCCGTCCGATGGCGGCCTGATTGATCAGCATCACATATCGATCAATGATGCCGCTCTGCTCCAGCAGTCGAACACGCCGCAGGCAGGCCGATTCGGAAAGTCCGACCCGGTCGGCAAGCTGCACATTGGACACTCGGCCGTCTTTCTGCAGCACTCTGAGAATGGCTCGATCAATCTTGTCGATGTCTTGGGTTGGCATATTCTGCATATAAATCCTGTCTTATCGAAATAATCAATCAATACCAACGATTTTACTCGAATCTTTGCAAGATAACATTTTGTGGTTATTGCTATCCTTCGAATTGTGATCGATCTACCGCGTGCTGCCTGCTCCGCCAGCGCAACACCAAGCCTATAAGAAAAGGAGTTTGAACATGATCGTCGGCGTTCTGAAGGAAATCAAGGTCGAAGAGAATCGAGTCTGCATGACCCCGGCAGGAGTCGAGTTCATGACCGGCAACGGCCATAAGGTGCTGGTGGAAACATCGGCCGGTGTCGGCAGCGGTTTTTCCGATGAGGCTTATCGCCAGGCCGGAGCGGAAATTGTGAGCACCCCGAACGAAGTCTATAAACGTGCCGAGATGGTCATGCACGTCAAGGAGCCCCAGCCCTGCGAATACGAGATGATTCGCGAGGGGCAGATCGTGTTTACCTATTTCCATTTTGCCGCCGCCGAAGGGCTGACCAAGGCGATGATCAAACGGCGCTGCATTTGTGTCGCGTACGAAACCATCGTGGGCGCCCACAACAGCTTGCCGCTTTTGACCCCCATGAGTGAGGTGGCCGGGCGAATGGCGGTTCAGCAGGGTGCAAAATATCTGGAACGGACGCAGGGCGGGCGCGGCATCCTGCTGGGCGGCGTCCCGGGCGTGGCACCGGCAACGGTGCTGGTCCTGGGAGGCGGCGTGGTCGGCACCCATGCCGCACAGATGGCATGCGGGTTGGGCGCTAAGGTCTATCTGTTGGATATGAACCTTGATCGTCTGCGGCATCTTTCCGAGGTCATGCCGAAGAATTGTTTCCCGATGATGTCTTCATCGGCATGCGTTCGGGAATTGATACAGCAGGCCGATGTGGTCATCGGCGCGGTGCTTCTGCACGGAGCGAAGGCACCAAAACTGGTAAGTCGCGAGATGCTCAAGACGATGAAGAAAGGCGCAGTTTTGGTCGATGTGGCTATCGATCAGGGCGGCTGCTTCGAAACATCGCGGCCCACTACGCATCAGGAGCCAACCTACGAGGTTGACGGCATCGTGCACTATTGCGTGGCCAATATGCCCGGAGCTGTACCGCTGACATCCACCATGGCGCTGACCAATGCGACCCTGCCGTATGCGGCGACGATCGCAAGCAAAGGCTGGAAAGTGGCTGCCTCGTCAAATCCGGGCATCAAGGCCGGCATCAACATTGCCAATGGTTTGGTGACCTACTGCGGAGTGGCCGAAGCCTTCGGCTTGAAATGTACTCCGGTGGATGAGGTCCTGATGGGGGAACCAGTATTGGTTTCCTAGTTCTCGGAAACCCTGTGCGGAGCGCCCGCTTGATCTTATTGGCCGGCGCTCCGCATTTTTCTGCCTTAAGGTCGAAGCTTCCTCGTTGTGCTTAGCGCGCTTTAAGCCCCGCCAATTCCGCGATACCACGCAACGCAACGTAGTAACCGAAGACGCCAAAGCCGGTCACCGTTCCGCGGCTCACGCGCGCAATCTCGGAAACCCTGCCGCGTTGTGCCGGATTCGAAATATGAAGTTCAATAGTCGGAAAGCGTACCTGCGAGATCGCGGCCATCAATGCGGGATAGCCGGTTGTGTAGCCGGCGGGATTGATGATCGCGGCATCGACCCCGCGTTCATGCGCCTCGTAGAACTTGTTGACAACTTCACCTTCGATATTCGAATGGAAAATCTCGATCTCGATCTTTAGCTCAGATGCATACTCGCGGATATGCTGGTCGTACTCCGGCAGCGTCATGGCCCCGAAGATCTCGATCTGCGCTTTCCCGCGCATGTTCATGCCGGCGCCATGCACGATCAGGACTTTGGTCATTATGTGTTCCTTTCCATCGAAGAATATCAATTCTACCGGAGGGAATGGTGGAGGCAGTGAATGGCGCAGTGGCTGTAGGCAACGTGACGGCGTGCTAACCTATAGCCCACCTATGCTAGCCAACAAAATGAAAGCGAAACTAGCCGCCGGACAACCCGTGTTTGGCATGTCAGTAATGATTCCGTCGCCGCAGATCGTGGAAATAGCCGGGCGGCTCGGCTTCGACTGGGTGCTCATTGATTTCGAGCACGGCGCCATCTCACCTGAGACCCTGCAGGCGATGGTCATGGCCGCCGAGTCCAGCGGCATCACTCCGATTGCGCGTCCCGCCAGCCATTCCGAGCAGGAAATAACCAAGCTGCTCGATGCCGGAGTGCTCGGCGTTCAGGTGCCGCAGGTAAGCACGGCAGAGGAAGCTAAGGCGGTTGTCGCAGCAGTGAAGTTTCACCCGCTGGGGCAGCGGGGACTTGCAGTCGGTACACGTGCCGCTCAATATGGCATCGGTCTGAGCCAGGCGGAGTTCGTTGTGCAGGCGAATCGCGAAACCCTGGTCTGTGTTCAATTGGAGGACCTGACGGCTTTAGACAACCTGGAGGCTATCTGCGCGGTGGATGGAGTGGACGTGGTGTTTGTGGGACCGTCCGATCTGTCGCAAGCGCTCGGTTTCCCAGGGCGGCATGACGCTCCCAAAGTACAGGAAACCATGCGCCAGGCATTCTCCCGGATTATCGCCGCTGGAAAGTGGGCGGGCACAACCGGCGAGGCCGCCAGCATTCGAGCCTTCCGAAGCTGCGGCGTGTCGTATTGCTACACGCACGTGACCAGAATCTTTCGTGCTGGTGCCGCCGAATTCTTCAAAGGTGTGCAAGATTCGGCATCGTAGGCCAGGCGCTTACGATGCACGCTGGAACTCGGGGGAGCAGTATGTTTGAGGAGAGAAAAAGGAGAGCCGCACATGGAAGGAAATCGTAGAGACTTTCTTAAGGAAGTGGGTGCCCTGGGAGCGATGGCTGTGATGGGGCAGGTGACCCTGCATGCCACCGAAAAGCCTGGCGCACCGAAATTCCAAATCGATCATGTAACCGCTGCCGGGCGGAGCCTGCGCCAGATGCAGGAGTCACTCGCCTCCCTTGGACTGAAAACGGAGAATGGCGGACCGCACTCGAATCACGCAACCGAGATGGCATTGCTGAGCTTTCCGGACGGGTCGTATCTCGAACTCATTGGATTGCAGCAGAACCCTGATGCGAAATCCGTCGCAGCCCACTACTGGAGCAAATTTCTTCTGGCGGATGCGGGACCCTGTGCCTGGGCGGTCCAGGTGCCTGACGTCGGCGCCGAGGCGCAGCGATTTTCGAAGCTCGGCATCGCTGTCAGCACTCCCGCGAAGAATGGGCGCACCCGCATGGACGGCGTCAAACTGGACTGGGACTTCGCACGTGTGGGGCCAGGGCCGAACGGAACGTTCTTTCCCTTCTTGCTCAACGATCTTACGCCGCGAGCTTATCGGGTCTATCCGAGCGGCAACCCGACCATGACAGCCTATCGCGGAATTTCGAAAGTCGTGATCGCCGTAAAAGACATGGGAAGCTCCGTTCAGCTATACCAGCGCGCCTACAATTTGCCGGCTCCACGCACTCAGGACGATTCGGATTTCGGGGCAAAGCTGGCCTGGTTTAAAGGGACGCCGGTAATCCTCGCTGCGCCCTCCTCGGATACATCACCGCTGGCCGCACGGATAGCCCAATTTGGCGATGCTCCATGCGCGTTCGTACTGGCAGCAGCCGAAAAAAGTAAGACCACAGCCATGCCTGTTCGTTCAAAGTGGTTTGGGAAGCAGATTTCCTGGTTTGATCCCGCCAAGCTTGGTTGGCGCCTGGGAGTCGAGTAGCTTATTCGCCATCAAGCGGCACTGCTGTCCATCTTCCTTGGTTCAGCTCTGCCGGCTGGCGAGGAAGTCCATCGCGGTCTGCTCGGCGCGGCCACGCACCGAGCACGTTTCCATTATCATGCCTGAAGCCATGGTGTTAGTTGGATTCAAAAACAGGGGGACTTATGGACGCGCGGGAATTTCGAGAAGTTGGGCATCGAGTGGTGGATCTGCTCTCTGAATACTTGGAGCACATCGAAGAAAAGCCGGTGTTCCCGAACGTGGAGCCGAGGATATTGAACGAGCTTTTCGCCGAACCGCTGCCTCAGGATTCCAGCCCGGCGGCGAACGTTCTCGATGAACTGGAAGAGAAGCTTCTTCCCTATTGCACGCATGTGGGACATCCGGGGTACATGGGGCTGATCACTCCGTCGCCAAGCCCCGTCGGTGTGATTGCGGACTTTATCTGCTCCGCCCTCAACCAGAACCTGGGGGCTTATACGATCGGTCCTGCCGCCGTTGCCATGGAACGCAGGACCGTGCGGTGGCTGACTGACTTGGTGGGCTACGGTGCTGAAGCCGGGGGCAACCTCACCAGCGGCGGAATGATGGCGAACTTCATTGGCATGAAGTTGGCGAGGGATTGGGCTTCGCGCGACCAGATTCAGCAGGAAGGGGTTCGCGAGCGTTGGGCGGTGTACGCCTCGGACCAGCGTCACGTTTCGGTGGACAAGGCCGTTGACGCCGTGGGCTTGGGGCGAACGGCATTGCGCGCTCTGCCGACCGACGCGGAGTTCCGTGTACGGATCGATGCAGTTGAAGCAGCAATCGCCGAGGACCATCAGCGCGGAGTGCGGCCGATGTGCATTGTGGGCATCTTCGGGACCACCAACACCGGAGCGATCGATCCGATACGCCAGTTGCGCGCAATTGCTGATCGCGAAGGAATGTGGCTTCACGTCGATGCCGCATACGGCGGCGGCATGCTGCTTTCTCATGAATCGCCGATGCGGGACCGGGGAGTGGAACTGGCGGACTCGGTTACAATCGACCCGCACAAGTGGTTCTATGCGCCGCTCGATGCAGGCGCGGTACTGGTGAAAGATGCGCGTCGACTGACGGCATCCTTCGGGTTGCAACCGTCGTATCTGACGGATGAATTTGATCGCGCGGGTGAACGGTACCAGTACTACGTTCACGGCTTCGAGCAGTCGCGGCGTTTTCGCGGGCTGAAGGTATGGATGAGCTTTAAGCGCTACGGAGCGCGCCAGATTGGCGAGTGGGTCGATGGCAATGTGCGGCAGGCGAAGCATCTTTATTCTCTGGTCGCGAAGCATCCTGAGTTCGAAGCGGCAAGTGAGCCGCCCATGTCAGCCATCTGTATTCGCTATTGCGGCGCGAGTCTGGACGAGGCAGACTCCAAGGAACTGCACGCAGAGGTGGCGCGGCGCGTGGAACAAAGCGGGAAATTCTGGTTCTCGACCACCGAGCTGAAAGGCAAGACGTGGTTCCGAATCAACCCCGTGAATTTCCGTACGCGCACGGAACACATGGACCAGGTGCTGGCATTTCTCGAGCAGGAATGCCGCTTGGTTCTCGAAAGTCGCCAATTCAGGGAACGGGCAACTTCAGAGATACCTCGAACGCCTAAGACGTAGCATCTGAAATCAAAGAATGCGAAGGCGAAAGCAGAGTCCCGGCGGGTCGTCCTCCCGCATCGCAAGTGAGCGCCAGCGTCTGTTTGCATGGGCGCTGGCACATTTCAGCGGCATTTACGAAGAGAAACTGGCCGGCGCCAAACGAGATCTGCTTTCGGATATTTCCGGAACCATCATCGAAATTGGTCCGGGCACCGGCACCAACCTTTCGTATTTCTCTCGCAATATTCGTTGGATTGGAATTGAGCCTAATCCGTTTATGGATCAGTATCTCTTGAAGCGCGCGGAAGCGCTGGGCCTGCAACTGGAGATACGGCGAGGGAGCGCCGAAGATTTGCCGGTGCCGGATTCCAGTGCCGACGCCGTCGTTAGTACGCTCGTTCTGTGTTCCGTGACCGATCTCGCAAAAGCACTCTCGGAGATACTGCGGGTATTGAAGCCGGGCGGGCGTCTGGTGTTTGTCGAGCATGTCGCCGCACCACGAGGAACTTGGCTGCGGCGCTTTCAGAGCTGGGTCAAGCCGGCCTGGAAGAAGTTGGGGGACGGCTGCCATCCTGATCGTGAGACGTGGGTAGCGCTCGAACGCGCCGGCTTTGCCAAGCTCGACTATTCGCACTTCAGGGTCTCAATTCCGCTGGTCAGCCCGCAAATCGCCGGAATTGCCGTCAAGAGCAAACATTGAGTGGCTAAGAAAAGGGCCTCCCTGAGGAGGCCCTTTCCAGGTTGTTGAGCGATTAAGGCCCAGTGACCACTACGCCGGTCGTGCCGCTCACTCCTGTCTTGCTGGCGGTTACAGTAGTGCTGCCCGCTCCGGAGCTGACGGCCAAGCCCGGAGTGCTGCTGCTCATCACTACCACACCGATATTCTGCGACGCCCAGGAGACCTGTGTGCTCAGGTCTTGCTGGCTGGCGTCGCTGAACGTTCCGGTAGCACTGAGTTGCAGACTGGTACCGAGCGGGAGGTTAGCCGGAGATGGACCCACTGCAATGCTGGACAAGGTCGCGCTGGTTACGGTTAGCGATGCGCCGCCAGACACGGCGGTGCCACTCTGGTTGTAGGTTGCCGTGACAGTGACTGTACCGGGCGCAACTCCATTCGCGAATCCGCCATTGGTTACGGTTGCGAAGTGGTAATTGCTGGTCGTCCAGCGCACGGACGTAGTAATGTTCCGAGTCGTGCTGTCGCTCATGTTCGCCGTGGCCACAAATTGCAGGCCCGTGCCTGCGGCGGCCGTGCCCGGGCTTGGCGTGACTGTCACACTGGATACCGTCGCGTTACTCACGGTCAGTGTGGCGCTGTCAGAGTAACTGGCACCGGAGGCGGAGTCATTCCAGCTGACCTTGATGGTCACGTTGCCGCTCTTGTGCTTAGTGCGAACCACGCCAGAGCCGGATACCATCGCAGTGCTGGGCTTGGAGGCAGTAAAGTGTGCACCGGCCAGTATGTGGAAGCTCTGGTCGGTGTAGTAACCCCAGGCGATCACGGTCATGTGGGTGCGATAGGTCATGCTCAGATTTGGTTGAATCGGCAGACCATTACCGTCCAATGACAGAGTGCTTGGATCGGTGCCGGATGGCAAGATAAGCATCTCAGTCAGCGTCGCCTGCGTGACTGTCAGTACCGTCGAACCAGTGACTCCCGCGAGGGTGGCGCTGATCATCGTCTGACCCTTGGCTCCGGTTGAAGCGATACCTGTTGCGCTGACGGTCGCAACATTCGCGTTGGATGAACTCCACGTTGCGAAGTTGCTGACGTCGGAGACGCTGCCATCGTCAAATTGGCCGGTCGCCGAGAATTGAACGGTTGCCCCAGCACCCACGGTCGCGCCAGAATGCACTGGCGTAACCACGATTGCCACCAAATGACCTCCGGTGACCGTAAGAGTGTTCAGCGCGGAGGTAATCCCACCGTAGCTCGCCGTGATGTTGGTGCTTCCAGAGGCCACAGGAGTGGCCAGGCCGGCGGCATTGATCGTCGCCACCGAGGTGTTCGATGAATTCCAGGCAACGGTTGCGGTAATGTCGAGTGAGCTGCCATCGGAGAAGGTCCCTGTGGCCGTGAACTGTTGGTTGAGGAACGTTGGGATGGCCGGATTGGCGGGAGTAACGGTAATGCCCGTCAAGAATCCCGTGCCCACTAACAGTTGAGCTGAGTCGGAGATCGCACCTGCGCTGGCGCTGATGTTAGCTGTTCCGGTCGTAAGCGCAAGCGCCAATCCTGTGCTGGCGCCGACACTGGCGACGGCTGGGGTATCGGAGCTCCAGCTCACCACCGGATTGGTGGTCACATCCTGAGTGGAGTTATCGGTCCAGGTGCCGGTAGCCGCAAATTGCTGGTTGGCGCCAATAGGAATGGACGCCGTGTCCGGCGCCACGTCAATGGACGCCAAGGTCGCCGAGCTTACGCTCAAGCTGGCTGTTCCGTTAATGCCGCTCAGGCTGGCGGTGATTGTAGCCGCACTCTTGGTCGCCGCCTGACCGAAAGCGAAGCCGGGGCTCAGAAAGCTGATGTTAGCATCCGACGAACTCCAGCTCGCCTGCTGGGTTATCTCCTGCGTACTGCCGTCGCTGAAGATCCCATTGGCGGTGAATTGTATCGTCTGGCTGGTAGCAATGGAGCCGCTAGCCGGGGTAAGGTTGATCTGTACCAGCACGGCGGGAGTGACCGTAATCGATACGGTCTGGCTGAACGATCCAGAGCTTACGGTGATGGTAGCCGTACCTACACCGACCGCGGTTACCAAGCCCGAAGAGCTGACCGTGGCCACGTTGCTGTTGGATGTTGTCCACGTGGCTGAACTCAGCGGTTGAGTGCTCGAATCGCTGTACGAAGCAGTCGCGCTCAGTTGAACCGTTTGCCCCGCGGCGATTGAAATTGATGAAGATGACACGGTGACGCCCGTCACCGTCGGCGTTTCCGCCGCCGTTGTATTTGACGTTGTTGTTCCTGTTGTACTCGCCCCTGATGTACCCGCGGTCGCGCTATGACCCGAGCTACAGCCCACCAACAATCCGAGAGTTACAACGAGGCACACGAATGCTGAAGCGGTGCGCAACTGCATGACTTTCCTCCAAACGTTTTTCTTCTTGGAACTGCACAGATGGCCGGGGAAATGGCCGCGCAGAGTGCGCGTCTCCCAGATTGTTGGCGCCTGTACGCCTGTCCCGTCGCACACACGTCAACGGCGCGGTGCGAATTCTTCTATTCGGACTCGTACGCTACCCGGCATCGATACCTACCGGGTGGCACCGCCAGCTAAACCCTCTTGCAATTCACATGCAAACTAAGTTTCTTGTTTGTCGGGGGAGTCTTTGCCTGCTCGTTTCTCACAGACATAGGTGTCGCAGGGGTGGCAAATGAAGGGGTTGGGAGTCTCCAGGAAAGCCTTGCACTACCGATCTTTCAGGGCTTCGAGTTTGAAGGGCGCTCCCTGCAAAGGTCTCAGTCTCCAAAAAGTTACACGCAGAAACGCACGACTGTAACCGATTCCTACCAACGCAGTATTTGCCGCTTGGCAGGCTGCTTCGTTTAGTCCGCATTATTCATGAATAATCCAGTTCTGGTCCGGTAACTCGCTTCCATTCGGGAGGATTTATGCAAAAGCGACGTAGGTCGCCCAGCGATTTACCAATCAGCGAGTGCCCTTTGCGAGTTGCGCGAAATCTGCCACAATGGCGTTCAGCTTCGTCTAGGGGCGGATTGGCCTCTCCGCAGCGTTGGCTTAATGCTATCGTATTCATTGGCTCGTCACACTTGGCACAAAACAGAAAGGTATTGCAAGGAAATCAAAATGATCTTTGAAATGGCTCAGATCGATATTAAACCCGGTATGGAATCCGCCTTTGAACAGGCCGTGGCGCAAGCCGCTCCCCTTTTTCAGCGCGCACGAGGATGCCGTGGAATGCAACTCCTCAGGTCCATCGAGCAGCCATCGCGCTATACCCTGAGAGTGACTTGGGAGACCATAGACGACCATTTGGTGCATTTCAGGGAATCACAAGATTTCCAGGAGTGGCGGCGTCTTGCGGGTGGTTTTTTTGCCGCGCCTCCACAGGTCGGACATATAGAGGTTGCCGTGACTGGTTTCTGATGTATTTCGCGATCGGCCGCCTTGTCGGAATCTGCGGGCAGGAGACTCGAATCAGCTGTAGATGGTGCGGCCGGTCGCCATTCATCGCCCCGCGGCTTTGAGTATTGCGCGCGACGCCTTCGCCATGGCGGCGATATGATCCGGCGTAGTTCCGCAGCAGCCGCCGATAATATTGGCGCCGGCTTCGATCAGCGCTTTCATCTGCGACGCCATATACTCCGGCGTTTCCTGGAATACAGTTTTGCCGTCCTCGACCTTCGGCATGCCGGCATTGGCTTGGATGAGAATTGGGATTTCAGGTAATGCCGCTCGCATGCGCTTCGAAATCTGAATCATATTGGCGATACCGTTGCCACAGTTCGCACCGACGATGTCGGCTCCCGCCGCCGCCGCCCCTTCAGCCGCTTGCTCCGGAGTCACACCCATCATCGTGAAGTAACCTCTAGGCTTTTGGTCAAAGGTGAAGGTGCAGATAACAGGCAGTTTCGTATTCTCCTTGGCGGCCTTGATGGCCTGAACGGCCTCCACCAGCGAGGACATGGTTTCTACGCAGATCGCGTCCGCACCACCCTCCGCCAACGCGACTACCTGCCCCATAAAGGCTTCGTACAATTCCGCGGTGGACACGTCACCATATTCCTCTGTTGCGAAATGGCCAGTAGGGCCCACGGAGGCGGCGACGTAGCCCCTCTCGCCCATAGCCTGTTTCGCCAGCGTGGCCGCCGCCCGATTGAATTCCCGCACCTTGTCGGCCAGATCATATGCCTGCAACTTTATCGAGCTGCCTCCGAACGAGTTGGTCTCGACTATGTCCGATCCAGCGGCGATGTACGCTTCTGCGATCTCCTTCACTGCGCCGGGATGCGAGATACACCACGACTCCGGACACTCGCCTGGGCCAAGTCCCTTGGCATGAAGAAACGTTCCCATAGCTCCATCTGAAATGAGGACTTCCCCTTGAGCGATTCGTTCCATAAGGCTCTTCATGATCACTCCTTGACCTTCTTGGCGCGTAGATACTGTTCCTAGACTCGGGTAGTGGGTCAGTTTGAATTTTCAATAAGAACTGGTGCCCACGTCCGCCCCGTAGTTGGGCTGACATGGGGGCCACTTATCTAGCCTGCCGGGCTATTGCCTCGCGAAACCGGTCCTCCGATATTTCCTCGCCAGGCTTGATGATGAGGCATCGGTCCCATTTGCCCGACAATATCTCCCGGAAGAAATCGAGCGAACCTGATAGGTCTTCAAGTTTCAACCCGAAGAATGATGCGAAGCGCTCGGCATAACTGCGATACCCGGCAATGTCATAGCAGTGGGTATCCACGAAGGCTGCGCGACGATAGTTCTTCATGGTTTCATGAGCGATCCACTCAGCATCTTCCTGCCCCCAGCGCTCACAGCTCTTCAGATACTCCTGATACGGGTCCTTGCCCGAGACAACCCAACCCTTGGTGAAGTAGTAGGTGGCGGGTTCGCGGTTGAACTCTACAAGATATTCGGCGGCCGAACCAAGAAATAAGCCGATGCAATCTTCTACGAGTGGCAAGACGAGTGTTTTATTGCCGGCCCGAATTCCTTTCAATGCATTGGAACACAGGCCATAGCCAAGCAGAACAATGTCTCCGTCATTCAGTTTGTCGATAGCCGCCTGCAACTCTCTGTGGAGCTTTTCCGGATATCGATGTAACCCCTGCTCAAGAAACACGGTCTCTATTCCAGACGCATTCACCGCCGACCACTCGTCGCGCATGACCTCGCAGGCGATTGCTTTGATTTGCGCCATTTACTCTCCACGACCACGTGCGACTTGCAGCCTGATAGTTGTTCCGGGGGCCAGCTTGCTGCCAAACTGAAGCTGGATCTGGGAGCACAGTAGTGCTTGGAGACCGGACTATTCAGTAACCTTCATGTACAGCGGCGACGAGCGCCTTCAGGTTCGCGATTGGCGTGGTGAGCGGAATTGCGCATTCTGGAGCGATTATGTTAACTCCGGCCTCAACCGCATAGCGCACTTGCTTCCGGACATCTTCCGGAGTCCCCTGGAGCAGCGTCTGGGCGTTGTTGACATTACCGACCAGGCACATGCGATGACCGACCTTCGAGACGGCGATCTTAGAGTCCACCTGCCATTCAAAGTTGTAACCATCGAAGCCGGCATCGGCAAAAAGCTCGATCCTATCCATGCAATTTCCGCACACATGAAGAATAAGAGGTCCCTCGATCTGTGAGGTTATTTCCTTATGTATCTCCAGCAGGTAGTCCTTGTAGTGATAACTGCCAACCAGATTTCCGGTAGCATGGTCGGCGAGGACAACGATATCGGCTCCAGCCTGAAATTGCGCCTTCGCAAACGCAATGGTTACAGGCATCAGTTGCCGGAGCATTTTGACAACCTTATCCTTTTCTTCAAGACCAACCTGGAGCAGCAGGTTCTGAGTTCCTGCCATATGATAGGAGATAGTCCATGGCCCCATGACCTTGCCGATGATGGCCACGCGCCCCCCGACTTGGCGGCGGAGCTTCGAAAGGGCATCGAGGACTACCCGCATGGAGGGCTTCTCAAGAATGTTTTCCGGGACGACGACATCGGAGAAATCCGCATGTGGAGCGTTCCGGCTGTCCGGCATCTGGTCACGCGATCCCCAATCCACATCGCACCCCAGAGCAGCGGCCTCCTGGTGGACACTATATTCGGGCATTACAGTGTCAAAACCGATGATTTCATGTCCCGCAAGAGCAAGCTCGGCCATGGCCTCTGCATTGACGTGGGCTTCCGGAAACGATACTCCAGAAGCATCCATAAGGTCGTGACAGGCGACCGAGGTGACGTTAGCGACGGGCGGACGGCTTCCCTTCGTGCCGTTATAGAGAGCCGACATGATCAGGTTATAGGGCGTTGATTTCATTTATGATTTCTTCCTCATCGTACTGTAAGACTCCGCGACCTGAAATCCCTGGCCGTTCGAATTGCACATCAACTGCCGGAAACAAGCTTTCTCGCGAGTTGGACCGCTCCGGCGGCATCTTTTGCATAGCCATCGGCGCCGATTTTTTCCGCGAAATGCGCATCCACCGGAGCGCCTCCAACCATGATTTTCACGCTGCTCCTCAGCCCTCGTTGCTGCATAACTGAGATGACTTTCTGCATCTCGGGCATAGTAGTGGTGAGCAGAGTAGAAAGGCCGAGGATGTCCGGTTTGATCTGGGTAACTTTATCAACCAGCTGTTCAACGCCCAGATTGACACCCAAATCCACGACCTGAAACCCTGCCCCTTCGAGCATCATACTGACAAGGTTCTTTCCGATATCATGGAGATCGCCTTTTACCGTCCCAATCACCACAGTTCCCTTGGATGTTGAGTCTTCCCCTTTGAGCAAAGGCTTGATAACGGCCAAGCCCTTCTGCATGGTGAGCGCAGCAATCAGCATCTCTGGAACGAAGATCTCTCCGTTCGCGAATTGTTGACCAACTACATCCATTCCTTCGATCAGAGCTGTATTGATGATGCTCCCGAAATCGACCTTCTCCTCGATAGCAGTTCGCACCAAGGCTTCTATTTCTTTGTGCTTGCCGCTTATGACAGCCTGCTTGATCTGCTCAAGTATCCCAGTCATGTATACATTCTCCTGCTGCGCGTCTGTTTCCCACTTCATCATGGTGGACGACGTCTTCAACTCCTGGACGCCGGCGCCGATCCGATATCCAGGTTTGAGCGCGACAGCCAGCGAGTTCCCACGGACGGTTCAGAATAGGTTTTGTTTGTCGGTGGCTCTACCGTAATGAGTATACCCGCGAACCCCTTCCGGTTGCTCCTTATCTAACGAAGATCAACAAACTTTTGCCCGCGCCGCGCCTTCGCAATTCTGCCAACTGCTGTTGGCAAAACTCGGCCATCGCAGGCGCGTCGCAACCACCAACTTTAGTGTTGACAAGCATCCAGAGTTCATGGCTCAATTGAGGACACTTTATTTCAAATCAGTTCGGCCCCTTCTGTGAAACGGACGGGCGTGTTGATCTTCCCTCGCGCTCCATTCTGTTGGGCTCTCGGCTCCTGTTCAATTTGGGTTTTGAGGTTGGATCGACGTTGAGCTACAGGTCCACATTTTTTATGGCTGAAACCCTGGAGGCCACCGTGCACGCAGCTTCTTCTCGCCTGCTTCACTGCCGGCAGCTCGCGGCAATCACGCTTATCTCGGGCGTTTCCACTCGGGAGACCCGGCCTGACCAACGGGAAAAGGCGACTGGCTCAGGCATCCGGCGGTTAAGGAACGCGTTAGGCATGCTGCTTCTAACAGCGAGTATGTTCGTTCTGCTGGGCGGTCATTCCTTTGCCCAATCCGGCGATTACATTGTTTCTGGGTATGAAAGCTGGGCGGCCGGCGAGTATCACCTGAACAGTCTGACTGTTCTTCCCGGCGCAGCGCTTAAGGGCGGGGGTGGTTTTGTAATCTATGCCACGACTGTGACGGTGGAAACAGGCGGCAGCATCAGCGTCGATGGTGAAGGCTATGCTGGGGCTCCGGATTGACCCCAGTAGCTCGGGCGGTGGTCCAGGCGGTGGACCGTACAACTGCGACAATAGTGGAAACGGGGGCAGCTACGGCGGCAAAGGGTAGCGGTCCGAACATCGCGTCCATGACCACCTATGGGTCTTCATTGGCGCCCGTCGATCTCGGCTCGGGCGGTTCTGCCAGTTATAATGCGTCTTGGCAAGGTACCGCCTCAGGCGGAAATGGCGGCGGCGCCATCCGTCTCATCGTCTCGGGTACCCTCACCAATAACGGCGTCATTTCGGCGAATGGCTCGCCTGGCGGAGGCAGCAACGGCAGCGGTGGCGGAGCCGGTTCTGGCGGGTCCGTCTATGTCACTACGAGCACGCTTGCTGGTTCCGGTGTCTTCCAGGCTAACGGCGGTCAAACTTGGGTCTTGGAAAGTTCCTCTGTCCCTGTCTTAGGTGGTGGTGGTGGCCGGGTGGCAGTGTATTACTCGGATGGGAGTAACTACACCGGATTCACCACCTCGACCGCAACCGGAGGAGTCAACACCGGCGGAGCAAGCGCGGGCGATGGCACTGTCGGCTTTTTCGACACCTCTCAAGCCAGCAATCGTCTAAATGTCTATAAGCTCTTTTCCATCGACCCTAGCACCACTGCGACCTATGACGCCATCACGGTCGAGAACGCCGGCACGTTGACCATTGGCGGTGGTTCTGCTCTCGCGGTGACCAACGCAGTTACCGTGACGGGCAACTCTACGATTCTGCTGCAGGGCATGAATGGAAGCGCGCAAGTCAACGGCCAATGGCAGGGCCAAGGTGTGGCAATCACAGCCGGCAGCGTCCAAGTTGATGCGGGCAGCAGTATCAGCGCCGATGGCCAGGGTTATATCGGTGTGACTTGTGCCAATAATGCGAGTGGCGCGGGACCAGGCGGCGGGCCGTACAACTGCAACAACGCTGGGAACGGCGGCAGCTACGGCGGCCTGGGTGGGGGTCCTGATCCCGCGTCGATCTATGGTTCAGACTTTGCCCCCTTCGATCTCGGTTCGGGTGGTTCCGGAGGCTTTATGGCACCCACGGGCGGTTCCGGCGGCGGTGCCATCCGTCTGGTGGTTTTGAATACGCTGACCAACAACGGTACGATCACGGCCAACGGCGGTGGTGCCTCAAGTGGCTCGGGCGGCGGCTCGGGCGGTTCGATCTACGTAACGGCCGGAACGCTAGCCGGCAATGGAACGTTCAACGCCAATGGTGGCGCCAGTCAGTATGGCGGCGGCGGTGGCCGGATCGCCATCTACTACGGGACAAACAGGAGTTTCAATTCTACTCATGTGGTGGCCGATGGTGGCGTCGGCGGCAACGCCGGGGCGGGCACGGTCGTTTTCCTCATCACGACAACCATCAAATGGGCGACACCGGCAGCTATCACCTACGGAACACCGCTCAGTGGTACGCAACTGGACGCAACCGCGTCGGTGCCCGGCACCTTTACGTACACGCCAGCAGCAGGAACGGTCCTGTCAGCAGGAAGGCAGACGCTCTCCGTCATCTTTACGCCAACCAACGCGACGGAGTACGCCCCGGCAACCGCCAGCGTTACGATCACTGTGAACAAGGCGGTGCCGACGATCACCTGGAGCGCACCGGCGGACATCAACTACGGAACCGCGCTCGACAGTACGCAGCTCAACGCGACTGTCTACGTGCCCGGCACGACCACCCCTCTCGACGGTACGTTAGTTTATTCACCGGCGGCGGGTGCAGTGCTAGCGGAAGGAAGCCACATGCTTTCGGTTACCTTCACGCCAAGCGACAAGACGGACTTCACCACCGTTAAGGCATCGGTACCGCTGACGGTCAATCCAAGCCCTTTGAGCCTCACGTGGGCTACACCTAAGGCGATCACCTACGGGGCGAAGCTGACCGGCACACAACTGAATGCCGCAGCCACATTCAATGGCAAGAGAGTGGCCGGTGCGTATGCTTATACTGCGGTCGACAACAGCGGCGGCCCCGCGATCACGGTAGACAACAAGGGCTACACCACCATACTGCCGGCAGGAAGCTATACGCTCACGGCCGCCTTCACCCCGACGGTCCCTGCCGACTTCAACAATCTCACCAGCGGCCAAATCAGCACCACTGTGCAACTGACCGTCAATCAAGCTACGCCGAAAATTACCTGGGCGACCCCGAAGGCGATTATCTACGGAACTGCGCTCAGCAGTACGCAACTGGACCCGACGGTTTCGACCTTGATGCCGGGGACGACGACCGCGGTTCCCGGCACATTCTCATTCACGGCCACCCCCAAAACCGGTATCGCAACGGCGGTAGATAGCACGGGCTTTACCACGGTACTACCGGCTGGAAGCTATACGCTCACCGCTACCTTCACGCCGACAGACACAACGAACTACACGGCGTCGGCAACGGCCGGCAGAGCGATTACGGTGAACAAGAAAATGCCGGTGATTACTTGGAGCACACCGGCGGACATCGCCTACGGAACCCCGCTCAGCACTACGCAGTTGAACGCGAGTGCCTCATTTGGCGGTAACACAGTGCCCGGCACTTTCACCTACTCGCCGGTGGCGGGCACGGTGTTGAGCGCCGGCAGCCATACCTTGTCGGCGACCTTCAAACCAGATGACGGAGCGGACTACGGAACTCCCCTCAGGGCGACAGTAACGCTGACGGTGAACAAAGTCCTTGCGACCATCTCGTGGGTGCCAGCACCCTCTTCGATCAAAGCCGGGACGGCGCTGGTCAAAGGCCAACTGGATGCTCGAGCCTGTTCTAACAGCAGTTGCAAGACCGTACTGACCGGCACATGGACGTACGACCAGGCGGCGGGCCAAACGACGCCAACGTCAGCCGGGCCCTACTCTCTAACAGGCACCTGGACACCAACCGGCACGGCAGCGACAAACTATCTGCCGACACCCGGCACTGTTGATATCTTGCTCGACTAACGCGACAAGCACTACCTTAACGGCGCCTGCTCCTTCGGGAGCAGGCGTTTTTTCTTTGCTCCTGGAAAGGGGCCTGCGCCATTTTGAACTCTGGCAGCTCATCGACCGAGTTGAGAACAGGGCAGAAGCAATGCCGCTGGCGAGATCGGCGAGAAACTGCAAATTACTTTGTTTCGTTTGGCAGCCAGGGAAGTTAATTCAGCAGTTCTGGCAGTTCGCAGTATAACGGCGCGGACACGCAGCAGCCAGCTCGCCTGAGTATTGTGGCGGGCATCTTGCAATCTACGCCCTTCATCACAGCATGCGCAACGGCTCACATGGCGCAGGAGGTGTCCGATGAGATCTATATACGCAGCGGCAGTAACGTTGTTGGCGATGCTCTTGGTTGTCTCTGCGAGCGCGCAGACGGTAACCATTGGATTCACGGTGTCACGCACCGGAAGCCTGAATGTCGAATCGATCGAGCAGCTGCACGGCTTTGAACTCTGGCGGGACCAGGTGAATGCTACCGGCGGTATCAAAGCAGGCGGCAAGAGCTACCAAATCAAGTTCGTCAGCTACGACGACGAGTCCAACCCGCAGCGCGTGCAGCAACTCTACACGCGGGTGATCCTGCAGGATAAGGCGGAATTCCTGATGGGTCCCTACTCTTCCGGTCTGACAGCCAGCGCGGCCATCGTGAGCGAGCAGTACGGGCGCATCATGATCACCACCGGAGCGGAGGGCAAGACCTATGAGCTCGGCAACAAGTATCTGTTTCAGTTGTTCAGCCCAGCCCATCAATACCTGGCCGTCGCGCTGGATGCTTTGAAGGCCAAGGATCCGAACAGCCGCCTGGCGCTGGTTTACGGCGACGACAGTTTTTCGGCAGCCGTCGCCGCCGCTACTCGTCTCTACGCTCCTAAGATCGGATTGAAGATCGTCTTCGACGAAGCCTACGCTCCTAGTACCACCGATTTCGGGCCGATCATCGACAAGGTCATCGCCTCCAAGGCGACGGCGCTGGTCGGCGGCGGACACTACGCCGACGGTGCCACTCTAGCGAGGCAGATCTATGGCCATAAGGCAGGCATCGAATTCATCTCCCTTCTTGTCGCGCCTGATAGTCCGCAATTTGCGCAGCTTGGCGAGGCTGCCGACGGGGTGACCGGCTCCTCGCAATGGGAGCCGCAGGTAACCTTCCAGCCGCAGTTCGGCCCCAGCAGCGCGGATTTCGTGAAGGCCTATCAGGATAAGTACCATGCTCCACCCAGCTACAGGGCGGCAGGAGGCTACGCGCTCGGATTAGTCTTGCAGCACGCTATCCAGCAAGCGGGATCGGTGGAAACGAACAAGGTGGCCGCCGCCATGAATGCTACTGATCTCACCACCTTTTTTGGCCGCACCAAGTTCGCCACCGAACCCTCCCGCCATGGCTTGCAAATAGCGCACACCATGGTTTTGGCTCAGTGGCAGAAAGAAAGGTCGGGAGGCCTGGACAAGCAGGTAATTTGGCCTAAAGGACGTAAGCACTGCGGCGATGGTTTTTCCGCTGCATCGTGGGCAGCCGGTGATGGCCGGGAAATAACTCCCAGTTGGGGTCTATCCCGGCAAGCGCAACTGCGGTGCTGGTCGGGGACCCCCAGGTCGCGGTTTGCCACGCCGGCGCGACCGCCATTGTTCTGAGTTGAAGTGTGCGGGAAAGACAGGCGCCAGTATGCTTGGAATTCTGGCTTCAATGTTCGACGGTCTGCTGGTTGGCTGCGTCTATGGTCTGGCAGCCATGGGCCTTGGTCTTATCTGGGGCGTCATGAATGTCATCAACCTGGCACACGGGGTGATGATTGCCTTTGGCATGTTCGGTCTGTATTTCCTGTTTAACTCATTCAGCATCAATGCTTACGTGCTGCTGCTACCGATTCTTGCGGTCGGATTCCTCTCCGGAATTGCCATCTACTGGATTGCCGTTCATCGCGTCATCGGCCATCCTCAGTTGACGAGCTTGCTATCCACCTTCGCGGTGAACCTGGTCCTGATCGGGTTCGGCACTACCCTCTGGACCACCAGTCCATACAACATCGATTTTGCGCTGCCGGGGATCACCCTTGGCCGGTATACGTTCACCGGCGACCACATTGCCGCCGCGATTGCCGCAGTGGTGATCGCCACCAGCTTGCAGGTTTTTCTTTACTACACGCGTTTCGGCAGGGCGATTCGGGCGGTGGCGGACAATCGTGACGCAGCCGAACTGATGGGGGTTTCTTCGGCCCAAGTGCTGATGGTTACTTTCGGCTTGGGCGTGGCGCTGGCGGCGGCCTCCGGCGGATTAGTTGCTACGCTTTTTCCGTTCACAGTGCTTTCAGGCGGCACCTACCAATTGAAGAGCTTTGTGGTTATCGTGCTGGCCGGCTTGGGCAAGCCAATTGGCGCGCTGGTCGCGGGCATACTGCTGGGACTGCTGGAAGGCGCAGTCACACCCTTCATCGCTGTCAGCTGGATTCCCTTGATCGAGTTCGGCCTTTTCATTATGGTCCTCGTGGCATTTCCACGCGGGATATTCGGGAAAGCCGCCTGATGCTGAAGCGGCCTTCCTTCTGGATAATTTTGGGCGTCACACTGTTGTTTGCCATTCTGCCGACGGCGAGAGGTGACGCGACTCTGCGCGAGGATCTCATCCTCATCGCCATTGCCATCGTACTTGCCAGCAATCTCAACCTGATGATTGGCTACACAGGCTACGTCAACTTTGGCAATGTCGTTTTCTATGGCTTGGGCGGTTACATTGGGCTTTACCTGACCACGGTAAGGGGATGGTCCCTGGTCGCCGCCGCGCTCGCCGCAGGAGTCGCGGTCACAATGTTCGCGCTTCTTCTGGGTCGCGCTATTCTGAGTTTGCGTGGAGCGTACTTTGCGCTGGCTACAATCGGCGTTCTGGAGGCGGTGCAAGCGTTCGTTTCGAATTTCAATCCCTGGGGCCGCGCCGCTGGCCTCTATATCTCGATGAATGCTTATGCCCCACTCGGCGGGCCCATGCGCGCCGTATGGACCGCCTACCTGTTCGTCATCGGAATCATGGGCCTCTCGCTTCTGTTAAGCCTTTACATCAAGAGCTCGAAATTCGGCCTTGGCCTTTTTGCCATTCGCGAGGATGAAGATGCCGCGATCGTTCTCGGGGTCAATACAACGCTGTATAAAGCTCGCATCTACGCCCTTTCTGCTTTTTCTGCCTGCCGTCACCGGAGCGCTCGTTTTTTTTAAGAACGGCATGATCGACCCTGGCGGCGCCTTCGACCTGACGCTCTCGGTCGAAGCCATCGTAATGCTGATGCTGGGCGGCCAGGGTAATGTCCTTGGCGTGGCTCTAGGCGCGTTCCTCTACGAGCAGCTCCGGGGATACCTTCTTACTTCGCCAACTCTCGCCAACTTCCATCTTGTGATCGCAGGTGGATTGCTCCTCGTGATTATTCTGTTTGCGCCCGAGGGGCTGATCGGGCGGGTGCATCACTTTCTGCCCGCTACGCGGAGGGCTTTGGAGTGAACCCCTTGCTCCAGGTGCGCGGCATAAGCAAGAGCTTCGGCGGCCTGCTTGCGGTCGACGATGTGAGTTTCGAGATCGGACCCAGCGAGATCGTAGGCTTGATCGGACCGAATGGCGCGGGCAAGACAACCCTGTTTAACCTCATCAATGGAGTATTTAAGCCCAACCACGGAAGCATTCTCCTGGCGGGCGTCGATATCACGGGAGCACCGCCGGACAAGATCGCGAGACAGGGTTTGGCTCGCACGCATCAGATCGTCAAGCCGCTTAACCAGCTCACCGTGCTGGAAAACGTGATGGTTGGCGCATGCTTTGGCACACAGGATTTGCCGCTCAAGCAGGCCGCGGAAGTTGCCTTCGCAGCACTGGAAGAGGTCGGTCTGGGGAATCGCGCCCGTTCCCTGGCGCGCGAGCTGACCATCGCCGGTAAGAAACGCCTTGAGGTTGCGCGAGCACTCGCCTCGCATCCCAAGATCATTCTGCTGGACGAAGTTCTAGCGGGACTGAATCCGTCGGAAGTGGCGCGCATGATTGAAATTGTCCGTTCGATTCGCCATCGCGGCATCTCCGTCTTCATGGTCGAGCACTTGATGCAGGCAATCATGAACCTCTCCGACCGAATTATCGTCTTGAACTTCGGCAAGAAATTAGCCGAAGGCACGCCATCCCAAGTGGCCTGCGATCCGCAGGTAGTGGAAGCCTATCTGGGCGATCCAAATATCGTCGAAAAGCTGAT
Source organism: uncultured Acidobacteriota bacterium (assembly GCA_963819175.1). Taxonomy (GTDB): domain Bacteria; phylum Acidobacteriota; class Terriglobia; order Terriglobales; family Acidobacteriaceae; genus CAWBRT01. The sequence continues at coordinate 210,995 of CAWFVJ010000010.1, forward strand.
GGAGCCGGACTGATGGACACGCCTGTCGAAATCGAAGCTCTCGAGTCCGGTTACGGCGAAATCCAGGTTCTCTGGGGTGTCTCGCTGAAAGCGCGCGCCGGAAAGGTCACCACCATTATTGGAGCTAACGGGGCCGGCAAAACCACCACCCTGCGGAGCGTGATGGGAGCGGTGCGCCCGTGGCGCGGACGGATTCTGCTCGACGGAGAAGATGTCACCCGCATGCCACCCCATGCCAAGGCTCAACGGGGCCTGGTGCTGGTCCCCGAGGGACGACAACTCTTTGGCCAGCTTACCGTGCAGGAGAACCTGGAAATGGGGGCCTATTCGCCGCGCTCACGCCGCCGAATGAAGCAAAACTTGAGCCGGGTGCTTGAGTTGTTCCCCCGCCTCGAACAGCGCTGGGGGCAGAAATCAGCAACTCTCTCCGGCGGTGAGCAGCAGATGCTTGCCGTAGGCCGCGGTCTGATGGAAGAGCCGCGGGTGCTGATGATCGACGAGCTTTCACTTGGACTGGCACCGGTGCTGGCACAACAACTCTTTCTGACGCTGAAGAGGCTGAAACACGAAGGCATGACGATGGTACTGGTGGAGCAGAACATTCATCTGGCGCTTGCCTTGAGCGATTACACATATGTGCTTGCCGACGGCAGGGTGCATATGGAAGGCGCTTCCCGCGAAGTCGCCAACAGTGAAGAGGTGCGCCGGGCCTATCTGGGTCTATGAAATATCGTCAATGCGCTTGATGCAATCAGGAAAGGTTTCGTCGTCAACCCTGTTTTACACTGCTGAATCTGTGCTATCTTGCTGTTCTGCAACTATATAGGGAGGTGCATTGTGAAGAGGGCTGTCCTGAATCTGAGTATGAAAATCGTCTATGCGATTTTGTTGATGGCTGCAATCGGAATGGTTTTCGCTGCTGATGCTGCCGCCCAGGCTCAAATGGGCGACAAGAAGAGCGCCGGAACCGGCAAGATCGAAGTCCTCTGGCTCGGTCAATCGGCAACGAGGATCACGACAGTCACCGGCAAGGTGATCGTGATCGACCCGTTCTTGACGCAGAATCCGAAAACGCCGCCGCAGTACAAGAACCTCGACGCGCTTGGCAAGGTGGATCTCATTCTGGTGACCCATGCCCACGGTGATCATCTGGGCGACGGGGTTGAGCTGGCGAAGAAGAATAAGGCTCCGCTTTGGGGACCGGCTGGGCTCGATCAATCACTGCAGACGCTTGGCCTCTTGCCGCCCGAACTCGCGCCGCGGATGAACAAGGGCGGCACCATCACACCTCTGGGTCCTGACATCAAAATCACTATGGTGCACGCCGAGCATAGTTCCGAGCTCGTCTGGCGGAACCCGGCAACCGGGAAAGACGAAACCCTCGTTGGTGGAGAGCCGGGCGGATTTATCATCGAATTTGAGAACGGTTTCAAGCTCTACCACATGGGAGACACGGCGTTGTTTGGCGACATGAAATTCATCGCCGACTACTACAAGCCGGACCTCATCATGATTCCCATCGGCGGGCACTTCGTCATGAGTCCTAAGGATGCCGCCTACGCGACCAATCACTTCCTGAAGCCGAAGTTCGCGATCCCGATTCACTATGGGACCTTTCCACAATTGAAAGGGACGCCGCAGGAGTATATACAGGCGCTCGGCAAGACCTCGACAAAAGTCTTTCCAATCAATCCAGGAGACAAGTTGAGCTTTTGAAGTCACGTGCCGTTCGTGGCGGCACTCCAAAGCATGGCACGGCGAGAATGGCGCAGAAGCGCCAGAACCCGTGTTCGCGGAAACCAGACTGGATTGGTGGGAAGTAATTTTCTGGTTTCTCCCCGAACGCGGTTTCTGGCCTAGTTAGAGGATTGATCGAGACGCTAATGCCGGGAGACTGAATACTTATGATCCGCCACTGTGACAACTGCGACTTTGAGCTGATTTGGGCGATCATCAACGACGGCGCACGCGCTTATCAGGGCATTATCCCCGAAGATCGCTGGACAGAACCGTACATGTCCAGAGAAAAACTACAGCATGAAATCGCGGAGGGTGTCGTCTTCTGGGGTTACGAGGAGACCGGGACGCTGGTGGGTGTTATGGGTCTTCAACAGGTTCAGGATGTGACCCTGATTCGGCACGCCTATGTTCTCACCGCCAGCCAGGGGCGAGGAATTGGTTCGCACTTGCTGTCTCATTTACGGGGGTTGGCGAAGGGCCCGGTGTTGATCGGCACGTGGGCGGATGCCGTCTGGGCAATCCGTTTTTACGAAAGGCATGGCTTTCGAATCGTCGGTCGCCAGGAGAAGGACCGGCTCCTTAAACAGTATTGGACCGTGCCCGAACGCCAGATCGAAACGTCCGTAGTTCTTGCAGACCCGAACTGGTGGAAGCTCGGCAATAAAGAAATTGCCCAAGAAACGCAGTAAAACTGCGACCTTGATATCATGCCATGAAAACCGTTCGCCCTCCCACAATGGTCTGAAGTACCTTAATGTCTTTGATCCTTAGAGGATCGATCTCGAGCGGATTATCTTCGAGGACTACCAGATCCGCTAGTTTACCTGCCTCTATCGAGCCCTTGATCCCTTCCTGGAAATACATCCACGCAGCATCAATCGTGACGGCTCGCAAGGCCTCGGGAACCGTAATCTTCAGCTCCGGCCCCATTTCCATGCCGCTGGTAGTTAGCCGGTTCACGGCGGACCAGACCGACATGAGTGGGCTAATTGGTGTAACCGGGCAATCGTTATGCAGGCTGATCTTGAGGCCTCTATCCAGGGCCGTCCTGCATGCGCACATTCTGCGCGCCCGGTCAGGTCCAACAAAAATGTTGTAGTGACGGTCGCCCCAGAAGTAAGTGTGGGTGACGAAAAAACTCGGATTCACCCCGAGCCCTTTCATGCGGTCCAATTGGTCCTCACGGGTGAGATGACAATGATTGGCGATGTGACGCGCATCTTCCCGCGGATTGGCAGCCTGCGCCTCCGCCCAAGCCTCGAGTGTGTCCTCAGCCGCCTGGTCGCCGATCACATGCACGATGGTCTGCCAGCCCGCCGCATGTAGCTGCTTGATCATCTCGATCAACTGTGATTTTTCTTTGAACCGCGGATAGCCCCGGTAGTGAGGCTTGCCTGGAGGCGCTATGTGGTAGGGCTGGCTCAGCCAAGCGGTATAAACATAGATGGAGCCGTCCGCCCAGAGTTTGGCGCCGCCCAGGGTCACCATGCCGTTCGTGGTAAGGTCGGTTCCCGACTTGCTGGTTGGATACTTCTTCATTTCGTCCATGGACGATGCGAAGGGCCAAATCACAACCCTGACCAAAAGATCTCCGGTTGACGATGCTTTCTTCAGCAGCTCCACTTCCGGATAGAATGCCCATCCATTGTTTGCCGTAGTAACTCCGGCAGCCGCATAAATTTCGGATGCCTTGCGAACCCCGGCAAGGTTCTGGGCCTCTGTACGGGGTGGCATCACGTTTTGGACGATTGTGTATGCGGGTGGACCTTCCAAAACTCCGGTTAGCTCTCCGTCGGCATTCTTATGGAAAAAGCCGCCTACTGGATCGGGCGCGTCTTTCGTTATGCCGGCAAGCTTCAGGGCGGCGCTGTTAGCCACTCCCAAGTGCGCCGATATGTGAACGATAAAAATCGGTACCGTGGACGATACCTTATCCAGATCCTCTCGGGTCGGATGCCTGTTGTCTTCCAGAAGCGAGTTATCGTAACCGCGGCCGGTGATCCACTCTCCCGGTTTGAGCGTTTGCGTCTTCTTTCTTAGGGCCGCAAGCAATTCCTCGATGTTACGGATCTTTCCGATTGGCGGAGAGAAGAGGCTCACGCCATAGAGAGCGTCATTTCCTGCCCATGGGAAGTGCCCATGGCCGTCGATAAACCCCGGAAGCATGGTTTTGCCGTTAAGATCGACAAGTTTCGTTTGATCCCCCGCGAGAGCCAGGACATCACTCTTCGATCCACAGGCAACAATTCGTTCGCCCTTTACCGCTACTGCCTGCGGCATAGCTAAAGGGTCAACCGGATTCATCGAAATGATTTGCCCATTAAAAAAGATGGAATCAGGCGAAATTCTTTGCTTTTCTGCCATGAATTCTCCGCTGGTATATAGCCATCATTCAAAACAACTCAATTAGATATAACGATTGCAAAGGGGCCTCAGTAGCACGCCACGAAAAGATCCAGAATAGAGGAGACAATTATAGACGGTCGCCAGCCACATGGGACGGCGAGCGAAAGACGCGACTCTGGGCGAGGAAGATACGGAACTGGAGTCGTGCGAGGAATGTCTTGCCGCGGCGTGTTGCATGGTACAGAATCTACTCGCGGGGCGCTTTTGGCGGCAGCGAACTCGCGTTGCTCACTTCGGCCGTCCAAACTGTCCGATCGTAGAAAGGGAAGAATTATATGGTCTCAATCGCCAAGCTATTTGCGGGGATCGTCGCATTGGCGCTCATCGCCGCCGCCAGTACCGCGCAGGCGGCAACCTATGTCTATGTCTCCAACGCCGAGGACGGCACCATCGGGACATACGTGATGGCAACCGACGGCACGCTGACACCGGGGGCGCGCGTCGAGGCGCAGAAGCTGGTGATGCCGATGGCCGTCAGCCCGGACAAGCGCTTCCTGTTTGCCGCGGCACGCACCAAGCCCGTCTCGCTGTTCACCTATGCCATCGATCCCAAGACCGGCGCCCTGAAGCAGCTCTTTAAGGTTCCGGCGGGCGAGAGCTTTCCGTACATCTCCACCTCCAGGAACGGGCGGTACCTGTTTGGCGCGGCTTACGGCGCCAATCTGATCGCCGTCAGCGCCATCGCCAAAGACGGCAAAAATTCCGCCCCGCTGCAGATGATTCCCACGGCCGTTAATCCGCACTCCGTGGTCATCGACAGAACCAATCGGTATCTTTTCGTCCCGCACCTCGGCAGCGATCTGATCTTCCAGTTCAAATTCAATCCGAAGACCGGCAAGCTGACGGCCAACACGCCGCCGACCGTGCTGATGAAGGCTCATACCGGCCCGCGCCACATCATCATTTCCGGTGACAATCGTTTCGCCTACCTGGTCAGCGAGCTGGTCGGCACGGTTACTACTCTGTCGCTGGACGCCAACACCGGCCTGCTAACCCAGGTAGACGTGGTCAAAATGCTGCCGGCGAACAGCAAACTGAAACCGGGTGCGCCGCGTGTCCCGGTGGGGGCAGGCGAGGACACGCGTGACCTCTCGCAAGACATTTGGGCCTCCGACCTGCACCTGACGCCCAACGGCAAGTTCCTCTTTGCCGCCGAGCGCACCAGCAACACCATCGCCGCCTTCAGCGTCGATGCCACGACGGGCAAGCTCACTTATCTGTCGAGCACGCCGACCGAGAAGCAACCGCGAGGCTTCGCCATAGACCCCAAGGGCAAGTACATGGTCGTCAGCGGCGAGCTCTCGGACACGATCTCGGTCTACGCAATCGACGGGAGCGGCGCGCTCACGCTGGTGAAGAAGTATCCGACTGGAAAGGACTCTAACTGGGTGGAGATCGTCAGCTTCGACTGATCTTTGGCCTCCACGGCGCGGGCCGGAGCTTAACGTCTCCGGCTCGCCGTGGTTTTGCCGCTTGTTGCAAGCTTTACATCGTCATCTGACATTGTTTTAACAGCGACCATTAAGTTCGAAGTGGGCCTACTGTCCGGCTCCCGGGATCGTCATGTCGAAATTTCTGTGGCAATCCAGACAGTACACCTTGGCTTGCGAGTGTGCGTGATGGCAGAGGGCGCATGGGATTTCGTCGAGGTGCGATTGGTGGGGATTGCGCTCCGGGAAGTCCTTCGGTGCACTCTTATTGGCGAGTTGCTCCTGAGGACCATGGCAAACCAGGCAACGACTATTCTCGACGGTCGAGCCCGGTAGAGGCATCTCTTTGCCGTGGCATCCCGCACAGTCAACCATAGCCTTGGCATGCAGATGGTCGGTATAGCTGGAGTTTGCCCAGGAGTTGAACTTCTCCTTGACTGCGGCCATGTCGCTGTCTTTCGGGGCACCCCATGAACTGGTTTGTCCAATAAGGCCGAAACTCTTGCCGGACGCGTAGGTGTGGCAGGCCGTGCATTCCATATGCAGCTTCGGACCACCGTGGGTCAGGTGAATGCGGGTTGAGAAGCCGTTCTTCTTCGCCTCGCCTGCCTGCCCAATGGAGTGACACTGGAGACAGGCGGCCAATGCGTTTTCTTTCACAGCCGGATGCTCCTTGGGCAGCACGGAAGAGAAATCGGCATGGCAGGATTCACAGGCATCAGCAGTACGGGGCGAACTGGTTTGCGCGGATGAGGATGGCGCCGCCACAAGGCAGAGCAGCGCCAAAACGATGCGGGCAGAAAGTATTTTCATCAGGCCTTTTTCCGAAGAACAATATAAAAACAACAGCTCAAAAGAGCCAAGGTCCATCAGGTAGTGGATCAATTTGGATGGTGCTTGAAAAATGCCCCACGTCAACCCAACATCGGGGCGGGACGCGGGGCACCCGTTCTTGTCAAAATTCAAATCACAAACTCATGACGCTACCGCGAGCCTTTCAACAGCGCACTAGACTTTCTCCGCAGCCGCCTCCTTCCCTGCAATGCGGCCCTGGACGGTGCATCGTGCCAGACCATGCTCGCCGAATCCGCCGGCTGACTCGCCTCCACAGTAGAGGCCCGGTATGACGTGGCCATTCAGGTCGACTACCTGGCACTTCCCGTTGATTCGAAGGCCGGCGCGCGTGTCGTGGACACAAGGCGTAGCCCAAGCCGCGTAGAAGGGGGCAGTTTGTATTTTGTACTTAGGGGAGGGCTTGCCAAAGTCGGCGTCCTTGCCCGCATCTACGAAAGAGTTGTACTTGGCCACCGTGTTCTGCAGGGCATCGGCCGGAAGACCCTTGGGCTGATACTTCATCACGATCTTGCTCGCCAATTCCGCGATGGTATTGGCTGTGAAGAAGTATCCTTGCTCGATGTCCACATAGGGAGGCGCAGGGTTCCACTTCTCGCGCTTCACCGCATCTGCGTCGAAGATGGCCCAAATCGGTCCGCCTCCGTTCATGGAACCCCCGGTTCCAGCCAACGCTGCATTGAGGAAGTTCATCGAACGGGGATCGTACTTGACTTTGGACGGGTTGAGGTAACTTCCAGCGGTGTACGGCTTTATGGCGTTGTAGTTGTTCCGGCCGAACTGATCCACGGTCTCATCGTAGAAGCGCAGACCCGCCTGATTCACCAGGATAACGTTCTGCCAGTTCCCCACCCCAAGGCCGCTGGCACGGGCAAGATGGAACACCGGACTGCCCGGCTGCCACGATAGATTCCTGTAACCATACTGGCAGCCGATATATCCCGTCTTGGTGATATTGGAGCCGAATTCGCCAATCTGGTTATAGGCTCCCCACAGGGAGGCTCCAATTGCCATGGCGGCAAGCTCTCCGCTTGCATCCTGGAAAGACCATGGTTCGCCGGCCACTCCGTTGTACTCCTCCGTAAGCCTGGGATCGAAGATGCGACGGAAGTTCACGTTGCCGGTAGAGCCGCCCGTGGCTATGATGACGGCCTTCTTGGCGCGAATATGCAGCTTGGTTCCTTTGTTATCTACCGAGAGACCAAGAACTCGGCCAGAGGTCGGGTTTTCCCGGACAAGCCCAGTCATCTTGTGCTCAAGCAAAATCTGCACGCCTGATTTCCGCGCCGTTACCTCCAGCGGCCTTATGAGGCCGACTCCGTGGGACGTAATCGGGCCAACGGCGGTAGGGAACGGTTTGCCGGTGTCAGGCCGCGGCCAAGACATGGCGGCGGCGTGCATTTCTCTGGGAGCGGAGTTCCCAGTCTCCATCGCGCCTGAATTGTCAGGGGCCTTGTTAACGAAGATGACTCCATGGGCCACCAGCCATTCATAGGTCGGAGCCGAGTTGTCGGCGAAGGCGCGAATTACTTCTTTATCGTTATAGCGGTACGTCGGGAAGCCGTTGGACACCACCACCGACCAGTCGGTCAGGTCGGAGAAGAGGGTCTCAGGCGAATCTGTGATGTTGTGCTTCTTTTGCGCGCTGGTTCCACCGCCCAGGGGGACGTTTCCGTAGCTGCAGATGGCATGTCCTCCGACGTCTTTCTGCGCCTCCAGCAATATGACGGAAGCTCCGTCCTCCCGAGCCTGAATGGCGGCGGGCAAGCCGACGGCGCCGGCCCCAACCACCACGACATCCGCCTCTTTGTCCCACTTGATGCGTTTGGTAGCCGCTTCAGCTTGTGGAATTAGACTTCCAGCTGCAAATCCGGCACCGGCAAGAGCTGTGTTTTTGAAAAACTCTCGACGCGTTTTCTTCATTTTTTCTTTTCCTCGGTTCCCGCGTTATGTTCGTCTCATTTTGAACAAACCATGGGTAAGGTTAGTTCGAAGCAAAATCTTTTTTTCTGAGTTCCTGGTTCGCAAAAATTGTAATGCTTGTGAGCGGTTTTGCAAGGCCAAAGCTACATCAGCGAAAAAGCGGAGAGCTGCCATCAAATGACATCCTCGGCGGCAACCATGTTCTTCTGTCTGACATCGGACATAAACATGGCAGTAATGTTCTCAGCGCTGGGAACTGACGTTTAGGGAAATACCGGGGGAATTCATGGCATTGGCCACGAAACTCGCGTGCGAAGCTAAAATGCCAAAAATTGCCCGATGTTCACAAAATAGCATTGTGTGGACCTTTTTCAACACCCTGGTGGAAGTCACCGGAATCGTGCTCACACTGGCGGAGCTTAACAGCGACAGGCACAAATCACCGTCGAAACTCTCCCGACGATAATTCCCGAGTTTTGCGTCTCTTTTCGATATCTTCACTAAGGCCGACATCATACGGGAGTTCATCCAGCTTCCTTCTTATAGTTTGCCGCCCTAGCTGTGCAAGGCCATACCGATCCGGCGATACAAACCTACTAGAGCTTGTTTCGCAAATCGATGCTTGAAGAAACGGCGAATCTCCTCAGGGGCTAAAGCCGGCATTTTAAATGGCTCTGGACGGTGCAGCTGAAGCTGCACCCCTTCAAAGAACCATTTATGAAACAATCTCTAGGTCGCTCTTTCCGATTTGCTCGTTGGGTACCTTATTGTTAGTATCGCCATAATAGGAGAATAGATGGATACTCGCACGATACTTGCCGACCTGAAGTCAGAACTAAACCGCATCCAGCAGGCCATTGCCGCCCTTGAATCGCTGAATGGCCCAACCGCTGCGTCTACTCCCGCCTCCAAAGCCCTTCCGAAGCAGGGTCGCAGGGGTGGCCTGTCTCCCGCCGGCCGGAGAAAATTGTCGGCGATGATGAAGGCTCGGTGGGCTGCCAGACGCAAGGCAGCAGCAAAGCCTGCCAAGAAAGCGACTAGTGGTCGCCGCACTATGAGCGCAGCATCCAGAAAGAAGATCGCCGACGCTCAGCGGAAACGGTGGGCGGCCCAGAAAAAGGCGAAGACGGCATAGTCAGTTAGCGCGTAGTGGGAGCCAGGGCGGCACGACGCCGCCCTTGTCTATCTCTCGCGCACCGCATGCATCGCGACTCTCGCAGGGGGGTTGGCTATGTTCTTCTTTTGGCGCTGGCTGGTGTTGAGATGATCCCGCTTCCTTTGATGTCCGCTGGCTTTAGCAGCCTGTTAGAAGATATCTGACCGATATACGAGCCACCAGCTTACAAACACCGATAGGAACGTCTCCGCCACAGCCCAGCCAAACGGCAGGAACCAGCCACCGAGGCTCAGCACCGTAACCAGCAGCCAGAACAGTTTTCGATCTGTGGAGTCAGTACTCATCAACTGCTTCCAGAACTTCAACCCCCCTCGAGTATTGAGGGCGCCTTATGGCAGCAATTCTAATAGGCTTTTAATGATCTGCCGCGCAATCGCCCAACTGACGAAATTCTAAGCGGGAATAACCTCCACCTAAGTCAACACCATAGACGCTTTATGTGACCGCCTCATCTTCGTTGGCAATCAAACTGCCCTGTAATTCTCAGCGATTTACACCATGAGTCGCGGAATTGCTTAGCAAACGCGCAAGAATCATCGGAACAGACGGAGGTGCAAAAAGCGATGTCCGTAGCAGGCATTTCGAGTACTAACCTATACCAACCCGGTAGCGTAAACACCACCTCTCAGAACCGGCGTTCTGAATTCCAGCAGCTCGGGCAAGACCTTCAGGCCGGAAATCTGACAGCGGCCCAGCAGGATTTTTCCCAGTTGATCCAGGTTACGCCGAATACCAGCAGCGGTGTTCAATCTGCCAGCGTGAACCCACAGGTCTCGACTTTCCAGTCGATCGCGCAGGACCTCAATACTCTCGGGCAGTCTCTCCAATCTGGAAATCTTTCCTCTGCGCAGCAAGCCTATTCGAAAGTTCAGCAGGACATGCAGGGCGTGCAGCAGAGCCACGGACACCATCATCATCATCACGGTTCGGCAACCACCACTGCTTCGAGCACAACTGGAGCCAGCACCACCGGGACTACCGGCAATAGCCTCCTGAACTTGCTATCCTCCAGCATGGCGAATGCGAGCAGCTTGGGGATGGAATTGCTATCCACAGGTCTCAGTGCAATGGCCTGATTGTTTTGAACACTCTTTAAGCTACGCGGAAACCTATTAAGAAGCGGCGGTCGATTCCGCCGTCTATTTCTGTCTTCTATAATTCCGCGTACAAGTCCCGTCAGCTTCATCGCCCATTGCCCAGTGATTCCCCAGATACTCGGAAAACTGCATTGCCGGCCGAACGCACAGGCGTTCAGGCGATCTTGGAGCCCGGAATTGCAGGCAATCGCACTGCCGCGGCATGGAGCCGTTTCCAGCAGGCATGCGCCTTTTCAGCGATGGCGATTGCCGCTTGGTTGCCCGTGACGCTCCAGCCGCAGTCGAGGCATTGGCTCGAGTCGAGCTGACTACGGTGCTGCGGCCCTACTAAGATGGTTGTATGCCAGAAGCCGACCATGGTGCCGCTCCACTTGCGACAGTTCCCGTTTCACCCCGGCTCGGCATGTCGCAAGACGTTCAGGTCAGTGGCGCTGCGGTGGATGTTACCACCGCCACTTGCGTTGTCAATGGAGATCATGCTTCTGCGGGTGGAAAGCACGAAGAAAGATTAGCGGCTGTCTGTCCCATATCAGGAACCGAACCGGCAAGATAATCAACGTACTCTGGATATCGCTATCAACGTACTCTGGATTCGTGCATAGCGTGTCCACTTTGAAATAAGACACTTGGAGATCCGGCGCACCTCCACCCTGGGGATGGCTGGAAAAACCACCCGGCGCGTGCCCTCATCGACCAGTATTGAAAACGTCCGACGAGCCGTCCCGGCTCAGGCAGTCGCGGAAAGGCTCAACCTCAAGCAGTTGGGACATATGCACCGGCCTGCCTCGTCTACGTATTTATGCTCGTCACAGATCGGCTGTTGGCAACAGTCGCACGCCACTTGGCAGATGAGTCCGCAGGTCTCACTGAATCTATCGGAATACGAGGTACACCACATTAGACGATTTGCAAATAGAGCCATACCTCAAACTCCTTCCGTGGAGGAGCCCCCCACCCCACTCAAACGAAGCTAGCGCAGATTCCAAACTCCCATTAAGAGGCAGATGAGCAGCCGCCGCTCACCCAGCGATAGTCAAGAGGCGCCAGTGCTAAATAGGAGACTGGCGTTTGGAAATAAACTCGAATGCCAGCGCGGTGATCGCCAGCACGAGCAAGACGTGAATAGAGCCGTCGAACGTGTAGCCGTTCATCAATCCGGCCAACCACGCAACCGCGAATATCAACGAAAAAATCCAAAGCATGGTTCTCACCCCCGAGAGGCCATTGGGAGAGCTTTTTATAATGCTGCGGCAGGAATGTCAAGAATTGCATCACCTTAGTCGAAGTAGAATGCGGGGTAGCTCAGATAATCTGCGCCGATTACTCCAGATAACGAAACGGATGCACTTTTAACAACCAGCTCTGGATTCGGTGTATACGTATTGCTACATGAAAAAACTCAGGCTGGTGGTAGCTCGGATTGCTGCGTCGGACAGTCTGCTTGTGGTGCCGTTCGCGGACGCGTTGGACTTTAGTATTCGGCGCGTTTTCGAGGATTCTGATTTTGTTGCGCTTCTGGTGCGGCTCGGGATGGATTCTGACGAAGCACGCCACACGTTAGAACGGAGCTATCCGCCTCCTCGGAGCTTCGAACTTCGCCTCGAGCTATCGGAGGAGCAGAGTAGATACCTACACTCCTGTTTTCCGCTGTTTGTTGAGGCACTTTGTTCAGTTGCGTGAAGCGGCTGGCGACGGTGCGGAAGTGGGGGTTGTCGGAGCGATTGGCTCCGGAGCTGTTTGCGGCACCAGTTCGAGATAATAGGATAAGCCCTTGGGGCCGATCGGAGTACAGGTTTCGAGTTTCTTGCCGTCTTCAAACTGCAATAGCAACGTGGCTGCTTTCTGTTGATCATCAAGCAGGGCGCGCGCTTCCGGGTTCAGTCGGCTGGTAAATGCCGGTGACATCGCCGGCGCATTGTTAGGCTTCGCGGAAACCACCGTGGCCTTCGATAAGGGCGAAGGTCTTGTCAAGGGCAGAATTGTTCTGCCGGTGTTTGTGACACCGCGTGTTGGGCCAGAGGAGGTTGAGGACCAAGACCCTGGTATCTCACGCTGAATCACCACTCGGGGGAGCGAATCGCTCCACCAACCATCGATACGGCTCCATACTGCGGCCATGATTCTTCTATGCGAACATCCAGCCGCCGGGCCGGTGCTGAAGTGGAAAACGTCCGTTTGTTTTCCAAGGCGCGTAAGCGCCGTCTTCTGCACGGGCCAGTCTGGATGCGAGAGTGCCCAATCAGTTTTTCGGTCTAGCTTTCGCCGACCACGGCCACGGCCGGGCTGCTCTCGATGCGAACGATCTCCGGATACCCGGTGTTGGTGCGCAGCATCCAGAAGAGTCGTACCGCCAATCTTCGCGCCGCCGCCACCTTGGCCACGCCTTTGGCCATCCGGTGGCAGCGGTGCACGTACTGCTTGCGAAATCCTTCATCCAGACGTGTGACAGTCTGTGCGCTTTCCACCAGCAACGTGCGCATGAAGCTGTTGCCCTGCTTGTTGATCGCTCCCAGCCGTTGTTTGCCTCCCGAGCTATGCTCGCGCGGAATCAGCCCCAGGTAGCTGGCGACCTGCTTGCCGCGTTTGAAACGGGTGACATCGCCGAGGGTCAGTACAAAAGCCAACCCGGTGATCGGGCCCACGCCGGGTTGCGTCATCAGTAGCCGCGCCTGAGGATGCTGGTCGGCCGCTTGTTTCACCGCCACATCTAGCCTCTCGATCTGTTTGTCCAGACTCGCCAGTAGACCCAGCAGATCCTCGCGCCGGCACGCCGCCCAGCTCTCCAGCGGAAGCTCGCGCAGTGCTTTCTGTCCGGCCTGCGTCCACAGCTTGCTCTTCTTCTGCATGCCGCGATTCAGAGCCAGGTGCTGCAACCCGTTCTTTACCCGCGTGCGGATCTCCACCAGCTTGTGCCGATGAACCAACAACTGCCGCAGGTCCCGCTGCTCCGCGCTCGGCATCCACAGCCGCGGAAAGCGGCCCTCTACTAATAGCTTCAGAATGTGCGCCGCATCTCGCCGGTCGGTCTTCTGTTTGCGTACATAGCTGGCGCGGATCTGCGCCGCATCCCCGATCCAAACTTCGTGGCCCAACTGCTGTAGCGACTCGAGCAACCACTGACTGTTGCCGCAGGCTTCAAGGCCGATCAGCGAGGGCACAGGCAATTGCTTGTAAAATCGCTCGGCCTCACCGTCGCCATTGACCAACTTCCGTTCGGTCACCTCTCCCGTTTCGGCATCAAGAACTGCTACTTGTTGCCAGCTGGGATGGAAATCACACCCTACAATGATCATGAAGGCTTCTCCTGTTCCAGTGGCTCTTGGTCCTCAACCAAAGAACATACCGGATCTGGCCGAAGCCTTCGCCCTTATCCAATCAGTTTTCCTGCGTGGGCAAGATCAGCCGTATGGGTTCCGGGCTGGCACAGCGAAATACCATGTACGTTGACCTTCTTTCCGACCAGCTTCGCTGGATCTTTTGTAACCGGCTTCTCCTTCCCCAAGCTACTTACGGCGAACAACAATAGTAGTAAAGTGACAAACAGCTGCTTCATCGGATTCTCCTGCTTGAGCCCCAACAACTCTATCGAATTCGTTCGGCGGAAGCCGCTGACCCTGATGATACTAACTCATGCAAGTATGAGGAAGTTGCTGCCGTTGTCGAAGCTGCCGGAGATGCGCTCTCATCCCCGCCATTCGTTCCGAATGTTATCGCCTGAAGACCGTGTTTCCCCGGCCTGTCCCATTCACGGCTATACTCTTCCTACATCGCGGGCCGGAGACGTGTCCGGGTCGACCAATTCCAAGTGACTGCCCAAACGGAGGGAACATGCAGCAAGCCGCGCACGAAAAGCCTTATGTGGTTGAGTACTACTACAAGATCAAGTGGGGCTGTCAGGACGAGTTTCTAAGGCTGTTTCGCAAGAATCACCTGCCGATGCTGAAGAAGCAGGTAGAAGCGGGCCGCATTGCTTCGGTCGATATGGTTGCGCCCCGTTTTCACATGCCCGAGGAGGTGCGATGGGATTACCGCGTGACCATTGTATTCAAGAACGCGGCGAGTTCGATGCAGGGCGATTCCGCCGAGCTGATCAAGCAGCTCTATCCAGACCAGGATACGTTCAAGCGCGAAGAGCAGCGACGGTTCGAGATCGTCCTCGCGCACTGGGATCTGCCGCTTTCAACGGTTGAGCCTGAAGACCACGATCCGGCCTCTGCGTAGCGACGCGTGGCGTAAGAAGGCGGTGGGAGTTTCGGGTCAGGCGCCGTCCCTTGTCGAAAGCAAGGCACGCCTCACCTCAGAGATGGACTGCTCCTTCCACCGCCGGCTGAAATTCTCCATGCTCATGAACGTCCGTGTGTGCATCCTGTCGATGTAAACAGCGCCGTTCAGGTGATCGATTTCATGCTGGAGAATTCGCGCGTACCAGCCCGATGCTTCGATCACCATGGGCTCGCCGTCCTCATTCAGGCAGCGCACGCTGACCTGCCTGAATCGAGGTACGAGCGCGGTAAAGCCCCCCAGGCTCAGGCATCCTTCGAAGAATTCCACTTGCCCGCCGCTATGCTCCGCGATCTCCGGGTTGACGATAACGTGAAACGGAGTCGGCCGACGTTCTCGGGAAGCAAGTTGCTCCGCGCCGAGCTCTCGGCTGTACTCCGGCAGGTCCTCGATGATCGCCAACCGAATGGACACGCCAACCTGCGGCGCCGCCAGCCCCACGCCCGGCGCGTCCCTGAGCGTCTCATGCATGTCGCGTATGAGTTGCCGAATATATTCCGAACGAATTTCCTCGAGCGAGAGTGGCCGCGCCATTTGCCGCAGCACCGCTTCGCCGACTTGGACCAGCTTGAGACGCACGACAGACATTATTTCAGATTGAAAGAGCAGTGAGTGCGGAACTTGGCGGCACGGGTTTTAGTGGCTCAGCGGGCTCCTTTAAGAATGGAATCCACGGTCGATTGGTCGAGCCTTGCGCCTGCATCGGCTGCATGCCAGTCGCGGCGGCCTTCTGCTTCGCCTGCGACGCCCGCGCAACGGCCCACGATGACCAGGGCAGGCGACGGCAGAGGATCACGGTTGGCGAGCCTGTCGATGTCAGTCCACAGCATCCGCTGGTTGGGTCGGTTGATCCCCGAGATCACCACGCAGGGTGTACGCGGTTCGACTCCAGCTTCACGCAGTTGCCGGCTCAAACTGCGGTAGTCGCCACCGGGCATGTAGATGGCGAGCGTCGAGCCGGATGAAACGAGTCTGTCCCACTCCACGGCTTCCGCGCCATCGCGGCGGTGGGCGGTGGTGAAAACCACGCTCGATGCGAAGCGCCGGTCGGTGAGGGAAATCCCCGCCGCTGCGGCTCCGGCAATTGCGGATGTGATGCCGGGAACGATTTCGAATGCAATGCCCGCCTCGGTGAGCGCTTCGATTTCTTCGCCGGCGCGGCCAAGAATGCAAGGGTCGCCGCCCTTCAGCCGGATCACGATCTCTGCGGTTGTGGCGCAGGAAATCAGCAACGAGTTGATTTCAGCCTGCGTGAGCAGCTTGCGCCCGCAACGCTTGCCGATGTCGATGAGCTTTGCGGCGGGAGAAGTCATTGCCAGAATCTCATTTGTGACCAGCGCGTCATGCAACACGATATTCGCCTGACCGAGCAGACGCGCCGCGCGGAGGGTCAACAATTCGGGATCACCGGGGCCTGCCCCGACCAGAAAAACTTTACCCATGGCATTCTCCGTCGCGGCGAAGGGGCGTCGCTTTAGCCCCTGAGGATTCACCGCTTTTGAAACAATTTCGAACTCAAAAACTGAAAAACAACCGCGCTGCTTCAGCCCTCGATTCCGTGGGGAGTGGTGGCCGTCGGCAGATCTCTTGGCACCGGGACGGTAATCCCGCCGGCAAGGAATCCGCGGATCTCGTCGTTGCTGTGTCGCGAAAAAAACTGCCGCAGGTTCTCGCCCTCGTCGCGCAGCCGGTTGTAGACCGACAGCAGCCGCGCAATCGCATCGGGAACCTCCGAGGCCAAGCAGCGATAGCCCACAGCGCGCGCGATCGACTGTTCGCGGCCGACCGCGCCGCCCACGCAGAAGTAGTAAGCGTCCGCCATCCTGCCGTCGACCTTGATCTTCTTGCCCTCCAGGCCGAGATCGGCGATCCAATGCTGGCCGCAACTGTTCGGGCATCCGGTGATGTTCAGCTTCAACTGCTGATCGAAACCGGGAAGCCGTTCCTCCAATTCTTCGACCACCCAGCGGGCGAAGCCCTTGGTTTCGGTGATTGCCAATTTGCAGAACTCGGTTCCCGTGCAGGCAATGGCGCCGCGCCAGAAGGGTGAGCCCTCGATGCGCAACCCGATGACTTCCAACTCTCGCGCCAGTGCTGCGGCATTCTGGTTGGGGACGTTGACGACGATCAAGTTCTGCATGGTGGTGGCCCGCAACTCGCCACTCGCAAATCGATCGCTGAGATCGGCTGCCAGCCGCAGTTGTTCGGCGCTGAGGCGGCCGCGCAGCACGGCGGCTCCCACGTAGGAGTGGCCCGGCTGCCGCTGCGCATGAATGCCAACGTGGTCGCGCATGACGTCGCTCGGTGGATCTTCCGGTTCGGCGGGGTCGAGCTCGAAACCGAGCCGCCGGTTGATCTCCGCCAGGAAGCTGTCGGCGCTCCATCCGTGTTTTAGAAAGAGGAATTTCAATCGCGCTTGCTCGCGGCTGTCGCGGAGCACATCGGTGTCTCTGAAGATCTCCGCGATCGAGCGCACGACCGGTACCGCCTGTGGCAGCCCGATGAAAGCGTTCAACCTGACGGCAAGGTGTGGCTGGGTGGAAAGGCCGCCGCCGATGCGCAACGAGAAACCATGCTCATCGCGGTCGGCACGCCTGCGGATAATGCCGGTGAGCCCAATGTCGTTTATCTCGGGATAGGTGCACCAGGAACGGCAGCCCGTGACGGAGATCTTGAACTTGCGCGGCAGGTTGCGAAAATCCGAGTTGCCGACAAAAAAGCGATTCAGCTCAAGCGTCACGGGAGAGGCATCGAATACTTCGTCGCCGTCGACACCGGCGAGCGGACAGCCGGTAATGTTACGCGTCACGTCGCCGCAGGCTCCCAGCGTGTTGAGACCGCAGCGCCAGAGTTGCTCGATGACATCGGGCAACTCCTCGATCCTCACCCAATGCAACTGAATATTCTGGCGGACCGTGATGTCGACCACGCCTCTGCCATAACGAGCGGACAAGCCGGCGATGGTGCGCGCTTGATCGCTCGACAGGAAGCCGTTCGGAATGCGGATGCGAACCATAAAGAACGGCATCGCCAGACCTTCGCCGCCCTTGCCTCCGATGGCGCCCGCCCCGTCGCCCTGCGTGTAAATACCCCAGAAACGGAAATAGGTCGAAAGCCATTCCGCCGGGATGGAACCATGTCCCTTCCGGGCAAACTCGCGGATTTCGTCGAGCCGCTCCCATGGATTCAGTTCGCGCTTCAGACGCTCGACTTTCTGCGCCTTGGTTTCTTTCGGCTGCTCTGCCATGATGTTGTCCCCAATAACAAAAAGCCCACGCGCCATTCTTTCTTTCTGGCGTGTGGGCTTTTGCGAAAAACTTAACTTAAATCGCTATACCTCGTTGTCTCCCGCGCCAGATGGTGCCAACCGGCAGCACATACAACAACACGTGCAACAGCAACACATGCCGGTTACCTTTTGACGCGACTGACAACGGAACTTCACCGTACGGTTATAATCGAAATTGTGGGTGATGGTCAACGTTGCAACCCTTCAAACAGCAGATTGGATTCAGGGTTGCTGCATGGTGTTGCCAGCAGTTTTTCTCGCTGACAACTTAATGTCTTCCTGAAAGCGAACTAAGGAAGCCTTGGTTCGCCAAGGTCAATTTGCCTTCCGAGAGAGAATTGGCCCTGATCGCGCCATACGCGCGGTTTCCAAAGGTCCCGGGGTTTCTGGAAAGGTTCATGGTCACGCTGCAAAAAATAAAGGAAGCGCGAGAGCGGATCGGCAGTTCCGTATTTATTTCACCCTGCTCCCGCTCGGAGACGTTTTCCGAACTCATCGACAACAATGTCTTCTTGAAGCTCGAGAACCTTCAAATGACAGGTTCGTACAAGGAGCGGGGAGCACTCAACAAGATTCTCACTCTCACCCCGGAGGAGCGCAGCCGCGGGCTGATTACGGCTTCGGCAGGCAATCACGCTCAAGCTGTTTCCTTTCACGCCAGCAAAAGGGGTATCGCGGCGCAGATCTGCATGCCGCTGACGACTCCGCTGAACAAGGTGATGTCGACCCGCCGCTACGGCGCTGACGTGATTCTGCACGGTGCGAACTACGACGAGGCTTGTGAGGAAGCGCTCCGCCGCTGCGCCGCGGATGGGCTCACTTTTGTGCATCCATTTGACGACCATGCGGTCATCGCCGGACAAGGGTCTCTGGGGCTGGAACTGCTGGAGCAGATTCCGGACCTTGAAGTGGTGATTACCGCAATCGGCGGCGGTGGCCTCATCAGCGGCCTGGCTTGCGCGCTCAAGGAAAGCAATCCAAAGATACGGATCATTGGCGTGCAGACTGCAAGACTGCCTTCGATGAGGGCGGCACTGGCCGCAAAGCATCCGGTTATTCTTCCGGTTTCCTCCACGCTGGCAGACGGCATCGCTGTGCGCCGCGCCGGCGACCTCACGCTGCCGCTGGTGCAAAAATATGTGGACGACATTGTGACCGTAGAAGAAGAGGAAATTGCCAACGCGATTCTCCTGCTGCTAGAACGCGAGAAGACGCTGGCGGAAGGCGCCGGCGCTGCGCCGGTCGCAGCTTTGCTTCAGCGCAAGGTCTCGTGCATCGGCAAGAAAATCGTGGCGATCATCTCCGGCGGCAACCTTGACGTGTCGATTCTTTCGCGCATCATCGAGCGCGGACTGGTGAAGGATGGCCGTCTGATCAGGCTGCGCATTCATCTGCCGGACTACCCGGGAGCGCTGCACAGGCTTACGGGCGTACTTGCACGCCACCGCGCCAACATCGTCGAAACCTCGTATGATCGCACCTACTACGGTGTCAGCCTCGGCGAATCGGCGATCGACTTGACGATGGAGACGCGCGGCTCCGAGCACGTCGGGGAGTTGCTGGCAGCTCTTGAGTCGGAGAAGTACGATTTCGAACGCATTCAATAGGGCGCTGCCTTTCCTGAACACACCTGCCCGGCCTTACGCGAACGCGCCCCGGAGTGTCATCTTGAGCGGAGCCGGGATCCCCGGCAACGGGCCGCCACATAGCGCCTTTGGCTAGAGCAGCGCGGCCCCCACGCAGCATCAATCCAAGTCTCAAATGAGACCCGGTGGCCGTTGCTGGGGTGGAGGAGCGAAGGATTTGCTGTTCGCTTGAGTGGGGCACTGTCTAACCTCACCAGCAAACGAACCGCGCCCGCCCTACGAGTCTTCTTTTCGCCTTTGGTGTTCACATAATTTAAGGCCAATACAGGAAGCGTTCAACGCGGCGGATTCCTTCAGACCCGGCGGCGGCTATAGAAAATTGCGGGCTCCGCAGATCGATGGCTGGTATCATTGCTGCTAATTCCAATAGAGTCTTAGAAATGGAATTCTCTTGAATCAGATGCCGGTAAGCAAAACCATACAGCTTCGTTTTCAACTCCCCTCTCTATCCATCGATGCGGGAAGGTTTTTCGGCCGTCTGCTTGTTGTGAGCGTGATCGTGTCACTCGCTATTCTGGCGAGTTGCGCCTCGAAGAGCGGCAGTTCCGGAGGAGGGCGTCCGGCAAACGCGCCGCAAGTCATTCCAGTTGGGGTTTTTACCGCCGAAAAACGCGATATGCCTTACTATCTGACGGGATTAGGCAACGTCACCGGCTTCAACACCGTTACGGTTAAGTCGAGAATCGACGGCCAACTCGCGCAAGTTGCATTCAAAGAAGGACAGGAGGTCAAGAAAGGCGATCTGCTGGTCCTGATCGACCCCCGTCCCTACCAGGTTGCGCTCAGCCAGGCGGAAGCGACTCTGTTCAAAGATCAGGCTCAGTTGCAGGATGCCCGCGTGAACCTGGGGCGTTTCACCGCCCTGTTTGCCGACAAGATCATCCCGCAACAGCAGCTCGATACGCAGCGCGCTTTGGTGAATCAGTTGGATGGTCAGGTTCGCGCCGATCAGGCTCAGATCGATAACGCAAAGCTCAACCTGACGTATTGCCGAATCACGGCTCCGGTGGATGGACGCGTAGGGTTACGACTGGTGGATATCGGCAACATGGTGCATGCGACCGATCAAAATGGCTTGCTGGTGATCGCCCAACTCCAACCGATCGCGGTCGTGTTCACGCTCCCGCAGGACCAACTGCCGATGGTTTCCAAGGCCATGGCCAAGGGGCAGCTTACGGTGTTGGCTTTCAGTCGCGACGGTCTCACCCAGCTCGCCGCGGGAAAGCTCCTCACCATCGACAATCAGATTGACACGACCACCGGTACCGGCAAATTGAAGGCAGTGTTCGATAACCACGAGCGGGCGCTTTGGCCCAACCAGTTTGTCAACGTGAAACTGCTGCTTGAGGTGCGCAAAAACAATACCGTAATTCCCGCCGCCGCCATACAGCATGGGCCACAGGGTAATTTCACTTATGTCGTCAAGCCGGACAAAACTGCTGAACTGCGTCCCGTGCAGGTCTCTTTCACCGAAGGCAATCTGGTCTCGATTTCCAGCGGACTTGCTCCGGGAGAGCTGGTGGTAACCGACGGGCAGGATAAATTGCAGTCCGGCAGCAAGGTGGAAGTTCGTTCCACGGGGCCCGGACCTCGTCCGCAGAATACGGGTGCAACAGGGCCATGAGTCCGTCAAGACTCTTTATTCTTCGACCGGTCGCAACCTCGTTGCTGATGATCGGAATCATGCTCGTGGGCATCGTTGCCTACAGGCAGTTGCCGGTTTCGGCGCTGCCGCAGGTCGACTATCCCACCATTCAGGTCGCCACGTTCTACCCTGGAGCCAGCCCTGATGTGATGGCTTCATCCGTGACGGCTCCTCTCGAGCGCCAGTTCGGGCAAGTTCCCGGACTCAGCCAGATGACCTCGACCAGTTCATATGGCAGCTCGCTGATCACCCTGCAATTCAACCTCAACCAGAACATCGACGTGGAAGAACAGCAGGTCCAGGCCGCGATCAATGCCGGCTCCAGTTACCTGCCCACGAATCTGCCGAACCCGCCGATCTACAGCAAGGTCAACCCCGCCGACTCTCCGATCCTGACCTTGGCGCTAACCTCGGATTCGCTGCCTTTGACAAAGATCGAGGATCTGGCCGATACCACGCTTGCGCAGAAGATCTCGCAGGTTCCCGGCGTCGGCTTGGTTTCCATCAGCGGAGGCCAGAAGCCCGCGGTTCGCATCCAGGCAAACCCGACAGCTCTGGCATCTTACGGACTGAGCCTGGAAGACCTTCGCACCGCCTTGGCGCAAGCCAACGTCGATCAGGCCAAGGGCATACTTGATGGCCCGCGCCTCTCCTACACCATCGGCGCTGATGACCAACTGCTGTCCAGCCAAGGCTACAAGGGAGTCATTGTCGCCTACCGCAACGGCGCGCCGGTACGCCTGACGGACGTGGCCACGGTCATCGACGGGGCGGAGAACGTGCAGCAGGCCGCGTGGATGAACGAGCGTCCCGCCGTCATTGTCAACATTCAACGCCAACCCGGCGCGAACATCATTGGTGTAGTCGACCACATTAAGGCAATCCTGCCGCAACTGAGCACGGCGCTGCCCTCCGCGGTGAAGGTTTCCGTGCTCACCGATCGCACGCAGACCATTCGCGCCTCAGTCGACGATGTGCAGTTTGAACTCATGCTCACCGTCGTACTGGTTGTCATGGTGATGTTCCTGTTCCTGCGAAATCTGTCGGCAACTGTCATCCCCAGCGTCGCCGTTCCGCTTTCGCTGGTCGGCACCTTTGGCGTGATGTACCTGCTCGGATACAGCCTCGACAATCTTTCGCTGATGGCGCTCACCATTTCGACCGGCTTCGTGGTCGATGATGCGATCGTGATGATCGAGAATATCGACCGCTATCTCGAGGCTGGCGAATCGCCTCTGGAGGCCGCCCTCAAGGGTTCTGGGCAGATCGGCTTCACCATCGTTTCGCTGACCGTGTCGCTGATCGCGGTGCTCATCCCCTTGCTGTTCATGGGCGATATTGTAGGCCGCCTCTTCCGCGAGTTCGCGGTCACGCTCGCCGTGACCATTCTGGTTTCGGCCGTAGTTTCGCTCACTTTGACGCCGATGATGTGCGCCAAGCTGCTGAAGCACAAAGATCCATCCAGGCAGACGCGGTTTTATAAAGCATCCGAAACGTTTTATAACCGCGTGATCGAGAAGTACGGGAACACGCTCACCTGGGTTCTCAAGCACCAGCCCGCGACCCTGATCATCACCGTTGGAACCTTGGTGCTCACCCTGGCGCTTTACGTTTTTGTGCCCAAGGGCTTCTTCCCGGTGCAGGACACAGGCGTCATACTCGGCATCTCCGATGCGCCACAAACGATTTCCTTCGCCGCCATGAGCGAGAGCCAGCAGCAGCTTGCTCACGTCATTCTGCAAGATCCCGATGTCGTCAGTCTTTCATCTTTCATCGGCATCGACGGCACCAACACCACCCAGAACAGCGGACGCATTCAGATCAACCTGAAGCCGCGCGACCAGCGCAAGGACACCGCTTCGGAGATCATCCGGCGGCTGCAACCCAAGCTGGAGAGCGTTCACGGAATCACTCTTTACATGCAGCCGGTGCAGGACCTCACGGTCGAGAGCAAGATCAGCCGCACTCAGTACCAGTACGCGCTTGAGGATGCCGACAGCAATGAACTCTCCCAGTGGGCTCCGCGCTTTCTCGACAAATTGAAACAGCAGCCTGGGCTGCGCGATGTCGCCACCGACCAGCTTAGCGGCGGCTTGAATGCCGACTTGGCTATCGACCGCGATACGGCGGCGCGTTTTGGCATTTTGCCTCAGGCAATTGACGACACGCTCTATGACGCCTTCGGCCAGCGCCAGGTTTCGACCATCTTTACCCAACTGAACCAGTATCGCGTTGTGCTCGAAGTGGACCCGCAGTTTCAGAAGAATCCGGATGCTCTGAACAGCATCTACGTGCGCTCGCAGACCGGGACGCAGGTGCCCTTGATGTCGTTCACCAAGCTGCAACGCACCAATGTTCCGCTGGCGATCAATCACCTCGGGCAATTTCCGTCGGTAACGCTTTCGTTCAATTTGGCTCCGGGAGTTTCTCTCGGCGAGGCCACCAAGATCATCGATGATGTGCGGCGGGAGATCGGCATGCCGCTGAGCGTGCAGGCAGGGTTTCAGGGAACCGCGGCTGCGTTTCGCAATTCTCTCGCCAGCGAGCCCTGGCTGATTGTCGCCGCCATCGTCACCGTGTACATCGTGCTCGGAGTGCTTTACGAGAGTTACATCCACCCGGTCACGATTCTGTCCACGCTTCCCTCGGCGGGTGTCGGCGCGATTCTTGCGCTGTTGATGACGGGCAATGATCTCAATGTCATCGGACTGATAGGCATCATTCTGCTGATCGGCATTGTGAAGAAGAACGCGATCATGATGATCGACTTTGCCCTGGAAGCCGAACGCCACGAGGGCAAACCGCCCGAAGAGGCGATCTTTCAGGCATGTTTGTTGCGCTTCCGTCCCATTATGATGACCACCATGGCGGCCCTGCTCGGTGCATTGCCGCTTGCGCTGGGCACTGGAACCGGCAGCGAACTGCGCCGGCCGCTCGGAATTACGATTGTCGGCGGCCTGCTTTTAAGCCAGCTGCTTACGCTTTACACCACGCCGGTCGTCTATCTGGCGTTTGACCGGCTCTCCAGGCGATTCTCGCGTTTCAGGGTTGGCAACAAGATCGAGCAGCCCATAGCAGCGGAGTAGTTATGAATATTTCCGAGCCATTCATCAAACGACCGGTGGGCACATCATTGCTCACGCTCGGACTATTGCTGGCGGGCTCCCTGGCTTTTAATCTGCTGCCCGTCGCGCCGCTACCGCAGGTCGAGTACCCGGTGATCTATGTAACCGCTAATTTGCCCGGAGCCAGCCCTGAGACCATGGGCTCCGCCGTCGCCACTCCGCTGGAAAGGCAATTCGGACGAATCGCGGGCATTACCGATATGACCTCAACGAGCCAGTTGGGGTCGACCAACATCGTCTTGCAGTTCGATCTCAATCGCAACATCGATGCTGCTGCCCGCGATGTTCAGGCTTCCATTAACGCTGCCCGGGGCACCCTGCCTTCCAACCTGCCGCAGAATCCGACCTACCGCAAGGTGAACCCGGCGGACGCCCCCATCATGATTTTGTCGATGACGTCGGACTCCATTACCAAGCCGGACATGTACGACGCCGCTGATTCGATCCTGGCGCAAAAATTGTCGCAGGTGGAGGGTATTGGGCAGGTCTTTGTGGGTGGCGCCGCGCAGCCTGCCGTCAGGGCCGAGCTGAATCCAACGCAGTTGAACAACACTGGAGTCGGCCTCGACCTGGTGAGAACCGCTCTCGGCGGCGCCAATGCCAATGAGGCAAAGGGACAGTTTTCCGGCGGCCAAAATGCCGTCACCATCACCGCCAACGACCAGATTTGGAAGGCCCGTCAATATAGAGACCTGATTGTCGCCTATCGAAACGGATCTCCCGTGAGGCTTTCCGATGTCGCCACCGTGCAGGATAGCGTCGCCGACCTGCACACCGCCGGATACGCCAATGGGAAACCGGCCGTCTTGATGATTGTCTTCCGCCAGCCCGGTGCAAACATCATTGGCACCGTCGACCGCGTCTACGCCTTGCTGCCCAGGTTGCGGGCATCGATTTCGCCGGCCATTGATATTTCGGTGTTGATGGACAGGACCACCACCATCCGCGCCTCTGTGCGCGATATCGAATTCACCCTGATGATCTCGATTGTTCTGGTCATCTTTGTGGTCTTCGTC
Organism: uncultured Acidobacteriota bacterium; assembly: GCA_963819175.1. Taxonomy (GTDB): domain Bacteria; phylum Acidobacteriota; class Terriglobia; order Terriglobales; family Acidobacteriaceae; genus CAWBRT01. The sequence continues at coordinate 236,622 of CAWFVJ010000010.1, forward strand.
TTTTTGCGGAATCTTTGGACGACTCTCATCCCCAGTGTCTCTGTGCCGCTTTCGCTCGTTGGCACCTTTGGCGTGATGTATCTGCTCGACTACAGTCTTGACAACCTGTCGCTGATGGCGCTGGCCATCTCCACCGGATTCGTCGTCGATGACGCCATCGTAGTCATCGAGAACGTTACCCGCTACCTGGAGCAAGGCTACAGCCCGGTTCAGGCCGCCTACAAGGGATCACGCGAAATCGGGTTTACCGTGCTCTCGATGAGCACATCGCTGATAGCGGTTTTCATTCCGATCCTGCTGATGGGAGGTATTGTCGGGCGCTTGTTCCGCGAATTCGCGGTCACCCTCAGCGTCGCCATCGCGGTTTCGCTGGTGGTTTCGCTAACCACCACGCCGATGATGTGCGCAAAGTTCCTGAAGCCCATCGAGAAGCAGAAGCACGGCAGGCTTTATCGGTCCAGCGAGCGGGTCTTCGACTGGATACTGGAGAGTTACAGCCGCGGACTGGGATGGGTATTACGTCATCAGCCATTCACCCTGGCGGTCACCATCGCTACCCTCTGTCTCAGCGTCGCTCTTTACATCGTCGTGCCCAAGGGCTTCTTCCCGCAGCAGGATACGGGTCGGCTGGCGGGCTCGATCCAAGCGGCACAGGACATCTCTTTTGGCGCTCTGCGGCAGAAGATGTCCCAATACGCAGCCATCGTGAAGAAGGATCCGGCCGTCGCTCAGGTCATGGTGTTTTCCGGCGGGCGCGGACTGCAAAACAGCGGCAGCATGTTCATCACTTTGAAGCCGCTTGAAGAACGCAATCCAGAACGTAAGAAGATTACGGCGGATCAGGTGATCGGGCGCCTTCGCCGGCAACTGGCCGTCATTCCCGGCGCCACCTTGTACATTCAGGCCGCTCAGGATCTGCAAATCGGCGGACGCCAAAGCGCTTCGCAGTTCCAATACACTCTGCAATCGGAAGACCTGCTGGAGCTAAACACCTGGGCACCGCAACTGCTGGCGCAATTACGCGCCCTGCCGGAGTTGCGCGACGTCTCGACCGACCAGCAGGACAAGGGGTTGGAAGCCCATATCCAGATCGATCGCGACACCGCCGCACGCATGGGCGTGACCTCCGCCGCCATCGACAGCGCGCTTTACGACGCCTTCGGTCAGCGCCAGGTGTCAACCATCTATCGCCCCCTGAACCAGTACCACGTGGTGATGGAGGTCGATCCGCGCTACAGCCAGAACCCTGGCGCTCTCGACAATATTTATGTCCGCGGCACCAACAACACGGTCGTGCCCTTGAGTTCGTTCGCCAAGTTTCTGCAGTCCAGTACCGCTCTGGGCGTGAATCACTCGGGCCAGTTTCCCTCGGTTACGCTGTCGTTTAACCTGGCTCCGGGAATCTCCCTCGGAAAGGCGACGGTGGCCATTCTGGATGTTCAGCGCCAGATCGGAATGCCCTCTTCCATCCACGCCCAGTTCGCCGGCACCGCAGCCGCCTTTCAAAGGTCGCTTTCCAGTCAACCGTTACTGATCCTCGCCGCCCTGGCCACGGTTTACATCGTCCTCGGCATGCTGTACGAAAGCTATATCCACCCGATTACGATCCTCTCGACGTTGCCATCCGCCGGCGTTGGAGCCCTGCTGGCACTGGTGATTACCCGCACGGATCTCTCCGTCATTGCCGTTATTGGAATCATTCTGCTGATCGGCATCGTGAAGAAGAATGCGATCATGATGATCGACTTCGCGCTCGACGCCGAACGCCGCGAGGGCAAGCGTCCGGAAGAGGCGATCTATCAGGCGTGCCTGTTGCGCTTCCGTCCCATCATGATGACTACTATGGCCGCCCTGCTCGGCGGTCTTCCGCTCGCGCTCGGCACCGGGACCGGCAGCGAACTCCACCGCCCGCTCGGCATCACCATTGTCGGCGGCCTGATCGTCAGCCAGATGCTCACACTTTTCACCACGCCCGTCATTTATCTCTACATGGATCGCCTGCGCTGGTGGGCAGCGCAACGCAAAGCGGCGCGTATCCCCTCGATGTTGCCGAAACCCGGCGCAGCCGATTAGGACGGCGTCTTCAGAAGCGGGCGGGCTGCCTCTCTGCGTGGTGCCCAATATCTGCCCCAGTTAGCAGATGTGGGAGTTCATAGTGCCGTGTGTCCGTCGATAAGACTGGTGCCCCACGTCCCGCCCCGCTTTTGGGCTGACGTGGGGTAGTTTTCTGCGGATCGGGACGATTCGGTTTTCTGCGAGCGGCAGCCCACCCGGCCGTCTTCAAACCGATTGGTATTAATCAGCCCTTTCGCGCCTTATCCACCATCTCCCTGAATTTCTTCACGTTGTCCGCACCGGCCCAGTCAGACACCCGCTTGTACGCCGGCTCCATCCTGGCCCGGAACGGCGCGAGATCCGGGCGAGTCACCGTCATGCCGCGGCCTTCCATCTTCTTGATCTGATCCACTTCTTCGTCGGCGATCAGCTTGCGCATGAGGTTGCCTGCGGAGGTGCTTTCCTCGCGGAAGATCGTCTGCTGCTCGGGGCTCAGCTTCTTCCACGTGATGGCGCTGACCGTATGGATCATGTTGTTGTACACGTGCTGCGTGATGGCGAGGTGTTTCTGCACCTCGTAGTACTTCTGGTAGTAACAGACCGCGACCGGGTTCTCCTGTGCGTCCACCACTTTTTGTGCGAGCGCGAGGTAGAGTTCCGGGAATGCGATGGCCTGCACCACGCCGCCCATCGCTTCCATCGCTGCCTGGATTTGAATCTCCGGCGGGGTGCGGATCTTCAAGCCTTTCACGTCGTCGGGCGTATAGATCGAGCGCCGGCTGTTCGTCAGGTCGCGGAAGCCATACTCCCAGTTCCGCAAAATAATGAAGCCTTGCTTCTCGGCAAGTGGGGCCAGCCACTGCATGCCCGGGCCGTCCAAGACGCGGAAGACATGGGCGGGACTGTCGAAGACAAAGGGGAGCATGACGGTCGCAAAGGCCTTCTCGAAGCTCTGGAGCTGCCCCTGCGTCGGTAGTCCCATGTCGACGGTGCCCAGTTTGATCTGCTGGGCTTGCTCGGGGGGGCCGCCCAGTTGATTGTTCGGGAAAATCTGAATCTTGATGGCGCCGCCCGTGCGCGTCTGAACCCGGCTGGCAAACTGCTTGGCCGCAATATTGGAAGGATGGTCCTCCGCCCCAAAGTGGGCAAAGCGGAGCGTGAGCGGGGCCGCCGCCGCACGCGTAACGTAGGGCGCCGCCAGAGCGAGTCCGGCGACCCCCATGCTGTTCTTGAGAAATGCCCTGCGATCCATGTGTCTCTCCTTTGTAGTGATCAGACTGCCGCCTATCCGGGTCGCGTCGCTGGTCCACGCTTGCTGGTCCCACCAGCGCCGCTATTACACTGCCGGTTCCGGCGGGAACTCCGCCGCACTGCAACTGAAAACAAAACCCACCGCTCGACCGTGTTACACCGCCGGGCTACTGCCCAAAACCAAAATAGTGAGGGAGGAACAGGGTGAACCACGGAACAAATGCCACGATGAGCAGGCCGATAAAAATCACGATCAAATAGGGCACCATGGCGCGGGAGGCCTCCTCGATCCCGGTTTGCATGATGGCGCAGCAGACATAGAATCCTACCCCGGCCAACGGCATGAAGCCGCCGACTCCCATGGCGATGATCAGAACCAAGGCGTAGTGCAGTTCGCTCACGCCGATCTTCGCGGCGATCGGAAGCAGGAGGGGTGCGAGAACGTTAAGCGAGGGTAGTCCCTCCAGGAGCACGCCGGCCCCGACCAGGAGCAGGATGGAGACGACCATGAAAATACTCGCGCTGTTCTGCATGCCCTGGAGCAGCTCGACGAGACGCTGCGGCACATAGGCTACGGTAAGCGACCACGAGAACCCGCCCGAAGCGGCAAAGATGAAGAGCAGCATGCCCGTGAGCGAAGCGGTATCAAGCACGGTACGCACGTAAAGTCTGCCAGCTCATGGCGCGATAGACGCCCATGGCTAGAACAAGGCCGTAGAGAACGGCAAAGGTCGCGACCTCCGTGGGGGTGGCGATTCCAGCCAGGATGCCCACCAGCAGGATCACCGGCATCAGGAGCGCCGGCACCGCGATGAGAGCCGCCCGCAACATCGATCGGACTGGGGCACGCGGCGCGCACGGCGTCCCCGCGCGACGTGCACGGCCATAAATGAGCACCATCAGGCAGACGGCCATCACCGCCGCGGGGATGATGCCGCCGACAAACAGGGCGGCCATCGATAGCTGTGTAATCGAGCCGACGATGAGCATCGCGATGCTGGGCGGTACGGTTTCACCCATAATGGCCGAGGCGGCCAGCACGGCCGCGCCCTCAGCCCGAACCATGGCGATCGCGTTAACCGATCGCGCATAACGGTGCCGACCGCAGCCACGTCGGCAGGCTTGGAACCGGAGAGTCCGGAGACGATGTACATGCTGACCACCGAAACCTGGAGGAGGCCGCCCCGCAGGTGGCCCACCACCGTTTCGACGAAGCGAACCAGTCGCAGGCTGATGCCTCCCCGCTCCATGATCAGTCCGGTGAAGATGAAGAACGGCACCGCCAGGAGAATGTAGTTTCCGGTCCCGTTCACCATGCTCTGCGGGAGCGACACCAGCGAGGGAGCATCGGTCACCCACAGATAACTCGCCGTGGCCATCAGCAGCACAAATCCCACCGGCACGCCGATCAGGATTGCCAGAATGAAGAAGGTCACGGTGGCAATGATGGCGTTGTCGCCGGCGAACCACGGCAACCAGAGACTGCGGGTGGCCATCACCCCGGCCATCACCACGATGAAGGCGCCTCCCACCACCCAGGCTCGCCGTCCGTGTTCGCGGCGCAGGTGGTTGACGGCATAGATGGCAATCAGCGTCAGGCCCACGGTAAGCGGTATGGCAATGGTGGCAGCCGGGAGCTGGAAGATAGGGGTGCGCTCGCTCCAGCTCGACTCAATGAATTCGAAGGAGGCAACCCACGCGACAAGTGTGATGAAGAGCGCCAGGACATCGGCGAGCGCGAAGAACACCCGCTGCAACCCCACGGGGCACCGAGTGATGAGCACGCGCACAAAAGCGTGCCCGCGACGCCGATAGGCGACTGCGCCGCCGATGAAGGCGATGATCGACAGCACGAATCGCGCTACCTCGTCCGCCCATAGGAAGGAAGTGTTGAAAAAGACGCGCGCCAGCACGTTGGCGAAGACGATTCCCAGTTCGCCCATCAGGGCCACAACCAGAAGACCGTCCGCGCAGGCGTCGATCACCCGCAGGACGATGCCTGTTTGCGCCCGCGAAGTCTCTGGCGGGATAGCGGCAGTTGCCTCTTTCTCAATGACCTTCTCGTCTCGCACCCGTGTACCTTTGCCGGCTCCGTCGACATTAATAGCTGAACTTGCGAACTGTTTGCCACTCGAAAAGCGGTAGGATGATTCCCGACCAGGGCGTGAAGCGAGCGAAGGCTAATGCGCCGGCACAACGTGCGGCAAAATCTGCCGCATGAGCACCGACACAAAGCACCCGCGGCTGCTCTATAGCCATTGCTCGTCTCCCTTCACCGCCGGACTGCCTCACCTTGATGAGTCCGACTAGCGGCTCTTTCTTCTGTTTCTCAAATATGAATTAGAACTGTCATTTACTGCCGTCTACGAAGTCCTATTATGTGAGACGCAAGTCTTATCAGTATTATGAGCGACAGTCTGAGTCACGTCCCCCCGAATGTCAAGTTCAACTACAACACGCATCACCGGGTGAAATCTGCTGATGTCGGATGCTCTCACCGGTAAAATCGTGTACAGGTGGGCACATCTGTTTCCGGGTCGCGCACATGCTGCCGCCTGCGGTTGCCGGCAATAAGATTGCGCCCACGTTTTCTTGCAACTCTGGGTGGTAGTTGGGTTATGCTATTGAGGAACCCTGAACTGCTCCGGAGTATCAAATGATGTCTCGAATCGGTACGATAGCTCTGCTGGCGATGCTCGGGACTGTTCTCGTTTTCCTGTTTCCGGCTGCTTGCGGTCCGTTCACTGCGACGCATGGGCCCGCGACGGCATTTCGCGCCGCTGCTGCAATTAAAGCGCTCCTGATGCTACTGTTTGGTTCGGTGCTCATAGCGTTGGTACAGAGACCTGCCTTTTCAGCGACGCTAGACCCCGTTTCGTACGGTTGCGGCGGTCATCATTATTTAGCGCCGTTTAATCTTCGCTGTTAGTTCTTCCCCCCTGTCAACCCTGTTCAACTGCACCTTTTCAAGGGCACGGAAGCGCTCATGATTTGGTTGCCGGTTGCCGGGCCATGACAACCGGCAAAGCTTCCGTGTCCACATTTCTCCTAGAAGTCCTTCAGAATCTTGGGCGCGCCGGAGATTGGATCATGAAGCGAAGCCTAATGTTTCGCGTTACTGTTCGGGGCGACTGCGACGATAAGTTTTTGTGTTGCCGTATGGATCTGGAATCTGGCCGTTGAGTCGGCCTCGTCGTGGCGAATCCCTTTGAATGTGTTTACATTCCCGGGGTTGTTCGGCGTCGGCGTTGGCGTTCCCTTGCCAGGCACAGGGATTGGAGATTGGATGCGAGTGGTATAGGACGCTTCCCATGTTTGTCACAGTGAACTCGCTTGCCGCCACCGTGATTCTATTACCCCTGGTGCATCTGTTTCGCAGTTTTCGGCGAAAAGGATAAGGCGGCCTGCCGTAGCACCGGCAGGACGACGTTCGGGAATAGGAACGGAAACCCAGTGCTTGTTTCGCAACTTCAAATTACGAGTTTCTCGCTCAAGGAGAACCAAAAGTGAAAGAACATCGGATGAAATTAGGAATTATCGTATTGGCATTGGCGGCAATCGTCACCGTTTCGGCTTGCAAGAAGAAGACGGCGGCTGCTCCGCCGCCTCCTCCACCGCCCGCGGCGGCCCCCACGGCATCTTTGACGGCAAACCCGGCCACCGTTCAACCGGGCGAGACGACCAACCTTTCCTGGACTACCCAGAACGCCACCGAGGTGACGCTGGAAGGCATCGGACGCGTCGGCCCAAGCGGCTCGCAGATGGTCACGCCGAAGACTTCCACCACCTATCGCCTCACGGCGAAGGGTGCCGGTGGAACGCAGGAGGCAACGGCCCGGGTCACGGTAACTGCCCCGCCGCCAGTCGCCGCGAAACCGTCGGCCGGCGAGCAGGAGCTGTTTGCCCGCAGCATGAAGGACATTTACTTCGATTACGACAAATATCAAGTACGGGCCGCTGAGCAGCCGAGCCTGCGGGCTGATGCGGCCTTCCTGAAGAGCCATCCGGGTATCCGCTTCACCATCGAAGGCCACTGCGACGAACGCGGCTCCGCCGAATATAACCTGGCGCTCGGCGAAAATCGCGCCAATTCGGTGAAGCAGGCCCTGGTGAACCTCGGAGTTCCGGCGGGCTCGATCAAAACGATCAGCTACGGCAAGGAGAAGCCGGTTTGCTCTGCGGCGAATGAAGCGTGCTGGCAGCAGAATCGCCGCGCCCACTTCGCCTACGGCCAATAACTGGCAACAACGCTTCCACCGGAGGCGGTCCCCAACGGGACCGCTTCCAACTCTGATTTGACTGACATCTCAGCCAAGCTGTGGCCATGGCGCATCCCGCGGTAAAGCACCACCGGAATGTCCCGGCCGTTTTGATAAGCTAATCGTATGAGCGAGCCTTCGGCCTTCCAGAAGCAGCCCGGACAAAGATGGCGGTCCGATCTATGGCGGCGGTGGACTTTACTTTTAGAGCAACGCGAGGAGCAGGTTTTTGTGGCTCTGTCGCTGCTCATCGGCGCCCTGGTCGGACTAGCCGTTGTAGCCTTCATCGTTCTGACCGAGCGGTTGGGAATGCGGCTCTACCCGGTCGGCAGCGCCGCTTGGAGGCGCGTGCTCATACCCGTGGCAGGATCTCTGACCATGGGCTTCCTTCTGTACAAGTATTTCCCTCATGCGCGGGGCAGCGGTGTGCCGCAGGCCAAGGCTGCGCTTTTCGCCCGCGACGGCTTCATCTCGCTGCGCACAGTGTTAGGCAAGTTCGGGTGCACGGCAGCTACTCTCGCCAGTGGTATTCCCCTCGGGCGCGAAGGCCCATCGGTGCAGGTCGGGGCCGGCATAGCCTCCCTGCTTGGCCGTCACCTGGGTTTGCGTCCTGAAAAGGTAAAGGCTCTGCTGCCGGTGGGAGCTTCGGCGGCCATCGCCGCGGCCTTCAACACGCCCATGGCGGCGGTGCTGTTCGCGCTTGAAGAGGTGATGGGCGACATGCACGCGCCCATCCTGGGATCGGTGGTGCTGGCCTCGGCCACCTCATGGGCGATGCTGCGCCTGGTTTTGGGCAACGATCCGCTCTTCAAGGTGCCGCAGTACGAATTGGTCAGTCCTTGGGAATTCGTCATCTACGCCATACTTGGTATTATCGGCGGATTTCTCTCGCTGGCGTTCACGCAGCTGTTGCTGCGAATGCGCCAGCGCTTCTTGCTGCTGCCGAAAAAGACCGCCTGGTGGCATCCGGTGGTGGGCGGCGTGGCTGTGGGACTGATCGGTATGGGTTGTGCCCCAGGCTCTGGGCGTGGGATACGGCTACGTTGGCGAGGCGCTGAACGGCAGCATGGCACTCAAGCTGATGGTTGTGCTGGTTGTGCTCAAGCTTTTGGGGGTCACGATCAGTTACGCCTCCGGCAACGCCGGCGGAATCTTCGGGCCGGCCCTGTTTTTGGGCGCCATGCTGGGCGGGAGCGTCGGCAACGTGGCCCACCACCTGTTTCCGGCACACACGGCAACTGCTGGGGCTTACGCTCTGGTCGGCATGGGCGCGCTCTTTGCCGGCATCGTGCGCGCTCCCATGACATCGGTGCTGATGATCTTCGAGATGACCCGCGACTACGCCGTCATCGTGCCGCTCATGATCGCCAACTTGACCAGCCTTTTCATCTCTTCGCGCTTCCAGAAAGTGCCCATTTACGAGGCCCTGGCGCATCAGGACGGCATCCATCTGCCCAAGAAAGAGCCGGAATCAAACCAGCGCCGGGTATGGCAGGTGATGGGCGGCGCCACCGAGACCCTGCCCGCGCTGCTGAGTGTGAGCCAGGCGCTGGAGCGCATCGGCCCCAGTCAATTCAACTCCTGGCCGGTGATGGACGAAGGCAGTGTTGTCGGCGTCTTGCGCCGGGCGGCACTAATCGACGCGGCTGACAACGGGAAAGCCGATCGGAGGCTGATGGACCTGCTGGAAAGCCTCTACTTCCCGCACGTTCATGTTGACCACGCCTTGCATCAGGCGCTGGAGCGCATGAGCGTTGCCCAAGTTGACATGTTGCCGGTGGTCAGCCGACTGGATACCCACAAGCTGGAAGGCGTGGTGACTCTGCGCGACGTGCTCGAGTTCTACGGCGTGGACCCCATCGGCTCAGCGTAAGCAACACCTGTGATGCCGGCCCGGACGATTCGTCCTACACTATTTCCATGGCGCACCACACCGCTAGGGAGAGCTATCGCAAACTGTCGGAGCGGATCAACCGTTTCCCCCAAGGGGCTCCGGCGACCAAGCTCTTGTTTCAAATCCTTGAGGTCCTGTTCTCACCGGCAGAAGCCGAACTCGTCGCGCAGCTTCCCATCAAGCCCTTCACTGCCGAAACAGCAGCGCTACTTTGGAAGAAGTCCGAAACCGAGGCCCGCAACATCCTCGAAGCCCTCGCCTCGCGCGGCATGATGCTCGACATCGATTCCAGCCGTGGCCAGAGCTTCATTCTGCCGCCGCCGATGGCCGGCTTCTTTGAATTTTCCATGATGCGCATCGGTAATCACTACGACCAGAAGCTCCTTGCCGAACTTTTCCACCAGTACCTTAATGTCGAGGAGGACTTCATCAAAGCCCTGTTCGCGACCGGCGAAACACAGATAGGACGCGTCTTCGTCAACGAGCGCGCCTTGACGGCGGAAAACACTTTGCACGTGCTCGACTATGAACGAGCCTCGCAAGTCATCGATACCGCCTCGCACATCGGCATCGGTGCCTGCTATTGCCGCCACAAGATGTCTCACCTCGGCCACAATTGCGACGCGCCGATGGATATCTGCATGACCTTCAACTCGATTGCCGGCTCACTGATTAAACACGGCATCACCCGCCGCGTGGATAAGGCGGAATGTCACGAGCTGCTGGCTCAAGCCCGCGAGCGCAACCTGGTGCAATTCGGTGAGAACGTGCGCGAGGGCGTAGCCTTCATCTGTAATTGCTGTGGATGCTGTTGCGAGGCTATGCTGGCCGCTAAGCGCTTCGCTGTTCTCACTCCCATCAGCACCACCAACTTTTTGCCCGCAATCGCCGAGGCCCAATGTTCCGGCTGCATGAAATGTGCCGATGTCTGCCCGGTGGAAGCGATGGGCATGGTTTCCGCAGGCGACCCGCGCAACCACAAACGCAAGAAAGCCAAGGTCAGCGAAGATATCTGTCTCGGCTGCGGGGTCTGCGCCCGGGTTTGCGACAAGCAGGCCATCAGGCTCGAACAACGAGGTCAGCGCGTGATCACACCGGTGAATACGGCTCATCGCGCGGTCCTAATGGCCATCGAGCGCGGCAAACTCCAGAACCTCATCTTCGACAATCAGGCTTTTGCCAGCCATCGCGCGATGGCTGCCATTCTTGGTGTGATCCTCAAACTGCCGCCGCTGAAACAAGTCATGGCGAGCCGGCAAATGAAGTCACGCTATCTGGACAATTTCTTGTCCAGTCGCAAGTCTAAGCAAGCGGAAGCGTAGACAGACTTGACCCCATGCCTTGCTGGTGAGCGAAGTCAGAGGCGTAATGCGCGCTACGAGTGTGTGCTACGCCATCTTTTTCGGGGCAAGCATGTGAGCCGCGGGAGACTGCGGCACGGCAGCACCGCAAACACTTGGATTTATTAAGCGAAAGTGTAGTACACTTCAGCTCTATTTCCAGAGTAGCTGCAAGGTAAAGCTGCAAGCATACCGGGCGGGTGGCCCATTCAAGCCCTGCCGTTGGGCTTGAGTGGGGCTGTTTTCTTCTGCGCGACGAACTACCCCACTCAACGAAAAACGCTGTCTAGTCCCAAGACATACTTTCCAGTTTGTCTCGACACATCCTTTCCAGTTGGGTTTTGCACTCAGTCTGCGATCCAGCGTTCGACCGAGGTCGAATGCTGGGTCGCGAGATCGAGCTCGCGCACTAGGGTGCGGCAGTAATACACCTGCACCCGATCTTCCAGTTGCAGCAGTTGCACCCACTCCCGGCGCAGCCCCTGGCCGATGTTCCAGGTCCGTCCGAAAGCGTTCATCTTGCCATCGCCATCCAGCCGGCGCACCCGCGCTTCCGCCGGATACTCCCAGCGCGGCGGCTGCGCATCGTAGACCCGCGGACTCGGCCGCCACACCGAGGCCGGGGTGCGCATTTGCAGTGCCTCGTGCGGGCGGACCTGGTTGTGTTCCCAGCGAAACTCATCAAGCCACTGCTGCGGCGGCTTGTCCTGCCAGCCGCGATGCCGCAAGGCCCGCTCCATCTCGCCGTGAAAGCGCTCCACCTTGCCCTGCGTCTGGGGATGCCGAATCCCGCTCCAGTGCAGCCGAATACCCTGCTTCATCAGCCACACCGCCAGCTCCGTCGTGCCCATCGGCGAGCGCGCGCTCCACCACGGAATGCCATGGTCCATCAGCATCCCCTCCGGGACGCCGCAATCGCAAAAGACGCTCTGCAACTGCTCCCGGACCAGATCCCCACGCGTGCTCCCCGTCTGCTGCAACACCAGCAAGTAGCGGCTGTGGTCGTCGATCACCGACAAGGGGCCGGTCGGCGCATTCCAACCCTTCGGACTCTTGAAGTCCATCTGCCACAGCTCGTTGGGACGGCAGCGTTCAAAGCGCTCATCCGCCACATCGTGCCGGTCCGCCGGATGGATCAGATCGCGCCGCAACAGAATGCGATGAATCGTGCTGCGGGTCAGCCGCGCCCCCTCGCGCTCCAGCAGGACTGCCAGCTTGCGCGCACCCCAGTCCGGATAGCAGCGGCGCAGCTCGACGACCCGCTCCTCCAGTTCCCCAGCCGTCAGACGCGGGCTGTGAAGCGGACGACGGCTACGCTCGGCGATGCCCGCCAGGCCTTGCTGCCGGTAACGCTCCAGCCACAAACGCCCGGTGGGACGCGACACCCCAAACTCCTCACAAAGCGCCGTCAGCGACTGCTCCCGGCGCAACGCCGCCACCACAAACTGCACCCGCTGTTCTCGTACGTCCATGGTCTTCCAAGGCATCTCGGCTTACACTCCCGCGCTCGCTGCGCTCGCGCGGAAGTGTAAAGGATGTCCCGAGACACTTTGGAAAGGATGTCATGAGACTGAACAGAAAAACGCGTTGAGTGGGCCACCAAGCCAGGACGAAGCATGCGCTTCGTTTGAATTCAGTAAAGCGTTCATCTTCCTGTTGTTCGGCCCTGGGCCCCCGAAAAGAAACAGATTCGCGCCGCCACAGCGCGTGGAGAAAGACGATGCGCCCATGCCTGCTTCCCACCGATATTCCTTCGACCTCTGCCAAGACAAACACTTCTTTGTCTACGATCCGCGCCGTGCTCGTGGCGTGCGCTTTCGTCGGGTTCCTGGTGGCGCCGGTTGCGTTGCAGGCGCAGACCGCGCACTTCGCCGGGGTCCAGAGCACGATAGTCAGCGGCCTGAACCAACCCAATGCGGTTGCAGTGGATGGGAGCGGCAACGTCTATATCGCCGATACCCTTAACAACCGGGTGTTGAAGGAGACGCTGTCGGGGGGCAGCTACACCCAGAGCACGGTAGTCAGCGGACTGAACCATCCCGATGGGGTTGCGGTGGATGGCAGCGGCAACGTCTATATCGCCGATACCTACAATTACCAGGTGCTGAAGGAGACGCTCCAGTCGAACGGCAGCTACACCGAGAGCACGATAGGCAGCGGTCTAAATACGCCCCGCGGGGTTGCGGTGGATGGGAGCGGCAACGTCTATATCGTGGATTACGGCAACTTCCGTGTGGTGAAGGAGACGCCATTTGGGAGCGGCTACAACCAGAGCACGGTAGACAGCCTGGAGTATCCCGCTGCGGTCGCTGTGGATGGGAGCGGCAACGTCTATATCGCGTACACAGACGGAGTGGCGAAGGAAACGCTGTCTGGGGGCGGCTACTCCTGGAGCATTATAGGCTTCGGCCTTGGGATTTCTGGGGTTGCCGTGGATGGGAGCGGAAACGTCTATACCGCTGGCGGCGGCCTGGTGTCGAAGCTGGCGCCGGCGGCAGGCAGCTATACCGAGAGCGCGGTCGCAGGCGGCGGTCTGAACCCCAATGGGGTCGCCGTCGATGGAAGCGGCAACGTCTATATCGCCGATACCGACTACAACCGGGTGTTGAAGCTGGCGCCGTCGGGCGGGAACTTCGGGCCGGTCAATGTGGGGAGCACCAGCACGGCGATCACATTGCTCTTCACCTTCGATACATACGGCCCGCCGGGCAGCACGGCGGTGCTGACGCAGGGCGCGGCGGGGTTGGACTTTGCCGATGCCTCCGATGCCGGCACGGGAAGCTGCGGGAATGGAGGGGTTGACTATGCGGGAGTTACCTGCACGATCGATGTAACGTTCACGCCTAAATTCGCAGGAACCCGCTATGGCGCGGCGGTTCTCTACGATGGCTCGGCGAATGTAATCGCAACGGGCTACGTGCAGGGCACTGGGTTGGGACCGCAGGTGAACTTCCTGCCCGGGGTCCAGAGCACGCTAGGCAGCGGTCTGAGCTCCCCCTACGGGGTCGCGGTGGATGGGGCCGGTAACGTCTATATCGACGATGCCGACAACGGCCGGGTGTTGAAGGAGACTCTGTCCGGGGGCACCTACGCCCAGAGCACAGTCGCAAGTGGCCTGAATTGGCCAACCGGGGTCGCGGTGGATGGGGCCGGTAACGTCTATATCTCCGATACTAGCAACAACCAGGTACTGAAGGAGACGCTGTCCGGGGGCAGCTACACCCAGAGCAGCATAGGCAGTGGCCTCTGCGTTCCCGTTGGGGTCGCGGTGGATGGGAGCGGCAACGTCTATATCGCCGATACCGAGCAATAACCGGGTGTTGAAGGAAACGCTGTCGGGCGGCAGCTACACCCAGAGCAGATAGGCAGCGGCCTGAATTCTGCCCTACGGGGTTGCGGTGGATGGGAGCGGCAACGTCTATATCGCCGATACCGACAATGACCGGGTGTTGAAAGAAACGCTGTCGGGCGGCAGCTACACCCAGAGCACGATAGGCAGCGGCCTGTATGATCCAAGCGCGGTCGCCGTGGATGGGAGTCGGCAGCGTCTACATCGTCGACTCCGGCAACTTCCGGGTGGTGAAGGAGACGCCATCGGCGGACAGCTACACCCAGAGCACGGTGGCAAGCGATCTGTACAACTCTTATGGCGTTGCGGTGGATGGGAGCGGCAACGTCTACATCGGCGATACCAACAACAATCGGGTGTTGAAGGAGGATTTCTGGGATCCTCCGAGCCTGAGCTTCACGGCGACGGATGTGGGCTTGGCGAGTGCGGCACAGGATGTCACCGTGCTAAACGCGGGCAATGCGCCGCTGACCCCGCTGATCATCAGCCAGATCAGCACGACTCCCGGCTTCACCTTGCAGGGACCCGATACTACATGCAGTTCAAGCGGCCAGTCTCTTGCCCCGGCGGTGAGCTGCGTGCTCGGCATCGAGTTCGCCCCAACAGCGAACGGCAGCGTCAGCGGTAGCGTCGTTCTTACCGATAACCTTACTCCGACCACGCAGACGATCAATCTGCAAGGTATCGGCATCATCAGGGTGGCGCCGACCGTGACCTTCACGGGGGCTCCGGCCGACGCAGCTAACAAGACCATATTCACCATCTCGGCGACGACCAACGCCAGTACCCAGGCAAACATCACGCCGGCAGGCCCATGCACCTTGGTCGGCAATCTTGTCACCATGACCAGCAGTACCGGCACCTGTACGCTTACGGCGAACTGGGATGCCGACATCAACTATCTGGCTGCGACAGCGATGCAATTCACCGCTGCCAGCAGCATTGTGATCACGTGGCCCAAGCCCGCGGCGATCACTTACGGGACGCCGCTGGGCGATCTCCAGTTGAGTGCCAAAGCCACTAACAAGGGCGTGCCAGTGAAGGGCACGTACCTCTATTCGCCGGACGCGGGCACGGTGTTGACTGCGGGAATCAACCAGACCCTATCGGTTGCCTTCACCTCAGCGGACGGGAGCACCTTGGCGACCGCCACCACTACGATCACGGTAAACAAGGCGGTGCCGACGATCAGTTGGAGTGCACCGGCGGACATCAACTACGGAACCGCGCTCGACAGTACGCAGCTCAACGCGACTGTTTACGTGCCCGGCACAACCGCCCCTCTCGGATGGTACGTTAGTTTATTCACCGGCGGCGGGTGCAGTGCTAGCGGAAGGAAGCCACATGCTTTCGGTTACCTTCACGCCAAACGACAAGACGGACTTCGCCACCGTTAGGGCATCGGTGCCGCTGACGGTCAATCCAAGCCCTTTGAACCTCACGTGGGCTACACCTAAGGCGATCACCTACGGGACGAAGCTAACCAGCACACAACTGAATGCCGCAGCTACATTCAATGGCAAGAGAGTGGCCGGTGCGTTTGCTTATACTGCCGTCAACAACAGACGGCGGCCCCGCGACCACGGTAGACAACAAGGGCTACACCACCATGCTGCCGGCAGGAAGCTATACGCTCACGGCCGCCTTCACCCCGACGGTCCCTGCCGACTTCAACAATCTCACCAGCGGCCAAATCAGCACCACTGTGCAACTGACCGTCAATCAAGCTACGCCGAAAATTACCTGGGCGAACCCGAAGGCGATTATCTACGGAACTGCGCTCAGCAGTACGCAACTGGACCCGACGGTTTCGACCTTGATGCCGGGGACGACGACCGCGGTTCCCGGCACATTCTCATTTACGGCCACCCCCAAAACCGGTATCACAACGGCGGTAGATAGCACGGGCTTTACCACGGTACTACCGGCTGGAAGCTTATACGCTCACCGCTACCTTCACGCCGACAGACACAACGAACTACACGGCGTCGGCAACCGCCGGCAGAGCGATTACGGTGAACAAGAAAATGCCGGTGATTACTTGGAGCACACCGGCGGACATCGCCTACGGAACCCCGCTCAGCAGTACGCAGTTGAACGCGAGTGCCTCTGATTTGGCGGTAACACAGTGCCCGGCACTTTCACCTACTCGCCGGTGGCGGGCACGGTGTTGAGCGCCGGCAGCCATACCTTGTCGGCGACCTTCAAACCAGATGACGGAGCGGACTACGGAACTCCCCCCAGGGCGACAGTAACGCTGACGGTGAACAAAGTCCTTGCGACCATCTCGTGGGTGCCAGCACCCTCTTCGATCAAAGCCGGGACGGCGCTGGTCAAAGGCCAACTGGATGCTCGAGCCTGTTCTAACAGCAGTTGCAAGACCGTACTGACCGGCACATGGACGTACGACCAGGCGGCGGGCCAAACGACGCCAACGTCAGCCGGGTCCTACTCTCTAACAGGCACTTGGACACCAAGCAGCACGGCAGCGACAAACTATCTGCCGACACCCGGCACCGCTGATATCTTGCTCAACTAACACTACAAGCACTACCTGCAACGCGCCCGCTCCTTCGGGAGCAGGCGTTTTTTCTTTGCTGCTGGAAGAGTAATGTCGATAAACAGGAAGTAATCTCCACGATACGGCCCGCTTCGGTGAATTCCAGTTGGGATTAAGGAACCGACTTAGCCATCGCCGCCCAAAATAGTGCTGTATCACTCCGCTTTTTCGTGCGCCAATGCAGCTTTGGTTTTGCAAAATCGTCCACGGACAGTACAATTCGGGCACTCAGAGTTTCGACCACATAGGAGACACGACTATGAACAAAGTCAAGAATCTGTTGCGCGCGGTGGTGCTCGTATCGCTGGGCTCTGCGCTACTGGCGCAGGCGGCTTCCCAGCCCGCAGTCGAGGCCAAGCACGGCATGGTTGTTTCTTCCCAACGCCTCGCGTCCGAGGTTGGTGTGCGCATCATGCAGCAGGGTGGCAATGCGGTCGACGCTGCAGTCGCGGTTGGATACGCTCTGGCCGTAGTGAACCCTTGCTGCGGCAACATCGGCGGTGGTGGCTTCATGACGATTCACCTCGCCGATGGACGCGACACCTTCCTCAATTTCCGCGAGATGGCGCCGGCAGCTTCGACGGAGCGCATGTATCTTAATGCGCAAGGCAATCCCATCAAGGGCCTGAGCCTGTATGGTTATTTGGCTGCCGGCGTTCCCGGCACGGTTATGGGACTCGATCGCGCTTTAGCCGAATACGGCAAGCTGCCCCGCTCCAAGGTGATGGCCCCAGCCATTAAGTTGGCGCGCGGAGGGTTCATTTTGAATCGTGGCGACACCGATATCCTCGATACCAAGGTCGATCGGCTCAGTAAGGATCCCGCGGCTGCGAAGATTTTCCTTCGGCCCGATGGCAAGCCGTTCCAGCCGGGAGATCGATTGGTGCAGAAAGATCTGGCGTCCACGCTGGAGTTGATCGCCAGACAGGGTCCTGACGCCTTCTACAAAGGACCAATCGCTTTGGCCGTGGAACAGGCAAGCAAGGCCAATGGCGGCATCTTGACGGCCAAGGATTTCGCCAACTACAAGGTGACCGAAGGTCCGCCCCTGACTTGCAGCTACCGGGGTTACGCCCTGATCTCTTCACCGCCCCCGAGTTCGGGTGGCACCACGATTTGCGAAATCCTCAATATTCTAGAAGGCTACGACATGAAGGCGCTGGGCTTCCGCTCGGCCCAATCGGTTCACCTGATGGTAGAAGCCATGCGCCATGCTTTTCTGGATCGCAACACGTATCTGGGCGACCCGGCGTTCGTGAAAAACCCGCTCGATCGGCTGCTGTCCAAGGACTATGCAACTGCCATTCGCGCCAGGATAGATCCGGAGAAGGCAACGCCATCCAAGGCGGTTCAGCCGGGTATCGAACCACACGAGAAAACAGAGACGACGCATTATTCGGTGGTTGACACCGAGGGGAATGCCGTCTCCGTCACCTACACCATTAACGACTCGTTCGGATCGACCGTAGTCGCACCCGGCACCGGTTTCTTGCTCAATAACGAGATGGACGATTTCACGGTCAAGCCCGGCGTGCCGAATCTTTTCGGACTGGTTCAGGGCAAAGCGAATTCCATCGCGCCTGGCAAGAGGCCTCTCTCCTCCATGTCCCCCACCCTGGTTACCAAGGACGGCAAGACCTTCCTCGTGGTCGGTAGCCCAGGTGGCTCACGAATTATTACCATCACTCTCGAAACCATCTTGAACATTCTCGATTACGGCATGGCTCCGCAGGAGGCAGTGGATGCACCGCGCATTCATCATCAGTGGCTTCCGGACGAGGTGTTCTATGAACCCTATGGCCTCTCCCCGGATACTATGAAGATTCTGGAAGGTATGGGTTACAAACTGACCAAGCAGGCGCCGTGGGGTGCGGCCGAACTCGTCGAGATGGGTACAATCGGAGCGCCTGTGCAAGGCACCCACTCGTTCGGTACTGGCGCTGGCTTTTCTGGCAATGTGCGTGCCGGCTTCGTCTATGGCGCCAATGATAATCGCCGCCCCGCAGGAGCCGCAGTGGGCTATTGAGCCGGCGCAAATATCGAGAGAGCCGAATTGTCCAAGGGGAGATTGGCCGACAATTCACGGCAAGACAGTCGAGCGCAGCCGTCAAGCGCGTCAAAGAGGACGAGGTTGCAGCATCTCAGTACGACGGCATGGGATAGGGAATCAGCTCGGTGGTGATTCTTCAACCGGATACGCTGCTGCAACCGGACGCAACCCCCGCGTAACCAGAGGTGATTTTGTTCCTGGAATAAAGACTGCCGAGGCTTTCGGCACGATTAAGACTAAGCTACGGCTGAACGATTACTTTAATTGCGCAACTGTTCGGATCGGTGAGCATTTCAAGAGCTCCGCCGATTCCATCCAGTTCAACATGGTGCGTAATCGCTTTTCTTAAATCTTTCCCGCGTTTGACAAGGATGCTTATTGCGCTCTGAAAGTCTTCTTTGGTATAGATGTGGCTGCCCTTGAGACTGACTTCATTTCCCTGAAGGGTGTTGATGTCAAACGCCACGGGATTGGTGAAAAGAGCTATGACGATAACCTTTCCGCCACGTTTCACTAACCTCAGCGCTTGATCGACAACAGTGGGAGAAGTGAATGCTATCAGGACGACGTCAGCGCCGTCAGGCGCGAACGACTTAACCGTTTCTTCCGGTGACGTCTCATCTGCTTTGATCGGAAACAGGCCCAAAGCTTCCGCGGTTTGCAGCCGGAACCGATTCAGATCGGTGCAATAAACACGGGCCGCACCCGCCTCCTGAGCGGCAACCGCCGCCAGCATACCGACGGTTCCGGTTCCTAGCACAACACAGGTCGATCCTTTTCGCATTTCTGTTAAGCGCACCGCGTGCGTACCAACTGCTAATGGCTCGGCCAGCACGCCCAAGTCGTAGTCCAATTCCTGCGGCAACTTATGTACGCGCTCCTGCGGAACTATAAAATACTCGGCAAAGGCTCCTAGCCAGCCACTCACGCCGGCGCCGACTCTTTGCGGACATAGGTTATACTCTCCCCTCAGACAATAAGAGCATTTGCCGCAGGATTTGATTGGCTCGACCGTGATCCTTTCTCCGACGCGCAAGCCTTTGACATTCGCTCCCAGCTTGACTATATCTCCTGTAGCTTCGTGGCCCAGAATCATGGGCGCCTTGCGGAAGGGATGCGATCCACGGAACGCATGCAGGTCGGAGCCGCAGATGCCGGCGGACTTCACCTTCATCAGAACGCTGTCGTCGTCTAGCTCCGGAACTTCAAATCCCTTGACTTCAACCTTGCCTGTCGCCGACAGGTACCCGGTCCTCATATTCATGGTTTGTGTCCTCGCGCCTGCCTGATCTTTATCCGGCAGGCCGCCTTAAACTCCTAGCAATCTAACTTGCAGTGCCGTATCGTGACGCAGGGTCTCCGCATCTCCGGCGTAGGCAATCTGGCCGCTCACCATCACATAGACACGGTCGGCCATCTGCAGAATCAGGTCGTTCTGCTCAACCACTAGAATGCTGGTGCGTCCGCGCAACGACCCAATCGCTCGTACCACCTCGCTTACTATTCCCGGCGCCAGACCCTCCAGCGGTTCATCCAGCAGCATAAGTTTTGTGGGGGCCATAAGAGCACGGACAATGGCGAGCATCTGCAGTTCGCCGCCGCTCAATGTCTCGCCTTTGGACGCTTGCAAGGTGCTCAAGCGCGGGAATAACTCGAAAGCTTCCCCCACGCTCCAACCGCCGGAGCGCTGCGCCAACTGCAGATTGTCCAAGACTGTCAGGTTCGGGAAAATACGTCGGCCCTCGGGCACAACAGAGAGCCCCAGTCTGTTAATGCGGTACGGCGGACGCCCGCCAATGCGCTGGCCGGAGAATTCGATCTCGCCGGCCATCGGTTTCACCACTCCCATGATGGTTCGCAAAGTAGTGGTCTTGCCAACGCCGTTTCGGCCCAGCAGCGCCACAATTTCTCCCTCGCCCACCTCCAGGTTCACAGCCCGCAAAACCGAGCTGCCTTCGTATCCGGCGTCGACATCCCGCAGCTTCAGAATCGGCTTTCCCGTCCCGCCCGCTGCAGTTCGTGCACTGATTTCAACCACGGGCTCTGCGCCCGGCTTGCGGCCGAGATATGCTGTGACCACCTCGGGTTGGTTCATCACTTCCTGTGGCGCTCCATCGGCAATCACCCGCCCCTGATGCAAGATGGTGATCCGGCCGGAGATTGCCAGCACACGGTCAATGTCGTGTTCGATCAGCAAGATGGTATGCCGGCCGGAAAGGCGCTGGATGAGAGCACTGATGCGTTCTCGGTCTTCATGTCCGAGCCCGGCCAACGGTTCATCGAGCAGCAGCACATCCGGATCGCCGGCCAGCGTGATGGCGATTTCCAGCAGCCGCTGCTCGCCATGAGGAAGATCACAGGCGGATTTATCGGCGTGTTCCGACAAGTCCCATCGAGTCCAGGATCTCCCACGCGCGGTCGTTGTCCTGCTCGATAGCTATAGGCGTTTCGCCATAAGTTGAAGCTGTGATCCGGAGTGAGCCTGAACGGCGATGCGCACGTTCTCAAAGACAGTGAGGTTCTTGAAGATGCTCAAGATCTGGAACGAGCGACCGAGCCCGGCATCGACGCGTTTATTCGGCGGCAGGGCGCCGATATCGCGGCCCTTGTAACAGGATCTGCCCTCCGTCGCGCGGCACCAGACCCAGTCACCATATTGAAGAATGTCGTCTTGCCTGCTCCGTTGGGGCCGATAAGGCTGTGGATCTCCCCTTGCCGCAGATCCAGGTTGATGCCATCGGCGACCACCAGTTGTCCGAACCGCTTGGACAGCTGACGCACCGACAAGACCGAGCTGGTCGGCATTGGACTGCCGATTGTCCGTTTAGCGACCGCACGCAGTACGCTGGGTCGCGGCGGGAGGCGGCGTGCGGGTAAGGTTCCAGCGAGCACCTCTGCGCAGAGCGGGCAAAGATGCCCGAGAGACCTTCGGGCGAGAGCAGAATGAAGCCGATGAGTATCGCGCCAAAGATAAGCCACCAGTGCTCCGTATAAGGAGCTGAGCTGATCGCGGAGCAGCGATGAAACGCGAACGCGCCCCACAACGGCCCCAGAAAATGATGCATGCCGCCGAGAACCGTCATCAACACTGGATCGCCGGCGTTCTGCCAGCTCATGACATCCGCGTAAACGCCTTGGATGAGAAAGGTGAGCAGGCTCCCGGCCAAGTCCCATGAAGGTGGCTGAGAAGACGAACGCCACGAGCTTGTAGCGATGAGTGTTATATCCCAGGCAGCGGGCGCGCTGCTCGTTCTCGCGGATCGCCTGCAGCACCCGGCCGAACGGCGAATGGACTATTCGCCATAGCAGGTAAACGGCGACGATGACAACGACATGAACAGAAAGCGTGAAAAGCTAAATTGCTTTCCAGCCCAGGCCGCGACATTCCCTGCAGCCCATTTTCGCCGCCGGTCACCGGAGTCCACTGGAAGGCGATTTCGTAAAACAGTTGCGTGAAGGCCAGCGTGAGGAGAGAAAAGTACAGGCCGCGGCGCCGCAGAATAAGCGCGCCCAAGCACCACGCCGTTAGCGCCGGCAGTCAGCGTTCCCAAGCAACACCGCAAGATAGACGTTGGAGGCCAGATGAAGCTGCGCTAAGCCGGCGCCATAAGCAGCTATGCCGAAATAGGCAGACGGACCGAACGATACCAGGCCGGTATAACCTAGCAGCAGGTTGTACCCGATGCCATAGAGCGTGTAGAGAACGATCTCCGTTCCCAGGCTGACGTCGAGCCGATACGCGGCAGCACAAAAGGCAGGAGCGCGAAGACGACGGAGAGAATAAAGATTGGATGGGTGACGATCCGCCGCAGCGGCTCATTCGAAGCGCTCCCATCGTCTCGCCAAACAGCCCGCGCGGCCGGACCAGCAGGATAAAGGCCATCAGGATGTACATAACGGCCGACGAGGCCTCCGGGAAAGAACTGGATGGTCAAGGCTACGCTCACCCCGACAAGCAGGCCGGCAATGACCGTCCCTCGGAAGCTGCCGAGCCCGCCGATGGTAACCACCACGAACGCCGGCATGATGGCCATATCCGCCATCGACGGCACCACACTCCACAACGGAGCCGCGAGCACGCCGGCGAAGCCAGCCAAGGCCGTGCCTAAGCCGAAGGTGATCGTGAAAATGGTCCGCAGATTGATGCCGAGCATGCTGACCATCTCCGCGATCCCGGCTGCCAGCCCGAATCATGCGTCCCCAGGGAGTTTTTTCCAGAAATAGCCAAACCGCGATCAAGATGAGGATGGTGAGAACCAGCACCGCCAAACGATACTTCGTGACCAGGATCGGGCCATAGACGATAAACCCCGCCAGAAACTGCGGGCGCGTCGAAGGGATGGCCCGCGCGCGCCCCATACGGTCCGAATCAATTCCTGCAAGAACAGAGCCAGTCCGAAGGTGAGCAGCAGCCCGAGCAGAGGATCCTTGTTGTAAAGCGGGCGCAAGAGACGTCGCTTCGACGATCATGCCCGCAACGCCAACGATAAACGGCGCCAGAATGACTGATCGCCGCGTCGCCGACCAGCGGCCGCAAGCGTCATGGCGAAATAGGCGCCCAACGCAAAGAACGCGCCGTGAGCGAAGTTCACGATGCCGATCATGCCGAAGATGATGGACAGCCCTTCCGCGATGACGATATAGAGGAAGCCCAGGCACGAGCCCATTGATTACCTGGGCGAGCACGACTCCCAACATGCGCTGTTCCTTAGCCTCGGCGCTAACTTCACGAGATAGACGCGCCGGCCGGAAGCTTCAGGTGCCGGCGCGGTCCAGAAATGGGAGCTGATGACTATAGCGGCCCCAGGTTGCACCCGACCTCCTGCTTGGTCCCATAAAAAGCATCCAGCTCCTTCGCACCGCCCTTCGGGAACTGGGCAAGGACGTCGAAGTAGTCGAACTTATCGGTGATCTTCGGCTTTACCCGGGCCACGAGCACCGGCTGAAGCAGCTGGTGGTCCCAGGAGCGGAAGTAGATGGGCATGTCCTTGTAGCCTTCGAACTTATATCCTTCGAGGAACTCGACCAAGTTTCTTCGAATCGGTCGAGCCGGTCTTCTGGATGGCCGTCAGAATGGCTGTCATGCCGAACCAATCCTGCCAACCTTCAACCTCGGGCGGTGCGCCAAACTTGGCTTGGTACTTCTTGGCGAATGCCTGGCTCTTCGGCGTATTGTACGGACCGGTATAGTTCCAGAGCTTCGGGTAGATGCCGGTCGACGGCCTGCGGCCCGGCGGCCCATAGGTCAGAGTCGTTGACAATGGGCGAGGAGATCAAGACTTTGCCGGTCATGCCGATCTGCTTGGAACTGCTTCAAAAAGTTCGTCAGATCGCTGCCGCCGAACGTCACGAACGCTACTTGCGGGTTGCTGCCGCGCAACTTCAACAGGAACGCGCTGAAATCGCTCGTTCCCAACGGCGCCTGATCCTGCCCGACGATGGTGGCGCTAGGGTCCTTCTGCTTTAAGGTAATCCCTCATCTGATTGTAGGAGTCGATGCCCCACGCGTACGACGCTGAGAGGAAGTACCAACGTTTGTTCTTCCCGTTATCCGACAACGTCGGATAAATAGTTCGCACGGTGACATGGCTAGGCAAATCGACCCGGAAGGTATAGCGGTTGCAGTCTTTCCCCGTAATCTCTGTTGCATTTGGCCCGGAGGCCATCAGCAGAGTACTTGTTCTGCAAGGCAACCGGCATCATGGCCAGAATGTCGCCGCTGCTGATTCCGCCATCAATAGCGACGACTTTATCCACTTCGATCATTTTCCGCATGCGCTGCACCGAGGCCTGCGGCGTAGATTCGTCTTCCCAAATCAACTCGACTGGGCGGCCCAGCACTTTGCCGCCGAAATCCTCCACCGCGAGCATGGCTCCGTTGTGGCCATTTTCGCCTTGCACCGTGTAGGTGCCCGACTTGGGCAAGAGAATGCCGATTTTGATCGGTTCTTTTGATTGGGCGGCCACTTGGGAACTCAAAGCGACGGCCACCAAAACCAACGCAACCACAATCAACAGGGCAGTGCTCTTGCTGTAGTGTTTTTGGCTGGAGGAAGCGAATTTCCGCTCCCGAGGGCTTGCAATGTTTCCGTTCATGAACTCTCCCCTTGATCTGCAAAGAAAAGAAGTGTAAACGTCACGATGGGCGGCACAGGGAACGTGCTCTCGATTGGCCAAAATGCACCAATGCATAAGTCAAGGCAGCACACCGATGCGGCGTGCCACTGCTTCGACGCTAGAGCAACCGCGACATCGACTACTCTGCTTTTACGTGCTGTTGGAATCCCCTTGAACCGGATCGGTCGGCGTTTAAACCGATGTTCGGTTGATTATATGACGAAGCTCAAATTGTCAAGAGGAAAGTTGGGCCGCGACTTTCCAACCGGCTGCTGAAAAAGGATTTGTGCATCGTTCGCAAGAGCCGGACGCCAGACGCATACCTCGGCAGCCCATTGCCGCCTCCTTCGCATTGGTAGGCGGCTATGCAATGTTCGCCAGCAGTTTCTCCTCCCGCGGCGGCCAATGCCGTCCTTCAGGTACTCGGGGCTGTTGTACGAAATCTAAACCTCCCCGCGTTGCCCTGCCAAACCAGAATCTTCAGGAGAAGCTCGCTCGCAGCCCTAGGAGCGGCTAGAATGCGAGGCGCTTTCTGCCTTGCGATTGGCAAAGATAAACAATTCGCTACTCCGCTATGGTTGACCGGCGCAAACAGCGTGATCCCTAGCCCGCATTATGCACGAAGGTGAAGGCGCGAGAAGCCAATTGTGCTACAAACAGGTTGTCCAGACAGGTTTGAAGCAACAAGAAAGGCTTCCCGCGTGGTTGAAGATAACACGACACAGTGTCTGTTGTTCTCTGAGAGTTTTGCCAAGCCGACCGTGTTGCAGTTCGATCAACGGAATGGCAGTTCCGATGGCGGAGCCATCCTGCTGAAGGCTGCGGACCGCCGCTACGGATTGATCGAGGCTCTGACCGGATGCCTGCGCGACAAGCGGCAAGCTGGCAAGGTGGATCACTCTTTGCGCGAGTTGTTGGCACAGCGCGTGTTCTCGATTGCCTGCGGCTATCCCGATGCCAACGACTCGGCCCGCCTGTCTGCCGACCCCATTCACAAGATGCTGCTCGACCGCGATCCGGTCACAGGCCGTGATCTGGCTTCGCAGCCAACCCTGTCGCGTTTTGAAAACTCGATCCGCCCGCGAGAACTCTATCGTTTGGGCGAAGCACTGGCCGCCAGCGTGATCGAACGCCATGCCCAGCGTTTGCATGGACGCGCCCGCCTCGTCACCATCGACCTAGATCCGACCGACGACCCAACTCACGGCGCGCAGCAGTTATCGTTTTTCAACGGACACTATGACAGCTGGTGTTACCTGCCGGTGATGGGATTTGTTAGCTTCAATGACGAAGCCGAACAGTATCTGTGTGCGGCCGTGTTGCGTCCCGGCAACGTGACCGCTGCTTTAGGAGCGCGGGGAATTCTGCGGCGTCTGATCAATATGATTGCCTACAGCTTTCCCGGTGCCCGGATCCGGGTTCGCCTCGACGGTGGCTTCGCGCACCCCGATCTGCTCGACTTCCTAGACGGAGAAACCAACCTTGAATACGTCGTTGCAATGGCCAAAAACGCAGTCTTGAAGCGCAAGGCTAAACCTGCCATGCGGCAGGCCCGCAGACTTTCGCGTCAGAGCGGAGAGACCGAACACGTTTATGGCGAAGCCAACTATGCGGCTCGGACGTGGCTGCAACAACGCCGCATCCTCATCAAGGCAGAGGTCGTGCGCGCCGAAGCGAAGAAACCGAAAGACAATCCCCGCTTTGTCATCACCAACATGAAACAGAGTCCGCAATGGCTCTATGAAGAGGTGTACTGCCAGCGTGGGGAGATCGAGAATCGGATAAAAGAACTGCACGATCTCCAGATCGACCGCACCAGCTGCAGCGACTTCTGGGCCAACCAGCTCCGCGTCCTGCTCACCGCTGCCGCGTACGTACTGATGCAGGAGCTGCGTCTGCGAGCCGCGCACACCAGCTGTGCCCGAGCTCAGGTCTGGACACTCCGTGAACGTCTGCTGAAACTGGGCGCACGTGTGCTGGTTTCGGTTCGCCGTGTGGTCGTGCATCTGCCCGCGTCGTTCCCGTTCCTCCCCGCCTTCCGGCAAGTGGCGCTGGCACTCGGCGCCTCACCGGGATAACGCTGCCTCGCACTGCCCGAAACATATTTTCCAATTTTGCGAAAACTGCGATGAGGAAAAGCTTTGCTCGAAATACCCCGCCGTATCTCTTTCCCACACGCCCAAGCTCGCTGCCCCAACCAACATCACGCCGCTACGAGCAGCTTCACCTCAAAATCGCGCGCCAACCATTGCTCGCGTCACCTTCAGTAGAGTCGAGATGTGGCGCGGTGGTTTAGGTTGGTCTATCTGTTTCCGGCCCTTTCGTCTGCCGGTGCCTCATTATCCAGACCGTGCTCCGTTTCCACATCCCGCTCATCGAACCGGACAGGCGCTACTCACGCATCCGGCTCTCGGAGGAAATATCACGCTCTCGCCCACGGAAAGCTGGCCGTCCGCTGTGCGAGCCGGACCAAGCCAAACTCGGCGTACAGAACTTCATCTGAGAATCGTGTGATCCTCCCTGCCTGTAGCTTGTGTTTGATGCTCAGCCACCGGCGTAGCCTGTCGACTGTATGTTTATCAATAGCCCGATAGGCCTGGCTGACGGGACCCAGGCAGAAGTAGTTCGACCAACCGAGAAGCTTTTGGTTGATTTTCGTGACCACTTCCTGTGCATCCCGCTGGACGAAGCGAGCTTGTGTCACTTCGCTGATTTCACGGCAGATGCGTTGTACTCGTTTCTTGGACGGCGTGGTGCCCAGATAGGCTTTGCCCGTCTGCGTCGAGTAGCATCGGCCGATACGATACCCCAGGAAATCGAAGCTCTCTTCCGGCAAGCGGCAGACCCGCGTCTTGGCCTCGTTGATCCTCAGCTTCAGCTTCGTCATGATCTGCCGTGCCGCAGTCAGAGCTTGCCCTGCGCCTTGGCCACAGCAGATAACGAAATCGTCCGCATAGGACACGATCCGGGCCTGCAGACGCTCTTCGTATCCGAGATGCTTCCATCCCAACACGAAGCGGCGCATGTAGAGGTTGCTGAACAGCGGTGAGATCGGCGAGCCTTGCGGCGTTCCTTTCCCTTCGTCCCGATTGCGCGTACTGCGATGGCGGTGTCCATGGTCGTCGCGTTCTTCAACCGACACTTCCAGCCACATCTTCAGCAGATGCAGCATGGCGCCGTCCGTGATGCGGCGGCGGAGCGATTGGAGAAGTTCGGTGTGTGGAACCTCATCGAAGTAGCTGGACAAGTCCGCGTCAACAATCTCGCGATGTCCCGTATTGACCAGTTGATGGACGCGCCTTATCGCGTCCAGCGCACTGCGGTCCTTGCGATAGCCATACTGCTCCAGCGGCAGATCGGCCTCGAAGATCGGTTCGAGAGCCAACATGGCCGCCGTCTGCGCCACCCGGTCCCGGATGGCCGGTATGCCTAATGGCCGCTTACTCTTGCCGTCTGCTTTGAGTATGTACACTCGCCGCACAGGCAAGGGCCGGTAGTTTCGACTCTTCAGCTCTTGCGCCAGTTCGTCCAGCCAGCGCTCCTCGCCGTACGCCTGGATATCCTCGAACCTCTGGCTGTCCACTCCTGCGGCGCCGTCGTTGGCCTTGCAGCAGAAGTAGGCGTGAGTCAGAATGTCCTTCCGATACACCTTGTCGTACAGAGCATGGAAGCGGTAGCCGGGCGATCCCTTCGCTTTTGCGTGTAACGCCGTCTGCAATTTCTGAACACTTGCCGGAGTTGTTAGGCTCACCGCCAATCTCCTTTCCGCTTTGCTTGTTGCGTTGGTTTCCAACTGAGGCCCCTTCCCTCCACCGGCATTACCCGGCTTCAACGGTACGATACGGGCCTCTCCGCCACCCCATACGGCCCGGCCCGACTCTCGCGAGTTGCCGGTTGGTGTCTCTCGCCACCACCGCTGGGGCTTCCCGTGTTGTGTCTGATCCCCTGTGCGCACATGCCATCGCCATTACCCCGGCAGGAACAACGAAGCCTGTCTCGCTCGTGCTGCTCCGTTGTCTTCGGCCTTCCCCGAAATTCAGGCGGGTCGGCTCCTGCGTCACCCTTTTCGAGGCCTGCTCGGCGTTCACTCACGTTACGGCCTGCACGCTTGCCGAGTCGCCAATGCGACCCTCTACATCGAAGGCTTCGTCGAGTTCGTTACCTCCATCGACGCTCCGATTGCTACCGGGTGGAGCGAACCAGCTCCCGGGCGGGTCTAACTCCCGCTGTGGATCAGCACCTTTGCACGGCGCACTGAATAATGCAGGTTAGGTGTTCGCTACCGCGACCTTATTTTTTGCCGGGTCCAGCGTCAAGCGTTCAAGCACCTCGTACACCGATCCTGTGTCATGATGGGCGTGGCCGCCGCTCATGGCCGCGGCATAAATGGGCAGACATGCAGAAAACGTCGGTGCTGGACACCCGGCGGCCTGTAAGGCTTCGGTGATCAGCTTCACGTCTTTGTAAAACATTGTGACCGATGCCGTATTCTCCTCAACCCAAGTTCGCTTAGCCATCATTGGACCGCGAACCTGGAACATTCGGGAGGCTCCTGATCCATCGCCTACAACCTTAACTAGGTTCACCGGATCGAGTCCGGTGCGGACTCCGAGTAATATCGCTTCCGCCGCCACCACGTTATGGACTGCCACCAGCAAATTAGAAACCAGCTTCATTTTGATTCCGTTGCCGAATTCGCCCAGGTCGTAGCACACTCGCGCAAACCCATCGATTACCGGGCGTAGTTCTTGAATTGCCTTGGAATCGCCGCTTGCGAATACCGCCAAGTCGCGCTCCCTGGCTTGGGCGCCGGTGCCGGCTAAAGGGGAGTCCAGCAGAATGATCTCTTTGTCCGCCAGCAGCTTGAACATTTTCTGCTTAGCGGCGAGAGGCAGAGTTCCTGTCTCCAACACAACCGTGCCTTTAGCGCATATGGTTGCAAGTGCGCCGCAAACCTCATAGAGAGCGCTTTCCAATGCGAGTGACAGGATTATGTGACGGCAGGTCTGGCCTACCTCGGCCGCGTTCTCCACGGCTTTCCCCCCGGCCTCGGTCAACCTGGCACGGGCTTCGGGCAGGATGTCAGTCCCAATCACTTCGAACCCTGCTATTACCAAGTTGGCCGCCATTGCCGACCCCATCATCCCCAAACCGATTACCCCAACCTTTCCGCTTTCCGTTTTCATCTCACCTCGCTCCAGCTTCGGTCTTGTTCATCATTACAGCCGAAGTCTATCATCCACCAGCGCAGGGATGTCGACGTTCAGGACCCGGAGGTCGGAGGTGATTGGCTGGGTGAGCCCATCTTTTTACCTGCTGAGCATGAACTCGGCACCGGCAAGCGTGGCCCACTACCGGAGCATGCAGCAGTACTTCAACTCCAGCCTTCTCGACCGCCTCCATCATGACCCGCTCCACCGTCTCGGCATCGTAATGCCCCTGTGCAGGCGCTCCAGACTTCCTGGGAACAGGGTCAGCACCCTTGTAAGCGATACAGCGATCCAGTAGTTCGCGAAAGATCCCGCCGTTGATCACGCCGGTCGGCTTTGTTTGCCTGCCGCCTGTAACAAGGCCCCCAAGAAATCCGCTCGCTTCCCGCAGCATGGTCCAAGCTCCTTCACGAGCAGACCGCAGTGCGGCCACTACCTCGGCGATTCCAGCGTCGGCCGCTACCACGTCATACGCGCCAATCAGTTCCATTCCTTCCAAGGTGGGTGTAAGGTTTCTGTTTGCCGCACTTCGGTTGAGAGCAATAACGGAAGAGGCGCGATATTCTCCGCAGCGAACGGGAAAGGAGTTCTAAAAGTGGCAGAGATATTGGTCTTAGGGGCAGGCGCGATGGGCAGCGCCTTCTGTTTTCCCGCCGCCGACGCTGGCAATACCGTACGGCTGGTTGGTACTCATCTTGACCAGGACTGGATCAAGAGTATCCAGGAAACCGGCATTCATCCCAAGCTCAAGATAAAGCTTCCGGAAACGGTTGTTCCTTTATTCCATGATCAGCTTGGGGAAGCCCTGGACGCGGCCAATGATCTGATCGTGCTTGGCGTGAGTTCAGCCGGCGTCGGGTGGGCTATCGAACGGCTTGGAGCGGCGTGGAAGCGCAGTGCGTCGGTTCTGATGCTGACCAAGGGACTACACGCACACAATGATACGTTACAAATTTTCCCTGATACGGTTCGGGACGGGCTGAATGCTTGCGGCATTAGAGATACGGCGGTCGGAGCCGTAGCTGGTCCATGTATCGCGGGGGAACTGGCTGCGCGACGCCATACCAGCGTGGTGATCGGGTACCACGCGGCCAAGACACTGAAGACAGTGACAGCCATGCTCGCCACGCCCTACTATCACGTGGACCCGAGCATTGATCTGGTGGGCATGGAGGTCTGTGCCGCACTCAAAAATTTCTACGCGCTTGCCGTGGGGTGTCCTGCCGGATTTCTGGCTAAACAGGAAAAGCCCACGAACGGAGCGCTCATGCACAATCTGGCGGCAGGATTGTTCACGCAGGCCTTGGTCGAGATGAACCGGATGGTGAAATTCCTCGGCGGGACAGAGGCCTCGGTCATGGGATTAGCCGGCGCAGGCGATCTCTATGTTACATGCCAGGCCGGGCGGAACAGCCGCATGGGATACCTCCTCGGCAGCGGCGTATCTTTCAGCAAGGCAAAGTCGAACTACATGGCCGAAGAGACCGTCGAGGGCGCCGAGTTGGCCTTCGCGCTGGAACCTGTATTCGAACGGATGTTCAGGCAGGGCCGGCTTGATGCGAACGCATTTCCTCTGGCGACGGCGATTATGCGCACCGTTTGCCGCGACGCTCCCATTGACTTTTGCTGGCCCGCTTTTTACGGCAACTGCTGAATGGAGCAATACCGTTTGCCGCCGCGAACTGTGTTTGCACTAGATAATGTAAAAGTAATCAATAGTGCCAGCTCGACTGTTTGCCGAAATGTTCCCCCCTTTAGCAACATACAATTTAGCGGTCATTCCATAACAGCCAAGTTTCAGCAGAAGCCGCCATGGGTACAGCTATAAATCTGGAGCGAAGGGGCGACGTTTCGTGACCCGTCGCCGGTGCTCTACTCCGATGGATGCCGCGCAGTACGGCAACATACTTTTTTGTATATCTCCTTTACTGAATTATATATACTTACGTACTACTGACAACAACGTCCGCGGGAATAGCGCAACGGCGCATTTCTGTCTGTGGGCAGGTGTTCGCCATAACAGGAGTGGGTTTTCATTGTGGAGCCGTTTATTAACAGTTCAACACGTAAGCTTTCAGGGCAGTGAAAAGATGGAAAGGAGAGAGAGGCGATGAAGCGAAGCTCGATCGCGGTAGCCGTGGTTGGCCTGATGGCCTTTTTGGTGTCGGCGCAAGTAAAGACTGTCAACTATCCGGTAAGCGGATTGGGACTGCAGGTGAAGACGCAGGTACGGGCGAAGAAAAGCTACAAGATTGCCTGCATCGTGAAGAACTCGACCAATCCTTACATGGTGCAACAGCTGGCGGGAGTAAAGCGGGCAGGGCAGGACATGGGGTTTGAGGCAATTGTCCTGGCGCCGGCAAAGCAAGACAGCATTGAAGAGCAGGTTCGCATCGTTGAGGACCTGCTGCAGAAGAAGATTGATGCCCTGATCATCCATCCGTCCGATTCGAACGGTATTGTTCCCGCCGTTGACAAGGCGGTTGCCGCCGGCGTTCCCGTGGCGACGATCGGGACTCCGGCCAACAGTAACAAGGTGCTGTTCCGCACCGGCGTTGACTATAAGGAAACCGGAGTGGTGGTTGCCGAATGGGTCGCGAAGGCAATGAAAGGCCAGGGCAACCTGATCATTCTGGAAGGGCCGCCGCAGGCCGAGAACGCGCGTGAGCGTCAGGCCGGCATCATGGAGGTACTGAAAAAATACCCCCAGATCAAGGTGCTTGCCTCGCAACCGGCGCACTTCCAGCGCATGGCTGCCATGCAGGCCATGGAGAACCTGCTGCAGAAATTCCCCAAGGTGAACGCGGTGATCGGCGCCAATGATGAGGAAGCCATGGGTGCCGTGATGGCCATCAAGGCCGCCGGACGCCAGAACGAAGGCATCATCGTCGCCGGTTTCGACGGCAGCGAGGATGCCAGCAGGGCCATCCAGAACGGCCAGATAGCGGTTACCTACAACACCGATCCCTACGGCAGCGGATACGCCGCTGCTGCCTTCCTGGTAAAGTACCTCAACGACGGGTCCAAGCCTGCCAAGTACTTCATGCCGTTCCCCTCGGCGCAGGACAAGCCGTTGATCACCAAGGAAAACATCGAAGCGTACTTCCATAACTACGCGTGGTGGAAGAAGTAAAGTGCAGGCAGCCGCGAGGCTTCGCCGTCGGCCCCGGCAAATACTCCTGTGGTGTTTGCCGGGTGCAAGGCGCAATCGGTTTCGCATTGTTTGAGGAAATATGTTGGAAGAGGCGCCAATTCTTCAAGCCCGGGGAATTTCGAAAGACTTTCCCGGGGTTCGCGCCCTGGATAATGTTGATTTCGACGTCTACCCGGGCGAAGTACACGTACTGATCGGCGAGAACGGAGCGGGCAAAAGCACACTGGGCAAGATTCTGATGGGGGCTTACACGCAGGACAGCGGAGAAATGTTGCTGCATGGCAAGCCAATCAGTATCAGGCGCCCGCTGGAAGCGCTCCGGCACGGCATTGGCGGAGTCCACCAGGAGTTCATGCTGGTGCCGTGGCTGAATGTGGCACAGAACATCTTCCTCAACCGCGAGCCGCGCTATTGGGAAGTGGTTATCAACCACCGCCGCATGCATCAGGAAAGCCGCCGGCTGCTGGAGTCGCTGGATGTTCACATCGATACCCGGCAGCCGCTGAAACAGTTCGGCACCGCCATTCAGCAGATGGTGGAATTGTGCAAGGTGATGGCGGCGAACCCCCGCATTCTTATTCTTGACGAGCCCACCGCTGTTCTGACCGAACCTGAGGTGCAGTGCCTGTTCAGGCGCATAAAGGAGATGCGGCAGCAGGGCATCGCGATCATCTTTATCTCCCACCGCCTGCAGGAAATTCGAGAGATTGGCGACCGGGTTACCGTCCTGCGCGACGGAAAGCATGCCGCCTCCGGACTGATGAAGGACTTCAGCAACGACGAGTTGGTCCACATCATGGTGGGGCGGAACATTTCGCAGATGTATCCCCGCCATTACCAGACCGCCGGTGAGGAAGTGCTCCGCCTCAAGAAGCTCTCCATCAAGGGTGGTCCCAAGAACGTCGACCTGGTGGTGCGCAAGGGCGAGATCGTGGGAATCGCCGGACTGGTAGGTTCGGGCCGCACGGAAGTGGCGCAGGCGGTTTTCGGCATCCGCCAGATCGAGAGTGGCGAGGTCATCCTCTTCGGCAAGAAGGTAACCCCCCGTTCGCCGGCGGAAATGGTGCGCCGAGGTGTCGGCTTCATCCCCGAGGACCGCAAGTTATTTGGCCTGACCATGAAGTTTTCCCTGGCATGGAACGTGGTGATGGCAAGTCTCAGACTTCACTTTCCGCATTTCCTGGTCAGCGACACTAAGGTAAAGCGCGTGGCCGACCGATTTGTAAAGGAGCTGAGCATTGTCACGCCTTCTGTGACTCGCAAGGTGAAATTCCTAAGCGGAGGCAACCAGCAAAAAGTGGTGTTGGCGAAATGGCTGGATACGGAATCGGAGCTTTTGATCTTTGACGAGCCTACGCGCGGAATCGACATCGGCGCCAAGGTGGAGATCCACGCCTTGATGGACAACCTCGTGCAGAAGGATATAGCGATTCTGATGATTTCGTCCGATCTGCCGGAGGTCCTGGGGATGAGCGATGTGGTGTACGTGATGTACCAGGGCGAGATGAATGGAAAGTTCAGCCATGACGAGGCCACCCAGGACAAATCGCTTCCTTGATGTTGGGCGTGTCTGCCGCAACGGAGGCAACATCGGCCGGAGCAGGCGGTGCCGTATGAAAACTTCGCTTCGCCACAAGTTCATCGCTGTCCCGCCGGTCATCTGGATCATTCTGGCGTTATTCATTTTGTACAGTTTTTTTGCCCCCGGTTTCTTTTCTTTCGGCAACCTGGTCAACATCGGGGTTCAGGCTGCGCCTTTGCTGGTGTTGGCGATTGGCGCCACCATGGTGATTCTGACCGAAGGCATCGATCTCTCTTGCGGCATCGTGCTGGGTTTTGCCGGAGTCGGATTCTCTTTGCTCGTGCAGCGGGGCTGGCCGGTTTGGGTAGCCATGGTGGGTGGCATAATTCTTGCCGCGGTATGCGGTCTGGTAAACGGCGTAATGGTCGCCGTTCTCAATCTGCCGCCATTCATCGCTACCCTGGGTATGGCGAGCGTTATTACCGGCGTTGGTCTGGTGTTTACCGGCGGTGTCTCCATTGCCGTGCGCGATGATCTGTTGGACTTTATCGCCAACGGGGTGTTGCTCGGGGATCGCATGCCCATTCTGATCGCTCTGGCGGCTTTCGCGATCGGTTTGGTTCCGATGCGATTCACCGCCTTCGGCCGCAACATTTACGCGCTCGGTGGGAATCCGGAAGCGCTTCGGCTCAGCGGCGCCAGCATCACCTCGGCCATGATCACGACCTATGCGGTCGCTGGATTGCTGGCCGGGGTCGCGGGCATTCTGGTCGCCGCCCGCACCGCTTCCGGGCATATCAGCGCCGGAGTGGGGTGGGATTTCGATGCCATTGCCGCCACCATCATCGGCGGAACTTCGTTCGAAGAGGGCAAGGGGGGTGTTGGCTATACGATCCTCGGCGTCGCGTTGATCGCCGTTTTGCGCAACGGTCTGAACGTCGCAGGCGTGCCGAACATGTACCAGTTCGCTTTGATTGGGGCAGTGGTGTTGGGCGCCATCATGTTTGATATTTCGTTCCGACGACTGTCCGGGGCGGAGGAGAGCCGGTGAGATGAGTCCGGTAGCTGAAATAACGGCGGTTGCGGAAAAGCGAGAAGGCATTGCCTGGAAGCGTTATCTTGGGCCGGCCCTGCGGCCACTCGGACTGCTGGCCCTGTGCATTGCCCTTTCCTTTCTAAACGAGAACTTTTTCACCCTGAAGAACATCATCAGCGTGCTGCGGCAGTCGACCATCCTGATCGTGGTGGCCCTGGGAATGACAGCAGTGATCCTCACCGCCGGAATCGACCTGTCGGTGGGAGGAGTGATGGCCCTGGTTGGCTGTCTCAGTTCGCAACTGGTCATCAACGGAACGCCGATCGTTCCCGCCATTGCCTGTGGACTTGCGGTCGGCACTCTTTTTGGATTCGCCAATGGGATACTGGTACGCATTTTCGGACTGCCTCCATTCGTGGCGACCTATGGAATGATGTGGATCGCCAACGGAGTGGCGATGATACTGATGCAGGGGAAAATTATCTTCGGGCTTCCCGAGAATTTCCTCTGGCTGGGCTCCGGCTACATATCGATCATTCCGATCCCCGTGATCATCACCGCGCTGGTGGCCGTTGGCTTCCATTTTTATTTGGCAAAGACGGTTTCCGGGCGGGAGATCTTCGCCCTTGGCGCCAATCGCGAGGCGGCACGGTATTCGGGAATCAAGGTCTCGAAGACGATTTTTCTGGTTTACAGCCTCAGTGGTTTCACGGCGGCCATAGCGGGAATAATCATGACGGCACGCCTCGATGCCGCGCAGGAGGGCATGGGAGAGCCATTCATGTTGCAAGCTATCGCGGCCGTGGTTATGGGCGGAACCTCTCTGATGGGCGGCGAAGGCTCCATCTCGGGAACGGTAATTGGCGCGCTGATTCTGACGCTCGTGGTTAACGGTTTGAACCTTATGGGCGTGTCGTCCATGGTGCATCCCCTGGTCACAGGGGCGGTGATTTTGATCGCGGTCTTTTTCGACATGGTTATGCGCAAATGGTCGGACTAGAAAAACGGGTAGCCACGAGCGGCTGCCACTAGTTATAAGCGGACGCCTTTGCTTGTCCTGTCTCGCGGATGCTTCTTGCAGGGTGGCATTAGACTGGAAATCATGCTGGTTACAGGAGACTTTTTAATTCATGGCTAATTTGACGATCAGGCCGATTAACACCGGTTATATCCCCACTTTTCCGAAACAGTATCACTTCCATCATTCAACCATTGAATACCTGAAGAATGTCAGCGACCAGAAGGTTCCACTTCCCGTATTTGTCTTTCTCATAGAGGGCGGGAAGGAGCGGGTGCTGGTTGATACCGGCATGGCCTGGACCGAGAGAGCTGACAAGTATCACCACGGCGGATCGTACCAGCCGGAGGGAATGTCGATCCCAGAACAACTGGCAAAGATAGGGCTCAAGTGTGAAGACATTGACACGGTGATCTTCACCCATCTGCACTGGGACCACATTTTCTACATGGAAAAGTTCACCAAAGCACGGTTTATCGCCAGCCGCAAGGAATACGAGTTTGCGCTCGATCCGATCCCGCTCTATTACAAATCGTACGAACATCCCTGTCTGGGTGTTCGGCGCCCATTCGAGGGGCTAAAGATCGATGTGGTGGATGGCGAGGAAGAAATCGTTCCGGGCGTGCGGGTCTTTCCCACGCCAGGGCACTCTCCGGGCCACCAGTCGGTTGAGGTAGACACCAAAGACGGCCGCTATATCTGCGCCGGCGACTCCGTCTTCCTCATGGCCAACTTCAATCCGATTCCGCAGATTCACTACACGATCACACCGCCAGCGCGCTTCGCCAACATGATCGAATGCTGGAAAAGCATCGAGCTGCAAAAGAAGCGGGTTTCGGACCTTCGGCTGATGCTCCCGTGCCACGAGCCGGAGTTGGAGGAGCGCATCAAGAAGACACCGGTGTTGGGGCTCTAACCGGCCGCAGCTTGCATATTCGTTTCGCGTTTCCCATTTCTCGTGAAACGGCTGGCGCTGGACCGGACACAGATTTATGCATAAGATCATCGCCATCATCGCCAGCCTGGATACCAAGGGCGCCGAAGTCTGCTTTATCAAGGAGAAGATCGAGCGCCTCGGTTGCCGGACCCTGATCATCGATGTCGGGGTCTTAGGTGCGCCGGCGATCTCCCCCGACGTGCCACGCGAGACGGTCGCGGCAGCCGCCGGCCGGGATTGGGCTACCATCGCGACCAGTCAGAAACACGAGCGCATCGCCGCCATGGTCGAGGGAGCGCCTCTCGTGGCCACTGATCTCTACGGCCGCGGACTCTTCGATGCGATTCTGTCGATCGGAGGCGTGCAGAACACGACCATCGCGGCGGCCGCCATGAAAGCTCTGCCCATCGGCGTTCCCAAAGTCATCGTTTCAACTGTGGCTAGCGGGCAGAGAACATTCGAACCTTTCGTCGGCAGCAAGGATATCGTGCTGATTCCCTCGGTGGCGGACCTGGAAGGAATCAACGTTCTGACCCGCACAATTCTGAACAATGCCGTCGCCGCCATCGTCGGCATGGTCGTCGAAGGCGCGGGGCCTCTGCGTACCGGAGATCAACTGATAATCGGCGCCACCGAGATGGGAGTGACCAACGGAGTGGTGCAGGCGGCCAATCTCCTTAAAAAAGAGGGCTATCAAGTTATCAACTTCCATTCGACCGGAGCCGGAGGCCGGGCGATGGAAGAATTGATTGCCCAGGGAACCATTAAGGCGGTGATCGACCTCTCCCTGCACGAGATCGTGGCGGAGATGTTTGCCTGCGGATTCTCCGTTGGCGCGAATAACCGCTTGCAGGCGGCTGGCAAGGCTGGTATTCCACAGGTAGTGGCACCTGGCGGCGCGGATTTTATCGATTTTGGCGTGCACGAATTGCCTGCGGATATGGACCGGCGAAAATACATTTTGCACAATGCCAATATCGCGCATATCAAGCTGCACAAGGAAGAGATCGTCCGCGTGGGCTCGATCATCGTTGAGCGGCTCAACCGCAGCACCGGCCCGGTCACGGTATTGATACCGCTGCGAGGCTTTCGCCAAGCCGCGTCGTTCGGCGAACCATTGTGGGACGCGGAGGTGGATGGCGCATTGATCGAGATGTTGCGCACTCGCCTCAAGCCCGTAATCAAGATCGTCGAAGTCGATTCGAATATCAACGACTTGCAATTCAGCGAAGCGGCGGCAGCAGCCATGCGCCTGTTGTTGCCAGGCAGAACCCATGGCTCTGGAGAAACCCCCGTGCAGGCAGAGGCAAAGACTGCATCTGCCGGAGAGAGCGCGAACAGGAGATAGTCTCTTGCTACCTTATTTTGAGCTACCTTTCGACCGGCCGGAATCGTTGGGTGAACGCGGCTACGTGCTTGCCACCTACATTGCTTTCGGTCTGGCAGAAAAAGATGTTTTGAAACGCGCTGGCGGTTTCGCCACCGGCCAAACCGTAGGCACGTGGTTGCCATTGCCGGGCGTTACTCGCGCGATGGTCGAAAACCATCAGGCAAGGGTCGTCGGCTGCTACCCTATCCCGCAATACGCAGGAGATGTTGCCGGATCGGCGGCCGAGTCTCAAGGCAGCCTGCTGCGCATCGCCTTTCCCTTGGAGAATTTTGGCGGCAGCTTGGCGATGCTGCTTGTCGGGCTGGTCGGCAACGATGTCTCCACCGCCATCAGGATCAAGCTTATCGATTTGGAGTTCGTTGGCGGGGCGTTGCGCGCTTTTTGTGGTCCTAAGCAGGGAATCGCTGGCTTTCGCAGGCTCACCGGTGTGAAGGATCGGCCGTTGATCCTGAATATGCTCAAGCCGTGCTTGGGCTACTCTCCGGAGGCCGGCGCTGATTTGTTCTACGAAAGCGGCCGGGGCGGCGTTGACTTGATCAAAGACGACGAAGTGATGGGAAATACAACGCTAAGCGGAGTCGAAGGAAGGGTCACAGCCTATCTGCGCGCGGCAAAGAGAGTTGAGGAGGAGACGGGCCGCTCTCCTGTCTACATTGTTAACATTACCGACCGGCCCAGCCGGATGCGCGAGAACGCGCGGGTAGCGCTCACTTGTGGCGCGCAGGCGGTGATGGTGAACTTCGTGACCGCCGGTCTTGACTCGCTGGCAGAACTGGCATTTGAGTTTGGCGATAGCCTCTGCTTCCTTGGCCACTACGCCGGAGTGGGCGTTATGAATTCTCCCACGCAGGGAATCGGCAGCGCCGTCATGCTCGGAATACTGCCAAGAATGGCCGGAGCGGATGCGGTGATGATCATGCATCCGGGAGACCGGGAAGGCCATGCGTATCTCGAATACCTTCAGACTGTACAGGCGCACAGGCTGCCTATGGCTCACATCAAGCAGGTATGCACTGCCGTCGGCGGCGGAATTACGCCTCTCAATGTGGCAGCCATCTGTCGCGATCTTGGTCCCGACACGATTCTGGGAGTTGGCGGGGCGGTACAGGGGCATCCCGGCGGGGCCGCGGCTGGAGCCAAGGCGATACTGCGGGCGGTGGAGGCGGCAGTCAAAGACATTCCTTTGCAGGAGGCGGCCAGCGACTGTCCAGAGCTACAAGAAGCTGTGGAGATTTGGAGTTAAATACACCCGGCAAGCGCAACAGCATCGCTTGCCCGGGGGCACAAGCCGTGAGATTGGAGAACAGCCATGGACAGGAAACCCATAATTATCGGATGCGACAATGCCGCAGTTGAGCTGAAGAACGTCGTAATCGGCACGATGAAAGAAGAGGGCATTCCTTTTGAAGATGTAGGTGTGAACAGCCCCGATGATCAGACCGAATATCCGGTCGTCGCCCAGCGGGCTATGGAGAAGATCATCGCCAGCGACTACAGCAAAGAGGGCATCCTGATCTGCGGCACCGGAATTGGCATGGCAATTACCGCCAATAAGTTTCCCGGAATCTATGCGGCGGTCTGCCATGACAACTACTCAGCCGAGCGCGCCCGGCTGAGCAACAACAGCAACGTACTATGCATGGGCGCCCGCATCATCGGCCCGGAGCTGGCGAAAAAAATCCTGCGGGAGTGGTTGAGCCTGGAGTTCAAGGGCGGGCGCTCTCTTTCCAAGGTGCAGAAGATCGCCGCCATCGAACAGGAAAACTACGCCAAGGGGGCGGCGAAGGCATGATGAGCCGCAAGCTTCACATCGGCACCAACTTGAAGATGTACAAGACTATCCGCGAGACGGTTTCGTATCTGACTGAGCTTGAGCGGCTGGTTGCCGATGTTGCCGATGAACTCGTGCTGTTCGTCATTCCTTCATATACCGCGCTTCCTGGCGCTTCCGCCGCCGTGGATCAGAACCGGATCAGGCTGGGAGCGCAGAACATGCACTGGGAGGAGAAGGGTCAATTTACCGGCGAGATTTCGCCTCTCATGCTGCGGGAACTCAATCTCCGCATCGTTGAAATCGGCCACTCGGAGCGGCGCCACGTCTTTGGCGAGACCGACTTGGAGGAGAATAAGAAGGTCATCTCCGCCATCCGCCATGGATTTACCGCATTGCTGTGCGTGGGAGAAACCGCCGAGGAGAAGGAACTCAATATAGGAGACGAACGCATCCGGCAACAGTTGAAGATCGGACTTCGCGGCCTCGACAGCTCAGGCTGCAGGCAATTGTGGATCGCATACGAGCCGGTCTGGGCTATTGGTGTTGACGGAATTCCCGCCACTGCCGATTACGCCGAGCAAAAACACCGGCTGATCCGCGAGACCCTGGTTCAGCTTTTTCCGCATGGGGGCGGCAGAGTGCCGATTCTCTACGGAGGAAGCGTCAACGCGCAGAACGCGGACGAGTTCATTGCTCAGCCGGCGGTGGATGGCCTCTTTATCGGACGGTCCGCATGGGAGGCCACAGCTTTCGACCGGCTGATCCGGCAGGTGCTGCCGGTTTGGCAGCAGAAGATACAGAAGGGTGCAAGGGGATATGAAGACAGAATTGATGGCTGATCTGCTTGCGAGTGAGCAGACGACAAGCATAAAGAAGGATCTGATCGAGGCGGCAACAAGAGCCTACCGCCGCGGGATTCAAACCGGCAGCGGCGGCAACCTTAGCGCCCGCCTTCCGGGCACGGATCTGATGTTGGTAAAACCCAGCGGCGTCTCCTTCATTGAGTGCACGGAGGAAAATCTTGTCGTCACCGATTTCGACGCCAAGTTGGTGGCCGGCAAAGGCAAGCCAACCCGCGAGGCATTGCTCCATGGCGTGCTCTATCGCAATGTGCCATCCATTGGCGGAGTGGTTCATTGCCACTCGCCATGGTCTATCGCATGGTCGCTTTCCAAAAGGGACTTGCCGATGCTTACCTATCACTCGCAGTTGAAGTTCGGCGCTCCCGTGCTGACTCTCGACATAGATGCTCCCGTCGTTCCTCGGGAGGAGATGCCAAGAGTGCTCAGCGTCTTCGAGAAGTATCCGAATCTTCCTGCTTTTCTGCTGGTTGCACATGGTGTTGTAGCGGTTGGCAAGAATGTGTTGGAAGCTGAGCACGTGGCGGAAATGGTGGAAGAAACCGCGCAGGTCGCTTGGCTACACGAAGTCGGTAAGAGGTTACTCTCTGTTTAGGCTAGCAAAACCTGGAACGGTCTTTTACGCAGGTCTCCGACAGCATGCAGTCGCATCAGCCCACTTAAGCAGCAGTCCGGCGCCGGGTGGAGTTTGTCAAAGTTCGTAGGAGGGAATTAAGCTTAGGTGTATCTGACATGAACTCACACACGAGTGTTCGTGTTCACGCTTCTCCGTCCCATTGTCCGCGGACAAGTGAGTTGCGGTTTATAGATGCGCGACAGCTTCCCGCATTTTTACGGTTGCTAGCGACGCTATTGGTCGTGTGCCTGACCAGCGGTCGGGCAGCACAGGCACAGGAAGTGGTTTCGTTTGCCTCGCTGGACGGTGATCTGACCGGTGGAGCACCAACCACTTTGCAAGGCCTGTTGTTCAAGCCAGTCGGCCCTGGCCCCTTCCCCGCGGTGGTCGGGATGCACGGCTGCGGCGGCCTTTTCAACAAGCAAGGCCACCTCGTCGCCCGTGAAACGGCCTGGGCAGAAATTCTGACCTCTCGTGGTTATGTCGTACTATTCCCCGACAGCTTTGGCCCCCGAAATATAGTGCATGCCTGTGCTTATGGAAGTCCGAACGCGCGCCCCTGGGCCGAAAGGTCTGACGACGCCTATGGTGCCCTTCGCTATTTGCAGTCCCAGCCTTTTGTAATAAGTGAACGCATTGGCTTGATCGGCTGGTCCCACGGAGGGGGCACTGTGGCATTCGCGGTCAACCGATTCAGCAAAACACGGCCGCTAATCTTGGCGAAGGGAGATTTCCGCGCCGCGGTCGCGTTCTACCCGGGATGGTGTTCGTCGTTCGGCAAGAACTGGACAACCACCATCCCGTTTTTGCTTGAAATCGGCGCGTCTGACGACTGGACAGAAGCAGCCCCTTGCGTTAAACGGGTTGAATCAGCCATTAATCGCGGAGCGCCGATGCGGATGATGGTGTATGCCGGAGCTTTTCACGACTTCGACTGGCCCGGCATGACGCTGCATATTTCCACACCCAGGCCGGGCAAAACTGTCCATACCGGTATGAATCCGGAGGCGAGAGCTGACGCTGTCACGCGCGTCCCGGCTTTCCTTGACGAGTATCTGAAGCCTTAACAGCCGTATGCCACCGACCGCTAGTTGGCATAGTTCCGAGCGCTTAGCCCCTCAGGTAACACGTAGGTCTCCGGCAGCACGCAGTCGCATTGGCTTCAACAGACGTCCAGGCGCCTGGACAATTCTTCCTCAAGTTTGCCGCTCAGACTGCAAACTTCCGGATTGCCCGTGACTCATCAACTTGGCCGCGCTGACTCCCCGGCCTCAATGCGCGGCAAATCATCCACCGATCCCGATGAACTGGAGCCAGCAATCATGCAGGCAACGCGCCTGCGTTGACCAAGTCGTCTTTGATGGCGAAAAAGCTCGTTAACCTCCGTCCTTTGACCACCCCTGCGGAGATGGTGAGCCACGGCCCATGGCAGATCGCCGCGATCGGCTTGCCGGCGGCGTCCATCTGGCGGACGAAGTTGAGGATGTAAGGTTCGCGGCGCAGTATGTCGGGGCAGAATCCGCCGGGAATCACAATTGCATCGAAATCTTCGGCCTTGATGGTCAACGCGTCCTTTACTTCGTAACGGCGGCCTTCCACCATAGGCACGGGCGGAATGGGCGTACCAAAGCGGCCCGTGATTGGTTTGCTCTTTCCCATGTAGGGCCGGGGACTGGAGCCGCCTTGGTAGGCGGCGATCACGACATGCGCGCCTTCCTCGGAGAGGCGGAGCAGAGGATAAAGCAGTTCGATATCCTCGAATTCATGCGCAACCGGGATGCAGATCTTCTTGCCTTTGAGCTTCATAGGAGTTCTTCCTCGTCTTCGAATCGGGACTGTAGAGCTTGGCCATAATTCACATTCAATTCTCCCACGAAGGGATCGCACAGGGCGTTCAAGAAGTGGCCTTTCGTGGCCACCATATTCCTGGGCAACAGCGAAGGTCGAATGACCGCTATCTTAAGAAGCGGTGCATTGGTTAAAGTAGGAGCGACAAGCTACTTGCCGGTCGCGGGTACAAGTCGTTTGAAGTTGCTCTCCTTGGCGCGCTCAAGTTGCTCCGGAAGCTGGAGTTCCCAAGCGAAATAAGCATTCGCCGCCTGCTTGAATTCGGGGCTCATTGGTTCGAACTGGCCCCAAAGGAACGGCTGCCGGAAAATATCGTCGGCGTTTGTCGCCAAATTCTCGAAACCCTGCGTGAGCGGCAGGTTCGCCTTGCGCCAGGCCGCATTGCCCCCTTCGAGGATGCTGACCGGTTTGCCCGAGATCTTCGCCAGATCACGCGCGGTGAGCGCAACCAGGGCTGAATCGTTGCCCGTAACCACAAAGCTCGACGACGGCGGGAGCGTCTTGAGACTTTCCTGCAGCCGCGAGCGAATGGCAAACCACGCACCCGGAATGTGACCCCGCTTG
Source organism: uncultured Acidobacteriota bacterium (assembly GCA_963819175.1). Lineage (GTDB taxonomy): Bacteria > Acidobacteriota > Terriglobia > Terriglobales > Acidobacteriaceae > CAWBRT01. The sequence continues at coordinate 281,426 of CAWFVJ010000010.1, forward strand.
TAACTGAGACTGTCGGCGACATCGATCACAGTAACCTTTTTCGTCTGCATCAACGCATTCAGCCCGGCAGTCTCGATTCGGGGGAGTTTGACCTGGTCGACGCCGGGGACAACCGGCTTATAATCGCCCGATACGAGACGTGCACCTTCGAACGGATTCGACAGAACATAGGTTTCCGGCCAATCGGCCTGTACCATCCAGGACGCGGTCATCAGCGCCCGAACCATGTAGTTGTCAACCAGCACAACCCTGGCGTTGCTGGTTGCCGCGTATTTGTCCATTCCCTGCACTAACTGCACGCCCCAGCCATAGGCCGAGTCGGGACGATGACCGGCGCGATACTCGTCCGGCGTGCGCAAGTCGATGATGTAGAGGCTGCGGTTCTTATCGGCTTTGAATACTTCAAGCTGCTTGGAATCGATCGTTTTCACTCCGAACCGGTCCGCTACCTTCTGCGCCGTTTGGAGCGCCTGTTGAAGATTGGTTCCCCACGGCTCTGGAGAGTGCCGGGTCGATCCATGCTCGAGTTGGAATCCGTCCATCTGCCAAGCCATAGTGCCGCCGCGCATGGCAGCAACCTTGTTAGGTATTCCCGCATTAATTAACGACTGTGCACCGATAAGGCTGCGGGTACGTCCGGCGCAATTTACCACGACCAGGGTGTCGGGGCTGACTCCAAGTTGAAAAAAGCGAAACACTAGTTCAGATACGGGCACATTGATCGAACCTGGTATGTTCATGCTGACATACTCGTTCGACGGGCGGCTGTCCAGGATCAACACCTTCTCCCCTGCGGCGATTCGCTTCTGGACTTCTTCCGGCGTCATCGTTGGGGTTTGGTAATTGACGGCGATCCACTCGCCGAAGGCTTTGCCCGCCACGCTCATGCCGCTGAAGATTTCGTGACCAGCGTTCTTCCATGCGGGATAGCCGCCATCGAGAATTGCGACATTGGTATACCCCAGTTCTTTCAGTTTAGCTGCCGCTCGTTCGGACATGCCTTCTCCGCCATCGGTCAAAACAATCCGGGTAGAATTGCGCGGCACCATCCTGAAAATATTGAGCTCCAGCTTGCTCAACGGCATGTTGACCGCATAAAGCAAATGGGCTTTGCCGAAAACACCCTCTTCTCGGGGGTCTATAAGGGCGATCTCTTTTCCGTCAGCCTCCATCGCCTTCAGCGCCACGGCGCTAATGCGCGTAAAAGGAGGGTCGGAGGCAAACACGTTTGTTGCGATGATCGTCATTATTATCAGTGCTACTGCAAACCAACATTTCGTCGTCATGCGACGTTCCTTTCTCTGTTCACATAAGGAACCGCTCGTCATATGGAAGCGTGATCCCAATAATGTCTATTCAATAATCCATACACTTCGAGCGATGATTTGAATGTGACCGGCGTAACACTGAACAGTGAAGGGCCCTCGAATACAACATCGGCATCCGACCGAAAAGCCAGAGGGAATTAGACACTTCGTAGCCCTGTGTTAGGCGACCCTAGTCTGAGTTACGGGAATAAGCTCCAGTTCCTTCAATTTGCTTTCACCCGGGACCCCATCCTTGTCCCAACCGCGAAACTCATAATATTCGTTCAGCATCTTGGGCAGGTCGGGAACAGATCCAGCAGCACCGCCCGACTGGAACGGTTCATTGGTAAACCTGTAGGGCAGAGTGTCATCGGCCCCGGTCAGCCCGCAAGAAAGGTTCAACAGCCTCTTCAGGTTGAAGTTTCTTTCCCCAACCCTGAGAAATTCCTCCGCATCCATGTCCCAGCCGGTTACACAATTTGTCCACGTCAGTAAGAGCGGAACGTCCAAGGCCGCCATTGAGAGGGAACAGAACTTCAGGCTGTTAGCCAGTTCCGCATAGTTCTGGGCCAAAGCTGCGAGCTTTCCTTTGCCTTCTTGCGCGAGGCGATCCACCGGCTGCGGATACCCAAGGCCCGCCAGTCCATTGCGCTCCAAGGTATGGGTCGAGCCCCGATGGCATGCTCCCCGATTCGCCGTCGCGTAAGCAACGGCCAAACTCGTGATCGCTCGGGGATCATGGTAAGGCGCTTCCAAACCTTTCACCTGGACGGCAAATTTGTCCGCCTCCGGACCAAGTTGCCGCGCCGCGCTGCGGACTCCGTCCTGCATCAACGCTCCTACGCCTTCGCCCGCGGCAATTTCCTGGATCAGTGACAATACCGCCTCACCCCTGCCCCATTCGAGCTTCGGTCCTGCCGGCGGATTCTTGATCAGGCCCTTGCTCACGGCTTCGAAGACAAAGGCGACTGCTCCACTGACCGAAATCGTATCCATACCGAGACGGTTACACAGATTGTTTGCCTCGATAATGGTGTTCCAATCAAACACCCCGCATTGCGGGCCGAAGCCGCCAATCGTCTCGTACTCCAGCGGCGCAGTTTTGCCAGCATAGGGTCCGCTACGAACGTGCACTTCCTTCCCGCACCCGATCGCGCACGGTGGACAGTGATACTTCCCAGAGGCGTGCTCCTGCTGCATGATTTCGCCACTGAGTCCTTCGACCCTCTTGGCGCAATCTCCATCGGTCCAATTAAAGCCGGACAAATCGGCGAGAACAGCGCCTCCGAGTGCGCCCCCTGGCGTTCCGTATGCGCGGTAGCGTTTCATCTTCTCCAAAAAGAGGGGTTGGTGCTCACGGATACTCTGCTGTAGCTTCTTCGGGTGCGCGATGGGTGTGCGTAACGTACCGTCGGCTACCACGGCCTTTAGCTGCTTGGAGCCCATCACGGCGCCCATTCCGCTTCGTCCAGCGGCCCGGGCATGCAGTCCCTCGCTCATGATGTTCGCGAGTCGCATCATTCGTTCACCCGCGGGGCCGATGCAGACGGTCGCTGACCTGCTTCCGTACTTCGCCGTCAAAATATCAAAGGTTTCGACCGTGTCTTTTCCCCACACCGATTCAGCAGGAAGAACCGAAATCTTTCCCTCGATCACACACAGAACCGACGGTGATGGCGCTCTTCCTGTGATGGCGATCGCGTCATACCCGGCGGACTTCAGGGCGATTCCAAATCTTCCTCCGCTATCGGCTTCACCCCAAATTCCCGTCGCCGGCGATTTTGCGATCACCGCGTAACGTCCGGAGGTCGGAACATTTGCACCCGTCAGCGGCCCTGAGGCGAAGATAAGGATGTTCTCGGGCCCCAGCGGGTCGATTTTATGAAATCGAGATTGCCGCATGATGTACGCCCCGAGTCCGGTCCCGCCAATATGCTTTCTCCGGACGTCCTCCGAGATCTCTTCAACACTCACAGCGCCGGTGGACAGATCAATCCACGCCAACTTTCCCATATAGCCGCCCATAGAGCTTCGCCTCCAAATCGGAATTTAATTAACCGGTAGGCCTGCCCGCCACTGCAGGAATAACTGCACAGTAAATTTGCGCACTATGCCACACCCTCCAAAAAACAGACAAACGGTAGCTCAGGTTTTTACCCTAGTCAATGTCATTTTCACCTTAGGCATAAAGAAACTGCTCCGAACAAGGGAGTGACGGCCTACACGGAAGCTGGTCCTCACAAGTCCAAGTGCCTGGACAGCTTTCGCAGTCGGCCGTTCGAATCGCCAATTTTCGGCACAGCCCGTGATCCGGAGCAATCGGGCGATTGGGAATTCAATAGCCAACATTGCGCGACATAAGCCGATTGTACAATTGCAGAGATTGAATTCGAGTGCTCTTCGTGAGCTTTGTTGTGTGGCCACATACGAAGAACGCCGCGAGGCGTTGGTCTGGCAACACTCAAGCATAAGACTGCTTTTGGGCAAGGAGAAATATGGAATATAAAACCCTCGGCAACACCGGCCTGCTAGTGTCAACCCTCTGCCTAGGCAC